>NZ_JAHAMK010000059.1 GCF_018383585.1 Microvirga sp. 3-52
TGAGGAAGGTCGCCGCGCGCACCGGCGACCAGAACACGCGCACGCAGATCAGCGGAATAGGGCTGGGGCATGGCTTGCCTCCCGGGCCATATGCCTGTCAACGCACAGCCCACCCGAATGGATTCAAGTCCAGATCAAAAGCGCTTTAACCTGCCGAAGTGGCCGCTCCCACGATTGGCATCGCTGGAACCGCTCCTTCGCCAGGCGGCTCCGGACATTTCATGATCCCAAACGTGGAATTTCTTTATTTGTCTAGGCACTTACCTTTTTCTAGGTCGTCGTTGCTACCGTATGCCGGATTCTTGCGCCCATCGATCGTTCCGACCTGCCGAACGCGCTTGCGCTTCACCAGCGAGTTCAGGCCAGCCGAGACGTGGGTGGCGAAACGGGCCAGCGCCGGGTCATCGGCCGCCACCCCGTACTTGACGGCAATCCGGCTCGTGCAATCGGCCGATGACAATGGCTCCCTGGCCTCGCGCAATGCCTCGAGGATTGCCTGGGTCTTGTTGAGCCGTTTGAGTTCGGGCGGGAGCGGGATCGCTTGTCTGGCTTGCTTGTACCCCATCCTGGAAGGCGGGCTCTGCGCATGTACCGGGTCTTAGATTGCGATCACCTGATCGATGGCAGAGACCTGCTTCTTGATGGTCTCGATCCCGAGTACGAACTCATCGACTTCGCCAAGCAGCTCGGCACGTTTCCTTTTCAGTTCCTCTTCAACGCTCACGTTGCCCCGCTCCAGAAATGGAGCCGGAAGCTACCGGATGGGCTCAATTATGTCTGGTGGTTTTGCTACCGAATGCCGAATCGACGAGCCGCTCGTAAATCAGACGCCGAAGTTCTCAGTTGCCCGAGCGGATTGCGACCGAAGCCACGCCTGCGCTGATCAGCATCGAACCGCCGGCCTTGTTGATCGCTCCGATGACCCGCTCGTTGCGCACCAAGCCACGGGCGCGGCTGGCGAAGAAGGCGTAGGCGAGCGCGTTGGAGAACGCGATGACCAGGAAGGTAGCCTGTAGGACGAGAACCTGCGGCCAGAACGTGAGATGCGGATCGATGAACTGGGGGAAGAAGGCCACGAAGAACAGGATGCCCTTCGGATTGAGGCTGGTGACGAGCCAAGCATGCGCCCCCATGCGCAGAGCGGTTGAGGCGTCAGTCTTCGGCTCGGCGCTCAGAGTGCCGCCGGCGCGGAACAGCTTGACGCCGAGATAAACAAGGTAGGCCGCGCCGATCCACTTCACGGCGGTGAACACGGTCGCTGACGCCATGAGCAACGCGCCGATCCCCAGCACCGACAAGGACATGGCAGTGAAGTCGCCCAGCGCGACACCCACCGCCATCGGCAAGGCCGCCCGCCACCCTTGGCCGAGCGCGTAGGACACAACCAACAGCACCGTCGGCCCCGGTATCAACACCAAGGCTATCGACGCGGCCACGAAGGCGAACCAGATCTCAAAGGTCATCGGCAATCCTCACGTAAGGCTTCAAGCCATCCACAACATCACGTCCCTGTCAACAACCGCGTTTGACGGATCTGCCACTCAGCGAGCCGGCTTGCCCAGCAACCTTTGTCCACGGCGCCTAGCGAGCTTTTGATTTGCCTTCACTAATGATGAGGCTTGATGCGCGGGGTCGTAGATCGCGATCACCTGATCCATGGCAGCGACTTGCTTCTTGATCGTCTCGATCCTGAGAGCCAGCTGCTCCATATCACCAATCAACTCAGTGCGCTTCCGTATCAGTTCCTCTGCGATGCCCACAGTTGCCCATTCCAGAAATGGAGCCGGAAGCTAGCAGAAAGCCCGGCTCTAGTCTGGTGGCGTTTACTACCGAACGCCGGACTTCCATCCAGTGATCGTGATCGGTAAGGTTGCCGCCCCTGCTCCGTCCGTCGAAGCGGCGACCATGGGTGTCCGCTGCACGCAATGACGCGATCACTTTGGCAATGTCGAGGGCAAACGGCGTGGACGCCGCGAGTCCGTCTGGCGTTGCAACATCGCCCTCGATCCAGCAGGGCCCACACACTCTTGGACACAAGCATGAACTTGTGGATGTCCGGTGTGCCGGCACACCGGATCGGCTCGGCATCCTTACCCGAGGCACTATCCCTCCTGCCGCAACGCCTCGCGCACGCCGGACCGCCCTGGCGTTTTCGGGGCGTTCAGTTGATCGAACCGTCCGCCCGCAGGCGCTGGGCCGCCAACTCGACGAAGGCCCGCACCCGGACTGAGGCTCGCCGTCCCTCCCGGTGCACGAGGTGGATCGGCACCGAGGCGGGCTCGTACTCCGCCAGCACGATCTTCAGCCGGCCCGCAGCCAGCTCAGGTGCGACCATGTAGGACAGCACCCGCGTCAGCCCGTGGCCCTGCACGGCGGCCGTGATCGCCATTTCGGCCGTGTTCACCTCCAGGCGCGGCGACGGCCGGACGTTCAGCCCTTGTCGTGTCGTCGGCGCTCTCCTTCACGGTCATCGAGTATCTCGACGCTGCCTATCTGATCTGGATGGGCATCCGCACCTCGATGGCCAAGGACCCAGATCGCAACCTGCCTGTGGCGCCCGCTGAGCCGCTGCACCGCGCTTTCCGGGATGGCTTCGTGGTCAATCTCTTCAATCCGAAGACCGCGATCTTCTTGCCTTCCTGCCGCAATTCGTCGATCCGGCGCGCGGTCCGCCGAGCGCGAAACTGTTTGAAGTCCAGACTGCTCATCCCTACACCTTCCGATCAGAATGTCGTTATCAGCCTGGATCGAGCAGGCGTGGTCCCGAGCCTTGCTCCGAGAGTTCGTCGTAGGGATTGCGCAAGGGGCATGCCGCGGTCGAGAGGCAGCCACAGCCGATGCAGTCAGTCAGTTGATCCCGTAAGCGCGTGAGCCGCGCAATCCGCTCATCCAGCTCCGCCTTCCACTGCGCCTACAAGCGGCTCCAGTCGGCCGCTGTCGGCGTGCGGCCCTCCGGCAGAGTGGAGAGTGCCTCGCGGATCTCCGCCAGCGGAATGCCGGTTCGCTGCGCCACCTTGATGATCGCCACCCGGCGCAGCACCTCGCGCGGGTAGCGGCGCTGCTTGCCCTCACTGCGATGACTGCAGATCAGCCCCTTGGCTTCGTAGAAGTGGAGCGTGGACACGGCCACGCCGCTGCGGGCTGCCACCTCGCCCACCGTGAGCTCGCGGTGGAATGTCTCGGGCGTGACCCTCACCATCGAAAACCCCCTTGACCTCAACTATACTTGAGGTTTTATCAACGGGTCTCCCCATTGGCAATCATGGAGAGATAAAGGATGAACACCCCGATCAAGGTCGCGCTGATCTACGGCAGCACCCGGGAAGGCCGCTTCTGCGACACGGTCGCGAACTGGACCGCCAACGAGATCTGGAGACGGAACGATTTCAGCCTGGATTTGATCGACCCGGCGGAACTGGACTTGCCGCCTCGTCACGGTGGGAGCGATCATCCGGCTCTGGCGGGTTTTCGGCGGCGTCTGGGCGATGCCGATGCTTTCATCATTGTCACGCCGGAGTACAATCACGGCTATCCGGCCCCACTCAAGTTCCTGATCGATTCCGCCTACCGCGAGTGGCAGGCCAAGCCCGTCGCTTTTGTCTCCTATGGCGGCCTCTCGGGAGGTCTGCGTGCCGTCGAGCAGTTGCGCGCCGTCTTTGCCGAACTGCATGCCGTCACGGTCCGGGACACCGTGAGCTTCGCCAACGCGTGGTCCAAGTTCGATGCCGATGGGCATCTGCTTGAGCCTGATGAGCCGAGGAAGGCGATGGCGACATTGCTGGCGCATCTGCGTTGGTGGGCACAGGTCCTGCGCGATGCCCGCCACGCGGCCCCGTACGGCGAGGTGGCGGCGTGATGTCACCTCTGGATCAAGACCGGCATTCAGATCCACAACGGAAGGGAAGCTCCATGGGGAATCTAGGCAAGTCCAGTCGCGACACCTCGGAGGGTGAAGGACCGGTTGTCCTGATCAACACGTTCTACCCGCGACCAGGGAAACTGGACGAGTTTCTTGAGATGCAAATTGCCGAGGCCCGACATCTTGGCGACGCCGCCCGCGCGTTCGGCTGGCTGGGCAACCGCATTCATCGTGCACGAAACAATCAGAAAGTCGTCGTCACAGCCTTCACGTCCATGGCGGCCAAGGAGCGATGGGCCCGGAGCGACTTGTTCATCGAACATCGACGGCGCATCGAGCTTCTCCTGGAGCTGGTCGAGTCCGACCCATTCGACCTGGTATTCAAGAGTGGCGATCTGTAGGTGGGGCTCATGCCCAAAGAGAGGTTCAGTTGCGTTACCGCGACTGCGCGGCCGCCTTTGCGGTGGGACTGATCACCCAGCCCCATCAGCCTGTCGCAGATGAGATTGCCGGGTGAAGCTGGGGCTTCCACCTGCGATGAGAACGTTCATGTCCTTTCCGTGGCGCCAGCGGGAAGGACCATCCATGTTCGCCACCACAGAGGTCCTCCGCTGGCAAGATACACGCCGAGGGACACGGCCAGAATGCCACCCCAATCGTTTGACGACGGTGCCTCTCCCAGAATCGGGATGGCCAATAGAGCCGCCATCGCCGGAACCAGCGCCCCGAAGGCTGCCCCCGCCGATGCGCCGAGGATTGAAACCGCCTTGCCGAACAGGTACAGCGACAGGATCGTCGCCACGACGCCCTGGAACAGCATCTGGAAGGCAATCTCCTTCAAGGGTGCCTGCGTGAAGTGCAGGCCCTGGGTCGCAAGATAGATCGGCGTGAACCCCACGGCCGATCCGACCGCCACGATGGCCGCGGCGTGGAGCGGTGCCAGGGCTGCCTTGCGCAGGATGATCGTGTAGCACGCCCACATGAAGGCGGCAGTGAGGAACAGCAGATGGCCTACGCTCCGCTGCTGACCCGGCAGCAGCGCCGTGAGTCCGGCAATGACGATCACACCGAGAAGAATGAGGCCGTAACCGACCTTGCGCCCAGGCGCGATCCTCTCCCGCAGGGCGACCGACGCGAGCACGGCCACGAACAACGGCATGACGCCTGGAGTCAGAACCCCAGCATCGGCGGCTGGAGCGAACCGGAGTCCGCTGGCCGCCACCAGGGAATACGGCGCACCGGCGCCGACGACCATGACGAGAAGCTGCCACCATCGCAGACGGTCGAGGGCCAGGCCATGGCGGATCAACACGGGCAGGAGCAGGAGTCCGGCGGTTCCGAACCGCAGCATGGCGAGATCGTAGGGTGTCAGCGAGGTGGTCACGCTCAGGCGCGTGATCGGCATCCAACCCGCCCAGATGCTCACCGCGGCAAGGCCGAACAGTGCCCCGACGAGATAGCGTGAGCGATCCGCTCCCTGATCAGCAGCCTTAGACATCATAGCGCTCCCCTTCATGAACACGGCGGCTGTCGGCGGGGGCTTGATCTCGGTCGTGCAGGCCGTAGTCGCGGATGACACTGGCAACCCGCAGGCGGTAATCGGCGAAGACGCCGTTGCGTCCCTTCATCTGGGTGGCACGGTGCCCGGGACGGTTGCGCCACCGCCGTACCGCCTCCTCGTCGCGCCAGAACGAGAGCGAGAGGATCTTGCCCGGCTCCGTCAGGCTCTGGAAGCGCTCGATGGAGATGAAGCCGTCGATCGCGACAAGATCATCCCGGAGGGCGGCCGCCAGATCGAGGTAGTGCTGGGTCTCGCCCTCGGCCGGACGCACTTCGAAGATCACTGCGATCATGGCCGGATCAGCTCCGCGTGCGGGGCCGAGGCCAGGCGCAGGAAGGTGCGGTCCTCGCGGCGGATGAACTGCTCCTTCTTGGCGAATTCGTAATCGGCTCGCCCGAGCGGATCGTTGCGCAGGCGCTCGCGATAGGCCTCGTAGTCGGCCAGACTCTTGATGTTGTAGACGCCGTACGCGACCGTGCTCGAGCCCTCGTGGGGAGAATAATAGCCGATGAGGTCCGCGCCGCAGCGTGGAATGGCCTTGCCCCAGTTGCGGGCGTACTCGTCGAAGGCGCCAACCTTGAACGGGTCGATCTCGTAGCGGATGAAGCAGGTGATCATGCTCGGGTGCCCTCCTGAGGCGCGTGAGAATTCATTTCTAACCGATTGAACGACTGCGTTGCTTCGGCTGCGGTCGAAGTATGAAAGAGGGTCCTGTCATCGCCTCCGTGGCCGCGCTCCCGGGGATCTCGGCCTGGGCCAACATCCTCACTGCCCTGATGGACGGACGGGCCCTGACGGTTAGCGAGCTCGCCGAGGCTGCGGGCGTGACGATCCAGACCGCCAGCGGGCATCTTTCGAAGCTCGATGCCGCCAACCTGCTCACCGCGGAGAAACAAGGCCGGCATCGGTACTTCCGGCTCTCGGACCCGGATGTGGCGCAGGTCCTGGAGGCACTCATGGGCCTCGCCCAGCGCACGGGCGCCACACGGGCCCGGACCGGTCCGAAGGATGCCGCATTGCGGGCAGCCCGCGTCCGCTACGATCACCTCGCGGGCGAACGAGGTGTCGAACTGCTCAACGGAGCCAGGCAGCAGGGTTTCATCGCGGGCGAGGAACCCATGGCCCTGACCGACAAGGGAAGAGCTTTCTTCGGCGAGTTCGGGATTGATCTGACCGGGCTGGAGAAAGGCCGCCGTCCGGTGTGCCGGGCCTGCCTCGACTGGAGCGAGCGGCGCAGCCATCTTGGCGGCGCATTGGGGGCCGCGATCCTGTCACGGCTGCTTGAGAAGGGTTGGGCCCGGCGTGATGCCGGACGGGTGGTGACCTTCACCTGCGAAGGGCTGGGAGAGTTCAGGTCAATCTTCACCCTCTCTGCATAAGCAGAGCGGCGAGGCTGCCCGCCCTCAATCCGCTCTGTCTGAAATAACTCCGGCGCCATTCCTGGGGTATTGTAAGAAATGCACCAGAGGCGTGCCGAACTGCTCAAGGATCGGGGGGGAACTGTGCCGCTCAAGGTCGTACTGATGCGCAGCATCGTCATCAACGGACGGCGTGTGAAGATGGCAGACGCCAGGGCACTGGCGGAGCGTGTCGGCGGAACGGAGGTGCAATCCGTGATCGCGACGGGCAATCTCCTCTTCCGTTCCGACAAGGCGCCTCGCGTCCTCGAGCAGGAGCTGGAGGCCGAGTGCGAGGCTTTCTATGGCCGCACAACCGAGATGGTGGTCAAGACCGCGGAGCAATGGCGCTCGCTCCTCGCGGCCAATCCGTTCCCGGAGGAGGCGGCCCGAGTTCCGTCGCGGCTACTGGTATGGGCCATGAGAGATCCGATCCCGGCTTCCGGCATCGAGCAATTGCGGCGGCGAGCAGTCGGCGACGAGCGGGTCGAGCGGACATCCGAAGGGGACTTCTACGTCTGGTTCGGCGAGGCGCCCATCCCGGATTCGAGGATGACATCGGGCTTCGGGCTTAAGGCTATCGGAGCCGTGGGAACGAACCGCAATTGGAATACGGTGGTGAAGATCGCGCGGGCTCTGGATACGATGGGTGAGTGACCGCGGCAGGTGGTGACGGTTGACGATAGTGGGACAACTAGATCGCCGTTGCGACCTACGGGATCCGAAGACCCAAGCACCAGCTATCAAGTGGCATGGCTCGGCACCGATGTCAGCCGAACGTAGACGTCCACGCTGATGGTAAATCTATATCACGCAGACCTGTATCGGCTATCTGGCAGCAAAGACCAGCAACTTAGGTGTGGGAAGTTTATCGGGTACGCACGCCTTCACAGGAATTGGGTGGCTCCCACCACGCCGGCATCGATAATCCAGGCGCTGATCAGAAGGAGGATCGTTCATGGACTATCGTGTCATCGGCCTGCCGCCGGAGCCATTCCGTCACCTGTACGGGCTGAGCGAGCAGGATCTCGCTGCCCAAGGGGTGATCCGCTACGTGGCCGACGAGAGCCCTGGCTTCCCAGACCGCATCGAAATGCGCGAGGCGAGAATCGGTGAGACCCTCCTGCTCCTCAACCATGTCTGCCAACCCGCCGAGACGCCGTACCGCGCGACGCACGCGATCTTCGTGCGCGAGGGCGCGGAGGAGACATACGACCGGGTCAACGAGATCCCCGAGGTCATGCGCCTGCGGCTCCTGTCGTTGCGTGCCTACGACGCGGCCGGGATGATGCTCGACGCCGACATCGTCGGGGGCAAGGAGATCGAGCTCCTCATCGAACGCCTCTTCGGGAACCCGCACGTCGATTACATACACGTCCACAACGCCAGGCGCGGATGCTACTCTGGGCGGATCGAACGGGCATGACGCCCGAGGAAGAACATCGGATCCTACCCGCGCAGACCTGACACGGGTTCTGTTCCCCTGCAACGCTCACGTTGTCCAGCTCTAGAAATGGCGCCGAAAGCTACCGAACGGGAATACCAACGTCTGGTGGCTTTTGCTACCGAATGCCGGGCTTTTTCATGGAGCAGCACGTGCGTGCCGACATCAAAGCAGGACGCCTCATTTGCGTGTAGGACGATTGGACAACAGCCTTTGGTGGGCTCTGTCTCTACTATCCCGGACGGCGCAACCCATCGGCGACCCTGAAGCCCTTTATCGGCTTGGCCCGATAGCTCAGTGCAACGTGAGGTTAATGATCACCAACGCCAAAGATGTCAGGCCATCTTCATATGGATCAGCGGGAACGGCCGACCGCTTCCATCGCGTTCGGATCGACCGAGCTCCTGAAAACCGAGTCTTCTATAGAAGGCACGCGCCCCCTCGTTTTGCTCATTAACATCGACCGTGAGAGCGCCTTCTCTTTCGCGAGCATGTTGAACCAGCAGACGACCAATCCCTTTCCCATGCTGCCCTGGGGCGACAAACAAAGCATCGATCATGGTTCCTGTCATGCCCATGAAAGCTACAGGAGCATTCGAGGCGTCAACCGCCACCCAGAACTCTGCATGCGGGAGGTAATCGTTGCGCACGAGGTTGGCATAAAATTCAATATCGGCCTTACTCAGGAAGGAGTGAGTGGCCTGGACTGCTGAGTGCCAGATACCAAACAAGGTCTCGAGGTCGCTGGTGCGGGATTGGCGAACAGTGTACATGGATCGATTGGTAGACAAAGCACTCTCTCATTCAATCCGGGCATCGAGCCCTCTGAGCGAGCCATATATCCGATAACGAGGCGGTATGGCATGCAAAAGTCTGCTCGGGGTCAAAGTGTAACGTCAACGGATCGACCGAAGGTTCGCTCAGTGCCTCAGAAGCAGACCAACATGCTACTTCCGAGCGGTGTCAGGAGCGGCTACTCCGGCGTTCGGTAGCAGACACCACCAGGGGCAACAAAGGTGCTGGTTAGACTGGATTTTCTGCGTAGCAGCCCTTACTCCCATCAGTTCATCTCATTCGAGCGTCCTCGACTCATGCAGTCGGGAGAGCTTGTCGGGATTGCGCATGATGTAGATCCGGGTAACCGCGCCACACTCGTCATAGGCAAAGGAGATCGAAGCCTGTGTCACGCCATCCTTCCGCAAAAGGATGCTCCGACCGCCATTGATCTCCGCGGCCACCCAGTCATAGGTGCTCCACCACTGGCGGGCCTGGGCGAGGAATGCGAGCACCGCGTCCTTGCCATGCAGGACCTGCTGGATGGTCGGAACCTTTCCACCGCTGTCCGCACTGAGCTCGATCTCGTCCGACAGCAGGGTCGCAAGCGGGCCGGTGCCGCCGCTACTGATGGCCACCTCGAAGGCAGCAAGCAGCTCCTCCTGCCGGGCAACAGGGGTGACGTGCCTGACCTTGGAGTGGGCAATGTTCTTGCGGGCTCGCGAGACAAGCTTGCGACAGGTGCTTTCCTGAAGGGCGAGCGTGCGCGCGATCTCCGGATAGGGCCTCTCGAAGATGTCGTGGAGCAGATAGGCGGCCCGCTCCTTGGGCGTGAGGCGTTCCAACATCAGCAGGAAGGCCGTCGAGAGTGTGGAGGCGAGCAATTGCCCATTCTCCGGGAACGCGCTGGTCGCGGTCTGGATCGGCTCTGGGAGCCAAGGGCCGACATAGTCGACCCTGGCCCTGTTGGGAGCTCTCAGCATATCGATGCAGCGCCGGGTGCAGGCGGTCGTCAGCCACGAGGCCGGGTTCTCGACCGGGCTCCGGTCGGTTCCCTGCCACTTCAGGAAAGTGTCCTGAACGGCATCCTCGGCATCGGCCCAGGAGCCGAGGATGCGATAGGCCAGCCCCAGGAGCCTGGACCTCGATTGCTCGAAGGCGAGAATGTCGTTGCGGTCCAGCATCCCATCGCCTCCCGAGATCAGTTCGATCAACGCTTCGCCCACACCGGGGTGACGGCGCGGACCTCCGGCTCTCCGGCGATCAGGGGCGTCACTTCCTCAATGTACGCGGCATACCACGGAGCCTTGACGAAGTCCTGCGGCGCCACGCGGTCCTTGTACTGCTGGAAGGCGCAGATCACGTCGGGATCGTTGTCGTCATAGCAGTAGAAGTAAGCCTCATGTCCCGGGTTGTTGGCGATGTTGGGCATGAGGTGCTTCTCCCAGACCTGACGAACCTCGTCGCGTTTTCCGGGAAGGGTTCTGTGGGTGATGAGAAGAGCGGCCTTGTTCATTGAAACCTCCAAGTTGTCCTGATCGATGGTGAGATGTCCCGCGGCTCGGCCGCAGCCATCTGCTCCTATGACGGATGAGCTTGCAGCGTTGTGACGCCTGTCCGAAAAATTTCTGCCCTATTGGAGCCGTGGAGCAGTCAATTGGTGGCTTTTGCTACCGAGTATCGGAAAGGATCGTAGACCACGCTGTTCACTGCTCTCCCTGCTTGAGGGCACCAGCTACAAGTTCGACCTCGTTCGTCCAAACCCCACCCGAGTAGCGGGCTGGAAGACGCGCGAGATCCTCAGCCGTATCGATGCCCGTCGAGAACTCCCCTCCGCCATAGGGCCCAAGCGCAAAGACCTCGCTGTTCGCCTGGCTCATCCTCTCCAGGAAGCGATCAGGCCAGCCCAAGAGCCATGGCGCGACATTGATCGGAACCAGAACGGCCATGTTATGGCAGGCTTCCGGCACGGTGCCGGTCCAGCCAACGGCCGCATAGCGAAGAAGGCAGGCCTTGAGCGAGCCGCGCGACACCGTCCGCACGTCCGGTAGCCGGCGCCGGATCTCCTCAACCGGCTCCTCGCCTCCGGAGACCAGGAGCAGCGCACGCCGCTCCGGCGGCAGCCTTCCGAGGGCGGCGGCAAGCCTCTCGCCCTCGGTTCGATCCCGGCTTTTGACGTTGATCATGAATCTGCGTGTGGGGAAGGCCGCTAGGACCTCATCTAGCGATGGCATCAGACCAATGCCCTTGTCCCGGAACGGAAAGGTCTTCCCACCATCCGCCGTGTAGCCGTAGCCGATGTCGAGCTTCTTGAGTTCGGCCATCGAGTGCTCCCGGGTGACGCCGCTGCCGTTGGTGCGGCAGTCCAGCGTCCAGTCGTGAAAGACGGCAAACCGGCCATCCGTGATCGGGTGGACATCGACCTCGACGATATCGGCTCCGGCCTCGAAGCTGGCCCGCATGGAAGGAATGGTGTTCTCCAGGTAGCCGTGCGTCGGCGGCAGCATGCGGGAGGCCGTGCAGGTGTCGTTGCGCAGATTGGTCGTGTCGAACTGCTGGGCAATGCCGCGGTGGGCCAGCACCGTCGGCGGACCAGGAGGGCGCGTTGCCAGTCGGCTGGTGTTGTTGGCATAGACAAAGGCCACAAGCAGGAGCAGGGCCACAGCAATCGGGCGCCACAGTCTTCGCATGGTATTGGTCACCTCAAGAGTTGCATCGTGTGTCGATCGGCCGGCTGCGGACCGGTGAGCGAAGGCGTTTTACCGGACGAAGCGATAGCTGACTTGGAAAAACACGACACGCAAGTGCCCCGGGGTGCGAAGCCGGTCAGCAGGCCTCCGCCGCTGCAACAGCCCGGATGCCGGCTCCCCCTTTGCGGTGCAGCTGCTGCAAAGGGGATCGGGAAGCAGGCGGTGACCTTTGGTCTCGACTTCATTGTTCCGTCTTTTGCGCCTGAAGATACGCCTCCCAGGTCAGGTGGCCGATGGCGCGATCAGGTGCAACGCTATCCCGGCTCCGGAATGCGTCGTGGTACTCGGAAATGCTTTCAGTGGCTTCGGTATGAACAACAAGGCCGGGCTGCATGATGTCCACATAAGTGCGCGCCATGTCTTCCAGCTTTAGGATCTGCGGTCCCGCCATAGCCGGGACAGAACCCTGTGCAGGCTTCAAGGCAAGTGCGACCAATTCCGCCGCGACTTCCGTTACGGCAATGGGCTGGAAAGACAGTCCCTTCGGCAGGTGGATGGAGCCATCCGTCTCGCATGAGCGGATAAAGTTCAACACAAAGCTTTGGAACTGTGTCGCCCGCAGGATCGTGAATGGCAGGCCCGATTGCCGGATGAGCTGCTCAACTTCGTATTTCGCCCTGAAATAGGAGAACGCGCTCCTGTCGACACCGACGATCGATATGTACACGACGTGCGGTGCGCCGGCTTTCCTGGCCATATCGATGATGTTTCGCGCCGCGACGAGTTCGGCATCGCTCGCAGGACCGAAGCCCGTCGCACAGTGAATGATTGCATCGACGCCCGCCATTGCCTCTGCGAGTCCTCCACCGGTGAGCAGGTCACCGGGAGCGATCTCCGCGGTGCCGGGCAGAACGTTGGTGGTGTCGCGCACAAGCGCCCTGACAGTTGCATGCTGCTTCAGCGCCTGCGCCACCACTTCACGCCCGAGTGTGCCGGTCGCGCCTGTCACGAGAATATTGGCCATGGTCATGCCCCCTTGTTTCGTTTGGACCTGCCATTAAGACGATTGGAGCCGATCGTTTGTGACGCCGCGACGAGATGGATTTCATTTTTGGGAGTGCCGAGAGCACCCTTCGATGAAAGCGAAACCTCTATCTCTTTGTTTTAACAGTATATTCTCTGCGAGGACCGCTTCGCATTTTTCCACAACGGAAAGTCGGGCTGTCCGGTGGAGTGTGATGGTTGGTGATATCAGCACCAAAGACGGCCCATGTGACAGAATGTTGCCGCAACCAATCAAAGAGATCGCCCACTCAGGCGGTCATTCTTTTGCGAACACACCTCACGTTCGCCTGACGGGCGGACGTACTGCTTATGTCTAAATGTGCCGAAAGCGGTCCTTTCGTTGACCTAGTCACCTTCGAGTACGTGGATCTCACTCTCATGGGATGCCGGAGTTCCCAAGACAGCTCATCGATTGCTCCAGGGGCAACAGTTGCAAACATATACCGAAGATTAGATCGTGTCCCACGGCGTGGTGTAAGAGCGCCAGTCCTCGGCTGAGCCGGGTTGCTCAGGCGGTCACGGCTGACAGCCTGCGAACGGGATCATCGCTCAACGCGCTCAGACTTTCCAGCGACATGTAGCGCCGGCTCACCGCCCATTCATCGTTCTGCTCCAGCATCAGGGCTCCCACCAGCCGGATCACCGCCCGGTCGT
>NZ_JAHAMK010000060.1:0-11438 GCF_018383585.1 Microvirga sp. 3-52
GCTTTCGGGAAACAGGGTGGTCTGGCCGCGATCCACGCCTTCGACAAAGCGTCTCATCGGATCCCCCGAACATGGCTGGGCAATCCTACCACTACCTGCCTTGTCCCGCTGCCTGCGTTTTTACACAACCAGGGTCATGGAGTAACGAACAGCAGATGGAATGAAGGTCTGCTCGCCGCCTCATGAGCAGACCGAAGCGTTTCTTCAGCCTCGTGCCAAATCTTGCCCTCGGGACCACCCAACCTAATTGAAGAACCTATCTCGACAAAGGGATTGCTCATGCAAAGCATTGTATTCGAACGGTTCGGCGACCCGGCCGAGGTGTTGACCCTTGCCGAGCGTGAGCGGCCAGCGCCTGG
Organism: Microvirga sp. 3-52; assembly: GCF_018383585.1. Taxonomy (GTDB): domain Bacteria; phylum Pseudomonadota; class Alphaproteobacteria; order Rhizobiales; family Beijerinckiaceae; genus Microvirga. The sequence continues at coordinate 360 of NZ_JAHAMK010000060.1, forward strand.
GCCGGGGCAGGCGTTGCTCCGGATGATCCTATCCCCCATCCACAATCATGACCTGATGACCGTGGCTGGCACCTATGGCATCAAGCCCCCGCTGCCTGCGATCGGCGGTACGGAGGCGCTCGGCGTGGTGGAAAAACTCGGCGCTGGGGTCGAGAACCTCCAAGTCGGTCAGCGCGTGATCGGCGGCGCCCAGCAGACCTGGGCCGACTATTACTTGGTCGATGCAAGGTACGCACGCCCCGTACCCGATGGCATTGATGATGAGACAGCTTGTCAGCTCATCGCCATGCCACTCAGCGCCAAGATGGTGCTGGCCGACCTTGGCCTTCAGCGCGGCGACTGGCTCGTGCAGAACAGTGCCAATGGCGCGGTCGGACGCCTTCTGTCGCGCTTTGGCGCGGAAAAGGGCGTCAACGTGCTCAGCCTTGTTCGGCGTGACGCGGCGGTCGCCGAACTTGCCGCCGCCGGCATCACCAACGTCGTGTCAACCGAGCAGCCCGGCTGGGAAGCGCGCGCCCGCGATCTTGTCGGTGATGGATCGATCCGCGCCGGGCTCGACTCCGTGGGCGGGGACGGCCCCGCGCAACTTGCTTGCCTGGTGGCTGACGGCGGCGAGATCGTCATCTTCGGCGCCCTGAGCGGCCAGCCAATTCGCATCGAGCCGTCTGTCGCGATCTTCCAACAGATCACCATTCGGGGTTTCTGGGGTGCCAAGCCGCGCCTCGCACCCGACGTGATCGGCCGTCTGCTCGAGGAAGTCGTCGCCGAGGCTGCCAGTGGCAAGCTTACGCTCCCGGTCGACGCCGCCTTCCCGCTTGATCGGATCGCCGACGCCGTGCGCGCCAGCACCGAACCCGGTCGCAAGGGCAAGGTTGTCCTACGCGGGCGGTGATCAGGCTTGCAGAAGCAACCAGGAGCCGAGCCTGCGTGCCGATGGACAGCCCTTCAACCCTTTCTTCGCCACCAAATGCCGCCGCCCCAGGCATCGCGCTCAAGGTCCAGATCGTTGTCATCGGCGCTGGTCAGGCTGGGCTCTCGGCGGCCTACCATCTCAAGAGGCTGGGATTAACGCCGCACAAGGATTTCGTGGTGCTCGACCAGTCTCCAGGACCGGGTGGCGCCTGGCAGGACCGCTGGCCTTCGCTGACCCTGAGCACGGTCAATCGCATTCATGACCTGCCGGGGATGCCCTTTTCCGAGGTGATCGGTACGAACAGCCCGGAGGTGCGGGCGAGCGTCGCCGTCCCGGAGTATTTCGCGGCCTACGAGAAGCGGTTTGAACTGCCGGTCTATCGCCCAGTGGCGGTGAAGGTCGTCTGCGACAGGCACGATCACTTCAGGGTCGAGACGGACCGGATCCAGGTCTCCGCACGCGGACTCATCAATGCCACGGGAACCTGGGAGAGCCCCTACGTTCCCGACATACCCGGAGCCGGGCGGTTCACGGGCAGGCAACTGCACATGAAGGATTACCGCACCGCCCAGGAATTCTCGGGCCGGCATGTCATTGTCGTGGGGGCTGGTATCTCGGCGATCCAGTTACTCGATGAGGTCTCGCGCGTCACCACGACCACCTGGGTGACCCGGAGGGAGCCCGAGTTCCGGGATGGTCCGTTCGACGAGAAGGTCGGGCGCGCCGCCGTGGCGATGGTGGAGGACCGGGTGCGCCGCGGCTTGCCGCCCGCGTCCGTTGTCTCGGTCACCGGGATCCCTGGCACTCCCGCCGTCGCGGCGATGCGAGCACGCGGGGTGCTGACCCGGCGCCCCATGTTCAGCGAGATCACGGAGGACGGGGTTCGCTGGTCAGATGGGACCGCGCTCCGCGCCGACGTGATCCTCTGGTGCACCGGCTTTCGCAGTTCCCTCGATCACTTGGCGCCGCTCATGCTGCGTCAGCCTGGAGGAGGCATCGTCATGACCGGACGGCTGGCGACGCAGGTCGCGAAGGACCCGAGGGTGCATCTGGTAGGCTACGGCCCCTCCGCCTCCACCATCGGGGCCAACCGGGCCGGCCGGGCCGCTGCGGAGGAACTCATGGCGTTCCTTGAACTCGGGTGAGGGTGGACCACCAGGAATCCGCCCGCCCCGCGAGGCCGGCAGCCATTTCGCGCACGCGGGAAGGTCTGAATTGGGTCAAACTCGGTAGGAGCAAGAGTTGAACGAAAGTCCGCTCATTCAAGCAGTGCGGAAGTACGGCTAAGGTCAGCCCCGTGCCATTAGCTGCCGTTCCACCGTGGCGCACTCTGGAATGTCAAGCCTCCGACGCGAGACGAACTATACTCAACTCGCATGCAGGAGATTTCAAATCGATGCCCGCCAGCCTTTGTCGTGGCCTGGCGGGCTGTTGTGCTTACATTTCCCTCCCGGTAAGTGACCCTCGGATGGGGGAGCGGATCCAATGAGCCAAGGTCGGGTTGTCCTGTGAGCAACCTGAGCTGAGAGCACCGTATCATGGCTGGCCCAGCCCTTCCCCCACCAGTTGCACAGCCCGCGAGTTCCCCTCTTCTGACCGCCGGCGGTATCGTCCTGGCCATCGGAGGGCTTTACGTCGGGCGAGACATCTTCATCCCTTTTGCCCTCGCCATACTCCTGAGCTTTGCGCTTACGCCTTTGGTTAATTGGCTCCGGCGCCTGAGGCTGCCCCGGATCGCCGCAGTGCTGATTGCCGTCACCATTGCCTTCATCGCCATCGGCGGCATTGGCTTCGTTGTTGGCAGTCAACTTGTCCAACTTGCCAACAACCTACCGTCTTACCAAACGACCATCACCCAGAAGATACGATCCTTGCAGCAGTCGGCGACAGGCGGCGGTGTTATTGAAAGGGTCACCACCACGATCCAGGATCTCGGCAAGGAAATCTCCGGCGAGGGGCGACCCGAGGACAAGCCGGCGCAGGCACCCGGCTCTGCGCTCGGTGGAAGCACACCGCAGGAACCGATCACTGTCAGGCTGGAGCCTCCCGGCAGCCGCCCGCTGGAGATGATCCAGACTATCGTTGGCCCTCTGCTGGCGCCGCTCGCGACCGCCGGCCTGGTCATCATCTTCGTGATTTTCGTGCTGCTCGAGCGGGAGGATCTGCGCGACCGCTTCATCAAGCTTGCCGGAGCAGGTGATCTCCAGAAGAGCACCCAGGCCATCAACGATGCAGCCGCCCGGGTCAGCCGCTATCTCCTGATGCAGCTCCTGGTGAACCTGACCTACGGGGTTCCAATCGGGCTTGCCCTTTACTTCATCGGCGTGCCCAACGCGGTGCTGTGGGGCTTGCTCGCGGCAGTGCTGCGGTTCGTTCCCTATCTGGGTCCCTTTTTGGCAGCCCTCTTCCCCATTGCCCTTTCCATCGCGGTCGATCCCGGCTGGACCATGCTGTTCTGGGTCGTCGGACTATTCCTTCTGGCGGAGCTCGTCAGCAACAATGTCATCGAGCCGTGGCTCTACGGCTCCAGCACGGGCCTGTCGTCGCTCGCCATCATCATGGCGGCGATTTTCTGGACGACCTTGTGGGGTCCCGTCGGGCTGTTCCTGGCGACACCTCTCACAGTCTGCCTGATCGTCATTGGCCGCTACGTGCCGCGTCTCGAGTTTCTAGGCATCCTCCTGGGCAGCGATCCGGTTCTTGCACCGGAAGAGCGTCTCTATCAGCGTCTTCTCGCCGGCAATCTGGAGGAGGCAGTCGAACTGGCCGAGGACTACGTCGACGAGCACTCCTCGCGTGAGTTCTACGACAATGTCGCCATCCCCGCTCTTCGCTTGGCAGAGAACGACCGCCAACTCAGCACCACGGACACCAATTACAGACGTCTCGTTGCCGATACGGCAATCTGTGTCGTCCGGGAGATCGAGGACCACGTTCGGGAAAAGGCAGCCTCCGGCGACCAAGCGAATGCAGGGACCGACAAAGACCACTTGCCGCCTGCCGATGAGGCGCAACAGCCGTCGCTCCTCTGTGTGGCCGGGCGCACGGAGCTTGATCGTGCGGCGGCCGAGATGATGGCGCAGGTGCTCGGGGAACGCGGCATTGGTGCGCGTGTCCTGCCGCCAATCGCCGTTAGCCAAGGGGCCCTGGAGCAGCTCGATCTCCAGGGTGTGGACGTCGTCTGCCTATCCTATCTCCACTCACAGCCGCAGGTGTATGCCCGCTATATCTGCCGTCGCCTCCGGCGCCGGGCACCCCATGTGAAGCTCGCGGTCTGCTGCTGGAACCCAGCGCCGAGTACAGAGCAGACGGATGCGCTCGCGAAACAGATGGCGGCTGATGCGGCATTCAGCTCCCTAGAAGTTTGGACCAACCAAGTGGATGCATGGCTCTCGCGCCCGACTTCCGCGGCGGGACCGTCCCCGATCCGTCCCGCCACGGAGCAAGAGCAGCTTGTTGCGCTGCGCGACCTCGACCTGACCTCCGTGAGCGCACAGCGCTTCGACGAGATCTCCAGGAAAGTCGCCCAAGCCTTTGGTGCGCCGATCGCCCTCGTGTCGCTGGCCGACGAGGTCGCCTATCCCAGAGATGAGACAACCGGTACCCCCGTGAGTCACCAGGCCATCGAGCACTCCGCTCACGGGACGTTAGATGCGTACGTCGTAGCGGCGAACGAGGTGATCGTGTCCGAAGATGTGACCGAGGACCCCCGGTTCGCCGACGATCCGCTTGTTCTGGAGAAGGGCATCCGCTTTTATGCCGGAGCTCCATTGCGGACGTCTTCCGGGTTGGCCGTTGGCTGCCTCTCCGTTATCGACACCAAACCACGCGAATTCCCGGAACCCGACCGCCAACGCCTTCAGGAAATGGCTGACGAGCTGGTGGCTATCCTCGGCCAGGGACAGCCTTCAAGCATGGCCGTATGAAGATCTGCTTCAGTCCCTTTATGGTAGAAGTCAGCTTAGGTCAGCCCGGTGCCAAACTCTGCCCTCACGGAGTTGATCGTCGCCTGAGGACGACTGGAATGCCTCTGGTCGACCGGATGGGCTTACGATCCTAGCTTGGCTGGAAAGCGCACGCCAATCCGCGTCCTGCGCTCGCCCTCGATGGTCAAGGTGCCATTGAGACTGCGGGCCATGCCCTCGATCAGCCGCATGCCCATGGACCCTGGGCGTGGAGTGGCAGGAAGGCCGATGCCGTTATCCTCGATGGACAGAAGCACATCCTCCCCTTCCTGATGCAACCCAACACGAACCGCACCTCGCCGCTTGTCGGGAAAGGCATGCTTGAGAGCGTTGGTGATCGCCTCGCCGGCAATTAGGGCTACGTTGATGGCCCGATCAACATCCAAGGTAATGTCATCCGCGTCGCTCGTGAGTTCGATGCGATGGTCCTCCGGGCTCCGGAGATGGCTGAAGTTCAGGCATAGCTCCGTCAGGTAGCCTGCCATGTCGACTGACTGCACATCGTTGCTGTCCTGCCGGTAGAGAAGCTCGTGAATGCGGGCGAGATGGTCGAGCCGCTGAATGGCGTTCTCTAGCGCTTCCGAAACACCAGGATTGCCCTGGCGTACCATCTGAAGGCGCAGCATCGAAATCGCCATGGCAATGCTGTTCTTGGCCCGGTGATTGACCTCGTGCAGCAGCACGCTCCTTTGACCAAGAAGCTTGTCTTTCTCTCGAACGCTCTCCGTCAGGACACCTTCCAGGGCACGTCGGCGGTCCAGTTCGGTCTGAAGCTCCTGGGTTCGTTCCTTGACCCGGCTCTCCAGCACCTCGTTCAAGCGCCGGGTGCGGCGCTCGGCCCTGACGCGGCGGGTGATGTCCCAGAACGACGCGAAGTGCTGGATCACGCGACCCTGGTCGTCGTGGACAGGGCTGACAAACTGTGCCGCCCAGACCTCCCGGCCGTTCTTGGCCCGAAGTGGGATCTCGAGGTTGAGGGGTTCATCAGCCATCATGGCGGCCCGGATGTGCCGTTCCACCTCAGGATCGGTGTCAGGACCGGATAGAAAGAAGTAGTTCTGGCCCAGGACCTCCTCGCGGGAGTACCCGAAGAGGTCAATGAAGGACTGGTTCACATAGACGATGGGATTGCCGCTCACCGTGGGATCGGTGACCACCATGGGCATGCGGGTGGCTTCGACCGCGGCGACGAACGGGCCGCCGCCCCGCTGAAAGGCATTGACCCGATCTTCGGCTCTTCCCTGATCGGCATCGGTGGATTGTGGGTCAGGCTCCAATTCCTCATGCTCCCGTTTGCCGCCCTGAGAGAACGCCCATAGGCCAAGCTCGTTCATTGTTACCATATGCCTCCGCCGCAGCCGAAGCTCCGCCAGCAGGCACGCTGCGAAGCTTATCGGCTCGTTCAAGGAGATCCTGTCTAGTGCGATCAAGAAGGTCTGGTCGCCGCATTGCCACGAGGGCCAGCGCCTCAGGGTCAACGCGACCAGGTGTATCGCGCCACGGCTGCCGGGTCCCCGGTCAACGATATCCCTGGGAAGATCACGCGGGGTTCCTATCTGCGGCGGTGCGTTCCCCAACACCAAAGCCGGCCGCAGCTCCCGAACGGACCCGCCTTCTTCCAGGGTGCGGCGGATCACTCTCGCCCGACTAAAGGAATGTCTGTTGTGGGTCAAAGTGTAACGTAGAGCGACCCCAATGAAGGTCTGCTCATAGCGAAATTGCGGACCTTTGGCTACCCAGTGCAAACTGCCTCGGTGTTCGCGCGGATTGCGCGAGTTTCTTCTGCGGTTACCCGTGGCGTTACCCGGGAGAAAATAGTGGCAGACTGCAGAGACAAGAAAGCCATAAAACCCTTGCCGGTTAAGGGTTTGATGTGGTGAGCGCGCTGGGACTCGAACCCGGGGCACTCTGATTAAAAGTCAGAAATTCTTCGCTATCGTAGCGGATCGAGCCTGGCCTGCCGCCGCTGGTGCAAGGGTGTTATGGCTCAACTGAGCAGAACTTCCAGGATCTTTTCCACGACCCACCTCATTGGAACACCAGACAAGGATGCAGGGTGAACGCAATGAGCCTCACCGGCGCAGAGAGGAAATGGCTGGGCGCACTGATCCGCTGGGCATCGCTGCCCGACCCGTGCAGGAGGCGCAAGGCGAAAGAGGCGTGGTCATCCATCCCTACCGCGGATATGGATCCCGCTCCGAGGTTTTCCTAATTGGTCGGGTATTCCGGCAATCGAGCCCGCACTTGGAGACCGGACGAGGAGACCTCCGGACTAACTTACGCAATATCGGTCGGCGCATTGCCCGCCGCACGATCCCCAATGCTGTCGTGACAGCCCGGTTCTATGGTGCTGAAGAGACCTTCACCACCGACAAGGACGGCTACTTCCGGATCCATCTCTCCCCTGCCCTGCCGCCCCCGCCCGCCCGTTCATGGCACACCATGGATCTGACGCTGCCGCAGCCCCAGGCGGTTCAGGCGCAGGCTCAGATCTTCATCCCACCCGCCAGTTGCCGGTATGTGGTCATCAGCGACATCGATGACACGGTCATGTACACTGGTGTCGCCAACAAGCTCAGGATTCTGTGGCGCCTGTTCGTCGAGGACGCGCAGAGCCGGGTGGCTTTCCCCGGGGTCGGGGGCGTTGTACCGGGCCTTGCACGCTGGTGCCTCCGGCGACCAGCAGAACCCCATGCTTTATGTCTCACGCGCGCCCTGGGGCATCTACGAGGTGCTGGAGGAGTTCTTCGATCGGCATGGCATCCCCGTTGGCCCAATCCTGTTCCTACGCGAATGGGGTGTCTCCTGGACAAGTCCGCTGCCCCGCAAAGCAGAGGACCACAAGCGCGAGCTGATCCACAACATGCTGGCGCTTTATGGTGAGCTGCCTTTCATTCTCATCGGCGACAGCGGTCAGCACGATCCCGAGATCTACCGTCAGATTGTTGAGGAGCATCCCGGGCGGGTGCTGGCGGTCTACATTCGCAATGTCTCACGTGATCCCAAGAGGACCAGAGAGATTGAGGACCTCGCCAAGGTTGTAGCTGGTGCGGGCAGCAGCCTAGTGCTGGCAGCCGACAGCGTGGCGATGGCCGAGCACGCCGCGAGCCTTAGTCTCGTTTCCCCAGAGACTGTCTCTGAAGTCCGGAACGAGAGAATGGCTGCCGATCCGACTGAGCTTGAGTCGCAGACCTACGGCATTCAAAGGTCTACTCCGACGAGGACAGCAGAGGCTGTAGCGCAGGGTGACTTGCAGGATCTGGTTGAGAGCGGATCCGAGCCGATGCCGCCCAATGTGATTGTCGAGACGCAGGCGCAGGAGCAGCTCAAGGAACTCTGATGGGATGTGAGTGGCTGTTGGCTCAAGAGGTCAACCTCCAGGTTGTTGGAACCTTAGCCGTTCTCAGCAGTCATCTTCATGCAGCGCCTCAACCAGACTGGAACGACACCGGAGGCTATCGATGCGCAGAGCCTTCTCATCCGTGATTGCACTGCTCGGCGGCATCGTCCTAGCCGCTCCAGCTGTCGCCGAGGTGTCGATCGTAGTCGACAAGACGACCCAGCGCATGACCGTGTCCGTCAACGGGCAGCAGCGCTATGCCTGGCCGGTCTCGACGGGCACGGTCGATTACTCCACTCCGGTCGGCACCTTCACGCCGTCACGGCTGTCCAAGGTGCATTACTCCCGGGAGTGGGACAACGCACCGATGCCGCACGCGATCTTCTTCACCGATGCGGGCCATGCCATTCACGGTAGCCGGGCTACGAACCACCTCGGGACCCCAGCCTCGCACGGCTGCGTGCGGCTGGCGCCCAGGCACGCGAGCCTTCTGTTCGATCTCGTGATGGTGGAAGGACCCGGCAACACGCGGGTCGAGATCACCGGAATGGACCCGATCGGCACCGGGCTGGCGGTCGGATCTGGCGCGGGAGGCGACTACAGCCGCCTGACCAGCTTCGACCCGCTGACAGTGGGGATCATGGCCGGCGGTAGCGGGCGTCGCTCTCGACCTGAAATCAGCAGAAATCCGTGAGGCGGCCAGCCCACTATAACAACCAGGCAGTGATGCCGAGCGGGTGCGCCACGCCAGATCGGCAGATACCTGTCCAGCGAGCTTTGGTTGAGGATCTTCTCGGGCATGTCTCACGCCCCTCACCCTCTGTTAGCCCTGCTTCACAACAACTCTCTGTGACTGGGAGCCTCGGTCGGCTGGAGGGGTTTGCTCAACAGTCAGGTTTTCGAGGATGATCACACGATCAGGAACGCTCTCCACCTCACGAGTCTTGTTGCCCCTGGTGATGGCGGCCTGCCGGGGCTGCCAGTTTCGACTGCTCCAGAGCTGAGACTGCTGACGAGAAGGCCGTGTGTGCCGATCGGCAGCTGAACGACGAGGATGTCGAGATGGCAATCCTCTATACCCAGCTCAAGCCGTTGCTTGGCATGGGCGCCCGCGGTGACATGGAGGACAAGCAGGCTGCCTGGCTCAAGCAGCGCGTGGCCTGCGAAGCCGACCGAGCCAGCTTAAGCAAAGCTTATCAGGAGCGCGTCCAGCAGCTGAGAGGCGGCTTTGAAGCTCTCGCTAAGCGTGGTCCAGTCTGACTGCAGTCAATGAGGAGCGCCCTAGCAGGATTGTGCTCATCACCGTCCCGTCACACTTGGCCTGCATGATCGCCTTCGCCGCCCATGAATAGGGAGATCCTCGATGGCCACGCCGCGGGTTACGGAAGAGGAGATCACGGCACGAGCCCAGCAACTGGCCGATGAGCAGGGACCCGGCTGGGCAGTCGTCGCCGGAGAGGAGCAGGTTGGGAAGGACACCGCAGAGCGCCGCTACTGGCGGGAGTTGGCTCTGAAGGAACTTGAGGCCGAGGTGCCGACGATCTCGGGGGTCGAGGCCACGACGCCCAAGATGGTGGGGCTCGATTAATCTTGGCGATCTCGCCAAGTGAATAAGCTCTACACGATACCCCAGGCGCGGTAGCGGGTTCGTNTCGACGGCTTTCGGGGTGACCTTCAGCAGTTTGGCCGCGAGCGGCCCCGTCACCAGCGGGCGCGACAGGAACAGCTCGACCAGCCCCGGCAGCTTCGAGTTGCTGCGGCACTCCCTGGTCACCCGGCTCATCAGCTCGCGGGCGAGGATGAGCCGGTCGAGATCCTTGTGGGCGAGGCTCAGCGCCTCCTCCAGCACGTGGCAGAACCCCGCCAGCTTCTCCCGCGCCCCTTCCCGGCCCCGCGGCCGGAACCTAGATTGCTTGAACCCGGCCGCCAGCGGCAGCAGGTGGTTGGTCAGGCCGCGGGCGCGCAGGATGGCGGCGGCCATGATCAGGCCGAGCCAGGGCAGGCGGGTGTAGAGGTTGAGATCGAGCCACGCGTTCCACGCCACAGATGCGGCCGCGATGGCCGGCCAGCCGCTGGTGCGTTTGACCACCTCGAGCCACAGGTCTTCCGCCTCGGCCTCATCCTGATCCGGATCGTAGACCAGATGCGAGCGGCTCTTGCGCAGCGGGGTCTCGCCGGCGAGCACCTGGTTGGTGCGGTCGAGCAGAGCATCGATCTCGGCAAAATGCGCCTTCCACGGATCGGCATCGTTGGCATAGAGCGGATACGCCTCCTCATCGTCCGGGTTCGGCTTCTTGCCCTTGGAGCGGAGGCTCGCGTCCTCGGCCACACCGCCGATGCCCCTCAGGGCGGCGAGGCCGTCGATGGAGAGCGGCCACGGCGCCTTCCTGGCCGTGGCGGTGCGCCGCGCGCGCAGGNGTCTCGCCGGCGAGCACCTGGTTGGTGCGGTCGAGCAGAGCATCGATCTCGGCAAAATGCGCCTTCCACGGATCGGCATCGTTGGCATAGAGCGGATACGCCTCCTCATCGTCCGGGCTCGGCTTCTGGCCCTTGGAGCGGAGGCTCGCGTCCTCGGCCACACCGCCGATGCCCCTCAGGGCGGCGAGGCCGTCGATGGAGAGCGGCCACGGCGCCTTCCTGGCCGTGGCGGTGCGCCGCGCGCGCAGGGCGGCCGCGGCGCGGGTGAGCTCATGGGTGGGATGGCGCACATCCATGCCGGCATCGTGCAGCACCAAGTCTCCGACATCGACGAGATGGCCATCGAGGATCAGGGCGCGCACCGCCTCGGTCATGTCGCAGCGCGACTGCCACCCGGCGGCGAGACCCGAGGCCTCGAGCCGGGCGTCAAACCGGAGAATGCG
>NZ_JAHAMK010000060.1:11449-24904 GCF_018383585.1 Microvirga sp. 3-52
ATGCCGGCATCGTGCAGCACCAAGTCTCCGACATCGACGAGATGGCCATCGAGGATCAGGGCGCGCACCGCCTCGGTCATGTCGCAGCGCGACTGCCACCCGGCGGCGAGACCCGAGGCCTCGAGCCGGGCGTCAAACCGGAGAATGCGAATCGTGATCTGTTCGAGCCGACCGGCGATGATCTCCCACGGCAGCCCCGGCAGATCGTAGGTGCGGGGTGCCCGGAACGGCTCGTCGTCAAAGTCCCCTGCCCTACTCCCGAAAGCCACGCTTGCGTCCTTAAGCTAAGTTGTTGATCTAAGAAGCTATAGCTGAGCCGAGAGAAGCGAAGCAAGGTTTGGCTACGACGAAGGCTGAGACATTCCAGCACTTTGTAAAGCGGCATCCGCCCCGATCAGGAGAGGTGTGTCGAGCAGGCAGTTCTGGAGTTGCTTCCACGAGCCTTGATAGCACTGAAGGTCTCCAGAAGCCCTTGTTTTAAGCCATTCTGGCAGGCTTGTGGGAAGTCCTTCCTTCCCAGGCTGGTTAATNCGCCCCGATCAGGAGAGGTGTGTCGAGCAGGCAGTTCTGGAGTTGCTTCCACGAGCCTTGATAGCACTGAAGGTCTCCAGAAGCCCTTGTTTTAAGCCATTCTGGCAGGCTTGTGGGAAGTCCTTCCTTCCCAGGCTGGTTAATAAAATGGCTTGAGAGACGTCTTCAAAGGATCAGTTGATGACACCTCCGTTTTTATACAGCTTCGGCATTAATGCGCCTTACCACGTCACTCCCCTCCCCTTTTGGGTTCTCACTTGAAATGATTACCAAGTCTGATGTGTCGCTAATTTGCCGATGCCAGTCACCTTAGAAGTGGACGCACTTTTCGATGAGAAGATGTTTGGGACAGTCGCCGGAGCGCAAAAATTCCGAGAACCAATCCTTGTTTGTCGGTGCCGAATAGCTTAGGAAAAATATAGGGATCTTTGCAGATGCAAAGTTCTACGGAAGACTCCATTTTGGTGGCTAGGAGCAGACGAGCTCCCTGCCCTAGCCTCTTGGCACTACTTGTTCTTCTGAGCCTCGAATTCACGATATATGTCTGAAAGCTTTGAGGTTAGGAAGCTTGCAAACTCAGGTTCAGGACGCTGATCAATCTGGAGAGTGCACTTCGTCTCTGAAAAGACGATGCTTACAAGTCGGCGACCGTGAGGATCTTCCCATGATTGAGGTTTAGGCCGTTCCCTCTTCTGCAAGCGATCAACCAGCGTGCGGAAGCGAGCGTCAGAATTTAGGGCCTGAACGTCGTTCTCAGCCAAGATCTGTCGACCGCGCTTGACGCAACTGACGTCCTGGAGAAGGTCCATAAGGGTTCGCCAGCGCGGCCGGCCGATCCCTGGTGCAGGTCCGATTGCCTCGACTATATCGAGAGGAATTCGAGAGCCAACCGCAATAAGAGATGAGAGATCTCCCTCATTGACCGAGAGGGCTTCTCGAATGATCTTTCGCTTGAACCCTCGGCTCTCAAGGGCGACAACGAAGCGCGCCTTCTCGATGAAAGTCAGATCAAGGCGAGCGTTGTTTTCCTGACCTTGAGCGATGATTAGCTCTTCGTCTGTTAACTTTCGGACAGTGGCCCGGACCTTAATGTTAAGCCGTTCTGCGGCTTTGGCGCGACGGTGGCCGTAGGCGATCTGGTAACGGTCTGGAACATTCGGATGTGGGCGGACGAGAATGGGAACAATTTGTCCGTTTTCTTTGATTTGTTCTGCGAGCTCCGCAATAGCTTCATCAGAGCTCTCCATCCGATCCTGGATAAACGAACCTTCGAGAACCTGAGGATCTAGCTCGATGATTGTCTGACCGGTTTCCATCTGGTCCTTGACAGCTTTAAGCTCATTCTCGACCGCGAAAGCTTCAGAGATCTTTCCAAGAGCGCTTCCAGCGGCTCGATTGATTCCCCACTCTTTCCTCTTGCTTAATGCAGGTTGATTATTGGCATGATTATCAGCTGAGAAAGACGCAGCCAGTGAAGCCACAGAACCAGCTAATTGCTCTGCGTCGGCTTGGGAGGGCTCCGCAACGCGAACCATGGGCTTCCCACCCTCGTGGCGGTCGTCAGCCACAAGGTTCGGGAATTGCGGTGGTAACTGATGTGCTTCCGGTTCCGTCTGGTGCGTGGGTTTGAGCCTGCTAAGAACAGAATTTTTCTTGCTCATTATGCCCTCCCCCAAGTCTTTCGAATAAGACCTTCAATCTCGGCGTTGACGTTGTTCATGGCATCAATTGCTCGGTCGTAGGTCGATTTGGTGAACCTCTCGCGAGACACTTCGTAAATAGTTTGCTTGTTAATTCCGGCGTCTGCAATCGCGGTACTTTTTAGCATTGGATATTCGAGAACGGCTTCCGGGAACAGACCCCGCAAGTATTCCACCATACCGCTCTGTGGGCCGTCACCCGGCTCGTAACGAGTGACCAGATACTTCATCCAGTCGTATTCAACAGTGCCGCCGAAATTTTTTACGACACCCAAAAGATCGGCCGTCATCGTTAAAAATTGGGACATGGACATCACGTCGAGCATCTGCGGATGCACCGTCACAATGAGGGACGTAGATGCGCTCAGGGCTGCCAGTGTAAGGAACCCGAGTTGCGGCGGACAATCAATCACCACGACATCGTAGTCACCAGCGACCTCATTCAACGCGATCGTGAGGCGTGAGAAGAACTTAGTTTCACCCGGGCGGCGGTTGGCGAGTGCCTTTGGTGTCTCATGCTCGAACTCCATCAGTTCGAGATTACCTGGAATAATGTCGAGCCCAGAGATATAGGTTTGGCGAATGACCTCACTTGGATGACGAGCGTCATCGTCATAGCGGATCGAGCCGTAAATAGTTTCGCTCGGGCCGACGTCGAACTCGGGTTGATATCCGTGCAGTGCGGAAAGGCTAGCTTGAGGATCAAGATCAATCGCCAACACTCGATATCCACTTAGAGCAAGATACTGTGCGAGGTGTGCCGCACTAGTCGTCTTCGCGCTACCACCCTTGAAGTTTACGCACGAGATGACCTGGAGATGCTCTTTGCCAGAACGGTGCTTAATGTAGCGCCGACCACCGCGAGCATTCTCGTCAAGGTAACTGCGGAGAACGTTGATATCCTCAAGAGAATACATACGCCTCCCGTTTGGGAGCGTCTCGGCTTCAGGTCCTTTTCCATCCAAAGCGAGTTGGCGCAGATAGCCGTCATCGACACCTATGAGCTTTGCAGCCTCTCCAGAGGTAAACTTGCGAAGAGACTTCTGAGCCACGGGGGGATAAAGCGCTAGGCGCTGTTGATGGAGCGACTCAGAAAGCTCTTTGGCATGCATTAGAATGTAGTTGTCGTCGACTTTCGGCTGCTGCGGAGTTACCTGTGTCTCGACCTGAGGTTCATCCAGTTTTAGTTGAGGGACGGCCACGTCAACTCTCCTAGTTACGGAAATTCGCCGCTGAAGCGACGTCTTCCGTGAGGAAAGCCCGCGAAGTCTAAATGAATGGTTAACGCAGCGATGAGTTGGCCAAAATAATGTGATTTTCCGCCTCTTCTGTCGTTCGTACGAGAGCTACCCTACTTTGCAGCTGCAAAGTCCGGTTCGTATTGCCCGCGTACGAGGATCATCGAGAGCCCCAAGAAAAGCCGAGCGTTAGGAGCATCATCTGGCTGATTCTATCTTGATTGAGGTGACCTTCGAGGAGGCAGTGAGGTCCGGAATAGGGTCACCTCCCCTCATCAGGCCTAATCGTTAGGAGTGAAAGTGCTCTCTTTGAGATATCTAGAGCAGCTTTTTCGATTACGCGCAGGGTGGTGCGGCAGTCTTTTAAACCCATAGATTTATGGCTTGTGCCTGAGCTTGATGGCTAGGTCGAGGTGGGGTGCCCCTTAGATAACCGAGATATGCACCAGCGACTAAAATGCCTTGATCAAGCGAGGTCAAGGATCTTTGCAGCTGCAAAGATCCTGCCGTTGCTGTTCCCACCATTGCAGGATGTATAGCTGATGAATTTGCCAAAGCCTCCTAGCGCCATGGGGCTGCTTTCTTGGGCTTGGCATCAAGGCCATAGCGGATGCTTTGAGATGCTTGACTGCGAAGTCAATCTCCAACCGCCGGTAACTGCCTCAGTCGGAGTGGTCGAGGGCCGGGTTCCCAAGGACGGAAACTTTGCAGCTGCAAAGGAATGAACGAGTCCGGTGAACCACCTTCATTTTTAGAGTTCAGATGCGCCTGCCTTATCCTTATTTGATGACGATCGTTTGTCCTCGCGCAATGCGATCGCAGGGCCCCCTCGGCCCGATTGCCGGTAGGGCTTTACTTGGCTGAGCTCCTGGTTTTCAATCAGGTCCCTCCCCTGGCGCCAATCTGTTTCTCATCTATCGTTCTCTCAGACAAGGCTCCAGCCGTTGGCGACACTCGATCATAGAGTATGAGGCACCATGAGACGCAGAATCTTCACCCAATCCCTGCTGGCGATGACCGCTGCCCCTCTCCTTGCCCATCAAGCCAACGCATCCCCGACTTCGGTGTCCTCCCCGTCGGGTCCTCTGCTCATGGGCGGAACCATCACGGACGTGCCCGGGATCAAGATCGGCCATCACACCCTCACCCGCAGGCCGACCGGCTGCACGGTCATCCTGTGCGAGGACGGTGCCGTGGGCGGCGTGGACGTACGGGGCTCCGCCCCTGGTACCCGGGAAACTGACCTACTTGATCCGACTAATGCCGTCCAACAGGTCCAAGCAATCCTGCTGTCAGGCGGCAGTGCCTATGGCTTGGAAGCCGCCACCGGCGTGATGCGCTATCTCGAGGAGCGCAAGCTCGGGTTCAGGTTGCGAGCGGGCGTCGTTCCGATCGTACCGGCTGCCATCCTGATGGACCTCGGCGTAGGCGACTTCACCATCCGCCCAGATGCCGAGGCCGGCTATCAGGCTGCTCTGGCCGCCACGTCAGGCCCGGTCCAAGAGGGCAATGTTGGGGCAGGAGCAGGAGCAACCGTTGGCAAGATGTTCGGGTCGGCCTTCGCCATGAAGGGCGGTCTCGGGACAGCCAGCCACCGGGTTCCAGGGACTGACGTCGTGGTCGGCGCCATCGCGGCCGTGAATGCCGTGGGCGATATCTACCATCCGGACTCCCGCCAGATCCTCGCCGGCGCCAGACAAGAGGACGGGCAGGGGTTCCGCGACACCATGGCGGCGATCATGGGCGGCTACCGCGTCGTGACATCACCCGGCAGCAACACAACGATTGGGGCGGTGGCCACCAACGTGCCGTTCAGCAAGGCCGAGATGAGCAAGATCGCGCAGATGGCCCATGACGGCTTTGCCCGCAGCATCAATCCGGTGCACACGATGTCAGATGGCGACACGATCTTTGCCCTGTCCACCGGTAAGGCCTCATCCGTTCGGGCCGATGTCTCTGCCATCGGGGCGATTGCCGCCGTTGTAATGGCCCATGCCGTAGCCCGTGCCGTAGTGCAGGCCGAAAGTCTGACGGAGCATCAGCTTCCAGCCCACCGAGACTACGTAAAGGGATGAACAGAGCCTTCGGACTTGGTCGCCGGGAACGGGGAGGGGCCTGAGAGCGCCTCGCTCCTACGATCGCTGTCTTTCCGCCCCCTCGGCCGCGGCCCCCCTTCCCCTTAGGCCTCGCGCGTTAACCATATTCCCAGGCGACGCACTACTCCGCGTCTTGCACGGCTGTCGGCGGAGTCAGCCCAACCCTTCGCGCTTGATCGAGTTGCTGCTTGACGGACGAGGCATTCCATTTCGTCCCGCCGCGCGGGGTTCGCTCGCGCATGCGTTCGAGTTGCGCCGCAATGTCCCGCAGCGACAGATCCGGATCGGCCATGGAAATTCCGGCGATCAACGTCATGAGCCGGTCATCCGAGGGGCGGGGAGGGGATTTCCGAAGCAGGCCTGGATCAGCCATACGCTGCGAGACCAGTTTCCGAACAGCGCGGCGAAGGCGCTCCTCTGTCCAGTTCTGGCCCCATCCATTCAGAACCTGAACGACGTCGGTCCACGAGTGGCCCGGGCGCATCCGCCTCACGGTGGGCATCCACCGATCGGCCGAGGCAATGAGTGGCTCGAGGTACCGCTTCTCGCGGGCAACCGTCAGCCGGCGGATGGTTTCCGGGCGGTGTTCGCGAACGCCTGGACTCCCGAGAACCTTCCCGCGAGCTTTAGCGGCCCGTAACCCAGCCTTGGTGCGCTCGGAGATCAGCGATCGCTCGAGTTGGGCCACCGCACCGAGAACCTGCAGCGAGAACATGCCCTGAGGCGTCGACGTATCGATCGGATCCTGGAGTGATTTGAAATGCGCACCCTTCTTCTCCAGCCCTTCGATGACCTCAAGCAGGTGGCTCACCGAGCGTGCCAGCCGGTCGAGGCGCACGACCACGAGCACATCCCCAGCCCGGATCTCCTTGAGCAGCTGAGCGAGAACCGGCCGGGCTCGGGACGCCCCGGAACCCTGCTCCTGATGGATCATCGTGCAGCCCGCTGCCTTGAGCTCGATGAGCTGGGCGTCCGTCATCTGGTCCTCGGTCGACACGCGGGCGTAGCCGATCAGGCGCCGTTTCGGGGCAGGGGAGGGGGCCATCAGAGTCCCTGATCTTAATCCAGTTCTTGGGCGCACCATAATAAAGGCAATGCTCGGAGCTTAGACAGCCGGCAACAGGTTCGAGGTCGACCATGAGGGCCAACCGGTCCCGGCGAAATCACGATCGTGGCTCCACAGGTCGGCATCCAAGGTCCAGGCCAATGACAGCAGATGAGCGTCGGTGACGCTGCCGTTGCGGGAAGCTGGGGCGTTTCGGAGGGCCGTTTCTGCCGTTGCCCTGTCCTCGTCGGCGACGTCCTCGCGGGCGATGATGGTCAGCAGATCAAGCAAGCTCTCCAGAACGGCGAGATCGGTGGGCCTGACATGCCCAACTACCCTACAGGCCTCCTCAAAGGCTTCCTCGCTGGTGATCAGGCTCCGCCGCCCCGAGATCAGGTCTAGGTGGGCGCCGGTCGCTGAACCCAGGACCGCAGCCACGAGGATATTGGCGTCGACCACCAAGGCGGCCGGGACGCCGCGCGGTCGACTCAAGGACCGAACTCGCGATCGAGGGCCGCTTGCTCCTCAGGAGAGCGTTGGGACTGCGCCTGCGTCAGCGCCTGACGAAACCGGGCCCGAGCCGCCTCCGAAGCGGGGCGCAGGGGAACGAGCAGCGCGACCGTCCGCCCGTCGCTCTGCACCGGGACAGCGCCTGGCAGCTGCTCGATTGAGGCCGCCGACAGTTTCTGAAGCTCTCTCATCGTAATCGCATGTGCCATGCTACGTATGTAAACTTGTAGGGCACGATTTTCAAGCAGCTTGGCCACGATTTGTACAATTGAACGACGTGCGTGCCAATGATCGTTTGAAGACGTCTTTCAAGCCATCTTGTTACCCAGTCGGGAAAGGAAGGACTTCCCACAAGCCTGCCAGAATGGCTTAAAACAAGGGCTTCTGGAGCCCTGCAGTGCTATCATGGCGCGCGGAAGCGGCACCAGAACGGCTCGCTCGGCACACCTCTCCTGATCGGGGCGGATGCCGCTTTGCAAAGTGCTGGAATGTCTCAGCCTTCGTCGTAGCCATACCTTGCTTCACTTCTCTCGGCTCAGCTATAGCTCCTTGGATCAATCACTTAGCTTGGAGGCGCAAGCGTGGCTTTCGGGGTAAGCGGGGCAGATTAGGGGGCAGGGATTCCGCCAAACGGGTATTCGTGATTCAATCCAGGCATGAGCGCGCCCGGTGGTCCCACTAAGCCCCTGTCCCAGAAGGCCCTGCGCCTGCTCGTCACGGATCTGGCCGGCAAGATCGAGAGACTGGAGCAAGAGGTCGAGCAACTACGCCTCGACAACAGCAATCTGCGCATCGACAACCAGGCCTTGAAGGACGAGATTGCCCGGCTCAAGAACCTGCCGCCGCGCCCGCCCTTCAAACCCTCCGGCATGGAGAAAGCCACCCAGCCGCGCCCTGCTGGTCCAGGCCGGCGCCCGGGCCGCGGGGCCAAACGGGATCGGGTCACGCGCGAGGTCACGATCCGGGTCCAGGTTCCGCCCGGCTCGCGCTTCAAAGGCTACAAGACGGTGGTGCGACGGGATCTGGTGCTGGTCGCCGAGGTCGTGCGCTACAAGCGCGAGCGCTGGCTCACACCGCAGGGCCAGACCCTCATCGCGCCGCTGCCGGTCGGTGTCACCGGCGGGTATGGGCCCGGCGTGCGGCGGTTCTGCCTGGCCCTGCACACGCAAGGCCAGGTCACCACCGAGCGCCTCACCGATCTTTTGAACGGCATCGGCCTGTCGATCTCGAAGCGGGAGGTGGTGCGCCTGCTCACCGCCGATCTGGAGCCGTTCGAGCAGGAAGACCATGCGGTCCTGCAGGCCGGCCTGATTTCCTCGCCGTACATCACCGTCGATGATACCGGTGCGCGGCATACGCGCCGTCCCGCTGTGACCACGCAGATCGGCGGCGAGCGCTTTTGCGTCTTCCGCACCGGCCGGTCGAAATCGCGTTTGAACTTCCTGACGCTGTTACGGGCCGGCCGTGACGAGTATGTCGTCAACGAAGCCGCGCTGGACTATCTGCGGGCGCAGCCTGTCGAGGGTGCCGTGATCGCCCGGTTGACGAAGCTCCAGGGCAAAGTGTTCCACTCGCAGATGGACTGGCTGGAGCATCTGGCACGGTGCTCGATCAACATCTTCGACCAGCCCCTGCTGCAGACGCTGAACGAAGCCGCCACCTGGGGGGCGCTCCGGCATCACGGGCTGATGGAGAGCACCGTCGTGGTCTCTGATGATGCCGGCCAGTTCCGCGTTGCCACGCATGCCCTGTGCTGGGTTCATGCCGAGCGCCACCTCGAGAAGCTGATGCCGGCCTCGCCCAAGCAGGCCCAAGCGGTGGAATTGGTTCGCCAGACGATCTGGTGCTTTTACCGCAGCCTGAAGCTGTGGAAGCAGAGCCCCACAGCGGGCGCTGAGGCATCCTTCCGACGCCAGTTCAACCGGATCTTCGGCCAGCGCACGGGCTACAAGGAGCTCGACGAACTGCTGGCCCGTCTGGCGCGGCGCAAGGATGAGCTGCTGATGGTGCTCAAGCACCCCGAGATCCCGCTCCACACCAATGCGTCCGAGAACGACCTGCGCGCCTGGGTGATCAAGCGCAAGATCTCCGGCGGCACGATGAGCTCGGATGGCCGAGTGGCGCGGGATGTGATGCTGGGGCTTTCGAAGACCTGCCGTAAGCTCGGACTGTCGTTCTTCGCCTATCTCGGCGACCGCCTCGGACTGAACACGGGTCAGCCGAGGATTCCGCCGCTCGCCGACCTTGTCATCCAAGCAGCCTGAGGCCCACCGCCCGCAATCTGCTTTGCTGACGTTCAGGCGTTATCCGCTCATCAGCCTGCCAGGGAGACACATCATGCACGAGGACAGTCCGAACACCCGCACTGCTATGGTCCTCATCTTCATGGGGCTGGTGCTTGCTCTGGCCGCAGTGCTGTTTGTGATGATCGCTTACGGGTATGGGGAAAAGTCAGGGCCGGGAGGGTTCCCGTCGGCTCAGGTGGAGGGTCAGGACTACCAGTCGGCACGGTCATCTATAGATTGAATCCCGAAGGCCGGTCTGCAGGAGTCCCTTGCCCCCAAATCTGCCCCGGTTACGCTTTCGGGAGCAGGGGAGGGGACTACGATGAGGAGCATCTGGCGCCTCGCACTTACGATCTGCCGGAGCTGCCGTGGGAGATCATCGCCGGTCGGCTCGAACAGATCACGATCCGCATTCTCCGGTTTGACGCCCGGCTCGAGGCCTCGGGTCTCGCCGCCGGGTGGCAGTCGCGCTGCGACATGACCGAGGCGGTGCGCGCCCTGATCCTCGATGGCCATCTCGTCGATGTCGGAGACTTGGTGCTGCACGATGCCGGCATGGATG
Source organism: Microvirga sp. 3-52 (assembly GCF_018383585.1). Taxonomy (GTDB): domain Bacteria; phylum Pseudomonadota; class Alphaproteobacteria; order Rhizobiales; family Beijerinckiaceae; genus Microvirga. Next base: position 21,417 of record NZ_JAHAMK010000060.1, read on the forward strand.
TGCGCCATCCCACCCATGAGCTCACCCGCGCCGCGGCCGCCCTGCGCGCGCGGCGCACCGCCACGGCCAGGAAGGCGCCGTGGCCGCTCTCCATCGACGGCCTCGCCGCCCTGAGGGGCATCGGCGGTGTGGCCGAGGACGCGAGCCTCCGCTCCAAGGGCAAGAAGCCGAACCCGGACGATGAGGAGGCGTATCCGCTCTATGCCNCAGAAGCCGAGCCCGGACGATGAGGAGGCGTATCCGCTCTATGCCAACGATGCCGATCCGTGGAAGGCGCATTTTGCCGAGATCGATGCTCTGCTCGACCGCACCAACCAGGTGCTCGCCGGCGAGACGCCCTTGCGCAAGAGCCGCTCGCATTTCGTCTACAATCCGGATCAGGATGAGGCCGAGGCCGAGGACCTGTGGCTCGATGTGGTCAAACGCACCAACCAGTGGCCGGCGATTGCCGCCGCATCTGTGGCGTGGAACGCGTGGCTCGATCTCAACCTCTACACCCGCCTGCCCTGGCTCGGCCTGATCATGGCCGCCGCCATCCTGCGCGCCCGCGGCCTGACCAACCACCTGCTGCCGCTGGCGGCCGGGTTCAAGCAATCCAGGTTCCGGCCGCGGGGCCGGGAAGGGGCGCGGGAGAAGCTGGCGGGGTTCTGCCANCTGGCGGCCGGGTTCAAGCAATCCAGGTTCCGGCCGCGGGGCCGGGAAGGGGCGCGGGAGAAGCTGGCGGGGTTCTGCCAGGTGCTCGAGGAGGCGCTGAGCCTCGCCCACAAGGATCTCGACCGGCTCATCCTCGCCCGCGAGCTGATGAGCCGGGTGACCAGGGAGTGCCGCAGCAACTCGAAGCTGCCGGGGCTGGTCGATCTGTTCCTGTCGCGCCCGCTGGTGACGGGGCCACTCGCGGCCAAACTGCTGAAGGTCACCCCGAAAGCGGTCGATCTGATGCTGGCCCAGCTCGGCGGCGCCCTGCCGCGCGAGCTCACCGGCCGGATCCGCTACCGCGCCTGGGGCATCGTCTGACGCTATCCGACCACACAGGGGACGCCTCTTTATCGCCTTACTGCCATGGTTCAGGGCTCCTGGACGAACCTTAACCGAAGGAGGCCACTTGTTCGAGGATCATGGAAGCATGCGGATTGATTTGGCCTGTCCTCGTTGCCAGCAACTGTTCAAGGTCCGGCTGCGGAAGCTGCGGTTCGGAGCTGATCTGACCTGCCGCCTGTGCCGGCACGAGTTCGACGCCAGGGAGATTTCCGATCGTCCCGAGGTTCAAGAGGCGCTGGCCCGCATGCAACAGATCGTCAAGCAACGCGTGCGACCTATGACGCCTCGCAGCGCCAAGGGCGACGCCGAAGACCATGATGGCGCGATCCAGGACCACCACAGCGCTCGCACAACGAGGCCTGCCCAGCACCAGAATGAGGACGGGGTGAGAGGATCACGCTTGCTACAAGGCCTGCACGGCACATGGCGTAGTGCCTGAGGTGATCAGTCAGGATCGCTCAGGTGCAGCTCTCCCGATGCCAAGCCGCTCCGTCGATGATGGCAGAGGTCAACTACAGGCTGGAAGCTCGGCTTTCTAACGAAGCTGTCACGCAGCGGATGCAGCATAGAAGCTTGACCGTAACAGCATACCAGTTTCAGCCATAATCATCATGTTTGTTGAAGGTCCTGGCGCCGAATCGGTCGGCGCGTCATAGGGCCTGAAATGACCCGCGCTCTGGCTCTTGCCACTGCTCTCCTGTTCACCAGCCTCTCCCCCGTACCCACAGCACAAGCCGCAGACCCGGTTCACTTCTGGGATCTCCAGCCGCGGTCGCTCCGCCTCCTCGTGTCATCCCCGCAAGTGATGGTCACCCGCACCAAGACGGGATGGGAGGGAGCTATGGCGGAAACTGGGTGATGACGGTGTGAGAAGGGCGGCGTATCGAGGCGGGTGTCGAGCCTGCCAGAACCTCTTCGAGAGAGCGATACGCCATGAACAGTACTACCAATGTTTTGCACCTGCGTCAGCCCGATACGANNGAGCTATGGCGGAAACTGGGTGATGACGGTGTGAGAAGGGCGGCGTATCGAGGCGGGTGTCGAGCCTGCCAGAACCTCTTCGAGAGAGCGATACGCCATGAACAGTACTACCAATGTTTTGCACCTGCGTCAGCCCGATACGATTGACGATCCCCTGACCGATATTCTGCGAGCCGGCGCGCGCAAGCTTCTGGCCCAGGCCATCGAGATCGAGGCTGAGGCTTATCTTGCCAGCATGCGCGAGCTGAAGCTGCCGGATGGCCGCGAGCGCCTGGTCCGGCACGGCCATGGCCCCGAGCGCATGATCCAGACCGGCATCGGTCCGGTGGAGGTCAGCCGGGTCAAGATCCGCGACCGCGGCGCCACGGACGATGCCGACCGCATCCGCTTTACCTCGGCGATCCTGCCGAAATGGGCCCGGCGGACAAAGAGCTTGGATGCGCTGCTGCCGGTCCTGTATCTGCGCGGGCTCTCGACCGGCGAGTTCCAGGAGGTACTGGCTGCCTTGCTGGGCAAAGACGCGCCCAACCTGTCGCCTTCGGCCATCACCCGACTGACGGGCGAATGGCAGGCCGAGTACGAGCGCTGGCAGGCGCGCGACCTGTCAGCCCGGCATTACGTCTACGTCTGGGCCGACGGCGTCTACCTCCAGGCCCGGATGGAGGATCAGGCCGAATGCATCCTGGTGCTGATCGGCGCCACACCGGAAGGCAAGAAGGAACTGGTCGGCTTCCAGGCCGGCNCGCGCGACCTGTCAGCCCGGCATTACGTCTACGTCTGGGCCGACGGCGTCTACCTCCAGGCCCGGATGGAGGATCAGGCCGAATGCATCCTGGTGCTGATCGGCGCCACACCGGAAGGCAAGAAGGAACTGGTCGGCTTCCAGGCCGGCGTGCGCGAGAGCGCCCAGAGCTGGAGAGAACTGCTTGTCGAGATCAAGCGAAGGGGCCTGACCGTCCCGCCCCGGATTGCGGTTGGAGATGGGGCTCTCGGCTTCTGGAAGGCGCTCGACGAACTCTTCCCCGGCACGCACCAACAACGCTGTTGGCTGCACAAGACCGCCAACGTGCTCAACAAGATGCCGAAATCCGTGCAGCCCGGCATGAAGGTGGCCCTGCGGGAGATCTATCTCGCGCCCACCCGAGCCCAGGCCGAGGTCGCCATCGATCTGTTCGCCGAAGCCTATCAGGCGCGCTATCCAAAAGCCGTGGAGTGCGTGCGCAAGGACCAGCGGGCGCTGCTGGCCTTCTATGATTGGCCAGCCGAGCATTGGATCCATCTGCGGACTACGAACCCGATCGAGAGTGTATTCGCGACAGTGCGGCACCGGACCGTGCGCACCAAGGGCGCGCTGTCGCCGACCACCGCGCGGCTGATGGTGTTCAAGCTCGTGATGGCAGCCGCGAAAAGCTGGCGGCGGCTGATGGGCGAAAACCAGTTGCCGAAGGTGATCGCCGGTGTCAGATTTA
>NZ_JAHAMK010000061.1:0-325 GCF_018383585.1 Microvirga sp. 3-52
AGCAGGGAGAGGCCACCAAAGCCCTTGCGCATGTCGGTGTGGCCGGTGGCCAGCCACACGCGCACGCCGGTTGGCACCGGGATCATGGCAGGCTCTCCACCACCTGCAGCACCCGCCGCAGCGCCTCGGCATCGACCTCGCGATCCACGCGAATGCGGCGCCCGTGCCTCAAGACGATCTCGATCAGTCCGATGCGCCGCGGTGGGGATGCTATCGGCGTGGTCTGCCCTGGGACGGACGTGATCGCGACCGGCACGAAGGCGGGACCGGCGTCGCCAAGCCGCCCTTCGCGGGCCAGCCGGCGCCAGGTGAAGACGACGCTGGG
>NZ_JAHAMK010000061.1:336-11809 GCF_018383585.1 Microvirga sp. 3-52
CTCGATCAGTCCGATGCGCCGCGGTGGGGATGCTATCGGCGTGGTCTGCCCTGGGACGGACGTGATCGCGACCGGCACGAAGGCGGGACCGGCGTCGCCAAGCCGCCCTTCGCGGGCCAGCCGGCGCCAGGTGAAGACGACGCTGGGGGCAAGGCCATGGCGGCGGGCCACCTCGCTGACCTTCACGCCCAGTTGCAGCGTCTCTTCCACGATCTGGAGTTTGTCCCGGAGGCTCCAGCGCCGCCGGCGCTCTGTGCCGAGAACTTCTATCTTCATCAATCTACTGACCTTAAAGCGAGCCTTAAGGTCAGAACGTCACGCGCAAACAGCGCTCTCACAAGAGGGCGCACACCAAGTGCATACGGCTGACGTGCTGGCGCGGCTGCCGGAGCATCCAGCCAAGCGCCTTGAGGAACTCCTACCTTGGAATTGGAAAGTCCTGCGGGATGAGCAGGCGGCCGCTTGGGGCTCAGGGCTTTCGCGTAAACAGCACCTTGAACAGCTCTTNGTCTCTTCCACGATCTGGAGTTTGTCCCGGAGGCTCCAGCGCCGCCGGCGCTCTGTGCCGAGAACTTCTATCTTCATCAATCTACTGACCTTAAAGCGAGCCTTAAGGTCAGAACGTCACGCGCAAACAGCGCTCTCACAAGAGGGCGCACACCAAGTGCTTACCATCCGGATCTCGATGTCGGGAAAGGAAACTGTTATGATAATTCGGTGGTCGAGACCTTCTTCAAGACCTTGAAGTCCGAGTTGGTCTGGCGCACGGTGTTCCAGACCAGAGCTGAAGCCAAGGCGGCAATTGGTCGTTACATCGACGGCTTCTACAACCCTGTCCGGCGTCATTCGACACTGGACTATGTCAGTCCGGTTCAGTTCGAAAGGTTGGCCGGATAGCCACAAAACCGCTCTCCACTAAACCGAAGTAAATCCATGCGCATCCGACGCCGTTTGTGTGGGACGGCAAACGCCGGCAGCCGCGACGACACTCCGCGAAGGAGCAGATCCATCGCGTCGGCGGCTCCGGAGCATGCACCTGCCAGCAGCTTCCTCAGCCCAGATCACAGGCGCCAGCAGAACACCAGATTCGATGGCAGACGATCCATTAGATCGCGCAACCTTTGATAAACGTGATACACGCTCCGCTTGCGGTCTGCATGACAAGGCTGACTGCGATTCTGTTGGCATTCAAGAGCGCACATGTCCTCTGAGGGAACGCAGCAATCGATCACCAAGTGAGTGGCGAACAGCCAGCTTAAGAAGGGAGCCGTATATTCCTACTTGTCTTGCTCGTTGTGCCCTCCGTATGAGTGTTCGCAGACTTTGACCTGCATAGGGAAGCGAAAGTCTATCTGGTACAAACAAGTGCTGGGTTTCGATACATAAGACCGGCTTACCCGATAGCTTAGCTATTGTTTCGGCCTGTTGCCGCTCGCTTTCGATAAACAGGATGCAGTCGCTATTCTTGTAGAATTCGGCCTTGAACCTTCCATGAGCTGCAAGTCGACGCCGCTCCTCCGCAGAGGGAAGATCAAGCATTATAAGCTGTCCATAATTGATCCCGTTCGCTTTTAGCCATGCCTCTGTCTGGCTGCGATATTTCTCGAGCCGGCTCGTGACGAGATAACCGATTTTTTGGGTTATTCTTAGGAGTGGTATGGCCTCGGAAACGAAGCGTTCATATTCTGCGCCATCGTCATTCTGCTCATTTGTTGGATCTACACATAGTACACCATCAATATCGACGCAGCTTCTCTCGATAAAGCGATGATGAAGGAAGTTCCATTGAAAAACTCGTGGGTGAGGGAGAACTTCAAAAATAAAATCGACTCCGTCATGTTTGTCGTGCGCGCCATAAACTGCGCTGTAAATGACGTTCCTGTGTGCCTCTGGACTTGCTTCAATTCGAGCACGTGCCTCGCGCATGGCGCGGCCGCTGTCGATGCTATCATCGACTACTAAAATACGGCGCCAGTCTCCAGCTTCCGTGTTCAGTCCTACCCATTTCTTGGTGACACCATACGTAAGGGTCTTCCCTTCGACAAATCTATCGAGATCACTCATCGGAATATTCGCTAGAAGGCTAAGGAGATTGGCAGCAAGCATGCCGCTTCGAGGTATTCCGACAATCAAATCGATATCCCGCGGAAGGCGATGGTAGTTCCGCATGATTGTGTCGTTTAGATCGGCAACGGATCTGTAGTGCATAGATTATTATCCTCGATAGTTTGAAGTTTAATCCTGCTAAGCTCACATTGGAACTTAACTGCCTCGCTTCCGCATCGAAGTTATACTAGCGATAGTAGATACAGCGTCTTGTAAGGTGTCGCGTCCACTTGAGAAGATAACTACAACGGCTAGATAGATCATGCTGCAGCAAGCCGCGCTTCCAGTAAGAAGGACAAGTGGGTCCTCAGACCAGAGATGTTTTGTCATCCATGTCATAGCCAATGCGATATGGCCGGCGAGAATGAATGGCCCTGTCGCGAGTATAATATCTCTCGTTCTCACTGGGCCTTTCCGCCCAATATAGAGCCAGAGGAGAGGGGTGCGAATGTACTCGCCGATAGCATAGGCTATCGCGACGCCAATGGCGCCGTAGGGCAATCCGACTATAAAAGCCGCAACAACGGTTGCCGAAGAAATGAAGCCCCATCGCATGAATTCGGTGGACCGGCCCTGACTTATGAACAGCCACCCAGCCGGATTATTTAGAGCTTGCAGCAGTCCGGCGAAGCCTAGAGCACGGAATATCTCAGCACTATCAGCCCACTGTCGACCCAGCAGAACGGGGATTAGAACTTCAGATGTCGCTGTAGCAAAAGCAATCCCTGGCAGCACTAAAAGGAGGACAATCGAGATGGTGTTAATATAGGCACGCCTGTAGCTTTCAGGATTGTTATTCTCACGGGATAGTGCCGGAATCATTACTTTGGAAAGAGGAGCCATGATCTGGTTCAGTGGGAACAAAAGCAACTTATTTGCACGATCATAGTATCCAAGCTCGCCCCCCCCCCAAAATCGGCCGATGAGTATTCCATCGAGGTTGCGGGCAAAGAAGTTGATTAAGTTAAATCCGGTTAGCCCAGCGCCGAAATGCAAGACTTGCCCGGCATCCTTATGCCAAGATGGAAATGTAGGTCTCCATTTTGAGGCATACCAGACACCAACTGTAGAGAATGTCGCTGTCGCAAGTGTGCCAGCAAAAATCGCCCAGTAAGATCGTTCGTGCATAGCGGTTAGAATCGCTGCGAGAAATCCAACGCCGCCACTGACGATGTTTATGATCATCAGCTTTTGGAACTCCATGCGTCGGCTTAAGAGCGATTGATGCTGTGCAGCAAGCCCAAACAGAACAATCTGCAGAGATAAAGCTTGTGTCAGCAATCCAGCTCGTGGCTCCCCGTAGAATCTGGCAACCAATGGCGCCGCTACTATAAAGGCAAATGCCATCAGAACCGCTACTGCGACGTTGATCCAGAAGAGGCAGTTAACTTCATCGTGAGTTATCGATGCCTTTTGTATTGTTGCTTGGCTAAGACCAAGATCCTGGAATAGAACCGTGAACGCCAAGACTGGGCTGCACATAGCCACAATACCAAAGTCTTCTGGCATAAGGAGGCGCGATAGGACTAATACTGAGGCCAATTGTGTGCCGACGCGCACTATTTGTCCCGCGAATGTCCATGCGATACCTCGACCAATGCGTCGGCGCAGTGACTCTGAGGGTGGATCGAATGAAGTCATCTCTGACCTTAGCCATGCACTTTGTGCTATTACGCCAAAATGAGTTCAGTAGCATGTTCGAAAAGGAACTACGGAACTTCTCTGAATTCCCTGCCAAGGTCGGGTAGTATGGCGGAACTCCGCTCCGACCATTTTTGCACCGTATAGCAGAAAAAGGATCTGAGCGGGGTGAAGATTAATAGGTATCAATCACCGCTGAAGTTGGCGAATGGATTCATGCAGCCAGCAGATCCAACGAACACTATATCTCTCCCACGTTCCTGTGCATCAAGGTAGTCAGTCCAGAGAAGAAAACTGGTGAGCAAGTTGCGTTCATAGCGCTCATGCCGATCACGTATGGCGGCCGGTCCATAGTCTATCACAGATACCAAGCCGCTAGACTCCAAAAGCTGGATAACTTGTTTTTTGTACCCGTCCAAATCCGTTTCGACCGCCTTAAAGGCCTTGATGAATGTTCCCAGCTCAGCATCGCTTATACGAATTTGCCCTAGCATTCGTGCCAGCGTCTCTCGCACAAAGTTATTCTCACTGGAAGAGGCCAAAGTAACCACTCCGCCAGTGCAGAAGGCAGCAGCGGCAGCACTAAAGAGCAACGTGCGTCTTGAAACCCTCATGCCTTAGGCTCCATCTACAGCAAGGCGAGCTGCACGCAGCGACAGCGCAGCCACAGTGAGGCTAGGATTAGCGCAGGAACAACTCGGAAAGACCGCCGAGCCGACGACCGTCAGGTTGCGCCAGCGGTGGTGTACCTGCCGTTCATCGACGACAGAAGCCTCGGGATTGCGTCCCATACGCAGTGTCCCTTGAAGATGAGATTCGGTTGCACGGATCCCCCGGAATGCAATGCGTTCAATGGGTAGCGGAGCAAGAACTTCGGGTAAGAGGCTCAGGGCGCGATCAAGACCGCGCCTTGCATAATCAGACGCGCCCGCAAAGATCACATTAGGATGACTAGCAGATGCATGCTCGAGCACCACGCAATTCTCCGATCGCAGCAGATCTTCGGTCACAATCACTAAAGGGAGTGTCTGCCGTGTTCTCCCATGCTCTCGGCGGAAGCCATATGTCCAGCGATTCTCAAAGTATATCAGAGCCGCCGCACTCTCACGACGATGTGGGCCATCGTAAAGTTGATAGTTTAAGCCGGTGGTGATCGTACTGCCATCGAAATGGTCGAGGCCGTTAAGGAACACTTCAACGCCTGCCCCAAAAGACTCATGAAGGCCAACACCTGTTCGTGGATGGTCCATTCCGGAGCGCAGTAGAATGCCGGGGCTCTGGATAGCATTCGCGCCTAGGACATAACGGTCTCCTCGTACGCGATACTCCTGCCCCCCGTGCTCGAGAACGAGCGCACTGACCACATCCCCGGTTGTTTCGAAGCGTGTAGCGCGCGTATTGAGGCAAAGACTGACCCCTGGGTGAGCATAAAGGTCTTTCAACCCATTCTGAGCGGTGAACTTTGCGTCAGCGGGGCAGAGTTGGCAGCGTAGCGACGCGCAACACGCATTGCGTGTTTGTATCGGGACACGTGCCCGCGCAGTCGGCATGGCGAAGTGGCGGTCGGGTTGTGCTGCCTTCATCAGGCGATCTGCTGATGTCAATCTGTGAGGCGGTTGAGGGAACGGCTTCGACCTTGGCATGATTGTCGCCATTGCCGGATCGCCTGAAACCGACATCATTTCCTCTGCTTCGGCATAGAACGGCTCTAATTCATTGTAGGACAATGGCCAATCTTCTCCCACACCATAAAGCGAGTTGAGGGAGAAATCATTTGGGTGAAACCGAGGCGTCTGAGCAAACCAACAGTTAGTGCCGCCTCCAAAAGCGATAGTGTAGTTCCATGGCTTATCGCTGTTGGTGTGGTAAGTATCCTTGTTGGAAATTGCGGAGTTGCGGCCGTGCTCTAGCTGCCAGGCATGAGAGTGGTCGCCCCCCCATTCGACAACTAACACACGTCGCAATCCATGTTTCACTGCCTCAGACAGATAGAAGGACGAGCCGAAGCCGGATCCTATCACCACAAGATCGAAGCTCTCGCCTACAATTGCTTCCGCTGCTATAATATTCAAAATTTCGCCCGCCCGAATTGCAGTGGTTTCGGCGTGCGACTCTATCAACTTTCAGTCATGCAAGTCGATTCGAATATTTTAGAATTGATTTGGTTGAACATAGTCTCTCCTGAGGTACTCCTTTGTGAAGAGTGCAGTATAAGCCGATAACATGATAGTTAGCGATTCCATGTGCATGCGTTCAAGCTCTTAATGGCGTGATTGAACGATGGCCTAAAAGCGTCATCATGCGGAGGCTTGCAAAGCGCAGACGCTCTTAAGCGACTGTACAGATAGCTGGGAATATCTATGGTCGAACGATGTCAGAACGCTGATTTTATCTTCAAGATCCTATTTCAGTCCGCGCGGATGACCCATACAATGCCAATGCAATAGCGTTACTTAATCTATGAATACAAGGATGATCTCTAGCGTCTTCGTTTCTCACGCTTCCGAATAGTTGCGTAACGGAAAAAGAAGGCTAGCAATTGAAGTCCCTCCTGGGCCAATGAGCCGATGCTGTGCACTTAAAGTTAGAAAATACTAAGTGACTATCATCAAAGTTAGGAAGTCCTAAGTGACAGCTATGATCGTCAAGTCGAACACGTCCCTGCAAACGAAGTCAGGCAATCTCGAATTAGCCTACTATCGGCTGCGATCGCGTCAGGTTTCTAGCACGAGTAATGTTGTTCTACCCAAAGTCTGCGCCAACGACTTACATTGCCGTGATGCCAATCACGCAATAATCGTCATAGAGGTGGACGAGTTGCGGCGTTTCCAGTCTGGCATATACATGCGGTGTTTGCACTAGTTTTAAGTGGTTCTCACTATGGGCCTAATGATCCTCGGCATCACGAACTGATTGTTATGGAGTAAGCCTCAGTGGAATATCGTCAGAACAATTCAAGTTTGATGCAGACATTCGACCCTCAAGTCAGTGAGCCTGCAGCTGATTTTTCGAGAATCATCAGCACCGTTCGCCGACTACTTCCGTTCGCCATTCTCGGCGCTCTGTCTGCATTATTGCTTGCTGTTGGGGTGCTCTGGATTCTTGAGCCATCCTACAGGTCGAGCATTCAGATTCTGCTCGATCAGGAAAACGCCAAGCTTGTCGCTAGAATATCTGGTGAGCAGCAGCCAACGAGTTCGGAAGAATACGTTTCAACACAACTGAGCTTGATTAACTCCGATGTTATTGCCCGCAGAGTGATTTATGATCTAGGACTAGTCTATGACCCAGCTACAGAACACTTACGAATCGAGGCTCCCGAAAATCGAGTGAAGATACCGGGGCTGGGCTCTGGTAGGGTCACGTCGGAAGAACTCACAGCGATCAACATCGACCCAGCTACCCAATATACAGTTTTGCAGAGCATTTCAGCATACCAAGTCGGCAAGAGCTTGGTGATTGAGATCACAGCGATGGATCCAGATCCGCAAACTGCTCAACAAATAGCCAGTGCCTATGGTCGTGCATATTTAACGGACCAACTGAGTGCACGCTTCGAAGCAATGAAGAATGCCGGGAGCTGGCTCGAAGACCGAATCAACACATTAGGCGAGCAATCACTTAAAGCCAGCGCCGCGGTCGAGAAATTTCGGGCAGACCAAAACCTGATGTCGAGCAACGGGCGCCTTGTTTCAGATCAGCAGCTTGGCCAGCTAAACGATCAGCTCATCAGTGCGAAGTTTGCGGTAACCCGCAGTGCTGCAAAGATACAGGTGCTTGAAGATGCGCTCAGGTCGAATGATCTAAACAGAATTATCAGTTTGGTCGGTCCGACCTCGGACACTGCGACGATAGGAGCCTTCAAGTCATTCGTGACGGAATATAATGGAGTTGATGCGAGATTACAGGAGGTTGAAGCTAGCTGGGGAAGTCAGAATGAACAAGTGCGAGCCCTTGTGAGAGAGAAAGAGCGCCTTGCAGGGCTTTTGACCATTGAGGCAACAAGGATTTTGGATGCCTACCGTGGGGACCACCATATCGCACAATCGGAAGAAAAGTCCCTTCAGGACGCTGTTGATGCGGCTGCTGGTCAGTCCCAAGCTGATATGTCGACTCTTGTCATGCTCCGCAATCTTGAGCAAAGGGCCACCTCGTACAATTCGCTCTACCAGGATTATCTGGCCCGCTACCAACAAGCAGTGCAGCAACAGACACTTTCGATAAACTCAGGACGCATAATTTCGCACCCCGAAGTAGCGAGCCGTCCAGTATTTCCCAATAACAAGCTAGTCCTCGCTCTTGCAGTTTTTCTAGGACTTGGAACCGGCAGCGGAGTTGGCCTTTTGCGTGACCTTCGGGATCGCACATTCCGATCCAAGGCCGATGTTGAAAGCCGGGGGGCCGACTTTCTGGGTTATGTTGCGAGATGTGAAGCCAATCGGTCTCGTGGGAGGCAGATAGAGAATAATCCAAGTGCCAAGATGCTCACTTGTGCCCAGCAAAACAATGTCTGGTCAGATATCCTTCGAAAGACCAGAACCGCGTTGGATATTCGACACGTCGGTCGTGGCCAAGTGGTGGGTGTTACATCGCTTCAACAGACTATACTGAAATCAGCGTTTGCGCTTGTCTATGCTGAGACCGAAGTAAGCCTCGGCCGCAAGGTTCTACTCGTCGAGTATGACGCGCAAGACTCTCAGTTGAGTATGGCACTTCTGCCTACTATCACCGCGCCCTTGTGTGACATCCGTCCGGGTCGACTTCAAGTAGACGAGGCCATTGTTACTCTTGATTCGGGAGTGTCATTCCTTCCGGCGTGTCATGCTGTAACTTTTGGTGACGCTGCCCGTCTTACCGACGGTAAGCTATTCGAGCTATGGCAATCTGAATATGACATTATTATCGTAGATTTGCCACCTGCGGAACCGATCTCTGAAGCGCGTGCCCTAGCGCCGAATGTTGACGGCTTTGCATGCATCGTTGAGTGGGGGAAGACACCGCGCCAGCTCCTTGAGTCTCTTCTTCGCTCAAGCTCTATCCTCGATAAAAAAATGCTCGGTATTGCTATTGCAGACGTCAACATGAAGAAGCTGAAGCTCTTCGATATGGAAGTGGTGGGTAGTTCGAAACACGTGAATTGAATTGAGCAAATGCCTTTGTCGGTAGATTGACAGGGTAGATGTTTGCAATCCCATCAAAGGCAGGATGCTAGTTGAATGACAGTAATTTCGATTGCTCTGTACTGGTCTATTGCAATCTGGGGCCTTGTCTCACACCGACCTGTCCTGCTTTATCTCTTCTTCGCTAGCTTTTCCTTTGGATCGGTCGCGGTTGTGCCACCGGCCGCACTTGGTGGCCTAACGATTATTCCGACATCGATGACACTAGTACTAATAATATTTAAGACCCTGACTAACGAGAGCGTCATCTTAACCGCGATATCATCAGCGATTGATCCGCGCCGGCTTGGGTTCCTGTTCGCCTTCTGGATAGCGGCGGGTATAACAACTATATTTATGCCTGGGCTTTTCGCAGGGCACGTTATGATTGTTCCAATACGTGGAGATGTGTCAACGATTGCACCACTTGCCCCGACCAAGCAAAATTTTTCACAATTTGTGTACCTAACTATCTCTGTTGTAGCCGTATTTGTATTTGCTCAGCTATTCAAATGTCAGCAGAACCGTCAAGTTGCTTTACAAGGCATATTATTCGGCTCTATTGTGACGGTTGCCACTGGTGCTCTTGACTATGCATCCCAATATATCCCAATTAAGCCCTTTCTGGATATATTTCGAACAGCAACTTATTCTCTGTTAGTGGATGTTGAAGTTCAAGGCGCAAAGAGAGTAGTAGGGCTGATGCCAGAGGCTTCATCGTTTGGGAATTTGAGTATCAATATGCTCTGCTTCCTATACTTTCTCAGACGCGGAATTCGCAGCCCGCGCATTCGCGATATTTATGCGCCGGTGGTTGTGATCCTCCTAGTTTTTTGCGTTTGGCTGTCAACTTCGTCGGCCGCATATGTGGGTCTCGCACTGTTCTTCGTTGTAGCAGGGTTTGAGTGGTTAGTTCGATTTCTTGAGACCCGTTATAGTAGACTTCGCCGACGGCATCTTGGAGCTGAGTTTTCAGCTGTTGTGCTTGCTGTCGTAAGTCTTGCTTCCATCCTATTGTTCAAGCCAAGTTTGTTAGACGGTATCATTCAGATCATTGATCGGATGGTATTTCAGAAAACCCAATCTGACTCATTCGAAGAGCGCAACATGTGGACGTTGGTCTCCCTGAGAGCGCTTACCGATACCTATGGTATTGGTGTGGGAGTCGGCGCAACACGGACATCAAATCACATCGTTGCAGTCCTTAGCAGCACTGGCGTGCTCGGTGCTCTATTCTACACCATCTTTATATTTCAATCTCTCTTGAGGCAAGCCGCTCCGGGTGACCAGGAGGGGGCCGCTCTAGCTAGCGCTTTACGCTATGCCTTCGTACCACCATTCATCGTCAGGCTCCTGATCGGAACCTCGCCAGATTTCGGCGAGGGCGGCGCATTTACATTCGGGCTCCTGACTGCAGTTGGTTTGGGAGGCCTGTACTCTTACACGCGTCGAAATCGATATGTTCACAGCTCAACTACGGCAGCTTGAAGTTTGGCAGCGTTCTGATCCTATCTCACGCCGGCGCGTACATGTAGACCACTCCGGGCGGGTCCGTGCCGCCCCACGGCCGATCGTCACGCGCATAGGCAAACAGCTGACCCGTCTTGGTCTGGCCGCGGCCGGGATCGAGCACGGGCGCGGTGGTCTCATCGGCAAACAGCCGAGGTGAGGTCTTCAGCTGCGCCAGCAGGCGGTCATGCACCGGCCGCAGATGACAGGCGGCTCGCCCGACCCAATCGGCCAGGGTCGAGCGATCCAAGCTGATGCCCTGACGGGCATAGATCTGTGCCTGCCGGTAGAGCGGGAGATGATCGGCATATTTCGACACCAGCACCTGCGCGACCAGGGCATCAGTGGGCAGCCCGCCTTCGATCACACGGGCCGGAGCCGGTGCTTGCACCACCCCATCTTCGCAGTGGCGGCAGGCGTATCTGGGCCGGCGCACCACCAGCACGCGCAGCTGCGCCGGCACGATATCGAGGCGCTCGGAGACATCCTCGCCGATGCGGTGCAGGAGGTTAGGGCAGCAGGGGCAGGTCGAATCCTCAACGTCTATGATCGCCTCGATCCGCGGCAGATGGGCCGGTAACGCTCCCCGGTTCCGGCGTCGCCGAGCCGCGCGGCTTCTACGCTCGGCCGGATCCGCCTGCTCGTGTTGGGCGTCCTCGGCAGCCTCATTCTGTTCGGCCTCTTCCAGCCCGAGCAGCAGCTGATCCTCGGGCAGGCTCTCGGCCCGGCGGCCGAAGCGGTGACGCTGCATCGCCTTGATGATCTGCTCCAGCCGCTCGGCGCGGGCCCGCTCGGCCAGGAGCATGGCCTTGAGCAGGTCAGGATCATCGGGGAGGATTTGCGTCGTGCTGGTCACAAGACGAAGTGAATCATGCTTCGACAGGAGCCGCGATGACTCTTAGCTCGACTTTGGCCATTTGACGGGCTGCATACTGAGCGCATTGGAGGCGGCGAAGCGAACGATGCGGTAGGCTGGCGTGTCCCCGCCAAGAGACACCGCCATGCCACACCTGCCCGCCCGCTTCGCCGCGATCATTTTAGCGTTTGCGCCGCTGTTT
>NZ_JAHAMK010000062.1 GCF_018383585.1 Microvirga sp. 3-52
TCCTCGAGCATGGCCTTGCGGCGGTCGCCGAAGCCTGGAGCCTTCACGGCAGCGATCTTCAGGCCGCCACGGAGCTTGTTGACCACCAGCGTCGCCAGAGCTTCGCCCTCGATATCTTCCGCCACAATCAGCAGAGGCTTGCTGGTCTGAACGACAGCCTCAAGGATCGGCAGCAGCGACTGCAACGAGGAGAGCTTCTTCTCGTGAATGAGGATGTAGGGATCCTCGAGTTCCGCGATCATCTTCTCCGCATTGGTGATGAAGTACGGCGAGAGGTAGCCGCGGTCGAACTGCATGCCCTCGACGACGTCGAGCTCGGTCTCGGCGGTCTTGGCTTCTTCGACGGTGATCACACCCTCATTGCCGACCTTCTGCATGGCCTGGGCAATCATCTCACCAATCGAAGCATCACCATTGGCCGAGATGGTGCCGACCTGAGCGATCTCTTCCGACGAGGCAACCTTCTTGGCACGAGCCTGGATGTCCTTCACGGCTTCGGCCACGGCCAAGTCGATGCCGCGCTTGAGGTCCATGGGGTTCATGCCGGCGGCAACCGCCTTGGCACCCTCGCGGACGATGGCCTGAGCCAGCACCGTCGCGGTGGTGGTGCCGTCACCCGCCACATCGCTCGCCTTTGAGGCCACTTCGCGCACCATCTGGGCGCCCATGTTCTCGAACTTGTCGGAGAGCTCGATCTCCTTGGCGACGGTCACGCCGTCCTTGGTGATGCGGGGAGCCCCGAAGGACTTCTCCAGCACCACATTGCGGCCCTTGGGGCCAAGCGTGACCTTTACGGCATTCGCGAGGATGTCGACGCCGCGCAGCATGCGATCGCGAGCGTCCGAGGAGAATTTTACGTCTTTGGCAGCCATGAGCTAACCTCCTGTGGTTTCTTATCTGTTCGATCTGAGTTGCTTAAGCGGCCTTCTGGGCTTCGGCGGTCTGTTCGATCACGCCCATGATGTCGGATTCCTTCATGATCAGGAGATCCTGGCCATTGNTTGCTTAAGCGGCCTTCTGGGCTTCGGCGGTCTGTTCGATCACGCCCATGATGTCGGATTCCTTCATGATCAGGAGATCCTGGCCATTGATCCGCACCTCGGTGCCAGACCACTTGCCGAACAGGACACGATCACCGGCCTTCACGTCGAGGGCAGCAATCTTGCCGCTCTCGTCACGGGCGCCGGGGCCGACGGCGACGATTTCGCCCTCTTGCGGCTTCTCCTTAGCGGTGTCCGGGATGATGATGCCGCCGGCCGTCTTCTCTTCGGCTTCGATGCGGCGGACGACAACGCGGTCGTGCAACGGACGGAATGTCATTTTGTTTCCTCCTGGTATCAGCGATAGGGCGCACTCATTTGGGCTGAGTAGCAGGGTTAGCACTCGGCACGCGAGAGTGCTAACAGGAGATAGTCATGTCGCAAGCAGGGCGCAAGCTCATACCTTTGGGGAGGTTCATGGTGGGCGAACCGTAACCGTATAAGCGGCGTTGAACCTCTGAGGCGCTCAATCCGCCTCAGCAGCGAGGTTCAGCCGTGTTGAGTTTCGACAGCGTCGAAGAGGTCTGCGAGAGCAAGCGCATGACCCTTGTCGTTCATCCCGCCATCCGGCGAGCCGTCAGGGGCTACGAGGAGAGCCTCTACATCGGCTTACGCTGCTTTCTGAAGGGAGAAACAGACGGGGTCTTCTTCCTGCCTTTGCCAGATGGTGGCTATGTCCGCCTTGTATTCTCCCAGCGCCGCTCTGCAGGAGGTCACCCGATCCTGAGAGTTGACCCTCTCGCCTCAGAGGGGCTGCAAAGGATCAAGGTCGCGGTCAACGGCGGCAACTAAGCTCAGCCGCGGAACCAGCCTCTGGCCGCGTCGTTTCCGGGATGCTTCACTGCGTTACTGGAGCACTGCCATGGCTGATCGGGAGAAACGGCCCGTCTCCGCTGAACTTGCTGTCGATCACACTCAACCGGCACCGGTCGCGAAGCCGCTTCGTGGTCAGTGGCGGCTTCAAATCCGTTGACCAGGAGGATCGCGGGATGGCGAGCGAGGTTGATCACGATGGCACCTACCCTCCTCTTGATGTCCTCAAACCGGTTGCGGAGGGTATCTGGATCGTCGACAGCGGCCCTCTTCAGGTATTCGGTCTGACGCTGCCCATCAGGATGACCGTGCTGCGCCTGTCGAGCGGTGATCTCTGGCTTCATTCCCCTACGCGCTTCAGCGAAGCGCCCAAAGCCCAACTCGAGCAGCAAGGGCGCATCACCCATCTCATCGCACCAGACGTGGCGCATTGGTCATTTCTTCAGGATTGGCAGAGGGAGTGCCCTGACGCTCTAACTTGGGCTGCTCCCGGTCTGCGTGAACGCAAGCAAGTGCAGAAGGCTGATGTCAGGATTGATCATGTCCTCTCCGATGTCTCACCGCCTGAATGGGCCAGTGAGATGGAGCAGATTACCGTCCGTGGGTTCGGCTTCAGCGAAGTGGACTTCTTCCACCATCCAAGCCGAACACTGATCATGACGGACCTGGTGCAAAACCTGGAGACGCAGCGCCTGCCCGTTGGCACTCGGATCTTTGCGCGCTTGAACGGTGTCGCGGCACCACATGGGCGAGCGCCCATCTATCTGCGCCTGATGGTCAAGGCAAACAAACGCCAAGCTGCTCAGGCGGCAGCTCGGCTCGTCGATTGGCAACCAGAGCGGGTAATCTTTAGCCATGGACGCTGGTTTGATCGAAACGGGACGAAAGCCCTCAGACGATCTTTGGACTGGCTCATAAGGTAAGTTGAGCGCCTCCGCTTGGGGACCATAAGACTCTGTAAGGCAGCTAGTGTAGTGAGAGGATCCCCACGGGAAGGCGGCGATCAAGCCCGATCAGCGGCAGTGCAAGAAGAGACAAAACGACGGGCGACATTGTTGCTCCACATTTCCTCATGCTCTCGTTGAGCGGCTCACACAGGAACCTTGCTGACAATCCACGCCGCCGCCTCGGGGCTGAAGCCGATTTCGTTCAACTCCTCTTCGAGATCCTCAACTGCATCAGGATCAAGGGTGATGGAATTGTCGTCTGCATCTGCCCTTGTAACGGGCGTCTGCCCCACTTCGTTCTGCTCCCCATCCTCCAGAGGCGCTACCGTGACGCGCACGACAGGGTCATCATCCCCGTCCTCGTCATCCTCACTCTCGTAGGTTCTGAGCGTGACCCAGCGCTCCTCGACCTCGTCCTCATAGACCGTCTTCCACTCGCCCATGCGCTCCTCCTGGGTCATGCACCAGTGCCCTGTCGACCGGTGTCAGGCCAGATCTCCAGGACCATGCCGTCTTCGGCGCGCTCGGCACCGTCAATCGCGACCTGCTCAAGCATGTCCGTGCTCATGTGGGTCAGCAGCACGCGCTTAGCTCCTATCTCCTGCAGGTGCTCGCGCAGGCTCATCCAACTCGAATGGAAGGGCACCGGCCGATCAAAGGTATAGCACTCGGCAATGAACAGATCCGCGCCTCGCGCGGCCTCGATGAGCACCGGGCCCCATTCCGTATCCCCGGAATAGCAGAGAGCCCGGTGCTCGACCTGACAGCGCAGTGCGAACGAGGGGGCTCGTGACGGATGGCGCACTGGATAGGCGGTTACCAACACACCATTCACCTGAGTAGTCACCTGCGGCTCGAGTTCGACAATGTCCAACGGAAAGCCCAGATCCGTTTCAGTGGAGCCCGGGAACATGGTCTCTCGGAGCACCTGCAGGCGCGCAGGCAGGGTCGGGGGCCCGGCAATCTTGAGCGGGGCCGTCCGGCGGCTGACGAACTGAGCATCGAGCAACAGAAACGGCAGTCCGCCGAAGTGGTCACCATGCAGGTGCGAGATCAGCACCGTCCGGATCGTATTCGGATCAACCCCGAACCGCCGCATGGCGATCAGCGATGAGGCACCACAATCCACCAGGAAGCTGGCTGACCCTGCTGAGACATGAAAGCAGGTGTGGAAGCGTCCACCTGAGCCGAACGCGTCTCCGCACCCGAGGACCTGCAGCCGCATCCCGCCACCTCATCCATTCCCGCCGTGCAGTATCTGTGAGCCGAGTGGCCAGGTTGTGACCGGAGCTCTTCAGGTTGAGCCAGAAGGCGGCATGGCTCGCGATCACCTCTTCCGTTGGGTCGCGGTCTGTAGTCGGCATGCCGGGGTTGCCGGGACGTCTCATGACTACCACCACCGAGGGTGCGGCAGCCTCCACTTTGACAGTGCCACTGGCCGACCATCGGCCGTAGGATTGATGGATGCCCTCCCAATCAGACACCGTGAGCCTGATCACGAGGGCGAAGCCGAATTCATGCAGGGAGGATGTCCGTGGAGGCTCTCTCGTCACAGATGACACCTCAAGACTGGATCGCGCTCGGGCTGATCGCCTTGACGCCTGTGCTGATGCTCGTCGCGATTTACCTGATCCGGCGCGAGATCAAGCAGGCGGCCCGCCGCGGTCCCGTCGAGCCGCCGAGATCCCATGCGCCGCCACTTCAGTTGAAGACAACAGAGGCACAGCGGGCGCAATGGCGATTGGGAAGGCAGCGACACCCGCGGGCCATCGCGGATCTGACGGATGATGTCGAGACTCTCCTGAAGCGCGTGAAGGCTGGTGGCTAGGGTGCGGCCAGGCTTCCTTGCACCTTGTGTCGCCTGCAAGAAGCGCCAATGCAGTGTCTTAGCTTGACCGTTTTGTTCGTCTCAGAAGAACGCGCTTTCATCGGCGAACCCGCGGGTGTGCAATAATGGCTGGAGCCAAGTGAGCCGGTTCCCGAACAACCTGATCAGCCTTGGAGGAGGTAGGCGAATGGACAACGCGACAGTTCGCCTCGCACTGCCTGGGGACGAAGACCTGATCGACGCCTTCCTGGCCCAGCACGCTGACAGCTCTTTGTTTCTGCGCTCGTTTCTGGCACGCGGCGGCCTTGTGGATGAGGGTAAGCCGCTTCAGGGCACCTATGCGATCGCCGTGATGGGCGGGCAGGTGGCTGGCGTTGCCCTGCACACCTGGAACGGGATCATTTACCTGCAGGCGCCTGAGTGCGCCGCTGCTCTGGTGAGACTGGCGGTCGAGACCACAGGACGGCCGCTGATTGGTCTTGGTGGGCCTTGTTCACAGGTGGAGATTGCTCATGTTGGGCTGGGTGCTCCGGCTGTCCAAAGGCGATCGCCTGAGGACCTGTTTGCTCTGAACCTTTCCGATCTTATTCCTCCTGCGCCTCTCGGGTCCTGCACCCTCTCGTGCCGCCGCGCGGAGGAGCGCGATCTTGATCTGCTGCGGGACTGGCGCTTTGGCTACGAGGTCGAGTGTACCGGCTTCCCGGATGAGGATGCGACACGTGCATTTGCCGCCCAGGCCATTGAGGGCCACGTTGCGCGTGGAGAAGCCTTTCTGCTCGAGGTGGATGGCACTCCCGCCTCTCTGTGTACCCACAATGCGCGGGTTCGGGACCATGTGCAGATTGGGGGCGTTTGGACGCCACTCGATCTACGTGGGCGTGGCTATGCTCGCCGCGTTGTAGCAGGCGCGCTCCGAGTGGCTGAACAGGAAGGCGTGGTGCGAGCAGTGCTCTTCACCGAAAACCCGGCTGCCCGTCGTTCTTACGAGGCTCTCGGGTTTCGGCAGGTTGGCGAATTTGGTGTGATTGTCCTTGCAACCTGATCCGGTCGAGCAAGGCAATCTTGCGTGCGTCCATAATCCCGGGCGCAGGAGCATCTGCGGGGATGGGGCTCATCGATACGCAAATTCAAGGGCGAATAGATGAATAGAACACCAATCGTCGCCTTCTGGCATGAGACAGGTGTCCTCCGGGCTTCCACATTTATGGCGTGAGTGGACCTTCATTTAGTCCGATCAACGTTACACACTTTGGCACATCTGAGATGTTGCGGTGTGGTCCGCTCCAAATGCTAAAGCGGACATGGGGCGGGCTCGACTCCTGCCATGCCGTTCGCTGGTTATGACGTTCTCGATGATCCTTTGCGAAAAATCCCGCCTCATGGAGTGAGGCAGGCTGATGCGGATTTTGAGTAAGTACTTTGCCGAATTGTGAATATTCCTCAGATGGCGTTGATAAAGTCAGGTACATGATGCTGACAATGGCGATTGGTTGCCTCAGTCTATCTCTGACGACTGTAGTCTCGTCGCGCGCTCATAGTGTAACTTCATTACTGCGCGCCGCACGCCCGAATATAGAGCATTTATGAACTGCCTATTCCGTGTTTCCTAAAACGCGACGATCTCAGCGAGGCAGTGGGCTATAACAAAACGGCATTCAGCAGACAGCTATGGCAGAATCGACAAGCGGAGTCTGTGATATCGTTGTGGGTGACATCAACATGGGTTGGCTCACCTTAGACTTGTGGACCGGCCCCAGCTGCCCCCACAAGGCACTGAATTGTAAAATCAGTGACACTCATCTTGTCACAAGGCGAGAAGCGTTTCGCTCGCCCAAACCCTTCAGGTCGACTTCGCCTTTAGGCTAACGATTCTTCGAAATAAACCAGGACTTTAGAGAGCGCATAACGATCACGACGATATCCACTGAGGAAAATCAGAGACTTAGCAATTCCCGAAGGTCTGCCACCAAGTGTAAATAATTGACAGATTTACACTGCACCTGCTGTAAAGATTGACACTTGGACCTTAACTCGCCTTCACGGTCCTGAACACGCCCGCTACTTCCTCGTTCAACCTTTACAGAAGCGAGGAATACGATCGTGACGTACCAAGATCAGATCGCGCAGTCTCAGATGCTCATCGAGGGCCAGAGCACCTGGAACGGCATCGACCCCGAGTCGGTTGCCCGCATGCGGCTGCAGAACCGGTTCAAGACCGGCATCGACATTGCCCGCTACACCGCCAGGATCATGCGCGAGGACATGGCGGCTTACGATGGCGACTCATCGCTCTACACCCAGTCGCTGGGTTGCTGGCACGGCTTCATCGGCCAGCAGAAGATGATCTCGATCAAGAAGCATTTCGGCTCGACCCAGCGCCGCTACCTCTACCTGTCGGGCTGGATGGTGGCCGCCCTGCGCTCAGAGTTCGGCCCGCTCCCTGATCAGTCGATGCATGAGAAGACCAGCGTGCCAGCGCTGATCGAGGAGCTCTACACCTTCCTGCGCCAGGCCGATGCCCGTGAATTGGGGCTCCTGTTCCGCGACCTCGATGCTACACGCAAGAGTGGCAACACGATCAAGGAGCGTGAGATCGTCAACGCCATCGACAAACATCAGACCCATGTCGTGCCGATCATCGCCGACATCGATGCGGGCTTCGGCAATGCGGAGGCGACGTATCTGCTCGCCAGGAAGATGATCGAAGCGGGCGCCTGCTGCCTTCAGATCGAGAACCAGGTCTCGGACGAGAAGCAGTGCGGTCACCAGGACGGCAAGGTCACCGTTCCGCACGAGGACTTCCTCGCCAAGATCCGCGCCATCCGCTACGCCTTCCTCGAACTCGGCGTCGATGATGGCCTGATTGTCGCCCGCACCGACTCGCTGGGGGCCGGCCTCACCAAGCAGATCGCCTTCAGCCGCCAGCCGGGCGATATCGGCGATCGTTACAACAGCTTCCTGGATTGCGAGGAGATCACGCCTCAGAACTGCACCAACGGCGACGTGGTGATCAACCGCAACGGCAAGCTGCTGCGGCCGAAGCGGCTGCCGAGCAACCTGTTCCAGTTCCGCCCCGGCACGGGCCAGGACCGTTGCGTGCTCGACTGCATCACCGCGCTGCAGAATGGCGCCGACCTGCTGTGGATCGAGACCGAGAAGCCGCATGTCGAGCAGATCGCCGGCATGGTCGACCGCATCCGCGAGGTCATCCCGAACGCCAAGCTCGTCTACAACAACTCACCGTCCTTCAACTGGACCCTCAACTTCCGCCAGCAGGTCTTTGACGCCTGGGAGAAGGCGGGCAAGGACGTGTCGCAATATGACCGCGCTAAGCTGATGAGCGTGGACTATGACAACACGGATCTGGCCAAGGAGGCCGATGAGCGCATCCGCACCTTCCAGGCAGACGGCGCGAAACGGGCGGGCATCTTCCATCACCTGATTACGCTACCAACCTACCATACCGCGGCACTGTCGACCGACAATCTCGCCAAGGAGTATTTCGGCAGCGAGGGCATGCTGGGCTACGTGCGCAACGTTCAGCGTCAGGAACTCCGCCAGGGCATCGCCTGCGTCAAGCACCAGAACATGGCCGGCTCCGACATCGGTGACGATCACAAGGAGTACTTCGCGGGTGAGGCTGCCCTCAAGGCAGGTGGCACCCACAACACGATGAACCAGTTCGGCTAGCCAGTTCTGTGGGCAGAGCTGCAGTCCATACGGACGCTTGCTGATTGCATCTCGTGCCCGCAGTTCGCCGAAGCCTAACGACACAGAGGCCGCATGCCTCTCGGTAAAAGAGATGCTGCGGTCAGCCATTAACTCTAACAGGAGTGAAGCATATGACAATTTCTGAAAAGCCACAGCTGAAGAGCCGCTTCGAAGACGCTGCCAGCTCAATGTCTCCTGATCAAGAGGGCGCCATCCGGATCCTTGCCAATGAGCTCCATCGGGTGAACGAGGCGGTGATGAACTGCGTCAACCATGGCCTATCCATCGAGTTGCAGAGGGTGAAGCGCTGCCACTCTGAAACAGGATATTGGGGCGATATGATCGTGCCGGTTATCGTCAAGCAGAGTGATGATCGGAGCTGAACGCTCGCGTTCATCAGCAGAGCGGTCAGACGTCGACGGCAACCCAAGCGTACCATAGACGCATCACGTCATTGGCCTGATTGGGTTGCCGCTCCGCCCGCCCGTCCCGATCTCTCAACGATGTTGGCCGAGTATGGGATTGCAGTTCCTTGGAACGGCTGGAGATGGCCATGTATCTGGTTATCTGCAAGTTCAACCACATGAGTTCCGTGGCTGAGGCAGCTCGGCGCGCTGAAAGCGGCCTTGGGCAACGGCTCAAGCAGTCTCCCGGGTTTCTGGGCTACTACGTGTTCGATGCCGGCGATGGGGTTGGCGGATCGGTGACCATGTTCGAGGATAAAGAGGCTGCTCTTGTCGCCAAGCGAAGGCTCTTGCCTGGATCCGGGCGAGTTTGGTCGACGTGATCGACGGAGAGCCCGACATCACTATGGGCGAGGTGCTGGCGGTCGTGTCACCCTGACACGTCACCGCCGAGCATATGGACCCATGCGCCAACTACGTGCCTTCGAACTGGAAAACAGGCCAGACTCTCCCGGCCACCCGGCTGGGATCAAGATTGCGCTCCTGCGCTATTCTCCGGGCAGGGATGGCTGTCCGGTTATCACCCTCGCGTGCACCTCGTACGAGGAGGTGGAAGGTCCGATTAAATTCCTGCAGAAGGCGTCGGGCGAGATCCGGGAATGAGCCCACTGGCTCCAGATGGCGTAGAAGCCTACCCCTCACTGCGGTACCCTTTCCGGGCGCACAAAAGCCACACAGCGGCAGTACGGCTTAGCAAGGCGTTGCGAATCAAAAACGGACAAAAACGTCAGGCGTGAGAGAGGGTATCGTGAAGTCGGATCGTCAATTGGCTGCCGCCAGACCGGAGGCGAGCGACTGCGCCTATAACCTGTTCATCAACCAGCAGCGGCCCGAGATCCTCTGTGCCGTGCCGGAGGATCGCCCGGTCCCGAGCTTTATCGTCTCCGAGCAGTGGGTGTACGCGGGGCCGCTTCGCCCCCAAGATGGTCGCCCATCGGGCTTCAACGACAGAGCGGCAACTGTCGGCGTGCGGTTTATCGGCTTCTACCTGTTTCAGGTCACTGCGGCGCAAGGCAAAGCGCGGGCTCAAGGACAAAGCGTTGTGGCCAGGGCAGATCCCCTGCCTGAGCCTGGGGCCAGTGTGAGCGTTCGCGAGCATGTTCGCAAAGCCTTGCTGCGCCTCGTGGCGAAACAAGCTAGCCCTGACCAAGTGATTGAATACCTCAGTCGCCCCACAGCAGACCAGAAATCCGCCGAAGCGCGCTATGCCGACCTTCTCGCGGCTCTCCCCTTCGCTGTCTACACGACTGATGCGACAGGACGCATCACCTTCTACAATGAGGCTGCCGTGGCTCTGTGGGGACGACGTCCAGTGCTGGGGCGGGACCGCTGGTGCGGATCCTGGCACATCTACACGCTCACTGGCGCTCCGCTGCCGCATGACTGCTGCCCGATGGCCGTCGCGATCCGCGAGGACAGAAGAGTTCGGGGCGTGACCGCCGTTGCAGAGCGGCCCGACGGCACCCGGGTACATTTCCGGCCACTGCCCACGCCCTTGCACGATGTCAATGACAACCTTGTTGGTGCCGTCAATGTGCTGCTCGATCTCGGAGCGGCATAGCCCTCGTGGATCCGGAATCCTGGACAACCGATCCAGAGTCAAGATTGCGCTTCTGCGCTACAGAGGATCCTACGCCTCGCACTCCCTGATGTGTCCGCATACCTCGCTCCTTAGAGATAGGCGGATAGTCTTTGCACGCCGTCAGGGACGCCCACTGATCCTGCTTCAATGAAGGAACCCAGTCTGCCGCACAGACTGTCATATGAAGAGTTTATGACAATGCCAGCGCAATTCCTTTCCTGCTATGTCGGCTTCCAGACAGACACGCTCTTTTCTTTCGTGTGAGATTAGCTGCCCCAAGGTAAAACGCTATCAGGAAGGCTCATGACCTCAAGAGACGCTGTGACTCGCGCAAAGAGACGCTTTCCTCCCTTGCAGGCCTTCCCCAGTTCTTCGGTCAATTAGAGCAACGGCAGTTCTGACGGAGTCCTTGGGGCTATGCGGCGCGGCGGCTTCGTGATTCACTTGTCTCAGCCCTCTTTCTGGGAGGAGATGAGCGATGACCAAGTCCTACTCGCTGGATCTGCGCCGCCGAGTGGCGCGCTTTGTCGAGGCGGGGCATTCCTGTCACGCGGCCGCCCGCCAC
>NZ_JAHAMK010000063.1 GCF_018383585.1 Microvirga sp. 3-52
CCGTACTTGCAGTACCAGCGCACGCACAGCAAGATGATCTCAACCGGGAAGCGACGGCGCTTGAACAGAGACACGGGAGCGGATCCTTGATGAACCGCTCCTCGCTATACGGCCGAGGTTAATGCAACGGTGCCGTCGCGAGCCCCTCAGGGCCTCGTCACCGAGATGCAAAGATTGTCAAACTTCCGATCTGTGCTCTTCGCCGTCAATGTATAGGTTCGCCCCTTCGACGCACGAAAGGTGCAGCGTCCGTTCAGGCATGGCTTGCCGTCGAGTGACAGAGCTGGCGGAGGACGCTCGAGATCTTCGAGCTCATCGATCATCCCCTTTGCATTGGCTTGAAGGTCGCCGTTCTCCGGAGCCAGAAACTCCACCGTGTAAGGCTTTGGCGGCTTTGCGCACTTCTCGCCACCAATGGCTTCGATAAGCTCGGCCGCGCTGACAGGAGGGGTGAAGAGCCCAATAACGAGCCCGGCGACCTGAACCTTCTAGGCGTCTTTGCACCATATGACTTACTTTCTGAGGGGGAGCTTTCGAAGTTGCTCTTGGCCCGCATTGGTTTTTCGTCTACCGGCTGAATGCTCAGATACGCGATAGTGGCACCTGCAGATGGGGTTGGGGGCGATGGTTGAGCGAGGGGCTCGCTTCCTTGAGCTGCAGCAGCCAGAGGAGTTCCAGCGTCATCGCGCATCTCCAGTTCGGCTGAGGTCGGCTCCTTGATGCCATCGCCGGATCAGGACTGGCGGGGTGCTCGATTTCGGTCTTGATGCTGCCGAGCTAGGCCCCCACAAGGCCCGTCGAACCGGTGCTGGGTTTCACATGCCATGCTCTGCACCTTTGCAGTTCATCGGTCGAGGGCGTGGAGCGCATGCGGCCGGTTTCTCCGCTGGCGATGAGGGCCACGGCGGCGATGTCCAGACGTTCTGTCCGGCTGGTATCGAACATGTGGATGCGCCTGCACTCGTCCGAGCTACAGGTCTCCTCCATTGCCCTGCGAACCATCGGGTTAATCTTCACACCCGTATACGGATCCCAAGGCGCACTTCATCCGCCACTTCAGAATTATTCCACGGGGCTGGTGGGAACTGCCATTCGGCGCGTCTTCAAAGCGTCATAATTCCTGGTAGGTTCGTGGTGCGGCCTCACTTGGTGTTACCTCGCAGAAACCCTGGTCCGAGGCTGCAGTGCCAACCGGTTCCGTCGCTGGACACGAAGGACCGGCTGGCACCACTGCTCGTGAACCTCGGGATCTCGGCTTTCGGACAAGGCAAACCAGACCGCGACTGCTACGGCCGGGCTTGAGGAACCTACTCTCTACCGGAGTGGCCTCTCAATTGGCGCAGAGGGTGACCCGCCCCACCGGTCGCGGTGCGCCGCAGGCCCTCCGGGCAGGATGTGATCAGGGGTTCACCGCAACAGGACCAGGCTGAGCGCCACAACCGCCATGCCGGCCACCATGCCATAGGCGGTCTCGCGCCCCTGCGCATAGCGCTTGGCCGCCGGCAGCAGCTCCTCCAGGGCCAGAAACACCATCGTCCCGGACAGGATCCCGAACACCACCCCCAGCGTGGCCGGAGACATGAACGGCGCCAGGACGATGTAGCTGAGGATGGCACCGAGCGGCTCGGCGAGACCGGAAACCAGCGATGCGAGAACAGCCTTCCAGCGGCTTCCGGTCGCGAAATAAACTGGAACGGCAACCGAGACCCCTTCCGGGACATTGTGGAGCGCAATCGCGATCGCGAGGGAGGCTCCGACGGCGGGATCGTCCAGTGTGGCGAAGAACGTTGCAAGCCCCTCCGGCAAGTTGTGGGCGGTGATCGCCGCCGTGGTGAGCAGGCTCATGCGGGCGACGGCGGCCTTGTCCCGCCCGGATGTTGCGGCGACGTCGGGATGGGGGTTGGGAACGAGGCGGTCGAGAAGAACAAGCAGGCCGATGCCGCAAAAGAACGCCAGGGTGGTCCAGGCATAGCCGGCTTTGGCGCCATGAACCTCACCCAGCGCCGCCGCCGACTTGGGGAAGATCTCGACGAGCGAGACGTAGACCATCGCGCCACCCGCGAAGGCAAGCGCAATCGCGAGGTGATGCGAGTTGGTCCTGTCCATTCGCAGCACGAACAGGCTGCCCAGCACCGTGGCGAGACCAGCGCTGGCGCTGACGCCGAGCGCGACCAGAACGTCCGGCGAGAACAGCCCGCTCATCTCATGCGAGCCTGGTGTCCGTCACAGCTCGGCATCCTGATCCGGCTTGGCATCCGGAGCCTGTGTGTCCTTCACCGTAATTCTGACGGTGTGGCTTTCCACCTTGCCGCTGGCGGATCTGACCTCGTAGCTGACCTCGTCAGCCCCCTTGTAGGTGGGGCTGGCCTTGTAGAAGATCCCCTGCGCCGTCGCCTCCAGCTTGGGGCAACGGGAGATCCGTCCGGCCTTGAGTTTCCCGCTCCGCACGTTCAGCTCGCCATGCCTGGGCGGGGTCACCACCCGGACC
This sequence comes from Microvirga sp. 3-52, assembly GCF_018383585.1. Taxonomy (GTDB): domain Bacteria; phylum Pseudomonadota; class Alphaproteobacteria; order Rhizobiales; family Beijerinckiaceae; genus Microvirga. The sequence goes on from NZ_JAHAMK010000063.1 coordinate 2,489, forward strand.
GTCGGCAGCGGGCCTGATGTGCAGTCCTTCTGCACGTTGCCATAGACCCCCAAACGGTGCGGCTTGCCAGCGACCACATCCGCGCTGCGATGGGCGCTGTTGGTCTGAGCCAGAGCGGCGGAAGCGGACAGAACAAGGATGCAGGCGAGGGCAGGGGCAGGACGTTTCAGGCGAACCATGCAGGGGCTCCTTTCGAGGGGGATCAAGCTGAAGATCAAGGAGGCCGCGTCTGCCGTGGCCTCCCCGCGTGAGACCTCAATGTTTCGGTTTAACGGAGGATCCAGCGGCGTCGCGGCGGGCGGCCCGCCTAGAGAGCATGTTCAAGCCCTCGACCAGGGCCGAGAAGGCCATGGCGGCGTAGATGTAGCCCTTCGGCACGTGCGCTCCGAACCCTTCCGCGATCAGCGTCATGCCGATCATCAACAGGAAGCCCAGCGCCAACATGACCACGGTCGGGTTGTTGTTGATGAACCGGGCCAGCGGGTTGGCGGCCAACAGCATGGCCGTCACCGCGACGATCACCGCGATGACCATGATCGCCACGTGATCGGTCATGCCGACAGCGGTGATGATGCTGTCGAGAGAGAAGACCAGGTCGAGCAGCAGGATCTGGGTGATTGCGGCGCCGAAGGTCATGGTGGCCTTCGCCGTGTCGAACACGTCGTCCGACGGGGTCGGATCGACGTTGTGGTGGATCTCCTTCGTGGCCTTCCAGACGAGGAAGAGACCACCCGCGATCAGGATCAGGTCGCGCCAGGAGAACCCATGGCCAAAGGCGGTGAAGATCGGCTCGGTCAGGGTGACGATGATCGCGATGGTGCCGAGCAGCCCCAGGCGCAGGATCAAGGCCAGACCGATGCCGATGCGGCGGGCCTTCGAGCGTTGGTGCTCCGGCAGCTTGTTGGTCAAAATCGAGATGAAGATCAGGTTGTCGATGCCGAGCACCACCTCCATCACAATCAGGGTCGCCAGCGCCACCAGGGCTGCCGGATCAGAGATCCAGGAGAAGTCCATCAGGTGTTCCTTTCAGTCCTGATATCAGGGAGATTTGGTTCGCGGGCAGCGGCGGGGCGCCTAGCTCACCCGACACTCCACCAGGCTCCACAGGCCCGAGGGTGGGGAGGTATAAGGCTCTATGCTGCGGCTCGTCCGCATGCGGAAGTCCACGAAGGCCCGCCCCAGGTCGTAGAAGGACACGTGGCCGATCTCGCCCGCCGGGATGGTCTTCAAAGCTTTAGCATCCAACAGCTGGATGTTGGTCCTGATCCCGGGATCCTGTCCCGCGCTGTCGGGGACGGAGGTGATCGTTCCCCCGCCCGTGCTCTTGTCGGCCTCCACCCGGAAGCGGAAGGTCTCACCGGTCCTCCGGACAGTGAGCTCGAAGATGGGGTTGCCGCCGACGCGGCTGCTGCGGATCTCGAAGTGCTCGGCAGAATACTTCGGCCGGAAGGTCGCGTTCTCCAGCTTGCAGGCTATTGCCATGCCGGACTGCAGGACCAGAGCGGCAATGAGAAGGGCAGGACGCTTGAGCATGGTCAGGCCGCCTCCCGGTTCTCGATCCGGCTCGCCAGCACCTTATCGATGCGCCGACCGTCGAGATCGACAACCTCGAAGCGCCAGCCCAGCGTTTCGACGGCCTCGCCGGCAATCGGGAGGTGCTGGAGTTCGCCGATCACCAGGCCGGCCACGGTCTCATAGTTGCGCCGTTCGGGCAACGAGACGCCGAGCTGCTCGGCCATCTCGTCGGCCGGCATCCAGCCGGCCAACAGCCAGGAGCCATCCTCCCGCTGCACAGCCTCAGGCTCGGCTTCGCCTTCGTCGGACCGGAAGGCTCCTGCAATGGCATCGAGGATGTCGGCTGGGGTCACGACGCCGTCGAAGTGGCCGTATTTGTCATGGACGAGCGCCATCGGAACTTCGGCCTGCCGCAGCACCTCCAGCGCATCCAGCGCATCGAGGGTATTGGGGATGATCGGAGCCTTGCGGATATGCGCCCGAATGTCGAGGGGCTCTTCCCGCAAAAAGGCCGCCAGGAGCTCCCGGGCCTGCACGACCCCGAGCATGTTGTCGGGATGGCCCTCGGCCACTGGAAGCCGGGAATGCGGCGTGTTGATCAGAGTCTCGCGGATCTCGAACTCAGTATCATCGAGGTTGATCCAGTCCACGTCCATGCGCGGCGTCATGACCCCGCGCACCGCTCGGTCGCCCAGGCGCATCACGCCTGCGATCATCTTGCGCTCGTCGGTCTCGATCACGCCGGCAGTCTCCGCCTCGGCCATGATGGTCCTGATCTCCTCCTCGGTCACAGCGCTCTCGGATTCCGTGCTCTGGCCGAGCAGACGGAAGATTAGCTTGGTGGAAGCGTCGAGCAGCCAGACCACCGGAGCCGCGATCCGGGAGATCAAGGCCATCAGGGGCGCGACCGCACAGGCGATGCCCTCAGCGTTCTTCAGCGCCAGATGCTTGGGCACAAGCTCGCCCACCACCACGGAGAGATAGGTGATCGAGCCGATCACGAGGCCATAGCCCAGCGGCTCGGCCGCGCGCTCGGGCATTCCCTGGCCGAGCAGGAACTCGGTGAGCCGGTCGCCGAGGGCGGCGCCGGAAAAGGCGCCCGCCAGGATACCGACCAGCGTGATGCCGATCTGGACCGTGGAGAGAAAGCGGCCGGGGTCCTCGGCCAGCCTGAGGGCCGTACTGGCGCCGGCGCGTCCGGCGTCGGCCATCGTCTTCAGGCGAGCTTTGCGAGCCGACACGATGGCGAGCTCGGATAGGGCGAAGAGGCCGTTCAGGCCAATGAGAAGGACGGCAATGCCGAGTTCAAGCACGGTGTATCAGGTGCCCAGGGCACCCCTCCGGGAGGATCGACGATGACGATAGAGGGTTCATGGCGAGCGCCCTCATCCGAGAATGACCCACAGCTGGTCGAGAAAGGCGTTGATGCCGGCAATGATGGCCGACGAGATGGCGGCCAGAATCAGCAGGCTGCCGATGGCGGCGAGCCAGCCCACGAGCGTAGCCAGACCATCCCGCTCCAGGATGCCGAGCGCGAAGGCCGCAATGGCGAAGGCCGGGGGAATGTTGCCGAAGGGGATCGGCAGGAAGAGGATGATCGCCAGCAGGAGACACGCAGCACCCACGATCCGCTCCGGGAGCGGGCGAAGCAGCAGGCCCATCCGGGGGCGCAGGAAGTGTTCGGCTCGGTGCAGAATGGGGCTGAGCTTTGCCGTCAGCAGGGCGAAGAAGTCGCGCGAGATCGAGCGCTCGCAGATGAAGCGGGGCATCCAGAGGGTCGGACGCCCAAGCATCAACTGAGCCGTCACGAAGAGGAGCGGGGCTCCCAGGACCGCCGACATGCCGGGCGGCAGCGGCAGCACGTTGGGGGCAGCAAACAGAAGCATCAGGGCGCCGAAGGCCCGGTCGCCGAAGGCGTTCAGCACATCGCCGATGCTGATGTCTGAAGTGGTCCGGCCAGCGAGGCCGCTCAGGACCTCGGAAAACCGTTGTCGGGGTTCGGCGTCGCCGTCCGCGAATGCAACGGTCGTGAGACTACTCGAAGGGTCGGGCATGGTCCTGTCTATAGTGGGTCATATGAAGTTATGCGAGTGGGATGATCAAGAGATCGTCAGCCGTGCTGCCAGCGGCGACTGCGAGCCGAGGTGCCAGGAACCGGCGGGTCGATGATCGCCAGAAGCGATCATCGATTTGACAACCTGACGCCATCTCAGCACGCCTTTGAAGGTCTTGAAGTGCCGAGACGGTCTCGGGCACGAAGCCTTACGATCCCGCTTTGATTTGCGCGATGGCTTCATTCATCAGGCCGGACAGGACACCGGCCAGCTCGGCATCGCTGGCCGTCTTGCCGGCGGCCTCGAAATCCCGGCGCACCTTGCGGATAACATCGGCATCACCGGCCTCCTCGAAATCCGCCACGACAACAGCCTTCGCATAGGTCTCGGCATCCGAGCCGGTCTTGCCGAGTTGCTGGGCGGCCCACAGACCGAACAGCTTGTTGCGCCGGGCCGTCGCCTTGAACAGCAGCTCCTCGTCGTGCGCGAACTTCCTTTCAAAGGTATCCCGGCGATCGTCGAAACTGGCCATATTCGTTATTCTCCTCAGGCTCGTGACCTGTGCAATAATGATGCCTCATGCCGACGCCGGTAGCCCGCCACGGTTAAGGCAGACTCTAAACCGGCGTAGAAGCTTAGAGAATCACTGCTGCGCCAGGTTAATCTGCTGGTTCTCCTCGAGCTCACGGAAGGCGTTGTTGTCGTTGCTGAACTCCGTCATCCCATCGAGTTGGGCAACGTCCATGTTGCGCAGGGTCACCTTCTCGCCTTGTACTGCAACGTTCTCCACCGGTATCGCAATCTTCTTGGCGCCGAAGCCGAGGAGGCCGCCGCGCTCGAGAACCACGAACTGCTTCTTGTCCGCGTTGTTCTCTACCACGCCTTCGATGTCGCCGATCTCCTTCCCGTCCGCGCCAATGAAGTCCATGTCCTCCAAGGCATCCACAGTGAGGATCCGCGCAGTGGAGCCGAGCGTCGTTGTAGCGGTGGTCGAGCCCGTGGTCGTACCCGGTGCCGGTAAGGCCGAAGGAGGGGCGGGCGAAATCGGAGCCGTGACCGTCGGGGCTGACGTTGCCGGCGGCGTTGGAGCCGGGTCGGAGGGGGGCGTCTGTGCCGCAGCGGGAGCCAGCGTGGCCATGGCCATGGCCGCTGCAAAAGCGAGGGCTGGGTAGATCATCCTTATCTCCATGATACGTGTTCAAAGAGTCCTGCCGGCGCGATGAGCCGGCAGAACGGCAGCTCGTGATGGTTTGAGATCGCTAATCGGTGGCGCTGCGTTCAGGGCAGCGCCCGCCTTGGGTCAGATATCCTCTTCAAAGCCGAAGTCGTCGCCGCCAGTATCCTCGGCGGCGGCTTGCTGTGGCTCAGCCTGACCAGCATCGGCGGCCTTGGCCTCATCACCACCCGAGAAGGCACCGGCGATCATGTTGCCGAGCAGCACGCCGCCGGCCACGCCCATGGCAGTCTGGGCTGCCCCTGCCAGGAAGCCGCCGCCTCCGCGCTGTTGAGCCATGCCACCCATCATGCCGCCCATGCCGGGAGCCGTGTGAGGGGACATGCCGTGCTGGGGCTGATAGGGCTGATGCGGCTGGGGACGGGCCTGCCCGCCGCCGAAGAGACCGGAGAGGAAGCCGCCTCCGCCAGCCGGACGGCTGGCGAGCTCGTGTTCCAACTGCTGGATGCGGCCCTGGACGGCGCTCAGGGCCTGCTCCTGCACCACGATGGTTTGGGCCATGTAGTACGGCGCATTCGGCTGCTGGTTGATCTGCGCGCGGATGAACTCCGCCGCCTGCCCGTCCGGGGGCGTGGACTGGCCCTCGATCTGCGCGATCTTGCCGAAGAGCTGCTCGATGGCCTGACGGTCCTGGTGATCCATGAAGATCAATCCTTTCTATGTAGAGAAGTTGTGGTTCAGGGGGCTTACTCTTCCCGCTGCCCGGTGAGGCTCAGCAGCAGCTGGAAGATGTTGACGAAGTTCAGGTAGAGCGAGAGGGCGCCGAACACGGCCATCTTGCTGTTGGCCTCATGCCCGAAGCCTTCGGCATACTGCTCCTTAATCGATTGCGTGTCGTAGGCTGTCAGGCCCGTGAACACGAGCACGCCGATGATCGAGATCGCGAACTGCAGCAGGCTCGATCCGAGGAAGATGTTCACCAGCGAGGCGATGATGACGCCGATCAGGCCCATGATCAGGAACGAGCCGAACTTCGACAGGTCGCGCTTGGTCGTGTAGCCGTAGAGGCTGGTGGCGCCGAACATGGCGGCGGTGATGAAGAAGGTGCGGGCGATGCTCGCGCCGGTGAACACCAGGAACACGGACGCCAATGAGAGCCCCATCACGGCCGAGAAGGCGAAGAAGGCCGTGCGCGCGGAGGCCGCCGTCATCCGGTCCATGCGGAACGAGAAGAAGAAGATGAAGGCCAGCGGCGCCAGCATCACCACCCATTTGAGCGGCGTCTGGAAGATCGGCACGTAAAGGGCAGGGGTCGAGGCGACGAAGAAGGCCACAAGCCCCGTCACTACAAGGCCGATGCCCATATAGTTGTAGACCCGCAGCATGTGCTGGCGCAGGCCCTCATCGAAGACGGCGCCGCTCGCGCGGGCCGTGGCGGTTTGCCAGGCATAGGGAGTGTTCATCACAAGTCCTCCTGTAGGGATTGTTAAAGCTTGTTTGCCAACCGGGTGGCCGCTCGCTCGAGGGCCTTGTCACTGCCAGTACCAGTCAACGCGTAGGCGAGTTGGCCCGTCTGCCAGTACACAGCCGCCGCCCTCTCGAGGCGGGCCAGTGTTGGGGTAATCACGTCAAAGGCCGGAGCCTGCGCGGCGAAGAGAGACACCCGCCCGAGATCGCCGGCATCGATGGCGATCTCGATGCTGTGGCCGTAGCGGGACGGAAAGATCTGCGCGTCCCGGATCTGCCAGTCCTCAGGCAGGGACGGGAGCCGGATCCCGGTCTCGGCCAGGATCTCGGCGGGATCGTAGGCCTCAACCTCGGGCTGCGAGACCATGCGGGCCCGCAGAAGACCTGTCTCGTGCGAGTGCAGGGCATCCTCGACGAAGGCCGGCGGCTTGGGCGATGCTTCGCTATCGGAGACACCCAAGCCAACCTGCCCATGGGCAAACCAGCCGAACCCGATCAGGGTCACCACAGCGGCGATCCGGCGAAGCTTCAATCCGACCTCCTGCCAGGCAAGGGCGCGCTCGAGCCGGGTCGCTGCCACCAGCATAGGTTCGGCAGGGCGGGGCAGGGAAGCCGCATGGAGCAGCCGGAGGCTGTCGCGATCCTTCAGATCGGCCATGATCCGCGCTGCCGCCTCAGGGTCGTGGGCGAGATGCTCCTCGACCTCAATCCGCCTGGCAGGGTCGAGCTGGTCATCCACGTAGGCGAGAAGGTCCGCCTCGGTGATGGGATCAGACATCGGATCCTCCTATGATACGCAGGCTTGGGCGCTTGCTTTGCGAAGGCTGCGACACCTCGGTTCCCGACTCGAAGCCTCGCAAGGCAGCACGGGCACGTCCCAGGCGAGACATGAGGGTGCCGACAGGGATCTTCAGAGCGTTGGCGGCCTCCTGGTAGGACAGTCCCTCGACGGCCACCAGATGCAGGGCCGCGCGCTGCTCGTCCGGCAGGCTCATGAAGGCCGCCTGGACCTGCTGAAGCCGCACCCGACTTTCCTGCTCGGGTGGAGCCACGGTGTCGACGAAGGTTGCCGCCTGCTCCAGACGACGAACCTCCGCCACATGGCGGCGTCGGTGATCAATGAAGGTGTTGTGCAGGATCGACAGCAACCAGCCACGCAGGTTGCCACCGGAGCGGAACGAGCCACGCCCCTCATAGGCGCGAACAAGGGTGTCCTGCACCAGATCCTCGGCCTCGGACTCGTCGCGCGTCAGCGATCTCGCATAACGCCGCAAGGGTCCCAGCATCCCGATGACATCCATGCGCTTCACGTCGTTCATGCGAGGTATACGGAGCTGGGGCAGGATCTAATCCGGACAAAGGTCAGAATTCTTGTTGCCGCCATGTTCATGCCAGCTGCCGCCTGACTCGTGCCGCAGTGGCGCCTGCCTCAAAAACGCGGACGAGCCGATCCATGGCAAAGGGTTTGCGCAGGAAGACACCGGTCCGCAGCCGGCCCGGCGCGGCCGTTTGCACAGCCGAGGCATAAACAACTGGTTTGTCGGGCCAGATGAGGCTGACGGTGGTGCCAACCTCCCAGCCGTCGACCTGACTAGGGAGCTCGATGGTGCAATAAAGACCGTCGAAAGGAGGCTGCTGCGATAAGATCGAGAGCATTCTCTCCGGCGGAAGCCAGGACAGCCTCATAGCCGGCCTGTTTGAGGGTGAGGGTAATCAGGGTTCGAAGTTCTGTGTCATCCTCGACGACGAGGATAGAGGAACCGGGGGCTCGGGAGAAGCGGAATCCATGGTCGGATCCTCCCGTTGCGGTCGCGCTCGTGGGCGCAAGGGCAAGAGAAGGCGTCCGACATCGCGAGCGGCGACCCGCTCGCCAGAGGGGCCCGGACCCTAAGGCAGAGTTGAGGTAGGCACGGTTGTTCTGCCTGCAAGAGGAGGACACGTCATCCGGTATCGCGCCCACACAGAAAGTGGTCAACCGCACCGGCTCGTCCGGTGCGGTTGACGATGTTCGGATTACGCGACCTGCTGGATCGCCGAGAGCTTCCAGAATGCGCCATTGTCACGACGGAAGGTCCAGATCTCCGTGACCTCCTCGGTCCTCTCCGGCTCGCCGGCAACTGCCTTGCCGCTCGCCCGATCAATCGTCTGCTCGGTGATGGCATAGCGCATCGCGACCGTGGCATAGTCGGCCAGACCCTCACGCCAGGCCTCGG
>NZ_JAHAMK010000010.1 GCF_018383585.1 Microvirga sp. 3-52
GGATTGGCGAGCCAACCGCGCGGCCCGGCCGCCGGTACAGGACGGTTTCTCGCGCCCGAGCAGGAAGCGCAGGTCCGCGCTCTGATGGGCCAGCACACGCCCGACGAACTCAGTCTGCCCTTTGCCCTGTGGAGCCGGGCAGCAGTGCGGGAGCTGATCGAGCAGTCCTGTGGGGTCCGGCTGGCGGTGCGCACCATCGGTACGTATCTAGCGCGCTGGGGCTTCACGGCCCAGAAGCCGCTCCGACGGGCCTATGAGCAGTCACCGAAGGCGGTGCGGCGCTGGCTGCGGCACGACTATCCGGCCCTTGTGGCGCAAGCCAGAATGGAGAGGGGCACGATCTTCTGGGGTGACGAGACCGGCCTGCGCTCNGGGGCTTCACGGCCCAGAAGCCGCTCCGACGGGCCTATGAGCAGTCACCGAAGGCGGTGCGGCGCTGGCTGCGGCACGACTATCCGGCCCTTGTGGCGCAAGCCAGAATGGAGAGGGGCACGATCTTCTGGGGTGACGAGACCGGCCTGCGCTCCGACGATGTGCGCGGCCGCAGCTTCGCCCCACGCGGCCGGACGCCTGTGGTGCGCCCCTCTCACAAGCGCGCAGGGCTGGGCCTGATCTCGGCTGTGACCAACAAGGGCGAGCTGCGCTGGATGGTGCTCGATGGCGCCATCAAGGCCCCGAGCCTGATCCGCTTTCTCAGGCGGCTCATCCAGGATGCACGCGGCAAGGTGTTCCTGATCTGGGATAACCTGCCCGTTCATCGAGCCCGCGCAGTGCGGCACTGGTTAGCCGAGCGCCAGGAGCAGATCGAGGTGTTCTCCTTGCCCTCCTACAGCCCCGAGCTGAACCCGGACGAGGGACTGAATGCGGACCTGAAGCAAGCCGTGACCCGCAAGCCGCCCGCCCGCAGCAAGCACGAACTCAAACGAACCGTCATCAGCCATATGCGCCGGCTGACAAAGCTGCCCGAGAGGATCCGAAGCTACTTCGGGCATCAGCCATTCCGCTATGCCGCGTAGTTCAAGTTCTCCCAAGCCAGATCAATAAAATCCAATATACGTCGTGGATTGTTGTTATTTTCATGGAAAGCCTCCTTCGGCGCTAGTTGCATAGCTATTTAGCCGGGAGGCTGATGAGGTCGGGTGTTACCTCTTCTCATTGAACATGCCGTTGCAGGGATGACGGACGTTGTTGACCGTGATGGTACACATGGCATATCCGCAGAAAGTGTCTCGAACGCACATTGACACTGCTCTGCAAATTGAGGCTTTCTAAGTAGCTGGAATCGTACGGTTTTATTTTGGCCTTCTGGGATCAATGATTGATCCTCTGTCCGAGTGCATCCATCGCCTTCATTCACATGATCGCCTTGGACATGGCTGCAAACAAAGGGGAAGGAACGCGGGGCATCACAGTTGATCTCTTCGCTATCGTCGCAATCGGGCTGCGCCTCAGCACTGAGCCAGTTAGTATCTTGTATAGAAATATCATGAACACTGTCACAAAGAAGAACACTCACATGATCAGAACCACTGACAGTGGAATCTGATAGAGTTGTCTTCTTCTGACCTATGAAGACACGAAGCCTCTCAAAGCCATTTCCCCTTCCCCTCATGAGCCATTCCACATAGGTTCTGATGTCTTTGTCACTCCACCAGTGACGACTCGTTGCGTGATCTTCTTCACCATCCCAAGAGAACTCATCGGTTCCCGGCAGATCCTGTTCAATGCGGAACTTCAGCGAGTACCGAACCACACTTTGAATATTCAGCCCAACCGCACGCTTGCTGTTAAACCGCCGAACGTCCACCTGAAAGGGCTTGTCAAAGCCCTTACTGCGCAGCGCATCAGCAAATTCCTCGCGGGTGACATTGCCGAGCGCCACGATGGCATGCAGATGCGGACACCAAACGGTCGCGTCCCCACGGAGGACGCCCAAAGGCCAATCCAGTTTCTCAAGAGCGCTCCGCTTATGTGGACCCAGCTTGTCAAAATCGGACCACGTGATGCGTTCCATTTCCCACCAGCCGGTGAGCTGAACGTCATTCCAACGCGCATCGTGACGGCGACGATAGGCGATGATGTTCCGGAGCCTGTTTCGGATCTCCCGTTGGATTTCCTCAACCTTGTTGATGTCCACCCGAACCGGCGCGAGAAGCGTCAGGAACACCAACCCTTCATTCTGAATACCCGCGAACGTCTTCTTCGCCGCACGCGCTGTTTCCCTTCTTCGACGATCCATAAAGCAGCGAGGGCATAGAGGGACGCCGCAGTATTTTATGTTGTCCCAGTCATCGACGCTGCCACACTCACTCATCCTACCGTACAGACGATGGGTCCGGCCAATCGCAGCCATAACTCGCTGTCTCTGAGCCTCCATTCCCGGATTCAGATATTTGAGCTTCTTTTTCTCAGCATAAGACGCGGTATGCACAAGCGCATATCTTAATTTCTTCAATTTTGGACAGGTCATTCTAATTTCCTCGTTGTTACCTGCTATTTACTAAGCAGGCGGAACTCGGAAATTTGGGCTCGTCCTCGGAGAGTTAATCTCACTTGAGATCGCGCCGACCAACATTGCTGGCTTCGAGAGAAGCCGAAAAAGTTTCGGCCGAAACTTTTTCCTCCTAGAGAACTCAGGTCGATTTCAGCGATACTACTATCTGCCCTTCTGCACCCCGGCTATTTGATAATTGATGGTTGAGCAATTTCAGGTTTGCTAGCCCATTATTTTTGAGCTAATTTCCGCCTCGTGGTTGGAGCTGAAGATAGCAGCTCTTCGGGGTGAAGAAAGCAGTTTACCGTGCCGCTCCAATGGCAGTAATGCAAGTCAGTGGGGAGGCAATCATCCCCTAGGCCCCGTGCGCCCAGGGATGGTTCCCTACCCTTAGAGCACACGCGATGCAGGCGTATCCCCGAGAGGGGAGGATGACAGGCGCACCCCGAAAGCCTGTTGTTTCAGATCCGACGACGCCACCCATTGCTGAAGCAGTGAGGTCTCCGTCCCACCACAGGGCGGCTCATTAACCCTTAACAAGGGGTGGTGAGCCGCGCGTGTCATACGTATGACACACCTCCGTACATCGGCGGCTCATCTCCCCACAACCCGTGGAGAGATAGTCATGGCAAAAGCCCAAGTAGTTGTGCCAAGCGAGACTCAATCGGAATTTGATAAGCTCGTAGAGGATGGCAAAGCACTCAACGAGCAGAGCTTGAAGGCAGAAGCTGTCCATCGCGAGGAGGAACGCGAGGGCCTACCGTTGACGCAGGAGTTGCTTGCGAAGCTTTATGAGGCCTGCTGCTGGCTATATAAGCAGTCAGAGAATATCCGCGCCAAGTTATTCCAGGAGAAGAAATACACAAAGTACGTTAAGGCTAAGCCCGAGGGAGTGCAGACTGACCTTCCATATGGCAAGCCTGCCATCAGAAACGTCGCCATTCCAGCATCGAAGCTGATCTGTCCGAACCGAGATGCGGCAACACTCAGCAAGTTCAGCACCATCTGCTTAGCTGCGCACAATCAAGGCAAGACGCCAGAACAGTTTCTAGATTGGCTGCGCAATGGACCTCACATCCGCGATGACGAGGATCAGGGTGGTGGGATTGAAGGAGCTCACAAGGCCTACAGCACCCCAAGGAAGCGACCGGACACTCGCTCGAACAAAGATGGAGGGGGGCCGGAGCCTATAGACTGGGAGGCAGTCAAGCGGACAGCCTTCGCGAAGGGCTTCACAACCGATGACTGGCCCCTCAAAGTTCCTAAGGAATACATCCACGAGGACGTATATTTCGTCGCGGTACGGCAAAAGGGACCGGTCGTCACAGTAACAGTTGAGCCCTTGAGTAAGGACGCTGTCGCAAATCGCCTGACTTCCCTCAGTAAGAGCGCTGCAGCGCAACCAGATTGGCAGGCTCTCCACGGGGCTCCAAGTGCACAGCGACACACCGCCGATGTGTCGGCAGATGAGGCGGCATAAGGGAGAAGGATATGCTCCAGATCAATCGTCCGACCTCGATAAGTCATATGCTGCTTCATAACGATCATGACCGTGAAACCGTGAGAATGGCGATTCATTCAAATAAGCCTCCGAGCGTACTCCTGTATGGGCCGCCAGGCACTGGCAAAACCACGCTCATGGAGTTGATGGCCGTTGAGGCCATCAACTCCCTGGGTGCCTCGATCACGGACTTCAAAGAGGCGGAGCGCACCGGTGACGTGATCGTTATGGACCAGCGCACCGGCTATGGAGTAGACGCCTTAAAGTATGTGGAGGAGCGGTCCGCTCTGCTGAGCCTTAATCAGTTCGGGCGCCGCTGGTTGATCATCGATGAGGTCGATGCAATCGAGCCAAGACTTACCACACGCGTGAAGACAATACTCGATGAACTTCAGCAAAGGCGAGGAGTTCAAGTATTTGCGGCCACCAATCATTTTGATCGGGTTGACCCCGCGATTAGGAACCGCTTCGTACGAGTTCATATGAACTTCTTCAGCGACGAGGCAATGCTGACGTGGCTTGCAGACGCAGTCCACCGGTTTCAGCTGCCGCCTCTATCGCAGGTTCAGGCGGTGAGTATGGTCACAAGGTCTGAAGGAAGCATGCGTAGTCTTTACATGGAGCTGGAAAGATATGCCTTTCAATGTGACAGCCCACCTCCGCATCGCCCAAAGCTGACTGTCCTTCCAGGGGGAGTATCATAACTCGACCCTTGATCACCGAAAATATACCGTCAGCTGCTCGGCGCGTGCCGCGTCGAGCAGCTTTAGCACCGCTCCCTGCAGCCTCCTCCTAGATAGGTATGAGTTTCATAGGAGGTGCTCGGAGAACAACCCGAAACAGGTTGTAGTTCAAAGCCAACCTCGACATTCATTTTGCCATGGAGATGTGCACTATGAGGAGGCGCTTGTGGGAAGCCGCCGATAGAGGGTCACTGGGTGCACGCCCAAAAGGGACGCCACCTGCCGAGCCGGCGTACCCTCGCTGATCAGGCGGCCAGCTAAGGTCAGCTTTTCCAGTGTGAGCTTTGGCGGACGACCAAAGCGAGTTCCGAGACTGCGAGCCCTTGCGCGCCCATCGGCCGTCCGCGCTTTGATCAGATCTCTCTCGAACTCAGCTATGCCTGCAAAAATGGTTAGGATCATGCGCCCCGCCGGTGACGTGGTGTCGGCCCAGGGTTCACTGATGCTCCTCAGGCCAGCTTTTGTCAGCTGCAGCTGTTCCGCAATATCCAGGAGGTTACGTGTCGATCGCGCAAGGCGGTCGAGCCGCATTACAACGACAACATCGCCCGGCCGGAGGTGATCGAGCAATCGTGCCAGCTCGACTCTTCCAGAGACTGCGCCCGACACTTTCTCCTCGTATATGCGTTGGCATCCAGCTTGCAAAAGAGCATCGCGCTGTGTTGTAAGATCCTGACCATCCGTAGACACGCGGGCATAGCCAATAAGCAACGCATCCTCCTTTTGCAAAAGTTGCTGCAAAACAGAATACTTTCACAACAGACTTTCGCAACTGGAGAAAGCTAAGCTACGGCTGGATTTTGCGCACTGTTGCAAAACTTAATACTTTTGCAACGAGCTAATTTGCTAGTAGCGCGGCTGACTATCAGCGTTAGCTGGTGACCTCGTTTTTTCGACCTGATCTTCGGCCATCATTCCGAGATGAACCTGTATCCTAGCGGAAGCGCGCTGCACCTCTCGAAGCTAATGGCTGTAGCGTCTACAGCGGGAGCCCAGTGGAGAATAGTTTGCAACTCCGGTCATGGGCCACCGATCTGCTGAGCCTCGGTCACGTAGATACCGACAGTCTCACCCAAAGGTCCCTGAAGAACCGCTCCACGCAAGCGATAAAGGGCCCGGTGTTGGAGGCTCGCCGTGACATTAGAGTCGGCCTTAATCGGCACTAAGACACCGTGCCCTCCATGCAGCCTAGCGTACCAGTCACCATCTACCGACACAGCAGCGCCCTCCAGTCCATCCGTTTCGAGTGCGTGGACCTCCTGCTGGGAGAGCATTGGTGCCTTAGCCGGTTGCTCCCGCTCTATGAAATCGTCGACGCGCTCTTGGACGGGCGGACGGAGAACCCGCAGCAGGGCGTCCGCCATCCTTTCATCGACGTGCAGATGAATGGTCCCATTGTTGACCAAATTGACCTGAGTTGCCGAGCCAGATGCGACCGGCTGCGAGATAGCTTCGATGGCCTTCTTATCAGTTGCGCTCACACGCCCACTACGGAGGCCAAGGAGGATCTGAGTTGCTTCGATGAGATGGGTTGCAAAAGGGGTCAGCAATTCGCGCGCTTCCCAGACCTTCTGTGCCCCTTCTATAGCGTCGAGAAATATTCGGATGCTGCCTTGCTCAACGCTCGCGACGGCAAGTGTAACGTCTCGCCTTCCCACTCGTCTGCTAAATTGACGGAAGGCCGCGTTGAGGGTTGTAAGAAGTGTTGCAATCTGGGGAGCTGGCACTGGGGCCGTATTCTCGATGAAAATCTCGAAACGCGGTTCTTCACGCTCTTGCAGTTCGTAGTCCATAGTTCCCCCTATTCTAAACATCACCACGCTTTAGCGCCCGATGGCAGCTACCATGCATTGCTGGGATGACGCCGCATCGCCGTGTTTGATTTACTTTCAGATTTTATGGAGACACTTTGAGCGAATCGGGCAATACGAGCATTTCGTGCGATCCACTTTTCCGACTGATCCATGGAGTCTCCCTCTGTAATGTTTGAGGCTTTCTAAGACACTCGGTTGGGTGTCGCTAGGCATTCTAGATAAAAGTTTCTGCCTACGCCTTGACATCGCAAGATCCTGTTAAGTTCATGATTTGTTCTTGTAGACAGTTGCAAAGGGTGATAGCTTATTGAGTCGGCGTGGGAGTGCGTGTGGTGCAGGTTTCAAACTTGATACCGGCGAATATCTCAAAGACTGATGTTGAGGACTTCGCTGTTAAAGCGATAGAAATCTTCAAATTTCAGCCCGGAGATCCAATTGAACCGCTGGTCGCTAAGCTTGGCGGAAGAACTGAGTTTCGCTCTCCCTCGCTTGGGGAGAAAGGGTCTGAGGCTATTAGAGTCGAGCCAGATGGAAAATTTGTAATATATCTTTCATCTATCACATCGGCGAAGCGGGACCGCTTTACTATTGCACACGAGTTGGGCCATCTTTTTCTTCACTTCCCTAAGTTCAAAGCAATTCACCCAGACCAAACGATGGTTGCCACTCGGTGGGTGAACGATACGGACGAGGAGCAACGCCGAGCGGAGTGGGAAGCGAACTGGTTCGCTGCCGCATTCTTGATGCCTGCCAAGGCTTTTGAACGCGAGTTTCGGCTACGAGGCGATCTGAAGCATGTTGCAAGTTTCTTCCGTGTCAGTACTCAAGCCGCGGAAGTAAGAGCACGCTCGCTGCAGCTTATGTAGGGCAGGACTGTCAGTGTCAGTTGCGCCTGGGTATCGGCTCCGCCTCTTTCTTTCTGTCGATCTTGTAGGGTCAACCGCATACAAATCCGGCCCAGGCAAGGAGCCAGACTCCAATCCTGAGTCCGAATACCCCAACCGTCCCACCTGGGTTGGGAACATCCAAAAATTTTTTACTGACTTCCCAGAAATTTTCAGAGCCCAGGTTTCTAAGGTGTGGGAAGGAGCGGATGCTTCAGCTCCTTCCCCTCAAGTCTGGAAAACGATCGGCGATGAAATCGTGTTTTGCCTCCGCCTGCGCACATCGAATGACCTTGTCAAAACCATTGCCGCATTTGTACATGCGCTACAAGATTATGGTTTAATTCTGGAACGCGACGGCGGCTATCTCGATGTAAAGGGCGCCGGCTGGGTAGCGGCTTTTCCTGTACCAAATATCACCATCCGTCGATCTGGAAGTTCAGTTGACGAAGCCTCTGACCTACGTGACGAAAGCTTCGAGGAAGAAGCAGATAGTGCCCCAGCACAGTTCGAGTTCTTAGGAACCGAAATCGACGCAGGCTTCCGGGTCGCCAGGCATGCAGCACCCGACCGCTTTGTACTTTCGGCTCAACTTGCGCTCTTGCTGGTAAGTGCGTGCGGCGAGAGCCAAAGCCCCTTCCATTTCCACTATCATGGGCGCGAGACAATGAAAGGTGTATTGAACGGGAGGGAATACGTAAGCGGGGCGTGATGGCCGCGGGCTGGGACCGGATCGTGTCCACTAATGGCCAAGTGGACACTAAGACCGTGGTGTCCAGTTCCATGGAAGGAGTTCATCGACCCTGTTGGCCGGGTGATCAGCGATGCGCTCGATGACGTCAGCAAGATAGGCTTGCGGGTTGATGCCGTTCATTTTGCAGGTTTCGACAATGGTGTAGATGACCGCTGCGCGATCGCCACTGGCATCGGAACCGCTGAAGAGATAGTTCTTCCGGCCCAGGGCCAAAGGTCTGATGGCCCGCTCAGCGGCATTGTTGCTCATCTCAAGCCGCCCGTCAGTGGCGTAAACCGTCAGCGCCTTCCAGCGGGATGTCATATAGCGGATCGCCTTGGCGAGTTCGCTTTTGCCGCTGATGCGCGCAAGCGTCGTGTCGAGATGGCTCTTCAGGATCTCCAGAAGAGGGACCGACCTGGCCAGACGCGCAGCGAGCCGCGTTTCTGGATCCAAGCCGTTGATCCCGGTTTCGACCGCAAACAGGTCGGAGATGAGGTCCAAGGCCCGTTCCGCCGAAGGCGAGCGATTGCGCAGGAACTCGTTGTACAGATCGCGGCGTGCGTGGGCCCAACAGGCCACCTGGATCAGGCGCGTATCGCCGGTGAGTGGATGGCCAACATAGAGCTTGTCGAAGCCGGCATAGGCATCGGCATGCAGGAAGCCACGGCATGGCGACAACAGGTGCTGGGCACGCTCCCCTTTGCGATCCGGAGAATAGGCATAGAACGCCGCGGGCGGCACGGCCGATCCCCAGGAACGTTCATCGCGCACAACCGTCCACAGCCTGCCGGTCTTGGTCTGGCCGCGTCCAGGGTCGAGGACCGGAATGGGGGTATCGTCAGCATGCACCATTTCGCCGGCACGGGCATGGGTTCCGATCCTGTCGCTCAAGATCTGAAGCAGCGCCGCCATTGCCCCGACCCAGCCGGCTAGCGTTGAGCGATCAAGATCGACGCCTTCGCGCGCATAGATGTCACTCTGGCGATGCAGGGGAAGATGATCGCAATACTTGGAGACCAGGACATGAGCCAGGAGGTTGGGACCGGGTCGCCCACGTTCGATCGGCAGCGATGGCATCGGCGCCTGAACGATCGTCTCGCAGGTGCGGCAGCTCAACTTCGGGCGAAGGTGGACGACCCGTTTGAAGTGCGAGGGCACGTATTCCAGCACCTCACGTTCATCCGTGCCGATCGTGCTGAAGACGCTTCCGCCGCAATTCGGGCAGGTGCAGTCCGGCTCGTGCACGATCGTCTCACACGGCAGATGGGCCGGTAAGGGCTTGCGGCCCAGAGACGACTTTGCCGTCGCAACAGCCGATGGTGAGGATGCAATGGGCCGCGCTGCCGTCCGCTCGATGTTGGTGTGGGCCTCGCTCTCCTCCAGATCGGCAATCGCCAGTTCCAGTTGCTCGATGAGATGGTCGAGTTTCTCCGAGGAGCGGCCGAAGCGGGCGCGCTTCAGGCTCGCGAGCTGCGCCTTCAGCTTCTCGATATAGAGGTTCTTGGCATAAAGCTCCGCCTGCAACTGCGCGGTCAAAGCGCGCAACGCCTCCAGTTCGGCCAGCACATCGGGAGCAGCAAGAGGCATATGTTTCTCTAGCACAAACGGCCCGATGCAGCTACGTTTTTATATGTAAAAACAGTATGTTATCAGGCCATCGTCGGCTTTGGCGGACGCTCGGGCATCAGCGTGCGCCGCCAATCCATCCCTTCGACGAGAAGAGCCAGTTGTGCCGCCGACATTTGCAGGACGCCATCGACGAGCGACGGCCAGACGAACTTGCCCTGTTCCAATCGCTTGGCAAAAAGGCACAGCCCGGTTCCATCCCAGTAGAGAGCTTTCAAATAGTCGCCTCGTTTCCCGCGGAAGAGGAACAGATGGCCGGAATAGGGATCGGCGTTCATCCTGTTGACGACCTCCGCGGACAGACCGTCGAACCCACGGCGCATGTCGACCGGCTGGCAGGCCAGATACACCTTCGTTCCCGCAGCGATCTGGATCACGACTTCACACCGAGGGCCGAAAGAACCCGCCGCAGCGCCCGCTCGTTGACAAAGGCGTCAACCCGAACACGCGCACCGTTTGGCAGGTCGATCTCAATCACGCCAGGCCGCTCCTCCAGCATCGGCGTTCTGGTCGACCGCTCGGCTCTCGGCTGTGGCAAACTCTCCGCCGGAGTGGTGTCCAGCGGGCGAAGAGCCGGCATCGTGATCGCGGGCCCTTCATCGTCGCACGTCCCGAAGACCCCGATCGGAATGAACTCATTGTGCGATGAAGCCTCCGGGAGAAGCACCAGAGAAGCCGGACGGGGCCCCAGTTTGCCCGCTTCCGCAGCCCGGATCCAACCGAAAAGCTGATTGTTGTTGACGCCGCGCCGACGGGCCACCTCCGCGACAGCGGTTCCCGGGAGCCTGGCCTCCTCGACAAGCCGCCACTTCTCCTCCGTGGTCCAACTGCGTCGACGACGAGGCTCCATCTCTGACATGCATGCCGCCTAAGTGTCCGCTTCAATCTTCGTGGACACTTATCTCATCCTGATCGCCGCTTCGGTAGGCGGCCATGACGCCACGCTTACGGGAATACCCACTCGTCTCAATCTACACGGAAAGAAGCCCCTCACGGAGGGAGGTCCGGGATCGGGAGCGCGACCTCGTAAACGACGGAAGCGTTAAACCAGGTCCCCTCAAGCGCTTTTTGTTGGCGTTCATGGACGATGAAGGAATCGAGAAGCCGGTCTTACTGGACCCTCAGTCTCCCGCGGAAGGTATGCCAGCAAGTTATGTAGAGTTCCTTGAGTCCGAGTGGCACGGCAGCGCTGTAGAAACGGAACAGCGCACCACAGTTGAGGAAGAGTCGAGCCATGCAAGCCAAGGAATAGCAGATCCTGACTCGATGAAGATAATCGAGAGCTATTTTTCGCAAGTAGCTGAAAAATTTCGCGACCAATAGAACCGGCGCACCTCAATTCTTACCAAGACGGGAGCACCTCTGGTGTCAGGCAGTGCACCCCATATTTCGGGTGTCTCAGCTACCCAAATTGCTGAGCGCCGGTGCCACGCTGATATGTGCATTACATCGAAGTAACACATAGCCGAATGCATCAGCAATCACACCTCATCAGCCGCGCGTCCAGTCCGGCCTCAGGCGATCAACAACCCGCTCAAGGCGAACTTGGCCGTAATGCTTATCGATCATAAGAATCGAGGTGCGCGTATTGCGAGCCACGTCGATCACTTCAGCGCCGTGAGCCAGTTGTTGGCTAATGTAGAAGTGCCTCAGTGAGTACGCCGTCCGCTTGACGCCGCGATGATCACGCTCAAGCCCACTCGTCCTCAGCAGCTCAGTGAAGCCTTTTGCGACTGAGCCGATCCGTTCGCCTCGCTCGTTAGCAAAAACAGGATCACCGTCGTTGGGCTCACGTCCAACACCATGCTCAAACAACATCCAGAGCGTGTCGAACCACGGGAGAGCTCCGAGCTGTGGGATGGCGATCCCGCTCTTGCCTTTGCCACGGGCCCTAAGCCGTAGATCTCGCTCCGCGAGTGGTTTGCCCCTCCCCTCCCGATAGCCCAGTACGTCACCCCAGTTGAGGTTGCGCATCTCGGTAGGCCGGAAGCCTGAGAAGGCAGCAATCATGATGTAAGCGTGCAGGATGGTGCGATCCCGGCGGGTATGCTCATCCAGCTTCTTGATGGTCCAGATGCGCTGATCCTTGGACCGGACGCGGCGAGACTGGTCGAGCATGATCGGATCGCCCAATCGGCTAAGACTGGTCTCGACTAGCTTCTCGAATTCATGGGGCTCAAAGCTGGGGCGCCGGTTGTCTGGGGCTCGCTTGACCCGGAGCGAGATCGTCGGTGGGGCCTTGATGTACCCCCACTTCATGGCCTGCCGGAACAGAGCACGCAGGAGCACGGCCTCGCCGCGCTGACGGCTCAGAGTGGGTGCTGCCCGCTTGACGGGCCGGCGAAGCCGCCTGCCCCCACGTTCATAATGAATATAGGCGATGTCCTTGCCCGGTCCTTCGGTCCAGTAGGTTCGTCGCCACTCCGCGTAGCGTTCCAGGTCCGGGTCTGTGATGCCGTCGATGGGACGCTGACCAAAATAGCTGATGAAGTAACGGCGTATGATTGCAGGCTCTGACTTACCCTGGTCTGCACGACGCTCCCCTCTCTCCACCTCGCGCTGGATGTGCGCGATAAAGTCCTCGGCCACTTGCTCGAAGGTTCGAGCCTTGGCGGTGAGGCCCTGGCGAGCTCGATAGTTCGCCTCGAACCAGATCTCCTCGGCTTTGCGCTCAGCTTCGATTCGGTCGCTGGTTTCCAATGAACGCTTGATCTGCCCCTGGCCCTTGATGCTGAAGCGCATCTGCCATTTGGCGCTGCCGGTGCGCTGGAACAGTTGATAGCGTTCTTTAGAGGGAGAGGAGCCCATGCTGGCAACCTACTTGGTTACTTTGCTTCAACGCAGTGCGCTAGAAGTGCGCTAGGAGCCTAGCGCAGCAGAACCAAGGGCCTTGTAAGGATTGGGCTTTTTGGCGGGTGAGCTAGGACTGAGCTAACGGTATAGCCAGTCCTTAGTTCCTCAAACCTAAGAATAAAGCCCTTATATCTCAAGGGCTTAGTGGTAGCGGAGGAGGGATTTGAACCCCCGACACAAGGATTATGATTCCTCTGCTCTGACCAACTGAGCTACTCCGCCCCGGGAAGCGGGGCGGGCCCCGCGTCAGGCATGCGCGATATAGGGAAGGTTGCCCCTCGGTGTCAAGAAAGACGCGTGGCTAAGCTGCGGATTTGTGGAATCACACCTTCTGAAACGATCTGACAGATCCAGCCGAAGGCCGGTCAGCCCTTGGGCTTCATGCGCCAGAGCTGAAATCCCTCGCTCGAAATCGCTTGTTCGATGGCCTTACGGGAGAATTTATGCGGCGGCGCCTCGCGGGAACCCAGGGTGCCAGTGAGCCCCCAGGGAGCATATTTGCCTGGAAGCTTGCTGCCCGATTCATCACCGGCGAAGGCGTGCAGATCGTCTTTGGCTTGGGAGGTGAACATGAAGAGACGCATGGGAATGGCTTTCGCTTATGGGCAGATGACAGCCCCTACGAAAATAGGGCTTACGCTCCGAAAGTCACCTTGGGTGAAGGGAACCCGTCGATCGCCTTCGCGGCTCAGCCAGAGGGATGGGCTCCCGATCCACCTGAGATACGTCGTCAGGTCTGTTTCCTGATCCTCATCAGTTTGAAGAACCCGACCGGAAACAGGGATCGGAGTTCCACGACCTCCATGCGACCGGTTCCGCGCGCCCAGTCCTCGACCCGGGCCGCCTTGAAGGCCGAGCTCCAGCCGATGGCCTTGGCGACAGGCGAAGCCAATTCCTCGAGGGCTGCGATCGGGCCGGAGGGCTGACCCCAATGATTAGCGAGAACGATCTCGCCGCCCGGCTTCAGCACGCGCATGAACTCGTTGAGGGCCGTCTCGGGCTCGGGCACGAGGGTGATGATGAACTGGGCCGTGACCGCATCGAAGCTCTCATCTGGGAAGCCGAGGCGGGTGACATCCATCACCTGCAGGCTTTTCACGTGGCTGAGCCCCCTCTTCTCGACCTTGTCCTGAGCCCGGCGCAGCATGTCCTCGGAGAGGTCGACCCCGTAAACCTCGGCATGCCTGGGGTAATAGCCGAGGGACAGCCCCGTGCCGACGCCCGCCTCCAGCACCTTGGGGCCGCAGGCGACGGCGGCGTCCACGGCCGCACGGGCGGCAGGTTCGGTCAGCTTGTCGTAGACGAGGTCGTAGATCGGAGCCCAACGCGCATAGGCCTTGCGCATCAGGACGGTGGTGGCTCCATCCGTCATAAAGGTTCCTTCGGTCGGCGCCTCAGGCCGCGGCGGGGGCGGCTTCGGCTATTGTGCGAGCAATGGTGCCCCCGCCAAGCACACGTGCCCGGGGAGCATCGCTCTCATAGATGACACAAGCTTGACCGGGAGACACCCCGTCTTCGGCCGATAACAGCTCGACCGTAGTGTGGGTTCCTGTGGATCTTAAAAGGGCCGGGCGCGGCTCACGGGTGGAGCGAACGCGGACGGCGACCTCCATTCCCTTTTCGCTCAAGGTTTCGAGCGGCACATCGCCGAGCCAGTTCACATCGGTCACGCGGATCAGGCGGGTGGCCAGGGCCTCCCGGGGGCCGACCACGACACGGGCCTCCTTGGCCTCGAGGCGCACGACATAGAGCGGCTCGCCCACGGAGAGCCCGAGCCCCTTCCGCTGCCCCACCGTGTAATGGATGATGCCCTCATGGCGGCCGAGCACGCGGCCGTCCACATGGACGATCTCCCCACCCTGCACGGCACCGGGCTTCAGCCGCTCGATCACGTCGCTGTAGCGCCCTTGCGTGACGAAGCAGATGTCCTGGCTGTCGGCCTTCTCCGCCACGGTGAGCCCGAATTCGCGTGCGAGTTCGCGAGTCTTCTCCTTGGGCAGCTCGCCCAAGGGGAAGCGGAGGAGATCCAGCTGCTCAGGAGTGGTGGCATAGAGGAAGTAGCTCTGATCCCGGTCCGGGTCGGCTGCGCGGTGGAGGGCCCGGCGCCCATCCGGCAGGGCACGGCTTGCCACGTAATGACCCGTGGCGAGCACGTCGGCCCCGAGCTCCCTGGCGGTCTCCAGGAGATCGCGGAACTTGATGGACCGGTTGCACTCGACGCAGGGGATCGGCGTCTCGCCCGCCAGATAGCTCTGGGTGAAGCGTTCGATCACGGCTTCGCGGAACCGCGCCTCGTAGTCGAGCACATAATGGGGGATGCCGATGGCCTCCGCCACCCGGCGGGCATCGTAAATGTCCTGGCCGGCGCAGCAGGCGCCCTTCCGGTGCGCCGCAGCGCCATGGTCGTAGAGCTGGAGCGTGATGCCGAGGACGTCGTAACCCTCGCGCTTGAGCAGGGCTGCGACGACGGACGAGTCCACGCCACCCGACATCGCAACCACGACGCGGGTCTTCGAGGGATCGGTGGGAAGGTCAAGTGAATTGAGCATGTTTCCTTCCAGAGGCGCCGTTCAAGGCGGCGCACGGGAGGGGCCAAAGCCCTTCTATAGCGATTACGCCACAATTCTTAAAGGGAAAGTGCGCGGCAATAAGCCAACGTTAACGTTTATGGCTAAGCTTAGGCATTCTCGTAACTGCCTGATGGGCTTAGGAAAACATTAAGTCCCGTCGCGTAGGTTCGAGCCTGTCAAAGGTCGTTGAATTTTTGTGTGAGCGTATCATGACCGAACCCCACCGCCCAAGGGTCAAGTATGTCATTGGGCCCGACGGCAGTCCCCTGACGATTGCCGACCTTCCACCATCCAGCACCCGCCGCTGGGTTATTCGCCGCAAAGCCGAGGTTGTCGCCGCCGTCCGCGGTGGTCTGCTCAGCCTCGAGGAGGCCTGCCAGCGTTACACGCTGACCACCGAGGAATTCCTGAGCTGGCAGATGTCCATCGACCAGCATGGCCTGGCCGGCCTGCGCACCACGCGCATTCAGCAATACCGCCAGTAAGCACCGCAACAGATCTCTGGGAACGGCGCCGGTTACCCGACCAGCGCCTTTTTCATTGGTTCGCGCATCGTGCGGACCCAAAGGGCCGCATCAGCCAAAAGCGGATCCGGTTTCCCGCACCGGGCGGTACATTTCTCAAGCGGGGGGTCGATCAGGTCTCAAAAAGCGCCTTTCACTTTGGGTCCGATGCTCTAGAAGCTCGGCCGTTAAGACCTTCCTAACCATAAGATGAGCATAAACTCCTGAATCAGTTCCCTTAAGGCAGGCTCACATCGTGCTTGGCATCCAGAATTCGTTGGAACAGCAAGGCCCATCCCGGGCAAATGCAGGTTCGGCGGCTCCCGCTGAAGCAGAGCAGACCATCGATGCATTGAGGCGTATCTTGGTGGGGCGGACCATCGCCGATGTGGAGCGCCATCTCATCCTCGATACCCTGACCTACTGCTTCGGCAACAGGACGCACGCCGCCCGGATCCTCGGCATCTCGATCCGCACCCTGCGCAACAAGCTGAACGAGTATGTGGAAGCCGGCATCGCCGTGCCGGAGCCGGGCCAGAAGCCTGCGGTCGCCGCCTGAGAGCTCGACCGGACGGCTCGCGCTAGCGCTTCCGCAGCCACAGGCTGGTCTCGTGCGCACCGGAGATCAGAGGCAGTTCGGACAGGATTCCCCGCGCGAGAGCAGAGCCGCCGTCCCTCACGACGGAGTGGCTCGCGAAGATGAGCTCGTATCCGTCTCCCTGCACAAGGGCGCCAACCAGCAACTGCTCGTTATACCCCCGCCAATCCCAGGGCTCGGGATAGCGATAGGGCAGCATGATGTCATGGACGTGGAGCAGGGTTCCGCTGGCTAGACGCGGCAGCACATCGAGGAAGAGGCGGTCCACATCGGTTCCGGGCATGGCGATGTGGCTGGAATCGATGAAGAGGATGTCCCCGGCTCCGAGATTCTCGAACACGGCCGGGTCCGCTTCCCGCAGCAGCACCTGCTGGTGCTCGACGTTGAGCTTCCGCAGAGTGGCCCTTGGGGCGGGATCGATGCAGATGACGCGGGTGGAAAGCCCCCCGTCCTGGACCGCCTGTGCCATGAAGCGGGTCGAATGGCCGGAGCCGATCTCCACGATCCGCCGCGGCTTCTCCCGGCGAACGATGGCGTAAGCCGCCGCCGCATCGAGGCGCGGGAACCAGCTTTGATCGAAGCGCGCTGACCCCCTGCCCTGCAGGATCGAGCGCAGATCGTCCGCGTGGCTCTCGATCGCCTCCAGAACATTGGAAAAACGAGGCCTTGCCGCCTCGAACACGGGGCGCAGCGCCGGGTAATCCTGAGCCTCGACACTGTGGGCATAGCGGTAGGGGATGAAGAAGCCGAGCCGTTTCACCCCAAGCAGCGTCGAGAGGCCGAAGCTCAGCCGTCGCCAGAAGAATGTCATTGATCGGATGAGGACAGGGGCGGCGGCGGCACGGAGCCGTCGGCCGCCGCAACCCGGCCCCGCCAGGCCTGCGCGAGCCGCGCACGCTCGAACATCAGCACGACCACGAGCGAGAGCCCAAAGGGGATCAGGAGGTAGAAGAGACGGAAGATGATGAGAGCCGCCAGTACATCGGCCTTCGGGATATCGGGCATCGCCGTCAGGAAGACGAGCTCGAACACCCCGAGCCCTCCGGGGGCATGACTGACCAGGGCGGCCGAGAAGGAGGCCAGAAAGACGGCGAGCACGATGATGAAGCTGGGCTCGAGATGGGCCGGGAGCACGAAATAAATGATGCCGGCCGCTCCCAAGAGCTCGAGCGGCGCAGCGATCAGCTGGCGCACCATCACGGCGGGACGGGGATATTCCAGTTTTGCCTTGCGGACGATGAGCGGCGGGAGGTGCAGAATGGAACCGACCACATAGAGCGCGACGAAGCCGAGCAGCAGGAAACCGACGATGCGGGCCGTCGCAGGGTTGGTGAGCATCGAGGGCAGAAGCTCTTCGAGCCGGTGCAGCAGGGTCGGATCGGCCACCAGCACGACCCCGCCGAGCAGGATGGTGCCGAGCCCGAAGGTGAACGAGCACAAGGCCACCAGCACCGCGATCTGGGGCGCCCCCAGGCCTTTCGAGGTGTAGGCCCGATACCGCACGACCGCGCCGGAGAAGACCGAGGCACCGATATTGTGGGACAGGGCATAGGTCGTGAACGAGGTAATCGACACGAACAGCCATGAAATATGGCGCACGCCCAAGTGCAGCAGGGCGATCCGGTCGTACCAGGCCAAGGCGGCATAGGCGACGAGGGTGGAGAGCGCCGCGAAGGCATAGCGGTGAGCCGGAACGGCGGTCAGGCTGTCCCAGACATCGTCGAGGGACATGCCACGCAATTCACGATAAAGAAGCCAGCACGACACGACGACTGCCAGCAGCCCGATCACGGGCCAAATGAACTCACGCACATTCTTCATAGAGCCGGCAGAACTCCCTCGCTGGTCCCTTCTGTGCCCATAATCCCTTTGTTCTGCAAGGGGATTATGCCTTGCTGCGGCATGTCATAAGGTCCAAGGCCGGCATCGGTCAAAGGAGATAAATGCCGGGAAGTTTTCGTGGAGGAGCGGCCAGCCCATTCGAAGCGCCGTCCGAAGAAGCGTGACGTCGGGAAGCAATGACCTTATCAAACGGCGATCTTCCTATTCCTCACCATTTCCAGAGGGCATGGCACATGACGACGGAACCTGCAGCGGCTCTCAACCTCGATGGCTACACGGACCTGCCGCCGGGCAAGATCGCAGCGATCGTCACCTATCTGGAGATGCACGAGCGCCCTGCCCTGTCGCCTTTCCGAAAGCCGGACAGCTGGAGCCTTCGGCGTATCGACCAGGATCATCGGCGCTACCGGGCGCTGTTCAGGACGATCGGCGAGCCATGGCTCTGGTTCAGCCGGGCGGTGATGCCCGATGACACACTCGCGGCCATCCTGGACGACCCGGAGGTCGAAGCCTATGCCCTGCAGGACGGCACCGCCGATGTCGGCCTGCTCGAACTCGACTTCCGGTCCGAGGGAGAGGTCGAGCTGGCTTTTCTCGGGCTCGTTCCCGGATTCATTGGCCAAGGCGCCGGGCGCTTCCTGATGAACGAAGCCATCGGCCGCGCCTTCGCCAGGCCGATCGAGCGCTTCTTCGTCCATACCTGCACGCTCGACTCCCCAGGCGCCCTCGCCTTCTATCTGCGCTCGGGTTTCACGCCCTATCGACGTTCCATCGAGGTGGCCGACGATCCCCGTCTCCGCGGATTTCTCCCGCAGGATGCCGCCCCTCATGTTCCGGTGCTGGCAGCCCGGGCATGAAAAAGGACGCGTCGGCCGGACGCGTCCTCATAAAGCTTCGTGCGTTCGAACAATCAGGCGGATGCGCGAACCGCGCGGCCCTGTCCGGCCTGGCTGATCGCCGCATCCAGGGTCCGCTCGCGGTCTTCCAGGCTCTCGGCCTTTTTCAATTCCTCAAAGGCCTCGCCAAGCTCGGCCTTCGCATCGTCGAGCTGGATGTGCAGGTTCTGGGCCGAGTGGCGAAGGTTGTCCCGCCGCTGGGCTGCGGCGCGCGCATAGGTTGGATAGGCAAAGTGGTTCGGGTCGGCGATGCCGGCCTTCTGCTCCTCCGCCGCGATTTCCCGATCCAGGTCAGCCGCCATGCGGTCGAACTCAGAGATCATCATCTCGATCTGCGCCACGCGGCGACGTTTCTCGTCGACTTGAAAGCGCTTGAGGCGGATGAGCGTATCCCGCGACTTCATCTTGATTCAACTCCACACGTCGCTGTTTCACTGCATCTCACGGATCGCTCAGTTATCCGCCAGACATGCGTCACCATCGCCGACGAAAGTTGAGCTTTCCTTACCGGCTGCGACAAAAAATTTCCTATCCCCTCGCTTCCCCGGGGTGGGCTTTGCCTCATGGCTGCCGTCCCGAGGTCTCGTAAACCTTTCGTTTACCGATTTCGTTAACACTGGCTCGGTCACGGGCGCGGCTGCTTCGGATCTGCTCCCGGACTCACCTGAAACGCTTAGGTTACAAGAATTTGGGATGATGTGAGGCGGTTCCCTATGGTTACCCAGAATCCACAGGACAATCGTCTTCGGCAGATGATCTGCCTGCCAAGGTCGTTAAGCGCTTGCATCCCGGAATCAGGGTTTGTTAACCATTCTGAATTAGCGTTTCGAATCAGTTCAAAAGAGCATCCGTCGCAGGCCCGGCGGCGGATGGGCAGCGTCCCGCTGCTCACAGGCTCAAGGGCAAGGGCTGGGGATTGAACATGCGCGTACTTCTGATTGAAGACGACAGCGCGACTGCGCAAAGCATCGAACTGATGCTGAAGTCCGAGAACTTCAACATTTATACGACGGATCTCGGAGAAGAGGGCATCGACCTCGGCAAACTCTACGATTACGACATCATCCTTCTCGACCTGAACCTGCCCGACATGTCGGGCTACGAGGTTCTGCGGACGCTCCGTGTCGCGAAGGTGAAGACGCCGATCCTGATCCTCTCCGGCATGGCTGGCATCGAAGACAAGGTGAAGGGCCTCGGCTTCGGCGCCGACGACTATCTCACCAAGCCGTTCCACAAGGACGAGATGGTGGCCCGCATTCATGCGATCGTCCGCCGCTCGAAGGGCCACGCCCAGTCGGTGATCACCACCGGCGATCTGATCGTGAACCTCGACACCAAGACGGTCGAGGTGGCCGGCGCCCGCGTTCACCTGACCGGCAAGGAGTACCAGATGCTGGAACTCCTCTCCCTGCGCAAGGGCACGACCCTCACGAAGGAGATGTTCCTCAACCACCTCTACGGTGGCATGGACGAGCCCGAGCTGAAGATCATCGACGTCTTCATCTGCAAGCTGCGCAAGAAGCTCGCCAACGCATCGCAGGGTCGCAACTACATCGAAACCGTTTGGGGCCGCGGCTACGTGCTGCGCGAGCCGAACGAGGCCGAGGAGCGAATCGCGATCTAAGCTTCGCGATCGACTGCAAACTCAAAAAAAGCCCGGTTCAGACCCGGGCTTTTTTGTTGGTGCCGGTATGGAGGCCCTCATGAAATCCGTTCTTTTGTCGTGGCAATTCTGGGCCCTGCTTTCGGCCACCTTCGCGGCTTTGACAGCCATCTTCGCCAAGGTCGGCATCGAGCAGATCAACTCGGACTTCGCCACCTTCATCCGAACGATCGTGATCCTATTCGTGCTCGGAGGGATCCTGATCGGCACGGGCCAGTGGCAGCCGCCGTCATCCGTCTCCGGCAGGACCTATCTCTTCCTTGCCCTCTCCGGGCTCGCCACGGGAGCATCCTGGCTCTGCTACTTTCGGGCATTGAAGCTCGGCGAGGCTGCACGCGTCGCACCGCTCGACAAGCTCAGCGTCGTGCTCGTCGCATTGTTCGGCGTGCTCTTTCTCGGAGAAAAACTGGCGATGCCGAACTGGATCGGCATCGCCCTGATCGCCACGGGCGCAGTGCTCGTCGCCTATAAGGCCTGAAGGCGCCGTCTTAAGCCACGGCGGCCTTGATCGTCACTTCGTCGCCCTCGATGCTGAAGCCAACGCTCATGTTCGAGGCGCGCGCCACCATGCCGGCGTAATAGATCTGGATGCCATGGGCATCGACCGTGCCGGTCTCCGAATTCCCGGCCAGAAGCGCCTCGGAATGCGCAGGAACGCGGGCATTCAGCCCTTTCGACACGATGGTGAAGGCGCAGTTCTCCGCATCTCCCGTCACAGTCACGACGATCGAGCCGCCGCGGGGAATGGCCGTGGCGGCAATCATCACCAGATTGAGGAGCAGCTTCACCCGGTTCTTCGGGAACAGGAGCCGGGGCGACGACCAGGAGAAGGAGATCTTGTCGTCCAGGAAGAGCCCGCGGGCCACCTGCTCGGCATCGCCGAGATCGATGGAGGCTCCGGCCGATCCGGCTGCGCCGAAGGCAAGGCGGGCGAACTGCAGGCGGGCCGAAGCCTGCTTGGCGCTCTTCTGAATCAGGTCGAGCGCAAAGTCGCGCATGGAGGCATCGCTGTCGTCTTCCAGAACTTCCAGCCCGTTGACGATCGCGCCCACCGGCGAAATCACGTCGTGGCAGACGCGCGAGCAGAGGAGAGCGGCGAGGTCGAGCGAATCGAGCGAGATCGTGGCCATGAGGGCTCCGGAGGCAACATAATGTCAGCTATATGTTCATGAAATCGAGATTTCGACGCGTACCCATACAGCCAAACAGGAAAGAGAACGTGAACCGGATACCCGGCTACGAGTTCTTTGGGAAGCAGGCAAAAAGAGATCGACAGGTCTCAAGGGAACGGGCACAAAGCCATGATGCGCTTCGAAGATCAAAATCCCGACGAGATCGCCCAGAAGCTTGCTCACATCGCCTGGGAGGCGGGTCGCGTCCTGCGCGGCATGGAAAGCGCTTTTCTCGACAAGCGCATCAAGGACGACGGAACTCCCACCACGGTAGCCGACCTCGCTGCCGAAGAGCTGATCATCAGATATCTCAACGAGGCTTGGTCCGGAGTGCCGATCGTGGCGGAGGAAACCTCCAGTTCCACGCAGACGGACGATTACTTCTTCCTGGTCGATCCTCTCGACGGCACGGGAGATTTCATCCATGGAACCGGCGAATACAGCGTCAACATCGCCCTAATCCGCGGGAACCGGCCCATGGCGGCCGTCGTCGCCGCTCCGGCCATGGGGTCGATCTGGATGGCGGGTGAAACCGCCTGGAAAAGCCCCCTCCCCGGCGGGCCTGAAACGGGGTTCGACTGGCGCGAGGCAAAGGTCCGTCCAGCCCCCGAAAAGGACCTCGTGGCTTTGGTGAGCCGCCGTCATGGCGACATTGCCACGGAAGCCTGCCTGTCCGTTCTGTCGATCGGCACACGGCGCATGACCTCGTCGGCCCTGAAATTCTGCCTCATCGCCTCCGGCGAGGCCGACGTCTACGTGCGCTGCGGTCCGACGATGGAATGGGACACGGCGGCGGGTGACCACATTCTCACCTGCGCCGGCGGCAGCGTCGTCGGGCCTGGCGGCAATCCTCTGACCTACGGCCACGAGAACAGGGGCTATCGGAATGGCCCGTTCGCGGCCATCGGCGACACCACCCTGGCACACCGCCTCGACCTGCCGGTCTCGGCCTCGGCAGCCTAGGTCCGGATCGCCTGCGATGGAGCCCTTCCCGGGCGTTTTCGGCTCTGATGATGAATCCCGCGTTCTCAAAAGGCATTCCGTACAGAGATTGTTAGGGTTGATGATCTTAAGGTTCGAACCTCGATAGCAGCCTTCCGGTCCGAATAGGCCGGATTGTCCCCTGTCTCATGCGAGGAGATAGCCCATGCGCTCCCGATCCAAGATCCTTGCGGCAGCAGCCTTTGCCGCTCTCGTCGGAGCCCTGCCCCTGCAGGCATCCGCCCAAACCGTCCAACGCGCCTATGCGAGCAATCCCGGAAGTCCCGAATCGTTCAATTCCAACGAACTGGTCGAATCGGGGCACCAGTTCTTCGGCTCCGCGTCCCGCGGCCTCGCCCTCGCCCTGCAGGAAGCCACCCGGCGCTGGGGCGAGCCGAACGGCTACATCCTGGGTCAGGAAGCCTCCGGGGCCTTCTTCGGCGGACTGCGCTACGGCGAGGGCAAGCTCTTCACCCGCAACGCCGGCGACCGGCGCATCTTCTGGCAGGGGCCGTCATTGGGCTTCGATGTGGGCGGTGACGGCGCCCGCACCATGATGCTGGTCTACAACATGCCCTTTACGGACGCTCTCTATAAGCGCTTCGTGGGCGTCGACGGCTCGGCCTATTTCATCGGCGGCTTCGGCGTGACGGCCGTTGCGGCAGACGAGATGATCGTGGTGCCGATCCGTGCCGGCGTCGGTGCGCGCCTCGGCGTCAATATCGGCTACCTGAAATTCACCGCGGAACCGACTTGGAACCCCTTCTAAGACCCACCGTGCAAGCGATGGGTCCGGGACGCCAGTGGAAACCGTCGCCGAATGCGCTACAACGGGCGGTCTGGAGCAGCATGGCTCTGGAAAGCTGCGCAGGCACAAGGCAAGGTGCTTGAGCGTTACCGGTCAAGCACCTTGGAGTTGGCGTCCGCGTGATCGAAAGCATCATGATCTTTGCGCTGGGGTTCGTCGCAGCATCCCTCATCGCGCTTCTTATCATTCCGGCCGTCAATGCCCGCGCGGAGCGTCTGGCCCGCCGCAGGGCCGAGGCGCTGTTTCCCATGTCGATCTCGGAACTGACGGCGGAGAAGGATCACCTCCGGGCCGAGTTCGCCGTCCTGCAGCGGCGGATCGAGCGCAAGGCCGAAGAGGCTCTCGCCTTCAAGCACGAAAGCATGGAAGAGCTCGGCCGGCGGGCAATCAGGATCGAAGCCCTGGAAGCCACACTGGCCGAGCGGGACCGCACGGTGTCCGAGCTTGAGACGAAGCTGGCCGAAACCCAGACCCGGCTTGCAGCCATCGAGGCGGACCAAGCGCAGACCCAGACCTATCTCACGAGCACTCGCGAGACGCTGACAGCCCTTGAGAACGCCCACCGCGCGACCCTGAACGAGCTGTCCAACACCCGGATGGAACTGGACCTCGCGCAGCATGAACGTTCCAAGCTCAAGACCGAGCTGATCCACACGGAGGAAAAGCTCACCCGCCTGGAGACCGAGTTCACCGATACCCAGCGGCGCCTCACGGCTTCCTTGAGCGAGCTCGACACCAAGCGGATCACCATCTCGGATCTCGAAACCCGCCTGATGACTCAGACCGCCCGGGGCAACGATTTCGAGCGGGCCTTGGGCGAGCGCCACAGCGAGCTCTCGGACGAGCGCCTTCGTCTGGCCGAACTGGCCAGGAGCCTCGCGGCCGAACAGGAGCGCGGCCTGATCCTGGAGCAGCGGATCCGCGAGATCGAAAGCGAGCGGGACGATGCCCAGAGCCGCCTGGCGGGCTTGGAGGGCTCACAGGATCAGAATGACGAGTTGCGTCGCCAGATTTCCGAAGTGGCCGCTCAGATCATGAAAGGCGGCAGCGGCCCGGCCGGGAACGGGAAAGCGCGCGAGAACAACCGATCCCGCGAGGGCAAGCGGCGTCGCTCGGCGGGGAAGTGATCCTCCCCGCCGAATCGCGCTTCATTTCGGATCCAATTGCTGATTGCCACCGGGGCTGCCTGGCGGGCGGATGACCGGGGTCGTGCCGGGATCGGGCACCGGCGCCGGGACGGTAATGTCGGGGGAGGCGTTCGCCGGGGGCCGGATCACTCCATCGGACTGCTCCAGCTTGTCGCTCAAGGTATTGGTCGAGCCTGTCTCGGATGGGCCGTTCGGGCCGGAGAGGTTGCTGTCGGGCTCGACCTTCTCGGCCGGCATCTGGTTCGGCGCAGGCATGTTCGGCGCCTGCTGCTTCAGCACCTCGGGATTCTGCGCCAGGGCGGCCGTGCCGAGTCCGGCGGCAAGGATCGTGGATAAGACCAGCACACGCTTCATGGGTCGCTCCTTTGGAAAGGCAACGGGCGACCCAGGAGCGGGTTCCGGCAAAGCTATTCGGCCGCCATGGCCGGTGCGCTGGCCATGGCCAAGTAAAGCTCGCGCAGCTTCTTCGTAATCGGGCCCGGCTTGCCGTCGGCGACGGGACGCCCATTGATGGACACGATGGGCAGAACGAAGTTCGAGGCACTAGTCAGGAAGGCCTCGGCGGCATCGTATGCCTCCTCGACCGTGAAGCGACGCTCTTCGAGCACGATTCCGGCCTCTTTCGAGAGCTGCAGCAGGGACTTGCGTGTGATGCCCGGCAGGATGGCGTTCGAGAGCGGGCGCACGACGATGCTGCCCTTTTTTGTGACGATGAAGGCGCTCGATGAGCCGCCCTCCGTCACGAAGCCGTCTTCCACCAGCCAGGCTTCCTGTGCGCCGGCCTCCTTCGCCGCCTGCTTGGCAAGAACCTGTGCGAGCAGATTGAGCGACTTGATGTCCCGTCGCTGCCAGCGCAGATCCGGCACGGTGATGACGGCGATACCCGTCTGTGCCGCCGGAGCGCTGGCGATTGCCTTGGCCTGGGTGAACATCGCGACCGTGGGCTTGGCGTCTTCGGGGAAGAAGAAATCCCGTTCCGCGACCCCGCGGGTGACCTGGAAATAGATGAAGCCTTCGGTCATGCCGTTGCGCCGCGCGAGCTCTTCCTGAATGGAGGTCCACTCGGCCCTGGTATAGGGATTGGGAATGCGGATCTCGGCGAGCGAACGCTCCAGACGCTCCAGATGCGCCTCGTTGTCGATCAGGCGTCCGGCGAGCAGCCCGATCCCCTCGTAGACCCCGTCCCCGAACATGAAGCCTCGGTCCATGAAAGGCACCTTGGCCTCTTCGATCGGCAGGAAGGATCCGTTCAGGAAGACGATGCGGGACATGGAAACTCCAAAGTCGTAACCCAACTCAATCAAGCTTAACCTATGGGCAGAGGAACCGCTCGATCTATATGACCAGGGGCGCCTTCAGCCTTTCGCGGATAGGTACCCCCAACATGCGATCGACGCCACTTCTCATTTTGAAAGCCCTGCCCTTTCTGTTCATGACGTCGGCCGCCCCTGCAGCGTCCCTTCCGGCTCAAAGCTGGTTCAATCAGCAGGGCTATGTCGGACCGTCGGGGAACAGGATCATCGCGTGTCACGGCTATGGATGCGCGCGCCGCATGGCGATCTCGGTCGATGGGGCGTGGATCAGCCGCGCCAGGGCCGCCCTGAGATCCGGCCAGGGCTCGCCCGATGCGGAGCGGCGCGCTCTGGGCGAGGTGATCAGATCCTACACGGCCTATCTCGCCACATCGTTCGGCGGGAAGCCCGATGAGCCAGGCTCGCCGCCCCGGATGTCGGGTGTTAATGGGCAAATGGACTGCCTGGACGAGACCACGAACACCACGAGCCTGCTCCTGGTTCTGCAGGAACAGGGGCTTCTGGCCCACCACGTGGTGGAATACCCGGAATCGCGCGGCTTCTTCCTCGACGGACGCTATCCGCACTTCACAGCGGTCATTACCGAGAAGCGGACCGGAACAGCCTGGGCTGTGGATCCCTGGGAGAAGGCGCCGGGTCAGCGTCCGGATATCCTGCCGCTCACACAGTGGCGGCAGGACTCATAAGCGGCTCTGCTGTCAGCAGGCTTATTTCAGGTGCTGGGCGAGATGCTTGTTCATCTCGAACATCGTCACCTTCGGCTTGCCGAAGATCGGCTGCAGCTTGTCGTCAGCCAGGATCTCGCGCTTGTTCTCGGGATTCTGGAGGTTGTTCTTCTTGATGTAGTCCCAGATCTTGCTGACGACCTCGCCGCGCGGCAGCGGGTCCGAGCCTACGATGGCGGCCAGTTCCTTGGACGGCTGCAAAGGCTTCTGAAGAGCATTGGGCTTGGAGCCGGCAGCCTTCTTGGCGGCAGGCTTGTCTGCAGCCTTCTTCGCACCGGCTTTTCCGTCTGTAGTCTTGGTCGGCATGTATTCCTCCGGGAATGGTATGGGAAAGCTCGTCGACAGCCCTGAACCAGGCCCGAAAAGCTCATTGACCAGCCTTCGGTCGGACGTCGCGGAAAGACTTACCGGAGCCCGGCCCCCTGACAGAAGGTCAATTCCGGCAGAGCTTATGTCCGCTCAGCGCCATCAGCAAGCCAGAGTTCAGGAATTTAGGCGGTTTTCGGGAAGGGGAGGATCTTCCCGGCATGTTCGGCAGAAGGCCGTGGGGTTTTGGCAACATGGCTGAAGCGCCTCGTCCGGTCCGCCGCGGAGTGGACATGGGACACGATGGCCTCGTTGGGACATGGCTTGGCCAGGAAGGCCGCTCCAGGCGGAAGGTCGCCTTCGGAGGGCCATTGCCGGCCCGACATGATGAGGATCTCGGTCTCCGGCCAGGCACGATGGACCCGATGCGCGAGCTCGAAGCCGTTGCAGCCCATGGGCATGTCCACATCCGTCAAAAGGACATTGACAGGCAGGCCCGCCTCCAGAAGCACCAGGGCTTCCGTGGCATTGGCTGCCTCGACCACCTTGAAACCGGCATCTTCGAGAAGGTCTGAAATGAAGAGGCGGATGAGAGGTTCGTCTTCGACGAGGAGAACTGTGGAAGGGTCGGCGGGCATCGACTTCTTGACTCACTGCACAATGCCCGACAACGCGGCCAAAACGGTTTGGTTCCAAGCTCTCCATGAAAGCGAAATATTATCGCAGAACCCGGCTGGCCGCCTGTCGGCGTTCTACGTGATGGGCCAAGCCTTCCGAGGCGATGTTCTTGAGCTTGGCTTCGATTTCGAAATCCGACCAGGTCAGATGGCGAAGCACCAGATCGTTCACGGCCTCGTTCCACATGAGATCCGAGTGGGCACGCAGATCCCTCGGCTTGATCCCCGCCGCGACCAGGGACTGGAAGTCAGGAAGAGTTCCGATGTCCTGATCGGGCAGCAGATCCTCGCGTGAGACGCTGACATGGCTCACCGGGCGAACGCCACGCCAGGAGGCGACGATGCGTCCGATCCGGGGATCCCCCGGCTCGATGTACTCGCCTCGGCTCATGATCCAGTGGTGGTGGAGATCAAGGACGAGGGGGACGTCATCGGCAAGAGGCAGGAGATCGTCGAGGCCGAAGCTGACTTCGTCGTTTTCGATCGTGATCAGATTGCGGGCCGTGTTCGACAGGTGCGAAAGGCCGCCCCGGATGCCTTCGGCGCCCAGAGCCTTTGCGCCGCCATGGATGTTGATATGCGCTCCGTGCGGGTGCCAGCCATCGCCGTATCCCATGAGCGTCATGATCTCGGCGTGGTACTCGAATTCAGCCAGTCCGTTGGCGGCGGCCGATGGATTGGCGGATGCGATGACGCAGAACTGGCCAGGATGCATGCTGAGCCGCACATCGTGGTCTCGCGCGAGCTGCCCCATCGAAGCGAGCTTCGTCTCGATCAGGCGGCGCAGGTCGGGGTCCTGGTAGAGTTCCTTGCAGCTCGGATGGGTATATCCCGGAAGAAGATCGCTCGACAGCCGGTGCAGGCGTTCGAGCTTCGGCCGTGTCGCCACGTGGGCGATCTGCAGTCGGAACGCTTCAAGGTTATGAGCCACGACGGAGCTGAGTTTATCGTAAGCTGCCTTCGGATCGAGCCGCCCGAGATAGGCCATCGTCACCGTGCTCGTGTTCATCGCCCGCACGGCCTGGGCGTCGCCATCCTCGGGAATGTATTTGCAGCAGAAGCCGAAGCGGGAATCTTGCATGATGTGAGATGACGTCATCGAGCCGTGACAGGTTCCCGCCTGCAATGTCTCAGCAGGGCAAGCGATTGAGAGTGAGATGCTCCACGGATTTGAGAAGCGTCCGCTCCTCGAAAGGCTTTGCGACGAAGGCCGCTTGCCGAAGGGACTGGGGCAGGTCGGAGGGCTTGGAGGCCGATACGAAGACGAAGGGGATCCGGCGCTCGAGGAGAGCCTCCGCCACGCCGAAACTCTTGCCGCCGATCACATCGACATCGAGCAAGGCACAATCAAATCCATCGTCGAGATGCCGGTAGGCTTCGTCCAGGCAGCCGAGAGAATCGATGATCTCATGTCCCTCGGCTTCGAGAATGGACTGCAGGTCCGTGGCAATCCACGGATCGTCTTCCAGGATCAGAATACGCATGCCCCAACTCCAACAACCGATCCTTCGACAGGACCGCATCTCGCGCGAAACTCCTCGGAGATAGGAAATTTTAGCCTTGTGGAGGGGCAACAAGTTCGGCACAGCCTCGTTCCCGCATGAATCGTTCAGGAGGGAATTTTGAGGAAATACGGTTAAAGAACCGCCTCGGCCGTTTCAGGCGAGCAGGAGCAACTCGTCAGGAAGTCTTGAAACCGGAGCGTCCCATTCCCATCTCTGGATCAAGCTGGTGGCGCAATCGTCCACCAGAACGGTCACGATGCCGAGATGATGACGCCGGATGTACGCGCATCACCTCGCCGTGGCCGTTGTTACTTCTACAGCTCCCCCGACTGGCATTTGCGTTCACCTTTCGCGGTCTCGCGATGAAGCCGTAAAAACGCCGGCTTGCGCCGGCGCTTCTCATCTTGGTTTGGTGATGTGAGCTTTAGTGGCGGTTGGCATCCCGCTGACCGTTGAACTCGCTCTCGTGCCGGCTGAACTGCGCATCATCGCCGTTGAAGGTATCTTCAACGTACTCGCGGCCACGATTGGCAGCGTCGCGGGCATAGCGAAGGCCCTGATTGCGAACCTCGTCCGCCCACTCGCCGAACATCTCGTTTTCGCGACGGGTGCGCGGCAGCAGAGCGCCCAAGAGAAGACCTGCGGCCAATCCCACGAGACCAACCACCATGGGATTTTCGGACACATAACTCTGAACGCCGCCGCGGGCGTTGCCGAAAGCGCGCGCCGAGCGGCCGCCCATCTGGTTCACGCGACGGCGCTGGCCCTGATAGGTACCGGAAGCCCAGTCGGAAGCGCGTTCATAGGTATCGCGAGCCCAGTCGGAAGCGCCTTCATAGGCGTCTCCTGCCTTCTGACGCACCTGATCGGCAGCCTGCTGAGCCTTGTCGGTCATCGAGCCGCTCTGATCTTGGGCATTCTGCTGCGACGACTGGTTCCTCTGCTGACCTGCTCCCTGACTTCCACCAGTGGAATTGGACGCCTGAGAGGATTTCTGCTCATGCGCGTGGGGCATCGGCGGCTCGCCGATATTGCCAACCGACGTTCCGGCAGAAACATTGCCGGCCGTACCGGACTGGGCTCCGCCCGGCTTATCCGTCGGCTTGCCGGTTTCGTTCTTGTTGTTCGCCATGGAAAACTCCTGTTCTATCCGTCAAAAGCGGGGATTGATGTCGGAACGCTCGAACATCGGATCGGACGAGTGCGGAGGCGCGGCTTCCGCGCCATAAAGGCGAGGATCCTCCATCTCCATCAGGAGATGCTCTTCGGTGATCAGATCCTCGTCGGCCGCGATCAGTCTGGTTCTCGGGCGCGTCACTGAGCGACCCAGCCGGTAGGCGAGAAGCCCGACGCCCATCGCGATCAGCATGACCGGCACCGGGTTGCGCCGGACCGTGTCCAGAACCTTGTCGTAGAGTGGTCCGTACTGGCCATTCCGGGCCGTACCGAGCATGTCGTCGACGACACCGGAGACGGACATCTTGTCCTGAAGGCGATCGATGGTCTGATCGAGCTGAGCGCGACTGCGCTCGATATCTCTCTCCATCTCCTGCAGACTCTGTGACGTCATCATGCACCTCTTTCGGACAGGACTTCCGCATCACGCTTGAGGGAGCGCATCGTCCGTTGCGGCATGAGCGAGGACGAGGTCATGGCACTGCGGCCCCAGAGCCC
This sequence comes from Microvirga sp. 3-52, assembly GCF_018383585.1. Taxonomy (GTDB): domain Bacteria; phylum Pseudomonadota; class Alphaproteobacteria; order Rhizobiales; family Beijerinckiaceae; genus Microvirga. The sequence goes on from NZ_JAHAMK010000010.1 coordinate 31,033, forward strand.
GAGACCGATGGCGATCAGCGCAAGCACGCCACCGACGATCAGCGCGGCAAGAGCCTCCGAATTGACGACGGTTGCGAGCCACTCGACCAGGGACTCGGTCAGCAGCATGACGGCCGCAATGGCGAAGATCGCCGCCACGACGACCATCGCGAGACCCATGAAGAGAGTGCGGATGTTCTGGGAAACCTCGGTTCGAAAGAGCGTGAACTCTTTCTGCGCGAGATCGGTGGATTCCCGCAGTGCCTCACCGACGAGGCCCTGAATGGTTTGGTTGCCGTTGCCGTTGCCCTGCATGGCAGCCTCCGTCAGGCGCCGGTTCCAGCGCGCGGGCGCTGAGCCTGTCGTGCACGGGTCTGCCGGCTTTGCGCCTGGCCCGCATGCACGCTGTCATAGCGAAGATCCTCTGCCGTGCTCTTGATGAAGCGCGCGGCAAGGAAGCCGACGGCGACGGATACGGCAGCCACGGTCGCGGGGCGGCGGCGGACCACATCCTCGAACTCGTTGAAAAAGTCCGCGAAGGTGCGGTCGCGGATGGAATCCGCAAGCTGCTCCAATCCTTCGGCTGCCGTGTCAACCACGGCGCGGATGTTGGGCCGCTCATCGAAGGAATGAGTGGATTCGCGCAGCGAAGTGGCGAAATCTGCAACGGACTGCGCAACATCGTCCTTGCGGCGGTCGACATAATCCGTCGCCTGCTCCCGCGCGGAATCGATGAAGTGACGGCTGCGCTCTACTGCAACGCCTGCGATGTCGCCGACGTCGCCCTTGAGCGCATCCCAATCCTCGTTGCCGTTGTCCTGCTGCCTGTTGGTGTTTTGCTGTCCCACGCCCATGGTCAACCTCTCTCAATCGTGAGTGAGTAACCGTTAGAAGCGCGGCAGGTTCCGAACCTCCCCGTGGGTCAATGCTTTAGAGGGTGAAGCGTTCTTCGCGGAGGCTCGGCGGGTGGGACCTTAGCTGGCGGATGCGAGCCAGTCGACGAGATCCGCGACCTTCCTGCGGGTTTCGTCATCCTTCAGCTTCAGGAATCCGCGCACGAGGCGGTCGCTTTCCGACCGTGTCAGAAACTCGGCCACGAGGCTGTCATCGGAGAACCCGCCGGCACGCAGCCCGGGCACTCCTTCGAAGAAGAACTCGATGTTGACGTCCAGAATGGCTGCCATGTGGAGCAGACGGCTCGCCCCGATGCGGTTCACGCCTTTTTCGTATTTCTGAACCTGCTGGAACGTGAGCCCCAAGGCATCCGCGAGCTTCTCCTGGCTCATGCCGAGCAGGATCCGCCGGGCCTTGACCCGGCCTCCGATGTGCTTGTCGATCTGGTTGGGTGATTTCTTCTGCAACAACCGCTCCTGCCACTGCCCTTTCGGGGTTGTATGCCACTTTCAAAACTTTTGGTAGTATAGTTATTATATTAACCTATAGGTTGTAATTATGCGAGGTATCCGTGAGCGGCCGAAGCCTTGACCAGTCGACAGAAGCCTTTGATTTCATTCAGGAACTGGATCGGTTGGCTACGTCTGATGAGATTGTTGATGCCATGGAGCGGTCCTTTGCCCGCTTCGGCTTCGAGAACTTCATCGTGACCGGGCTGCCACATCCGGATCAGCGGATCGAGACCTTGGTTCTGTTGAAGAAATGGCCGTTGGATTGGTACCGCCGCTACACCCATAACGGGTATGACCGCCACGATCCTGTGATCCGCCTCTGCCGGCAAACTGTCCAGCCATTCGAATGGGACGAGGCGCCTTACAATCCAGAAACGAACCCCAAAGGGGCAGCGATCATGCACGGGGCGGCGGAATTCGGCATGAAGCAGGGCTATTGTCTTCCGATTCACGGGCTGAACGGTTTCGAGGCCTGCCTCTCGATGAGCGGCCCTCAGCTCGACCTGACGCCGCAGACCAAGCCCGCCCTCCATCTGATGGCCATCTACGCGTTCGAGCGGGCCAGGCAGATCCTGGCCCCCTCCCCGCAGCCTAATCCGTTGACTGCCCGCGAGAAGGAGACCCTGCGCTGGGCGGCCTTGGGCAAGTCCGCAGCGGATACGGGCGAGATCCTGGGCGTCACGGAAAGAACCATCACCGCCCATATCGGCAGCGCCTGCCAGAAGCTTAGCGCCGCCAACAAGACCCATGCCGTGGCCCGGGCGCTTCAGCACCGCCTCATCGAGATCTGACGTAAAAGTACCTGTAATTTCCTACAATGTTCAAATGCGGCCCGCCATGAAAACTGCTCCTCGAGAAATCGGGGAGCAGGGGCATGACCTCCATCCAAGTGATCACCAAGGACAACAGGACCTATTATTCAGACGTTCTCGACGAGTACTTCCACCTTCGGCACAAGGTTTTCGTCGAGGAACGGGGTTGGCACGATCTCCGGCGCCCCGACGGACGGGAGATGGATGCCTATGACAACGATCATGCCACCTATCTGATCGCGCTCGACAAGGGCCGGGTCATCGGAGGCCTGAGGCTTTATCCGACGCTCCTGCCACACATGATCAGCGAAGCCTTTCCTCATCTCGTGAAGGAGCGCGGCGCCCTGACCGGCGCCACCATCCTCGAATGCACGCGCTACTTCATCGTCAAGGAGCGGCGGACCGGCCGCGCGGATTGTCGCCTTCTGGCTGCTTTCCAGCAATTCTGCCTCGAAGAAGGCATTACCGAGGTAACCGCCGTCGTCGAGATGTGGTGGTTGCCCCGCTGGCACCAAGCCGGCTTCAAGGTGCGTCCACTCGGCATGCCGACCCTGGTCGAGGGCCAGCCCTGCATCGCGGCGGCCATTCGCATCTTCGAGGAAAGCCTGGAGCGCGTCAGCAGGCTGGCCAGCCTGCGCGGGTCCTTCCTCTCGCGGGATCCGAGGGTTTCCTCTGATCGTGATCGGGTGCCGCATGTCGCTGCCTGAAGAGAATCCTCCCCTCTCCCGTCTCGTCCAGGAGGAGTTGATGAATCGCGCGTCCCAGAACCTGGCACATTGTCTTGCGCAATTCCCTCCCATCGTGCGCCTGAGGCTCCTGGCCTTCATGCATCTGGTGGAATACCCCGACACGATGAGAGCTTCGCTCGAGGTCACGCCATCGGGATCCATGCGCCTGACATTGGACACCGAGGTTGTGCCCGACACTGCCCATCGGCATTGAGACTGATCGTCCGGTACGCCCGCAAAGATAAAGGCCTCGCGCTCGTGGGAGCGCGAGGCCTTGGCCTTGAAGGGCGTTCGTCAGGCCGCCTTCGTATTCACCCGAGCCTCGGCGAGGTCGGTCAGCAGCTTGTCGGTCTTCTTCTCTTCCTGAAGGTTCTGATCGAGAAGCCTTGCGGCGTCGCTCATGCCCAGTTCCTGAGCCCAGGTCTTCAGGGAGCCGTAGCGGGTGATCTCGTAGTGCTCGACCGCCTGGGCCGCGGCAAGGATGCCGGCGTCGAGAGCCTCACTGTCCGCGAAGTCCTCCATGACCTCCTTGCCCTCCTCGATGATGCCGTTGATCGCCTCGCACTGCACGCCGCGAGCCGGCTTGCCGAGCATCTCGAAAACTTTCTCGAGCCGCTCGATCTGGCCTTCCGTCTCATCGCGATGGGTTTCGAAAGCCTGCCGCAGCTCCTGGGACTCGGCGTTCTTGGCCATCCGCGGCAGAGCCTTCAGAATCTGCTTCTCGGCATAGTAGATGTCCTTCAGCGTATGAAGGAACAGGTCGTTCAAGGTCTTTTCCTTGGCTGCCATTGTCATGACTCCTCGTTGAGCGTGGACTCAACGAAGGTCAAGCTTCGAGGTTCCTCCCGATATCGGCAATGGAGCGATTCAGAGGAACAACACCGCTTCGCGTCGCGTTCGGCCAAGGTCAATCAAGGAGAACCGACGTGACGAACATGATCTCGGCGAGGGCCGGCTCGCTGATGAATGGAGAACCCAATCTCAGCACGACCGAGCGCGGCGCCTATATGCTGGCCGGCCTCGGCCTCGCGGCCGCGGCTGCCAAGCCGCGCCCCAATCCGCTCCTGAATATCCTGGCGCTCGTGGGCGGTTCCTATCTCGCCTGGCGCGGCTATGTGGGCAACTGCCCCGTCAAGGCAGCTCTCACGGGCTCGCACGGAAGCGAACGCATCTCTCACCACCGCTGATGCAAGAAGGGCCACAGTTTCACTGTGGCCCTCGGCATTCCAGTCTATTGCGAAACCGATCAGTAAGACGACGTCGAGCGGCGTCCGGCGATCAGGCCATAGACGAAGAGCACGATGACGGCCCCGACGATGGCGCCGATGAATCCCGCCCCCTCATCGGCCCGGTACCAGCCCAGAGCCTGCCCAAGATAGGTGGCAATGACGGCACCCACGATGCCAAGAATGGTGGTGAGAATGAACCCGGATGGCTCATTGCGGCCAGGCATGATCCATTTTGCGATCAGGCCAGCGACGAAGCCGATGATGATGGTCCAGATAATGCTCATGATGGGTCCCTAGTCTGCGTTGCCTCCACAAGGAACGCACATCTTCGGCTAAGGTTGCGGTGGCAGGGTCCCCGGAGCGCGTTTTTCATGATCTCGCCGCACTTGCAACGGACGCTCCCCGTTCGTGTACATGGAGAGGCATCATGAACTCTGATGGAGAGCATTGGAATTACGAGTCCGTCCAGGTCCTTCTGTCGCTTGCAAGGGAAGGCGTTCCGGTATCGGTGATCAGCCTGAAGCTGAAGAGGCCGGTCACGGAGGTTCGAGCCAAGCTCAACGACCTCGGTGTCACTCCAGCCGCCGAGGTTTAGAACTCAAGCCCCTGGCCGCATGCATAAGAGGCCGCCTGAGAGGCAGGCCGAAGACCCGTTCCCTTCGTCATCACCGACCCTGTGCCGGTGATTCCGCTTCGGTGAGGTGCAGCGCTTTTCATCATCGGGATGGCCGGGTCAAGCCCGGCCATGACGGGCAGGAGTAGGAGGTGCGACTGGATGATGGACGACGCCGGATGAGCCGCCGCCCTCCACTTCTCCCTCCACGTCATCACCGGCCTTGTGCCAGTGATCCCGACTGATTGAGACGCCGCGCCTCACGGCATTGGGATGGCCGGGCCGATCCCCGGATCAAGTCCAAGGCCGGCCATGACTCGGCAAGTCTTGTCCAACAAAGGGCCGATACTCAGAAACTGAGCCTCGAACCTTCGCGTCGTCTGCATCGATGTCTAGGAAGGAATGGCGCGCCCGAAAGGATTCGAACCTCTGACCCCCAGATTCGTAGTCTGGTGCTCTATCCAGCTGAGCTACGGGCGCTTGGTCGGCAGGTCGTTGCGGGAAGCAACGTTGGCCGAGGCCGGTGACATAGAGGGATCTGATCGGGTTGGCAAGCCTCTTCGTACAGAAGATGTGCGGAAAGCCTCAGTTTGCCTCTTCCGGCGACAGCCGGTCGGGGATCGCGATCTTGAAGCAGGTCCTGCCGTGGCTCTCATCAAGCGTGATCGTTCCGCCATGGAGCTGAACGAGTTCCGCGGCGATCGGCAGGCCGAGGCCCGTCCCTCCCTTCTGAGCCGAGCCCTGGAAGGGCGTGAACAGGTTGGCCTTCGCCCGTTCGGGAATTCCGGGCCCGTTGTCCTTGATCAGGATGCACACCGTGCCGCCCTCCCGCGAGGCGGTCACGTCGATCCGGGGCTGCCCCTCGGGCGATCCGGTCTGGCTCAGGGCCTGGACCGCGTTGCGGACCATGTTCACCAGAACCCGGGAGAGCTGGTCCGGATCGGCATCGATCATGAGGTCCTCGGGCACCTGCGCGTCGAACACGATGCCGACCTCGGGAGCAAGATCCGTGAGATTCGACAATTCCGCGATCAAGGGCGCCAGGGGAGTGAGCCGCCGCTGCGGCAGCGGCTCCGTCGCCCGGCCGTAGGCCAGGGTGGTCTCGCAGAACGCGATGGCCCGGTCGAGGGTGTTGACGAGCCTGGGGGCGATGCGCTGGACGCTCTCGTCGCTGACCCGATCGAGCCGGTCCGTGAGGAGCTGTGCGGTGGTGAGCATGTTGCGCAGCTCGTGATTGATCTTGCTGACCGCCAGTCCGAGCTGCGCCAGACGGCGCTTCTGGCGCAGCTCGTCGGCCAGGGTGGTTTCCATGCGGGCCAGGGCCTGCTCGGCGAGGCCAATCTCGTCGACGCGATCGGTCGGCCGGATCACCCGGGACGCGTCCTCCGGGTTGCTGGAGAATTCCGCGATGTTGCCGGTGAGCCGCCGCACGGGCCGCACAATCACCCATTGCAGGGTCAGATAGACGAGGCTTGCCGTGATGACGGAGATGAAGAGGGACAGGAAGAGGATGTTGCGGGAGAACTCGATCATGGCACGGCGCAGGGGCGCCTGGTCGAGGATCATCTCGACGAATTCCACACCCATGCCGGCCCCGATGACGCGGATCGGCTTGTCGGCAGGAGTGAGCAGGGCCGAGAAGGCGTCTCGGACGAGGGGCATCCATTTCGCGTCGCGCAGGTCGACCGTCTTGCTCACCTCCGGCGGAACGTCGCCGGTGGCCAGCAGGCTCCTGCGCCCACCCCCTTTCAAGGCGATGGCCTTGGCGCCGACCCCGTGCAGAAGGCGCAGTTCCAGCTCTTCCGACAGGCTTTCCTCAGGCGCTGCATCGAGAACCATGGCGGCGATCTGCGCCGCCGCCAGACGGTCGTTGAGCCAAGTCAGGCGGAAATTGGCGACAGAGGGCACATAGATGAGCACCTCTGCGATCATCACGAAGAGCACCGTCAGCATGAGCAGGCGCGCGGAGAGCCCGAACTGGAAAAAAAATCGCCCTGCGAAGGTGGTCGGCTCGCGGCTCATTCCCATGTCATTCCTGGCGGCGACCCACGAGAGCCGGTCGCCGCGATCGAGGATTCTGGGCCGACGATTCGAGAAACTCCACCGCCGCGCCCGACATCAGCCGGGATAAAGGTAGGTAGGGTTGAATCAACCCCGCTCGTGCATGGTGCAGAACCGCCGGTGCGCGCCGGTGAAAAGTGGTGCTGGCTTCCCACTCCATACGATGCGCCGAGCAAGGAAAGGAGCGTCGGATCAATCCCGAAAGTGCAATCCACTCTCGGGTTCGATGCTCCAGTCCTCTCTACCTGCCCGTTCATGACCCCTCGTCGGCGCGCCTGCGCCAGTGCCTCAGCCCGACCGGAACCAGCGCCAAAATTCCTAGGATAGCTAGAGCGATCATCAGCTCGGACGTCAACAGGCTCCCGACCCTGAAATCGACGCTGCATTCGGTTTGGCCGGCAGCAAGGCAATCGGCGCGAAGCTTCTCATGTCTGGACATCACCTCGTCGAGCCCGGAGCCGGCGAAGGCGAAGGCAAAAGAGACCGGAAGCATGCCGATCTGGGTCGCCAGCACGAAAGGCCTCACACGCATGCCGAAGAAGGCGGCCGCGAGATTCGTCAGCCAGAACGGCACCACGGGAATCAGGCGCAGGGAAAGCAGGTAGAGGAAAGCCTGCTTCCGGAAGCCCGCCGCGAGGCCCTGGATGCGGGCACCCGCCCTTTCCAGGAGAGGCCGTCCCAGGGACGTGCGGGCGATCAGGAAGATATTGGCGGCCCCTAGGGTGGCCGCCATGGAGGCCGCGATCCCGCCGAGCGCCCAGCCGAACAGATACCCGCCGATGGTTGTCAGGAAAGCCGAAACCGGCAGGGACAGGGTCACCGCCGCCACGTAGATCAGGCAGAAGAGCCCAAGCATCGTCCAGCGGTGGGCGGCGACGAGGCCCTGAAGCCAGGTTTGATAGCGGAGAAAGGTCTCGAAGCTCAAGGAGCGGTGCAGGCCCGTGGCGAAGACGCCCCCCAGGGCCAGGACAAGCAGCACGAGAGGCAAAGTGCGCCAGAGACGGCCTGCGTTCTTTGGTCTATGGGGTTTTGGCTGCGTTTCGATCACGTATCCTCCTCGATTCCGTGCCATATGTAGCACTCGGCAGGGCCAAGCCTACGGGTTCTGTCGCGGTGGCGAAGACGCCGGGCCGATTGCCGCATAAAGGCCAGAGCGGCGTTGACTTTGCCCCTCCATTCCGTCATAAGCCCGCAAGCTGACAGCGCTCTTCTGGGGCGCTGATCGTTTTTTCGAGACAGTTTCGGGGGCAACCCCAACTTAACCAGACGGGCGCGAGCCATCGAGCACCGCTGCCCCATTCGACCGGAGATGTGCCGTGAAGAGGACGTATCAACCGAGCAAGCTGGTTCGCAAGCGCCGCCACGGCTTCCGTGCGCGCATGGCGACCAAGGGTGGCCGCAAGGTCATTGCCGCTCGCCGCGCCCATGGTCGCAAGCGCCTGTCGGCGTAAGCGGCCTAGGATAGCCCGATGCGCGAGCCTCGCGCAGAGCTAAGCCTCGGGCGTCTGACGAAAAGACCTGACTTCGTCGCGGGGGGCGNTGTCGGCGTAAGCGGCCTAGGATAGCCCGATGCGCGAGCCTCGCGCAGAGCTAAGCCTCGGGCGTCTGACGAAAAGACCTGACTTCGTCGCGGCGGCCTCTGGCCGCCGCTTTCATACCGAGCGGATGTCGGTCCAGGGTCGACTGCGCGAGGGCTCGGGCCTCGGCCTGCGCTTCGGCCTCACGGTCACGAAGCGAGTCGGCCACGCCACGGAACGCAACCGGATCAAGCGCCGGCTGCGGGCCGCCATTCCCACGGCGGGCCAGGATTACGCGAATATCGATGCGGACATCGTCGTCATCGGACGGCGCGATATCCTGACGGCCGATTTCGATCTGCTCATCGATGATCTTCGGCGCGCGCTGCGGGCTGTCACCAGGCCGAAAAGCGCGTCTCCCGCAGAGCGTCACCCTCCCTCCTCACCTCCCCCCAACGGCGAGCGTCGCGGACATTCCCATGCGTGAAGACAACAGAAACCTCATCGTCGCCATCGCGCTGTCGCTGGCGATCTTGCTAGGCTGGCAGTATTTCTTTGCGGCTCCCCAGGCCGAAAGGCAGCGGCAGGCCGCCCAGCAGCAGCAATCCACGCAGGTCAATCCCACGGCGCCGAACCAGCCTCCGAGCCCAAGCCAGGCCGGCGGGGCCTCGCCCACCGTGCCGGGAACCGTTCCGAGCACGCCGGCGGCTCCGACCGTTCAGACCCGTGAGGCGGCCCTCGCCAGCTCGCCGCGCGTGGCCATCGACACGCCGGCCATCGCCGGCTCCATCAACCTGCGCGGCGGCCGCATCGACGACGTGTCCCTGAAGAACTACCGCGAGACCGTCGATCCCAAGAGCCCGATCATCGTGCTCCTGTCGCCCACAGGCACCCAGAACCCGTATTATGCGGAATTCGGCTGGGTCGGCGCCCAGGCCGGCAGCCTGCCGAACCAGAATACCGTCTGGACGGCCGACAAGACTTCGCTGACCCCCGGCAACCCCGTCACCCTGACTTGGCAGAACGAGCAGGGTCTGGTCTTCCGCCGCACGATCGCTGTCGACGACAAGTTCATGTTCACGGTGAAGGATGCGGTCGAGAATCGCGGCTCGACGCCCGTGACGCTGCAGTCCTACGGCCTCGTTTCCCGCCACGGCAAGCCGATCACCCTCGGCTATTACGTGCTGCACGAGGGCATGATCGGCGTTCTCGGCGACGAGGGCCTGCAGGAGATCACCTACGCGAATCTGGACAAGAAGGAGCCGATCTCGGGCGGCAGCACGGTCGGCCAGATCTGGAACTCGGTCACCGGAGGCTTCCTCGGCATTACCGACAAGTACTGGGCCGCGGCCGTCATTCCCGACCAGACGCAGCCCTTCCAGGGCTCCTTCACCTCGCTGCAGGGGCAGACGACGGATCGCATCTATCAGGCTACCGTGGCCGGCACGGCGCAGACGCTCCAGCCCGGCGCCACCATCGAGGTGACCCAGCGCCTGTTTGCCGGCGCCAAGGAAGTCGCAACCATCGATTCCTATCACGAGACTTACAACATCAAGAACTTCGATCTCCTGATCGACTGGGGCTGGTTCTACTTCATCACCAAGCCGCTCTTTAAGGTGCTCGACTTCTTCTTCCGTCTCTTCGGCAATTTCGGCATCGCGATCCTGCTCGTCACGGTGCTGTTGAAGATCCTGTTCTTCCCGCTCGCCAACAAGTCCTACCGATCCATGGCGAAGATGAAGGCGGTACAGCCGGAGATGGCCTCGATCCGCGAGCGCTACGGCGACGACAAGATGAAGCAGCAGCAGGCGCTGATGGAGCTCTACCGCAAGGAGAAGATCAATCCCGTCGCCGGCTGCTGGCCGGTGCTGATCCAGATCCCGGTGTTCTTCGCGCTCTACAAGGTGCTCTTCGTCACCATCGAAATGCGCCATGCGCCGTTCTTCGGCTGGATCCGCGACCTCGCCGCTCCCGATCCGACCTCGATCTTCAACCTGTTCGGTCTCCTGCCCTACAACCCGGGCGCCGTGCCGGTGATCGGCCACTTCCTGATGCTCGGCGTATGGCCGATCCTCATGGGCATCACCATGTGGCTGCAGATGAAGATGAATCCGGAGCCGCCGGACCCGGTGCAGAAGCAGGTCTTCGCCTGGATGCCGGTGATCTTCACCTTCATGCTCGGCTCGTTCCCGGCCGGTCTCGTGATCTACTGGGCCTGGAACAACCTGCTCTCCGTGACGCAGCAGGCCTTCATCATGAAGCGCAACGGCGTGAAGATCGAACTCTTCGACAACCTGCGCAAGACCTTCAGCCGCAAGACCAGCCCCGCCAAGGGCTGAGCGGCACCTTTCGGAAGACAACGAAAACCCCGGGGTGAGCCCGGGGTTTTCTTTTCTCCGCTCAAGGATGGGCGGAGACTCTCATCGTCCCTTTGAGCCTCAGGTGCTGGAGCAGCATGATCGTCTTTCCGTCGACGATCTGTCCTTCGTCGATCATGCGGAGAGCCCCTTCGAGCGACAGCTCGAGAACTTCGATGTCCTCGCCCTCATGCCTGTCGCCTCCGCCTTGGCCGATGCGGTCGCCCGGTGAATAGCGGGCGATGAAGAACATCAGCCTTTCGGTCACGCTGCCGGGGCTCATGAAGACGTGGAAGACGGGCTCGGTATCGCGCAGCCTGTAGCCGAGTTCCTCCTGCGCCTCCCGGCGGATGCAGGTTTCCGGGTCGTCCTTGTCGAGAAGTCCCGCACAGGCCTCGATCAGCGGCCCGGGATGGCCGCTCACATAGGCCGGCAGCCGGAACTGCCGGACGAGCAGCACGGTGCCGCGTTCAGGATCGTAGGGCAGGATCACGACACCATGGCCGCGGTCATAGGTCTGCCGAACCTGCCGTTCCAGAGTTCCGTCGCGCCGCCGATAATCGAAGGTGACTTTCTTGAGGATCGCCCAGTCGTCCGAGAGGACTTCGACCGAGCGAATGAGAATAGGTGCTTCCGTCATGTTCGAGCCTTGGAGGAGACGTCATTTTCACAGCGTCTCAGCATGCCGGCGCCCTGGCTGAATGCACTCCTTCTGTTTTGTAGAAGAGCGATACAATTCTGAAAGCTGCCTTCTGGAAGGACCTTCCTGGGATCTTCCTCATGGCTTTCACCCCGAAGCGCTCTACATGACCGCAGCAGGCGAAACCGGAGCGGCGGCTGGCCATGAACGCCGGATGGCAGGACAAGCATAAGCCGGCAGGCGCGCGCGACACCGCAAGCGAGATCGAGCTGAAGCTGGAACTCGCCGCGGACGCGACAGGCCAACTTCTCCATCACCCGCTGATGGAACAGGCTCGGATGCCTCCAGACCAGGGCGGAGCCCTCTACGCCGTCTATTATGATCCGGCGGATGGCGCCCTGCACAAGGCGGGGCTGACCCTCCGCGTGCGGGAACAGAACGGACGCAGCACGCAGACCATCAAATCGGAGCGCAAGGCGCGAGGCCTGGCTCTCGACCGCGGCGAATGGGAGATTCCGGTCGATGGTGGTGGGCCCGACCTCGCGGCAGCCGCCGGAACGCCGCTCGCCGCGCGTGTCTCCGACGAGGCCCTGCGTGCCGACATCAGGCCGATTTTCAGGGTAAGGACGGATCGCCAGGCCTTCGAGATCAAGCGCAATGGAGCAACCATCGAGCTCGCCCTGGACGAAGCCGAAGCATCGACCGACTCCGGCGCCGAGCAATTCTGCGAGGTCGAACTCGAACTGAAGGGCGGCGATCCGTCGGCCCTTTTCGCCCTCGCCGACGATCTCGTCGACAGCATCCCGTTTCACCTCTCTCCCATCACGAAATCGGAACGCGGTTACAGACTGCTCGGCCAAGCCGACAACGCGCCTGTTAAAGCCGGAAGGATCGTCGTTCCAACCACGGCCTCGTGCGCGGAGGCTTTTCAGATGATTGCGCGCTCCTGCCTGTTTCAGATCATTCGCAACGAAGCGCTTCTGCGCCGAAGGGACGATTCTGAGCTGCTGCATCAGATGCGCGTGGGCTTCCGGCGGCTCGATGCGTCGATTTCGCTGTTCAAGCCGATGCTGCGGGATCGAGACAGCGATGCCATCAGGGCTGAACTCCGCTGGGCGGGGAAGAGGCTCGCCCCGGTTCGCGATCTCGACGTTCTGATCGCGAGGCTGCGGAAAGCGGACGAGAAGGACATGAGCCTCCCAGTGCTGGCGGAAGCCGAGCGGCTGCGCGGGGAAGCCTTCGCGAGCCTCCTGGAAACCCTGTCCAAACCCCGCTTCATGAGAACGATCCTGAAAGCCGCCACCTGGATCGAATCCGGCCGATGGCTCAAGCGCCCCAAGCCGGCGATCATGGCCGCGCGCGAGCTGCCCGCTCGGACCCGGGCCACCCGGGAATTCTCGCGTCGCTGGCAACGGATCCGAAAAGATGCGCGCCGGATGGCCGATCTTGACGGAAAGGCCCGCCACAAGCTTCGCATTCGCATCAAGAAGCTGCGTTATGGGGTGGAGTTCCTCGCCACCCTGTTTCCGGGTGTTCCGGCGCGCAAAAACCGCAAGGCGATGTTGGATCTTCTTGAGGGCCTGCAGGACGTGCTGGGCAAGCTGAACGATATCGAGGTGGGCCGGACCCTTCTCGATCCGCCGTTCCGGAAACCCGTTCGGAAGGCCGCCGGCTACACCAGGCGGCGCGTCCGCAAACTCCTGCCCCGGGCCGAAAAGGCCTCCAGGGCACTCGTGAGGGCGGAGCCGTTCTGGGCTTGATGCCTCGAGTGATGGGAAAAGCTTGAGCGAGATGCCTTGAACTCCGGGCACCAAGCGCCGATAAGGACCCTCATGACCGATATGCAACCCGATACCGACCCTTTCCTTGAGATCGGCCGCAAGCTCTTTGCCGGCGAGGCGGATTTCATCTGGGCCGCGAATTCCCTGAAGAACCTGCCGCCCATGAGCAAGGTGGAGATCGCCTTCGCCGGCCGCTCCAACGTCGGCAAGTCGAGCCTCGTGAACGCGCTGACGGGACGCAATACGCTCGCGCGTACCTCGCACACGCCGGGGCGCACGCAGCAGCTCAACTTCTTCAACATCAACGACCGTTTCCACCTGGTCGACATGCCCGGCTACGGCTTTGCCGCCGTTGAAAAGCAAAAGGTGCAGGCCTGGACGCAGCTGATCCACGACTACCTGCGCGGGCGGGCGAGCCTTGCCCGCGTCTACGTGCTGATCGACGCCCGCCATGGCATCAAGGCGGTGGACGAGACGGTGCTGGAGACCCTCGGCACGGCGGCCGTCTCCTACCAGATCGTCCTGACCAAGGCGGACGAGCTGAAGGGGGACGAGCTCGATAAGCGCATCGCCGACACCGTGCAGAAGATCGAGAAGCGCGCCGCCGCCTTCCCTGAGATCCTCGCCACCTCCAGCCGCTCGGGCCTCGGCATCCCGGAGCTCAGGGCCGAAGTGGCGCGGCTCCTGAGCGAACGGGGCGCGGGATGAATCTCGCCGCCCGGATCCTCCTCGTCCTTGCTTCCCTCTCAGGACTTTTCGGTGTCGGCCTCTCGGCCGCCGCGGCCCACGTCACGGGAGGGAACCTCGCCACCGCGGCGCAGTTCCTGCTCTTCCATGCCCCTGCCCTGCTCGCGCTCGTGGCGCTGATGGCAGCCGGAGCGGTGAACCCCATGCTGGCCCAGATCGCCGGCTACGTGCTGGTTCTCGGGCTTATCCTGTTCTGCGGCGACCTCTCCCGCCGGGCCTTCTCGGGCGCGGCGCTTTTCCCCAGGGCCGCGCCCACGGGAGGCATCCTCCTCATGCTCGGCTGGCTGCTGGTCGGCATCTCCGCCCTTCTTCGCCTTAGAGCCTGAAGTCTCTGTTTGCAGCAGCCCGTCCTTCGGCTAGAAGGCAGGCCGTTTGATCCTGATCCCCGCGCCGGAGCCGTCCATGTCCGATCCGTCCACGCCCCTCCCCGACGTTCATGTGCAGGCCGAGGTGCTTGTGCAGGCCCTGCCGCACATGCAGCGCTACGACCAGCAGGTGGTGGTGATCAAGTATGGCGGCCATGCCATGGGTGACCGTGCGGCAGCCGAGGACTTCGCCGAAGACGTGGTCCTGCTCGAGCAATCGGGCATCAAGCCGATCGTCGTCCATGGCGGCGGGCCGCAGATCGGCAGGATGCTCGAAAAGCTCGGCATCAAGTCCGAGTTCAAGGGCGGTCTTCGCGTCACCGATGCGGCCACGGTCGAGGTCGTCGAGATGGTTCTTGCCGGCTCCATCAACAAGCAGATCGTCGGCTGGATCGGCGTCGAGGGCGGCAAGGCAGTCGGTCTTTCCGGCAAGGACGGCAACATGGTCACCGCCCGGAAGGTGACCCGTACGGCGATGGATCCCGATTCCAACATCGAGAAGGTGGTGGATCTGGGGTTCGTCGGCGAGCCCGAACACGTGAACCGGGCGGTTCTGGACCAAGTGCTCCAGGCTGAGCTGATCCCGGTCCTCGCTCCGGTCGCGACCGGCCAGGACGGCCAAACCTACAATGTGAACGCCGATACCTTCGCCGGGGCCATCGCGGGCGCGATGACGGCCAAGCGCCTCCTGCTGCTCACGGACGTCCCGGGCGTTCTCGACAAGAACAAGAACCTCATCCCGGAAATGACCATCGAGGATTGCCGGCGCCTGATCGCCGACGGAACCATCACGGATGGCATGATCCCGAAGATCGAGACCTGCATCTATGCCCTGGAGAAAGGCGTGGAGGCCGTGGTCATCCTCGATGGCAAGGTACCGCATGCGGTGCTGCTGGAGCTGTTCACCGACCACGGCGCGGGCACGCTGATCCGGAGGGGCTAAAGCGTCGCCCTTCACGGATCGGCCGAGAACGCCTATATATTTCTCAGTGGGGCCGCACGGCCCCATTGTCGTCTTTGGGATCCATGAACGCTAAGCCATCTGCCGAAAACCACCTGTCGTCCTCCGATTCCCGCCAATTCTCCCATGTGGAGACGTGGATCTTCGACCTGGACAATACCCTCTACCCGCACACCTCGAGGGTCTGGCCGCAGATCGACCAGCGCATCACCCTCTACATCACCGACCTTTTCGGCCTCGATGGCCTGTCCGCCCAGGCGCTGCAGAAGTATTTCTATCACAAATACGGCACGACCCTGCGGGCGCTCATCGACGAATACGACATCGATCCGCACGACTTTCTCGATTTCGCCCACGATATCGACCACACGGATATCGAGCTGAACCACAGCCTAGGCGAGGCCATCGAGAAGCTGCCCGGCCGCAAGCTCATCCTCACCAACGGCTCCCGCAAGCACGCGGAGAATGTGGCGAAGAAGATCGGCATTCTCGACCATTTCGAGGACGTATTCGACATCGCCGCCTCCAACTTCGTGCCGAAGCCGGACCGGCGCGCCTATGAGATCTTCCTCGAGAAGCACGGGGTGGAGCCGGCCCGCTCTGCCATGTTCGAGGATATCGCCAAGAACCTGAGCGTGCCGCACGAACTCGGCATGACGACCACGCTCATCGTTCCCAAGACGTTCGACCCGTTCCGGGAAAGCTTCGAGCAGGAGGCGGTCCGGACGCCGGACATCGACTATATCACCAACGACTTGGCGGATTTTTTGCGCGCCTATGCTTTGCCCGCGAAATAAGGCCGGAAACGATAATCTCCCGTCATCACCGGCCTTGTGCCGGTGATGACGGTTGGAAAGGCATGGCGCTTCACGGCATCGGGATGGCCGGGACGAGCCCGGCCATGACGGGAGTGGGTGTCACCGGCCGTGATGCCGATCGTCTCGCTCGCCCTCATCCTGAGGAGGTCGCACAGCGACCGTCTCGAAGGAGAGTCCTGTGCCTGCTGAAATCCTCCTTCGAGACGCAGCCTCACGGCTGCTCCTCAGGATGAGGGCGATGGGGTCCGGAAGCGGGATGGCCGGGACTGATCCCGGATCACGTCCCGGGACGGCCGTGACGGGTTAGGGACGGGTCGATATAAAAATGGCCTCCTTGCGGAGGCCATTCCCATTCCAAGTGACGAAGAACTTACGCAGCCTTCGTGTTGATCTTGCTCTCGGCAATCCGGTTGAGCTTCTGGTCCGTGGCCTTCTCCTGATCCAGGATCTGGTGCAGGACACCGGCGCAATCCTCGCGGCCCAATTGCTTGGCCCAGGCGACGAGCGTGCCGTAGCGGGTGATTTCATAGTGTTCCACGGCCTGAGCGGCAGCCAGGAGCGCCGCATCGAGAACCTGCGGATCGTCGATGTCGCCGGCAATTTCCTGGGCTTCGTCGATGATGCCGTCGATAGCCGGGCAGGTCACGCCCTTGGGGTCGTGTCCATGCATGCGGAACACCTGCTCGACCATCTGGATCTGCTGCTGGGTTTCGCCGAGATGGGTCTGGAAGGCCTGCTTCAGTTGCGGGTCGCTGGCCTTCTCGATCATCTCCGGCAGCGCCTTCGTGATCTGCTGTTCGGCGTAGTAAATGTCTTGCAGGGTATGGATGAAGAGATCATCCAACGACTTGATGTCCTTTGACAAAAGGCCCATAGCGCGATCCTTCCCGTGTTCTGAGATATGCCAACATGCGAGCGCCATCGTCTGCTTGGCGCATCGTTCAGCCTGAGGAGAACGTTACGGGCGAAAGGCGGTTCCCGGTCTATTCGACTGCCCGGAGGTTCCGGCCCTGAAGGCGCAGCCACTCGGCCCGGACTTCCGCTTCGCCCTCGTCGAATTCCAGGGTTTCGATCTTCTGTCCGCGCTTGACGATCTTGTCGGCCGAGACCCGGATTTGCGAGACATCGTCCTGTGCCTGCCGGAAATGGGTATCGAGCTTCGCCACCCGAGCGTCGAGGCGTTCCACATCCTCCAGGAGTTTCTGCACCTCGACCTGGATCACCCTCGCCTCCTCGCGGATTCGGGCATCGCGGACCAGTGTCTGCATCACCTGGATGGCGAGCGTCAGAAGCGAGGGCGACACGATGACGATACGGGCGCGATGCGCCTTCTGGACCACATCGTCGAAATGCTCGGCCAGGTCGGCATAGATGGACTCCGCGGGGACGAACAGCATCGCGATGTCCTGGGTCTCGCCCGGGATCAGATACTTTTCCGCGATGTCCTTCACATGAACGAGCATGTCGCTGCGGACCTTGGTCGCCGCCCGGTTGCGGGCTTCATCGCCCTTGGCCTCCCGGAAAAGGGTAAAGCCCTCCAGCGGAAACTTGGCATCGATCACGAGCCCACGCTCGTCGCCGGGCAGACGCACCAGGCAGTCGGGCCTCGTGCGGTTCGACAAGGTCGCCTGGAACTCGAAGGCATTGGCCGGCAACCCATCGCGGACGATCGCCTCCATTCGGCCCTGCCCATAGGCGCCCCGGGTCTGCTTGTTGGAGAGGATGTCCTTCAGCCCTACGATCTCGCCGGTGAGGTTCGTCAGATTCTGCTGCGCCGCGTCGATCACGGCGAGACGCTCGTTCAGCCTGGACAGATTCTCCGTCTGATGGCGAGTGGACGCCTCCAGCCCTTGCCCGACCCGGTGCTGCAATCCATCGATTCGCTCCGAGATCATCCGCACGAAATCGCTCTGGCGGGTACCGAAGACCTCCGCGATGGTCCGCATCCGCCCGGTCATCTCTGACTGCACGCGGGTGAGTTCCGCCACCTTGTCGTCCATCTCCCGCGCCCGCTCGGCCGCGACGGCCGCCTCCAGGGCTCTCTCCCGGCGCGTGCGCAGGAGAAGAACGGTCACGAGCAGCAGCAGAACGAGGCTCAACCCCGCCATCCCCGTGACGACCTGCCCCCAGGTCAGGGATGTCTTGCCGAGGATCAGGACGACGTCGTTCATGGAGCCTATAGTTCCGGTTGACGGCAGCATCCGAACATAAGACGAACGATTTGACCATCCTCGTCCAACCGCTTATCTCCCGCGATCATGAGCATCAGACCCCTCATCATCATCCCCGATACGAAACTCCGCCTGATTTCCGAGCCCGTTAAGGAAATCACGAGCGAGGTCCGCCGGCTGGCGGACGACATGCTGGAAACCATGTACGACGCCCCGGGCGTCGGCTTGGCGGCCATCCAGATCGGCGTGCCAATCCGCATGGTGACCATGGACGTGTCGAAATCGGAGGACGAGCATCAGCCGATGGTGCTCATCAACCCCGAGATCGTCTGGGCCTCGGAGGAGAAGCGTGTTTACGAGGAAGGCTGTCTGTCGATCCCCGAATATTACGAGGAGGTCGAGCGGCCTGACCGGGTGCGCTTCCGCTACATGAACCTGCAAGGCGAGACGATCGAGCAGGATGCGGATGGGCTCCTGGCGACCTGCGTGCAGCACGAGATAGACCACCTCAACGGCGTTCTGTTCATCGACTACCTGTCGAAGCTCAAACGCGACCGGGTGATGACCAAGTTCAAGAAGGCCGCCAAGCGCGAGGCAGGAGCATGAGCCTGCGCGTCGTCTTCATGGGCACGCCCGATTTCGCCGTGCCCACCCTCTCCGAGATCGTTGGCCAGGGCCATGACGTAGTCGCCGTCTATACCCGCCCACCCGCAGCCGCCGGCCGTGGCATGGAGTTGAAGCCGTCCCCTGTCCATACAATGGCGGATCGGTTCGGACTTCCCGTGCTGACGCCGAAGACCCTGCGCACGGAAGAGGCCTCCGAGATCTTTCGCAGCCACAATGCCGATGTGGCGGTAGTGGTCGCCTACGGCATGCTGCTGCCGAAAGCCGTTCTGGAAGCCCCGGAACTGGGCTGCCTCAACCTTCACGCGTCCCTCCTCCCCCGCTGGCGCGGGGCGGCGCCGATCCAGCGCGCGATCATGGCGGGCGACGGGGAGACTGGGGTCGCCGTCATGAAGATGGAAGAGGGCCTTGATACCGGCCCTGTCGCCATGGTCGAGCGGGTGGCGATCACGCCGGACATGAATGCGGGCGAATTGCACGACAGGCTCATGGTTCTCGGAGCCGACCTCATGGTGCGGGCGCTCGCCGCCGTTTCCCGCGGAGGCCTGGGCTTCACGCCTCAGCCCGAGGAAGGCGTGACCTACGCGCACAAGCTCAAGAACGAGGAGGCGCTGATCGGCTGGTCGAAGCCTGCTCAGGCCGTTCACGATCACATTCGTGGGCTCTCACCTTTCCCGGGTGCCTTCTTCATCGCCGATTTCGGCAAGGGCCGGGAACGCGTGAAGGTGTTGCGGTCAACCCTGGGACAGGGTTCAGGTTCACCCGCGACACTGATCGACAATGATGGTACGATATCCTGTGGCGAAGGGGCTATCCGCCTGATTCAGGTGCAGCGTGCCGGCAAGGGACCCGTGTCTTTCGAAGAGTTCCTGCGGGGTGTGAGACTTGGTCCGGGCGCCAAATTTGCGTGAGGTCCAGCATGGGGATCCGCCTGGAGGAATCCGCCAATTTTCCTACGCTCTACGCCATCTATTCCGCTGTGTTCGGGCAATTGGCGGAGGCCGATCTCGTGCAGCACATGCACAAGGATGGCGATCTGATCCTGTCCGTGATCGCCTTTGCGGATGAGCCGGCCGGCCATATCGCCTATTCTCGCCTGACCCTGCACGAGACACCTTCCATCAAAGCGGCGGTTCTGGCTCCACTGGCAGTCGCTCCCTCCTTCCAGAAGCAGGGTATCGGCGCAACTCTCGTCCGGAACAGCCTGAGGCGCTTAGCAGAGAAGAACTACGATCTCGTCCTGGTGCTGGGAGAGCCGGATTACTACGGTCGTTTTGGCTTCACGCCGCGTCTGGCGGAACGACTGAAAACGCCCTATGACGGGCCCTATCTCCAGGCCGTCGCTCTTTCCGACAAGGGGAAAGAGGCCCATGGCTCGGTCTCCTATGCCCAGGCCTTCGTAGAACTGGAATAACATGCCTCGCTACAAGCTTGTCGTCGAGTATGACGGCACGCCCTTCACCGGTTGGCAGCATCAGACGAACGGTCTCTCCGTTCAGCAGGCGGTGGAGGATGCCATCGCGCGCTTCACCGGTTCAGCCGTACGGATCCACTGCGCCGGACGGACGGATTCGGGCGTTCATGCCACCCATCAGGTCGTCCATGTGGATCTGGAGAAGGAGTGGCGGCCAGACACGGTACGCGATGCCACCAACGCTCATCTGAAACCTGCCCCCGTCGCCATTCTCGCGGCGCAAATCGTCCCCGAGACGTTCAACGCCCGTCTCTCCGCTGTGAAGCGCCACTACGTCTACCGGATCCTGAACCGTCGTGCGCGCCCGACACTTGATGCGGCCCGCGTCTGGCACGTGGCCTGGATGCTCGATGCGGACGTGATGCACGAAGCCGCGCAACTGCTGATCGGGCGGCACGATTTCACCACGTTCCGTGCCGCCGAATGCCAGGCCAACAGCCCGATACGGACCCTCGACCGGCTCGACGTGGAACGGATCGGCGACGAAATCCGCATCTATGCCTCCGCCCGCTCGTTCCTGCATCATCAGGTGCGCTCGATAACGGGAACCTTGGAGCGCGCCGGCGCGGGGCGCTGGTCGGTGGAAGATGTGGGCGCAGCACTCGATGCACGGGATCGCAAGCGCTGCGGACCGATGGCACCGCCCACCGGTCTTTACTTGATTGGCGTCGATTATCCAGACTTAGCCTAACAGGCTCCGCATCGCCGTTCCGACGAAGGAATTGAGCACGATGCCGAGTACGACGATCCCAAGGGCCGGCACGCTCGCGAGCCCCAGGGTCGCCTTGGTGGCGAACCACTGCATCCTGACGATGATGACTGCAAAAGCGAGGCTGAAGAGGCTGGCGAGCCCTGGAGGCGCCCAGCCGAGAAGCATCAGCATGGCCGGCACCGACAGCACCAGCATGCCGATGACCGAGACCCAGTTCGTCACGATCACGAAAGGCACATAGGCCTTCTCGAGCCGAAACCATCGGGCGATCCAGATCATGGCGACCGGCAGGGCCAGGAATCCCGCCACATGGCCCAGCGCCACCACGAGATCAATCCAGACATTGTCGAGAAGGGATCTGTCAGGCTGAAGGAGACCGAGACGGAGGCGCTCGAACGCCAGGGACACCACATAGGCCGGGAGCGTCAGCCAGATCGCCGTGAAGGAGCGCCAGAAGCCGCGCTCGCTCATATCGAAGGATTTCAGACCCTCGGACCTGCTGTGGAGCAGGTCCAGCGTTCCCCTGAACGAGCGATTGACCTCATCAGCCGTGACGATCATGACCGGTCTCTTTCCGAAGATGATTGCCTCGGAAATGGACGGAGCTGGCAAAACGTTCCGGCCGATCTTCGACTTTAGTCTAAATAGTCAAGGCTCTCGATCCGTACTCACGCGACGAAATAGGCATCCAGCACTTTCCGGTAAATCACTGCCAGCCGGTCTAGATCACCTACAGCCACCCGCTCGTCGATCTGGTGCATGGTCTGCCCGACCAACCCGAACTCGACGACCGGGCAGTACTTCACAATGAAGCGAGCATCCGACGTCCCGCCGGTGGTGGAGAGCTTCGGCTGCGAGCCGGTCTCGGCCTTGATGGCATCGGCGATGAAGCCCACGAATTCATTCGGCGTCGTGAGGAAGGCCACCGCGTTGGTCGGCTCCACCGTCAGGGCGAAGCGCACCGTGTTGCCGGCGGCCTCGCGCAGGCGACGTTCGATCTCCGCCTCCAGGCTGTGCGGCGTCCAGAGATCGTTGAAGCGGATATTGAAGGTCGCCTTCGCCGCCGCCGGGATCACATTGGACGCCGGATTGCCCACATCGACGGTGGTCACCTCGAGGTTCGAAGCGTCGAAATGATCCGTTCCCCGGTCGAGCGGCTCCTTCAGGAGGCCCTCGAGCAGGCGCATCATGCCCGGGATGGGATTGTCCGCGAGATGCGGGTAGGCCACGTGCCCCTGCTTGCCCTCGACGACGATCCTGCCCGTGAGCGACCCGCGCCGCCCGATCTTGATCATGTCGCCGAGCTGGTTCGGATTGGTCGGCTCGCCCAGGATGCAATGGTCGAACCGTTCGCCGCGCCCCTTTGCCCATTCGAGGAGCTTCACCGTGCCGTTGATGGCCGGCCCCTCCTCGTCTCCCGTGATCAGGAAGCCGATGGACCCCTTGAAGCCGGGATTGTCGCGGATGAAGTCGAGCGCCGCCGCCATCATGCAGGCGATGCCGCCCTTCATGTCCACCGCACCGCGCCCGTAGAGCTCGCCTCCATGGATCTCGCCGCCGAACGGATCATGCGTCCACCGGCCCGCATCGCCCGGCGGCACCACATCCGTATGTCCGGCGAAGAGCAGGTAGGGCTCGCCCGTGCCATAGCGGGCATAGAGGTTCTCCACATCCGGCGTTCCGGGCTCGGAAAAAACCGGCCGATGGACCTCGAATCCCGCCGCCTTCAGGACACTCTCGACGAAGCCGAGCGCCCCGCCCTCCTCCGGCGTCACGGAGGGACAGCGCAGGAGCGATTGGGCGAGGGAAAGCGGTGAGCGTTCCATCGGATCAGTCCCGCAACAGCTCGTTGATGCCCGTCTTGGCGCGGGTCTGCGCATCGACGCGCTTCACGATGACGGCGCAGTAGAGCGACGGGCCGGGCGTGCCGTCCGGAAGCGGCTTGCCGGGGAGCGAGCCAGGGACGACGACCGAATACGGAGGCACGCGGCCGACGAAGACCTCGCCGGTGTTGCGGTCGATGATCTTGGTCGAGGCCGAGATGAACACGCCCATGGAGAGCACCGAGCCCTCGCCCACGACCACGCCTTCCACCACCTCCGAGCGGGCGCCGATGAAGCAGTTGTCCTCGATGATCGTGGGATTGGCCTGGAGCGGCTCCAGCACGCCGCCGATGCCGACTCCGCCCGACAAATGCACGTTCTTCCCGATCTGGGCGCACGAACCGACAGTCGCCCAGGTGTCGACCATGGTGCCCTCGTCCACATAGGCCCCGAGATTGACGAAGGACGGCATCAGGATAACGCCGGGCGCGATATAGGCGCCACGCCGCACGGTGCAGTTCGGGACCGCGCGGAATCCTGCGGCCTTGAACTCGGTCTCCGACCAGTTGTCGAACTTGGAGGGCACCTTGTCCCACCAGACGGCGTTGCCCGGTCCGCCCTTGATGATGCCCATATCGTTGAGGCGGAAGGACAGCAGCACTGCCTTCTTCAGCCATTGATGCACCTGCCACGCGTCGCCGGTCTTCTCGGCGACGCGGGCCTTGCCGGAATCCAGAAGGTGCATGGCCTCATTGACGGCCTCGCGCACGGCGCCCGTCGTGGAGGGGCTTACATTGGCCCGGTCTTCCCAGGCGGCATCGATGGTACGGGCGAGATCGGTGGCGGACATGGGCAACTCGGGGCAAGGGGTTTCGTTGCCGCCTGATAGCAACGACGGTCGGGCCTGTCACGTGATCATCTGCCTGCTGCTCGACTTGAGTCTCGCATTGTCATTCCCGGCCGAAGCGCAGCGGA
The DNA here is from genome assembly GCF_018383585.1 of Microvirga sp. 3-52. GTDB lineage: Bacteria > Pseudomonadota > Alphaproteobacteria > Rhizobiales > Beijerinckiaceae > Microvirga. Next base: position 54,826 of record NZ_JAHAMK010000010.1, read on the forward strand.
GGGGAAGGGAATCCATAGCTCAGAGCTTGATCGTGGATCCCCTTCCCGGCCTTATGGCCGCCGGGGATGACACCATCGCGTCATGGCCGCGCCTGTCCCGGCCATCCCGATTGGGAAAGGCGCCGCGCTTTTCCAATCGGGATCACCGGCACAAGGCCGGTGATGACGAAGGAAGAGGCGCTGTTGAATTAGAACGACGTGCGCTGCCGGATCGCCGCGGAGAGCGTGCCTTCATCGAGATAATCGAGTTCGCCACCGACCGGGACACCATGGGCGAGTTTCGTCACCTTCACGGGCAGATGCCCGAGAAGCTCGGTGATGTAATGGGCCGTGGTCTGCCCGTCGACCGTGGCGTTCAGCGCCAGGATCACCTCGTTCACGCCCGGCACCGAGGCGCGGGCGACGAGGCGCTCCAGGTTCAGGTGCTCGGGACGCACGCCGTCGAGCGGCGAGAGCACGCCGCCGAGCACGTGGTACTTGGCGCTGACCGCGCCCGAGCGCTCCAGGGCCCAGAGATCCGACACGTCCTCCACCACCACGAGGATGGAAGGATCGCGCTTGGGATCACGGCAGATGGTGCAGGGCTCGGACGTATCGACATTGCCGCAGGACGAGCACACGACGATGCGCTCGTTGGCGACGCGCATGGCATCGCTCAACGGGTTGAGCAGCGTGTCCCGCTTCTTGATGAGGTGAAGCGCCGCGCGCCTGGCCGAGCGTGGCCCCAGACCCGGCAGGCGGGCGAGGAGCTGGATCAGGCGCTCGATCTCAGGGCCGGCAACGTGCTGGGCCATTCAGGTTCTCTTTTGCTTTTGTCGCACCGTTCGACGCGAAGAACCGGGAACCACTTCTTCGCACGATGCTCAGAACAGCTTCAGGCCGGGCGGCAGCGGAAGGCCCTTGGTGAGGCTTTCCATGCGCTCCTGCGTGATCCGCTCGGCCTTGCCGCGGGCGTCGTTCATGGCGGCCACGATGAGATCCTCGAGGATCTCCTTCTCGTCCGGATTCATGAGCGAGGGATCGATATTGATGGATTTGAGGCTGCCCTTGCCGGTCACCTTCACGGCCACGACACCGCCGCCGGCGGTGCCGTCGACCTCGAGAGTGTCGAGCTCGGCCTGGGCGTCCTGCAGCTTCTGCTGCATGGCCTGAGCCTGCTTCATCAGTCCCATGATGTCCTTCATGACCGTATCCTTGTCTTAAAACAGATCGTCGTCTTCCTCGGCCTCGTGCGCGGCCAGCGCGTCGGCCTCGCCGAGGATTTCCGTTTCCGCATCCTCGCCCGGCTTCTCCGCTCGCTCGATCACGTTCACGATCTGCGCACCGGGAAACTTCGACAGCACCGCCTGCACCAGGGGATGATTGGCAGCGCCTTCCTTGCGCTCGCGCTCGGCCGCGACCGCCTTCTCGTGGAGGGTCGCGCCCCCCTCTTCCGACGACAGAGCCACCATCCAGCGTTCTCCCGTCCATTGCTGGAGAGCGCGGGTCAGATCGTTGGCGATGGTGCGGCTGCCGGTCTCGGTGAGACTGAGCTCGATGCGGCCCTCCTCGAAGCGGACGAGGCGCACATCCCGTTCGAGCTGCGCCTTCAGCACGATTTCGCGCTTCTCGCCGGCGAGCGCCACCACGTCCTCGAAGCGGCGCAGGCGCATGGTCGGCTCTGGTTGAGCGGATTGGGGGCGCGGCTGCGGATGGGCTTGAGAGGTCGCCAGCGCCATGTTGCCGGAGGTGGCGGGACCGGAGGGCCGGGGTGTGGGCGCCGACGGGCCGCCCGCGGGAACCGGTGCGCCGTCCTTCAGGGCGCGCAGCGCCTCGTCCGGCGTCGGCAGGTCGGCCGCATAGGCGAGGCGCACGATGACCATTTCCGCGGCCGCGATCGGGCGGTTCGAGGCCTGGACCTCGGGAATGCCCTTCAGGAGAATCTGCCAGGCGCGCGACAGGGTCCGTACGGAGAGTTTCTGAGCGTAATCCGTGCCGCGGGTCCGCTCGATCTCGGAGAGAGCGGGATCCCTCGCGGCTTCGGGGATCAGCTTGAGACGGGTGACGATATGCGAGAAGGCCGCGAGATCGGAGAGGATCACGGCCGGGTCCGCGCCGGCATCGTATTGCGAGCGCAACCCGGCGAAAGCGGCCGGCACGTCGCCGCGCATCACCGCCTCGAAGAGATCGATGACCTGGGTGCGGTCGGCGAGCCCCAGCATGTCGCGCACGGTGTCGGGCGTCACCACGCCGGCCCCGTGGGCAATGGCCTGGTCCATCAGCGACAGGGAATCGCGCGCCGAGCCTTCCGCCGCGCGGGCGATGGCGGCGAGCGCCTCAGCATCGGCCTGCACACCCTCGGCATTACAGATGCGGCCGAGATGGGCCACGAGCTTGTCCGCCTCGATGCGGCGCAGGTCGAAGCGCTGGCAGCGGGACAGGATCGTGACGGGCACTTTCCGGATTTCGGTGGTGGCGAAGATGAACTTCGCATGCGGCGGCGGCTCCTCCAGCGTCTTCAGAAAGGCGTTGAACGCCTTCTCCGAGAGCATGTGAACCTCGTCGATGATGTAGACCTTGTACCGGGCCGAGACCGGCGAATAGCGGATGCCGTCGATGATCTGGCGGACGTCGTCGATCCCCGTATGGGACGCGGCGTCCATCTCCAGCACGTCCACATGCCGCGATTCCATGATCGCTTCGCAATGGACGCCGAGTTCGGGCATGTGGATCGTCGGGCTGCCGGAACCGTCCTGCTTCTGATAATTGAGACCGCGGGCCAGGATGCGGGCCGTGGTGGTCTTGCCGACGCCGCGGACACCCGTGAGCATCCAGGCCTGCGGGATGCGACCGGTCTCGAAGGCATTCGAGAGGGTGCGCACCATCGCCTCCTGACCGATCAGGTCGTCGAAGGTTTTGGGGCGGTATTTGCGGGCAAGAACGCGATACGGCGAGGCCGGCGCGGCGGGAGCGGGCGCGGCGGGGAAGCCCGGCAGGGCCGGCTCGTCGTTCAGGGGCGTGCCGGCTGTGGTATCGTCCATCGACTGCAAGGCTTTGGGGAATCTTAAGGTGGGAGGCTGGACGAAGACCCGTTCGGTCTCGTTAGGGCTGCTTCCTTCCGGACCTGACCCGGTTGGCGAGTGAGACGTCCCTCGCCAACCTCCCACCGGCTATATGGGCGTATCGCTGAAGAAACGCAAGTTGGAAAGGAGGCCCTTCCCCGATGATCACAGGCGGACGATTGCTTCTCTCCCCCTCGCGGCAAGGAGTAGAGGGTCGGATCGGAGAGTCGGGATCCGTGCTTCGCAACACTCTCGACGTCATCACCGGCCTTGTGCCGGTGATCCCGATCCGAAAGGCGTAGCGCTCCACACAATCGGGATGGCCGGGACAAGCCCGGCCATGACGCCGGCGGGTATGACTGGGCGGGCTCACCTCGAGGATCACCTTGCCTGAGAGCTGGGGTGCGTCCGCGCTCTGTCTGATATGACGAACGACGACGGCTGACACGAAGCCGCAGGCTCGGTTACATAGCGCCATGACATTCAAGCTCGATTCCCGGCTCGAAGCCGATACGCTCCCCGTCGGCGACCTCGCCCTTTCATCGGTCCTGGTTCTGAACGACGCACGCTTTCCCTGGTTCGTGCTGGTGCCCCGCATCGTGGGGGCGAGCGAATTGACGGATCTCTCGGAGGAGCAATCCGTTCAGCTGATGCAGGAGATCCGCATCGCCACCAAGGTCATGCTGGAGCTCTCGAAACCCGACAAGGTGAATGTGGGTGCGCTGGGCAATATCGTGACGCAGCTTCATGTGCACGTGATCGGACGCTTCCGCTCCGATCCGGCTTGGCCCGGCCCCGTCTGGGGCCATGGCGCCCGCACCCCCTATCCCGACCATGCGGCGACCGCTCTGATCGAGCGCGCCGCCACTCTTTTCGCGGCAGCCTGATCCCATGACCCGACCCATCGCCTACATCACGAACCCGCTCGTCCGCCACAGCACCGAGCGGGACCCGGAGGCGCTCGCCAAGGCGGCGAGCGACCCGCATGCCGCCATGGTGATCCTGGCCGGCGACCTGCCGGTCCTTCGCGCCGGGGAGCCGGGAACGAGCCTCCTGACGACCTCGGTCTTGAGCCGCCTCCCGGCCCATCAGGAGCTGGTCTTTCTCGGCACCCTGCAGGATCGCCCCGTTGTAGCGACCCTGGCGGCACCCGAGGCCGCGGAGCTGTTTCAGGACGATCCGGCCTTCGCAGTCGTGGATTTGCGCTCCATTGCGGTGCGAGGGCTCGTTCCTGCGGAAGAACTCGGCCTGCTCGCCATGGCGAAATCCCTGCTCGACTGGCACCGGCGGCACCGCTTCTGCGCCAATTGCGGCGCGCCGACGCAACCCGCCCAGGCCGGCTTCCGGCGCGACTGCGCGGCGTGCAACGCCCAGCACTTCCCCCGCACCGATCCGGTGGTGATCATGTTGATCACGCGGGGCGACAAGTGCCTCATGGGCCGCCAGCCGCGCTTCGCGGAGAAGATGTATTCCTGCCTCGCGGGCTTCCTCGAACCCGGCGAGACCATCGAGGACGCCGTCCGGCGGGAGACCTTCGAGGAGGCCGGCATCCGGGTGGGCGCGGTGCGCTACATGACCTCCCAGCCCTGGCCGTTTCCGTCCAACGTCATGATCGGCTGCATCGGCGAGGCACTGACCGACGAGATCACGTTCGACGGGGAGGAACTGGAGGATGCCCGCTGGTTCACGAAGGATGACGTGCGGCGCATGCTGGAGGGCACCCACGAGAACTACCTGGCGCCTTCGCCCATCGCGATCGCGAACCACCTCGTCCGGGAATGGGTGAAGGAATGAGCGCAATCGACACGCGTCATCCGGGATCGCGCAAGGAGGGCGGCGCCTGAACCTCGCCGTCATCGCCGCGCCCACACTGTCATCCCCGCGCCGGCGGGGATCCAGAACCGCGACGGCTCAGGAACGGGCGAGCAGCGTTGCGCTTCTGTCTGCACCGTCAGCGGTGATGGTCCCGACCTTCGCCGGGATGACGGTGCCGGGCCGGTTTTCACGATCCCGATCGGCTTGCGCCGTCCGGCTCTCGTACCCTCAGCCCTGGCACTCCCCTCCAACGTCATCACCGGGCTTGTCCCGGTGATCCCGATGCCTGAAGCGCGGCGCTCGTCCGACTGGGATAGCCGGGTTCAGGCCCGGCCATGACGTGGTGGGTGTGATGTCGGGCGCGGGATTGATGTGTTTCACAGAGCCAGCACCCGTAGGCCCAGGGCTTGGGAGCCCTGAGCCGTGAGGTTGATCGAGGGTGGCGCGATGGGCAGCCCGGCTCGATGTGGATGTGTGAGATGGAAGAGCCGGACGGCACCTCGCGCACGGTTCTTTTCAGGCGGACCAGCTGGGACGAGACCCAAGGTCGGCCTCCTGCGCTCCCAGGCTTGCGAGGCCTGCCGCAGGACCGTGCCGGTTCCCTTCGCTGCGAACGCCTCGAGCGCGCCCCTCGTCAGGAACCGATCTAAGGCAACTCTATAGCTCAAGTGCAACACAGTGTCAAGAACAAAGTGAGAACATTGTTCACAGGCCTGACCACTCCCTCGACGTCATCACCTCCTCCACGTCATCACCGGCCTTGTGCCGGGGATCCCGATGCCTGAAGCGCCGCGCCTCTCAGCATCGGGATGGCCGGGTCAAGCCCGGCCATGACGGCAGAGGGTGTGACGAAGGCCGGTGTAGGACGAAAGCGGGTGCGACCCAGGACAGTGTCATGCCCGGCCGGAGAGCGCGAAAGCCCTGGCAGGGGAAGAGGATCCATAGCCCGAGGCTCCGGAGGGATTCCCATCCGGGCCTGCTGACCACCGGGATGACTTGGCGGCGACGGCGTCCCTAAAGGGTCAGCTCGAAACGGTAGGCGACCTCGACAACCATCTGGCCGCGCAGGTCGAAGGATTGCTCGGCTCCCGGTGTCCCGCCAAGGGCCTCGTAGAAGCGACGGGCCGGGAGGTTCTGCTTCAACACCCAGAGGCCTACAGAGCGGAAGCCGTGGGCGGCGAGGTGATCGAGAACACCGCCCATCAGCCTGCGGCCGACGCCCTGGCGCTTGACCTTGTCGAGCAGGTAGATCGCGAAGATCTCGGCCTCGGTGCCGAGAACATCGGCGTTCTCGCGGCCGATCGGCCCGCCGCGCGCGAAGCCGACGATCGCGCCCCCGTCCGTTTCAGCGACAAGTAGCCTGGCCCGCGGATTCGGCTGCCTGAAGGCGCCCTGCCACATCCGCGTCCGCTCCTCGACGGACAGGCCAGCGAGCGCCTCGGGCGACAGGAAATCCTTGTAGGATTCGCGCCAACCCTGGACGTGGACTCCGGCGATGCCTTCGACGTCCGCCTCAACCGCCTCGCGGATGAGGATGCTCACTCGGCCGCTTCCCTGATCTTCTCGCGGAACGGGTCGGCCGGGTAGACGCCGAGAACGCGCAGCTCGCGGGAGAAGAATTCCAGCTCCTCCAGCGCCCGCTTGAGATTCGTGTCCTCCGGATGTCCGTCCACCTCGGCATAGAACTGGGTGGCCAGGAACTCGCCTTCGAGCATGTAGCTCTCGAGCTTCGTCATGTTGATGCCGTTCGTCGCGAAGCCGCCCAGCGCCTTGTAGAGCGCGGCGGGCAGGTTGCGGACACGGAAGACGAACGACGTGACGGTCGGCCCCTGTCCGGCGGGGGCCCAGTACGGTGTCTTGGAGAGAATGACGAAGCGGGTGGTGTTGTGGGCCTCGTCCTCCACGTTCTCCGCCAGGATCCTCAGGCCGTAGATGTCCGCCGCCATGCGGGGCGAGAGTGACGCCCGGCTCGGATCCTTCCACTCCGCCACCTCACGCGCGGAGCCCGCCGTGTCGCCGGCCACATGGGCCTTGAGTCCGAGCTTGCGGATGATCTTGCGGCACTGACCCAGCGCATGGACATGGCTGTAGACGTCCTTGACGGTGCCGAGATCGGCATCAGGGATGGCCATGAGATGAAAGTGGATCGGCAGGAAATACTCACCGACGATATGCAGCCCGGAGGTCGGCAGCAGATGGTGGATGTCGGCTACCCGCCCGGCGATGGAGTTCTCAATGGGGATCATCGCCAGATCCGCCGGCCCTTCGTTCACGGCAGCAAACGCATCCTCGAAAGTCGGACAGGGCAGAGCCTCCCAGTCGGGACGGGCTTCCGAGCAGGCCGTGTGGGAATTGGCCCCCAATTCGCCTTGGAACGAAATGAGCTTGTTCATGATGGCCTCCTAGCGCATTGCGCGGAAAAGTGGTGCCGGTTTACGCCCTGAACGATGCGCCGCGTTAAAGAAGAGGCATCGGATCGCTCCCAAAAGTGGAAGCCACTTTTGGGTCCGAGGCCCTGGCCGCGAGGATCTCGCGCGCCCTGTCGAGATCGTGAGGAATATCGACGCCGAGCGGCACGTCGTCGACCACGACGGCATCGATGCGCATGCCGGCCTCGAGCGCCCGCAATTGCTCCAGCTTCTCGCGCATCTCCAGCGGAGACGGCGTGAGGCCGACGAAACGCTGCAGCGCTTTGCGGCGATATGCATAGAGACCGATGTGATGATAGAGCGGACCATCCCCATAGGGCGCGGTCGCGCGGGTGAAGTAGAGGGCGCGAAACCGGCTGGGGGACACCGGGCTTCCCACCATCTTCACCACGTTGGGGTTGGTCCTCTCCTCCTCCCTGACGATGACGGCGACGAGGGTCGCGATGTCGACCGCCGGATCCGAGAGCGGGATGATGGAAGCCGCGATGGCGGCCGGGTCGATCGTCGGAAGGTCGCCCTGGACGTTCACGACCACATCGTGCCGCCCATTCGGGTCGAGCTTTTCCACAGCCTCGAAGATGCGGTCGGAGCCGGAGGCGTGATCCGTCCGGGTCATGACCGCCTGCCCTCCTGCCCTGGTCACCGCCTCGACGATCTCGGGAGCGTCCGTCGCGACGGCCACAGGCCCGATTCCCGCCTCCACGGCCCGGCGCCACACATGGACGATCATGGGCTCGCCGGCGATCTCGGCCAGGGGCTTGTTCGGCAGCCGGGTTGCGGCAAGGCGGGCGGGAATGAGGACGAGAGGATCGGACATGACGCGGTTTTTTCGAATGAGATCCGGGTCCTTAGAACATCGGACGGAAAAGTGGAAGGCAGGGACCGTTTGTCCTGGGCCGGAAACGGACCTTGAGCCATCCTCGGGCGTTTGAGACCCGTGCTGCGACCACGAGAACGGCGAAAACTCCTGGAAACCCCATTGTCAAAACCCCATGACTACGGCTAAGCAACGGCCCTGTCGCGGGCGCTCGCCCGTGGATCCGTTCTGCTGCGCTGATTTCGCCGGTGTACGAAGGCGAGGAGAGCCTAACTGATGAATATCGAGACCAATAAGATCGCGGGCGCCGTTTTCGGGTCGCTTCTCTTCGTGGTCGGCGTCAACGTTATCGCCGGCGGCCTGTTTGCACCCCATAAGCCCGCTGTCCCTGGTTATGACCTTCCGGCTCCCGAAGAGGCCGCTGCCGGCGGAGCCGCCGCTCCCGCAGAGCCGGAGCAGCCGCTCCCGGTCCTTCTGGCCAGCGCCGATCCGGCCAAGGGCCAGAACTCCGCCAAGAAATGCGCGGCCTGCCACACCTTCGAGAAGGGCGGCGCGAACAAGGTCGGCCCGAACCTTTACGGGGTCGTCGGGCGTCCGGTCGCCTCGCATGAAGGCTTCAACTACTCCGCGGCCATGAAGGGCCATGGCGGAAACTGGACCTACGAGGATCTGTACGCCTTCATTCACAACCCGAAGCAGGACATCCCCGGCACCATCATGGCCTTCGCGGGCGTCGCCCAGGCCAAGGAGCGCGCCGACATCCTGGCCTATCTGCGGACCCTCTCCGACAGCCCGGTTCCGCTGCCGGCCGCCCAGTAGGCGCTTGAACGACATCACATTTCGGAAAGCCGGGCTCCAAGCCCGGCTTTTCTTTTAGGCACTCGCGGGTTTGGGCGTTATCCCTTGCACTCGCCTCGTTCCGCACAAAATCTAACGGGACGACAGACGCCTCGTCCGTTCAGGAGACGCCTTGTGATCCGCACCCTTCTGCCGAGCCTCCTCGCTGCCTGCCTCGCCTTCACTCCCGTCGCAGCCCAGGAAGCGCCATGGCGGCATGGTTCGGCCCTGCTCGACGAGCCCAAATACCCCCAAGGCTTCCCGCACTTCGACTATGTCAACCCGAACGCCCCGAAGGGCGGGCTCGTGCGCTTAGGGGCGCTCGGCACCTTCGACAGCTTCAACATCGTCGTGGCCGGCGTGAAGGGCTCCCCCGAGCAGGGGCTGGGCCTCATCTACGAAACCCTGACCACGTCCGCTCTCGATGAGGCGAATGCCTCCTACGGCCTGCTCGCCGAGTCGTTCTCCTATCCTGGCGATTACTCCTTCGTCAGCTTCCGCCTGCGCCCGGAGGCGCGCTGGCACGACGGACGACCGGTGACGGCGGACGACGTCATCTTCTCGTTCGAGAGCCTGAAGGCGAACAGCCCGACCTATGCTTTCTACTATGCCAATGTCAGCAAGGCGGAGAAGGTCGGCGAGCGTGAGGTCAGGTTCACCTTCGACGAGAAAGGCAACCGCGAGTTGCCGCAGATCATGGGACAGCTGATGGTCCTGCCGAAGCATTGGTGGGAAGGCACGGCCCCCGACGGACGCAAGCGCGACGTGACGCAGACCACCCTCGAACCGCCGCTCGGCTCCGGCCCTTACCGCCTGAAGAGTTTCGATACCGGCCGCAACGCATCCTACGAGCGCATGAAGGAGTACTGGGGCGAGAAGATCAACGTGAATGTCGGGCAGAACAACTTCGACGAGATCCGCTACGAGTATTATCGCGATGCGACGGTGCTGCTCGAAGCCTTCAAGAGCGACCGCCTCGACTTCCGGACGGAGAACAGTGCCCGCAACTGGGCCGTGGGCTACGACTTTCCGGCACGCCAGGAAGGCCGCGTGATCCTCGAAGAATTCCCGTTCCGCGCCACGGGCGTGATGCAGGCTTTCGTGCTCAACATGCGTCGCGACAAATTCAAGGATCAGCGTGTCCGCAGAGCCTTCAACCTCGCGTTCCCCTTCGAGGAACTGAACAAGACGATCTTCTACGGGCTCTACGAGCGGCCCTCGAGCTATTTCTACGGGCTCGATCTCGCGTCGTCGGGCCTGCCCGAGGGAAAGGAACTGGAAATTCTCGAAAGCGTGCGCGACAAGATCCCGGCCTCCGTCTTCACGACGCCGTACAAGAATCCCGTCAACGACTCGCCCGAGACGATCCGCAACAATCTGCGCGAGGCGGATCGGCTGCTCAAGGAAGCGGGCTGGGAGGTGAAGAACGGCCGCCGCGTGAACGCCAAGGGCGAGGTCTTGAGCGCGGAACTGCTCAGCAGCAGCCCCAACGAGGAGCGCGTCTTCCTGCCCTACAAGGCCTCGTTGGACCGCCTCGGCATCGCCACTACGGTGCGCACCGTGGACGACGTGCAGTACACCAACCGTACCCGCGCCTTCGATTTCGACGTCGCCACCGGCCTCTGGCCCCAGAGTCTGTCCCCGGGCAACGAGCAGCGTGAGTTCTGGGGCTCCCAGGCTGCGACGCGCGAGGGGTCGCGCAACCTTCCCGGCATTGCCGATCCCGGCGTCGACGCGCTGATCGACAAGGTCATCTTCGCCAAGGACCGCGACGAGCTGGTGGCGGCGACGAAGGCGCTCGACCGCATTCTGCTCGCTCACGATTACGTGGTTCCGCAATGGACCTCGCTGAAGCAGCGGACCGCGCGCTGGAACCGCTACGGTCATCCCGAGACGATGCCGCGCTACGGCGGAGCCGCCTTCCCGACCATCTGGTGGTATGACGAAGCCAAGGCGGCCAAGACGGGAGCACCGCGATGAGATCCATCAGCCGCCGCACCATCCTCAAGACGGGAGCGGCAGGTGCCGCTCTTTCCGTACTGCCGCGCATCGGCCGCGCACAGGAAGGCGAGACGGAAGCGCACGGCCTGTCGAGCTTCGGCGAGCTGAAGCTGGCACCGGACTTCAAGCATTTCGCTTACGTCAATCCCGAGGCGCCGAAGGGCGGAACGCTGGCGATCCAGATCAAGCAGACCACCGGCAACCAGAATTTCGACACCTTCAACACGCTCAACGTCTTCGTGTTGCGCGGCGACGGCGCCGCCGGCATGACCGGCACCTTCGACACCCTCATGGCGGGCTCGGCGGATGAGCCCGATGCGCTGTATGGCCTTGTTGCGAAAAGCGCGCGCATTTCCGACGACAAGCTCACCTATCGTTTCACCCTACGTCCGGAAGCGCGCTTTCACGACGGCTCACGGCTGACCGCGAAGGATGTGGCGTTCTCGCTGAACATCCTGAAGACCAAGGGTCATCCGGTCTTCTCCCAGCTCCTGACGCAGATGGCTTCGGCCGAGGCGGAGGCCGAGGACATCCTGCGCGTCCAGTTCACCCCGCACCGCAGCCGCGACCTGCATCTCATCGTTGCCGGCATGCCGATCTTCTCGGAGAAGTATTGGCAAGGAAAAGATTTCGAGGCCTCGACGCTGGAAGCGCCGCTGGCGTCAGGTCCCTACAAGGTCGGCCGTTTCGAGGTGGGTCGCTTCATCGAATTCGACCGCGTGCCGGATTACTGGGCCAAGGATCTTCCGGTGAATGTGGGCCAGAACAATTTCGACCGCATCCGCTACGAATATTTCCGCGACCGCACGGTGGCCTTCGAGGCGTTCAAGAACGGCACGCTCAACTATCACGAGGAGTTCACCTCCCGCACCTGGACGACCGGATACGATTTCCCGGCCGTGCGCGAAGGCAAGGTGAAGAAGGAGGAGATTTCGAACGACTCGCCCTCCTCCATCCAGGGCTGGTACTTCAACACGCGCCGCGAGACCTTCAAGGACCCGCGCATTCGCGAAGCCATCGGCCTCGCCTTCGATTTCGAGTGGACGAACACCAACATCATGTTCGGCCTCTACAAGCGCACGGCTTCGTTCTTCGAGAACAGCGACATGAAGGCGGTGAGCAAGCCATCAGTGGAGGAGCTGGCGCTGCTCGAGCCGTTCCGCGACAAGCTTCCCGCCTCGGTGTTCGCAGACCCCGTTCTTCCGCCCGTCTCCGACGGCTCGGGACAGGACAGGCAGCTGCTGCGCCGAGCGGACGAACTCCTGCGACAGGCCGGCTGCAAGCGTGACGGGGGTGTGCTGAAGCTGCCGAACGGGCAGCCGTTCACCATCGAGTTCCTCGATTTCCAGCCTTCGCTCCAGCCTCACACCCAGCCCTTCCAGAACAACCTGAAGCGACTCGGCATCGATGCGCGGTCGCGCATCGTGGATGCGGCCCAGTATCAGCAGCGCCTGAACGAATACGATTTCGACATGACGAGCCGCGCTCTGGTCGGCTCTTCGACGCCGGGCGACAGCCTGCGAACGGTTTACGGCTCGCAGGCCGCGCGGACGCCGGGCGCACAGAACCTGGCCGGCATCGCCCATCCAGCCGTCGATGCCCTGATCGAGCGGATCGGAAACGCCAAGTCGCGCCAGGAGTTGAACATCGCCTGCCGTGCCCTGGACCGGGTTCTCCGTTCAGGCCATTATTGGGTGCCCATGTGGTACCGGGCCAGCGAATGGCTGGCCTATTGGGATCAGTTTTCGCGCCCGGAGACCAAGCCCCGCTTTGCCTCGGGCGCGCCGGGAACCTGGTGGTACGATGCCGAAAAGGCGAAGCGGATCGGGAGAGGATAAGGCTTGGACACCACGCTGACGGCACGCAGGGAGGCGGACATGCCCCGCCTGCTTCTGCGCCTTGAGGGCCTGACCCTCTTCGTCCTGGCCACGGCTGCTTTCGCCCATACGGGCTTCTCCTGGTGGCTCTATGCCATTCTCTTCCTTGCTCCGGACCTGAGCTTTGCAGCCTATGCGGCGGGTCCCAGGCCCGGAGCCGTGATCTACAACGCTCTCCATTCCACGCTTGGTCTTGCCGTCCTGGCCGGTGGGGGGCTGATGCTGAACGCTCCTCTTTGCCTCGGTCTCGCTGCCGTCTGGGCCGCGCATGTCGGGCTCGACCGCATGTTGGGATACGGCTTGAAACACGCATCCGGCTTCAACGACACTCACCTTGGCCGCATCGGCCATAAATCCGCAGGCGCTTGATGCTGGCTTATATCGCACGCCGCATTCTTCTCATGATCCCTACGATCCTTGGGATCATGCTCATCTCCTTCGTTCTGGTGCAGTTCGCTCCCGGCGGTCCTGTCGAGCGCATCATCGCGCAGCTGCAGGGGCAGGATTCCGGTGCCTCCTCGCGGATCTCCGGCGGTGGAGGCGACTTCGGAGCGCAGAGCCCCGGCGGCGCAGGCGCGGCCGATGCCTCCTCGTCCCGCTACCGCGGCGCCCAAGGCCTCGATCCGCAATTCATCAAGCAACTGGAAGCGCAGTTCGGCTTCGACAAGCCGGCGCATGAGCGCTTTCTCAAGATGATCTGGGATTACTCCCGCTTCGATTTCGGCAAGAGCTATTTCCGCGACATCTCGGTGCTGGTGCTTATCAAGGAGAAGCTGCCCGTCTCGATTAGTCTGGGCTTGTGGATGACGCTCCTGTCCTATGCGATTTCGATTCCCCTCGGCATTAAAAAAGCCATGCGCGACGGCTCCTCCTTCGACATCTGGACCTCGGCCATCGTCATCATCGGCTATGCGATCCCCGGCTTCCTGTTCGCGATCCTCCTGATCGTGCTGTTTGCCGGCGGCTCGTTCTGGCAGATTTTCCCTCTGCGCGGTCTCACCTCCGAGAACTGGGCCCTTATGCCCTGGTACATACAGATCGCCGATTACTTCTGGCATCTGGTGCTGCCCATCACCGCCATGGCGCTCGGAGCCTTTGCCACCTCGACCCTGCTGACGAAGAACTCGTTCCTCGACGAGATCCGCAAGCAATACGTGCTCACCGCGCGCATGAAGGGCCTGTCCGAGCGGCAGGTTCTCTACGGCCACGTCTTCCGCAATGCCATGCTGATCGTGATCGCCGGCTTCCCCGGAGCTTTCATCGGCGCCTTCTTTGCCGGCGCGCTCCTCATCGAGACGATCTTCTCCCTCGATGGCCTGGGCCTGCTCTCCTTCGAGTCCATCGTCAACCGCGACTATCCGGTCGTCTTCGCCAATCTCTACATCTTCTCTCTGGTAGGCCTGGCGGTGAACCTGCTCTCGGACCTCACCTATACGTGGATCGATCCGCGCATCGATTTCGAGACCAGGGAGGCGTGAGATGAACGAGACCATTCCTGTCGCCTCCCCGGCCTCCTCGCCCGTCGCGCCTCCACTGCCCAGGCAAGGCTTCATCACGCTCTCACCGCTCAACCGGCGACGGCTCGAAAACTTCAAGGCCAACCGCCGCGGTTACTGGTCGTTCTGGATCTTCATGGTCCTGTTCGTGCTCAGCCTGTTCGCGGAGCTGATCGCCAACGACAAGCCGATCCTCGCCTCCTACAAGGGCGAGCTGCTCTATCCCGCCTTCGTGAATTATCCGGAGGAGAAGTTCGGCGGGTTCCTGGCTCAGACCGATTACCGCGACCCGGTCATCGCCAAGGAGATCCGGGAGAACGGCTGGCTGCTCTGGGCACCGGTTCGCTTCTCCTACACGACGCACAATCTGGACCTTCCCGTCCCGGCGCCTGCGCCGCCCACATGGATGCTCACCGACGAGCAGTGCCGCCCCATTGCGGAGCGCACCGGCGGTACGGGCTGCAAGGACATCGAGTGGAACTGGCTCGGCACGGACGACCAGGGCCGCGACGTCGTCGCGCGCCTCATCTACGGTTTCCGCATCTCGGTTCTGTTCGGCCTCACGCTTGCAGGCATCTCGTCCATCATCGGCGTTCTCGCCGGAGCCGTGCAGGGCTATTACGGCGGCTGGACCGATCTTTTGTTCCAGCGCTTCATCGAGATCTGGACCGCGATTCCGTCGCTCTACCTGCTCATCATCATCTCGGCAGTGATCACGCCGAGCTTCTTCGTGCTGCTCGGCATCCTGCTGCTCTTTTCGTGGGTCTCCCTGGTGGGCGTCGTGCGTGCCGAGTTCCTGCGCGCCAGAAATTTCGAGTATGTGCGCGCGGCACGGGCTTTGGGGCTCTCCAACAGCACCATCATGTTCAAGCACCTCCTTCCGAACGCCATGGTGGCGACGCTGACCTTCATGCCGTTCATCATCAACGGATCGATCACGACGCTCACCTCCCTCGACTTCCTCGGCTTTGGCCTGCCGCCCGGCTCACCGTCGCTCGGCGAGCTGCTCGCGCAGGGCAAGGCCAACCTTCAGGCGCCTTGGCTCGGCCTCGCCGGCTTCTTCGTGATCGCCATCATGCTCAGCCTCCTCATCTTCATCGGCGAAGCGGTCCGCGACGCCTTCGACCCGCGGAAGACGTTTCGATGACCGAGCCCCTCCTCTCCGTCCAGGACCTCTCCGTCGCCTTCCGCCAGGGCGGCGGCGACATGCTGGCGGTCGATCGCGTGTCGTTCGATGTCATGCCGGGCGAGACGGTGGCGCTGGTCGGCGAGTCGGGCTCCGGAAAATCCGTCACGGCCCTGTCGGCACTCAAGCTCCTGCCCTACCCGTCCGCGCATCACCCGTCGGGACGCATCCTGTTCAAAGGCAAGGATCTGATCGCGGCGAACGAGGACGAGATGCGCCGGGTGCGCGGCGACGACATCACCATGGTGTTCCAGGAGCCGATGACCTCGCTCAATCCGCTCCACACCATCGAGCGGCAGGTCGGTGAGATCCTCAAGCTCCACCGTGGTCTTTCCGACCGCCAGGCACGCGCCCGCACGCTCGAGCTCTTTCATCTCGTCGGCATCCGCGACGCCGAAAGCCGGTTGGGCGCCTATCCGCATCAGCTCTCCGGCGGCCAGCGCCAGCGCGTGATGATCGCCATGGCGCTCGCCAACGAGCCTGACCTCTTCATCGCCGACGAGCCCACCACCGCGCTCGACGTGACCGTACAGGCACAGATCCTGAAGCTGCTCGCCGAGCTGAAGAGCAGGCTCAACATGTCGATGCTCTTCATCACGCACGATCTCGGTATCGTGAGAAAGATCGCCGACCGGGTCTGTGTGATGCTCAATGGCAAGATCGTCGAGCAGGGCGCGGTCGCCGAAGTGTTCGGCAGCCCGCAGCATCCCTATACGCAGAGACTTCTGGCCGCCGAGCCGAAAGGCCGTGCCAATCCGGTTGCGAAGGATGCGCCGGTCATCGTCGACGCCGGGCCGATCAAGGTGTGGTTTCCGATCAAGCGCGGCTTCTTCCAGAAAACCGTTGGCCATGTGAAGGCGGTCGATGGCGTCTCCGTGCGCGTGCGCAGGGGCGAGACCGTCGGCGTCGTGGGCGAATCCGGCTCCGGCAAGACGACGCTGGGGCTTGCCATCCTGCGCCTCGTGCAATCGGAAGGCCCCATCGTCTTTCTCGGCAACCGCATCGACGGCATGCGCTCAAATGAGATCCGCCCGATGCGCAAGGATCTGCAAGTGGTTTTTCAGGATCCTTACGGGTCCCTCTCGCCGCGCATGTCGATTGCCGAAATCGTCGAGGAAGGGCTGCTCGTCCAGAACAAGGGGCTCACTTACGCCCAGCGCCGTGAGATCGTCGCCAAGGCTCTTGACGATGTCGGCCTCGACCCCTCCACCATGGACCGCTACCCGCACGAGTTCTCCGGCGGCCAGCGCCAGCGCATCGCCATCGCCCGCGCAATGGCACTCGAGCCTCAGTTCATCATGCTCGACGAGCCCACCTCGGCGCTCGACATGTCGGTGCAGGCGCAGATCGTCGAACTGCTGCGCGATCTCCAGAAGCGGCGCAACCTTGCCTACATGTTCATCAGCCACGATCTCAAGGTGGTGCGGGCGCTCGCGAACCACGTAGTGGTGATGCAGAACGGCAAGATCGTCGAGGAAGGATCCGCCGAGAACATCTTCGCGGCACCTCGCACCGATTACACCAAGGTGCTCTTCGCCGCTGCCTTCAATCTCGAAACGGCGGCGTCGAACGCCGTTCGAGAATAGGCTTGAACGCTCCGATCATGCATTCGCATCACCACTCGGCAGATCA
Organism: Microvirga sp. 3-52; assembly: GCF_018383585.1. Lineage (GTDB taxonomy): Bacteria > Pseudomonadota > Alphaproteobacteria > Rhizobiales > Beijerinckiaceae > Microvirga. The sequence continues at coordinate 71,957 of NZ_JAHAMK010000010.1, forward strand.
TCACCATCACGGGCACTCCCATGCCCCGCAGACCACTCACGGGCGCGCCTTTGCCATCGGCATCGCGCTCAACCTCGCCTTCGTGGGCATCGAGGCCGGATACGGCTTCTGGGCCGATTCCATGGCCCTGCTCTCCGATGCCGGGCATAACTTGAGCGATGTCCTTGGCCTCGCAATCGCCTGGGGCGCGGCCCTGCTCGCGCGGCGTGGTCCGACGGAACGCTTCACCTATGGTCTGCGCTCGAGCTCGATTCTGGCGGCGCTCTTCAATGCCCTCCTCCTGCTGGTGGCTGTGGGCGGCATCGTCTGGGAATCCGTCGAGCGGCTGATCGAACCGCCGCCGGTTGCCGCCATCACCATGATGATCGTGGCGGGCATCGGCATCGTCGTGAACGGGTTCACCGCTTTCCTCTTCATGGGTGGCCAGCACGATCTCAACATCCGCGGCGCCTTCCTGCACATGGTGGCGGATGCCGCCGTGTCCCTCGGCGTGGTTCTCGGCGGCCTCGCCATTCTCTGGACGGGCGCGAACTGGATCGATCCGGTCCTCAGCCTCGTCATCGGGGCCGTCATCGTCTGGGGCACCTGGGGATTGCTGAAGCAATCCCTGACGCTCTCATTGCAGGGCGTGCCGCGCGGCATCGCCGTGCCGGAGGTCAGGAAAGCCCTTGAGGCGATGCCGGGCGTCGCCCGCGTCCATCACCTCCATGTCTGGGCGGTGAGCACCACCGAGACGGCGCTGACGGCGCATCTCGTCCTGCCGGGCGGACATCCGGGCGACCGGTTTCTGGCGCAGGCGCAGCAGGAACTGAAGGCCCGTTTCGGCATCGGGCATTCGACCCTTCAAATCGAGATCCACCGACCCGGCTCTCATGAGCACGGCGCGGAATGCCCGCTCGATCACCAAGAACGTGCCCATGAGACACACGCTCATGGGGACACCCCCATAAGCGCGGGCCATCGCATCTTTCGCCGCGATGACGTATCAGTCATGATTCAAGCGGCTTGAAGGACTTTTGCTGATGCCTCGCGCTCTTCTCATCGTGCTCGATTCCGTCGGTATCGGCGGCGCGGAGGATGCGGCTGCCTATGGCGATGCCGGCGCCGATACGGTGGGGCATATTGCCGAGGCCTGCGCCGCGGGCCGGGGCGATCAGGCCGGTCTACGCCAGGGTCCGATTCACCTGCCCAACATGACGGCGCTCGGCCTCGGTCTTACCGTTGAGGCCTCGACGGGACGCCTCCCTCCCGACCTGGCGCCGCAAGGAGCTTTGAAAGGCGCCTGGGGCTATGGCGTCGAGACCTCCAAGGGCAAGGACACGCCCTCGGGCCATTGGGAAATCGCCGGCGTCCCGGTGACCTTCGACTGGGGCTATTTCCCCAACACCATCCCGACTTTCCCGGAGGAGCTGACGGCGGCGCTCATCGAACGCGGCGATCTTGCCGGCCTGCTCGGCAACAAGCATGCCTCCGGCACTGTCGTCATCGACGAGTTCGGGGCGGAGCATGTGCGCAGCGGCAAGCCCATCGTTTACACCTCCGTGGACAGCGTTCTGCAGATCGCGGCTCACGAGGAGACTTTCGGATTGCAGCGGCTGTACGATCTCTGCCAGATCGGACGCGAGCTCTGCGACGCATACAAGATCGGCCGCGTGATCGCCCGTCCCTTCGTCGGCTCACCGGAGAGTGGCTTCAAGCGCACCGGCAACCGCAAGGATTTCGCCACGCCGCCCCCGGCCGACACCATCCTCGACACGCTCGACATGGCGGGGCGCTCGGTCGTGACCGTCGGCAAGATCGGAGACATCTTCGCCCATCGCAGCACGGGCCGGGAGGTGAAGCCGAACGGCAACGAGGCCTGCCTCTCAGCCGCCATCGAGGCCTTGAAGGATCTGCCGGATGGCGGCTTCGTCTTCGCCAATCTGGTCGATTTCGACAGCGAGTTCGGCCATCGCCGTGACATCCCGGGCTACGCCGCCGCGCTCGAGGCCTTCGACCGGCGCGTTCCAGAGATCGAAGCTGCCCTTAGGGACGGCGACCTCGTCATCATCACCGCCGACCATGGCAATGACCCGTCATGGCAGGGCTCCGACCACACCCGCGAGCACGTGCCGATCCTGAGTTTCGGGCAGGGTGTGACGCAGCGCCCCATCGGCCGGCGCAAGAGCTTTGCCGATATCGGGGCGAGCGTGCTCACTCATCTGAGGGTTCCCAATAAAGGCAAGGGAACGTCTTGGCTCTAAGCCTGCAAGTCATGGCCGGGCTTGTCCCGGCCATCCCGATTAGGTGATGCGCCGAGCTCGTCCAATCGGGATCACCGGCACAAGGCCGGTGATGACGTAAGAACCGTTGCAGAAAGTCCCGGGAAAAGGCCAAGCTGCCGCACCCTTCCCCAGTGCCATTGACGGCACCGAAACTTTGGATCAGTCTTCCAAAGATCGTGTGGAGGCTCTCCGACGATCAGTTGAGGGAGTCTTCCCGTTTTCGCGTGGAAGATTGTTCATGAGCTCGCCTAACCGCTCGACCCATATCCGGCTCACCTCCCATCCCGAGCCGAACGCTGGTACCATCAAGCATCCGATCAAATGGGGGGCCGAGGACCCGCAGGTCCGGGGCCCGATCGTCGGCACCGTGACCCATCCGGCCGACCGTAACGTGATCGGCGCCCATGGCGGCTCCTACTCCCTCTACCGGGCGCTGGCGATCTCCGCCCGGGCGCTCAACCCGCTGACGCGGCCCGATCTTCACAATACGCACCCGACTGCCGAGATCGGCCCGCATCCGCAATGGTTCGAGCCGGGCAAGATCGTGTCCCTCGACCCCTGGGGCCATATGGTGGGCGAGATCTACAAGGACGAGATCGCCGGCGGCCTCGACATCCGCCCTAGCATCGCGGTCACCAAGGCACGCCTCAACATGCCCGAGATCCTTGGCGCCATGGGGGCGAAGCGCCTGAAGGCCGACGGTGGCTTCCTGCATGAATCGGGCGACATATCGGTGACGAAGATCGCGGTCGATCCGGTCTGGCATCTGCCTGGCATCGCCCAGCGCTTCGGCTGCTCCGAGGGTGAACTGCGCCGCACCCTGTTCGAGCAGACCGGCGGCATGTTCCCGGAACTCGTCACCCGCCCCGATATGAGCGTGTTCCTGCCGCCCATCGGCAACATCACGGTCTACGTGGTTGGCGACGTCTCGCGCCTGAGCGATCCCAAGACCCGCATCGCCTGCCGGGTCCATGACGAGTGCAACGGCTCCGACGTGTTCGGCTCCGACATCTGCACCTGCCGGCCCTATCTCGTGCACGGCATCGAGGAATGCGTCCGTGAGGCCCAAGGTGGCGGCGTCGGCGTGATCGCCTACAACCGCAAGGAAGGCCGCGCGCTTGGCGAGGTCACCAAGTTCCTCGTCTATAATGCCCGCAAGCGGCAGGAGGGCGGAGACCAGGCGTCCACCTATTTCGAACGTACGGAATGCGTCGCCGGCGTGCAGGATGCGCGCTTCCAGCAGCTCATGCCCGATGTGCTGCACTGGCTCGGCATCCGCCGCATCGACCGGCTCATGTCCATGTCCAACATGAAATACGATGCCATCACCGGCTCGGGCATCGAGGTGGTCGAGCGCGTGCCGATCCCGGCCGAGCTGGTGCCGCCGGATGCACAGGTGGAGCTGGAAGCCAAGAAGGCCGCAGGCTATTACACACCGGACGGCGCGCCGGACGTGGCCGAGCTGAACCAGGTGAAGGGCCGCGACCTGGAGCGGTTCTGACGCCGAGCGCATCGTGCGGACCCGAAGGGCCACGCCAGTGAAAAGTGGCCAGGTTATCCGTCCTGAGCGATGCGCTGCTCAACGGATCGGGCATCGGACAATTCCCAGAAATGGAAACCACTTTTGGGTCCGATGCTTCGGCCTTAACCTTCTCGTCAAACGGCTGAGCGCCGGAATGCTGCGCTCGGCCGAGACTGTGCTATCGCTCTCGGCATGAGAGCAGCGGAGCCCTGCGTGACGGATCAGCCCAACCTTTCTCCGGAAACCCAAGCCGCCCAAAGCCTGTTATCCGCCGCAGCGGTGCGGGAGCGGTCGCATCAGCTTCTGCAAGCAGGCCTTGAGGGTCGCCTCAAGCATTTCACCGTGGATCTCGAGCGGCTCGAACCCTGTGCCGGCGAGGTCGTGACCACGATCCGCCAGGCTTATCCCTCCCTCGACATTCCCTTCCACGCCCGCTGGCGCCATTTCTCCGCCGGAGGCCACGACCGCTGGGATGCGGTGATGCACGGGGCCCCCTGGGAGGGCGCCGCCGACATGGCCCGTTCCGCCTTCGATCTCGCCATCGTGTCCGTCCTGCTCGATGCCGGCGCGGGCGCGCAGTGGCGCTACGAGGAGGGCCGCACCGGAGAATCCTACATCCGTTCCGAGGGACTAGCGGTCGCAAGCTTCGACATGTTCGTGAGCGGAGCCTTCTCGAGCAGGCCGGAAGATCCTTTCCGCGTCGATGCGGATGTGCTGATGACGCTGACCGCCGACGATCTCGCCTCCGGTTTCCAGGTCTCCGCCGACAACCCGCTCGTCGGGCTCGAAGGCCGCGCCGCTCTCCTCAATCGTCTGGGGCGCGTAGTCCCGACGAACCCTGACATCTTCGGGCAGGTCGACGATCCGAGGCCAGGCGGTCTGTTCGACGTCATCGCTGCGACCGCCGAGAATGACGAGATCAAGGCGACCTCGATCCTGGAGGCGCTACTCACCCATCTCGGTCCCATCTGGCCTGGCCGCATCACACTGGGCGGCGTGGATCTCGGCGATACCTGGCGCCATCCTCTGATCGAGGCGCCGGATGCCACGAGGGGGCTCATCCCCTTCCACAAACTGTCCCAGTGGCTCTCCTACTCGCTGATCGAGCCGCTCGAATTGGCCGGTTTCACCGTCATCGATATCGACGGTCTCACCGGCCTGCCCGAATATCGCAATGGCGGACTTTTTCTCGATATGGGGGTGATCACCCTGAAGGATCCGGCGGATGCCGCGCGTGCCCATGCGGTGGATTCGCAGCTCGTCGTCGAGTGGCGGGCCTTGACGGTCGCCCTTCTCGACCGCATTGCCGAGCCGATCCGCACGAAGCTGGGATTCGCAGCAGGGGACTTTCCCCTGGCCAAGGTGCTGGAAGGTGGCACCTGGGCGACGGGGCGGAGGCTTGCAAAGGAGAAGCGCGGCGACGGCTCGCCCCCTCTCAGCGTGATCAGTGACGGGACGGTGTTTTAGATGAATCAGCATACGACGATTGAAGAGGGAAAAAACATGCAGGGCGTCACGGTGGTCGATCATCCGCTGGTTCAGCACAAGCTGACCCTGATGCGGGACAAGGAACGCTCGACGAAGGGCTTCCGCCAGCTCCTCAACGAGATCGGCATGCTGCTCTGCTACGAGGTCACCCGCGACCTGCCCATAGAGCGCATTCAGATCGAGACTCCGATGACGAAGATGGAAGGCGCGCAGATCGCCGGCAAGAAGCTCGTTTTCGCCCCTATCCTGCGCGCCGGCGTCGGCTTCCTCGACGGCATGCTCACGCTGGTTCCCGCCGCCCGCGTCGCCCATATCGGCCTCTATCGCGATCCGGAATCGCTCCAGGCCGTCGAATATTACTTCAAAGCCCCGTCCGATCTCGCCGATCGCATGGTGCTGGTGCTCGATCCCATGCTGGCGACCGCGAACTCGGCCGTGGCCGCCATCGACCGGCTGAAGGAGCGCGGCGCCAAGGATCTGCGCTTCGTCTGCCTGCTCGCAGCGCCCGAGGGAATCGAGAAGCTGCGCGGCTCGCATCCGGACGTGCATATCTGGACCGCCTCCATCGACGAGCGCCTCAACGATCACGGCTATATCGTACCGGGTCTCGGCGATGCCGGTGACCGGATGTATGGAACGCGCTGACGCTTCAGGCGATTTCCTTTCGCAGTTCCAATGAGGGATCATCCGCCTTGCGCTTCATCGTCGCCGATTGGGGAACGACCCGCTTTCGTGGCTATCTGATCGAGAACGAGACCATTCTCGATCAGGTCTCGTCGAATGAAGGTGTCTCAGCTCTGCAGAAGGGTCAGCACCGCGACGTCTTCCTGCGTCAATGCGGGCACTGGCTTAAAGCCGAGCCAGAAGCACCGGTCCTTCTCGTCGGCATGGTGGGAAGCCGCGAAGGCTGGGTCGAGGCGCCGTACGCCACCTGCCCCGCAGGCCCGGCCGAAATCGCCCAGGCGCTCGCGCCGGTGGATCTGGAGAGCGGCCGCAAGGGCTACATCATCCCCGGCCTGTTCTGCGAGCCCTCTCCCGGCGCAGCCGACGTGATGCGTGGCGAGGAAACGCTGGTCCTGGGTGCAGGCATCGAGAACGGATTGATCTGTTCGGCCGGCACCCATCCGAAATGGATCGAGATGAAGAACGGCCGCATCGAGCGCTTCGCCACCTACATGACCGGTGAGATGTACGGGCTGCTGCGCGAGCACTCCATGATCGGCCGCCCGGCCACCGAGCCGGAAGACCCGAAAGGCTTCGATCTCGGGATGGATGCGGCCGAATGCAACAGCGGGGAGAAAAGGGTCGGCCTGCTGCATCTTCTGTTCAGCGCGCGCGCATCCGTGGTCTCCGGCCGGATGAACAGCAACCTGCTTGCGCCGTATCTGTCAGGCCTGCTTACGGGCGACGAAATCAACGGGGCCCTGGCGCAATTCGGCCGTCCCGCCTCCGTCACCATCCTGGCCGCACCGGAGCGCGCGGAACTCTATGTCCACGCCCTCAAGCGTCACGGCATCAAGGCTGAGACGAAGGATACGTTACAGGCTCTGATCGCCGGCCTCGCGCGGATCATACGGCAGCACGCGTTGGGGTAGCTCTCAGTGTCATCCCAGGTCGGCGCAGCAAAACCCGAGATCGCGTGCGGAACAAGGCACTGTCGTTCCGGGGCCGCGTAAGCGGAATCCGGAATCCATAACCACTGGCGGTTCCACATTCTGCCGAAACGGTGGTTATGGATTCCCGCCACACGGGGGTGACGGTGATGGTTCAAACGCCTCGTCCCGCAATCGATCCCGGATCTTCGCTTACGCCCCGTCCAGGGTGACACACGCTGCTTCACCCCTTAAAACCTCACCTCAAGCGATCACTCTTAACCGTTCAGGTCAAACCCATGCCCCATCCTCTCCTCGCACCGGCAACCGATACCTCAAAGCCCATCTGGCTGGTGACCGAACAGACATGGGCGGATATCGCCGGGCAGCTTCCGCCGATCGCACAGGGCTTTGCGAAGGCTCAAGGATTTGAGGGCAAGGCCGGGAGCCACTGCCTGCTCCCGGATGCCGACGGCGAGCTCCTGGGCGTCGCCTTCGGCCTCAACGGTGCGGATGCCAGGCACAACGATCCGTTTCTCGTCGGCAAGCTCCCGACCCTATTGCCGGATGGCGTCTATCGCTTCGCAACGGAAGCACAGAACCCGACGCTGGCGACTCTTGCTTGGCTGCTGGGCGCCTACAGCTTCGACCGCTACCGCAAGCGCAGTGAGAAGGCCGTTCGCCTCGTGAGCCCGACGGGCGTCGACGCCGAAGAGGTCTCGCACATCGCGAATGCGGTCGTGGCAAGCCGCGATCTCGTCAACACGCCGACCAGCGATCTCGGCCCCGACGGCATCGAAGCTGCCGCACGTCAATTGGCGGAGCGGCATGGCGCCCTCTTCACCAGCATCATCGGCGAAGATCTGCTGAAACAGAATTTTCCCATGATCCACGCGGTCGGCCGCGCCTCCGTGACGCCGCCGCGCCTCATCGATTTCATCTGGGGCCAAGTGGATGCGCCGCGCATCACGCTCGTCGGCAAGGGCGTCGCCTTCGATACCGGCGGCCTCGACATCAAGCCCGCCTCCTCGATGCTGCTCATGCGCAAGGACATGGGCGGCGCGGCGGCGGCCCTCGCGCTTGCATCCATGATCATGGATGCCAAGCTTCCCGTGCGCCTGCGCGTGCTCATTCCGGCTGTTGAAAATTCCATCTCCAGCAACGCCTTCCGCCCCGGCGACATCCTGCCGAGCCGCAAGGGCATATCCGTTGAAATCGGCAACACGGATGCGGAAGGTCGGCTCATCCTGGCGGATGCCCTGGCGCTGGCGGACGAGGAGAGCCCCGATCTCCTCGTCGACTTCGCGACGCTCACGGGAGCTGCCCGCGTGGCGCTCGGCCCCGAGCTGCCGCCCTTCTACACCGATGACGATGCGCTCGCCGCCGACATCGCCCGCCATGGCACCGCAGTGAACGATCCGGTGTGGCGCATGCCGCTCTGGGCACCCTATCAGAGCCAGCTCGATTCCAAGTTCGCCGACATGAACAACACCGGCGGCCCCATGGGTGGCTCGATCACCGCCGCCCTGTTCCTGCGCCGCTTCGTGTCGGCCGCGAAGGCACATGTGCATTTCGATATCTTCGCCTGGAACAGCTCCACCAGGCCTGCGCGACCCGAGGGCGGCGAGGTCCAGGCGGCGCGTGCGATGTATGCTCTCCTGAAGGAACGCTATGGTGACTGAACCGATGGCGGAAATCCCTCCGACAGGGTAGAAGACAACATGTTCGTTCAGGAAATGCCCCGATGAGTTTCGACCGCCGCATCACGCCCGTTCGTGCCGATCTGGCCGATGAGCGCCTGCGCGGACTGGTCGAGGCCGAACGCTTCACGACAGGCACTGTCAAGCGGGTGGTCTCGACCTTCTCGCCCCTGCATCGCCATCCCTCCCGCGAGGCGCCCGTCGACACGCAGGCGATCTTCGGGGAAAGCGTGACCGTCTATGACGAACACGAGGGCTGGGCCTGGGTTCAGCTCCACGAAGATCGCTACGTGGGTTACCTGCCGAGTGTTGCCCTGGGCGAGCCCGGACCGCAGCCGACCCACAAGGTCCGCGCAATCCGCACCTTCATCTATCCGGGGCCGAACCTGAAGCTGCCGTTTCAGGATTACCTGACCCTGAATTCCAAGGTCGCCGTCACGGAGACACAGGGCGATTACGCTCGACTTGCCACTGGCGGGTGGGTCTATGCCGCGCACCTGAGCGGGCTCGATGTCTTCGAGGCGGATTACGTGAGCGTGGCCGAGCGCCTCCTGCACACGCCCTATCTCTGGGGCGGCAAGACGAGCCTCGGCATCGATTGCTCCGGGCTGGCCCAGACCGTGCTGACGGCTGCCGGTATCGGGGCCCCGCGCGACAGCGACATGCAGGAGCGTGAGCTCGGCACGCCCATCGAGGTGAAGGCGGATCTGAGCAGCCTTGAGCGCGGCGATCTCGTCTTCTGGAAAGGCCATGTGGGCCTGATGATGGACGCGACGAACTTCATCCACGCTACCGGCCACAGCATGACCGTGATGATCGAACCCTTGGCGGTCGCCGAGGAACGAATCCGCCGGACGAGCTACGGGCCGATCAGTTCGATCAAGCGGCTTTGATGATCCTTCCTGATCCATTCATCTTTCTGATTGCTGCTTTTGGCGTCTTCGTTATTGCCTTCATGAAAGGGGCATTCGGCGGCGGCTTGGCCATTATAGGCATCCCAGTTTTGTCGCTCGTGATGGATCCTATCATCGCAGGCGCATTGCTGGCTCCTCTCTTCGTGCTGATGGATGTGGTTGCGCTCTACTACTGGCGTCCCAAGACTTGGTCGAGAATTGACCTTTTGTTGCTTCTGCCGAGCCTCGCCTGCGGTACGGCTCTGGGCTTCCTCGTGATGAAAGTAGCGGACCGAAGCGCCGTTGCCATTCTCATTGCGTTGATCACTCTGGCTTTCACAATCCTGTGGTTTCGCCGCGGCGGCCAAGTCGTCGAACAGTCTCGCTCCAAAGTGAAAGCCGTACTCGCCGGAACAACCTCAGGCATCACCTCGATGATGGCCCATTCAGGTGGTCCGCCAGTCGCCATGTATCTTCTCCCGCTTGGACTTCCAAAAGCTGTTTATGCCGGCACAACCAGCAGCTTCTTCGCGGCCGGAAACCTGATGAAGGCCCTGCCATGGTTGGTGCTTGCTCGCCCAGGCGCTGAGCTCTGGAGCCTGATGCTGCTATGTCTGCCGTTCATTCCAGTTGGTGTATGGGCCGGATTTCAGCTGCATGAGCACATCAATCAGAAGCAGCTTTATCGTCTCTGCTACGGCCTTCTTACCCTGACAGCGCTCAAGCTTTTATGGGACGGATTGAAAGGCTATGGGTTAATTTAACACTCCACCCCTCAATACCCTCGCGCCCGATCCACCGTATTCTCGAACGCCTCCCCCGCCTCATGACGACTGATCTGCTGCGCGATGTAGCGCGCCGTCGCTTCCGGCTCGCTCGTCGCCGAGTTATGCGGCGTGATCGTCACGCGTGGGTGAGTCCAGAGCGGCGAGCCCTCCGGCAGCGGTTCGGTCTCGAACACGTCGAGTGTCGCGGCCTTCAGGGTCCCGTCGTCGAGGCAGGAGAGAATGTCGGCCTCGACCTGCAGCTTGCCGCGCCCAGCATTGATCAGGATCGGCCCACCGAGCTTGCCATCACGCGCCAGCTTCTCGAACAGGGAGCGGCTGAGGATGCCTTGCGTGTCCGGCGTCAATGGCATGAGGGCGATGAGAATGTCGGTGCGGTTCAGGAACGGCGTGAGCCTCTCTTCGCCCGCATACACCTGGAAACCTTCGACGGATTTCGGCGTACGGCTCCAGCCGGCCACATCGAAGCCCATCGTCTTCAGCTTGCGCGCCGCATCCTGCCCCAGCACGCCGAAGCCCATGATGCCGATGCGCACGTCGCCAGCAATCGGTGGAGCCCCATCGGGCTTCCAGCGCTTCGCCTTCTGATCCTCGTCGAAGCGGCGCTGGTCACGCAGATACATGAGGCAATGCAGCACCATGTATTCGCTCATGCGATGGGTGAGATCGTCCTGCGCCACGCGCACGATCGGCACATCGGGCAGGTCGGGGTAGCTCATCAGGTGATCGACGCCTGCGCCGAGCGAGAAAATCGCTTCGAGGTTGGGCAGGTTGGACAAGCTTCCCGGCTTCGGTCCCCAGGTCGCTACATAGCGTATAGCACTCCTGTCGAAATCCTCGTCCAGCACCACGATGTCCCAGTCCGGCAGGTGGCGCGTGAAGCGCTCGACCCAGGGCTGCGTCTCCCAGGTGACGGCAACGAGAAGGCTCATGCGGTTGCTCCGATCCGTTCGAGAATGCTTGGCCCCGGAGCAGCCTTGCCGTCACCGATCGTGTAGGCGGCGCGTACCGCGCGAGCGGCCTCCTCCGCCGCTTCTTCGCTGCGCGCATGCACGACGGCGAGGGGACGTGAGGCGTCGACGGCCTCGCCGATGGCGGCAAGCTCGGTAAGTCCCACCGCATGATCGATCGGATCCTGCGGCCGCGTGCGGCCGCCGCCGAGCGCAACAACGGCCACGCCTATATCGCGCGCGGCAACCGCCTGCACGGTGCCGGGACGCTCGGCGTGGACAGCCTTGATGATCGGTGCTGCCTGCAGGTGGCTTTTGTGATTCTCCAGAAAATCGCTCGGGCCACCCAAGGCCGCGACCATGCGCTGGAAGACCTCGGCGGCCTTGCCGGACGAAATCGCGTGCTCGATCTTGGCACGGGCCTCCTCGATGGTGGCAGCGAGCTTGCCGAGCAGCAGCATCTCGGCGGAGAGCTCCACCGTCACCTCGTGGAAGCGCGTCTCACGGCGGCGTCCCGTCAGGTAATCGACCGCATAAGCCATCTCGACCGCATTGCCGGCGCTCGAAGCCAGCGACTCGTTCATATCGGTGAGAAGCGCGCTCGTGGGCAGGCCCGCGCCATTGGCGACGAGGACGAGGCTCTCGGCGAGCTTTCGCGCATCCTCGGCATTGTCCATGAAGGCGCCGGAGCCGAACTTCACATCCATCACGAGGCCGTGCAGCCCGGCCGCCAATTTCTTCGATAAAATCGATGCGGTGATGAGATCAATGGATTCAACCGTCGCGGTCACGTCGCGGATCGCATAGAGGCGCTTGTCGGCAGGCGCGAGATCGGCGGTCTGGCCGATGATGGCGCAGCCGACCTCACGCGTGACACGGCGGAACGTGTCGATATCGGGTTGCGTGACATAGCCCGGAATGGAATCGAACTTGTCGAGGGTGCCGCCCGTGTGGCCGAGCCCGCGCCCGGAAATCATCGGCACATAGCCGCCGCAGGCCGCAACCGCAGGACCGAGCGCGAGGCTCACCGTATCGCCGACGCCCCCGGTCGAATGCTTGTCGAGCACGGGACCCGGCAGATCCCAGGTTAGCACCGTGCCGGAATTCATCATCGCGCGCGTCAACGCCACGCGCTCCGGCACGGAGAGGCCCTGGAAGAATATCGCCATGGCGAAGGATGCCGCCTGGCCTTCGGTGACGCGACCTGCGGTGAGTCCCTCGATGAAGTGCTCGATATGCGCCGGATCGAGCGTGCCGCCGTCGCGCTTTTGGCGGATGATTTCCTGCGGAAGAAGCGTCATGTCAGTACGTTCCGGTGGCCGTCGTGCCGGCCCGTTCTTCGATGGCAGCGATGAGCGCCTCGTAGACGCTGCTCGCGCCGATGCGGAATGTTCGCGGCGTCGCCCAGCCCGAACCCATGATGCGGTCGGCGAGATCGAGATAGATCTTCGCGTCCGCAACGGTGCGGATCCCGCCGGAGGGCTTGATGCCGACGGGCCGGCCCGAAGCCTTGATGGCGTTAAGCATGATCTCGGCGGCCTCGGGTGTTGCCGAAACCGGTGTCTTGCCGGTCGAGGTCTTGATGAAATCCGCTCCCGCATCGATGGCGATGCGGCTCGCCGTTTCGATCAGCTGCGGATCCGTCAGTTCGCCGGTTTCCAGGATCACCTTCAGCAGGCGCCCCTGATCGACGAGATCGCGCACGGCTTCCACCATCTCGGTTGCCACCGCGAGATCGCCTCGGCGCAGGGCTTCGTATGGCAGCACGAGATCGATCTCGTTGGCGCCATCCGAGAGCGCTTCCTGCGTATCGTCCGTCACGCGGCTCACATCCTCGCCGCCGGCAGGGAAGTTCACCACCGTGGCGATGCGAACGGGTGAGCCCCTGAGGTTCTCCTGCGAACGCTTCACGAATTGCGGCCACACGCAGACCGCAGCCACAGGCCCATGTGGGTCGAGCGCCTTCTTGCACAAGGCGTCGATGGCCTGATCGTTGCAGGTCTCGTTAAGTTCGGTGAGATCGAGACTGCGCAGGGCGCGAGTCGCTATATGCGAATCAGACATGGGGCAGCTCCGCAACGAAGGAACGGATGAGACGCTTGAACTTCTCTGACGCTTCCGCCGCCGTATCCTTGGTTTCCTGGTGCGAAGGCGAAGCGCCTTCGATCCCGGCAGCAAGGTTCGTGACGACGGAGATGGCGACCACCTTCAGGCCGTAGTAGCGCGCGAGGATGACCTCCGGCACTGTGGACATGCCGACCAGATCGCCGCCGAGGATCTGCACCATCCTGATTTCGGCCGGCGTCTCGAAGCTCGGGCCGGATAACCAGGCATAAACGCCTTCCGGCAGATCGATGCCGCTCTTCTCTGCGGCCCGTTGAAGAACCTGGCGAAGATCCGTGTCGTAGGCGTTGGTGAGCGAGACGAAGCGCCCCTCGGTGTGATCGCGCAGCAGCGGATTACCGCCCGAGAGATTGAGGTGATCGTTGATGGCGACCAGGCTTCCCGGACGGATATCGGCGCGCACCGAACCGGCGGCGTTGGTGGCGACCAGCACCGGAACGCCGAGTTCCTTCACGAAAGCTATCGGAAGACGCATGGCGCCAGCATCGCCCGTCTCGTAATAATGCGCACGACCCTGGAACAGTAGCACCCGCTTGCCTTCGAGCGTGCCGGCCACAAGCTTGCCGGCGTGGCCGGAGACACCGCTTTTCGGGAAATGCGGAATATCGGCATAAGGCAGGCTCACGGCATCGCCGACCTCGTCGACGAGGGTGCCGAGCCCCGTGCCGAGCACGAAGGCTGCATCGAAATGGCCGTCGAAGCCGCGGGCGCGTACGAACTCGGCCGCTTCTTGAATCAACTGGTGCATCGTCATCGTTTCAGGCCTGAAACGCAGGCCTTCCTTTCATTGTCGCAATGGTTCGGATCGATCTATCGATCCGTCAGATTGTCCGGCCCGAAGGAGAAGGGCAACAGTTCGGCGAGCGTAAAGCGTTTTCGAATTCCCTCAGGGCCCGCAATGTGAATGGGCGTGTCGGGACCCGCAAACTCGCGGATGCGCTGGCGGCAGCCGCCGCAGGGGGTGACGAGATGCTCACCGTCACCCATCACGACGATCTCAGCGATGCGGCTTTCGCCGCCCACGATCATGGCCGAGATGGCGCCGGCTTCCGCACAGGAGCCGACCGGGTAAGCCGCATTCTCCACGTTGCATCCAGTAAAAATCCGACCGTCCGGCGTGGCGATCGCCGCGCCCACCTTGAAGCGCGAGTATGGTGCATAGGCCTTGGCCTGGATGGCCTTGGCGGCCTCGAACAGGGTGTCCAACGATGCCATGCTCAGCGCTCCTTCACATAGGGCACGCCCGCAGCCCGGGGAGGGATCGCCTTTCCGATGACGCCTGCGAGCAGGATGACGGTCATGAGGTAGGGCAGTGCCTGGATCGCCTGTACCGGCACCTCGCCGATGCCCGGCAGGGAAATACCCTGCAGGCGGATGGCGATGGCATCGAGCAAGCCGAAGAGAAAGCAGGCACCGAGCGCCGGCCAAGCGCGCCACTTGGCGAAAATGAGCGCAGCGAGCGCGATGAAGCCCTTGCCGGCCGTCATGTTCGGGAGAAAGCCCGCCGATTGCCCAACCGAGAGATAGGTCCCACCGATGCCGCACAGAACTCCACCGATGATGACCGCGGTGTAGCGCAGGCCTGTCACCGAAATGCCTGCCGTATCGACGGCGGCTGGATTTTCACCGACGGCGCGCAGGCGAAGGCCGAAGCGGGTCCGTCCCAGAACGAACCAGGTGAGCGGCACCGCCAGAAGAACGATGTAGACGAGGGCTGAATGGCCGAAGAGCGCGTCGCCGAAACGCTGCACGCCCTCCAGCGGCGGCGTCCGCCCGCCTTGGGCATACCAGGCATTGCCGACGATGGCGGTCAACCCCGCTGCCAGCATGTTGATGGCGACGCCTGAGACGATCTGATTGCCGCGCTGGCTGATCGAGGCGAAACCGTGGATCAGACCGAAGACCACCGATGCGCCGATCCCGGCGATCAGACCGATCCAGGCCGAACCGAAAGCGTAAGCCGCAGCCGCAGCCGCGAAGGCTGCCACCAGCATCTTGCCCTCGAGGCCGATATCCACGACACCGGAACGCTCTGACCAGAGACCAGCCAGACAGGCGGCGAGAAGCGGGATCGAGAGCCGCAGAGCCGAGTCGAAAACCGTGACGAGAGAGCTGAGATCCATGGCTCAGGCCCTCGCCAGCTTCTGGCGCGTCAGCACATGCGCCACGGCACGCCGGAACAGCCCGTCGAGGGCGCCGGCGAACAGGATGATAATGCCGCCGATCACCACCACCATGTCGCGGGTGATGGCCGGCTGCTCGAAGGCGAGCTCCGCGCCGCCCTGGTAGAGAATGCCGAACAGGAGCGAGGCCAGGATGATGCCGACGGGGTGCGCGCGCCCCATGAGCGCCACCGCGATGCCGACGAAGCCGTAGCCGGAGGTGAATTCGAGCAGAAGGCGGTGCTGATAGCCCATGAGTTCGTTGACCGCGAGACCACCCGCCAATGCACCGGACAGCACCATCGCGATGATGGTGATGCGCGCCGGAGAGATGCCGGCATAGACCGCCGCCGCGGGATTGGATCCGACGACGCGGATCGCATAGCCGAGGCGCGAGCGGTAGATGAGGAGCCAGACGAAATAGGATGCCGCCAGCGCCAGCACCAGCGTGAGGTTGAGCTGCGACGCTGGAATCTCGATGCCGAAGACTGCGAAGACTTCGTGCATGAACGGGATATACGACTGCTCCGGGAAGGCGTGCGTTTCCGGGTTCATGGATTGCGGCTCGCGCAGCACGTTCACCAGCAGGTAGACGATCAGCACGCTGGCAAGCCAGTTGAACATGATCGTCGTGATGACGATGTGGCTACCGCGCTTCGCTTGAAGATAGCCCGGAACGGCCGCCCAGGCCGCGCCGAAGGCGGCGGCTCCCAAGATGCCGAGCGGAATGAGCAGGAAGCCCGGCAGAAAGGTCAGGTTGTTGAGCACGAGCGCGATGCCGAGGCCCGCGAGCGTCGCCTGGCCCTCACCGCCGATGTTGAACAGGCCGGCATGATAGGCGACGGCAACCGCCAATCCGACGAAGATGAAGTCGGTCATGTAGAACAGGGTGAAGCCGAGCCCCTCCCCGGTGCCGAGGCTGCCTTGAATGAGGTAGCGCGTGGCCGAGAACGGATTCTCGCCGATCCCGAGTACGACGAGGCCGGCGACGAGAAAGGCCGCCACCACGGAGATGGCGGGCACGAGGATCGTATCGGCCCATTTGGGCAGGTCGAGAGGAGCGCTCACGTCTTAAACATCCGGCAGGAACATGTGGCCCTGCTCATCGAGGGGAAAGAACGGGTTCCAGGCGACTTCCCAGAGATGCCCGTCCGGATCGGCGAAATAACCCGAGTACCCGCCCCAGAAGACATCCTGAAGCGGCTTGAGAGGACGCGCGCCAGCCTTCATGGCAAGAGCATAAACCTCGTCTGCCTCCTCTTTCGAATGGGCATTGTAGGCGAGCGAAATGGCGGCAAAGCCGGTGGGCGTATCCTCGACGCCGGCATCCTTGGCGAGATCGGCCCGGCCGAACAGGGCAAGCGCCAAGCCGTTCGCCTGGAAAAAGGCGACGCTGGGCTGGCTGGCGGAAGAGGCCTTCCAGCCCCAGGCCTCATAGAACGCGCGGGATTTCGAGAGATCGGCAACACCCAGGGTGACAAGTGTCAATCGTGGTTGCATCAGGCGGCCTCGTCCGTCACGCCGGCCATGAGCAGGCCGAGATCCTGTTCGTTCGTCTCGGAGGCCTTGCGCTCGCCGGTGATCCTGCCGCCGCACATGGTGAGAATGCGGTCGGACAGGTTCATGATCTCGTCGAGTTCCACCGAAACGAGGAGGATGGCGACGCCCGCATCGCGCAAGCTGATCAGCCGGCGATGGATGAATTCGATCGCGCCGATATCGACGCCGCGCGTCGGCTGGCCGACGAGCAGCACCTTCGGGTTGCGCTCGATCTCGCGCGCCAGCACGATCTTCTGCTGGTTGCCACCGGAGAACTTCGAGGATTTCAGCCGCGGCGCAGGCGGGCGCACATCGTACTGCTCCATCTTCTTCGCCAGATCCGCAATCAGGCGGTCATGGTCTAGGATCGGCCCACGGCCGAGATGCGGCTCGTCGCTGAAACCGAGGATGGCGCTCTCGAAAGCCGGGAAGGCCGGAACAAGTCCCATGCGCAGCCGGTCTTCCGGCACGTGAAGCAAGCCGAGCTGGCGCATGCGATGCGGGTTGCGCTCGGACAGGGGAATAGCCCGCCCCTCGAGACGGATCGAGCCGAGCGCGGGATGGCGCATGCCGGCGATCGCCTCCAGCAGCTCGCTCTGGCCGTTCCCGGCCACGCCCGCGATGCCGACGATCTCGCCGGCATGCACGGTGAAGGAAGCGTTCGCCACGCGCACCACGCCGCGAGAATCAACGACGGACATGGTGTCGATCTCGAGCAGCGGCGCACCGGGCGCCTTCTCGGCCTTCTCGACGCGCAGGAGCACGCGGCGTCCCACCATCAGCTCCGCCAGTTCGGGCGGCGAGGTGTTGGCCGTCTCGACGGTCGCCACCATCTCGCCGCGGCGCATGACCGAGACGCGATCCGTGATCGCCATGATCTCGCGCAGCTTGTGCGTGATGAGGATGACGGTCTTGCCCTGCTCCTTGAGCGAGCGGAGCAGACCGAACAGCGCATCGGCTTCCGCCGGCGTGAGCACGGCGGTGGGCTCGTCGAGGATAAGGATATCCGCGCCGCGATAGAGGGCTTTCAAAATCTCGACGCGCTGCTGCAGGCCGACGGAGAGATCGCCCACGGTGGCGTCCACGTCGATCTCGAGGCCGTAATCCCTGGCGAGCCGCGCGAGCTCGGCGCGCGCCTTCGCCTCGCCTGCGCGCAGCATGGCGCCGCCCTCGGCGCCGAGCATCACGTTGTCGACCACGCTCAAAGGCTCGACCAGCATGAAGTGCTGGTGAACCATGCCGATGCCGGCATGAATGGCATCGTTGGGAGAGCGGATGGAGATCGTCTTGCCGTTAACGTGGACCTCGCCGGAATCGGCCTCGTAGAAGCCATACAGGATCGACATCAGGGTCGACTTGCCCGCGCCGTTCTCGCCGACGATGCCGTGGATCGTGCCGCGCTCGACGCGCAGGTTCACGTCCTTGTTGGCGTGGACGGTGCCGAAGCTCTTGTTGATGGCAATGAGTTCAATGGCTGGGGACATCGGCCTCGAATAATCTGCCGGCAATGATGAAAACGAGAGCCGGATCTTATCGGAAAAACAAAACTCGGTTGGAAAGGATCTGGCCGCAGGCCTATGCATGCCTGCGGCCGAACCATGTCTTATCTTACATCGGGCACTTCGAATCCGACATGTAGTCGTGAACCTTGATGGTGCCGGACTTGATGTCGGCGGCGGCCTTGTCGGCGGCAGTCTTCATGTCGGCGGTGATGAGCGACTTGTTGTTGTCGTCGAGCGCCCAGGCCACGCCGTCCTCGGCCAGGCCGAGGTTCGAGACGCCGGCCTTGAAGGTGCCCTTCTTGGCCTGATCGAAGGCGTTGTAGGTGGCCACGTCCACGCGCTTGACCATGGAGGTCAGGATCTTGCCGGGATGCATGCCGTTCTGGTTCGAGTCGACGCCGATGCCGAGCTTGCCCGCATCCGCAGCGGCGCGCATGACGCCCACGCCCGTGCCGCCGGCCGCATGGTAGATCACGTCGGCGCCGCGATCGATCTGACTTTTGGCGAGCTCGCCGCCCTTCACCGGATCGTTCCAGGCCGCACCCGTCGTGCCGGTCATGTTCTGGAACACCTCGGCATCCTTCTTGGCGTATTTCACGCCCTGGACGTAGCCGCAGGCGAACTTGCGGATGAGCGGGATGTCCATGCCGCCCACGAAGCCGACCTTGCCCGATTTGGAAGCCTGGGCTGCCAGAAGACCGACCAGGAACGAGCCCTCATGCTCCTTGAACACGATGGACTGCACGTTCGGCTTCTCGACGACGGCGTCGATGATCGCGAACTGCGTCTTCGGGAACTCCTCGGCGACCTTCTTCAGCGCAGTCTCCTGACTGAAGCCGACGGCCACGATGGGCGAGAAGCCGTCGCGGGCGAAGCGGCGCAGGGCCTGCTCGCGCTGGGCATCGTTCTGAGGCTCGAAATCGCGGTAATCGGTGCCCGTATCCTTCTTGAACTTCTCGGCGCCCGTGTGCACGCCCTCATTGAAGGATTTGTCGAACTTGCCGCCCAGATCGTACACGACGGCGGGCTTGAAGGCGGCCTGCTGCGCAAAGGCAGCCGAGGCGGAAAATGCGAGGCCCGCGAGTGCGAGACCGAACTTGGTAACTGTCATCGGCTTAGTTCCCTGTTAGACGCCGGCTTGCTGCCGGTTGCCCCCTGACGATGGCACGGCAAGGGTCACGACGCCAAGGCCCCTGTCAAGACGGCATGTTATTTCCTTCAAGGAATGGTTGATAGCAGGAACCATTCCCGTAAGGTCATGACATGCCTCTCACATCCGACGAAATCGACCGCTATGCCCGCCACCTCGTTCTCCGGGATGTCGGCGGGCCGGGACAACTGAAACTGAAGGCCGCTCGCGTGCTCGTGATCGGCGCCGGCGGCCTGGGCGCGCCGCTGATTCAGTACCTTGCCGCGGCAGGTATCGGCACCATCGGCATCGTGGACGACGATGCCGTCAGCCTCTCCAACCTGCAGCGGCAGGTGATCCACAGCACGCCGGATCTCGGCCGTTCAAAGGTCGAGAGCGCGGTGGATGCCGTCGGACGGCTCAATCCGCACGTGACGGTTGAGCCTTTCCCCGTTCGGCTGACGCCGGCGAACGCGCGGGACCTGATGGGCCGCTACGACCTCGTTGCCGACGGCTCGGATAACTTCGAAACCCGGTATGCCGTGTCCGACGCCTGTTTCTACGAGAGGAAGCCTCTGGTGACGGCAGCCCTGGGTCAGTTCGACGGCTCGCTCACCACGATCCGGGCTCATGAGATAGGCCAGGACGGCAAGCCCAACCCCACCTACCGCTGCCTCTTCCCCTCCCCGCCTCCACCCGGCGCGATCCCGACCTGCGCGGAAGCCGGCGTGCTCGGTGCTCTCGTCGGCGTCATGGGCAGTCTGATGGCCATGGAGGTGATCCGGGAGATTGTCGGCTTCGGCGAAAGCCTCGTGGGCCGCCTGCTGATGGTCGACGCACGCGCGATGCGGTTCGATACGATCCGCTATGGGTGGGATGAAGCAAATCCGCTGAATGGATCCGGTGCCTGATTGTCAGGCGATAGGCCATCAAGGCGTCCTTCCTGTCATCACCGGCCTTGCGCCGGTGATCCCGATCGGTAAGGCACGGCGCTTTCCCTGCTCGGGATGGCCGGCACAAGGCCGGCCATGACGTAGATACTTGGTGTCCGATCCCGGGTTCCGCTGTGTGGCCCGGGATGATCATCCTTTACGACCGCAACACCGCGCCTGTCTTCTTCGACACCTCGCCGACGATCTTGGCCGACACGGCCTCGATCTCCACATCGGTCAGGGTCTTCTCGGTCGGCTGCAGGGTGACGGCGATGGCGACGGATTTCTTGTCCGGATCGATGCCGGTGCCCTCGTAGATGTCGAACACGTCGACGCCCACGATCAGCTGGCGCTCGGCACCCTGCGCCGCCTTCACGATGTCGCCCGCCGCCACGTCGCGGCCGACCACGAAGGCGAAGTCGCGGGTGAGCGGCTGGAAGTCGGGCAGGTTGAGCTTCGGCTTCATCTTGGTCGGCTTCGCCTTGGGAGGCACAAGCGCACCGAGATTGAGTTCGAAGGCCACCAGCGGTCCCTTCAGGTCGAGGGCCTTCAAAACCTTGGGGTGAACCTCGCCGAAGGCGCCGACCACGTTCTTTGGTCCGAACTGCAGGGTGCCGGAGCGACCGGGATGGAACCAGGCCGGGCCGCCGGCCACAATCTGGAGGCCGCCGGAAGGGATGCCGAGCGCCGCCAGCAGCGCCAGCACGTCGGCCTTGGCATCAAAAGCGTCCACGCTCTGCGCGCCGCCGTCCCAGTGACGGCCGACGCCTTCAGCCCGCGCCGAGCCTCGACGCACAGCGGCAGCCTTGATCGATTGCCCCTCCGGCTCGTCGGAGGCGAAGGTCTGACCGACCTCGAAAAGCGCCACATCACTGAGCCCGCGATCCGCATTGCGCTGCGCCGCCTTCAGGAGCCCTGGCAGCAGGCTCGGACGCATGTCGGAGAGTTCGGCCGCAATCGGGTTGGCGAGCGCCAGCCGGCCATCGCCGCCGCCGAACAGCTCCGCCTCGCTCCTGGCGATGAAGGACCAGGTGACCGCCTCCACCAGCCCGCGCACGGCGAGCGCACGGCGCGCAAGGCGCGTGCGCTTCTGGATCAGGGTCAGAATGGGCTTTGCGACTGTGTCTTCCAGGCGCGGCAGGGGCTTAGGCTCGATGCGGTCCACGCCGGCGATGCGGATGACTTCCTCGACCAGATCCGCCTTGCCTTCGATGTCGGGACGCCAGGACGGAGCCGTGACGCTGACGCGCTCGCCCGAGCCCTGAATGGCGAAGCCGAGCCGCTTCAGGATCTGCTCCGACTCCGCGGGCTGAACGTCAAGACCCGACAGGCGCGGGACCTCGGACCAGGGGAACTCGATGACGCGCTTGTCCTCAGGCACCTTTCCGGCCACCACAGGCTCGCTCGCCTCACCGCCGCACAGGTCGATAACCAATGTGGTGGCGAGGTCGAGACCGGGCACGGTGAAAGCCGGATCGACGCCGCGCTCGAACCGGTAGCGCGCATCGGTGATGATCCCGAGCTTGCGGCCGGTCTGCGCGATGTTGAGAGGATCCCAGAGCGCCGATTCGATCAGCACGTCGGTCGTGTTCTCGTTGCAGCCCGAATGCTCGCCGCCCATGATGCCGCCGATGGACTCGACGCCGTTGTCGTCGGCGATCACCACGACGCCGGGATTGAGCTTGTAAGTGCGGGTGTCGAGCGCAAGCACCTCCTCACCCTCCTTCGCGCGACGAACGGTAAGGTTGCCCTGCACCTTCCTGGCGTCGAAGACGTGGAGCGGCCGCCCCCGGTCGAAGGTCATGTAGTTGGTGATGTCGACGAGCGCATTGATCGGGCGAAGACCGATGGAGAGCAGGCGGCGCTGCATCCATTCCGGCGACGGACCGTTCTTCACGCCGCGCACGAGGCGGAGTGCAAAGGCCGGGCAAAGCTTCTCGTCCTCGATCGTCACTGAGACCGGGCATGAGCCCTTAGCCGCAACCGTCGGCACCGCGTCCCCCTTGAGCGTGCCCAACCCTGCAGCCGCGAGATCGCGGGCGATGCCGTGGATCGAGGTGCAGTCGGGGCGGTTCGGCGTGAGGTTGATCTCGATCACCGGATCGTCGAGTCCGGCATAGGCCGCGTAAGGAACGCCGACCGGCGCATCGGCGGCAAGGTCGATGATGCCGTCGTGATCGTCGGAAATTTCGAGTTCCGCCGCCGAGCACAGCATGCCCGCACTCTCGACGCCGCGGATGGTGCCGACGCCGAGCGTGATGTTCTTGCCCGGGATGTAAGTGCCGGGCGGCGCGAACACGCTCTTCATGCCGGTGCGGGCATTCGGGGCGCCGCAGACCACCTGGATCGGAGCGCCCTCGCCCGTATCGACCATGCACACGCGCAGGCGATCCGCGTTGGGGTGCTGCTCGGCGGAAACCACATAGGCCACCTTGTAGGGTGCCAGCGTCTTCGCCTTGTCCTCAACCCCTTCGACCTCCAGGCCGATGCGGGTGAGCGTCTCGACGATGTCGTCGAGGGAGGCCGATGTCTCGAGATGATCCTTCAGCCAGGAGAGGGTGAATTTCATTGTTGCTCTCCGCTTAGGAAGTGAGGCCGCTGACGAGGCTCGGAATGTCGAGCGGGCGGAAGCCGTAATGGTTCAGCCAGCGCACATCGGCCTCGAAGAAGGGTCGCAGGTCCGGCATGCCGTATTTCAGCATGGCGATGCGGTCGATCCCCATGCCCCAGGCAAAGCCCTGATACTCGTCCGGATCGAGCCCGCAATTGCGCAGGACGTTCGGATGGACCATGCCGCAACCCAAAATCTCGAGCCAGTCGGTGCCCTCGCCGAAGCGGATCTCGCCGCCTTTTCGCGAGCACTGGATGTCGACCTCGGCGGAGGGCTCCGTGAACGGGAAGAAGGACGGGCGGAAGCGCATCTTCACCTGCTCGACCTCGAAGAAGGCCTTGCAGAACTCCTCCAGGATCCACTTCAGGTGCGCGATGTTGGCCTGCTTGTCGATGACGAGGCCTTCCACCTGGTGGAACATGGGCGTGTGGGTCTGGTCCGAGTCGTGGCGATAGGTCCGGCCGGGGATGATCACGCGGATCGGCGGCGCCTTGGACATCATCGTGCGGATCTGGACCGGCGACGTATGGGTGCGCAGCACCTTGCGCTCGCCCTTTTCGTCGGGAGCGAGGAAGAAGGTGTCGTGCATCTCGCGGGCCGGATGGCCCTCGGGGAAGTTCAGCGCCGTGAAGTTGAGATAATCCGTCTCGATATCCGGCCCCTCGGCCACGGAGAAGCCCATATCGGCGAAGATCGCCGTCAGCTCCTCGATCACCTGGCTGATCGGGTGGACACGGCCGCGGCTCTCGGGCGCCTCCGGAACGGGAAGCGTCACGTCGATGCGCTCAGCAGAGAGCCGGGCCTCGAGAGCAGCTTCTGCGAGCGTATCCTTCTTGGCCGTAATAGCGCCCTGCACCTTGTCGCGCAGGCCGTTGATGAGTGGTCCGCGCGCCTTCCGCTCCTCAGGGGTCATGGCGCCGAGGGTCTTCAGGAGTTCGGAGACGGAGCCCTTCTTGCCGAGCGCAGAGACGCGCACGGTTTCCAGGGCCGCTTCGTCGCCGGCGGCTTCGACCTGGGTCAGCAGGTCACGTTCGAGTTGATTGAGATCGGTCATCGGTCCCTTGCCAGATGCAAGCGCTTTGAGTGAAGCGCGGCGCGGGAGCCGTCAAGTCTTCCGAGCCGCGTAATGGCGACCGACAGCCTTCGGGCCGTCAGCGCGGATGGTCTCGGAGAAGGGGGAGTAAGGCGGTGCGGCTGACGATTCAGCCGCACCGAAGCTTGTCTATCCGACCTTAGGCAGCCTGCTGCGGCAGGGCGGCCTTGGCGCTCTCCACGTAAGCGGCGAAGGCCGCCGGCTCGTGGATGGCCAGTTCGGACAGGACCTTGCGATCGACCTCGATCCCAGCCTTGCCGAGACCGTCGATAAATCGGGAATAGGTCAAGCCATGCATACGGACGGCAGCGTTGAGGCGCTGGATCCAGAGAGCGCGGAAGGTGCGCTTCTTGTTGCGACGGTCACGAGTGGCATACTGCATGCTCTTCTCGACCGCCTGCTTGGCGATACGGATGGTGTTCTTGCGGCGGCCGTAGAAACCCTTGGCTGCCTTGAAAACCTTCTTGTGCTTGGCGTGGGCGGTAACGCCCCGTTTGACGCGGGCCATTTAAAAACTCCTTCAAAATCCGGGATGTGGGGAAGAGCCGCCTTAGCCGTTCGGCAGGAAGTACTTCTTCACGTTGTACGCGTCGCCCTCGAACATGGTCGTGGTGCCGCGCAGGTTGCGGATCTGCTTCTTGGTCCGCTTGATCATCCCGTGGCGCTTGCCGGCCTGGGCGTAAACGACCTTGCCGGTGCCAGTGATCTTGAAGCGCTTTTTCGCGCCAGACTTCGTCTTCAGCTTGGGCATTTGGCTCTCCTTTGGACAGGCTTCCGGAGCGGCGTGAACCGCACCTTGGCCTTTTCATTGCTGCATTGAGCAAAACGAACCGCCACGGCAGCCCTAACAGCCGGGCGGTTCAATGAAGGGCGGCTTATGGCAGAAGCCGGCCCAAAAAGCAATGGCCGCCGGTTCCCCGACGGCCATGAATTTCACTGTACCGAGAGCCCCTTAGCGCGGCGCCAGGACCATGACGACCTGACGGCCTTCGAAGTTCGGCTCCATCTCGACCTTGGCGAGATCGCCCACGTCGGCCTTGACCCGGTCCAGAACCTTCAGACCCAGGGATTGATGCGCCATCTCGCGGCCGCGGAAGCGCAGGGTGATCTTCACCTTGTTGCCTTCCTCGAAGAAGCTCTTCATGGCCTTCATCTTGACCTCGTAATCGTGGTCATCGATGCCGGGACGCAGCTTGATTTCCTTGACCTCGACCGTCTTCTGCTTCTTGCGGGCCTCGGCGGCCTTCTTCTGCTCGAGAAAGCGGAATTTGCCGTAATCGAGGATCTTGCAGACGGGAGGAGTAGCGTTCGGCGAGATCTCCACGAGATCAAGGCCCGCCTCTTCGGCAACCTTGAGGGCATCGAAGAAGGGCACAACGCCCCGGTTCTGCCCTGCATCGTCGATCAGCTGCACTTCGCGAACACCGCGAATGTCTCGGTTGGCGCGCGGTCCGTCCTTTTGCGGCACCGGCATGGCTCTCATTGGTCTGCGAATGGCTCGTATCTCCTGTTAAGGGCTAGGCCGAGGACCGGGGACCCCAAGGGATCCCTGCTGGACTGCTCAGCCTTGCCACGAATGAATCGACATTTCGCGCAAATGCGCGGGAAGTCAACTTGTTCTATGGGTAAAACGGCCCTCCAAGAGGGACGAATACACATCGAGGGTGCTCGACACCATGCGTTCGAGCGAGAAATGACGCTCGACGTGGGACCTCGCCCTGGCACCCAGGGCAATCCTGGCACTGGCACCCAGATTCAGCGCCGCCCCGATCGCTTCGGCCAATGCATCGGCGTCTCCGGCCGGGATCCGCCAGCCCGTCCGCTCGTGCGGCGGAACTGCCGGAGGGGACAGGACCGTCTCGGGCACGGCCCCGAGATCGGACACGACGACCGGCGTTCCCATGGCCTGCGCCTCCACGGCCGAGCGGCCGAAGGCCTCCGGCTCGGTCGAGGGCACGGTGACGACGGAAGCCGCCAAGAACGCCGCCGGCATGTCGGTGCAATGGCCGACCCGGCGCACGATGCCCTTCAGCTTGCGCGCCGCGATCAGGGCGTCGAGGTCCTTCACGTAGGAATCCCGCCCCTGGGGATCACCGGCGAGAATATAGGCCACATCGGTGAGGCCCGCATCGCGCAGCTTGGCCGCCGCCTCGATCAGCACCCTCTGGCCTTTCCAGCCGGTCAGCCGAGCCGCAAGCAGCACGACCCGCTCGTGGGGAGCCACCTCCCAGGCCTTCCTCAGAGCCTCGATCCGCTCCGGCGCGATGGCCTGGGGCGAGAAGACCGAAAAATCCGTTCCCCGGTGAATGACGCGGATCCGGTCCCCGGACTGGGGATAGACCGAGCGGATCAGTTCACCCGTGTAATGGGAATTGGCGATGACCGCATCGCCCCGTGCCATCACGGAATTGTAGAGGACCTTCACCGAGGAACGGCCGGAATAGCTGCCGTGATAGGTGGTCACGAAGGGGATATTGAGGGAGCGCGCGGCCCCGAGGCCCACCCAGGCTGGCGCCCGCGAGCGGGCATGCACCAGGGAGACCCGCTCGTTGTGGCAGATCCGGGCGAGCTTTCGCACGTTGACGAGCATGGAGAACGGGTTCTTCGTCGCCGCCGGGAACGGGATCCAGACGCCGCCCTTGGTCTGGAGCTCACCGACGAGCCGCCCGCCCTCCGTCGCCACGAGGGCACGAGCGCCGGCATGAACCAGACCTTCGGCGATATCGACCGTGGTGCGCTCGGCTCCGCCGGCTTCGAGTTCCGGCACGATCTGCAGGACGGTCCGGGCCTCCAGCGGATGCACATGCGAGGACGGAAAAGCCATCCCTCCGCCGGGTCGTGTTGAAAAACTCACGGATGTAAGAGCCTTCTCAAAAGAATCGTCTAGAAACGGTTGCTTGAAAGCAGTTGAGGATGAGTTAACCATGCCGCAAAGCGTCACGGCTGGCCAGGATGCCCGCCCCATCGCCGTGTTGTCCCGCGAGGGCAAGGGCCCGCCCGTCGTGTGGCTCGGCGGCTTCAAGTCCGACATGCGCGCGACCAAGGCGACCGCCCTCGATGACTGGGCTGCAGCGAACCGCCGCGCTTTCCTGCGCTTCGATTATAGCGGCCATGGCGAATCGGGGGGAGCCTTCGAGGACGGGACCATTTCCCGCTGGCTCGAGGATGGGCTGACCGTGATCGAGCGGTTCGTGACGGAACGCCCCATCTTCGTCGGCTCGTCCATGGGGGGCTGGATCAGCCTGCTGGCGGCCCGGTATCTCATGGAAAAGCAGCCTCGGATCGCTCCCGCAGGGATCGTCCTCATCGCCCCGGCGGTCGACATGACCGAGCGGCTGATGTGGGACCGCTTTCCCGAAGATCTCAGGAAGAGCGTGCAGGAGACCGGCGTCTATCACCGGCCCTCCGCCTATTCGGAGGATCCCTATCCGATCACCTGGAAGCTGATCGAGGACGGGCGAAGGCACCTCCTCCTCGACCAGCCGATCCAGACCGGCTGCCCGGTTCATATCCTGCAGGGCATGGAGGATCCCGACGTGCCCTGGAGCCACACGCTGCAGCTCGTCGAGCACCTGCCGGGAGACAGCGTATCGCTGACCCTGATCAAGGACGGCGACCACCGGCTCTCCCGGCCCGAGGATATCGACCGCCTGATCGCGGCCGTCGAAGCGATTGCTTGAGGAGTTTCAGAGAGGAACGGGCCCTAGTGCAGGCTCACCATCGTCAGATCATGCGCCCAGGCATTGGCGATGGCCGCATCGTGATTGTCGGTCAGCAGGATGGGCTCGCCACTGGCGGACAGAAGCGCGAACAGCCTCATGCCGGGCTGGAGCTTGGGTGCCTGCGGAAACAGCCGGGCAACCTCATCGGCTTCCACGGGCTTCACGTAGGCCATCTGCCCCAGACCGAGATTCGCCAGCTCGGCAACGTCCAGGGCCGGCTCGGCATAATGTTTGATATCGAAGTTCATGGACATCTCCTTTTTGCGGATGCCGTCACACCTTGTCCGACCCAATGATGTCGATCTTGCGGACGATCCGCTCCGGCTCCGGCCGGACGAGATCGATCGACAAAAGGCCGTTGGACAGGTCCGCGCCCATGACCTCCATGCCGTCGACAAGGAGGAAGGTGCGCTGGAACTGACGGGCGGCGATGCCGCGATGAAGGAAGTGCCTTGTCTTGTCGTCGGACTGACGCCCCCGGATAACGAGCTGGTTCTCCTCTAGGGTCACCTCCAGCTGGTCCCGAGTAAATCCGGCGACCGCCAAGGTGATGCGGAGACGCTCGGGGGCGTGCTCGGTGCGAGCCAGACGCTCGATATTGTAGGGCGGATAACCGTCTCCTGCCGCCTTAGCGACGCGGTCGAGCGCCTGCTCGATCTCATCGAAGCCTAACAGGAACGGATGCCCAAAGGGCGACTGACGCGACATGTTCGAAGCCCAAGGTTTAGAGGCACTTCGGTGGTTTTGAGCCCGCTCATGCGGCACTCAAGTGGCTCCGGAAGGAACCGCTGTCAGCAATATGGCGATGGCACCCTGCCCTATCAAGGCCCTGCCCCATCGCTCCGGCAGAGGCTCAGGATCCAGGGTTAACGGAGAGAGGATCAGACCCGCTCGCGCCACCAGACGACCTGCTCGGCCACACGGACGGGCGCCGTTCCGCCGAAGCTCGTGCGGGAGCGGACGGAGTTCTCGACGCTGAGCACGTCGTAGATGCCCATGTGGATCTTCGGCTCGACCGCCTGCATGACCTCCAGGGGCAGTTCTTCCAGGGCGCAGCCGCGCTTCTCGGCCTCCGAGACGATGCGTCCCGTGACGTGATGGGCGTCCCGAAAGGGGATGTTGAGGCTGCGCACGAGCCAGTCCGCGAGATCGGTCGCCGTGGAGAACCCGGCTCCGGCTACCGCTGCCATGCGCTCGGGCACCGGCTCCAGATCCTGGATCATGCCGGTCATGGCGGCGAGCACGATTTCGATGGTGTCGGCCGCGTCGAAGAGCGGTTCCTTGTCCTCCTGGGTATCCTTGGCATAGGCGAGCGGCAGGCCCTTCATGACCGTGAGCAGGGACACCAGCGAGCCGACGACACGACCGCTCTTGCCGCGCACCAGCTCGGCGGCATCCGGGTTGCGCTTCTGCGGCATCATGCTGGAGCCGGTGGTCCAGCGGTCCGGCAGGCGGATGAAGCCGAAGGGAGCCGACATCCAGATGATAACTTCTTCCGCCAGACGTGACAGATGCATGGCGCAAATGGAAGCCGCTGCCATGAACTCCAGCAGGCTGTCTCGGTCCGAGACGGTGTCGAGCGAGTTACGGGTCGGCCCATCGAAGCCGAGCGCCTTGGCGGTCATGTGCCGGTCGATGGGGAAGGACGTTCCGGCGAGCGCACCGGCGCCGAGCGGGCACTCGTTCAGGCGTCTGCGGGAATCCCGGAAGCGGCTACGGTCGCGGCCGAACATCTCCACATAGGCCATGAGATGATGCCCGAAGGTCACTGGCTGGGCGCTCTGGAGATGGGTGAAGCCCGGCATTACGGTGGCCGCATGGGCCTCGGCCTTGTCCAGGAGCGCCTTGATCAGGATGGTCAGCTGATCGTCGGTCCGGTCATGGGCCTCGCGCACCCAGAGGCGGGTATCGGTGGCGACCTGATCGTTGCGGCTGCGGGCCGTATGGAGGCGGGCCGCCGGATCGCCGACGATCTCGCGCAGCCGGCTTTCCACGTTCATGTGGATGTCTTCGAGCGCCGTGGAGAAGGTGAACGAGCCGGACTCGATCTCGCCCAGGACCCGCTGGAGCCCCTGGTGGATGGCGTCCCGGTCGCTCTCGGCGATGATCCCCTGCTTGGCCAGCATGGTGCTGTGGGCGATGGAGCCCTGGATGTCCTGGGAGGCCAGTCGCCTGTCGAAGCCGATGGAGGCGTTGATGGCTTCCATGAGCGCGCTGGGAGAGGACGAGAACCGCCCGCCCCACATGGTGTTGGCACCCGGTTTTTTGGCTTCTTCAGACACTGTCGTTCATCCGGAAAGAGGGTCGGAGAGCCTTTGCCACAGATTACCCCTCGAGGCCAACCCGGATCGGTAGCCTGCCTGCCCTTTAAGCATGGTGGTCAATGTTTGCCAGTTTAAAACCAGTTGCTAGACTCGACAGCGCTTGTGTGATTTGCATTCATACTGGCGTAACAACAGGCGCTCCGAGCGCTGTAAGGGAATGGCCATGAAGCGACTACCGAAATTCCTCCTATCCGCAGCTTTGGTTGCCACCATGGCGACCTCCTTCTCCGCCGTGATGGCGGCGACCCCGCCGGACACCCTGGTCCAGGCTTGGCAGAGCGACGACATCATCTCGCTCGATCCGGCGGAGGTATTCGAGTTCAGCGCGTCCGAAATCATCGGCAACACCTATGAGCGCCTGATCTCATACGACATCAAGGACGTGTCCAAGATCTCCGGACAGGTTGCCGAATCCTGGACGATTTCCCCGGACGGCAAGACCTACACGTTCAAGATCAAGCCGAACAAGAAGTTCGCCTCGGGCAACCCGATCACGGCCGAGGACGTGGTCTATTCGCTCCACCGTGCCGTGGCGCTCGACAAGTCCCCGGCCTTCATCCTGGGCCAGTTCGGCCTGACGAAGGACAACGTGAAGGACAAGGTCAAGCAGACCGGTCCGCTCGAGATGACCTTCGAGGTCGACAAGGCCTACGCGCCCACCCTGGTTCTCTACTGCCTTGGCAACTCGGTCGCCTCGATCGTCGACAAGAAGCTGCTCGTCCAGAACGAGAAGGACGGCGACTACGGCTATAACTGGCTCAAGACCAAGTATGCCGGCTCCGGCCCGTACATCATGCGCGACTGGAAGGCTAACGAGGTTCTCGTCCTTGAGCGCAACCCGCACTACGAGAAGAAGACCCCTCTCGCCCGCGTGATCTTCCGTCATATCAAGGAGACCGCGAGCCAGCGTCTCCTGCTCGAGAAGGGCGACATCGACGTGGCCCGCAACCTGAATCCGGAAGAAATCGCCGCGGTTTCCAAGAATGCGGACGTCAAGATCCAGAGCGGCCCCAAGGGAACAGTCTACTATCTCGGCCTGAACCAGAAGAACCCGAACCTGGCCAAGCCCGAGGTTCGTCAGGCCCTGAAGTACCTCGTGGACTACTCGGCCATCGCCGACACGATCATGAAGAGCAAGGGCGACGTTCACCAGAACTTCCTGCCCAAGGGCTTCCTCGGCGCCGAGACCAGCAACCCGTACAAGCTCGATGTCGCCAAGGCGAAGGAACTCCTCGCCAAGGCCGGCCTGAAGGACGGCTTCTCGGTCACGATGGACACCCGCTCCACCGCCGAGATCACCGGCATCGCCCAGGCCATGCAGTCGACATTCGCTCAGGCCGGCATCAAGCTCGAAATCCTGCCGATGGATTCGAAGCAGGCCCTGACCAAGTACCGCGCCCGTCAGCACGACATCTACATCGGAAACTGGGGCTCGGACTATCAGGACCCGAACTCCAACGCCGATACCTTCGCGGCCAACGACGACAATTCGGACAATGCGAAGGCCAAGCCCCTGGCATGGCGCAATGCCTGGGATCCGGGCCCGCTGACCGCCAAGACCCGCGCTGCGGTCATGGAGCGCGATGCAGAGAAGCGCGCGCAGATGTACAAGGAGCTCCAGAAGGCGGTTCTCGACGACGGTCCGTTCGTGATCTTCCTGCAGCAGACGGAAGTCGCTGCCGTGCGCAAGAACGTGAGCGACTTCGTCCTCGGTCCGTCGTTCAGCGACAACGACGTGTCACAGGCGAAGAAGAACTGACGCTTCGATGGTTTCAGCAGTCATGAACGGGGGCGGAGGGCACGGTGGTGCCCTCCGCTCCTTCCTTAAGAAAGTCGCTCAGTTCGTCGTCGTCCTGATGACGACCCTTTTCGGCTTGGTCGCGGTCACATTCTTCATCGGCCGCGTCGTGCCGATCGATCCGGTTCTGGCGATCGTCGGCGACCGTGCCTCGCCGCAGGTCTATGAGCGCGTCCGCCAGGAGCTCGGCCTCGACCTGCCGCTCGTCCAGCAGTTCTGGATCTACCTGAAGAAAGCCGCCACCGGCGACTTCGGGAATTCGGTTCTCACCACCAATCCGGTGATGACGGACATCGCCAATACGTTTCCCGCAACGTTGGAACTCGCGACGCTCGGCACCCTCATCGGGGTGATCATCGGCGTGCCGCTCGGTGTTCTCGCGGCGGTCAAGCGCGGCAGCCTCATCGACCAGTTCGTGCGGGTGCTCGGCCTTGCAGGCTATTCCATCCCGATCTTCTGGCTCGGCCTCATGGGCCTCCTGCTGTTTTATGCCAAGCTCGGCTGGGTCGCGGGGCCGGGGCGCATCGACGTGACCTATTCCTACCTCTACACGCCGGTCACCAACATCGTCCTTCTCGACACTGCCATGCAGGGTCAGTGGGATGCGTTCTGGGATGCGGTCTCGCACATCATCCTGCCCGCCTGCCTGCTCGGCTATTTCTCATTGGCCTATATCAGCCGCATGACCCGCTCCTTTATGCTCAACGAACTGGCACAGGAATATGTGATCGCCGCGCGCGTGAAGGGCCTGTCCGAGATGCGCGTGATCTGGCGCCACGCACTGCGTAATGCCGCCGTCCCCCTGATCACGGTCATCGCCCTGTCCTATGCCAACCTCCTCGAAGGCTCCGTGCTCACGGAGACCGTCTTCGCCTGGCCCGGGCTTGGCCAGTACATCACCAATTCCCTGCAGAACGCGGACATGAACGCGGTGCTCGGCGGAACCCTCGTGATCGGGGCCGCCTTCGTGCTGCTCAATCTCGTGTCTGACCTGCTCTACCGCCTGCTCGATCCGAGGACACGCTGATGGCCGGCGCCCCTCTTGCTGAACAACCCGCAGGCCTTCGGGCCTGGCTGCTCTCCGCAGAGCCCCATTCCCGCTGGCAGGCGCGCCTCGGCCGCTTCTATCTCGGCTGGCGGGCCTTTTCCCGAAACCCGCTTGCGGTGGTCGGCCTCGGCATCGTCATCCTGCTGATCGTTGTGGCGGTCTTCGCCGATTTCATCGCGCCCTATTCCCCGGTCGCCGGCGGAGACCTGCGCACGCAGCGCCTGCTGCCGCCGAGCGCAACCTACTGGTTCGGCACGGACGATCAGGCGCGGGACATCTTCTCCCGGGTGGTCTACGGCTCGCGCATCACGCTCTTCGTCGTGGTTCTGGTCGCCCTGATCGCAACGCCCATCGGCCTTCTCGTCGGCACGATCTCCGGCTATCTCGGCGGATGGGTCGACACCGTCCTGATGCGGGTTACCGACATCTTCCTCGCCTTCCCGCGCCTGATCCTGGCGCTGGCCTTCGTGGCGGCCTTGGGTCCGGGCATCGAGAACGCCATCATCGCCATCGCGATCACCTCGTGGCCGCCTTATGCCCGCATCGCGCGCGCCGAGACGCTGATGATCCGCAACAGCGATTTCATCGCGGCCGTGAAGCTGCAGGGCGCATCGACGCCGCGCATCATCTTAGGGCATGTGGTGCCGTTGTGCCTGTCCTCGCTCATCGTGCGCGTGACGCTCGACATGGCGGGCATCATCCTGACCGCGGCGGGCCTCGGCTTCCTCGGGCTCGGCGCGCAGCCGCCGATGCCGGAATGGGGCGCCATGGTCGCCACGGGCCGCAACTACCTCATCGATCAATGGTGGGTTGCCGCCATGCCGGGACTGGCCATCTTCGTGGTGAGCCTGGGCTTCAACCTGCTCGGCGACGGCCTGCGCGACGTTCTCGATCCGAAGGCCGCCAAATGACGAAGCCGCTTCTCGACGTCGAGGATCTGCGCGTCCGCTTTCATTTGCGCACCGGCACCGTAGAGGCGGTGCGCGGCGTGTCCTTCCAGCTCGGCCGCGAGCGCCTCGGCATCGTGGGCGAGTCGGGCTCGGGCAAGTCGCAGACGGGCCGCGCGATCCTGGGGCTCACGCCTCCGCCCGGCGAGGTCACGGCCAAGCGCCTCGCCTTCGACGGGATCGATCTGCTCACCGCCTCGAAGCGCACCCTGCGCACCCTGCGCGGCGGACGCATCAGCATGGTGATGCAGGATCCCAAATACTCGCTGAACCCGGTCATGACCATCGGCGAGCAGATCATCGAGGCCTATCAGGCTCATGCCAGGGCCAGTTGGTCCGAAGCGCGCGACAAGGCGCTTTCGATGCTGGAAGCGGTGAAGATGCGCGATCCCTCCCGCGTCTTCGCGCTCTACCCGCATGAAGTGTCGGGCGGCATGGGGCAGCGTGCCATGATCGCCATGATGCTCGTGACCGATCCCGACCTGCTCATTGCCGACGAGCCAACCTCGGCGCTCGACGTGACCGTGTCGATGGAGGTGCTGCGCATTCTCGACGAACTCGTCACCGAGCGCGGCATGGGCCTCATCTTCATCTCGCACGACCTCAAGCTCGTCTCCTCCTTCTGCGACCGGGTGCTGGTGATGTATGCCGGCCGCGTGGTCGAGGAGTTGGAGGCGAAGAACCTGCGCGAGGCGAAGCATCCCTATACGCAGGGTCTCATGCGCTGCCTGCCGACGCTGGCCGACGACGTTCGCCCGCTTCCCACCCTGAACCGCGATCCCGCCTGGGCGCTGTAGAACGATGCTCGATATCCAGAATCTTCAAGTCGTCTTCGGTACGGGCCGCCTCAGGGTCGATGCGGTCAAGGACGTGAGCTTCCACGTAGAGCCCGGCGCGGCCTATGGGCTCGTCGGCGAATCCGGCTCCGGCAAGTCGACCGTGCTGCGCGCCATCTGCGGCCTGGCGCCGATCACCAGCGGGCGTGTCGTTGTCGACGGCAAGGAAGTCACCACGCCGCGCAGCAAGGCTTTCTACCGCACGGTGCAGATGGTCTTCCAGGATCCCTACGCCTCGCTCCATCCGCGCCATACGGTCGATCGCACGCTCTCCGAGCCGCTCGCCATTCATGGCGAGAAGGACGCCGAGGCGCGCATCCTTCAAGCCCTGCGCGAGGTGGGCCTCGGACCCTCCTTCCGCTTCCGCTATCCACACCAGCTCTCGGGAGGCCAGCGCCAGCGCATCGCCATCGCCCGCGCGCTGATCCTGCGCCCGAAGGTCCTGCTCCTCGACGAGCCGACCTCGGCCCTCGATGCCTCCGTGCAGGCGGAGATCCTGAACCTGCTCGACGATCTGCGCCGCAAGCTGGGGCTGACTTATATCCTGGTGAGCCACGATCTCGCGGTGGTCGCCCATCTGTGCGAGCGTCTTCTGGTCATGCGCCATGGCGAGGCCGTCGAGGAGACCACCTCGAAAGCCCTGCGCTCGGGCGTGGCCTCGAACGAATACACTCAGTCCCTGATCCAGGCGAGCCAGGGCTTTACGAGAGATGCGAAACAGCCGACACAAGCTCTGGCCGGTTGAAGTTCAATTTACATCCTAACTGTTTGGCACGAGATCCATGTCCCGCTCCTCCCTGATGCCCGTCTTCGATGGCCACAACGACGTCCTTCTCCGCCTCATGCGCGGCAAGATCCAGCCGGAACAGGCTTTTCTGGAAGGCGACAACATCGGACACCTCGATTGGCCGCGCATGAAGGAAGGCGGCTTCGTGGGCGGGTTCTTCGCCGTCTACGTGCCGTCGGACAGTGTCGGCGTCGACGTGGACGCGCTGATGACGCAGTCGCGCTATGACGTACCCCTGCCCGCGCCGCTGGCCCTGGCGCCGAGCCAGCAGGTCACCCTACACATGGCCTCGCTGCTCATCCGCATCGAGCGCGCTTCGAAGGGCGAGGTGAAGATCTGCCGCACGGCCGGCGACATCCGTCAGTGCATCGACAACGGCAGGCTCGCGGCCATCCTCCATATCGAAGGCGCTGAAGGCATCGACCCCGATCTGCACATGCTGGACGTGCTCTATGAGAGCGGGCTGCGCTCCATCGGGCCGGTCTGGAGCCGCCCCAACATCTTCGGCCACGGCGTGCCGTTCAGCTATCCCTCGACGCCCGACACAGGTCCCGGCCTCACGGATCGCGGCCTTGCGCTCGTGCGCGCCTGCAATCGCCTCAGGATCATGATCGATCTCTCGCACCTGAACGAGAAGGGCTTCTGGGACGTGGCCCGCCTGTCGGATGCGCCGCTCGTCGCCACCCATTCCAATGCGTGGGAGATCTGCCAGCACTCGCGCAATCTGACCGACAGGCAGCTTGCCGCCATCCGCGAGAGCGGCGGTATGGTGGGCGTGAACTTCGCCACGTCCTTCATCCGCCCCGACGGTCAGCGCAACGACGACACGCCCCTGGAGGAGATGATCCGCCACATGGATCATCTGATCGAACATGTGGGCGTCGATGGCGTCGGCCTCGGATCCGATTTTGATGGCGCGACCATCCCGGCCGAGATCGGCGACGTGCGCGGCCTGCCCCGCCTCGTCGACGCCATGCGCCGCCACGGCTACGACGAAGCGACCCTGCGCAAGCTCTGCTACGAGAACTGGGTGAACGTCCTGGAGCGCACCTGGGGACGGTGAGCGGTTCGGGATCCCGGCGTCCCTCGCGTTGCTTGGCCTGAGGACGCACCCTCCCCGTCATGGCCGGCCTTGTGCCGGCCATCTCGATAGGAAAATCCGCAGCGTTTCAGATGATCGGGATCACCGGCACAGGGCCGGTGATGACGGCGGAGATAACTTACCGCTCCGCCTTCGCCGTCAGCGCAAACACGCTTGCGATCCCGCCGACACCGAGCATGAGCAGCAGACTCACCGCATTGATGGCCGGTGTCGCGCCCTCGCGCATCTGCCCGTACATGGTGATCGGCAGCGGAGCATCGGATCCGACGAGCATCAGCGTCGTGTTGAAATTCTCGAATGACATCAGCAGGGCCACGAGCCCTGCCCCGATCAGCGCGGGGCTCAGGAAAGGCAGCGTCACGGTGCGCAGCACCCGCGCCCGGCTCGCCCCGAGATCGAAGGCTGCTTCCTCCAGGGACCGGTCGAACTTGCGCAGGCGCGCGGCGATGATGAGCGTCGAGATCGTGAGGATGAAGGACAGTTGTCCCAGGATGACGAGCGGCAGACCGGGGCGTAGGAAATCGAGATCGGTCTGAAGCCACTCCTCGAGCCCGTTCGCGAGCCGTGAGAAGAAGGCGAGAATCGAGATGCCGAGCACCACGCCGGGAATGACGAGCGGCCAGAGCATCATCATCGCCAGAACGGTCTTGCCGCGAAATTCCACCCGCTCCAGCACCCAGGCATTGACGGTGCCGAGGAACACGGCAAGCAGCGCCACCGGCACGGCGACCTTGAAGCTGTTGCCGATGCTGGCGAGCCAGATCGAATCCGTCAGCACGCCGGGCTTTCCGAAGACGGCGCCCGAGCCGGTGAACCATTCGAGCGTGAAGCCGCGCCAGGGCGGCGACGGGAACGGACTGGCATTGAAGGCGAAGATCGCCACGATCAGGAGCGGCGCGAACAGGAAGATGTAGAACGCCGCGATGTAGAGCTTCCACGCAAGGGTCGGTCGGTTCATGGCCTTCAAGCCTGCTTCAAGGTGGTGCCGAGGCTCTGGCCGGTGAGGCGCAGGCCCAGCCACACGATCGCGGAGGAGAGCAGCAGGAGCAGCATGCCGAAGGCCGCGCCCTGGGGCCAGTTGAAGCGCGTGATGAACTGCGCGTAGATCTGCTCGGTGAACCACAGGCCGTTCTTGCCCCCGAGCAGGACGGGCGTGGCGAAATTGCCGACGGTCAGCATGAACACGATGATCGAGCCTGCGACGATGCCGGGCATCGCATGGGGAATGACGATACGGCGCAGGACGGTCCAGCGGCTGCCGCCGAGATCGAAGCCGGCCTCGACCACGGAGGGCTCCAGGCTCTCCAGCGCATTGGCGAGGGGCACGATCATGAACAGCAGCCCGCCATAGACGAGGCCGAGGATCACGGCGCCGTCGTTGTAGAGGAGCTCCACCGGCTGGTCGGCAAGGCCGGCGGCCCGCAGCATATAGGAGATCACGCCGGTCTCGCGCAGCAGCATCATCCAGCCGAGCGTACGCACGAGCTCCGACACCCAGAACGGCAGCAGGCAAAGCAGCAGCAGCATCGCCTTCACGCGACCCTGCGCGACGCGGGCGATGTAGAGCGCGATGGGAAAGGCGAGCACGAGGGTGAGAGCCGTGACCAGGATCGACATGAAGGCGGTGCGGGCGAAGGTGCGCCAGTAGAGCGGCTCGGTGAAGAACTCGAGATAGTTGCCGACGCCGAACGCATAGACCCGCGGCGCCACCCGCTCGCTGAAGGACAGGATGAGGATCTCCACATGCGGCAGCACGATGAGGAGCCCGAGCCACAGGATCGCCGGAGCGAGCAGCAGGAAGAACGTGAGGCGCTGCGCCGGTTTCGTCATCATGCGGCGAAGACCTTCATGGCGTCCGCCGTCCAGCCCACATGAATCGGCGCGCCGACCTCGATGCCGGCGAGCGGACCTGCCTGCGGCAGCACGGCGCGCACGGGCTGTTCGAAGCCGAGCGTTTCAATGAGCAGGCTCGAATTGGCGCCGTCGAACAGCACGGCCGACACCCGTCCCTCGAAGCGGTTCGGCAGGTCGCGCAACGCCGGCTGGCTCGGGGCCAGAGCGATCGATTCCGGCCGCACGAAGGCGACGGCCGCTTTCTGCGGAACACGGCCCGTCCCTCGGGTCACCATTCCCGAAGGCAGTTGCAGGGCAACGGTTCCATCGGACGACGCCATGATCTCGCCCTGCAGGCGGTTAGTCTCGCCGACGAAGCTCGCCACGAAAGGCGTGGCAGGGTTGTGATAGAGCTCGCGCGGGCTCCCCACCTGCTCGAACCGGCCCTGGTTCATCACGGCGATGCGGTCCGACATGACGAGCGCCTCGGACTGGTCATGCGTGATGTAGGCGAAGGTGGTGTTGAACGTGCCTTGCAGCTGCTTCAGCTCGATCTTCATGTGCTCGCGCAGCTTGAGATCGAGGGCGCCGAGCGGCTCGTCGAGGAGCACGAGCGTGGGCTCGAGCACGAGGCAGCGGGCAATAGCCACGCGCTGCCGCTGGCCACCGGACAGCGCCGTCACGCGGCGTTCGCCGAAGCCCGTGAGACCGACGCGCTCCAGCATGCGGCTGGCACGCTCCTCAGCATCCTCACGGGGCATGCCGCGGCACATGAGCCCATAGGCCACGTTCTCGCCCACGCTCATCATGGGAAAGAGCGCAAGGCTCTGGAACACCATGTTGACGGGGCGCCTATTGGCCGGAACGCCGATCATCGATTGCCCGCGAATTCGGATGTCTCCGCTCGTCGGATGCTCGAACCCGGCGATCATGCGCATCAGCGTGGTCTTGCCGCAGCCGGACGGGCCGAGGATCGAGAAGAACTCGCCGGGAGCGACGCTGAACGTCACCTCATCGACGGCCGCATGGCTGCCGAAGCGCTTCGTGACGTTGACGATGTCGAGATCGGTGGAATGGGCCATGACGCTGCCGATACAAAGAGTCATCCCCCGGCAAGCGCATCGTGCGGAAAAGTGGGGCCGGTTTTCCGCCCCGAACGATGCGCTATTCAGAAACGAGCATCGGATGGCTCCCAAAAGTGGTGTCCACTTTTGGGTCCGATGCAGGCCGGGGGATGACGATCCATCACAAGAGGTTTTACGAACCGGCCTTCAGACGGTCGAGAACTTTGCCCTCGATCTCCTCGATGCCGGCCGGCACGGCCGGATACCACTTGATGTTGTCGATGGCGGCTTTCGGGAAGCTCTCGGCGAACTGCTCCTTCAGCTTACCTTGCATGAGCTTGTCGGCGCCATTCGAAGCCGTGAAGTTGCCGGCGGTCGCGGCGACTTTTGCTGCGATTTCGGGCTTCATGTTGAAGTTGATCCACGTGTAGGCCGCATCGTCGTTGCGGCCTTTGGCGGGGATCGCGAAGGTGTCGACCCAGCCGAGCGCGCCGGACTTGGGCGCGATGAACTTGATGTCGGCATTCTCAGAGTTGAGCTTCCAGCCGCCCGTGTCCCAGGCCATGGCGGCCACCACTTCGCCGGACCGGATGGCGTTGAGGAGCTGGTCCTTACCGTCCCAGAAGAACTTCACGTTCTTCTTGCACTCGGCGAGCTTGGCGCCGACCTTTTCCATCATGGCCGCATAGCCCTTCAGGTCGTTGTAGGACGCAAAGGGATCCATGCCGTTGGCGAAGGCAAAGGCGATGAGGGCCGGGCGCTTGGCGCGGAAGCTGACTTTGCCGCCTCCGGCATCGCTGCAGAGATCGCCGTAATCCGCGACCTTCGGGGCCGTCTTGGTGTTCACGATGAGACCGTCGGTGCCCCAGATGTGGGGAACGCCGTAGACCTTGCCGTCGACGGTGGTGTTCTTCTTCGTCGCTTCCAGCATCGAGGCAATGAACTGGTCGGACTTGACCTTGGACAGATCGAGCGGCTTGTAGATGCCGAATTCCGCCTGCGGGCCGGCGATGCGGTCCTGGCTCGGCTGGACGAGGTCGAAGCCCGCACCCTGAGTGGCGCGCAGCTTGGAGATCATCTCCTCGTTGTTCGAGAGGGTGACCTCGACTTCGATGCCGGTCTCCTTGGTGAACTGCTCCATCACGTCTTTCGGAACGTAATCGGCCCAGGTCAGGAGCCGCAGCTTCTCGGCGGCCTGCGCCGATCCGACAACCATGAGAGCGGCGAGAGCCGTAGCCAGCTTCAGGCCGGCGCGTTTGGTCAACATCCTAGTCCTCCAATGTGGTTGGGCTTTTACCCGTGTTCCCCAGTTGCAAAACTATATGACAGTTGAACGACGCGCTAGAGGATTCGAAGCCGGCTTAGGAATTCATGGGCTGGCTGACACGGCCTCCTCCCCCGGCTATGGATAGCTTCCGTTGCTGGAGCCCGACGATGCGCACCTTCTACCCCGAAATAGAACCTTACGACCGCGGCATGCTGGATGTCGGCGACGGTCATAGGATTTACTGGGAATTGTGCGGCAATCCGCAGGGTAAGCCCGTGGTCTTCCTTCACGGCGGCCCGGGCGCCGGCTGCACGCCGACCCAGCGCCGGCTGTTCGATCCGGACAAGTACCGCATCCTGCTCTTCGATCAGCGCGGCTGCGGACGCTCGTCGCCCTATGCGAGCCTGGAAGCCAACACCACCTGGCATCTCGTGGCCGATATCGAACGTCTGCGCAGCATGATCGGCGTGGACAAGTGGATGGTGTTCGGCGGCTCCTGGGGCTCGACCCTGGCGCTCGCCTATGCCGAGACCCATCCGGAACGTGTGACCGAGCTGGTGCTGCGCGGGATCTTCACCCTCCGCCGCTCGGAGCTGCTCTGGTATTATCAGGAGGGCGCCTCCTGGATCTTCCCCGACAAGTGGGAAGGCTTCCTCGCCCCGATCCCGGAGGAGGAGCGAAGCGATCTGATGGCGGCCTACCGCAAGCGCCTGATCGATCCCGATCCCGCAATCCGGGCGAAAGCCGCGAGGGCCTGGAGCCTGTGGGAGGGCGAGACGATCACGCTTCTGCACAACCAGGAATACAGCGACCAGTTCGGCGACGAGCACTATGCCATCGCCTTCGCCAGGATCGAGAACCACTACTTCGTCAATGAAGGCTGGTTCGAGGAAGGGCAGCTCATCCGCAACGCCCATCGCCTGAAAGCCATTCCAGGCGTGATCATCCAGGGTCGCTATGATATCGCCACGCCGCCGAAGACCGCCTGGGAACTGCACAAGGCCTGGCCCGAGGCGCAGTTCATCATGGTGCCGGATGCGGGCCACGCGGTGAGCGAGCCCGGCATCACGCATCGTCTCATCGAGGCGACGGACGCGTTTGCGCAGTCGTAGCGCCTAACCAAGCTGCCATCCCGGGACCGCGTGAGCGGGATTGTTTAGAACTCTCCCCGTCATGGCCGGGCTCGTCCCGGCCATCTCGATATGAAAAGCGCCCTGCCATTTTTGTCGGGATCACCGGCGCAAGGCCGGTGATGACGTGAGACGGGGCCATTCCGGCCGGAGCAAAGGCGAACGCGGGACGACGATGGTGTAACTTACTTCGCCGTCCAGCCGCCATCCATCGACAGGTTGGCGCCTGACATCTGGCTTGCCGCGTCCGAGCACAGGAACACGGCGAGCGCCGCCACCTGATCGACCGTCACGAACTGCTTGCTTGGCTGCGCCTCCAGCAGGACGTCGTTGATCACCTGTTCCTTGGTCATGTTGCGCGCCTTCATGGTGTCGGGGATCTGCTTTTCGACGAGGGGCGTCCAGACATAGCCGGGGCTGATGCAGTTGACCGTGATGCCGTCGGTCGCGACTTCGAGCGCCACCGTCTTGGTAAGGCCCGCGATGCCGTGCTTGGCGGCCACATAGGCCGACTTGAACGGCGAGGCCACGAGGGAATGGGCCGAGGCCGTGTTGATGATGCGGCCCCATTTGCGCGCCTTCATGCCCGGCACCGCGGCGCGGATGGCGTGGAAGGCGGACGACAGGTTGATGGCGATGATCTGATCCCATTTCTGGACCGGAAAATTCTCCACCGGCGAGACGAACTGGATGCCCGCATTGTTGACGAGGATGTCGACGCTGCCGAAAGTCCGCTCGGCGAGGCGGATCATCTCCTCGATCTCGTGCGGCTTCGACATGTCGGCCGGCGAATAGATCGCCTTGACGCCGAACTCGCTCTCGATGCCGGCGCGCGTCTTCTCGATGTCGCCCGCATCGCCGAAGCCGTTGATGACGACATTGGCGCCTTCCTTGGCGAGAGCCCGGGCGATGGCGAGGCCGATGCCGCTGGTCGAGCCTGTCACGACGGCTGTCTTGGATGTCAAAGTCATGATCTACTCCGCTTAGGCCTGGGCTCCAGGCGTCATCTCAAAGGTGGCATAACACGAAGGGCGTAGCGAGGTTGAGCCTAGCAAAAAGAAGCATGCCAAGATGATCCTCAGGCAAAGCCCTCATCTGCTTCCGACGCATGGCCCATCGGATGGACGCCCCGTTGCCGGATCGACAGCAATATGAGATGCGGGATCTCCGGCTGTTCCGGATCGTCAAAAGGTGCATCGTGCCGACACCGAAAATACTCCCCTGCGGCGACAGCGCAGTGACCATCGAGTTCGGCGATACGATCGATCCGGACATCAACGGCATGGTTCTGGCGCTCGACGATATCGTGCGGGCCCGCGCCCCGGCCGGCCTGATCGAAACGGTGCCGACCTATCGCTCACTCACGATCCAGTACGACCCGGTAGCAACCGATTATGACGCCCTGGTCAAGCTCCTGAACGAGGAAACGAAGGATCTTGCCCCCCGCAATGCGGTTGGCCGGCGCTGGCGTGTGCCGGTCGTCTACGGAGGCGAGTACGGCATCGATCTCGAGGAGGTCGCAGCCCTGCATGGTCTAACACCACACCAGGTGATCGAGATCCATTCGTCGGCGGTCTACCGGATCTACATGATCGGCTTCCTTCCGGGCTTCACCTATCTCGGCGGCCTCGACAAGAGAATCGCCACGTCCCGCCGCCTCCATCCGCGCGCCAAGATCCCTGCCGGCACGATCATGATCGGCGGCGAGCAGGCGGGCATCGCGCCGATGGACATGCCGAGCGGCTGGCACAACCTCGGCCTGACGCCCGTCCGGCCCTATGCCCCGGGCCGCAATCCGGTATTCCTGTTCGCGGCAGGCGACGAGATCGTCTTCGAGCCCGTCGACGCGTCGCGCTGGGAGGCGCTGGAGAAAGCAGCCCAGGCCGGTGAGCCGGTGGCGGAAGAGGTGCGCCGATGACGGATCTCGTGGTGAAATCCTGCGGGCCCATGACCTCCCTGCAGGATCGCGGTCGCCTCGGGTATCAGGGTTTCGGCGTCTCTCCCTCAGGCGCCATGGATCGTCGTGCTCTGGCCATGGCGAACGCCCTGGTCGGCAATGCCCCCGAAGCGGCGGCCATCGAATTCATGAATCTCGGCGGCGCCTTCATCTGCGAGGGTGGCGACCTTCACCTTGCGCTCGTTGGGGCAGGCTGCTCCTTGAGCATCGATGGGACGCCGGTCGCTCCGCAGACCTCCGTGCTCCTCAGGGAGGGGCAAGCCCTTGAGGTGGGGCATCCACGGACCGGGACCTTCGCTTACCTCGCGGTGGCCGGAGGCTTTGCCGTCGAACCGGAGCTGGGGAGCCTGTCGTTCCACCTGCGCTCCCGTCTCGGCGGTCTGAAGGGAGTCCCGCTGGAGGCGGGGGATCGCCTCCCCTGCCGGCCGGAAGCGCAGGATCGCGAGGCGATGCAGCTTGCCGTCGATCTGACGGAGGAGAGCGGGCCGTTCCGCGTGATGATGGGTCCGCAGGACGATTACTTCACGCCGGAAACGATCCGCACGTTTCTGGAGAGCGAGTTCACC
Organism: Microvirga sp. 3-52; assembly: GCF_018383585.1. Classification (GTDB taxonomy): domain Bacteria; phylum Pseudomonadota; class Alphaproteobacteria; order Rhizobiales; family Beijerinckiaceae; genus Microvirga. Next base: position 116,624 of record NZ_JAHAMK010000010.1, read on the forward strand.
ATCAGCCCTCAGGCCGACCGCATGGGCTTTCAGCTCACCGGACCGCGTCTCGAACACGCCAAAGGCTTCAACATCGTCTCGGATGGCATCGTGGACGGTCACATCCAGGTGCCGGGAAGCGGCCAGCCCATCGTGCTGATGCGCGACCGCCAGACCGCCGGCGGCTACCCGAAGATCGCGACGATGATCAGCGCCGATCTCGCCCGCTTCGCACAGATGCGCCCAGGTATGAGCGTGCGCTTCAAGGCCGTGAAGCGGGATGAGGCCGTCGCGGCCGCGCGCCGGCTGAAGGAACGGATCGCATCCCTGCCTTCAAGCCTCACGCCCGTTCGCTTCAATCTGACGACTGAGCATCTCTTGAGCCGGAATCTGATCGGCGGCACGATCGATGCGCTCGCGCCTGCGACAGCCGATCCCAGTGATTGAACGAGAAGGGCACCGTACCCGCCGCGCCCCTTTCCTGTTCTATTTCGCTTTCGTCCTGACGCCGCTCTCCTCGCTGCGGTCCGGCGCTCCTGTGGCCTTGGCCTCGCGGCGGCGCGCGTGCAAGATCCATTCGGTATAGCCGTTGGGCTGCTCGGCCCCCTTGAAGACCAGGTCGCAGGCGGCGTTCCAGGCCGGACCCTCGAATTTGGGCGTCATGGGACGATACAGCCTGTCCCCCGCATTCTGCCGGTCCACCACCTCGGCCATGCGGCGCAGGGTCTGCATCACCTGGTCCTTCGAGACGATGCCGTGGCGCAGCCAGTTGGCGAGATGCTGGCTTGAGATGCGCAAGGTGGCACGATCCTCCATCAGGCCGACATCGTGGATGTCCGGCACCTTGGAGCAGCCGACGCCCTGATCGACCCAGCGAACCACGTAGCCGAGAATGCCCTGGCAGTTGTTGTCGAGCTCCTGCTGCACCGCATCCGGCGCCCAGTTCGACTGCGATACCGGAATGGTCAGGATATCGGAGAGGTTCGCGCGCGGACGCTCCTTCAGTTCCTCCTGACGGACCTGCACGTCGATCTGATGATAATGCAGGGCATGGAGGGTCGCGGCCGTGGGCGACGGCACCCAGGCGGTGTTGGCGCCTGCCTGCGGATGGCCGATCTTCTGCGCCAGCATGTCGGCCATCTTGTCGGGGGCTGCCCACATGCCCTTGCCGATCTGCGCCTTCCCCGGCAGACCGCAGGCGAGGCCCACATCCACGTTATTGTCCTCGTAGGCTTTGATCCAGGCGGTCGCCTTCATGTCGTTCTTGCGGACCATGGGACCGGCTTCCATGGAGGTATGGATTTCGTCGCCGGTGCGGTCGAGGAAGCCCGTGTTGATGAATACGATGCGCTCGGATGCCGCCTTGATGCAGGCTTTGAGGTTGACGGAGGTGCGCCGCTCCTCGTCCATGATGCCCATCTTCAGGGTGTTGCGGGCAAGGCTCAGCATGTCCTCGACGGCGGCGAAGAGATCGTTGGCGAAGGCCACCTCGTCAGGCCCGTGCATCTTGGGCTTCACGATATAGACCGAACCCGCGCGGCTGTTGCGGATAGGCCCCTGGCCCTTGAGATCGTGGATGGCGATCAGCGAGGTGACGGCGGCATCGAGAATGGTCTCGGGGATCTCCTGGCCCTCCTCGTCCAGCACCGCATCGGTGAACATGTGGTGGCCCACATTGCGCACCAGCATGAGGCTGCGCCCGTGCAGGCGCAGCTCGCCGCTGTTCGGCATGGTGTAGACCCGGTCCGGGTTGAGGCGGCGCTCGACCGTGCGTCCGCCCTTCTCGAAGCTCTCGACGAGGTCACCCTTCATGAGCCCGAGCCAGGTGCCGTAGACCTGGACCTTGTCCTCGGCGTCCACCGCTGCGACCGAGTCCTCCAGGTCCATGATGGTGGAGACGGCCGATTCCAGCACCACATCGGCGATGCCGGCAGGATCGTCAGCCCCGATCGGATGCGAGCGATCAATGCGGATGTCCAGGTGCAGATTGTTGTGGCGCAGGAGCACGGAGGACGGGCTGGCCGCCTCGCCCTGGTAGCCGACGAACTGGGTCGGATCGATGAGGCCGGTCTCGGTGCCGTCCTGCAGCGTGACGACGAGGGCCCCGCCCTGATCGGCGTAGGCCACGGCATCCCGGTGGCTGCCACCGGCGAGGGGCGCCGCCCGGTCCAGCACCTCGCGGGCGCGTTCGACGACCTTGGCGCCGCGGGCCTTGTTGTACCCGCCCGAGCGGGTCGCCCCGTCCTCCTCCGGGACGGCGTCGGTGCCATAGAGCGCATCGTAGAGGCTGCCCCAGCGGGCATTGGCGGCATTGAGCGCATAGCGGGCGTTGGAGACCGGCACCACGAGCTGCGGGCCCGCGATGCGGGCGATTTCGTCGTCCACATGCTGCGTCTGAACCGAGAAATCCTCCGGCTCGGGAAGCACATAGCCGATGTCGCGCAGGAAGCGCTCGTAATCCGCCTGGTCGAAGGCCTTGCCGGCCCGGGCGCGATGATACTCGTCGATCTGAGCCTGGATCTTGTCGCGGGCAGCGAGCAGCTCGCGGTCTCGGGGCGCGAAGTCCCGGACGAGCCCGGCCAGGCCGCTCCAGAAGGCAGCGCTCGACAGCCCCGTGCCGGCAATCGCCTCCCGCTCGATGAAATCGTGAAGAATCGGTGCAACCTGGAGGCCGTTCGTCTGGACGCGCGTCATCGTTCCCGCTTTCGGTGGCTAAAGGACATAGCCTTAGCTTAAGGCGCTGCGACTAAAAATGAAGATCAACACCCTTTCCATGAGAAAAAGGACGAACGATCGGCCCGAATCCTATGCTTTAGAAGTAGATCCGGCTCTCCGGATAGGAACTCGCAACAAAAAAGCCGCCCGAGCGGCGGCTGTTTTTTGAGAATTTGGTGGAGCCGAGCGGGATCGAACCGCTGACCTCTTGAATGCCATTCAAGCGCTCTCCCAACTGAGCTACGGCCCCTTGAAAACCGCGGCATTTGGGGTGCCGCGGCAGTTTCTGTCTTCAGCAGAGGCGTCTCTATAGTCGCCTCCGATCCGAGGTTCAAGCCTCTTCGTCGTCTTCGAGATCGCTGTCGATCAGATCCGACACATCGTCGTCGCCCTCTTCCTCGTCCTCGAGGAAGGTATCGTCATCGGCAACGTCATCGGCCACGTCGATATCGTCATCGACCGGGATGTCCTTCTCGTTCTCGCCAGCCTCGACCTCGTCGAGGGAGACCATCTCCGGTCCGGTCGATTCGACTTCGGTCTCGTCGTCGTCGGCGACAGCCGCACGAGCAACCACGGGGGCGGCGACCCGGCTCAGGGCCGTAGCCTGGAACACCGTGCCGCATTTGGGGCAGACTGCCGGGTCCTTGTTGAGATCGTAGAATTTTGCGCCGCAGCTCATGCACTGGCGCTTCAAGCCGAGTTCCGGTTTGGCCACGGGTGATTGCCTTTGGAAGTGAATGGTTGGGAACGCTCCGTTAGTCGTGAGGGAATGGCTTGTCAAATAGGAAATTGCAAGAGAGGGCAGACCTTGAGCCAGCTTGCGCGTGACGGCGGGAAAACCCCGTGTTAGGAGCCGGCCCGGATCAGAAGTCCCAAGGAAGCCGAGCAAGGAACCGAGAATGTCGCACGCGCACGGATCGCCGTCCCCGGTCGCCAGCAGGTCTGGAACGCCCCTGAAAGGCCGCATCCGCGTTCCCGGCGACAAGTCGATCTCCCACCGCTCCATGATCTTCGGGCTGCTGTCCTTCGGCGAGACCCGGGTCGAGGGCCTCCTGGAGGGAGACGACGTGCTGCGCACCGCCGAAGCCTGCCGGGCCCTTGGAGCGACCATCACCCGCGAGGCTCCGGGCCGGTGGCGGATCATCGGCACAGGCATCGGCGGGCTGAAAGATCCCGCGGATATTCTCGATTTCGGCAATGCGGGCACCGGCTCACGCCTCATGATGGGTGTGGCCGGCAGCCACCCGATCACCTCGACCTTCGACGGCGACGCTTCCCTGCGCAAGCGCCCCATGCGCCGGATCCTCGATCCGCTGACCCGGATGGGCGTGACCGTTGTCAGCGAGGCCGAAGGTGGACGGGTTCCCCTGACCCTGCGCGGTCCGAAGGAGACGATCCCGATCACCTACGAGACCCCGGCGGCCTCGGCACAGATCAAATCGGCGATCCTGCTCGCCGGGCTCAACTCCCCCGGCAAGACCACCGTGATCGAACGCGAGGCAACCCGCGACCACACGGAACGGATGCTGCGCCATTTCGGGGCAAGCGTCGAAGTCGCAACACACGGCACCCACGGCCGTGCCATTACCCTCCAGGGCCAGCCCGAACTGCGCGGCACCGAGATCGTGGTTCCGACGGACCCCTCCTCGGCGGCCTTTCCCCTGGTGGCGGCTCTGATTACCCCTGGCTCCGACGTGGTGCTTGAGGGCGTGATGATGAACCCCCTGCGCACCGGCCTCATCACGACCCTGATCGAGATGGGAGCCTCTATCGAGCGCCTGAACGAACGGGACGAGGGCGGCGAGACGGTCGCGGACCTGCGCGTGCGCCACAGCCGTCTCACCGGCGTCACCGTCCCGCATGCCCGGGCTCCCGCGATGATCGACGAATACCCAATTCTCGCAGTCGCGGCCTCCTTCGCCGAGGGCACGACCCGCATGCAGGGGCTCCACGAGCTGCGCGTGAAGGAATCCGACCGTCTCGCCGCCGTCGCCGCAGGCCTCGCGGAGGCTGGCGTCGAGTACGAGATTCAGGGCGACGATCTCCTCGTTCATGGCTCGAACGGGAAGGTTCGCGGCGGAGGCAATCCGGTGGCGACCCATCTCGACCATCGCATCGCCATGTCGTTCCTGGTCATGGGCCTGGCAACGGCCCAGCCGATGACGGTCGATGACGGGGCGATGATCGCGACGAGCTTCCCCTCCTTCATCCCGCTCATGCGCGAGCTTGGCGCCACGATCCAGGATTGAGCCGCCCATGATCATCGCCATCGACGGCCCTGCCGCCTCGGGCAAGGGCACCCTGGGCAAGCGTCTGGCCGAACATTACGGCTTCGCCCATCTCGACACGGGACTGCTCTACCGGGCGGTCGCCCGCGTGCTCATGGACCGGGATATTCCCCTCGCCGATCGGGACGCCGCAGCGCAAGTGGCGCTGAACCTGGACGTCAGTCATCTGGAGGACAATTCCCGCCTGCGGGGAGCCGCCATGGGCGAGGCCGCCTCGGTGGTGTCCGCCTATCAGCCGGTCCGGGATGCCCTCCTCGCCTTCCAGCGCCAGTTCGGCGCCCAGAAGCCAGGCGCGGTGCTTGATGGGCGGGACATCGGAACGGTGGTCTGCCCCGATGCGGAGGTGAAGCTCTTCATCACCGCTGCCCCCGAGGAACGGGCGCGGCGCCGTCACCGGGAGCTGCTGAGCCGGGGCGAGCAGGCGGAATACGAGACTATCCTCGTGGATATCCGCCGCCGCGACGAGCGCGATATGAACCGGAGCACCGCTCCGCTGAAAGCGGCTGCCGACGCCCTCACCCTCGACACGACGCATCTGGATGCCGATGGAGCCTTCCGGGCGGCGCTCGATCTCGTGGAGCGCAGGCGCTCCACGAAATGAGCCGTGTAAACCCATAATTTCCTGGGATTTGGGGATACCTCTGGTCCCCGCCTGAGCTTGCCTTAGTTTCAGAAGCTGGCACACTTCAAACACCAACCCGGCTCCCGACAAGGAGATACCGATGGTTCGCTCCGGCTTCATCCGCCTTGCCGCAGGGCTGGCTTGCCTCTGGACGCTTCTGGCTCTGCCCGCCGGGGCGCAGGCCGAGACGGAGGTCGACCTCGCCCTCGTCGTCGCCGTCGACATCTCCTTCTCCATGGATACGGACGAGCAGGCCCTGCAGCGGGAAGGCTTCGCCCAGGCCTTTCGCTCCAAGCTCGTCCATGACGCGATCCGCGGCGGGATGCTGGGCAAGATTGCCGTGACCTATATGGAATGGGCCGGCTCGCCTGATCAGAAAGTGATCGTTCCCTGGACCGTCCTCGACAATTCCGAGAGCCTGATGGCCTTTGCGGACAAGATCGCCTCGACCCCCTTGCGCCGGGCGCAGCGGACCTCGATTTCCAGCGCCATCGATTTCAGCGTGAAGCTTCTTGAGGAAAGCGGCGTCAGCGCGACGCGGCGGGTCGTCGACGTCTCGGGGGATGGTCCCAACAACCAGGGCCGGCTCGTGATCGAGGCCCGCGATGCGGCCTTGGACAAGGGCATCACCATCAACGGCCTACCGATCATGCTGCGCCAGCCCGGCTACCTCGACATCCCGGATCTCGACATCTATTACAAGGATTGCGTCATCGGCGGCCAAGGCGCATTCACGGTTCCGGTCCGCGAACGCGATCAGTTCATCGAGGCGATCAAGACCAAGATCCTGCTTGAAGTTGCCAATCTGATGCCTCAGCAGTCCCTCATCAACCCCATTCAGACCACTCCGCGCACCAACTGCATGGCCGGCGAAATGCAGTGGCGTGACCGCTGGAGCAATTGAGCTGTCCCACCCATGAAGCAACTGACGTTGGCGCTCGTGGCTCACGACGCCAAGAAGGACGACATGGCCGATTTCGTGGCCATGTACGAAAACGACATCCGTCCCTTTACCCTCTTCGCCACCGGCACGACCGGTGCGCGCGTGATGGAGCGCTGCCCATCCCTGTCCGTCACGCGGCTGAAGAGCGGCCCGCTCGGCGGCGACCAGCAGATCGGCGCAATGATAGCGGAAGGAAGGATCGACGCGCTCTTCTTCTTCGTCGATCCGCTCTCACCGCACCCGCATGACGTGGACGTGAAGGCGCTGATGCGCCTTGCTCTCGTCTACGACATCCCCATGGCTCTCAACCGCGCCACGGCGGGACGGCTGATCGAATCGTTCAGGGATTAGCCTCCATGATCATCCGCCCCGAGAGGGACAGGGACACGCCCGCGATTCATGCGCTCACTGATGCAGCCTTCCAGGACGTGCCCCACAGCAGCGGCACCGAAGCGGCCATCGTCGATGCGCTCCGGGATGCAGGCGCACTGACGCTTTCCCTCGTCGCCGAGGAGCAAGGTCGGATCGTGGGCCACGTGGCGTTCTCGCCTGTCACGATCAATGGCGAGGCTGGTCGCTGGTTCGGACTGGGCCCCGTCTCGGTCGAACCGGGGGAACAGCGACGCGGGATCGGACAGGCGCTTATCCGTGAGGGGCTGGATCGCCTCAGGAATACAGGTGCAGAAGGCTGCGTGGTGCTGGGCGACCCTGCTTATTATCGACGCTTCGGCTTCATCAGCGATCCGAAACTGCACTACGGCGATGTGCCGCCGGAATACTTCCAGCGCCTGACTTTCACCGGGGCCATGCCTGAAGGCGAAATCGCGTTCCATGCGGGTTTCGACACGAGCAGACTGATCTAGAGCAACGGCAGTTCTGACGGAGTCCTTGGGGCTATGCGGCGCGGCGGCTTCGTGATTCACTTGTCTCAGCCCTCTTTCTGGGAGGAGATGAGCGATGACCAAGTCCTACTCGCTGGATCTGCGCCGCCGAGTGGCGCGCTTTGTCGAGGCGGGGCATTCCTGTCACGCGGCCGCCCGCCAC
>NZ_JAHAMK010000064.1 GCF_018383585.1 Microvirga sp. 3-52
AGCGTCGAACACACCGCCTACAGGCGTTGAGAGCCTCGTTCCGTCATAAATCAGCCCGTTCGCACTCGCCGATGATGTTGAAGGGCTTTGGAGCGTGGAACGTCGCAATCCGACTTCTGCCAAAGCGTTTTGACACGACCAAGACCCAATCCAGACCCTCCTCATCGTGTCACTAATCGTCGCTGTGGACTGCGCATGGTCGATGGGTACTGTGGCTGTTTGATTACGCAACTTAACGGCGTGCTTCAGCGAAGGGATGCGACAGCCTTCTCGAGGAACACTCTCAACAATCGAATCCTCGCCGAACCTTTTATCCAGAGAAAGCCCAGCCGCCGCGGCTCCGTCGGCAGGGGAAGGGGCAGCTTGGCCAGGGTCAGACCTTCCGGCCACGGCGGCGACCAATCTGGGACGAGGGAGACGCCGAGGCCCCGATCCACCATGACCGCTATGGCGTCCAGGGTGGAGAGCACGAAGCGCTCGCGCGGCCTGATACCGGCACGGCTCAGATAGTTCTCGACCAGGCGGCCGCCCCAGACGCCGTGCCCGTAGCGGATGTACGTCTCGGTGGCCAGGACGTCATGGGCATCCCGTCCGAGCATCCACGAGGGGGCGATCACCTGCAACGGTTCCTCCCGCAGCACCGCCCACCCGCAGGACTTCGGCATGGGAAAGTAGGGTTCGATGAGGATGGCCCCGTCCACCTCGCCGTTGAGCACCTTGGAATGGAGTTCGGCCGACTGGCCTGGAACGATCTGGATCTCCAATCTCGGATGTGACGTCTGAATGGTCGTCAGGATCTTCGGCATCAACCCCGTGATGGCGGTCGGCACCGCGCCGATCCGCAGTTCCCCCGCAGCGGTCTCGGTTGTGAGCGCAGACTTCAGATTGGCGACGTCGTGCAGGAGGCTGCGGGCCAGTTCCGTGAGTGAGCGCCCCGATTCCGTCGGCATCACAGTCCGTCCGGATCGGGCAAGAAGGGGTGTCCCGAACTCCTTCTCCAGCGTGCGGATTCGCAACGCCACGGAGGCAGGCGTGAGGCTGAGGCGGCGGGCGGCTTCGGCGATCGATCCGCCCTCGACGACGACCACGAAAGTCCTGAGGAACTCAGTATCCATTACTTGGAAAATCTATCTTCTGAAGGTGGGAAAGGCCAGCTTTTCCCATCGTATCGAGGGCGCATATTCTGGGCGGGCTGGATCACGCCAACCTGGTCCGGCAGGAAAGAGGCCCGCACTAAGGGCCTCGGCCATCAAGGAGAGAGGAAACCATGACGCTCTTTCGCCGCAGAACCGCACTCTTTGCCGTCGCCGCAATGGCCTTGGCCGCAGCAGCACCCGCCAGCGCCGAGATCAAGAGTCTCGAGATCATCGCTCCGGCCAACCCCGGCAGCGGCTTCGACCAGACCTCCCGCGCCGTCCAGGCGGCCTTGAACGAGGCCGGCCTGGCTTCCGGTATCCAGGTCCTGAACGTTCCCGGTGCCGGTGGCACCATCGGTCTCGCCCAGCTCGTATCGGGGCAGAAGAGAGGCCCCGCCCTGCTGACGATCGGAGCGACCACGGTCGGCGCCATCCTCTCGAACAAGCCGCCCGTAACCCTGAACGATGCCGAGCCCGTCGCGCTGCTGCTCAAGGAGTACAGCATGCTGGTGGTTCCGGCGAACTCCGACATCAAGTCGCTGGCCGAGCTGACGGCCAAGATCAAGGCCAATCCCTCCAGCATCACCTGGGCAGTCGGTTCGGCAGGAGGCATCGACCACCTCATCGCCGGGCAGATCATGAAGGCGGTCTCTGGCGACGCGAGGAAGACCAATGCGATCAATTATGCCGGCGGCGGGGAGCAGATCGCCTCCATCATCGGCGGCCATGTTACCGTGGGCGTCGGAGGCATTCCCGAGTTCGCAACGCAGGTCCAGTCTGGCAAGCTCCGCGCCCTTGCGATCACCTCCGGCGAGCGTCTTGAAGGCCTCGATGTCCCGACGCTGAAGGAGCAGGGTGTCGATGTCGCCTACGGCACCTGGCGAGGGCTGATGGGCAGCAAGAAGGCTTCCGAAGCCGAGAAGAAGGAACTGGCTGACACCATCGCCAAGATGGTCGAGACCAAGGCGTGGAAAGACAGCCTCGCGCGTTACGGCTGGATCGGCTCCTACGAGGGTCCCGAAGGATACGCTGCCTTCCTAAAGGAACAGGAAACCATGATGAAGACCGGATTGGCGGATCTCGGTCTCCTGAAGTGACGAACACCATCTGAGGTCCGGGCGGGCATCAATGGTGCCCGCCCACAAATCTCTGACACCGGGGAGCATCTCATGCAACGTCCGATGCGCAGCAAGCTTTTCGTTCCCGGCTCCCGTCCGGAACTGTTCGCCAAGGCGGCTGCCTCCGCCGCCGACGCGTTGTCGTTCGACCTCGAGGACGCGGTCGCGAAGGACCGCAAGGCGGAAGCGCGGGCCGCAGTCGGGGCCTTCCTGCGGAACCAGCCGACGAATGACGGGAAGGTGTTGGTCGTCCGCTCGAACGGTCTGTCAAGCGGCCTCTTTGAGGATGACCTCAGGGAGATCGTCGGGTCCGGTCTCGACGTCCTCAACCTGCCGATGGTGGAGAGCGGCGACGAGGTTAGCGAGGCTGTCCATGTCCTTGCCCGGTTTGAATCCGAGGCGGGCGCGGAGCGCCCCATCGGCATTCTCGCCAACATCGAGACACCCAAGGGGCTGCGCCTCGCTGCCGAGATCGCGACGGCGGACCCCCGCGTCGTCGGTCTCCAGATCGGTTATGCCGACCTGTTCGAACCCTGCGGCATTGACCGTTCGAACGCCTCCGCCCTGAGCCATGTTCGCCTCGCCATTCGCCTGGCGGCCGCTGAGGCCGGGATCCCGGCCTACGACGGTGCCTACGCCGTGGTGGCGAAGCCCGAACGGTACCGCGAGGAATGCGAGGAAGCCCGCAGCCTCGGATTCGCGGGCAAGAGCTGCATCCATCCCACGCAGGTTCCGATCGCCAACGAGTGCTTCATGCCGCGTCCGGCCGAGATCGAGAAGGCCCGCCGCATCCTGGCGGCTGCGGAAGAGGCCGCGGCCAAGGGAGTAGGGGCTTTCGTGGTCGACGGACAGATGATCGACGAGCCGTTCCTCGTCAGCGCGCGTTCCATCGTCGCCCTCGCAGAGCAATTCGATCCCGCCCGATCCGGGGAGGTCCGCTGACATGGCCGCATCTAAACTCCACCAGAGAGACTACCGCCCTGAGATGCGCGGAACCTTGGACGGCGTCAGGATCCTCGACCTGTCGCGTCTCTTCGCAGGCAATGTCCTCACGCAGATGCTTGGCGACTTCGGAGCCGACGTGATCAAGGTGGAGCCGCCCGAAGGCGACACGCTTCGGGCATGGAAGACCGAGGGCGTGAGCACGCACTGGAAGATCTACGCCCGCAACAAGAAGAGCCTCTGCCTCGACCTGAGGAACCCGCAGGCGACCGATATCGTCAGGGCGCTCGTCCTGTCCTCCGACATGTTCATCGAAAGCTTCCGCCCGGGCGTGCTTGAGAAGATGGGACTCGGCCCCGAGAAGTTGCTGGAGATCAACCCGAAGCTCGTGATCATACGGATCTCGGGCTGGGGCCAGGAAGGCCCCTACAGCCAGCGGCCCGGCTTTGGCACCGTCGTCGAAGGCATCTCCGGCTTCGCGGCTATCAACGGCTTCGAGGACCGGGAACCTGTCCTTCCCCCGATGTATCTGGCCGATGGCATCGCAGGCATTTACGGAGCCTCGGCAGCCATGATCGCCCTTCGGGAAGTGGAGCTGAAAGGCGGGCAGGGACAGGTCATCGACCTTCCGCTGCTCGACCCGCTCTTCTCCATCCTCGGCCCCCAGTCCGCAAACTACCGTCTTACGGGCAAGCTCAAGCCGCGGACCGGAAGCCGCTCGACGAACTCAGCCCCGCGCAACGCCTACCGTTGCAAGGACGGAAGATACGTCAGCCTCTCGGCATCGATCCAGAAGATGGCCGAGCGCCTGTTCCGCTCCATCGGTCGGCCCGACCTCATCGACGACCCCAAGTTCAGGACGAACGCCGACCGGGTCAGGAACGCCGAGGAGTTGGATGCGATCATCGGGGCCTTCATCGTCGCGCGGACGCAGGCGGAGAATGTTGCATTCTTCGAGGCTGCCGAGGTCACGATCGGACCGATCTACGACACCTCGCAGATCCTTGAGGATCCGCACTTCATAGAGCGGGAGGTCGTTTCCGACTACCCCGACGCAGACATGGGCACCCTGCCGATGCACCACGTCGTTCCGCGGCTCGGGGGCACTCCGGGAGCAATCCGGACACCTGCGCCCGAGCTCGGCGAACACAACCGATCCCTGCTGGCGGAGATCGGGATCGACGACGCCCGGTACGCCCAACTGGTCGCCTCGGGCGTGGTGCGCGGAGACGCGGCAGAAGGCTGAATTCGGGCAAAAGCAGGTACTGTCAAGTTGATGCCTAATGGACAAAGCTGGCGTGGGCGGAGCCGTCAGGTCGGTCTAAGCTACTATACGAGGGCAGCACCGGTCGCATTGTGCCAAGTGGCGAAAGCGCACTCGCGGGCGGCGCGGTACTCATTGGCAGACAGAAGATGACGGTGGAGCTGGAAATGGTTGTGGCTCAGGCCGTGGGTTGAGGGGAACTGCTGGGCATGCCGAGCTGACTTAAAGCGCCTCATGTGGCGTTCCCGCCGTCGGGTCGGTTGGTGTGAGACCTCACAGCGGTTGTTCAAGTATCGGCTCTGGCGATGTTCAACACCCGGCAGGATCTCGCGTTTGGCGGCGCCATAGCATCCGAGTTTATCCGTCACGATCACCCTTGGCACGCAGCACAAACCCTTTAGCAGCTTGCGAAAGAAGCGCTTGGCTGCCTTCGTGTTACGGCGGCTCTGGACCAACACGTCGAGCACGTTTCCATGCTGATCAACGGCCCGCCAGAGGTAGTGCAGTTTGCCTCGGATGCGGACGAAAACCTCGTCCAGAAACCACTTGTCACCGGGTTTTGGCGGTCGCCTCTTGAGGGTCGCAGCGTAGCTCCGTCCGAAGCGTAGGCTCCACTCACGGATGGTCTCATAGCTGACCACGATGCTCCGCGCGGCTATAATCAATTCGACCTCTCGTAGGCTCAGGCTGAAGCAGTGATACAACCAGACCGCTTGGTTGATGATTTCAGCCGGAAAGCGGTAGCCGCGGTACGGGTTGGATGTCGTACTCATACCCGACACCCTGCCACAGGCCCCGATTTGTTACCAACCTGACAGTACCCTCCAAAGTGAGGATACGGTGCGTGGGTATCAGTCGGCCTCACTCGACTGCCGCGCCAGGAGATTGCGCTCTACGCTTTGCAAATGGGTGCGCATCGCTGCGGCGGCGCCATTCATGTCACGGTTCTCAATGGCCGCAATTATCGTTTCATGCTCCGTGAAGCTGTGATGGTCCGGTTCTGGCTTGATGGGATTGGATCGCAGCCTGCCCCAGGTCACGGCCCGGCGCAGCGCGTTGAGCATATCGAAGAGCCCAAGCAGCGGCGTGTTCTGGGTTGCTTCGGCGACAGTGCGGTGAAGACGCGTATCCCAGGTCTCATATTGCCGCCAAGTTGCGGCCTCACGCGTTCGGGCTTGGCACATCCTCAACTCGGCGAGATGCATTGGTGTTGCAGTCAGCGCTGCTGCCCGTGCGATTTCTGGTTCGATGATCATGCGAGCCCGCATCAGTTCGGCCGGATTGGTCCGCTTGGACAGGGCCGCAATGTCCGAAAGGGTATCCATAGGCCGGTTGCCCATGAAGGTGCCTTTGCCGACGTGGCGCCATATTTGGCCTTCGGCCTCGAGAGTTCCGAGTGCCTTCCTGAGTTCAGTTCGCGTAACCCCAAGTGCCGCTGACAGATCCCGCTCTGGAGGGAGTCGTCCATCCTCAGGGAGTGTCGCTTGTGCAAGGTAGGCCCGCAGCTGGGTGACGATACTCCGATTGGAACCTGCTTCATCGATAGCTAGCATCTTAGTCTCTCAACCAATTCCGAATTGGTCGAATCTTTTAATCGCAGAAACAACATAGTCAAGAACAATAATGCTTGACAGTCGTTCGCCCAATTGCAACCAATAGCGTATTGGTCGTGCAAAGCGCGGCCTTAGAAGGCGGACAAACCGCCAAAACCCGGGAGTTTGAAATGTCCAAAAGGTTGGCAGGTCTGAAGGCCACTACCGCTGCGCTCGCGATCGGCGTTGCGCTGATGTTGTCGGGTGCTGCGGAAGCGGCCAAGGTTCGTGTGGTCTATGGCGATATCCCCAGCGTGGAATCCCTGCATCTCCTGGCCGCCTTTGAGCGCGCCAAGGAAAAGGGTGTTGATATCGAAGTGACCTATCTGAAGTCAGAAGATATCGCGGCTCAGGCCGTCGTTGGCGGACAGGCTGACATCGGTGTTGGTGGGCCTTATGCCCTCGTGCAGAAGGTCAAGGCACCCATCCGAATGTTCATGCAGCTTTCGACGCTGCGCTTCTATCCGGCGGTGAATGGCGAGTTCTACAAGACCTGGAAGGATTTGAACGGGCAGGAGGTAGCCGTCCACTCCCGCGGCTCCGGGACTGAAGCCATCATGAAGCTGATGGAGCAGCGCCAGGGCATCAAGTTCTCCAAGATCAGCTACATTCCTGGCGCCGAGGTTCGTACGGGTGCCTTGCTGCAGGGCAACGTCAAGGCTTCCATCGTTGACTCGTCTGGCCGCCGCTTGCTGGAAACCCAGGCACCCGGCAAGTTCGTGATCCTGCCGCTCGAGGGCGTGAACGCAACGGACGAAGCGCTGTTTGCCAACACGAACTTCCTTGAAAAGAACGCCGCGGATGTCGACAAAATCGTCGAGGCCATCGTCACGACCTGGCGTGAAGTCACGGACAAGCCAAGCGTTGTCGCTGAATGGCGCGCCAAGTACAAGCTGCTGCCCGACCTCCCTGCAGCCCAAGTGAATGAGATCGGCCCGTACTTCGAAGAACTCGCGAAGGGTAAGGCGTTCCCTCTCAACGGCGGCGGCGCTGCGGCGGCCAAGGATGACTTTGCCTTCTATACCCTCTCGGGTCAGCTCACCGGTGAGCCCGCAAGCCTGAAGGTCGAGGACTTCTGGGATACCCGCTCGCTGGATCGCGTTCTGGCGAAAGTCGGCACCAAGTAAGGTGGCCAACATGATGGCTTCCTCCCAAGTGAACGGCCCCGCGCGGGCCGTCCATTCGCCGGCAGGTTGGGGCTTGAGCCTCGGCCGGCTATTCACGCAACATCCGATTGCCTCGCGATTGGTCTCGCTGGGGCTCTTCTTCTTGATATGGGAAATCGCTGGACGCGTGCCGATCAGCTATGCCTTTCCGACTTTTCTGGAGACACTCTCAGCATTCGTTACAATGCTGTTCGATGGCAGCCTGTTTGCCGCTTATGGCTCGACGCTTCAGCCTCTGATCATCGGCATTGCCATTTCGGGGGCTGTCGGGGTGGCGCTGGGTATCGTGATGGGTTTGTCACGCACGGCTGAATGGCTTGTGGCCCCTTTGTTCATCGTCCTGCAATCGGCCCCGATGGCAGCTCTTATTCCACTCATCACCTTCGTGTATGGAATCGGACTGGCAGCAAAGACCCTCGCCGTCATTATGCTCGCATTGCCCGTCGTCGTCCTGAATGGCTATAAGGCGGTGCGGAATGCCAACCCTTCGCTGGTGGCCATGTGCTACTCGTTCCAGGGCACGAAGCTCCAGCAAATCGCCAAGATCATCATCCCGGATGCCAGCCCCGTAATCTTTGCTGGCCTGCGTTTGGGCCTCGCTGCCGGCTTCATCGGCGTCATCCTGGCCGAACTCCTGATCACACCGACCGGCATTGGCGATCTGATCACCTACCACCGCTCAGTGGCCAACTATGCAGAAATGTATGCCGCTGTTGTTTCCATCATTCTGGTCTCGACCCTGACGCTGGCAGCCTTGGAAGCATTCGAGGTGCGCGTACTTCGTCCGGAGAAAAGGAGAGGCTGACATGACTTCATCTACTGCTTCTATCCATGCTCTCCCTCGAGCCGAGTCTGCTGCTGTTGAGGTTCGTAGCATCTGTAAGAACTACAAAGAAGTCGAAGCGCTACGTTCGATTGACCTCGACTTTCCCCGAGGCAAGCTCACGACACTGCTCGGTCCGTCCGGCTGCGGCAAGACCACCCTGCTCAAGATCATTGCAGGTCTTGTCGAGCCGACCTCCGGCGAGGTGCGGGTCAACGGCAAGCCTGTTACGGGGCCCGGCCCAGAGCGCGCCTTCGTGTTCCAGGACTTCGCCCTGATGCCATGGGCGACGGTGATGCGAAACGTGGCTTTCGGCCTTGAGCTGAAGGGAATGGGCAAGGCGGAACGCCAGTCTATCGCGCGCCACTACATCGCCGAGGTCGGTCTCACCGGATTTGAGGATAAGTACCCGCACGAGCTCTCCGGCGGCATGCGCCAGCGCGTTGGTCTTGCCCGTGCCTTCGCGGTCAATGCAGAAGTGCTACTGCTGGACGAGCCGTTCTCGGCGGTCGATGAGCAGAACCGCCGCAAGTTCCAGGAAGACCTGCTGCGGCTGGTGGAGAAGGAGCGCAAGACCTTCATCTTCGTCACGCATAGTATCGAAGAGGCTGTCTACGTATCGGATCGCATTGTTCTCCTGTCACGCCGGCCGAGCCGCGTCTCACAGATCATCGAACCGAAAGTCGATCGCACAGCCTCACCTGATGCCATCCGCCGTGATCAGGGCTATCTCGACACGGTTGAGGAGATCTGGCAGGGCCTCAAGCACTACGTGGACTGAGGAGGCGATCATGACACTTTACGGTTATCGGGTGCCCATGATGGCATCGCTCCTGGTCTGGTGCGGAATTTGGGAACTTGTCGGCCAATCCGGCCTAATGTTTCTGGTTCCGCCTCTTTCCGCCGTGCTGGTAGCTGGCTATGCCATGGTGCAGACCGGTACCTGGCAGGCGGCTGCAATGATCACGTTGCACAGTTTCGCAGTCGGTATGGCGCTGGCCGTCGTGGTCGGCATCAGCCTCGGGGTGCTGATGGGGCGGTTCAAGGCGGTGGATGAACTGTTCAGCATTTGGGTCAACATCTTCGTCAGTGCGCCGCTCTCGGCTCTGGTTCCGGTGTTGATGATCCTGTTCGGCATGGGCGAGACGACAGTTATCGTCACGGTGTTCCTCTTTGCGGTATGGATCATCGTGTTGGATACACGAGCCGGCATTCAGCATGTGCCGAAATCGCTTATTGAGATGGGGCGCTCTTATGGTGCCTCCACCTTCGCTCTTTACGGAAAAATCGTTCTCCTTGCCGCACTGCCGGAGATCCTTGCAGGGATCAGACTCGGTCTAGTGCGCGGCGTAAAGGGTGTTGTGATCGGCCAGCTTCTGGTGGCGATCATTGGTTATGGCGAACTGTTTGAACTTTATTCACGCAGCTTTGACATGGAGAACTTCTGGGCGCTGACGATCATCCTCTTCGCTGCGGCGATGCTGATGTCAGCGGCCATCGAATACATCGAGAAGAAAGTCGACTATTACGCAGGAGTAAGATGATGAATGCACCTATCGCCATGCCTGACTACGTAGTTCAGCCGGCACCTATTGCAACCTTGCCCGTCCAGGGCAGTGACAAGCTGTTCCCCATTCACCGTATTTATTGCGTGGGCCGCAACTATGCTGAGCACGCGATCGAGATGGGACATGACCCGTCCAAGGAGCCGCCGTTCTTCTTCCAGAAAAACCCGGACAACCTTGTGACCGATGGCAAGTTCCCCTATCCGAGCCAGACATCGGACGTGCACCACGAGATCGAAATGGTGGTGGCGTTAAGCAAGGGCGGTACGGACATTCCCGTGGAAGCGGCGCTCGATCACGTGTTCGGCTATGGCGTCGGCCTCGACATGACCCGTCGCGACCTCCAGGGGGAGGCCAAGAAGCTGGGGCGCCCGTGGGAAGTCGGCAAGGCTTTCGAAGCCTCCGCTCCCTGTGGCCCGCTGGTCCCGGCGAGCGAGATTGGCCATCCGACCTCGGGCGCTGTCTCGCTCAAGGTCAATGGTCAGGTCCGTCAGCAGGGCGACCTTAATCAACTGATCTGGAAGGTGCCGGAGATGATCTCCTATCTGTCGGGTCTCTTCACCCTTCAACCGGGCGACATCATCATGACCGGCACGCCCGCTGGCGTCGGGGCGGTCGTGCGCGGTGACGTTCTCGAAGGCTTCGTCGAAGGTGTCGGTAAGATCGAAGTCATGGTCGTCTAGTCTACGAAGCCCGTGTATGTGACATCAAACAACGGGCGAGGGGCTTAAGCACTGCAGCACATTGTGCTGCAGTGTAGTTCTAGGGCGGGACAACCGCCAGTGTCTAAATCAAGCAGGAGCCACCCGTGGCGAAGATCAAGGTTGCCAATCCGGTCGTCGAGCTTGACGGCGACGAGATGACCCGCATTATCTGGCACTTCATCAAAGGCAAGCTGATCCACCCCTATCTCGACATCGACCTGAAGTACTACGATCTCGGCGTCGAGCACCGCGACGCCACCAACGACCAGGTCACGGTGGATGCAGCCCACGCCATCAAGAAGTACGGCGTCGGCGTCAAATGCGCCACCATCACGC
>NZ_JAHAMK010000065.1:0-784 GCF_018383585.1 Microvirga sp. 3-52
GAGAGTTTGGTGGTTGCCGCCCCTCGATGGCTGAAGTAGCAAACCTCCCTGAGGATTATCTTCTGAAACTCGCAGGATTTGGACCATCAACCCTTCAGAAAGTTCGCTCCATCATCGAAGGTGGCACGGCATCCTCGTCCTTCAGTGCAGATTGGAGTGATGAGAAACTCCTTTCGGAGGAGGTCCACTTGTCAGCAAAACTTCGGGACTTGCAGGATGAGTTCAACCGGCAGGAGCAAGAGCTTAAACAGGGTTTACGCGCTATTCGTCTTGAGCTTCGGATGAGAGGTCGTTCTTCAAAGTGAAGCCCAGGCAAAAGAAAGCCCCAAGACACGCTCAGGGCTCAAGGCTTCACCAGAGGGAACCATCACGATCAGGAGGAAGAGGAACGTGAAGGCTTGGACAAACAATCCTGGATGAGCAATGGTCCAGTTTGGGCTTGGCCGATCAATTTATGGGTCTAGCGGCGCAGCCGTCAGTCCATCACTTGTGTGAGGAACCCAGCCGAGTTGACCCGCCATGTGTGAGTATAACTGGGTCTTGAGGAAGCGGTCTTTGACTGCCACAACAATGTCGCGCCGCCCTGAATACCGCCAGAGTGGCACATCCCCACCAGTGGGCCATACCCAGACTTCCACGTCGTGGGACACTAGGCCATGGTGCCTGTTTATCTCAAAATTGATGCGATATTTGTCAGAACCCTTTTGCCCAGATTTCTGAACCTCCACATCAGCGACAACCAGAATATCGCTTCGAGCCCACAAGGGTTTGGCTGAGAGCTTCA
>NZ_JAHAMK010000065.1:790-10842 GCF_018383585.1 Microvirga sp. 3-52
GTGGGACACTAGGCCATGGTGCCTGTTTATCTCAAAATTGATGCGATATTTGTCAGAACCCTTTTGCCCAGATTTCTGAACCTCCACATCAGCGACAACCAGAATATCGCTTCGAGCCCACAAGGGTTTGGCTGAGAGCTTCAAGGTGTCCCACAAGACGACTGAGCTTGGCACAGGCTCGGCCATAGTCGTTCTCCACGCGTCTTAGGATACACCTTTCGCCCAATCCTAGATATTTATAGCCTAAAATTGTGCGTCACCCGGCGAAGGCCGGCTCCAGCCGGCCTGCAACGCAGACATCGAGAGCGAGCAGGCTGCCAGCCAGGGGCTGCGATTGGAGCTCCGATTCCGACAACTTCTGGGTTGCCGTTGTGACGAACAGGGTGCGGAGGCCCGGGCCTCCGAAGGCGCAGGAGGTTGGTTGGCTCACCGGCAAGTCGATCAGACGATCGAGGCGGCCGTCCGGCGCGAAGCGGGCGAGGCAACCGCCCTTGTAGCGCGCATTCCAGATGAAACCCTCCGCATCGACGGTCGCGCCATCCGGGACACCCGGCGCCGCGTCGCCATCGACGAGGACCGACCAGGGGCCGACGTTTCCGGTGCGAATATCGAAGGCTGCCTGCTCGATCTGTCCCTTTCGCGAATCCGCGAAATAGATTGTGCGGTTGTCGGGCGAAAACGAGATGGCGTTCGCAACACAGACGTCGCCGCGAATCCTGGTCAGGGATAGGTCTCCGTCGACGCGATAGAGACTGCCCGTGGGATGGAGGCCGTAATCCCACATGCTGCCGCACCAGATCCTTCCGGCAGCATCGCATTTCGCCTCGTTCAGGCGATTGTGCGGAAGGTCGAATTCCAATTGGACGAGGGGCACGAGGCGCGAGCGATCCGGGTCGAAGGCGTGCAGCCCATCCTTCAATGCGACGACGACACCACCGCTCTGCCGAGAGACGACAGCACCGATCACCTTCGGCATCGGCCAGGTTGCTTTCCGTCCACTGGCGACATGAAGCTGATGGAGGCAGGGACGGCGAAGGTCGACCCAATAGAGACAGCCGGTCGTCCCGCTCCAGGTCGGGGATTCGCCGAGGATGTCGCGGCTGTCGGCCACGACCTCAAACCGCGTGCCGCTAGGCATGATTCCTCCGTTTTGCGGTCTTCAGCGGCACGACGCCTCTCAGGTTCGGGTCTACAGCCATGCATTGGAGCAGGTCATGCTTGGCCTTCTCGATATGGGCCCCCATCAGCATGGACGCCGAGGACGCATCTCGCCGTTCGATTGCGCGGATGAGATGTCGATGGTCGTCCGACACGTTCTCGAATCGCTTCGGAGTGTAGCCGTAGCGCTGCCACAGGGCCGCAACCAGCAGCCAGTGCCGGTCGACGAGGGAAAGGGCACCGGGATTGCCAGCGGCTTCGTTGATGATGCCGTGGAAGAGATGGTTCACTTTCGGAACAGAAACGAAGTCGCTGGCGGCGACAAAAGTCTCGAACAGGTCCTGAGCCTCGACCAGCTTGCGTAAGTGCTCCTCGGTCCGCCGCTCGGCCGCCCGGCGCGCCAGCATCGTCTCGATAGCGCTGCGGATATCGAACAGGTCCTCGACGAAGCTCAGGTCGATCGAGCGCACCCGGGCGCCGCGATTGGGCTCAATCACCACGAGGCCTTCACCATGGAGTTCGCGCAGGGCCTCCCGGATCGGCATATGGCTCACGCCATACCGCGTGGCGAGCTCATCGATCCGCAGCCGCGAGCCGAAGGGGAGGCTTCCCGAAATGATATCGTCGCGGAGAAGGCGCTGAATGTCCGGTATGCGTGACATGCGCACTCCTGAACTGGATTTGAGCAAATTTCGTCCCATACAAGCCAGAATTAGTCAACCACCGCAAAAACTAGCCCATATTTGATCAAAGTGCTCTTGCCTCTTTGATCAAAGGGAGGCACGTTGAGCCGCATCGCCGCGATAGAATAGGCGAGTTCTGGAGTTGAGTGCCAAGCTCTTGATCAAAATTCTGAGGGAATGTGTATGCTGACGCCACCTCCCCAGCTTCCGGCGGCCGGAGACGAGCGGCTCATGGGCTATCGCCGCGCCAATGGCCAGGTCGGGATCCGGAACTATGTCCTAGTGCTCGGCATCAATGGCCTCGCCGTACGGGTGGCGGAACGCATCGCGGCGGCGGTTTGCGGCTGCATCTGTGTAGCGACAACGGCCGGGCGCGGCCATGTCGAGCCGGACCTGACTTGCCAGATTGACCAACTGGTCGGTCTCGGCCGGAATCCCAACATCGCTGCTGTTCTCGTGGTCGGAGTCGATGCGAAGACGACGGAGCTGATTGCGCACCGCATCGCGGAAACCGGCAAGCCCATCGAAACAGTGACCTTCGCCGAGACGGGCGAGGATCGGCTCGCCGTGCTCGACAAGGGTATCCGGAAGGCTGCCACGCTGGTTCAGCAGACATCGCTCCAGCGCCGGGAGGAGTTCGACATCGCGGAGCTGATCCTCGGGATCGAATGCGGCCATTCGGATGCGACGTCGGGCATCGTCAGCAATCCGGTCGTGGGAAAGGTGGTGGACCGCCTGGTCGACTGCGGCGCCACGGTGATCCTGGGAGAGACCGTGGAATGGCTCGGAGCCGAGCACCGGTTGGCATCCCGGGCCTGCACGCCCATCGTCGGCGAGGTCATTATAAATGCTGTGCGGCAGCGCGAATCCATGGTGGCTGCATCGGGGCAAAGCCTGACCTGGAACAATCCGGGCGAAGAGAACATCCAGGGCGGCCTGAGCACCATCGAGGAGAAGGCACTCGGCGCCGTGATCAAGTCAGGTTCGCGCACCATCGACGGGGTACTCGCGATCGCAGAGGCGCCGCGCCAGCCCGGTCTCTACCTCATGGACGGACCGTCCTTCTCGCCGGAATCCCTCACCGGATTCGCCGCGGCCGGTGCGCAGCTCATGCTGTTCACCACGGGGCCTGGCAATAGCTTCGTCAATGCGCTTGCTCCCACCATCAAGATCACAGCGCAGACCGAAACCGCGCAGCGCCTGATCCATCAAATAGATTTCGACGCTAGCGCCGTCCTATCGCGGGGCGAATCTCTCGACGCCGAAGGCGAGCGCCTGATGGCGAAGATCGTCGACATCGCCTGCGGTACCCTCACGTGGGGCGAAGTGCTCGGCGAAGGCCTGGAGGTTCTGACGCGCATTAGAGGATCCCTGTAATGGTACAAAGGATCGCAGGGATGATGGCGTCCTTCAGCGGCGTACTGATGGGAAACTCCACCGCTCCGCGACACTGGCCTGCCTGGACGATCTATCTTCGCACCATGGGACTGTTCTGCCTCCTGTGGTACGCCATGTCCTGGCTCACGCCGAACAAGATCCTGCTGCCCTCGCCGCTCGATGTGGCCTCGGCCCTGCGCGACCGCATCGACGATGGTGAGCTCGTTGCCAACGCCACCGTAAGCCTGACGCGGCTGCTGGTCAGTGTCTCGATCGCCTCTCTTATCGCCATACCGCTCGGGCTAGCAATGGGCACCAGCCGTCTCCTCGAGGATCTGCTCGAGTGGCCGGTCGAGCTGCTGAGGCCCATCGCGGGCATCGCCTGGATCCCGCTGGCGCTGTTCATGTTCGGCATCGGCAACGGATTGCCAATCTTCATCATGATCTACACCGCCTTTTTCCCGCTGCTGCTCGGCACGGCGGCAGGAGTCCGCAATGTCGACCGCAGGCTCATCTCTGCTGCGAGAACGATGGGGATCCCGAAAGGGACTCTGATGCGCCACGTTATCTTTCCCGCAGCCTTGCCCTCAATTATGACCTCGGCGCGCCTGGCCGTCGCCGCCTCGTGGACGGCGGTGGTGGCGGCGGAGCTCGTCGGCGCTCCCAGCGGCCTCGGCTATGCGATCGAGTATTACCGCAGCATGCTCGACACGCCCTCCGTGATGGCCTTCATCATTGTCATCGGCACGCTCGGATTTCTGTGCGATGCGGCTCTGCGCTCTCTCAGCGCCGCTCTGATGCCCTGGGCAAATGCGGAGGAGAAGCGGTGAAGCACTTTCTCATCCGTTTCGCGACGCCGATTGTCCTTATTGCTCTGTGGCAGCTCTTCGCCGATGCGTTCGGCTCGCCAAGAATACCGCGCCCGAGTGCAGTGCTCGCATCGGCCATGAAGCTCATCGGCAGCGGCGATCTGGTCACGGCACTCGTCACCAGCCTGGGCCGCGTCTTCTCCGGCTTCATGCTGGCCTGCGCCATTGCGATTCCTCTCGGCATTCTGATGGGAAGCGTCAGAACCGTCGAGCGGAACCTCGATCCGCTCGTCGAAAGCTTCAGGCCCGTCGCGGCGATTGCCATTCTGCCGCTCGTGATCCTGTGGCTCGGGACGGGCAGCATGGCGGCCATTGTGATCGTCGCCTATGCCGCCTTCTTCCCGATCCTGATCAACACCATCGCCGGCGTGAAGCGGATCGATAACAATCTCATGCGCGCGGCCTATACGATGGGCGTCCCGCCGGCGACACGCATGTGGGTCGTGCTTCTGCCTGCGGCCCTGCCGGCAATCCTCGTCGGAATGCGGATCGGCCTCGGCATGGCCTGGACCGCGATCATTGCCGCCGAACTGGCTGTCGGTGCGAAGGCAGGCGGCGAGGGCGGCATCGGCCAGATGATGTTCATCTTCTACGCCTACAGCGTCGAGCTCAACGGCATCGTGGTGTGCATGATCGCAGTCGGGATCGTCGCGCTCGTCCTCGACCGCATCCTTCGCGCAGCGCTTCATGCTGCAGTTCCCTGGAGCCGCCTATGACCCAACAACCCGCTCCGAAGATTACGCTTGCGCATGTGCGCAAGGAATTCGGTGGAACGCCCGCGGCGGTCGTGGCCGTCGACTCTCTCTCCCTCGACATCCAGCCGGGTGAGTTCCTTGCCATCGTCGGACCTTCGGGATGCGGCAAGACGACGGTGCTCAACATGCTCGCGGGGCTGGAGCCCGTGACATCGGGCACCATGACGATGGACGGGAAGGCCATTTCCGGCCCCGGCGCGGAACGGGGTGTCATGTTCCAGGATTATGCGCTGTTCCCCTGGAAAACTGTCGTCGGCAATATCGGCTTCGGCCTCGACCACGGTCCTGCCGGACATGGATTGTCGCGTGCGGAGCGGGAGGCCCGCGTCACGCGGGCGATCGACCTTGTTGGGCTAAAAGGGTCCGAGACCAAGTACCCGCATCAGCTCTCCGGCGGCATGCGGCAGAGGGTGGCCCTGGCACGCCTCGTCGCCAACGAGCCGAAGATCCTGCTGATGGACGAGCCGCTGGCTGCCCTCGATGCGCAGACGCGCATCATCCTGCAGGACGAGCTCTTGCGCATCTGGGGGCAGGACAAGCCGACCTCCGAGCGGCGCACGGTGGTCTACATCACGCATTCGATCGACGAAGCGATCTTTCTGGCGGACCGGGTTGTCGTGCTGAGCAGCCATCCGGGCAGGCTCAAGCGTATCGTCGATGTCGATCTGGCGCGGCCGCGCAACGATGAGACGCGCAAGAGTCGGAGCTTTGCCGAACTCAGTCAGACGATCTGGGAGCTGATCCGAGAAGAAGCCTATCGGGCAACCATGCGGTAACGAACTGTGAGCGTAAGGGAGGACCACACAATGACAACTAGCAAGACTATCACACTGGGCCGACGCGGGTTCCTGCTGGGAGCTGCAAGCACACTTTGCGCTCCCGCCATCGTGCGCGCGCAGGGCGCAAGGGCCGCCAAGGTATCCGTCGGCCGCCAGCCCTATGCGGCGGGGAATTCCCCCGTAACCCAGTACATGATGAACGAGAAGCTGTTCGAGAAGGCCGCATCCGAGCTCGGCTATGACCTGACGGTCGATTGGCGCGACTATCCCTCGGCTCTTCCGATGGTGGAGGCCTTCGTCTCGGGCAATCTCGACATCGGCATGTGGGGCAACACGCCCATCGTGCGCTTGCTGTCGCAGAACCAAGGCATCCATGTTCTCACCGTCGGCGAGGGCCACCTGCGCATGGTGCTCTGCACGCGGCCGGATTCGCCGATTCGCAACATGGAGGATCTGAAAGGCAAGACCGTCGGTGCCCTTGTCGGCGGCGATCCCTACAACGCCCTTTCGCAGATGCTGCTCCACGAGCTCGGTAACGCTGATCCGCGCGCTTTCGACATCAAGGTGGTCAACACGCCGACGCAGGCGCAGGCCGCCTCTCTGCCGAGCGGCATGGATGCCGCGATCGCCATCTATCCCGCCTTCCTCAAGGCCAATGCGGAAATCGGCACGAAAGGTATCGTCAATTCGTTCGGCTACACCGAAGCAGGTTACAAGGGGCCTGCGGGCGAGGGTGCGGGGGTCCTGCTGCCCGGGGTGAAGAAATCGCCCTTCTTCCCCGATGGCTATTATCTCCACCGCTCGTTCTGGATCTGCAGCGACCGGATCCTGTCTGCGGATGCCGCAATCGGACAAGCTTTCCTGATCGCTCTGCAGCGGGCCGTCGTCGCGCTCGGCAAGATGAAGCCCGGCGACATCGCCGAGATGGTTTCCAAATATTGGGGCCTCTCGCCCGAACTGGGTTCCAAGATCGTCGAGGACGAAGTGCTGTTCCAGCGCGGCTGGATCTGGCCGACGGAAGGAGACGCGGCCGCGATTACGCAGATCTCGAACTTCATGGTCGAGGGTCGTCTCATTCCGAAGCCACTCACCTTCGATCAGGTCAAGTCGGCTTTCAGCAAGGCGGCCCCGATTCTTCAGAAGGCTTATGAGGCAACGGGCAAGCTGCCCGCCGAGTCAGACTTTACGGCGAAGGGGGCGAAGGATCTGCGCGGCCTGCCGGCCTGGCAGATGAACAGCTGGAAGGCGCCCGCGTAAGAGAGCGGCAATCGCTTTCCCACTGCCCCAAAGACTACATTGAGAAAAAGGAAAGAACGAATGACCTCCGTCGGATTTATCGGACTCGGCACGATGGGTGGGCCGATGGCGCAGAACGTACTCAAAGGCGGCCATGAACTCGTCGTCCTCGATATCAATCAGGCGGCTGTCGCAAAGCTGACCGGGGAGGGAGCGAAAGCCGCCGGCTCCCCGAGGGAGGTGGCGGAGGCATGTGACGCCGTCGTCACCATGTTGCCGGATGCGCCCGACGTCGAGCGCGCCGTTCTCGGCCCGAACGGTATTCTCGAAGGGCTTCGCCCTGGCAGCGTCTATATCGACATGAGCACCATCGATCCCGCCACCACGCAGCGGATCGGGCGGATGGTGAGCGAAAAGGGTGCCGGCATGATCGACAGCCCGGTCGGCAAGACGGCCGAGCACGCCGTCGCAGGGACGCTTACCCTCATGATCGGGGGTGACGAGAGCTTGATCGAGCGCGTGCGGCCGATCCTCGGCCTAATGGGCAGCGATCTGATCCGGTGCGGCGACCTCGGCGCCGGCCAGGCCATGAAGCTGATCAACAACCTGCTTGCGAGTATTCTGCTGGAGGCCAGTGTCGAGGCGCTCGTATCCGGTGTGAAGGTGGGTTTGACGCTCGACACGATGATCAGCGTGCTGAAGACGACCATGGCCTGGAACAACCAGCTCGCCATCGCCATGCATAACCGGGCGCTGAAAGGCGATTTCGAGCCGGGATTCATGGTGAAGCTCGCCCACAAGGATTGCCGCCTAGCGATGAGCATGAACGAAGGGCTCGGCCTGAAGGCTCCCGTGGGGGCAGCAACGCTCGCAGCGCTCCAGGAAGCTTTGGACGATGGGCTTGGGACGAACGATGTCGGGTCTCTGCTCCGCCTGCGCGAGAAAGCGGCCGGCGTCACCGTTCGGCTCAGCCAAGCGTGAGCCTCGCGATGGAAACCGGAACGCAGCCATCGGAGACGGGCGCCATCGTCCTCGATCCCGCCGACGACGTCGCCGTGCTCATCGCTGGCGTCGAAGCAGGCGCTTTCGTCAAGGTAAGTGGTTCTGACGGCCCGCTGTCTTTAACGGTCCGCCAGACTTTGCCGATGGGGCACAAGATCGCTCTTCGTGCGCTCTCCGTGGGAAGCCCTGTGCGCAAATACGGCGAGGTCATTGGGCGCCTCACGGAGCCGGTCGCACCGGGCGATCATGTCCATATCCATAATCTCGCAAGCCAGAGGGCCGTGAAGAAGCCGTAAGGCATCCTCCCAAACGGAAATGGAAAAACTGATGTTAGGACTGGACGTCGCTTCATCGAATGAACGATCGATCGCGCAACGCTTCTCGATGGCAGGGCGGCGGGCGCTCGTCACCGGTGGCAGCGTGAGCATCGGCCGCGAGATCGCTCTCGCCTTCGCGGAGGCGGGAGCCGATGTCGCGATCCAGTATTCCAAGGCGGCGGACATCAGCTTCGGAAAGGAGAATGCTGCTGAGGAACTGGTGCGGGAGGTCGAAGCCAGAGATCGTCGTGGCGTTGCGCTTGAGGCGGATTTCGAGCGAGCTGGCGAGGCGAAGGATTGTGTTCGCAGGGCGGCGGCGCATCTCGGTGGGCTGGACGTCCTGGTCGTGTGCGCCTCGATCCAGTACCGCACGCCGTTCCTGGACATGCCGGAGGAGCAGGTGGAGCGTCAAATCCAGATCAATTTCCGTGCGACGATCAAGCTGCTGCAGGCGGCTCTCCCGTTGATGAAGGAATCGGGTTGGGGCCGCGTCGTCACTATTGGAAGCATCAACCAGACCAAGCCTGAATCCGAGCTTACGGTCTATGCGGCGCTCAAGAGCGCGCAGCACAACCTCGCGATGAACCTCGCTAAAGACTATGCCATCTCCGGCATCACCATCAACAACCTGTCGCCGGGTCTCGTTGCGACGGAACGCAACAAATGGCGCCGCGACGATTCCACGATCTGGGAGGAGATCCAGCGGACCTCCTGTCCCATGCAGCGGGCTGGCGAGGCACGCGAGATCGCGGGAGCCGCCCTCCTGCTCTGCTCCGAAGCGGGAAGCTTCATCACGGGCATCGACCTGCAGGTGACAGGCGGGCGCCATCTTTAGCACGTCGTTCACCGGAGTCGGCTGGGACGTTTGATCTGTAGCTCGGGCGTGCCGATCCACTGCATTTCTTTCACCGCGGCGAGTTTTGGAACGTGGGGAACGCGTTGGCAGGGACGGGATGGAATGATCAGGGCGAGGCGCACGTGGCGGTTCCGTTGCAAATCCTGCCGTGGGTCAAGGGGCGGCCGGGTGAAGCTTGAGATCAGGCAGCAGCGCTGAACAGAGCCGCAATGAAGGTACTCTGAGCCCTCATGTCGTTTGCGGGTGCGCTCGCAACCTATCCCTTGCGGATCATCGCCATGATCTCGTAGCCCGCAATTGTTCGGGAGGCGGACGTGAAGCTCTTGAAGCCTAATCCCAGCCTGACCAGGCGCTTGATGCGCCGGTGGTCCTGCTCGACAATGTTATTTAGAAATTTTACCTGCCGAAGTTTGGCAAAGCGCCACAGTTCTCCGTTCGTCTTCATAGCCTTTGCCGTAATGGGGTATGCGCGTTCTTGTCGACCGTAATGGTTCGCGGATTGGCCGTGTGCGGTTGCTTCAACGCCTTGCGGAAGAACCGCCGGGCCGCTGCGGCATCCCGCCGGTGTTGTCATGTCTGGATGGCGCCCGTTTGGCAATGTGATTGCTGATGACGTTTAGGCCTAGTGGGGTGGGTGCGGTCATGTCTCCGGCCTTTGAACGCGGTGCTGCATGACCGCAGGCCCTGATGTTTTGCGCTGGAATCTGGTCCCTCTCACGTTATCGCGCTCGACTGACGCAAGACAACGCCACGGGTTCTCCAGGTCCGGCGGTCCATATCCGCTTTGGCTTCACATCATCTCATCATCACCGTGCCAACTAAGATGCCCTACGGGCAGATCGTCTGAACTGGTCGTCTACGCCGCCGAGGCGGCAGCTCCCGTGCTCCCGGGCTCGTAAGCCGTGCTCCTGGCCATCACCGCCCAGGCGATCCGGGCCATCTTGCTGGCCAGCGCGACGGCGACCACCTTGAACGGCTTCTTGACCAAGAGGTTCCGGGCCCAGTCAGCCAGGGCCGTCC
>NZ_JAHAMK010000066.1 GCF_018383585.1 Microvirga sp. 3-52
TGAGGAAGGTCGCCGCGCGCACCGGCGACCAGAACACGCGCACGCAGATCAGCGGAATAGGGCTGGGGCATGGCTTGCCTCCCGGGCCATATGCCTGTCAACGCACAGCCCACCCGAATGGATTCAAGTCCAGATCAAAAGCGCTTTAGCATCACTCATGAAGTGCCGGAAATAGCACTCTCCGCCCCCACGTTCCCAACACCAGATTGACCGGACCCCGTCCGTGAACAGTATTGTGCGGACCGCCCCTGTCAGGCCAAGGAGAATTGGTGGCGTTTGCTGCCGTATGCAGGAATGCTCAGAACCTCCCGATTGCCGACCGCATTTCCCCTGACGGATCGGGCTCTCGCGAAATTCTCCATCGTGCGGTCTTTAATCGAGCGGCAGCCATAGCGGTTGTGTGTTTGGCCCTACTTGGCTGATTGATCTGCATCTTCAGACCGTACTGACCATAATGAAGCCTCTACCCATGACATCGACAACCTTCTCGCCCAGTTCACGAAACATGGGCGGGTCGCGGTCGAGTACGAGGCTGTATGCCTGACCGTCTATGAAAGTAGAGCAGCGTGCGCTCGCCTAATGCTTGGGTTCGTGGCAGCGACAGTCGTTTCATTAACCAAGCCATCTCAAAATGAAGTTGTCGCTCGAACGGAGGGCAGGAGCCAAACCGGCTGATGCGCATCGGCGAAACTCTCTTGATGGCGACTGGCAGATCAATGTGGAATAAGTCGCTGATTTTTATACTAAAATTGGCGCTAATCTCCGGGGCGAGATCCTCCCGTCGAATTTCGTTGCCTCAGCATTCTCCGGCGACCTCGGAACCTCTTTCGTTAAAGTCGCATCGTGGCTTTGACATCTATGCTTCTGATATGAAAGGATAATTATAATTTCATAATTATGTTTCATTGCCTGTAGCTGAGCCATTGACAAGCGCGGCCGTTTAACTTCTTTTTAAGCACCCGCAAACCAACTTGGCTTGATGTGCGGACATTGGCGCGATGCCATGCACCGTACAGACGATAGGATGCGAGACGATATGCCTTGTGATCGCGCCGAAGCGAAAACCGGACTGAAGGGAAGTGGCTCTTCCATCAATCAACGGACTCTCCTCCGCATCGCAGGCGTGACCGCGATCGCCCTGACGGCAGCCAATTGCTCCTCGAATGTCCGAGGGGGGATCGATCCCAAGTATGGCGTGGCCCCGAGCCCGAAGGTTGTCGCCGACGGCCAGCCTATTCCGAAGGGCGGCGGCCGCCAGATGGTAGGCAAGCCCTACACGGTTGCCGGCCGTACCTATGTGCCGAATGAAACGCCGCGGGCGAGCGAGGGGCTGGCGTCCTGGTACGGCTCTAATTTCCACGGTCGTATGACAGCCAATGGCGAGGTCTTCGATCGCGATTCGATTGCAGCCGCCCACACGACCATGCCGCTGCCGAGCTACGCCCGTGTGACGAATCTGCAGAATGGGCATTCCATGATCGTTCGCGTGAATGATCGCGGTCCGTTCCATGGCAACCGGGTGATTGACGTGTCCGAACGTGCTGCCGCGGCCCTTGGCTTTCGGCAGTCCGGAACTGCGCGAGTACGGGTCGAGTATGTCGGCCGCGCTTCCACCAACGGCAGCGATGACCGCATCCTTTTGGCAAGCCTCCGGACGGACGGGCAACCGGCTGCCCTGACCGGCTCGGCCCCAACCATGATCGCCCAGGCGGCACCGCGGCCGAACGCCCCTCGCCAAGCCATAGCCCTCCAGACCTACGAGCCTGATGACGATGCCTATTCGGCACCGGCTCCCGTGGCGCATCCTGCGGGTTCCGGCGCCGTTGCCAGCAATGTGCCGCTTCCACCTGAGCGTCCGTTCGACCTTGGCACGATCCCAGGAGCGGCAAGCCCGGTGGCGCGGATCAGCTCAGCGGCTCCCGGGGCAATTCCCGCCTCGCGTCCGGTCGTCGCCAGTCTCTACGAGGCTCCGCCGGGACATGCGCCGTCCGGCTTCCAGAGAAGTGGCGCATATTCGGCTGCCAATCCTTCGAAGTTCGTGCTCCGGTAGTTCCCGGAATCCGCCCGACCTGATCTATGTAACATCGCGCACAGGCTAGCGTGGCCGGACGTTGATTTGTTGTTGACGCGCTACAGATTCGGGGTCTCCTAAGGGGAGAGCCCGGAGAAGTTGACGATGCGTCACGTTAAGGTCGCCCAATGCCTGGCGGCGTTTGGTTTTGTATGGGGTGCCATCTTCCTCGCGTCCGCTTGGCCGAAAGCGGCGCTGGCGCAGAATTTCCAGACCGCGGCGCCCACGGCAATCCTGATGGACGCAGGAAGCCATGCGGTTCTTTTCGAGAAGAATGCCGATGAACTGACCGCACCCGCCAGCATGGCCAAGACCATGACGGCAGAGGTTGTGTTCAATGAGATTAAGAGCGGTCGCCTGAATTTTGACAGCGAGTTCACCATCTCGGAGAATGCGTGGCGCAAAGGGGGGGCAGGCTCGGGCGGCTCATCCATGTTCGCCAAGGTCAATACACCGGTCCGGCTCGAGGATCTGCTGCGCGGCCTCATCGTTCAGTCCGGCAACGACGCCGCGATAGCGCTCGCCGAAGGCATTGCCGGTACGGAAGAGAATTTTGCCCGCATGATGAACGAGCGGGCCAAGCAGATCGGTCTCACCAAGTCGACCTTCCGCAACGCGACCGGCTACGGGCATCCCGAGCAGAAGGCCACCGTCCGAGATCTGTCGAAGCTCGCCCTTCACCTCATCGAGACCTATCCCGACCTCTACAAGATCTTCGGCGAGCGTGAGTTTACCTGGAACAAGATCCGCCAGCAGAACCGCAATCCGTTGCTGTTCCTCGACATAGGAGCGGACGGGCTCAAGACAGGCAATATCGATGAATCGGGCTACGGCCTGATCGGATCCGCCGTTCAGAACGATCAGCGTCTGATCGTGGTCGTCAATGGCCTTAAGACGGCGAAGGATCGCGCGGCTGAATCCCGGAAACTCCTGGATTGGGGCTTCAGGGCCTTCGAAACCCAACAACTGTTCGCCGAGGGGCAGGTCGTTGGCGAAGCTCAGGTTTTCGGTGGAAACATGCGGTCGCTGCCGCTTGTGTCCAAGAAGCCTGTTCGTGTACTTGTGCCTCGTGGAGAGGGCGAGCGGGTCAGCGCTCGCATCATCTACACCGGTCCGCTCAAGGCCCCTGTCCAGAAGGGAGCCGAGGTAGCCCGGCTTCAGGTCAATCGGGGTGACATGCAGGCTCTCGAAATGCCGCTTTACGCCAATGAGGATGTCCACGAAGGGACGCTGAGCCAGCGGGCTCTGGATGGCCTGCTCGAGTTCAGCACGGGCTGGGTCCGCCGCGCTTTCACAAGCGTGATCGAAGGCATTTGATGGCCGGCTGCTTCATTACGTTCGAGGGTGGGGAAGGCGCCGGCAAGTCGACCCAGATCGAGAGACTTAAAGCCCGGCTGGGGCAACTCGGCCAGTCAGTTCTCGTGACCCGCGAGCCCGGTGGCTCGCCGCATGCCGAGGAAATCCGTGCGTTCATCCTGGGAGGGCATGCCAAGCATCTCGGGCCTTTAGCGGAAGCACTGCTCTTTGCGGCAGCCCGGATCGATCACCTCGACAAGACGATTGGGCCGGCGCTGAGAGGTGGCACCCACGTTCTATGCGATCGTTTTGCGGATTCGACTCGGGCTTATCAGGGATCCCTGGGGAATATAGACAAGGGGCTGATCGACCGGCTCGAGACAGTAACCCTCAGGGGCGCGAAGCCCGACCTGACCTTTATCCTCGATCTTCCTGCCGAAACCGGGCTCTCTCGCGCCAGAGCGCGCCAGGCAGGGAAAGGCGAGGGGGCGGATCGGTTTGAGGAAGAGGATATCTCCTTCCACCAATCCCTTCGCCAAGCCTATCTTTCGATTGCCAGGGCCGAGCCGAAACGGTTCGTTGTGATCAATGCGGACCAGGAACCCGACGAAGTCGAAGCGGCCATTTGGGCAGCTTTGCGTGAGCGCCTTCCTCAAGTGACCGACCAAGCGGCGAGGCCCCCCGATGCCGCGTGACGATCAGGAAGCAGTCGAGCCGGACCGGTTCGAGGGGGCGCCGCATCCCCGGGAGCAATTCGCTTTCTTCGGCCATCGCGAGGGCGAGGAAGCCTTCCTGGACGGGCTGCGCAGCGGTCGTCTCCATCATGCCTGGCTGATCGGGGGCGGGCAGGGGATCGGGAAGGCCACCCTGGCGTATCGCGTCGCGCGAAGCATTCTTGATCCGCAGATGAGCCGTGATCGCGCCATCCCAAGCCTGGATGTGCCTCCCGACTCGCATGTGGCGCGTCAGGTGGCGGCTCTCTCGCACCCCAATTTGTCGGTTCTTCGCAGGGCTCCGGCCACGGACAAGAAGGGTCCGTCAGCGACCATTCCTGTGGAGGCGGTCCGCCGAGCGCTCGGCATGTTCGGCTCGACCGCCGCCAACGGCGGCTACCGGGTCTGCATCGTCGACAGCGCCGACGATTTGACGATCTCAAGCGCCAATGCCCTGCTCAAGGTGATCGAGGAGCCGCCGCCGCGCTCGATTTTCCTCATCGTCAGCCATGCCCCCCAAAGGGTTCTCCCCACGATCCGTTCCCGCTGCCGGCGCCTTCTGCTTCGTCCCTTGGAGAACCACGACATCAGCGCGGCCATAGCGTCCCTCGGATCACTCTGGACCGATATTCCTCAAGACGTATTGGATCAGGCGCTGCTCTATGGGGAAGGTTCCGTCCGACGTACGCTGGAACTGCTCGACGCCGAGAAGGTCGCCTTCATCGATCAGGTCACCCGGCTTCTGAACGGATTACCGAAAGCCGACACCAAGCAAGTCCTTGCGCTTGCGGAAGCGCTCTCCAGGCGGGATGCGGACGACAGCTATGAGCTGGCACTGGAAACGGTGCAGCGCTGGGTGTCGGAGAGACTCCACGAGCGGGCAGGGCTCGGCGCGTCCCGCCTTGCGCCTTTGGTAGAGGTATGTGAGAAGATCGGCCGTTCGGCGCGCGAGATCGACGTGTTCAACCTCGACCGTCGGCCCTTCATCCTGACGATGTTCGACGATCTTGCCGACGCGGTTCGTCGAGCGGCTTGAAGCCCCGTCGTCCGAAGGGTTTTTGATTTCAAGGCTTAGGATTCGACATGGCCGACAAGCAGAAGTTCTATATCACCACGGCTATCTCGTACCCGAATGGGGCGCCCCATATCGGCCACGCCTACGAGGTGGTCGCATCCGACGCGATCGCACGCTTCAAGCGCATCGACGGTTACGATGTGTTCTTCATGACAGGCACGGACGAGCACGGCCTGAAAATTCAGCAGACGGCCGATAAG
The DNA here is from genome assembly GCF_018383585.1 of Microvirga sp. 3-52. Taxonomy (GTDB): domain Bacteria; phylum Pseudomonadota; class Alphaproteobacteria; order Rhizobiales; family Beijerinckiaceae; genus Microvirga. The sequence goes on from NZ_JAHAMK010000066.1 coordinate 5,356, forward strand.
AGCGGCACGACGCCCAAGGCCTTCGTCGATGAGATGGCAGCCAAGTTCAAGGCCATGGCCGACCGGCTCGACTGCTCCTACGACCGCTTTATGCGCACCACGGATGCCGATCATCTGCCCTCGACCCAGGAACTCTGGCGCCGGATGCAGGAGAAAGGGGATATCTATCTCTCGAAGTATTCCGGCTGGTACTCGGTCCGGGACGAGGCCTATTTCGACGAGAGCGAGCTGACGAAACAGGCCGACGGCAGCTGGCGCGCGCCGACGGGGGCGGCTGTCGAATGGATCGAGGAGGAGAGTTACTTTTTCCGCCTCTCTGCCTATCAGGATCGGCTTCTCGCCCATTATGCGGCCGATCCGGACTTCATCAGTCCGGAAACCCGCCGCAACGAGATCACGAGCTTCGTCCGGTCCGGGCTGCAGGACCTCTCGATCAGCCGCACGACCTTCGACTGGGGCCTGCCGGTCCCGGGCGATCCGAAGCACGTCATGTATGTGTGGATCGACGCCCTCAACAATTATGTAACCGGCTGCGGTTTTCCGAATGAGAACGATCCGCGGTGGCGTTATTGGCCAGCCGACGTGCATATCATCGGCAAGGACATCGTACGCTTCCACACGGTCTATTGGCCGGCTTTCCTGATGTCGGCTGAGCTGCCGCTGCCGAAGCGCGTTTTTGGCCATGGATTCCTGCTCAACAAGGGCGAGAAGATGTCGAAGTCCGTCGGCAATGTGGTCGATCCCTTCGACCTTGCCGACACCTACGGCGTCGATCAGATCCGTTATTTCTTCATGCGGGAAGTGCCTTTCGGCCAAGACGGGAACTACTCCCACGAGGCCATCGTCAACCGGATCAATGCGGATCTGGCAAACGACCTCGGCAATCTGGCCCAACGGTCCCTGTCCATGATCGGCAAGAATTGCGACGGGACCGTGCCGCAGCCGGGCGAGTTCACCCAGGCCGATCAGGACATTCTCTGGCTGGCCGATGCCTTGCCGGGGAAGACGAGGGCTGCCATGAAGGATTTCGCGGTCCATACCACGCTTGCCGAGATCTGGGCCGTGGTGGCGGAGGCCAACCGCTATTTCGCCTCACAGGAGCCGTGGGTGCTGCGCAAGAGCGATCCGGCACGGATGAACACGGTGCTCTACGTGACGGCAGAGATCCTGCGGGCAGTCGGCATTCTGGCCCAGCCCTTCGTTCCGACGGCTGCCGCCAAGCTGCTCGACCTGCTGGCGGTTCCGTCGGAGGGCAGGGTGCTTGCGGCCGTCGGATCCGAGCATCGTTTGGTGCCCGGAAGTGCCCTTCCGCAACCTGTGCCGATTTTCCCGCGTTATATCGAGGCGGAGGCGTCCTGACGCATCCGCTTTGATCGGCCCTCTGGGCCCCTCAGCGGAAGCGCACGATGTATACGACCTTCATGTTCGCAACCGGGATCGAGAACAGCATCCCGACCATCAATAATGGCCGCACGCGCATCGATCAGATGGAGAAATGCGGCCATTACACCCATTGGCGGACGGATTTCGAGCTTCTGGACGATCTGGATATCCAGGTCCTGCGCTATGGGCCGCCGCTCCATACGACCTACATCGGACCAGGTCGGTACGACTGGTCCTTCGCCGATATGACCTTCGCTGAGATCAGGCGGCGTAACATAATCCCCATCGTCGATCTCTGCCATTTCGGGGTTCCGGACTGGATCGGCAACTTCCAGAATCCAGATTTTCCTGATCTTTTCGCCACTTATGCCGAAGAATTCGCACGCCGCTACGCCTGGGTTCAGCTCTACACGCCCATCAACGAGATGTTCATCTGCGCCCAGTTCTCGGCCGCCTATGGTTGGTGGAACGAGCAGTTGCGCAGCGATCAGGCCTTCGTGACGGCTCTCAAGCACATCGTGAAGGCGAATGTGCTGGCCATGGAGCGGATCCTCAAGGTTCGCCCGGATGCGCTGTTCATCCAGAGCGAGTCGTCCGAGTACTTCCACGCGGAAAACCCGGCGGCAATCAAGCCCGCCGAGATCATGAATGCTCGACGCTTCCTGTCCCTCGACCTCAACTACGGTCGGCGGCTGGACTCGGAGATGTACGAGTTCCTGATGGATAACGGCATGGCCCGGGAGGAATACCATTTCTTCCTGAGCCGTTCGTCACTTCGTCACCACTGCATCATGGGAAACGACTATTACGTCACCAACGAACACCGGGTGAGTGCCGACGGAGCCACAAGAGCAGCCGGCGACGTGTTCGGCTACGACGAGATCACCCGGCAGTACTATGATCGATATCGGCTGCCGGTAATGCATACCGAGACGAACCTCATGGAAGGGCCGACCGGGCAGGAAGCGGTAGACTGGCTCTGGAAGCAATGGGCCAACGTGCTCCATGTCCGAAACACCGGCGTTCCGATCGTCGGCTTCACTTGGTATTCTCTGACCGATCAGGTCGATTGGGATGTGGCTCTGCGCGAGGAAAACAATCGCGTCACGCCTGTCGGGCTCTATGATCTCGACCGGAATATCCGTCCTGTCGGACGCTGCTACAAGCACCTGATCGATGCTTGGTGCAATGTCCTGCCCGCTCAGAGCGTGTGCCTCACCGTTCCCGTCGTTCGGCCGCAGGACCATGACGATGTCCAGGTGCGCAGGCATCAGGAGCGGCTTCGCAAAATGCGGCGCAAAGAGACGAAAGAGGACGATGAGCCTGTGGCGACAGCCCAGGGCGGCCATCAGTAGACGAGGGCGCCGATCCGATTTATGCAGCCGTGCCGCTAGCCGCCGCAGAGGAGGGTGCCTTCAACCATGTTGGTCGATAGCCATTGCCATCTGGACTTCCCGGATTTTCAGAACCGGCTCCCCGAGGTGCTGGATGCGGCATCGGCTGCCGGCGTGGGTCGCATGGTAACGATCTCAACCCATGTGGCCCGCTTCGAGACCTATCGTGCCTTGGCCGAGACTCATGAGAGCATCTTTTGCACCGTCGGCACGCATCCTCACAATGCCGCCGCCGAACCCGATATGCCGGCCGAGCGGCTGATCGAGCTCTCGCAGCACCCGCGATGCGTCGCCATTGGCGAAGCCGGCCTCGATTATCATTACGATAAGAGCCCGCACGACGTGCAGCAGCGGGTTTTCAGGACGCATATCGAGGCGGCGCGGGAAACCGGCTTGCCCTTGGTCATCCATGCCCGCAACGCCGACGACGACATGATCCAGATCTTGTCCGAGGAAATGAGGCGAGGGCGCTTCGATGCGGTTCTCCATTGCTTCTCGTCCGGCGAAAGGCTGGCTCAGGTCGGTGTCGAGCTCGGGCTCTACGTGTCCTTTTCCGGCATCCTGACCTTCAGGAACTCGGAGGAGATCCGCCGGATCGCGGCGGCAGTTCCCCATGAGCGTCTGCTTGTCGAGACGGACGCGCCATATCTGGCTCCCGTTCCGTATCGCGGAAAAACGAACGAGCCGGCGTTCGTGCCTCACACCGCCAAGGTACTCGCAGACGTCGTCGGGATGACAGACCAGGACGTCGCCGCGTTGACGACGGCGAATTTCTATCGCCTGTTCGCCAAGGCTGCCGCCGCCGACGCGGCATCGGGACAGGCGCTCGCATCATGACCTTGAGAGTGACGATCCTCGGTTGCGGGTCCTCAGCCGGCGTGCCGCGCGTCGGTGTCGGTTGGGGCGCCTGCGATCCGTCCAACCCCAGGAACCGCCGACGGCGCTGCTCGATTCTGGTCGAGAAAACAGGCTCCGGCGGTTCGACTACGGCTGTTCTTGTCGATACCACGCCCGATCTGCGCGAGCAGCTTCTTGGGGCCGATGTCCGTCGCCTCGACGGCGTTCTCATCACGCATGAGCATGCGGATCATATCCACGGTATCGACGATCTGCGTCCGCTCGCCATCGTCCAGCATCAGCGAATCCCGGTCTATGCCGACCGGATGACGAGTGAGCTTCTCCAGATGCGGTTCGGCTACTGCTTCGAGACGCCGGCCGGCAGCAGCTATCCGCCGATCCTGAAGATGCGCCATCTGCAGCACGGCGTGATGACCGCGGTTTCCGGGCCCGGCGGTGCCGTTGAGGCCTTGCCGTTCAGGATGGTCCACGGGGATATCGATGCCCTGGGATTCCGTTTCGGCAGAATCGCTTACGCGCCGGACGTGAGCCGCATGCCCGAGGAGAGCCTGCCGGCCCTCGAAGACCTGGATGTCCTGATCCTGGATGCCTTGCGCTACACGCCGCATCCGACGCACTTCTCGCTGTCGGAAGCACTGGAGCTGATCGAGAAAGTCAGGCCGAAGCACGCCATCCTGACGAACCTGCACACGGACCTGGATTACGAAAAACTGCGACGAGAACTGCCGCCGCATATCGAACCGGCTTATGACGGGATGCAGATCGAAACGCGCTAGGCTCACGCTGAACGTCCTGCTGCCTCGAAACCTCGCTTGAAGCGTCGGTAAGTGGATTTCCCCAGTAACGCATCAAAATAGGTTCCATAATATATCTTATGCGAAATGTCTTTGTAGGCGCAAAGTTAAATTGTCAGCACTGAGCAAAGTCAAAATGTCAGTCTCCTGCCCTTCGGGATCGAGGCACGGAGGCGGCAGATCTGATGGGCATGGTGCTGATGAGCAAACGAGAACTCAACCGGATCGACA
>NZ_JAHAMK010000011.1 GCF_018383585.1 Microvirga sp. 3-52
CCGATGGCGTCCTGCGAGCGGTCGGTCGGCTCGAGGTAGCGGAACTCGGCGCGAACACGGCCGCCGACGCGGAGGCAGGTTTCGGTGCCGGGGATGTAGAAGAAGCCTGCGCCGTAGGTGGAGCAGACGCGAACGTATTCGACAGCAGCGGCCTTCTTCGCGGGAAGGTCGGCGGCTTGAGCTCCGGCAACAGCCGCGAGACCCGCGACCGATCCGAGGAAGAGGCTCTTAGCGAGCTTCATGGTTAAACCTCCAAAGTTTCGAGACCCTGGGGGGCCGGGTTTTTGTGCTTCGAGTCTTCAACGAAGCCCTAAACACGTCCCTTTTCCCCTAGTACCCGGCGAGCCGCCTTTTTGGTCGAACTCGCCGTGATGACGACTGGGGTGCCCCCGTCGCTGCAGCCACATTATCCAGGACTGGACCGCAAGCAACTGAATGAAGGCGCAAAACGGGCAAGAGAGGGGGGTTTTCAGGGGCATGTTGCACAAACGCAACGTTCAAAGCCGGCTTCTTTACGTCTCGTTAAGACTTTGCCCCTGGACTCCACAAATCCTTAAGGAAAAAGGGTTTGGTCATTGTCCATCCGCCCCTCGGGAGACGCCGACAGGGGACCTGCTGAGGTGGACGATAACTCCCACCTGTGAATAACGCCGGTCACGATTTCGACAACCGCCTGTCCGCAGCCAAAGAAAAAGGCCGGGCGAACCCGGCCTTTCTCGAATCGCAAGACAAGTCCCGCCTAAGCGACCTTCGGGCCGATCACGCCCCGTCGGATCTGGTCTTCCTCGATCGATTCGAAGAGGGCCTTGAAGTTGCCCTCGCCGAATCCGTCGTCGCCCTTGCGCTGGATGTACTCGAAGAAGATCGGCCCGATGGCCGTCTTGCCGAAGCGCTGGAGCAGCACCTTCGTGAAGCCGCCTTCGACCACGCCCTCTCCGTCGATCAGGATTCCGTTTCTCTTGAGGCGCTCGAGAGGCTCCTCATGGCTGGGCAGGCGCTTGTCGATGCGGCCGTAATAAATCTCGTTCGGGGCGGGCATGAACTCGAGCCCGCCCTCGATGAGCGTCTCGATGGATTCGTAGAGATCGTGCGAGCCGAGAGCCACGTGCTGGATGCCCTCGCCTTTGTACTCCTGCAGATATTCCTCGATCTGCCCGGTCTCGCCCGCGTCCTCGTTGATCGGGATGCGAATCTTGCCGTCCGGACTGGTCATGGCGCGGGAGTGCAGGCCCGTCAGCTTGCCTTCGATGTCGAAGTAGCGAATCTGGCGGAAGTTGAAGAGGCGCTCGTAGAAGCCCGCCCATTCGTTCAAGCGCCCGCGATAGACGTTATGGGTCAGGTGATCGATGTAATAGAGGCCGACGCCCTTCGGCTTCGGATCGGGCTCGCCCAGCCACTCGAAGTCGACATCGTAGATGGAGCCTTTCGCGCCATAGCGATCAACGAAATAGATCTGCAAGCCGCCGATTCCCTCGATGGCGGGGATTTCGAGCTCGTTCGGGCCGATCTGCGTTTGCACGGGCTTGGCACCCATGGAAAGCGCACGGTCATAAGCATATTTCGCATCGGCCACGCGGAAGGCCATGGCCGGGGCCGACGGGCCGTGCTGGCTGGCAAAACGCTTGGCGAAGGAGCCCGGCTGCGCGTTGACGATGAAATTGATGTCGCCCTGGCGATAGAGCATGACGTTCTTCGAACGGTGCTTGGCGACCGCGCTGAAGCCCATCGTCTTGAAGAGACGATCCAGGGCCTGCGGGTCGGGATGACAGAATTCCACGAATTCGAAGCCGTCCGTACCCATGGGGTTCTCTTCGGAGATGGCGGCTGGCGGCGCATCGTGCGGGAACGGTCCCATGATTATCCTCCTGTTGTGCCTCTCTGCCGGTCGAGAGGCCTCTGCTTGTGGGAACAACGCATTCGCCCTGCGACGGATGCGATTCTTCTTCAGGTTGCGTCGGGTTGATTGGCCGGAGCGGCGTCCTGGAAGGCTTTGTGCGCGGCGCATGCCGCATCCACCGCTGCGATCTTCGGATAGTCATCGAGCGGGATGTTGAAGCGCCGTGCGTTGAAGACCTGCGGCACGAGATAGACGTCGGCCAGCGTGATCCGGGGACCGAAGGCATAGGGTCCGGGCCCCAGCAGAGCCTCGATGGCCTCGAATCCCTCCCGCACCCAATGGGCATACCATTCGTCGGCAGCGGCCTTGTCATGCCCGAGCTGGTTCTTGAGATAGGCCAGCGTTCCGGAATTGTTGAGCGGATGGATATCGCAGGCGATCAGGCTGGCAATCGCCCTCACCTTGGCACGGGTCACCGCACCGACCGGCAGCAAGGGAGGCTCCGGATAAACCTCGTCGAGATATTCGAGGATGGCCGGAGACTGGATAAGCGTCGTGGCGCCGATGTCGAGGGACGGCACGCGCTTGTGAGGATTGACGGCCTTGTAGCTCTCCTCGCGCTGCTCCCCTTTCAGCAGATTGATCGACACGGATTCGTACGTCACGCCCTTCAGGTTGAGCGCGATCCTGACCCGGTAGGCCGCGGATGAGCGGAAATAGGTATAGAGCTTCACGAGTCACCCTCCTCGGCGCTCTGAGGCGCCAGCACCCGGGCCTGCCGGGTGAGCTTGTCGATCAAGGCAGCAAGCGTTTTCTGTTCCTGCGGCGTCAGGACCGACAGGAGACGCTCCTCGACGGCAAGTGCCTCGGGAGCCACCGCCTCGTAGATCGCCCGCCCGTCCGGTGTCAGGGCCAGCCATTCCTCCCGGCGATCGTCGAGATTGGGGCGGCGAACGACGAGACCCCGCTTCTCGAGAGCCGAGACCGCGCGAGAGACCGTCGATTTGTGCATGACACCGTCGGGTGCCATGTCCCGCGCCGTGCGGGCCTCATATTGCCCGAGGGTCACGATCACGCGCCATGCGGGGATCGAGAGACCGAAGCGATCGGCGTAGATCTGGGCGAGCGCGCTCGACGTCAATCCCGCCAGAACATTGAGCCGGTAAGGCAGAAACTGCTCAAGGATGACCAGCGGCTCGGGCTCGCTCTTCTTCGCTGCAGATCCAGTTGCCATCGCCATGCCAATCGTTGCACAGGCAACCAATAGCACAATTCGTTGCACCGGCAACGAGATTCTCTGACCTTGGGTCAAGCTTGGCCGAACAAAAACGGCGCGGCCGGGGTGACCGGCAGCGCCGTCGATGGGGATCTACTGTCCCGCAGCGCCGCGGATGCTGCCGAGACGTATGGCCCTAGGAGCCTGGACGCCTTCGGCCTATGCCCGCCCGCGGGTGCGGATCATGAAGGTGTCGAACGCATATTCATTGAGCTGCCACCAGGGCAGAACATCGTTGCGATAGGCCACCATGGAATCGTAGGCCTTCTTGAAGTCCGCGTTCTTGGCCGAGAGCTCGGAGTAGAGCTCGTTCGCCGCCTTCAGCGAGGCGTCCATGATGGCCGGGGAGAAGGTGCGCAGCTCCGCGCCTGCGCCGACCATGCGACGCAGGGCCTGGCCGTTCACCGCGTCGTACTTGGCCAGCATCCAGTTGTTCGCCGCTTCCGTAGCCTGGTTCATGATGGCTTGGTACTGCTTCGGCAGCTCGTTCCACTTCTGCTGGTTGACCACGAGGTGCAGCATGGCGCCGCCCTCCCACCAGCCGGGAGCGTAGTAGTACTTGGCGACCTTGAGGAAGCCGAGCTTCTCGTCGTCGTAGGGACCGACGAACTCGGCCGCGTCGAGGGTTCCGCGTTCCAGCGCCGGATAGACGTCGCCGGGAGCGATCTGCTGCGGCACGACGCCGAGCTTGGCCAGCACCTGCCCGCCCAGGCCGCCGATGCGGAACTTGAGGCCCTTCAGGTCGTCGACCGTATTGATTTCCTTGCGGAAGAAGCCGCCCATCTGGGCGCCGGAATTGCCGCAGACGAGGGAGGTGCAGTTATATTTGCCCATCACCTCGTTGATGATCTCCTTGCCGCCGGCGAAGTGCCACCAGGAATGGAGCTGGCGCGCGTTGAGGCTGAAGGGCAGGCCCGTGCCCATGCCGAGCGCCGGCTCCTTGCCGATGTAGTAGTAGAGCGGGGTGTGGGCGCATTCGACCGAGCCGTTCTGCACCGCGTCCATGGCCTGCAGGCCGCCGACGATCTCGCCGGGGGCGAAGACCTGGATCTGGAACTTGTTGTCGGTCGCTTCCGCCATGTACTTGGAGAAGGTCTGGGCGGTGCCGAAGATCGTGTCCAGGGATTTCGGGAAGCTCGAAGTCAGACGCCAGCGGATCTCCGGCATGCTCTGGGCGATCGCCGGGGCCGCCACCGTGCCGGCCGCAGCCGCGAGCCCTGCCCCCTTCAGAAAGTTTCTTCTCTTCATCGTCGTCATTGGCGTTTCCCCGGAAAGCATTCTGTTGCAAGTTGAATGGACCATAACAACCCGGTCGGTGGCAATGAAGCTCTCTTCCCTCAACCAAGGCCGTGACGGCCGCCTCGTCATCGTGTCGAAAGACCTGACCCGCGCGACGGATGCTTTTTTCATTGTTCCAACGCTTCAGCAAGCCTTGGACAATTGGGAAAAAGTCGAGCCTCGGTTGCGAGACCTCGCGGAGCAGTTGGAGCACGGTTCCGTCCCGGCCTTCCGCTTTCACGAGCACGATTGCGCCTCGCCCCTGCCCCGTTCCTATCAATGGGCGGACGGCTCCGCCTATGTGAATCACGTCGAGCTGGTGCGCAGGGCCCGCGGCGCCGAGATGCCGGCTTCCTTCTGGACCGACCCGCTCATGTACCAGGGCGGCTCCGATTCCTTCCTCGGGCCGCGGGAGCCGATCCTGGCGGCCGACGAGGCGCACGGGATCGACTTCGAGGCCGAGATCGCGGTGATCACCGGCGACGTGCCGATGGGCGCGACCAGGGAGGACGCGGCCAGGGCCATCCGCCTGATCGTCCTCGTCAACGACGTCTCCCTCAGGAACCTGATTCCCGCCGAGCTGGCGAAGGGCTTCGGCTTCTTCCATGCCAAGCCCTCCTCCACCCTCTCGCCCGTGGCCGTCACGCCCGACGAGCTCGGCGAGGCCTGGGACGGCGGCAAGCTCCACCTGCCCCTGCTCTCCAGCCTCAACGGCAAGCCTTTCGGCAAGCCCGATGCGGGCGTGGACATGACCTTCGACTTTCCGACCCTGATCGCCCACGCGGCCAAGACCCGGCCGCTCGGAGCGGGCACGATCATCGGCTCCGGCACGGTCTCCAACAAGGACGAGAGCGGCGGGCCGGGCAGACCCATCGATCAGGGCGGGCTCGGCTATTCCTGCATCGCGGAGCTGCGCACCGTGGAGACGATCCTCCAGGGCGAAGCCAGAACGCCGTTCATGCGCTTCGGCGACACGATCCGCATCGAGATGAAGGACCGACAGGGCCACTCCATCTTCGGCGCCATCGAGCAGGAGGTGCGAGCCCTCCGGCAAGAGGGCTGACTCTGCGCATCGACCACGTCCAGCTTGCCATTCCGGAAGGTGCGGAAGATCGGTGCCGGCCGTTTTATGTCGGTCTTCTCGGGATGCGGGAGGTGCCGAAGCCTCCGGCCCTCGCGCGGCGCGGCGGCCTCTGGCTGGAGAAGGGATCCGTGCGGATCCATCTCGGCATCGAGAACGCTTTCCAGCCGGCCCGCAAGGCGCATCCGGCCATTGCCGTCGACGACCTCGATGGATTGGCACATCTGCTGACGGGAGCCGGCTTCGAGCCCTCCTGGGACGATGCCATCCCGGATGTCCGCCGGTTCTAGGTGTCGGATCCTGTCGGGAACAGGATCGAGTTCATGGACGGCTGATCCTGCAAGAAAGCCGCCGGAAGATTTCCGGCGGCCAGACTTGAAAACAGCGGGAAGCCTTACATGGCGCGGGCCGTGCCGCCGCCGAGGCTCTGCGCATGCTCGAGGTGCATTTCCAGGGTGGGCAGGGTCGCGCCGGCGAACTGGGCGAGCTGCGGGACGTCGCCGTTCTGCGAGTAGGACGTGAACAGGGCCACCGCCTCCTGGTGCGCCATGAGCTGGGCGTTCACATAGGCCGCATCGAAGTCGGACGCGGATTGAACGGTCGCCAGCATCTGTTGGTGCTTGGCGTTCATGGCGGGCGGAGACATCGGGAGACCGGCACGGCGTACGACGGACGTCATGCGCCGGGAGGCGGCGTTGTGATCGCGGATCATCTGCTGGGCGAAGCGGCGGACCTCGGGATCGCGCGAACGCTGCAGGGCCAGACGGCTCGACTCGATCTCGAACAGGTTCGAGGATGTTGCTGTGGGCACGAATTCCGCCGCGCTGGTGACGGCGATGGGGGCAGGAGCAGGAGCCGATCCCATCGGCGTCATGCAGCCTGCAACACCGAGCGCAAGGGCGCTCGAAACAAACAGTACCTTGAAGTTCATCACGGGAAGTCCTTCCTCCACCCGGTCCTGTATGGCCGAGCTGACGGCTCCCCAACGATGAAGCAGGCTTCGAAGTTCCGAACACGCCGTCCCGGCCCTGACGAATCCGTGAACCCTGGCGTGCCGAACGCGGAACTCTTGGGAATCCCCTGCCTTTTCCTGCTGCAGATCCTCGGCACAGGGAGAGTGAACATGAATCTCGGCAGCATCCTGGATGGTCTGATGCGCAATCAAGGCTCGCACAGTGGCCAGCGGACGCATCAGCAGGGCGGCTCGGGCAGCATGGGAGGCCTCGGCGGCATCCTCGGCGGGTCAGGCGGGCTCGGCTCGAAGATCCCGGGCGGCATGGGCGGCCTTGCGGCGGGAAGCCTCCTGTCGCTGATCCTGGGATCGCGTGGCGGGCGCTCCGCCGGCGGCTCGCTGATGAAGGCCGGCGGGCTTGCGGTGCTCGCGAGCGTCGCCTTCAAGGCCTATCAGGACTGGCAGACCAAACAGGCACCGGGCGCCAGCCAGCCCGGCAATCTCCCTTCGCAGCCGCCGGCGGGCAGCGGCTTCCATCTGAAGGAGGAAAAGGACAAGGAAGGCCACGAGATGGGTCTCGCCCTGGTGCAGGCCATGATCTCGGCGGCGAAATCCGACGGGCACCTGGACGGTGAGGAAAGCACGCGCATCCAGGAGCAGATCCAGCAGCTCGGCCTCGGCAACGAGGAGAAGGGCTTCCTGCTCGACATGATGGGCAAGCCCGCCGATGCGGCCGCCATCGCCCGCCTCCCCAAGACGAAGGAGCAGGCCGCCGAACTCTATGTGGCCTCGCGGGTCGCCATCGGGGATGCGGACACGCCGGAGGAGAAGGCCTATCTCGACCGCCTCGTCGCGCTCATGGACCTGCCGGCCGATCTGGTGACCCATCTCGACGCCCACATCGGCGCCGTGCGCCGGACCGTCGCCGGCGGAACGGCAGCCTGATCCCACCAAGAAGGCTTCATGGGCACCCATGAAGCCACATCTGCTTTCACGACATATGGAGCGCGCCATGGACGACCATGTCTACAAGATCGTCGAACTCGTCGGCTCGTCCGAGACCAGTATCGAGGATGCCATCCAGACGGCGATCCGGCGGGCAAGCCAATCCTTGAGAAACCTGCGCTGGTTCGAGGTCATCCAGACCCGCGGCCACGTGGACAATGGCGAGGTCCGCCACTACCAGGTGGTGCTCAAGGCCGGGTTCACCCTGGAGGCGGGCGAGTAGTTCGCAGCTCCGCCGAGGGTCATTCCGGTCCTCGCACCTGACCGGAGGATCAGTCGTGGAGCGGGCAAAGCTCCCCGTGAGAGCCCCTCCCAGGCCCTTGCGACCACTCATCTCGCGATGTGCCCGTCCAAACGGGTTTGCCGCACCCCTTCACGGATCGCAGCGACGAGCATTTCGGCCGCTATTCTCGCTCCGTCGCTGCGGATCGTCTCGGCGATGGCGGCCGCGCGCTCGCGGGTGTCCGGGGCCAGCGCCAGCCTGAGCGGGGCCAGGAGCGACGCGGTGCACGGAACCGGGCCGTCGTGCGCCGCGCCGATCCCTAATTCGGTGACACGGCTGGCCCAATACGGCTGGTCGGCGACCTGGGGCACCACCACCTGGGGCGCGCCGGCGCGGGCGGCTGCCGTGGTCGTGCCGGCGCCGCCATGGTGCACGACGGCCGCGACCCGGGCGAAGAGCGCCTGCTGGTTGACCTCGCCGATGGCAATGCAGTCGTCCCGATCGTCGATCGGCGCGAGAGCGGCCCAGCCCCGGGCGAGGATCACGCGGCGGCCTTGCGCGCGCACCGCCTCGATGGCGGCGCGGGCGGGGTCTTCCGAGCCGTGCATGGCCATGCTGCCGAAGCCGACATGAACCGGGGGCTGGCCAGCCTCGAGGAACGCCTCCAGTTCGGCCGGAAGCGGGCGCGTGTCCGGCAGGATCCACGCGCCGGTCTGCACGGTGTCGACAAGGTCGGTCGGCCGCCATGGGCTCAGGATCGGGTCCGATGCCAGCCACGGACGATGCGTGAAGACATGGTCCCGCACGTTGTCGAGGGTCGGCAAGCCGATCGACACCCGGTGAGTGTTGACCGCCGCGCCGAAGAGCGCGTTCATCGCCTCGGCGTTGTGCTCCCACAGGGCCAGGTTGTCGGTCACCTCCGGCGGGTGCGGCCAGCCGGGATACGGCATCGGCGGGTGGTGCGGAGACGGCACCATGAGCGGGCAGAAGGCCGCCCAGACGAAACGGACGTCCAGCTTTTCAGCCACCGACTGCGCGGCCGCCAGAGATGGGAACAGGCCGGTTGCCACGATGGCATCGCAGCCCTCGGCCGCCGCAGCGATCGCATCGAACTGGGCCGGGACCATCCGGGCCGCCAGCTGGGGCAGGCTCAGGCCCGACTGCTTCGCCGTCCTTATCCATTGGCGCACAGGCATGAAGGCCGGCGCCAGCGGTAGGTTCACCCGGTCCAGCAGCTCCAGGAATTCCGCATCGGCCGGAGCGCAGACCAGCACCTCCGCGCCGAGCGTCCACAAGGCCAGGCCGAGCGCCACCAGCGGCTGGACGTCTCCCCGCGACCCGTAGGTCGACAACAGCACTCGCATCTTCACGGCTCCCTCAGGTTTGATCGAGGGCCGCTTTATGGCGCACGACCGGGGGCTTGCCGCAAGCCGGGGGTCCGCTACAAAACAATAATGGAGAGTGATGAGCTTCCTTTCATTCCCTCCAAGCTGCGAACGGTCGCCCGCCGGGCCATGGCGCGGGGCGTCGAGCCTAATCGAGCACTTCGATCGTGCGTGCAGCAGAAGCCCGCCCGGTTGGGCGGCCTCTCAGACCATTTGCGGAAGAACCTCGCTTTACATGTCATCAGCCCCGGCCCGGCACGCCTCCATCCCACCTCTTCTCCCTCATCCTGAGGAGGTCGGTGTCTCCGAAGTCGTGGATCGCCGCGGATGACACTCTCCACGTCATGGCCGGCCTTGTGCCGGCCATCCCGATGCTGAGAGGTGCTGTGCTTCAGGCTATCGGGATCACCGGGACGAGCCCGGTGATGACGTCGGAGGTGGAGGTGACGTCGGAGAGTCCGAGGGCCGGTGATGACCGGACTGGAACGGTGATGACGCGGTGGGGCATAACACTGTCCTGGGTCACNGGGATCACCGGGACGAGCCCGGTGATGACGTCGGAGGTGGAGGTGACGTCGGAGAGTCCGAGGGCCGGTGATGACCGGACTGGAACGGTGATGACGCGGTGGGGCATAACACTGTCCTGGGTCACACACTTTTTCGTCCCGCACCCGCCTTCGTCACACCCTCCCCGTCATGGCCGGGCTTGACCCGGCCATCCCGATGCGGTGAGGCGCAGCGCTTCAAACAACCGTCATCACCGGCACAAGGCCGGTGATGACGGAAGCGTTGTCGTTCGTTTCGAGCGCTACTTCACCTCGGTCTCATAGATGTAGAGCGTCGACTTGTCGTCCTCGGGCATGAAGTAGCCGCGGATGCCCGTATCGCTCGCTTCCATCCAGACTGGGTTGTGGGTCATGTCCATTCCGGCGGCGGTCCAGAGCAGCACGGGCGTCTGGAAGATCGGGCGGCCGTCGGCGAGGTTGACGAGATCGAGCCCGCCGAGGCGGAACGGGGCCGCCTCGGGCGTGAGCCGCATCTCGGTCACGCCGGAGCACAGCATGCGGCTTTTGCCGGCATACTTGCAGTCCTGATAATCGAGGTAATGCGACGTGTTGAGCGTCCTCAGCTTCTCGGGACTTTCATTCGCGTTCGTAGGCTTTCCGCTGTCGTCGAGAGACCAGCGGTAGAAGCGGCGCGAGCCCCAGCTCACCCCATGCAGGGTCTTGTCGTCGGTGTTGTGCACCACGCCGCCCACGTGATCGGCAAAGCGGAACATCTCTTCGGCCTTCATGGTCTCTGGATCGACGCGGTAGACGATGGAGCGGCTGTTCGGCCGGTATTCGGCCACCGGAACCCAGATATACTTCCCGTCGTAATCGATCCCGCCCGGATGATAGATCGTGCCTTCGCCGAGGGTGATGTCGGCGATGAGGTTGCCCTTCATGTCGATCTTGAACAGATGCCCGACGCCGGCGCCTGTGTCGCGGTCGTATCCGTCCACCGGCTGCGGGAAGCGCTTCGTCGGCTGCTGGATCTCGACAGACGACACGAACAGCGTGTCGCCGATCTTCACCATGCCCTGCGGGTGATGGGTCAGGAAATTGACCGGAACGGCCGACACGGGCTTCCACTGCGTGCCGCGCGACAGTTTCGTCACGCGGTCGGCCAGAACATCCCGGTCCGGCTCCGCGGCTTGCAGAGCCGCGGGCGCGACCCCGAGACAGAGAACTGTCAGAATCGCAGTCAGGCGACGTCTCGAAATGCAGTCCATGGCGTTCCTCCTTCAATGACGATCCGCTTCTATCGAACGGGTGATGTCACTTTAGTGTCGCGTATGGATTCTCTGCAAATCCGCTCCGTCCCTCCTCGTCATGGCCGGCCTTGTGCTGGCCATCCCGATGCCGTGAAGCGCCGTGTCCTTCCGATCGGGATCACCGGCACAGATCCGGTGATGACGGGGTGAGGTCATGAACTCTCGAGCGCGTCGTGCGGCATCGAAGGGTCGTGTCGAACGCCCTACCCCTCCAGCTCTTCCCGCAGCATCTCCAACTCCAGCCAGCGCTCCTCGGCCGCGTGCAGCTCCGCCTGCAGCTGCGTGAGCGCATCCATGGCCTTCTGGAAGCGGGCGGGGTCGCGGGAATAGAGCTCGGAATCGGCGAGGATCTCCTGCACCTTGGCGATCCTGGCCTCCATCTCGCTCATGCGCTTCGGCAGGGTCTTGAGGTCGTGCTGCTCGTTGAAGGAGAGCTTGCGCTTGTCCCGGGCCGGAGCCGAGGCCGCCGGCCTGTCGGCGCTCCTGGGCTTTGCCTCCTTCTCGACCACGCGGGCCTGAACCCCGCGGCCGCGCTGGGCGACCATGTCGGTATAGCCGCCCGCATATTCGAGCCAGCGCCCCTCGGCTTCCGACACCAGGACGGAGCTCACCGTGCGGTCGAGAAAGTCGCGGTCGTGGCTGACCAGGATCACGGTGCCGGAATAATCCTGGATCATCTCCTCCAGGAGGTCGAGGGTTTCCAGGTCGAGGTCGTTGGTCGGCTCGTCGAGCACCAGGAGGTTCGAAGGCTGGGCCAGCGCGCGGGCCAGCATGAGGCGGTTGCGCTCGCCGCCCGAGAGCACGCCCACCGGGGTGCGAGCCTGTTCGGGCGAGAACAGGAAGTCCTTCATGTAGCCGATGACGTGCTTGGTCTGCCCGCCGATGGTGACCGTGTCGCCGCGCCCGCCGGTCAGGGTCTCGGTCACGGTGGCGTCGGGATCGAGGCTCGCGCGGCGCTGGTCGAGGGTGACCATCTGCAGGTTGGAGCCGAGGCGAATTTGGCCCTCGTCCGGCTCCAGAACTCCGGTGAGCATGTTGATGAGGGTGGTCTTGCCGGCGCCGTTCGGACCGATGATGCCGAGGCGGTCGCCGCGCAGGACGCGTAAGGAAAGGTTCGAGACGATCGCGCGGTCGCCATAGGTCTTCGAGATGCCCTCCGCCTCGACCACGAGGGTGCCGGACTGCTCGGCCTCGGCGAGGCTCATGGAGACCGTGCCGACGGCGCGGGTGCGCTCGCGGTATTGCTGGCGCATGGCGTGGAGATTGCCGAGGCGCCGCACGTTGCGCTTGCGCCGTGCCGTCACGCCGTAGCGCAGCCAGTCGGCCTCGGCCACGAGCTTGCGGCCGAGCTTATGGTGCTCGGCCTCCTCCTGCTCCAGGACCTGATCACGCCACTCCTCGAAATGGGCGAAGCCCCGGTCCATGCGGCGGGTCCTGCCCCGGTCGAGCCAGACCGTCGCCTGGGACAGGCTCTCAAGGAAGCGGCGGTCGTGGCTGATGAGCACCAGCGCCGAGCGCAGGCTCTTCAGCTCGCCTTCGAGCCATTCGATGACCGGCAGGTCGAGATGGTTCGTCGGTTCGTCGAGCAGCAGGATGTCGGGCTCGGGCGCCAGCACGTGGGCCAGCGCAGCGCGGCGGGCCTCGCCGCCGGAAAGGTCGGCGGGCTTCTCGTCTCCGGTCAGACCCAGCTGCTCCAGGAGGTAGCGCGCCCGGTAGGGATCGTCGCCCGGTCCAAGACCCGCCTCCACATAGGCGAGCGTCGTGGGATAGGCGGCGAGATCCGGCTCCTGCGCGAGATAGCGCACGGTCGCTCCCGGCTGCACGAAGCGCTTGCCGTGGTCCGCCTCGATGAGGCCTGCGGCGATTTTGAGCAGGGTGGACTTGCCCGAGCCGTTGCGGCCGACAAGGCAGGCCCGCTCGCCCTGGGAGACGGATAGCTCGGCGCTCTCGATCAGCGGGGTGCCGCCGAAGGTGAGAGCGATGTCTTGGAGGAGAAGAAGAGGAGGAAGCGCCATTGCCGCTCACCTGACACCTCTTAGTCGCAGATGCAAGACCGCTCGCGCCGGTTAAAGCATGGTCCGGAGAACCGGGCCATTTTTCCCGGACCATGCGCGAGAAGGGTGGACGGTCTCTGAAGTTTGTGATCCCCTTCCGATGTTAAGCTGAGCGTTTGAATGACACTGACGAGGCGTCTGCTTCTTCTTGCTCTGATCTCGGTTCTGCCGGCGATCGTGATCTGGACCTACACGGAAGTCTCGTTGCGTCGGGCCCGGGAGGCCGAGGTGAACGACCTCGCCATCAGGCAGGCTCAGCTCGTGGGCGCGGAACTCGAGAGGGTCTTCGACGGCATCCACAGCCTTCTGCTCGCCGTGGACGAGACCCCGTCCATCCGCTCCTTCGACACGGCCGCCTGCAGCCCCTACCTGAAGGCCATTCAGGAAAAGGTCCCCTATATCCTTTCCTTCGTGGCGATGGACATCAGCGGGCATATCCGATGCCGTCCGCTCGGGACCATCGATACCCAGCACTATTTCGCCGACCGGCCCTACTTTCACGAGGCCCTAGCCAGGAAGGGGCTCGTCGTCGGAGAATATACGCCTGTCTTCGAGGAGGGCGGGCTCGATCGCCATCCCGTGCTTCCCCTGGCCCTGCCCATCTGGAACGACAGGGGTGACGTGGTCGGCGTCCTGGCGGCTGCCCTGGACCTGGCATGGCTCAATCAGAAGGTGAAGGAGCGCACGGTCCCGGAGAACGGCTCGGTCACGATCGCCGACCGGAGAGGCATCGTGATCGTGCAGGACCCTCAGCCGGAACGCATGCTCGGAAAGCTGCTTCCCCAGGAGTACCAGGCTCAAGCCAAGGCAAGGACCATCGGCACCGCAGAGACCGTCAGCACCGACGGCGTCAAGCGCATCGTGGGCTATATTCCGATCGCGGTTCCGCCGAGGGACATCTACATCAATGTGGGCCTCTCCACGAAGGCCGCCTTCGCGTCGATCAATCAGGCGGCACGACGGGGCTTCATGCTGATCGCGGCCGCGCTCATCCTGGCCCTGTCCCTGTCCGCCCTGCTCAGCCGCGCCTTCATCACCAAGCCCTTCGAGATCGTCACGAACGGCATCCGGGCCTGGCGACAAGGCGATTACCAGGCGCGCATCGATCTCCCGGGGAAGTCCGGAGAATTCAGCATCCTGGCACGGGCGTTCAACGACCTGATGGACAACGTGGCGGAGCGCCAGCACGCCCTGCAGGCCAGCGAGGAGCGTGCGCGCCTAGCCCTGGAAGCGGGCCATATGGGAACCTGGTGGTACGATCCCAACAAGCGGGTCGGCGGCTGGTCCAGCCAGGCGACCGCCATGCTCGGGCTTGCCCATGCCAGCGAGATCATGGATCACCAGCACTGGCTGGACATCCTCCATCCCGAGGACTTGGATCGCGTCGTTCAGAAATGGCACGATTCCGTCAAGAACCAGGGCGACTACCAGGACGAGTATCGCATCCGGCTCCCCAACGGCGATCTTCGATGGATCAACTCCAAGGGTCGGGTCTTCTTCGACATTCAGAAAAGGCCGGTCTATTTCATCGGCATCTTCCAGGACATCACCGAACAGAAGCACGCGGAGGAGCAGCAGCGCTTCTTCCTCGACGAGCTGAACCACCGGGTGAAGAACACGCTGACCACCGTGCAGTCCATCGCCTCGCAGACCCTGCGCACCACGGAGACCTCGGCACAGTTCAAGGAAGCGTTCGAGGGCCGCCTGCTCGCCCTCTCGAAAACGCACAACCTGCTGACCCGCAAGTCCTGGCGCGAGGCGGAGCTGCGCGACGTGGCGGAGCAGGAACTGGCCCCGTATCGCAAGCCGGGCGACGAACGGGTCGTTCTCGACGGGCCGAATGTCAGGCTGCCGGCGCGCTACGCCATCAACCTCGGCCTCGTGCTGCACGAGCTGGTGACGAATGCCGCCAAATACGGGGCGCTCTCGACCAATGCGGGACATCTCGAAATGACCTGGACCGTCGTCGAGAACGAGGATCGTCCGGACCAGCTGCGCATCTGCTGGACGGAGAGCGGCGGCCCCCCGGTAGCGCCGCCGAAACGCCAGGGCTTCGGCTCGCGCCTGATCCGCCGCAGCATCGAGGGGGAGCTGGGCGGCTACATGGTTCTCAACTTCGCGGAAGGCGGCGTCGCCTACGACATTTCCGTGCCTCTGGCACACACCTCGAGAGCATCGGACTCAAAAGTGGATTCCACTTTTGGAATCAATCCGGTGCTTCCTTCGTAGGGTTCGCACTCTTAGAGCGGGAAACCGGATCCACGTCCCCGCACGCTGCGCTAGAGCATCGTGCGGAAAAGTGGACCCGGTTTTTCCGCGCACAACGATGCTCTCATTTTATGGAGAAAGCATCGGACCCAAAAGTGCAAATCCGCTTTTGGGTCCGATGCTTTAGCGCAGCAGCATGGACAGGAGACGATTCATGCGGCTGCCGTAAGGCGGGCTCGTCATGCCGGCTCCGTTGAATCGGGCCTGGTGGAAAACGGACCTCGCGTGGCTGAAGGTCAGGAAGCCGGCCTCGCCATGATAGGCTCCCATGCCGCTCGCTCCCACGCCGCCGAAGGGCAGTTCCTCCTGCACGCAATGGAGGAGCGTCTCGTTGACCGCGACGCCGCCCGACAGGGTCCGCTCGAGAATGCGATCGATCGTCTTCCGGTCGTGGCTGAACGGATAGAGCGCCAGCGGATGCGGCCGCGCGGCGATGAAGCGGCAGGCGTCGTCGACATCGTCATACGCAACTACGGGCAGCACGGGGCCGAAGATTTCCTCGCTCATGACAAGCGCATGATCCGGCACATCCGTCAGGACGACGGGAGCGATCTTCCGTTGCGCCGGATCGAAGGTCTCGCCGCCCGAATTGATTTCGTGAACCGAAGCGCCGCAGGATCGGGCATTCGCGACGAGATGCTGAAGGCGCTCGTAATGGCGCTCGTTGACGATGGCCGTGTAATCGGGATTGGCGGCAAGCGTCGGATAGAGCCGCGCCACGGCGTCTCGAAAAGCCGCAATGAATGCCTCTTGCCTGTCGCGGGGCACGAGCACGTAGTCGGGCGCGATGCAGGTCTGCCCGGCACTGAACAGCTTGCCCACGGCAATGCGTTCGGCCGCTTTGTCGACTGGATAATCCGCCATCACGAGAGCGGGAGATTTTCCTCCCAGCTCCAGCGTCACCGGCGTCAGATTCTCGGCCGCCGCCTGCATGACCTGACGCCCCGTCGATGTGGAGCCGGTGAAGAACAGGTGATCGAACTTCAACCGTACGAAAGCCCTCGCCACCTCCGGCCCACCCTGCACCACCGCGACCTCGGAGGGATCGACCACCTCGCCGATGACCTGTTCCAGCAGAGCCGACGTCCGAGGCGTGATCTCGGACGGCTTGATCATGGCCCGGTTCCCTGCCGCCAGCGCGCCGGCAAGCGGCGACAGGGTGAGCTGGACCGGATAGTTCCAGGGTCCGACGATGCCGACGACGCCGAGGGGCTGGTAAAGAACGCACCCGCGGCCCGGCTGAAACATCCATTCGATCGGCCGCCGCCGCGGCTTCATCCACCGGCGGAATTGCTTTCGCGCATGGCGCAGGGCCGCTACGACGGAATAGATGTCGGCGAGCTTCGTCTCGTGAAAGGAGCGGTGCCCGAAATCGGCCGCGGTGGCCCTCGCGAAATCGTCCGCGTGACGGATGAGGGCGTCGGCCAGCCCGTCGAGACACGCGGCCCGGCGCTCAGGCGACAGAGGCCCATGATCGGCCAAGGCGGCGCGCTGCGCCTTCAGACAGGCCTGCAGCCGGTCTCTCACCGGATCGGGAAGGGCATCGTGCAAAGGATCAAAGGCTCCACGTAAGCAGGGTCCAGCTCGTCAGTGCACAACGTCATCCTGAAAGTCTGGCCGGACATTTAGCACCTTCGTCATCACCGGCCTTGTGCCGGTGATCCCGATCCGAAAAGCACTGCGCTTCACAGAATCGGGATGGCCGGGACTGATCCCCGGATCAAGTCCGGGGACGGCCATGACGTGCGTGAAAATGGCACTCAAGATGTCCACGAAAGGCTGGTGAGCCTTCAGTTCCCATCTCGGCCAGACTCCGAATGCTTCGCTTTAGCGCAATCACGAGCCGAGCTCACCCGGAATGATATGGCGGAGCTGAAACCATTCTCAACATGGCATCGGCCAAGACGGATTGACGAAGCGGCAGAGATCGCAAGGATGAGCCTTCAGTCCCTCCAGCAGGAGCATGAGTTTGAGCGGCCCCTCCCCCGTGCTGTCGATCGAGAACCTTTCCATCGGCCTTCCCGCCCTGGCCGACCGTCAGCATGCGATCAAGGACCTGTCGCTGGCCATCAACCCGGGCGAGACGCTCTGCGTGGTGGGCGAGTCCGGCTCCGGCAAGTCCATGACCGCCATGGCGACCATCGGGCTCTTGCCCAACGGCGTCAGGGTCCTGTCCGGCTCGATTAGGCTCGGCGACCGCGATCTCCTCAGTCTCGACGAGGCGGGCTGGTGCGACGTGCGCGGCCGGGAGGTCGGCACCGTGTTCCAGGAGCCGATGACCTCGCTCAATCCGGTAATGCGGGTGTCGGACCAGATCGCCGAGACCTTTCGCGCCCACAACCTGCTCAATCCCGCCGAGCGCGACCGCCGGGTGCTCGACCTCCTCGCCGAGGTCAACCTGCCGAACCCCGAGCTGATCGCGAAGGCCTATCCGCACGAGCTCTCCGGCGGCCAGCGCCAGCGGGTGATGATCGCCATGGCGCTTGCCCTGGAGCCGAAACTCCTGATTGCCGACGAGCCGACGACAGCCCTCGACGTGACGACCCAGGCCCAGGTTCTGAAGCTGATCGACAACCTGCGCCGCAAGAAGGGCACGGCGGTGCTGTTCATCACCCACGATTTCGGCGTGGTGGCCGAGATCGCCGACCGGGTCGCCGTGCTGCAGCATGGCGAGCTCGTCGAGCAGGGAACGGCCGAGGAGGTGCTGACCCGCCCGCAGCACCCCTACACCAGGCGCCTGCTGGCGGCGGTGCCCTCGCTGACCCCTCCGGCCCCGAAGCAGCTCACGGGTGAGCCCATCGCCCTGAAGGTCGACGCCCTGACCAAGACCTACGGCGGGCGAGGCTTCTTTCGCAAGAGCCGCGAGGTTCAGGCGGCAGACGCGGTGAGCTTCGATATCCGACGCGGCGAGACCCTCGGCCTCGTGGGCGAATCCGGTTCCGGCAAATCGACCGTAGGGCGATGCGTGCTGCGCCTGATCGAGCCGGACGGGGGCGCCATCGAGATCGGGGACCTGAACTTCGGCGCCCTGTCCCAGCGGGATCTGCGCCCCTACCGCCGCCGGATCCAGATGGTGTTCCAGGACCCCTTCGCCTCCCTCAACCCGCGGCGCACCGTCGGGCGCATCATCGCCGAGGGGCCGATCACGCAGGGGGAAGACCCGGCAAAGGCCATGGACGAGGCCCGCATCCTCCTGGAGAAGGTCGGCCTGCCCGTCCAGGCCATCGAGCGCTATCCGCACGAATTCTCCGGCGGCCAGCGCCAGCGCATCGGCATTGCCCGGGCGCTCGCCATGAGGCCCGACGTGCTGGTGGCGGACGAGGCCGTCTCCGCCCTCGACGTGTCGGTTCAGGCCGAGATTCTCAGGCTGATCCGGGGGCTGCAGGAGGAACTCGGTCTTGCCATTCTTTTCATCACCCACGACTTACGGGTGGCCGCCCAGATCTGCGACCGCGTAGCAGTCATGCAAAAAGGGCGGATTGTGGAGATGGCGGAAACCGCGCAACTCTTCGCCCACCCGCGGGACGCGTATACGCGCCAGCTCCTGGCCGCCGTGCCGGGCATGAACAAGATGATTTAGGGAGACGACAACCGTGAACGATCAGGTCAGCGCGACGCTCGCGCCCAACATGGTATTCCAGAACCTCATCGGCGGGCGCGACCGCCCGGCTTCGGACGGCATGAATCTCGACGTGCTCTCCCCGATCGATGGCTCGCTGCTGGCCCGGATCGCCGCCGGGACGGCCCAGGACATTGATGAAGCCGTCACGGCAGCCCGTGCCGCCTTCGAAGGCGCCTGGGGCAAGCTGACGGCGACGGAGCGTGGGCGCCTGCTCATGAAGCTCGCGGCAGTGGTCGAGGCCCATGCCGACGAACTCGCTATCCTGGAAAGCCGCGACAACGGCAAGCCGCTGCGCCAGTCGCGCGCCGACGCCATCGCGCTCGCCCGCTATTTCGAGTTCTACGGCAGCGCCGCCGACAAGCTGCACGGGGACGTGATTCCCTATCTCAACACCCATTTCATCGGCGTCGAGCGGGTGCCGCACGGAGTGACCGGGCATATCGTGCCCTGGAACTACCCGATGCAGATCTTCGGCCGCTCAGTCGGCGCGGCTCTGGCCGCCGGCAACGCCACCGTGGTGAAGCCTGCGGAAGATGCGTCTTTGACGATCCTGCGCGTCTCCGCGCTCGCCCGCGAAGTCGGCTTCCCCGATGGCGCGCTCAACGTCGTGACCGGCCTCGGCCGCACGGCGGGTGCTGCGCTCTCCGCCCATCCCGGCATCGACTTCCTGTCCTTCACCGGCAGCCCGGAGACCGGCACGGCGGTCCAGACGGCGGCGGCGAGGAACCATGTGGGCGTCACCCTCGAACTCGGCGGCAAGTCGGCCCAGGTGGTCTTCGACGATGCCGATCTCGAGCGCGCCCTGCCGACCCTCGTCAACGCCATCATCCAGAACGGCGGCCAGACCTGCTCCGCCGGCAGCCGCCTTCTGATCCAGCGCGGCATCTTCCAGGATGTGGTCGATGCGGTGGCGGAGCGCTTCCGCGCACTTCGCGCCGGACATCCCGAGCACGAGCCCGATCTGGGTCCGATGATCAACCAGGCCCAGCAGCGCCGCGTCCTTGCCTACCTGGAGCGCGGCCGCAACGAGGGGCTGAACATCATCGGCGAAGGCGCGGTGGCGCCTGATGCGCCGGCAGGCGGTTATTACGTGGCTCCGGCTTTCCTGGCCCCGGTCCCGCACGAGAGCATCCTGTCGCAGGAAGAGGTCTTCGGCCCGGTTCTGGTGGCGACGCCCTTCGACGACGAGGCGGAGGCGATCCGGCTGGCGAACGGTACGCCCTTCGGGCTTGCCGCGGGCGTATGGACCCGTGACGCCATGCGCTCGACCCGCGTCGCCCGCTCCACGCGCGCGGGCCAGGTCTTCGTGAACTGCTACGGCGCCGGCGGCGGCATCGAGCTGCCCTTCGGCGGCTTCGGCCGCTCGGGCCACGGCCGCGAGAAGGGCTTCGAGGGGCTGATCGAGTTCACCACGACGAAGACCCTCGTCATCGCGCACGGGTAGGCAAGGATCATACCTCCGCACGTCATGGCCGGGCGTGTCCCGGCCATCCCGATCGGAAGGGCGCTGCGCCTCACCGATCGAGATCACCGGCACAAGGCCGGTGATGACGACGGAGGGAATGTACGGCAAGTCTGAGCTGAATCAGAAAGCCCAGGTAACCCTCCTCCACCCTTGTGAGGAGGCAAAGGCACACGTTGAAAGGGAAGAAACATGAATCGCCTTGAAGGCAAGGTGGCGCTGGTCACGGGCGCCGGCTCCGGATTCGGTCTGGGCATCGCGGAAACGTTCGCCCGCGAGGGCGCCAAGGTCGCCATCATCGACATCAACGAGGCAGCCGCCAAGAGCGCAGCCGAGAAGATCGGCCCGGCCGCCATCGGCCTTGCCGCCGACGTGTCGAGGGCCGCCGATGTGAATGCCGCGGTGGAGAAGACCGTTGCCGCCTTCGGCAAGCTCGACATCGTCGTCAACAACGCGGGCATCAGCCATCGCAACCGGCCGATGCTGGAGGTGGAGGAAGACGAGTTCGACCGGGTCTTCGCCGTCAACGTGAAGTCGATCTATCTCTTCGCCAAGGCGGCCGTGCCGCTGATGCAGAACCAGGGCGGCGGCGCGATCATCAATGTCGGTTCGACGGCGGGCCTGCGCCCGCGTCCCGGCCTCACCTGGTACAACAGCACCAAGGGCGCCGTGCACACCATGACCAAATCCATGGCCGTGGAACTGGCTCCCAACAGGATCCGGGTCTGCGCGCTCGCCCCCGTGGCCGGCGAGACGCCCCTGCTTGCCACCTTCATGGGCGAGGACACGCCCCAGAAGCGCGAGCTGTTCGTCAACTCGATCCCGCTCGGCCGCTTCTCCACCCCGCAGGACATCGCCAACGCGGCCCTCTACCTGGCCTCCGACGAAGCCAGCATGATCACCGGCGTGGTGCTGGAGGTCGATGGCGGGCGGTGCATCTGACCCAGACTGTACCCTCTCTGTCATCACCGGCCTTGTGCCGGTGATCCCGATGTGAAAAGCGCATCGCTCTTCATCGAGGTGGCCGGGACAAGCCCGGCCATGACGCCAAGCGGACTAGTGCCCGGGTGTCATTCCCGGCCGGAGCGTCAGCGGAGGGGAAGGGAATCCACCCGTACGCTTACGCTATGGATCCCTTTCCCAGCCTGCGGCCGCCGGGGATGACACGAAGCTATCTTGTCACGCCTTCGACCACTCGAACGGCAGCGGAGCCTCCTTGAAGGCGAACCGGTCGAGATGCGAGGCCACGACGCCTTTCATCCGCTGGAGCGTCTCGTCGTCCTCGGCTTCCACGTTCACAGTCAAGGCATCGGGATCCGCCTTCATCGTCGCGACGGCCGCCGGGAAGCGGACGATGCCTTCGTTCTCCGAGAGCTGAACGTCGAGCTTGTGGCTCCAGTGCTTGCAGAGCTGCTGGAGGTATCTGGCACCGTTGGCGGTGGGCACCCGGGCGGTCTCAAGAGCCATAACTTCAAGCCTTTCATTCCGCCAATCGCCCTGAAACATCCGGCTCCGGCGGATCTATCCACCCCGATGCTTAGGCTTCGGTCCCGGTGAAGTTAAGTGAAGAATCGGTAATGAGCATCTTCCATCCGGCGCGGTCCCGCGTAAGCTGGGCTCACCGCGACCTGTCGCAGCCCATGACCTTGATGGAGTTCAAGCCCTGATGACGAAGCGCCTCCTGACTGCCGCCCTGCTCCTCTCCGTCAGCGTCATCCCGGCCTTTGCGGCCAAGACCTCCCTCGTGGTGGGCATGCCCATCGAACCGCCGGGCCTCGATCCGACGGTTGCCGCTCCCGTGGCCATCCGCGAAGTCACTTGGGTCAACCTCTACGAAGGCCTCGTGCGCATCGACCGGGCCGGCAAGGTTCAGCCGCTCCTGGCGAAGAGCTGGGAGGTCTCCCCCGATGGCCTGACCTACACGTTCCGCCTGCAGGAGGGCGTGAAGTTCCACGACGGCTCGACCTTCGATTCGGCGGACGTGAAATTCGCCTTCGACCGCGCCCGCGATCCGAAATCGACCAACGCCCAGAAACAGATTTTCGCGCCGATCGCCTCCATCGAGACGCCCGATCCGGCGACCGTGGTGATCAAGCTGAAGGAAACCTCGGGCAACTTCCTCTACTATCTCGGCTGGGGCGACGCGGTGATCGTGGCGCCGGAGACGGCGGCCGGCAATGCCGCCAATCCGGTCGGCACGGGGCCGTTCAAGTTCAAGTCCTGGACGCGCGGCGATCGGGTCGAGCTCGTGCGCAATCCGGATTACTGGCAGAAGGACAAGATCAAGCTCGACAACGTCACCTTCCGCTTCATCAGCGACTCGCAGGCCCAGGTCGCCGCCGTGAAAGCGGGCGATGTGGATGCCTTTCCGAATCTCGCAGCCCCCGAACTCTTCGCCGAGTTCCAGAAGGATTCGCGCTTCAAGGCGGTGGCCGGCAACACGGAAGGCGAGACCGTGGCGGGCCTCAACAGCGCCAAGAAGCCCTTCGACGACGTGCGCGTGCGCCGCGCCCTCATGCACGCGGTGGACCGCAAGGCGCTGGTCGAGGGCGCCTATTCCGGCTTCGGCCAGCCCATCGGCAGCTTCTTCTCGCCGAACCATCCGGCCTTCGTGGACACCACCAACATCGTTCCCTACGACGTGGAGAAGGCCAAGGCGCTCCTGAAGGAAGCGGGCTACGGCAACGGCCTGTCGATCACCATCAAGTCGCCCCAGATGGCCTATGCCAGCCGCTCGGCGGAGTTGCTCTCCGCCATGATGGCCGAGGTCGGCGTGGACCTGAAGATCGTCCCGACGGAATTTCCCGCCAAGTGGATCGAGGAGGTCTTCAAGAACAAGGATTACGACGTCACCATCGTGTCCCACACGGAGCCGCTCGACATCGATATCTTCGCCCGCGACAGCTATTACTTCAATTACAAGAACGACAAGTTCAAGACCGCTCTGGCGGAAGCCGCCAAGACCACGGACGAGAAGGCGCGCTACGCCAAGTATGCCGAGGCTCAGAAGATCCTGGCCGAGGACGTCCCTGCCCTCTTCCTGTTCCAGCTGCCGAAGCTCGGCGTGTGGAACGCGAAGGTGCAAGGCCTGTGGGAGAACTCGCCGATCCCGTCGAACGACGTGACGGAAGTGTCCTGGACGGAGTGAAACCGGCGCGTATTCTCGCGCCGTCCTCCAGGAGGATTCTCCACGTCATCACCGGCCTTGTGCCGGTGATCCCGATGTGAGAGACGCCACGCCTTTCCGATCGCGATGGCCGGGAGAAGCCCGGCCATGACGGGGTGGGTGTCATTCCCGCCCCTACCCCCTCCCCGAAAGCGGGAGGGAATGGATGGTCCCTGAATTCATGCTGCGTCTCGTCATCTCACGCCTCGTCTCGCTCGCCGTCACTCTCCTGGCCGTGTCGCTGGCGATCTTCCTGATCCTGGAAGTCCTGCCGGGCGATCCGGCCGCGATCATGCTCGGCACGGCTGCGCGTGAGGATACCCTCGCGGCCCTGCGGCAGGAGCTCGGGCTCGATCAGCCGGCGCTCGTACGCTACCTGCAATGGATCGGCGGGATCCTTCACGGCGATCTCGGCACCTCGATCACCTACAAGATGCCGGTCTCGACCCTCGTGGGCGAGCGCATGAACGTGACGCTGCCGCTGAGCCTGCTCGCCATTCTCATCTCGACTGCGCTCGCATTGCCGCTCGGCGTCGCGGCGGCCGCGCGCCGGGACGGGCCGGTGGATCGCGCCGTGCTGGTGTTCAGCCAGCTCGGCGTCGCCGTGCCGAATTTCTGGATCGGCCTTCTGTTCATTCTCTTCTTCTCGACCTGGCTCGGCTGGTTTCCGGCCGGAGGCTTTCCCGGCTGGAGCGGCGGAATATGGCCCGCTTTCCAGGCACTCCTTCTGCCCGCCGTCGCGCTCGCCCTGCCCCAGGCGGCCGTGCTCACCCGCGTGACCCGCTCGGCGACCCTCGAGGTGATCGGCGCCGATTTCGTGCGCACCGCCCGCGCCAAAGGCGTCGACAGGGGAGGAACGCTGCGCCGTCACGTGGTGCCGAATGCGCTCATCCCCGTCACGACGATCCTCGGATTGCAGCTTTCGTTCTTCTTCGGCGGCGCGATTCTCGTGGAGAACGTGTTCAACCTGCCGGGCCTCGGACGTCTCGCCTATCAGGCGCTCAATCAGCGCGATCTCGTGGTGATCAAGGACATCGTGCTGATCTTTTCCGGACTCGTCATCGTGGTGAATTTCATCGTCGACATCGGCTACGCCATCCTCGACCCGCGCCTGAGAGCCCAAGCATGACGAAGCGCGCCCGCATTCCTCTCAACACTGCCCTCGTCGTCGGCGGCATTCTCACCGCGCTGCTGATCGTCACCGCCCTCGTCTCGCTCGTCTGGACGCCGGAGGCGCCGACGCGCGTGCGCGTCGCCATGCGCCTCAAAGGCCCCGGCGAGGTCGGTCTTCTCGGGACCGACCATTTCGGCCGCGACGTCGCCTCGCTCCTCATGGTAGGCGCCTGGAACTCGCTCGCCATCGCCTGGCCCGCGGTGCTGCTGGGTGCGGCCATCGGCACGGCCATCGGCTGCGCGGCGGCCGCCTGGAAGGGCATCGCCGACGAGATCGCCATGCGCGTCTCCGACGTGGTCTTCGCGTTCCCGGCCGTGCTC
This sequence comes from Microvirga sp. 3-52, assembly GCF_018383585.1. Classification (GTDB taxonomy): domain Bacteria; phylum Pseudomonadota; class Alphaproteobacteria; order Rhizobiales; family Beijerinckiaceae; genus Microvirga. Next base: position 24,920 of record NZ_JAHAMK010000011.1, read on the forward strand.
TCCGCCATCATGATCGGCGCGCTCGTGGGCTCCGGCCCTCTCGCGGCCATCCTGGCGATTGCGGTGTTCAACATCCCCGTCTTCGCCCGCGTCACGCGCGGCGTCGCGCTCCAGGTCTGGACGCTCGACTACATCGCGGCGGCCCGTGCCATCGGCAAGCATCCTTTGAGGATCACCTGGGAGGACGTGATGCCCAACATCGCAGGCGCGCTCATCGTCCAGGTGACGATCCAACTCGCGCTCGCCATCCTGACCGAAGCGGGCCTGAGCTATCTCGGCCTCGGCGTACGCCCGCCCAATCCGAGCTGGGGCCGCATGCTGAGCGATGCGCAGACCTATCTCTCCCAGGCCCCTCACCTCGCCATCGCGCCGGGGATCGCCATCGCCCTGTCGGTGCTTGGTTTGAACCTGCTTGGTGACGGCCTGCGTGACGCGCTCGATCCGACGTTGAAGGGACGTGGCGCGACCGCTTAGGGGCGCCGGTGCGTGCGTTCCTACCACGTCATCACCGGCCCTGTGCCGGTGATCCCGATACGGTGAAACGCGGCGCCTCATAGGATCGGGATGGCCGGGACAAGCCCGGCCATGAGGGGCGGAGTATTGCTGGATGCTCTATGTAACCTTGCGATCCATAGACTCCCGCACCTCGCTGAGGATCTCGTAGGAGCGCAGGCGCCTGGAATGGTCGTACACCGCGGCCGCGACCATTACCTCGTCGGCGCCGGTCTGCGCGATGAAATTCTCAAGCCCGTCCTGCACGGTCCTGGGCGATCCGACGAAGGAGCAGGACAGCATGTTCATGGCCTGCGCCTTCTCGCTTGGCGTCCAGTAGCTCTCGATATCGTCGATGGGCGGCTGGAGCTTGCCGCGGGTGCCGCGGAAGAGATTGGTGAAGGATTGCTGCGCCGAGGTGAAGAGATGGCGCGCCTCCTCGTCCGTATCGGCGGCGATCACGTTGACACCCACCATGGCATAGGGCCGGTCGAGCTGGGCGGAAGGCTGGAAGCGCTCGCGATAGACCTGCAGCGCCTGCATCAGGGCGCCGGGCGCGAAATGCGACGCGAAGGCATAAGGCAGGCCGAGCATCGCGGCGAGTTGTGCGCCGAAGAGGCTCGAGCCCAGAATCCAGATCGGCACGTTCGAGCCTGCCCCGGGCACCGCCTGGATCACCTGGTCGGGCTGGACGGGCCCGAGGAGCGCCTGCAGTTCGAGGACGTCCTGCGGGAAGGTGTCGGCCGAGGTCGGGTCGCGGCGCAGCGCGCGCAACGTGCGCTGATCGGTGCCGGGAGCGCGGCCGACGCCGAGATCGATGCACCCCGGGAACAGGGCGTCCAGGGTGCCGAACTGCTCGGCGATGACGAGCGGCGAGTGGTTCGGCAGCATGATGCCGCCCGCACCGATGCGCATCGTCCTGGTGCCGCCGGCCACGTGGGCGATCACCACGCTCGTCGCCGCGCTGGCGATGCCGACCATGTTGTGGTGCTCGGCCAGCCAGTAGCGATTATAGCCCCACGTTTCAGCGTGCTGCGCCAGGTCGAGGGTGTTGCGCAAGGCATCGGACGGCGTGAAGCCTTCGGGAACGGGCGCGAGATCGAGAACGGAAAAGGGAGGCATGGACAATCTTTCTGGTGCGGTTCAAAGCCGAACGAGGGTTGCCATGAGATCATCATTCTGAGCCCCGGATGCAACCCGTAAAGCCTCCCGCTCGGGGCACGGCAGCCCTGCAAAGAAAAACCCGGCGCTTTGGACGCCGGGTTTCTCGATGGCTCGATGGAGCAAGGATCAGCCGCGGGTGCGGGCGCGGATCATGTAGGTGTCGAAGGCATACTCGGCCACCTGGAACCAGAGGTATTCCTCGTTGCGGAACGCGCGGAGCGAGTCGATCAGCTTCTTGAAGTCCGCATTCTGAGCGGAAATCTCCGCATAGACCTCGTTGGTCGCCTTGTAGGCGGCGTCGAGGATCTCCTGCGAGAACGGGCGCAGCTGCGCGCCGGCGCCCACGAGGCTGCGGAGCGCAGCCGGGTTCTTGGCGTCGTACTTGGCCAGCATGTCCATGTTGGCGGCCATGCAGCCGGCCTGCAGGATCGCCTGATAGTTCTTCGGCAGGGATTCCCACTTGCCCTTGTTGAACAGGAAGTGGAGCGTCAGGCCGCCCTCCCAGAAGCCCGGATAATAGTAGTACGGGGCGACTTTCTGGAAGCCGAGCTTCTCGTCATCGTAGGGGCCGATCCACTCGGCGGCGTCGATGGTGCCGCGCTCCAGCGACGGATAGATGTCGCCGCCGGCCACCTGCTGTGGAATGACACCGAGCTTCGCCATCACCTGACCGGCGATGCCGGCGATGCGCATCTTGAGGCCCTGGAGATCCTGAACCGTCTTGATCTCCTTGCGGAACCAGCCACCCATCTGGGTGCCCGTGTTGCCGCCGGGAAGGGCGTAGAGATTGTGCTTGGCCATGAACTCGTTCACGAGGCCGATGCCGCCGCCGTGATACTGCCAGGCGTTGAGCTGGCGGGCATTCAGCGTGAACGGCACCGCCGCGGCGGCCGCGAAGGTCGGATCCTTGCCGACATAGTAATAGGCCGCCGTGTGGGCCATCTCGACCGTACCACCGGACACGGCGTCAGCCGCCTGGAAGGTGCCGACGATCTCACCGGCCGAGAACGGCTGGATCTGGAACTTGCCTTCCGTCGCTTCCGACACGTATTTCGCCAGGAAGTCGGCGCCGCCATAAATGGTGTCGAGGGACTTCGGGAAACCCGACGTCAGACGCCAGCGGATTTCGGGATTGGACTGAGCGATGGCGGGCTTGGCGACGGCGCCTGCGGCGAGGCCGGCGCCGGCCGTGGCGAGAAAATTGCGGCGTTTCATATGTGCCTACTCCAGTTCGAGGGCATGTCGCGCTTTGCGGAGGGCTCGGTAACAAGCGATGCATGACCACGAGTAAAGCTAGACGAAAGGCGAAGGTCGCATCGCTCTATCCCGGCAACCGGATGTCCCTGGTCCCTGTTCCTCGGGCCGCTCCGGCGTCAAATCTTTGATATGACGAAGGTGTGGCTCCGGACCATGAACGCGGCTCGGTCGATGCGCCACCGCAACGGCTGAGCGGGCATGATCTCAGCGCACCCCCACCCCGCCACGCTTGCATGGCAAACAGGGGGAAACGTTGCAATCAGGCCCTTTTGCCACCCTGTCACGGCCTGGATCACAATGATATATAGTAGATGAAATTAATCATCCAAGAGATAAATAATCCTCATCAGTAAACAACCAGAATCTTGTAGCATTTACTTACAGAAGCATCAGTATTACGAAAGCATACCTCCAACGAGTCAGCTCGTTACTTACTGTCGACCACAGATTTGCCACAGTTGTTAAATGAGTTTGAGCTGAGCAAGGGGAAGAGCCAATGTGCTCTTATAGGCCGATGAACAAGACGCTTATGTTGCTTGGTGCCTCCATCGTCACGCATGGGATGATGTTCAGCGCTGCGGAGGCCCGGTTGGTCCGTTACGAGATCAACGGAAAACAGTATTCTTACAGCACCAACAATCGCGCCCAGACGGCGGAGGCGAGGAAGCGGATTGCCGCTGCAAAGGCGGCCGAGGCGGCCAAGACAAAGGCCGAGGCGGAAAAGGCCAAGAGCCCTCTCGCGGCGGCTTTCGGTTCAGCCACGCAGAAGGAGGCCAAAGAGGCGGACGAACGGCTTCGGCAAATCCTTTCCGGCCCGACGGAGTACATGGCGGTCTCCCAACCCGTCCGCGACCGCGCCGACGAACCCGCAAAGAAGCCCCAGGACAAGCAAGCGCGCCAGGCGTCCGTCGCCAAGCCGGCGCCGCGGCCCATCGCCGTCGTCCGCGCCCCGGCCAAGCCGATCCTGGCTTCAGCCACGACGGCATCCCTCGTGATCGCCGAGCCGGTCAGCCCCCACCGTGAGGCGAAGGTCAAATCCGTCTCGTTCGACATGCAGACCGGCATCAGGACCACGATCATGGTCGACGGGACGATCGAGGAGGAGCCGTTCGACAGCAGCGCCCTTGCCTTCCTGGCTCCTGAACCGGAAAAGACGAACAGTCTGACGGCCTTCGTGAATCAGCTGCGCAGGATCGCGCCGGAGGAAGCGACGGGCTCGATCAGAACCAGCGTGGCCGAGCCGGAAGACGACTCCCTGATCCGGCATCGTTAGAATGCCCGGGAGGCCGTGAGCCGAAAGAAAACGGCGCCGGTTTCACGGCGCCGTCCCTAAGCTTCCGATGAGCCGGAGCTCTTAGAAGTCCATGCCGCCGGCCGGCATCGCCGGAGCGGTCTCCTTCTTCGGCTTCTCGGCGATCATGGCCTCCGTGGTGATGAGGAGGCCCGCGACGGAAGCGGCGTCCTCAAGGGCGACACGCACGACCTTCGCCGGATCGATGATGCCGAACTTGTAGAGGTCGCCATACTCGCCGGTCTGAGCGTTCCAGCCAGCGGAGTAGTCCTTGGCTTCCGCCACCTTGCCGACGATCACGGAGCCGTCCTCGCCGGCATTGATGGCGATCTGACGAGCCGGGGATTGAAGCGCGCGGCGCACGATCTCGACGCCGGTCTTCTGATCGTCGTTGGCAGGCGTGACGGTCTCGAGAGCCGCCAGGGCACGCAGCAGGGCCACACCGCCGCCGGGCAGGATGCCCTCCTCGACGGCTGCCTTGGTGGCGTGCATGGCATCGTCGACGCGGTCCTTCTTCTCCTTCACCTCGACCTCGGTCGCGCCGCCGACGCGGATCACCGCGACGCCGCCTGCGAGCTTGGCCAGACGCTCCTGGAGCTTCTCACGGTCGTAATCCGAGGTGGTCTCCTCGATCTGCGCCTTGATCTGGCCGACGCGGGCCTCGATGTCGCGCTTGTCGCCGGCGCCATCGACGATGGTGGTGTTCTCCTTCTCGATCACCACCTTCTTGGCGCGGCCGAGCATTTGCAAGGTCACGCTCTCGAGCTTGATACCGAGATCTTCGGACACGACCTGGCCCTTGGTGAGAACCGCGATGTCTTCCAACATGGCCTTGCGGCGGTCACCGAAGCCGGGCGCCTTCACGGCGGCGATCTTCAGGCCGCCACGCAGCTTGTTGACCACGAGGGTGGCGAGAGCCTCGCCTTCCACGTCCTCAGCGATGATGAGGAGCGGCTTGCCGGTCTGAACGACGGCCTCCAAGACAGGCAACATGGCCTGCAGGCCCGAGAGCTTCTTCTCGTGGATGAGGATGTAGGGATCCTCCAGCTCCACGCGCATCTTCTCCGCATTGGTGATGAAGTACGGCGAGAGATAGCCGCGGTCGAACTGCATGCCCTCGACGACTTCGAGTTCGGTCTCCAGGGACTTCGCTTCCTCGACGGTGATGACACCCTCGTTGCCGACCTTCTGCATGGCTTCCGCCAGCATGCGGCCGACCTCGGCATCGCCGTTGGCCGAAATGGTGCCGACCTGGGCGATCTCGTCGTTGGAGGTCACCTTCTTGGCATTCTTCTTGAGGTCCGCCACCACGGCTTCGACGGCCATGTCGATGCCGCGCTTGAGGTCCATGGGGTTCATGCCGGCGGCTACCGCCTTGGCGCCCTCGCGCACGATGGCCTGGGCCAGAACCGTCGCGGTGGTGGTGCCGTCGCCGGCGCGGTCGTTCTGCTTGGACGCGACCTCGCGCACCATCTGGGCGCCCATGTTCTCGAACTTGTCGGAAAGCTCGATCTCCTTGGCGACGGTGACGCCGTCCTTGGTGATGCGCGGCGCGCCGAAGGACTTCTCGATCACCACGTTGCGGCCCTTGGGACCGAGGGTGACCTTCACCGCATCGGCGAGGATGTCGACGCCACGGAGCATCTTGTCGCGNGATCTCCTTGGCGACGGTGACGCCGTCCTTGGTGATGCGCGGCGCGCCGAAGGACTTCTCGATCACCACGTTGCGGCCCTTGGGACCGAGGGTGACCTTCACCGCATCGGCGAGGATGTCGACGCCACGGAGCATCTTGTCGCGGGCGTCCAGGGCAAATTTGACTTCTTTAGCAGCCATAGTTCGTCACTCCTGATGAGACGTAACGATGTGTGACTCTGATTGCGGGATTGGCCTTAGGCGGCCTTCTTCTGGGCGGCGGTCTGCTCCAGCACGCCCATGATGTCGCTCTCCTTCATGATCAGGAGATCCTCGCCATCGATCTTCACTTCCGTGCCGGACCACTTGCCGAAGAGCACGCGGTCGCCGACCCGGACGTCGAGGGGAACGAGCTGGCCCTGCTCGTTGCGTGCGCCGGGACCGACAGCGATCACCTCACCCTGCTGAGGTTTCTCCTTGGCCGTGTCCGGGATGATGATCCCGCCGGCCGTCTTCTCCTCGGCATCGATGCGCTTGACCACGATACGGTCGTGCAAAGGACGGAACTTCATGAAGCTTCCTCCAATGATATCAGTACGTTAACTGCTCACGCGGAGCCTCTCCGGCCTCCGCGGTCGATGATTTGGTTTGGCAAGCTTCACCGTTCAAGAGGGGTGAGAAAAAATTTTGGCACTCGTGGGAACCGAGCGTCAGCTTGGCTACTTCGAGTCCGATTGGACAACCCGCGCGCCGGGCGGCTATGCCCTTTCCCGCCGGGTGCCAAAGGCTCCCAGGGAGATGAAGAATGGTTGTGAAGGACAGCAACGGGATCACCCTCAACGAGGGGGATTCCGTCCAGGTCATCAAGGATCTCAAGGTGAAGGGCTCCTCCACGACCTTGAAACGGGGCACCGTGTTCAAGAACATTCACCTGACGGATTCCGAAGGCGAGATCGAATGCCGGTCGGCTCAGATCAAAGGCCTGGTACTCAAGACCGAGTTCGTGAAGAAGGTCTGATCATCCCCTTCCGCCGGCCCGCTCAATAATGCGGCGGCGGAGGCTCGGGCGCGGACGGCCCGCCTGTGCTGTCCTCGACCTCCTGGACGCGGTCCAGCAGTTCATTGAGCTGGCGCCTGAGGGCGTCGATCTTCTTCCACTGGTCGATGACCGTCTGGTTCAGGTCATCGATCATCTGGTCCTGATAGGCGACGCGCACCTCAAGCGCCTCGACGCGGGCCTCAAGATCACTCATCGGATTGTCCCGTCTCGCCCGCCTGCTCCACGAGCCCGTGACCAAGGGCGACCCGCTCGTCGAAGACGAAACATCCGCCGTTCCAGCGGCTCTCCGTTTCCGAAACCTCTTCCAGGTACTTGAGAATGCCGCCCTTGAGGTGGAAGACCTCCTCGAAACCCTGCGCCAGCATGTACGAGCTGGCCTTCTCGCAGCGAATGCCGCCCGTGCAGAACATGGCAACCTTCCTATGCTGCTTCGGATCGAGCTCGTTCCTCACGAAATCCTTGAACTCGCTGAAGCGCTTAATCCGCGGATCGACCGCCCCTTCGAAGGTCCCCATCTCGACCTCGAAATCGTTGCGGGTATCGAGCAGCACGATACCGGGCTCGTCCAGCAACCTGTTCCATTCGTCCGGGGTCACGTAAGTCCCGACCCGTCGCAGCGGGTCGGTCTGCGGATCGCCGAGGGTCACGATCTCCTTCTTGAGCCGCACCTTCATCCGCTTGAACGGCATCTCGACGGCGGTTGAGAACTTCAGCTCGAGATTGTCGAGACAGCCCTTGAAGAGCGTGCCGTCGCGCAGCTCGACGATCAGCGCATCGATCGCCTCAGGGCTCCCGGCCACCGTCCCGTTGATGCCCTCGTGGGCGAGCAGGAGCGTGCCCCTGATACCGAGATCCAGGCAGATCTTGTGCAGCGGGTCCTTCAGATCCCGGAAGTCCGGCAGCGGGACGAACTGATAGAGGGCGGCAACTTTGTACGTCATGGCGGCTGTTTATCAGGAGGCGGCTTTCAGGAAAACCCGAAGCAGCAATCCTCGGTGTCGCTCCCCCTCCGGCCATGGCCGTCCCCGGACTTGATCCGGGAATCGGTCCCGGCCATCCCGATTCCAAACATCACCCTCGGTGTCATTCCCGGCCGAAGCGCAGCGGAGGGGAAGGGAATCCACGATCAGGCGCCATGCCATGGATCCCCTTCCCGCACTGCGTGCGCCGGGGATGACACCCACCCCGTCATGGCCGGGCCGGTCCCGGCCATCCCGCTTATGTGAAGCGCGGCGCTTTTCCCATCGGGATCACCGGCACAAGGCCGGTGATGACGTCGGAGATTTACATTTTATCATTCAAAGCTTCGGCCAGGGCCGCCTATCCTGGCACATCTCCTCACAGGCATGCGAGAGCCGCAGCACGCCCACATCGTCGAAGCGACGGCCGATGATCTGGAGGCCAACGGGAAGACCAGCCTTCGTGAATCCCGCGTTCACCGAGGCGGCCGGCTGGTCCGACATGTTGAACGCGACCGTGTAGCCGATATGCTCGAACGGCTCCTCCGGATTGTGAATGGGCGATGCCAGTTCCGCCGGATAGGCGACACAAGGAGCCACCGGCGAGATCACGAAGTCGAAGCGATGCGTCGCCGCGACGGCCGCGTGCCGCATCACCATCATCTGGTTCATGCCATGATAGACCTCGGCGCCTGTCAGCGCCTTGCCGCCTTCGGCCCATTGCAGGATGTAGGGCAGGATCTTCGCACGATCCTCGTCGCTCAAGGGAGCGATGTCCATCCACGCCCGCTGGCGCCAGAAATCGTCGAGACCGTCGAGCATCTCGCGGGTGATGAAGGCAGGCACCTCCTCAACGACGGCACCAGCCCCGGCAAAGGCACTCGCGGCGCTTTCCACGACCGCTCGGACCTCCGGGTCGAGGGTCATGCCGATGCCCGCCTGCATCATCACGCCGATCTTCAGGCCCTTGATGTCGATATCGAGATCGAGCCAGGGCAGATCCTGATAGGGCAGGCTCATGGGATCGCGCATATCAGGACGCGTGAGGCTTTTCATCATGAGGGCCGCGTCACGGACCGTGCGGGTCATCGGTCCCGCGACTCGGCCGTAATAGGTCGGATCGATGGGGATGCGGCCAAAGCTCGGCTTCAGGCCGAACACGCCGCACCAGGAGGCCGGCAGGCGGATCGAGCCCCCGATATCGGTGCCGATATGGAACGGCCCATAGCCGGCCGCCGCTGCTGCGCCCGCCCCCGCCGAGCTGCCGCCCGGGTTCTTCGAGAGATCCCACGGATTGCGCGCGAGCGGGTGAAAGCTCGACAATCCGGACGAAAGCATGCCGTAGTCCGGCATGGTGGTCTTGGCGAGAATGACCACGCCATCCTCGCGCAGGCGTGCCGCCGACGGTGCATCCTCGGCAGCCGGGATGAGCGGACGCGCCGCGGTGCCGAGCGGCACCGGCGTTCCCTTGGTGGCGATGTTTTCCTTGATGGTCGCGGGAATGCCGTCGAGCGCCTTCGCCTGCCCGCTCATCCAGCGCTGCTCCGCGGCGCGTGCATCGCGAAGCGCCGCGTCCGGGTCGAAGGCATAGAGCGCCTGGAGCCTCGGCTCATAAGCATCGATGCGTGCAATCACAGCCTTCGTGACTTCGACGGGAGACACCGCCTTGCGGGCATAAGCTTCGAGAAGCTCGGGAGCCGACCAGTCGGCCAAATCCGCCGATGTGCTGCCGTGTGTCTGATGCGAAGATGATTGCGGACTCAATGCGAAATGCTCCTCAAGGGATTCGACTCGCGGCCATGCTGGAGCCTTCCGTGATACGGGTAAACCGGTTTTATCCGTGCTCGCGTGCATAGGCCTATGCCACCAACGCAGAGGCATCGCGTGAAGTCACCCGAAAGAGGCTCCGGCATGATACTCTTTGGAGGCATGTCCGTCGGATCATGGCACAAAGCCGGGGCTCCCTCGTTCCCAGTAGGCGATGAGCTGTTGCCCCGACCCAACCCCTGCAGCAAAGGCCACGTCAGCGAGTGCGAAACGCCTGTTCATAAAGGCATACGGAGATTGCACACTCCGGATTTGTGAAACTATCATCCTGTCGAGGTGCCCGGCTTCTTTCTCGAGGATCTGCAACGCAGTGATACCCTACCATGAAGAATGGTAAGAAGGCCGCCGTTCACCAGAGAAACCAGCTCCTCGCTGCTCTGGAGCCAGATGATTACTCGTGGCTCGAACCTCATCTCGAAGTCGTGGATCTGCCTCGGGGCAAGGTCATCTACCAGACCGGCGAGCCGATCCGGTACACTTACTTCCCCCATGATGCCGTCGTTTCCCTGGTCACCGTTCTGCAGAATGGTGGCTCGGTCGAAATGGCGGTGTTCGGCAGGGAATCCGTGTTCGGATTCGTGAGTGCCCTCGTCACTCGCCAGTCCTTTGGACGTTATGTCACCCAGATTTCTGGCACGGCATCACGTGTTGTTCTGGACCGCCTGAGCGAGGCCATCGACAAGCGCCCGAAGATCCGCCGTGTGCTTTTCCGATATACGGAAGCTCTTTTGGCTCAGACGCTCCAGACCGTCGCATGCAATGCTGTCCATACCGTGGAAGCCCGGTGCTGCCGCGCCATCCTGAGCACCCGCGACCGAACCGACAAGGACGACATCCCCCTCACACACGAAATCCTGGCCGAGATGCTCGGGGTTCAGCGCTCGACGGTGAGCAGCGTCACGAGCGCGCTTCAGCGGATCGGTCTGATCAGCCAAGGCCGTGGAACCATCAGAATTACCGATCGCGCCGGGCTCGAGGAAACGGCATGCGAATGCTATCACGCGATCCGCCGGAGCTTCGAGAGGCTCTTGCCGGAAGGCTCCAGGGAGGCCGAACCGAGCGCGCGCCCCCGCCTCGTACGGGCAAAGCATCGAAACACGGCGAGTTGATAGGAGAGAAAGATTTCTTCTCGTTCTGTCGGGTTCCCAACAGACGGGGTACTCCTACCTTAGTATTGTGGGGACTTATTAACGCAAAGTTAATATGAGGGACGAGATGAGCGATACTAAGTTTCATAACAATGAATCGAACAATGGGGCTCTCCTTCCTAGAATGTATTCACCCACCTTTCAGCCGTTGCTTCAGTCTCTCCTCGCGACTCTCGCCGACATCGATTTCGACTACGAGCAGGAGCGCGAGAAGCTGAGCATCAACTCACCGGATACCAACATCAAGATCCGCGCTCTCGAGAAGTTGAAAGCTCGCCACTATGAGCGCCGGCAGCCTTACATCCAGCAACTCGCCATCCTGCAGAAACGCATGATGGAATTAAGAGCATAGTCAAACGTCTCCCTGTTCGGCGCGCATCAAACGCCGGGCGTTAAGCCCGGGAACAACATTCTCTGGGGGCATAAGCACTCAACGGTCAGGTCAGATGAGTGCGTTCACAAGACCTGAGCACATACCAACTGCTCACGAGGGATTGTCGACAATGACTGAGGAAGAAATCGAGATCGTTGCGGAGGAACTGGCCAAGATCGGTGGTGTGACTTGGTATCCGGGTCGGGAAAAGGGAACCCTGATGAGGGTTGTCTGCGACCGTTACCGCGACAGGGCCAAGGTGGCGATCGAAGCACTCGAGCGTTACCGGGCGGGTCAACAAGCCGCTCTCGCGCAAGACAACAGACAGGTCGGCAGGGTACCAGAGAGCAATCGGGCGCAGGCCCTGACTCATGACGGGATCAGACCCGGAACGACCGTCATTTACCGTCCTCCGGGGGATCGCAGGGCGTATTCTTGCCGGGTCGTCGAGATCGAAGGCAATCGTGCGTATCTTGCCCCCATCCTCAGGGCCTGCACAGACTGGGTGTCCATCGAGCACCTCGTCCCGATGCAGGAGCCCGATAAGGCGGCGGCGCACGATTAGAGCATCTTCGAATAGTGCCAGGGCGGCCCGACAGGGCCGCCCTCGCTTTGTCGGACAGAACCTATCCCTTACTGGGTCAGCTTGCTGTACGTGCCGCCCTTCCAGACGTTGATGTTGTATTTCGGGTCCCTGACATCGCCCTTCTCGTCGAAGGTGACCGGCCCGAGGACGGTCTCGACAGACGAGCTGCGCAGGGTCTTCGCCACGGCTTTCGGATCGGCGCTCCCGGCCTTGCCGATCCCCCCGGCGATCGCCTGAACGGTTGCGTAGGAGAACAGGGTGAAGCCTTCCGGCACGAAGCCGATCTGCTGGAACTGGGCCAGTGCTTCCTTGGCCGCCTCGCTGTCGCGACCGTCCGGCGGGAAGGTGAACAGGGTTCCGTCAGCCGCGGGACCTGCCACGGCCCCGAATTCAGGCGTCGCGATACTGTCGCCCATCATCAGCTGGAACTTGTAGTTCTGATCGGCGGCCTGACGCATGATGAGGCCGGCTTCGGTGTGGTAACCGCCGAAATAGAGAAACTCGACGCCCTGGCTCTTGAGCCGGTTGACCACGGCTTTATAATCCTTTTCACCGGGGTTGATGCCCTCGTAGAGCACTTCCTTGACGCCGGCGCCGTTGAGGGAGGCCTTCACCACATCCGCAAGACCTTTTCCGTAGGCGCTCTTGTCGTGAAGGATGGCAATCTTCTTGGTTCCGTAATTCTGCTTGATCCATGGCCCGATGAATTTGCCCTGGGCGTCGTCGCGGCCATACAGGCGCATGATCGTCGACCAGCCTTGCTCGGCCGCCTTTTCGGTCATGGCGGGATTGCTGGAAGCCGGGCTCATCATCAGAACGTCCGCCTCCGCATAAACCTCGGAGGCCGGGATCGACGAACCGGAGCAAGCATGACCGTCGACGAACTTGATGCCCTCGGCGATGATGCGGTTGGCAATGGCGACGGCCTGCTTGGGATCGCAGGCATCGTCATAGATGACGACCTTGATGTTCTTCCCGTTCACGCCGCCGCTCTTGTTGATGGCCTGTGCCGCCAGTTCGGCGCCGTTCTTGAGCTGCTCGCCGATGGTGGCCACTGCACCGGTCATCGGACCGGCCACGGCAATGGTGATATCCTCCGCGCGAGCGAGCCCGGTTCCGGCCAGCAAGGCCAGGACGGACAGATGACAGGCGAATTTTCTTTTCATGGCGGTGCCTCCTTCATGCTTCTCCGTTTCAGGCTGATTGCCGCCGGAAACGATCGAGCTTGAAACGAGAGATGTCGTTGGCAGGCGTTTTTCCAAGGGCAAGGTCCGCCAGCACCTCTCCGATCACGCTGGCGAACTTGAACCCATGCCCCGAACAGGGCGAGGCCAGGATGATCCGCGGATCCGCCGATGACCGGTCAAGCACGAAGTCTTCGTCTGGTGTCCGGGTGTACATGCAGGTCCGCATGGCCTTCAGGGGTCCGTTGGCCTCCGGCATCGCGAGGGCGAGCATGCGCCGGATCTGCGCTTCGTCGGCAGCCCCGCCGTCTTGTGTCAGGTCGTCGGCCGACGGGAGATAGGCGCCCTTGCGGTGGGAGGCCGTCTTGACGCCCGTACCGGCGAAATCCGGAAAACCGTAGCAGGCATCGTCCTCGGATTCGAGAATGTAGACCGGGCAGCGATCCGGGGAGAAATAGGCTGGCTGCAGAGGCTCGAACCAGCCGAGCACCTGACGCGTCAGCTTGAGATTGGGCTTCAGCTCGGGCGCAAAATCGCCGATCCAGGCACCCGTCGCGATGATCACGGCCCCGGCTTCGATCTCGCCGTCATCCGTTGATACACGCACGCCCGAGCCGCGCGGCTCGATGGCCGCGACACGAGTCCGTGTCCGAACGTCGGCCCCATGGCTTTCCGCCAGCCGGACGAATTGCCGGATGGCCAGCTCCGGACGCAGGAACCCGCCGTCCGGCTGATACAATCCGCTCCAGTGGGACGGGAGCCTGAAAGCGGGAAAGCGCCGATTGATCTCGGCAGCGCCGAGGACTTCATGGTCGAGACCATGCTGCCGGGACGCCTCGAGGGATCCCGCGACGATGGGGCTGCCGGGACAGCCTGCCTCGAGAACACCGGTCACGGTGAGGATCGTCTGGCCGCAGAGCCCCTCCAGCTCGCGCCACTTCTCCATCGCCCGGCGGGCCAGCGGCACATAGGACGGGTGCTCGAAATAGGAGAGACGGATGATCCGGCTCTCGCCATGTGAAGAGCCCTTGTCATGTCCCGGCTCGAACTGTTCGATGCCGATCACGCGCAGTCCCTGACGAGCAAGATTGAAGAGGGCAGCGCTCCCCATGGCGCCGAGCCCGATCACCGCCACATCGAACGTCGTCATCGACCGAACCTTTCAAGATCGTACCAAATGCGGGCGCCTACATTCCGCGGTGGGCAACGGTTCGTCAATCCGGGCTTCTGCGGGCCGGCCCGAGCCTGTGGCAGGGGCCTTGAGCAAAAGCCCCGCAGGAATCTGCGGGGCCGATGAGTTCATCCTATATGATGAAAAAGTCTTTCTCGCTGATGGACGCCTTGTTGCTGAACTTGGCGATCTCGACGGCGGCGGCTCTGCCGGCTCCGTCCTTGTCATAGGAGAGGACACCCGTCTTCTTGTCGTAGACGAGATAATCGTTCTTGTCCTTGGCATGGCTTCCGATCGTGAAGAATGCCTTGGCAAGCTTGAGGGGCTTGTCCGGAGTGCCCTTCTTGATCGCGCTATAGAACGACTTGTTCGACTTGAACAAGGCATTGTCGAGCGCGATCTTGTCCTGCCCTGACTTGAAGTCCTTCACGGTGTCGGTGTTGGTTTTGCTCAACGTCGTATCGAACACGAACCAGTCCTTGCCGGTGCCACCGGTCAGGATGTCCTTTCCGGACTTGCCGTAGATCGTGTCGTTTCCGGCACCGCCATTCATCGTGTTCCTGGACGAGGTTCCAAGCAGAACGTTGTCGAACGCATTGCCGTTGAGAACAGGGACATTGCCGACCGCATAGACGGTATCGATGCCGGAATTCGATCCGAGCGTGAAGCTGGCGCTCGCATAGACCACATCGGTGCCGCCGGTGTCGACGATGACATCGTTGGCGTTGTCGACGTAATAGACGTCGTTTCCGCCGCCGCCCTGCATCACGCTGCCGCGACCCTTGCTGCTGAGGACGTTGCTGCCTTCATTGCCGATCAGGGTTGTGGTGTACTCGTTCCCCGTCAGGTTGATCGAAGCATGGCCATCCGCGGCTCGCAGGATCTCCACGGCACTCATGCCGATGTCATAGCTCACGCTCGTGATGACCGTGTCCGTACCGGCGTAGTACGACTGCTCACGAGCTTCGTCATTGGCGCTGTCGACGTAATAGACGTCGCTGCCCTCTCCACCCTGCATATGGTCCGTGCCTGCACCGGCATCCAAGGTGTCATCGCCTCCGGAACCGTAGAGCGAGTCGCTGCCGAGGCCGCCCGCGATGTAATTCGCCTGTCCGTCGCCGGACAGCGAGTCGTTATAGTTGGAGCCAATGACGTTCTCGAAGTTCACCCATGTGTCGCTTTGCGAGTCGTTGACCCCGCCTCCGCCGGCGCCGAGGCTGACGGACACTCCCTGGCCCGACAGGGCATAGGACACGGTGTCTACGCCAGCACCGCCATCCATGGCCTCCTGACCCGATCCGCCGATGATCGTGTCGTTGCCGGCGCCGCCGAGAAGCTTGTGTTTCTCGCCATTGCCGATGATCAGATCGTTATGGGCCGTGCCGATGATGCCTTCGATCGAACTGTAGACATCGCCCTTCGCTTCGCCGGTGCTGAGCCCCGTGTCGCGCAGGTTCAGGGTCAGCCCGATCGAGGAACCGGCGTAGGATGCATAGTCCCAGTAGGTGCTTCCAGAACCGCCGTTCAGAACGTCAGCGCCTTCTCCGCCGACGAGGGTGTCGTCATTGTTGTCGCCGCCGTTGAGAACGTCGTTGCCGGCGCCCCCATCGAGATAGTCCTTGCCGTCTCCGCCGTTGATCGTGTCATCGCCGCCGTGGCCGTAGATGACGTCGGCGAAGTCGACAGAAGCGTCGTTGTGCCCATTCAGCGTTTCACTGGTGTCATCGCCGTGAATGACATCGGGCTGAATTGCTGCCAAGGCCGACAAGCCGTTTGAATTGTCGAGATACTGAGGTTGTTCAGACAAAGTTTCGTCCACTTCGAACATGCGTTGTTTAGGTTTGTTTGCTCAGGCCTAAGCTCGGCCGTTTACGCATGTGCAAAGAGGCTGTGCAAGTTTGCAAAGCCGGAGGGGCATTCTATTGAGAAGGATCGCTGCAGGCAGTTTGCTAGTCTTTGCAAGAGCTTGACATTGCATGCCGGGCAGACATGTCCGTTCCGGACCGTGCGCAGCCACACAGAACACGGAATATCGTTCTGCAGCGTATAGTTGACTTGCTTCACGGCCGGCTACCTGGATGCGGCATCCTCTGACACACAATGACGCGAGAAGCCCCCCTGCCCTTGCTGATTCATGCCGGCCTGGAAGGGTTTGGCGGGCCGCTGTGAGACCGTCGATCCTGGAACCCTTTCGACGCGGCTGCGGTTCTCGTTCATTGAAGGAGGAGGAACACATGAGCCGAGGGTTTCCATCCATGACAGCCCTGTTGGGGCTTCTTGCCGTCGCCGGCTATCAGAACAGGGATAAGATTGCCGAGATGCTCGGTGGTCTCACATCCAACTCAGGTGGCACACCGGGTGGTGCACCGGGTGGTCCGGGACAGCAACAAGGCGGCCTAGCCGGTGCAGGTGGCCTTGGCGGCTTGGGCGGTTTGCTGGGCGGGCTTGGTGGACAAAACCCAGGCGGCCTGCTGAGCGGCGGCCTGGGTGAGCTGGTCGACAGCTTCCGCCAGAATGGCCAGGGCGATATCGCCGAGTCCTGGGTTGGCACCGGCCCGAACAAGGAGGTCGCTCCACAGCAATTGGAGCAGGCGATCGGGCCGGATGTGTTGGCCGCCCTGGCGCAACAGACCGGGCTGTCGCGGGAGGAGATCGTTGCGCGCCTGTCGAGAGAGCTCCCGCAGGCCGTCGATCAATACACACCCGAAGGGCGGATCCCCAGCGCCTGATATCATTAATTGATCGATCATTCGGGAGGCGAGCGCCGCCGGTTGGTTCGGCGGCGCTCAAGAGCCTGGATCGCAGCAGAGCGTTTCGGCTTTCCTGCACGGACCGGCACTTTCTCGCCTTGACCTACCTCCCGCCTTCATCGTCCCGTTCCCGGAAGCCTCTGATCAGGCAGCCTTCGATCGCTCTCGCTTGTGTGCCGGTACTAGGCTAGGATTCGATACTGGATGTGCTCCTTCGGAGCGGGACGGCGGCTATGCTCTGGGCGAAGAAGGCCATCGGCCCTACCGAATGGGGGCCGACTCAGGATCAGTTCGAAGAACTATTCGTCAAGCTCGGAGGCCCGAAGCAGATGATGCTTGCTGCCGCGTCCGACCCAGCATCCGGCCAATCCATCTTCCTCATGAGCCTTCCCAACACGACGTTCCTCGGCTTCTTTTCAGGCTTCGAATGCGTGACCGAGGACGCGCTCCCCTCGGAGGCTGCACTGCTCGTCGGCCATAACGACGAACTGCTCAAACACTTCAGATATCCGGCACGGAGGCCGCTGCCTTAGGCCAAACGGCTCTTATCCCCGAACTTTCCCATCTGAAGCAAACTTCCGGCAAGCTTGGGCATTGGGTTGCCACAATTCGCTGCCAATGGCCGGCATCTTCGAGCCTTTGCAGGGGAGAGCATTGTGACCGCAGCCCACGATTTCGACGAGATGGTGGATCTTCTTGCATTGAGCCGGCCATTCGAGCGGTCGGCGGGCATGAACATGGCCTGCAAGATCGCGACCTTACCGCTTCGGGAGGCCATCACCCTGGTCGTCGAAGATTGGGCCGACGACAAGTTCAGGCAGCTGAGTGCCGTCATCGTCAGGCAGTCGGCTCCCGCCATCCGCAGCTTCGACGAGATCCGGTATCTCTACGAGAAGGCCGAGATCGCGCCGGCGACATGAGCGGAGCGGGGCAGCGCCCCCTCAGGATTCATGTTGCCCTGCATTTGGGCTCGAAGGCTCATATTTCACCACCCACCCCCCTTCCCTGCCAGGCTGGCAACCGCTTTGATGGGCCCAATTCAGCAACCACTCGGGGGACGAGGTGGAACTCAACGAAGCAAAGTGCTCATGCCCAAAGTGGTTTCCGGTCTTCCTTTCCGGCATCGGGCTTGCGAGCCTCGCCCTCTCCCACCTGTTCTGGTGAACCCCGCCCTCCAAGCGCCCGAGGGCGGCTTTTCCTTCTGCGGCTGATGCGATCGGACGATTTTGGACCTTGACGAAAAGACCCTGTTCGCGTCTATTGCGCCACCTGCGAAGCGGGATCCCAGATCCGGCCTTTTCGCCTGGAGACGTGGCCGAGCGGCTGAAGGCACTCGTTTGCTAAATGAGCATACCCCAAAAGGGTATCGAGGGTTCGAATCCCTCCGTCTCCGCCATTTCTAAGTCCTTGATTTTACTGGATTTGAGAGTGCGCATCAGGCGCATTCGTCAGAGGCTGCCGCGGAAGGTCTGGCCAATGGCTGGACAGATGCCTGTGAGCGCCCGTACTGCACCAAGAAGTGCTCCGATGCGTGTTTTAACTCCGCTTCATTCACATCCGTGCCGGTCCTGACGCTCATTTCTGAGCGTCTGCCCCGCCTGCTTCTCCCTGGAGCCTCTCATCGTACCACTCGGCCAGGTCGGCGGCGAAATCCTCATCCTGATCCAGGCGCACCAGGAAGGCCGAGGCGAGGAAGTAGTGGAACGGAATGTCGGAATGCTCATCGTCGAGTATGGCGTCGACTTCAGGACTGGCGAAAAGCTGGCGGCTGATCTGCCCATCCTCCATGCCCAGGACGACAGCAACCTGTCCAGGCTCCAAGGTGATCGTGGTCTTCTGGTCCTTGCTGTCGGTCATGCTGACGGCTCCCTGGTGACGGCGCTCGGCCACACCCACTCAATTCTGTGGAAGTGAGCACGTTCCCCGTGGCGGGCATCAGCCTGCTTCGGACCTGACGCCGCTCATGCGGCCGCGGGTCGCCCAAAACGGAATGGAAAAAGGGGAACATCGCCACTCCATCCAGGTTGGCTCAGTCCGATCACAACTCCGTGGAGAAGCCAGAAGGCACAGAACGCAGGCGCCAATCAGGGTGGAGTCAACAAGACCCAGGACAAGAGCGCGGACAGCAAGCGTCGGCAGGACAACGAAACCGGAGACGGCAACACGGAAGCGAAGCCGCTTGATCCTGGGACCGGAACAGACGGCCGGGCGCCGAGCGACATGTCCGGCGGCCGGAGCTAGGACGCGTTCAAAATTTGATGATCACTGCAGACCAAAGGAGATGTCATGGCCAAGAAAGCTCGCATGAGGCCGTCCTGGAAGAAGGCAAGGCGGATCAAAAGTCAGCCTTCAGGATCACGCGCTGAGAAAGTCACTCAGAAGCGCAGCTAGAGGCAGATCATGACCAGCAGAAACCACAACAACCGCAGCGAGAAGCAGAAGGGGCACGCGCCCGACCGAAGCGACGAGGCTGTTCCGAAGGGCCACAGCAAGGATGCCGGGCATCATCCGCATCATGGCGATGGCGGCGGTGGCGTTCCCAAGGCGCAAGGCCAAGGCCAGGCGAACGAAGGGGTGGACAACCGCAAGCAGAACCGCGGTCACGGCTAGCAAACGTTTCGGTGGCGTGGCCATTCGGGCCCGCGGATACCTCCCCTGTCAGGCCTAGCCTCCGGCCATATCAGCCTGAGATCATGGAGCCCGGATCTTGAGGCTCAGAGCGGGGGGCGAGCCTTCTGCGCGGCTCGCTCCACCGCGTTGGCGACAGCGTCAGGAGCCAAGTGATGGACCATGTGTCCGAGTCCCGGGAGCGCGATGAACTCGCTCTGCGGCAGCTCCCGATGCAGGCGCTCCGATTGACGGCCCACATCGGCAATCTGATCGTCGGCGCCTGTGATGATCGTGATCGGCATCTTGAGTTCGCTGTAGTGATGATGCAGCTCCATCACTGATGGGGTCATGAGGGCTGCATCCTCTGCCGCGGCGCGAAGCTGCGACGGTCGCAGCATCATCTTCTTCGGGAACAGGCGATCGAACCGCTCCGGCACCTCCGCTGGCGCGAACATTTGTTTGATCAGGCCCGGCAGCATCGCGCGGGCGACCAGGGGAGAGATGGTGTGGCGCATGGCGT
Source organism: Microvirga sp. 3-52 (assembly GCF_018383585.1). GTDB lineage: Bacteria > Pseudomonadota > Alphaproteobacteria > Rhizobiales > Beijerinckiaceae > Microvirga. The sequence continues at coordinate 44,945 of NZ_JAHAMK010000011.1, forward strand.
CGCCGATCACGGGAACAGCCGGCGGGGAGAACAGAAACGTGTCGGCCCGCAAGGTCGGGTAGTAGTACCCTGAGGCAAGCACGAGGCTGCCCACGAGCGCTGGATACTCCACGGCGAGGGCGACCGCAACCAGGGTGCCCCACGAGTGCCCCAGGATGACCGCTTGTTCAACGCCGAGCTGCTTCAAGGCACGCCGGAAGAGCTTCGCGTGGGCCCGTGGGGTCCAGAGCTGGCGAGGTCTGCTGCTGTAGCCATAACCAGGACGATCAATCACGATCACCCTGTAGCGGGACGCCAGNGCTTGTTCAACGCCGAGCTGCTTCAAGGCACGCCGGAAGAGCTTCGCGTGGGCCCGTGGGGTCCAGAGCTGGCGAGGTCTGCTGCTGTAGCCATAACCAGGACGATCAATCACGATCACCCTGTAGCGGGACGCCAGCCGGTCCACGAGGCCGCTGACGGTAAAGTCCTGGATCATGGTGCCGTTGCCATGGATCAGCACGACAGGCTCGCCCTCGCCGCGCTCGATGTAGTGCAGGCGCACGCCATCAACATCGAGAAACCGGCCCATCGGCGGCGTCTTGCGCTCGGCAGCCCCGGCTCTCTGTCGATTGTACAGAACAGCTGCGCCAAGCGCTGCGGCCGAGCCTGCCAGGACCGGTGCAAGCCAGCGCCAATGGCTCGAATGAGAGCTCTGCTTAGGACGAGGCGTGCCGCCCGACCTAGCAGTCTTCTGCCTGTGGCGACGGGTGTTGCCCTGTTGCTGTTCGGCAAAATAAGGGGCCGCGCCTGCCGCGGTGCGCGGGCTCTCATCGACGTTCGTCTTCATGCGAGACATGCGCACTCTCCATTGGTGATGATCGTGGGGAACGCCCGAGAAGCAAGTCGGTTGCTGCAGCGCACAAATCCAATGCACACGCCCGTTCCAACAAACGACTTCATGTGCGCAGCTTCGATGGACCGAGGCGGAGCCTTTCCAGTGTAGGCATGTTGTCAGGGGTTATGCAGCAGCCCGGTTTGGCCCCGGCTGATTACCAGGGGCCCATGTCGAACCAGGATCTACATCTCACACTCCTTGAGTCGGAATTCGGCCGGGTGCTCGATCAGCACTCGAAGGACTCACGTGGAAAAGTCGTCCATAAGGGCCATGGGGCGAGTGGGTTACGGCTACGAGACCGGGGACGCGACCGCCGCTTCCGCCAACTGCTCGATGCCCTGCCTGCGGCGGTATACACAACGGACGCAGGCGGACGCATCACCTTCTACAACGAAGCCGCTGCCGCGTTGTGGGGCTGTCGGCCCGAACTCGGCAAGAGCGAGTGGTGCGGGTCCTGGCGGCTCTTCTGGCCGGACGGAACTCCTCTGCCACACGATCAATGCCCGATGGCGATCGCCCTCAAGGAGGATCGCGCAATCAGAGGTGCGGAAGCCATTGCCGAGCGCCCGGATGGCACCAGGGTCCCGTTCATTCCGTTTCCAACCCCGCTGCACGACGCGTCAGGCGCGCTTGTCGGCGCAGTCAATATGCTGGTGGACATTACCGACAGAAAGCGCGCGGAGAATCAGCAGGAGCTGCTGGTGCGTGAGTTGCACCACCGGGTCAAGAACATGCTCGCGACCGTTCAGGCCATCATGAGTTCGACCGCTCGCGCGTCAACATCGATCGAGGAGTTCCAGCAGGCTTTCACGGGCAGGATCATGGCACTGGCGCGGACTCATTCGCACCTCGCGGAAGACGAGTGGCAGGCAATCTCCATTCGAGATCTTCTATGCAATGAGCTGGAGCCCTACGATGACGGCTTCCCTGGCCGGGTGCTCCTCGACGGCCCGGCTGTTGATCTCCCTTCAGCCACCGCCATACCACTCGGAATGGCCATCCATGAGCTGACGACGAACGCCGTTAAGTATGGAGCCCTGTCGGCGCCTGGCGCGTCCGTCGTGGTTTCATGGGCTCTCGAGGAGGAGCAGGGCCGGCGCGAACTCACCATCGAGTGGGTTGAGCGGAACGGTCCGGTCCTCAGTCCGCCAGGCCGGAGGGGCGTCGGCTCCCAACTCCTCGAACGCGTCCTGAGCAGTCAGATCGGTGCGCGTGCCATGATCTCCTACCAACCGGAAGGGCTGCGGGCGCACCTGGCGGTCCCCCTTCCGTGTCGCGTGTCTGCCCCCGATCCCATGGATAGTCGCACCCGACTTTAGGACCCACGGCAAGCTGTCATCGATCTCGCGCATGTTCAGACCTGCGGCAGCGGGTGAATGGGACGAGCCTGATAAAGTCTGAGAGCATTCGTGCTCCGCCAGATACAGTCCTGTCTTCGAATTACGTCGGAGACAGGCAAGATCTGTCCAAATCAAGTGCGAAGACACGCAGCACTTGTTATCAACCGGGAAAGAGTCTATATAGTTTTATCGGATTTTGGCCGGACAATCGGGTCGTTTCGCTTTTGGTTCTGCCAGGCGCACGTTCGGACTCTCTTACCATTACATCGACGAACCGAGTTGAGGCCGCGCTTCTGCGCGCCTGTGCTCACGTGCACTTCCAGCCTAACCTAAGGATCTTCCCATGATTACGGGCACCGTGAAATTCTACAACGACATGAAGGGCTTCGGCTTCATCCAGCCCAGCGACGGCAGCAAGGACGTGTTCGTCCACGCCACCGCGCTCGAGCGCGCCGGCATGCGCGGCCTCGTCGAAGGCCAGAAGGTCTCCTTCGACACCGCCGAAGACCGCCGCTCCGGCAAGGTCGCCGTCAACAACATCGAGACGGCATAAGCAGCGATGATCGGCTCAGGACATCAGCCTGCGCCGCCCAAGCCGCAAAGCCGCTCCCCCGTGGGGCGGCTTTTTTGTTGCTTACCGCCCCGGCGGTCATCCGCCCTGCCCGTAAGAGCTGAGCGTCAGGAGAACCCGATGTCGCACAAGTACAAGGTCCATCAGCTGGTCCGCATCACCCACCCGACCTTCTCCGACAAGCGGGCGACGGCCAGCGGCATCTACGAGGTGACGCGCCTCATGCCGGCCGATCAGACCGGCGAGGTGTCGTACCGGATCAGGTCGTCCGGCTTCGGCGAGCGGGCCGTGCGCGAAAGCCAGATCGCCGCCCGGGCGTCGGATCTTTGACCAGCGGCGCGGCCTTCTTTGACGGATCGCAGGTCTACGATCCCGTCGCGCTGCTGCGCCACGACCACCAAACCCTCTACGTCGCCCGCATCGGCAGAAAGACATCACGGCAATTTATGATCCTCACGGCAACGGGAGAGCCTGCATGGCCGCACGAACCGCTCGGCAGCCTCTCCGATGTCGCCTGGGCGCTTCGAGCACACGAGTGGCACCTCGTCACGCCCGAGCCTATGGGCGAGAGTACGCAGCAGGCCAGGATGTTGGCCCGGTTGCTCGCCGAGCGGGCTTAACCGGCGCCTCGCGCACGGAGGCGAATAACAGATGAGTCCGACGGCGCGGTCGGTGGTACATTCGTTTCCGGACTCGCAAGAAATCCGCAGAGAGGAACTGCAGCATGGTTGATGATCCGACCAATCTCGACGCACATCGCGGCATGGCGGCTCAGAAGGCCACCGACCTTCGCCGTCTGCGGTCCGAGGTCGAAGCCGATCAAGCGGCGCTGCACGCAAGGCAAGCGAAGCTTGAGGATCTGCTCGCGGCAGCGCCTGCCACCGATTGGCCGGAAGCCGTCGAGAAGGCACGCTACCTGCTGGGTCTGTTCACACAGAGTTTGGACGCAGCCGATCTGCGCCGCCGCAAGCTGATCGACCGGGTGCTGGCGGACTTCGATCATCTGCTCGACAAGCCGACCCACGACTGAGACGATCTTTCTCCCAGACCTCACTGACAATGGAGACCATCGATGGCCAGAGGCGAACAACGCGGCAATCGCGAGGCAAAGAAGCCGAAGAAGGAAAAGCCGAAGCCCGCCGTGGCGGCTTCATCCTTTGCGAACCAGAGCAAAGGCAGTGCCCCCGCGAAACCGCCCGGTGGTAAGCGATAGCATCTCCGTAGGTGACCCGGATGCATCCTGGTCGACCCATCAGGCGCGGCGGCATCCTGCACGCGGAGTTGTGTGATGCGCTGATCGGCCCAGGAGCACGGGTGCGGTTTGCAACCGCATCAGCTTTGAGAGGCAACCGGCTGCTTCATTTGCGATCTTCAGACAGCCGACAGACAACCGGAGAACACCATGCCTGAGGCACATCGACTTTCACGTTTCCTGATCTCTTCGTCAGCAGAGGGCGACCCGCAGCTCATCATCGAGCTTGAGGACGGCTCAAGGCTGGCCGTGACGGCAAGCTTTGAACAGATTGAGGATATGGCAGATGTCCTGGATGAAATCCTGGACGCTGCGGACCTCGAAGAGGAAGACGATACAGAGCGATTGCCGGCCTTCGTGCGAAGGGACAGCTCCACTCCTTGATGCCGGTAGGCTGGCGCCTCGTGGCGGCAGTTACAGTATCGAGGATGGCGACGGAACGTGGAAAACCGGGGAGGAAAGCTGATGCATAAGGGACTTTTCGAGGACTGCGAGGGACCCATTCGAGGTCTGCGTCTGCCACTCAACGCCTGGAACGTGCTGGATCGAGAAAACATTACGACGCTCGCTCAACTCACCGCCATTGCCGACCGGGTCGAGCGGCTTCCAGGCATTGGCGCAAAGACTGCCCTGGCGATCAGAGGCGAGCTTGCGCGTATTGCTCTTCGTGACGCTCAGTCTCCTTGATTGCCGGTCAGCTTTTGTCAGCTCCACGCAATACTTTCTGAGGCACTGATAACGCTCCTCCTGATGCCTTGCATTCCCGCCATTCGTACGCCTTCAGTCCGTTTCCGATGATGGGAGATCGTCAATCCAGGGGGCGATTTCGGCCAACCTTGCCGATGCACGGACGGAGGCCCGCGATGCCAAACGGGGCTTCTCGGCAATCCTGTAGATCACATGGATCGTGGGATGTGCATGCATCCCGGCAGCCCCACGAAGGTCAGCGCCCCAGGATGTACAAGCGCACATCCATCGGGCGACGCCGGCTCGCTGCCTATGTGCGTCATGAATACTGGATTGAGACTGGAACTTGCCATGGACAAGCTCCGTCGTGCAGCGGGGCCACGGCACAGCCCGCGTAGCGTGAGCCTGGGCCTCGGATCAATCGTTGTCCGGGGCTCGATCCGGCGACGGAATATCGCGGTCGCCATAGCCGCGCCGCCCGTCGAGCTTTACCTTCGGGATCGGAGCAGGACGATCCTCCAGCATCCTTACGGCTTTCCAGACCGAATTCACGACGCGTTGCGTGAGGCTGAGATGGCTTTTGCTCATAACTCGTTCTCTTTCGTCGATCACCCCTGTGCGGACGCCGTCATTCCGCCTCAGCTTTGCCGCTTGCTTTTGGGTCAACGGCTTCTGAAAACCCAACCGTCAGAACATGTTGGTTTGCTCTGTCCATGATCTCGACATGCCAGCTTCGCCGGTCCTCGCCCTTCTGCCCGCCCTCTTGGAGCAGATCGCGCGCCTTGGCGATGGCGCCGTCCCGCGCCGCATGAAGATCAGGATAAGTGTCTCCTTCGGGATCCTCCAGGAGATCGCTCCCAGTCCGAACGTTGAAGTAGTATAGAGCCGTTTCCAGCTTAGGCGCAGGCACGGAAGAAGGCTCATGGGAGGGGTGACCTGATCGAGGCGCGCCACCCTCATCATCCCACCGTTTGAGATCCTCCTGCTGACCTGACGTCTTCGGATCTTTGCCCATCGTAGAAATGTAGGACATCTACCCGACATTTTGATGACCATGTCCGGGATCAAGCAGCTATCGGAGCGTTGCTCGGCACTCCAGCGGATCTGCCTTCCGGACACGGAGCTCGGGGATCGCCGCCTGCTGGCGAAAATCGCGCACAGCCCTCTCAGGCTAAGACCTTACAAAGGTCATGTCACCCTTCGGCGACGGCTCGGCGGTCCGATGCCCACATTTTCCGCACACGGCTTAGCAACCTGTGCAGATACCTCTCGCGATGATCTTCATCTTGCGATCCCAGATCCGCTCTTGCGCCTCCGCCTTGACCCGGGCGGCTCTTCCCAGAGCCGCCGACTCCTCGGCGGTATACGACTTCGATGCAGACACTTTGGGGGTCCCTGCCTGTGGCTCACCTCTGTCCTTGGCATCTGTGGCTTGAGTTGTCATCAACATGGCAAGCAGGGCTGTCGCCATCATCATCCGCATGGATCGCTCCTCAGGGAGCACATCGTGCGGCTCCAAGCTTTCATATGGTGGTCGCTACCCCGATTCGTAAGCCAAGCATCACCTTCTCGATATCCCGATCCGTTTCACGTTTCCCATGTTGTTTGTCGTAAGCTGGCAGATGCGCTGTTGTCCTCGTGCCGGAGGCTGCCAGTTCCTGCCTTCGACGGCGCGGGGGGATCCTCCAAAATCGGCCACTATTCCCGCAGAGACTGACGCCAGGCCCTCATCCCGGGACAAGCCCGATGCGTATTTCCGCGATTATCGTTCTGTCCGCCCTCGGATTGGCCGATGTGTCTCATGCCCAGAGCACCCCGCCCGCCTCAGACGCCCCCAAGTTCATCACGATCAGCAACAATGCGATCCTCAGTTCGCGCTTAATCGGACTGACCGTCCTTAGCTCGACCGGCCAGAGCATGGGCAGGATTGAAGATGTCGTCTTCGAGGGTGGGCAGATCAGTGGTGTGGTGCTCTCTGTCGGTGAGATCCTGGGCGTCAGCCAACGCTACACGGCCGTGGATCCATCTGCGATCTCGATCAAGTACCTAGAGGCCGAGGGCAAGTGGCAGGCCACGATGAACGCTGATCTTGAGCAGCTCAAAGCAGCTCCGGAGTTTCGCTACGAAGGCAAATGGGAGCGCTGATCCTCCTCACCAATCATCAACACAGAGAATAGCGTCTGGCCCAATGTTCCGAAATTACACGGGTGAATAAGGCTTCGCGCGGGGCGCAAGTACCTAATCTCCAAACGCGATTATTTCGCAAAAACTATATTCGTTTGCAATATACCAGTTATCGGCCCCTACTTTTTTGATTTTATTTATCGTCCTCGATGTAATTCTCTGACCAATTCCCATATCAACTGATACGAACTTGTCAGTGCCTGTCATTTTCGCTCCATGCCAAGTTTGGTTTGGAGGAGGATGGGGCTCTTTCGAGGAGGCCCGGCATGTGTATGAGAAAACACCCCATGTTCGATCTTGAGCATTATCAGGATCATGGTGATCCTGGCCTTATGCCCTTCGCTGTGCAGGGAGCGCAGGCAACGTGGCTGCGGCTGACGGCGGCAGAGTTGTCAGGGGTGCGAACCACGTCAGAGCTCATCGAACGGGTCGAGGAGAGATACAGTCTCTCCCATGAGCAGGCCATCCGGGATGTTGAATTCTGGGTCCTGGATAAGCAGCTTTGAGCCGGTCGCTGCATGAGTGAGACCAGCCCCATTGATGGAGGCGACGATGTTTGGCTATCAGGGCGGCGAAAGCAAAGAGACTGTCACTCGCAAGACTGGATATCGGGACGACGCAAAGCGTCAGTGGAGCTGCCTAACTCCTTTGGACCTGTCGCAGATCAAGAATGAAGAGCAGCTGATCACGCTGGTGAAGGTGAGATACAGCCTGCCGTATGAGATCGCCAAAGCTGATGTTCAAGGCTGGATGGCAGGCAAGCAATTCTAATATTCCCCAGAGGGTTGAGTTGGGTAGCTGTGCGCTCGGTCCGAACGGATAATAAGGGAGATCTTGATGGCAACGGAGTTCTATGTCGTTCGACATCATGGCGCTTGGCGCATCCGGGTGAATGGCAAACATCACGGGGAGTACGATTCCCGCCTTTTGGGCATTAACGCCGCAGTGACGGAAGCCAAAGCTGCCGGGCCAGGGGCGAAAGTTTTCAGCACGGGGATCGTCAGTCAATCAAGCCAAGAGTGGCAGTCTTCGGAAGGGCCAGATCCGCTCTCCCCTTGATCGTTTATGGTACGATCTCACAGGAGACACGCATGAGTGAGCGCATGAGCCGCCTTTGTGACGAGCTGCGCATCAAACTTCACGGTATTGACCGCCGCCTCGAGGCACTCAAATCGAATGGAGTAGCAGCTTTCGACAAGTCGCAGGACCTGCTTGAGAGCCAGCTGGACCGAGTTGAGCAGCGCATCTATGACAATCGCGTTACCGTCGAAGCAGCCAATATCAGGGTCAAGACATGGCTCGCGGAGAAAAGGGCCGGCTCCGTCTCTGACAGAGCGCATTGGAAAGAGAACCACAAGACCTATCTGCTGGAAGCGCGCGCCGATGATGCCGAGGCCTACGCCATCGCCGTCTTCGAGCTGGCGGCATCGGCAGCCGATGAGGCCACTCTGGCGGTCCTGCAGGCCCTCCTCGCACGGAGCGATGCTGACACCGCCTCGGAAGCTGAAGCGCCCCTGGGGTGAGTCCTCAGCTTCAAGGATGATACACAGCGCGCTGAATCCGATTCAGCGCGTTTTCGAGAGTGCATAGCGAAGAGGCAATGTTGGTCGATCAGTCTGGTTTCTTGGCATGCCGCAACCTACACCCATACATCTAGCAAGGCGGAGTTCCTGTGATGTTCGTCATCGAGTTCTTCCGGATCCGCGACACCGACAAAGCTCACGCCGTGCTCGGGTCTGTTGAACACGACACGACGGATTTGGAGGAGGCAAAGGTGAGAGCCCGATCCATGTTCGAGACCCTGGACATGCCGCAAAGGCCGGATGCGCTGCGGATCCTGGACCCGAACGGCGATGAGGTGTTTTTCTGGAATCCACAGGGCTAAGGCACCTCAAGGCGACATAGCCTGTGATCCTACCCCTTGTGTGCTCTCGCCCCGCCGGTGGAAGGCCCGGGGGATCCAATGGGCCGGCGCCGGGGTTGTCCCATGAACAACCTGAGCTGAGAGCCTCGTCCCATGGCCGATCCGGCCCTGCCTCCATCCGTCGCGCAGCCCGCAAGCTCTCCCGTCCTGACGGCGGGCGGCATCGTCCTGGCGATCGGGGGGCTCTACTTCGGCCGGGACATCTTCATCCCCTTTGCCCTTGCGATCCTCCTGAGCTTTGCGCTCACCCCGTTGGTAAATTGGCTCCGGCGCCTGAAACTGCCTCGGATAGCCGCCGTACTCATTGCCGTCACGCTGGCTTTCATCCTCATCGGCGGCATCGGCTTCGTCGTCGGCCGACAGCTCGTCCAGCTCGCCAACAACCTACCGACCTACCAGACCACCATCACCCAGAAGATCCGTTCCTTGCAGCAAACCGCCCCAGGCGGCGGCATTGTTGAAAAGGTCACCAGCACCATTCAGGATCTCGGCAAGGAAATCTCCGGCGGGGAGACGTCCGAGGACAAGCCGGTGCAGGCCCCCGGCCCCGCGCTCCGCGGCACGCCGCAGGAGCCCGTCACCGTGCGGTTGGAGCCTCCCAGCCCCCGCCCGCTAGAGGTGATCCAAACGATCGTCGGCCCTCTGCTCGCGCCGCTCGCCACCGCCGGCCTCGTCATCATCTTTGTGATTTTCGTACTGCTCGAGCGGGAGGATCTGCGAGACCGCTTCATCAAGCTTGCCGGAGCGGGCGATCTTCAGAAGAGCACACAGGCCATCAACGATGCGGCCGCCCGGGTCAGCCGCTACCTCCTGATGCAGCTCCTGGTAAACCTGAGTTACGGCATTCCGATCGGCATCGCCCTCTACTTCATCGGCGTGCCCAACGCAGTGCTGTGGGGGCTGCTCGCAGCGGTGCTGCGGTTCGTTCCCTATCTCGGTCCCTTCCTCGCAGCCCTGTTTCCCATCGCCCTGGCGGTGGCTGTCGATCCCGGCTGGACCATGCTGTTCTGGGTCGTGGGACTGTTCCTCATAGCGGAACTCGTCAGCAACAACGTCATCGAGCCGTGGCTCTACGGCTCCAGCACCGGCCTGTCGTCGCTCGCCATCATCATGGCGGCGATCTTCTGGACCACCCTGTGGGGGCCGGTCGGGCTGTTCCTGGCAACGCCCCTGACCGTCTGCCTCGTCGTGATCGGCCGGTACGTGCCGCGGCTCGAATTCCTGGGGATCCTCCTTGGAAGCGATCCGGTGCTCGCGCCGGAGGAGCGTCTCTATCAGCGCCTGCTCGCCGGCAATCTGGAGGAGGCGGTAGAGTTGGCTGAAGATTATGTCGACGAGCGCTCGTCCCGCGAGTTCTACGACAATGTCGGCATCCCGGCCCTTCGTCTGGCCGAAAACGACCGCCAGCGCAGCACCACGGATACCAGTTACAGGCGGCTCGTCGCCGATACCGCCATCTGCGTCGTCCGGGAGGTCGAAGATCACGTTCGGGAAAAGGCAACCTCCGACGACGAGCCGAACGACAAGGCGGGCGGAGGCCGCGTGCCGCCTGCCGATGAGGCGCGTATCCTCTGTCTGGCCGGACGTACGGAACTTGATCGCGCGGCGGCCGAGATGATGGCGCAGGCGCTTGGAGAGCGTGGCATCGGTGCGCGTGTCCTACCGCCGATCGCCGTCACCCAGGGGGCTTTGGGGCAACTCGATCTCCAAGGCGTGAACGTCGTCTGCCTGTCCTATCTCCACCCGCAGCCGCAGGTGTATGCACGCTACATCTGCCGCCGCCTCCGCCGCCGAGCGCCCCACGTGAAGCTCGCCGTCTGCTGCTGGAACCCGGCGCCCGGCATAGGGCAGACGGATGCGCTCGCAAAGCAGATGGCGGCCGATGCGGCGTTCACCTCCCTTGAGGTCTGTATCGATCAGGTGGATGCATGGGTGACCCGCACCCCGTCTTCGGCCGGGACGTCCCCGGCCCATCCCGGCACAGAGCAAGAGCAACTCGAGGCGCTGCACGAACTCGGCGTGGCCTCCGTGAGCGGGCGGCGTTTTGACGAGGTATCCAGGAAAGTCGCCCAAGCATTTGGCGCACCGATCGCCCTCGTGTCCCTGTACAACGAGGGCGGCCGCCCCAGGAATGAGGCCGCGGATGCTGCCGTAGATCCCCATGCCAGCGGGCGGCCGGCTCACGAGTCGTTGGACGCCCACGTCATGGCGGCGAACGAAGTGCTCGTGTCCGAGGACGTAACCGAGGATCCGAGGTTCGCCGATGATCCGCTCGTTCTTGAGAAAGGCATCCGCTTCTACGCCGGAGCCCCTCTGCGGACGCGCTCCGGAGTGGTGGTTGGTTCCCTCTCCGTCATCGATACCCGGCCGCGCCAGTTCCCGGAACCCGACCGCCAGCGTCTTCAGGCGATGGCCGACGAGCTGGTGGCCGACCTCGAGCGTCAAACCTCGGACAGCGAAAGCCACTCCCGGATGGCTGTTCCAAGCGCAGGTGCCAACCGGCTCTGATGAGGCATTGGAGCGGCTTTGCTGTCGCAGAGGCCTGACCTGTGGTAGGAGCCGGAACGGTGGTGGCCGGACATGAGGAGAGCGGGACCGTGACAGACATCAGACGGGTCGGCATTGCCGCCCGCTACAGCGACCTCGTGATCCATGATGGGACGGCCTACTTCTCCGGCTACGTGCCAGAGACGACCCTGGGCCTAGCGGTCTCGGACCAGACCAAGGACATCCTCGGGCAGATCGAGCAGTCTCTCGACGAGGTCGGCAGCGACAAGTCCAAGCTTCTGCAGGCGACGATCTGGCTGGCGGACATTGCCTTCTACGACGAGATGAACGCGGTCTGGGACGCCTGGGTGGTCCCGGGGCAGGCTCCGGCGCGTGCTTGTGTCGAGGCGAAGCTGGCCGACCCGGACTACAAGCTCGAGATCCAGGTCATCGCCGCCCTCTGACCCGCGATTGCCGCTCAGGCGCGCTCCGTCCGGGCGCTCGATTTCGCGAGAGCTCCCAGACGCTTGCGCTCGTAGTGCTTCGCCAGGCGAAGGTGACGCCACGTGGCGTAGTTCATGGCGATCAGGAAGCCATAGGTGCCGCGCAGAAAGTGCAGTCGCCCGAAATAGGCCTTCAGGAAGGCGGCGGGAAACTCGAAATAGACCCGCCATGTGGGAATCGAGATTCCCCTCACCTCGAGATCTACGGCCTGCTGGTCGGCATAGCTGTTGAGCTTGGCGAGCTGATCGCCGAGAGAGCGCACGGACCTGTGATGCACGAGCCCCTTCAGCTTGCCGATATTGATTCCGGGCCTCAGATCGACCCGGTCATGGACGAGGGAGGAGGAATACCGGCCGGCATCCCGGCGATAGAGGCGGACGGGGGCGATCCGATAAGCCAAAGGATGGGGGGCGGTCTCGCCTGGATACGTCTCGGCGATCCGGATTCCATAAGCTTGGCAGGGCGGCTCGCCATGGGCAAACAGAGCGCGCATCTCGGCCAGCAATTCCGGTGAGACCTCCTCATCCGCGTCGAGGTTCAGCAGCCACTCGTGCCGGCACTGGTCCTCTGCGAAGCGCTTCTGGAGCCCGTAGCCAGGCCAGGGATTGAAGATCACCCGGGCGCCGAGCTCCTGGGCCACCGCCTGGGTTCCATCCGTCGAGCCCGAATCGACCACGATGATATCGTCCGTCAGCCCTCGGATGGCACGGATGGTCGCTCCGATCCGGTCGGCCTCGTTCTTGGCAATGATGAAAACGGAAACAGGAAGCATGGCACCGGGTGCCTAGCCGCCCTGAAGTGCCATGGCAAGGGCTTTGGAATCCTTCAGGGGGCCTGCTGCCGTCACCTCGCCCTTGTGATCCAGCGAGAGTGATCGTCAGAGAAGCTCGCCCTCACGGGCTTGACCTTCCGCGGAAAGCCCGATCCGCTTGCGCACGCGCAGCTCTGCCAGAAGCGGAAAATGATCGGAAGCCACCCGGGTCAGAGGGTTCCGAACCGGCCCGGCATCCACCACTTCGATGGCTTTCGTCACGAAGACATGATCGAGGCGCAGAACGGGTGCCCTCGTATGAAAAGTCGGTTGAGGCTCCCCGAAGGAGTTGGAGAGCTGGGCATCCTGCATCCGGTTTGCGATCAGCCGATAAGACCGGGAGTAAGGCGGCGCATTGAAGTCGCCCAGCAGCACGGCTGGTTCTGCGCAATCCGGATGGCCGACCCAATCCGGCCCAATGAGAGCCGCTGCCTGCGCCCGCCTCTCCCCGGAGCGCAGCGACAGGTGAGCGTTGACGACCTGGATCGTCTGACCGTCGACCTCGACGGCGACCCAGAGCGCGCTGCGCTTCTCGAAGGAAGGCCTTGTCGATTGCGTGGGAAGCCGCTCCGACCTCACGATTCTGGAGGAGTGGCGGGTCAGCACGGCAATGCCGTACTGCTCGCCCAGGATGCGGATCGTGGGCTGGAAATGCAGATCCATGCCGAGCCTGGATGCCACGGCGGCCGCCTGATCGATCTCCCCTGCCCGCGCGCGGCCGACGCGAACCTCCTGCAGCGCGACGATGTCCGGGTCGCAGGACGCGATGACCTCAGCTATCCGATGCGGTGAGATCTGCCTGTCCGTGCCGAGCCAGCGATGGACATTGTAGGTGAGGATCCGAAGGGTTCGCCCCTGTTTGTCGCTATGCTTCAAAGGTGAGTACCGGCTCAATTCGTTCGTTACAGGTAAAAGCACCGCGTCATTCGGCACAAGCAGGAAATCGTCCCAGCCACCTAAGCGGCAAACGTGTCGGATCAATGACCCAGGCTCGACCATGGTTCCGCCGGGAGAGGCCTTGGAGCCATCGGATGGGCACCTCCCCGAAGAATTTTTCGTGCCCGCTTGACCTTCCCATGATTGGAAGGATTACACCGTCTTCCCATATGAGGATCAGGAGATTCACCATGGCCGCCGGCAAGCCCGTCCCTACCGACAGCATCGACATTCCCGTTCAGGGCATGACCTGTGCCTCCTGCGTTGCCCGGGTGGAGAAGGCAATCCGCTCGGTGGAGGGCGTTGCGGCTGCAAACGTCAACCTGGCGACTGAACGGGCCCATGTGGAATTCGCTTCTTCCGAGGCTAACCCTACGGCCGTCGCGGACGCCATCCGGGCTGCAGGCTACGAGCCGTCCGAAAACACAATCGAATTGAAGATCGACGGAATGACCTGCGCCTCCTGCGTCAATCGGGTCGAGAAGGCGCTCAGGCGCGTTCCCGGGGTGGCGGATGCATCGGTCAATCTTGCCACCGAGCGGGCCTCCATCCGCTATCTCGGCAACGCGGACCTCGTGGACCGCCTGATCGGCGCGGTCGAACAGACGGGCTACAAGGCCAAGCCGGTCGGACAAGAGGATGATCAGGCGGACCGAGAGCGGAAGGCTCGGGACACCGAGATCGCCGCTCTCCGGCGCGCCGTGCTGATCGCGGCGATCCTGACCCTGCCGGTGTTCGCGCTCGAAATGGGCTCCCACTTCATCCCCGCCGTCCATGACTGGGTGATGGGAACGCTCGGGCACCGCAACAGCTGGTATCTGCAGTTCGCCCTGACGACCCTCGTCCTGTTCGGCCCCGGTCTGCGCTTCTTCCGGAAGGGCGTCCCCGCCCTCCTGCGCCGGTCGCCGGACATGAACTCGCTGGTCGTTCTCGGTACGAGCGCTGCCTATGCCTATTCGGTGGTGGCGACCTTCCTGCCGGGCCTCCTGCCCGAGGGCATGGACAACGTCTACTACGAGGCGGCGGCCGTCATCGTGACCCTGATCCTGCTGGGTCGTTCTCTCGAAGCAAAAGCCAAGGGCCGCACCTCCGAGGCGATCAGGCGGCTCGTGGGGCTGCAGGCGAAGACCGCCCGCGTCGTGCGCAACGGCGAGGCACGGGAGATCCCCCTCGACCAGGTTGTGGCCGACGATCTCGTCCAGGTGCGCCCCGGCGAGAAGATTCCGGTCGATGGTGAAGTGGTGGAAGGTTCTTCCTTTATTGATGAATCCATGATCACCGGCGAGCCTGTTCCGGTACAGAAATCTCATGGCAGTGAAGTGGTAGGCGGTACCATCAACAAGACCGGCAGCTTCACCTTCCGCGCCAACCGCATCGGGGCCGATACGGTCCTCGCCCAGATCATCCGGATGGTCGAGCAGGCTCAAGGATCGAAGCTCCCGATCCAGGCCCTCGTCGACAGGGTGACGGCCTGGTTCGTTCCGGCCGTCATGGCGGCGGCCGCCCTCACCTTCCTGGTCTGGCTCGTCCTCGGTCCCGATCCGGCCCTCACCTTCGCGCTGGTGAATGCGGTCGCCGTGCTGATCATCGCCTGCCCCTGCGCCATGGGTCTGGCGACCCCGACCTCGATCATGGTCGGCACGGGCCGGGCGGCGGAGCTCGGCGTGCTCTTCCGCCAGGGCGAGGCCCTGCAGAGCCTCAAGGAGGTCGGCGTCGTCGCTTTGGACAAGACCGGCACCCTGACCCAGGGGCGTCCCGAACTGACCGATTTCGTGACGGTTCCCGGCTTCTCCGAATCCGAGGCCCTGCGGCTCGTCGCCGCCGTGGAAAGCCGCTCCGAACATCCGATCGCCCAGGCCATCGCGGCGGCCGCCGCGGCGGCCGCCGAGCGGCGGGGCCTAGCCCTGCCTGCCACGGATAGCTTCGAGGCCGTGCCGGGCTTCGGCGTCTCGGCCCTGGTCGAGGGCCGGAAGGTGGATGTGGGGGCGGACCGCTTCATGACGAAGCTCGGCCTGACCGTCTCCGACTTCGCAGCCGTTGCGGCCCGTCTGGGCGCCGAGGGTAAGAGCCCGCTCTATGCCGCCATCGACGGCGAACTCGCGGCCGTCATCGCGGTCGCCGATCCGGTCAAGCCTTCGACTCCGGAAGCCATTGCGGCACTCCATGCGCTCGGGCTGAAGGTCGCCATGATCACCGGGGACAACCGCAAGACCGCCGAGGCCATCGCGAAGCGGATCGGGATCGACGAGGTCGTCGCCGAGGTGCTGCCCGACGGCAAGGTCGAGGTGGTCAAGCGCCTGCGCCAGCAGCACGGCAGGATCGCCTTCGTGGGCGACGGCATCAACGACGCTCCTGCGCTGGCGGAAGCCGATATCGGCATCGCCATCGGCACCGGCACGGACATCGCCATCGAGAGCGCCGACGTGGTGCTCATGTCCGGGGACGTGCGCGGCGTCGTCAATGCCATCGCCCTGTCGAAGGCGACCATCCGCAACATCCGGCAGAACCTTTTCTGGGCCTTCGCCTACAACGTGCTGCTGATCCCGGTCGCGGCGGGCGTGCTCTATCCGGTCGACGGCACCCTGCTCTCGCCGATCTTCGCCGCCGGCGCCATGGCGTTGTCCAGCGTGTTCGTTCTCGGCAATGCCCTGCGCCTGCGCGGCTTCAAGGCTCCGATCGCACCGGCGCCGGCAGCGCCTCACATTCAGACCGTCGAAGGTGTCGCATGAATATCGGACAGGCAGCAGCGGCCTCGGGCGTTTCGGCCAAGATGATCCGCTATTACGAGTCCATCGGACTGATCCCGAAGACCGTGAGGACGGAATCGGGATACCGGGTCTATTCGGATCACGACGTGCATACCCTGCGCTTCATCCGCCGGTCGAGGGACCTGGGCTTTTCGGTCGAGCAGATCGCGGATCTCGTCTCCCTCTGGCAGGACCGCGAGCGGGCGAGCAAGGACGTGAAGGCGATCGCGCTCGAACATGTCGGCGTGCTCGAGCGCAAGATCCGGGAGCTGCAGGAGATGGCTTCGACCTTGAAGCATCTCGCCAGGAACTGTCACGGCGATGCCCGTCCCCATTGCCCGATCATCGAGGAACTGGCGAACGATGATGTCACGCCGCCTGCGACGAAGCCGGACGCGAAGTTCGGCGCTTTGGGGAAGGCGTCCGCGCGTTAAACCAGCCGTAGACAATCCTTGTGCGTCATCCCCTCCACGTCATGGCCGGCCTTGTGCCGGCCATCCCGATGATGGGAGGCGCGGCGCTTTTCCGCATCGGGATCACCGGGACGAGCCCGGTGATGACGGGAAGAGTGTCAGAGCTGGCAGTAACGAGGCAGGTCGGTGATTTATGCGCCACCCTCACGCCGCCATCTCGACCTCTCGGCCTCGCCCGAGATCGTGCATCAGCTGCACGTAGTTCGGCATGCGCTGGATCTGGCGGCGGTAATGCCGGCGCAGCGCCTCCGTGAGCCGTCCGTTGCGCGACAGGAGTTCGTCCGCGAAGTCGATCATGAGGGAGTTCGGCCAGGCCTGCGGCCGGATTTCCACCAGGCGCTCGAACAACCTGTCTTCGCTCTCATTCGGGTTGGCCTGGACCATGAGGGTCAGCATTGCGGCGGTCGAGCGGGAGACGCCCATGTGGCAGTGGACGAGCAGGTGACCCTCCGCAGGCTCCGCCCGTCCGCCGGCCACCTCGTCTCCGAAGCGAAGGATGGCCTCCACATCCCTCGGAGCCGGCAGGATCATGCCCGGCAACGGATTGATGATGTCGTGAAAGCGCAGGATCGTCCTGTGATGAGGATCATAGGCCCCGAAGGCCTCCGGATCGGGATGATCAGGGTCGAGAATCGAGAGAATATGGGTCACGGACCGGTCGCGTTGGTCCGGCAGTTCCGAGATGCCGCAGATCGTGAGCATCTGAATGGGTATGGATTGCATGGAAAACGCTCGCTCGACACCTGAAATGGGACAAAAACCTTAGCGAACCTGTCGAAAGAGTTAACTCGCGTCTGCCGAAATGGATCGATGCGTTCAAAATACTGTGTCTTGCAAACCACAGTCCGGATTTGCCACATTTCCGCCATGCGAGATCCACCTTGTCGTCACCGCCAAGGCTATGTCTCTTTGAGAGTAACGCCGCCGCTCCCAAGGGTCGGCGAATGAAGCAAAAACAGAAACTGCAGGTCACCCCACTGATGTTTGCTGCCACGGCATCGAGCCCCTCACCGTTGAAAAACGCAATCCGCTTCTTTGCGGTTATTCTTCCGATGGCCCTAGCGGCCTGTGTCTCGACACAAGCGCCTCCGCAGCAAGCTTTGCGTCGCATCGATCCCGTCTATGCGGCCATGTACGGACCCCGCCCCGACGAGCCGCATCCGCTGCCCGCGACCGACATCTCCGAGGTCGATCCGCGCTTCCTGCGCCGCGAGGTTGCCTATTACGGCCGCGAGGAGCCCGGCACCATCGTGGTCGACACGGCCGCCCGCTACCTCTATCTCGTGCGCGAGGGCGGCCGGGCCATCCGCTATGGCATCGGCGTCGGCAAGGAGGGCCTTGCCTGGGGCGGTCGCGCCCGGGTCGGCCGCAAGGCCATGTGGCCGAACTGGACGCCGACCGCCTCCATGATCCGGCGCGAACCCGAGCGCAATGCCAAGTGGGCCGGAGGCATGCCCGGCGGCTTGAACAATCCGCTCGGTGCACGCGCGCTTTATCTCTACGACGGCGGCCGCGATACGATGTACCGGATCCATGGCACCACCGAGCCCTGGTCGATCGGCCAGTCGGTCTCAAGCGGCTGCATCCGCCTGTTCAATCAGGATATCATCGACCTCCACAGCCGCGTGCCGGTCGGCTCGCCCGTGGTCGTGCTCCAGGGCCAGCGCCTGTTCGACGTGGAGGATGAAACGCGGGTGTCCTCCGCCTATTGAGACAATGGCGAATAAACCAAAAGGCTGGCTGCAGGCCGGCCCTTTTTCTTTTGTCCCGTCTGGGCTTGAAGTAAGATCGGCCGGTCTCTGCTGGAGGCATGGTCATGACACGCATCGTGCGGACCCGAAGGGCCGCGCCAGCGAAAAGTGGCCCCGGTTTTCCGCGTCGAACGATGCGCTTTCCCATGAGGAGCATCGGATGAGCCCCAAAAGTGGATTCCACTTTTGGGTCCGATGCGCTGGAACGCGCGATCCTTCTGACCGTCGGCGGGCTCATCATCGTCAGTGTCCTGCTCGCGGTATACGTCAACATCAACTGGCTCTGGCTCACCGGACTCCTCGGCGCACACCTGGTTCAGGCATCCTTCACCGGCATGTGCCCCGTGGTGATGATGTTCAAGCGCGTGGGACTGCCGAGCAAACCGGGAT
Organism: Microvirga sp. 3-52; assembly: GCF_018383585.1. GTDB lineage: Bacteria > Pseudomonadota > Alphaproteobacteria > Rhizobiales > Beijerinckiaceae > Microvirga. The sequence goes on from NZ_JAHAMK010000011.1 coordinate 63,876, forward strand.
TCACTTGATTGGCGGTCGAACAAGATCGTCTTCGACCGCGACCTCATCCTCGGTGCCTAACCGGATATTCCCCTCGGTCGTCATCACCGGGCTTGTCCCGGTGATCCCGGTTGTGTGGAGCGCCGCGCTTTCCGATCGGGATGGCCGGGTCAAGCCCGGCCATGACGGCAGAGGGTGTGACTCAGGTGGGTGCGGAACGAAGCCGGGTGCAGGACGCAGGAGGGTGGAATCCAAGACAGCGGCATGCTTCACCGCGTCATCACCTCCTCCACGTCATCACCGGCCCTGCGCCGGTGACCCCGATCGGAAAGGCACCGCGCCTCACCGGATCGGGATGGCCGGCACAGGCCCGGCCATGACGGCGAGAGAGTCACGTCATGAGCCGTCCTCTCGGACGGGAGGTTGGAGCGGGGTCGAACGGGGGAACAGCTCAGGCACCTTCCCCTTGGAGCCTTTGCCCGGCTGACCTATGAATCCAGTCCATGAACCTCAAGGATTGCTCATGGACGATTGGTTCTTCTCGGCGCTCAAACTGACCACTCGCGCCATCGAGGTCGGCGGGATCGCCATCATCGTCCTCGGGATCCTCGGAGCGAGCATCGCCGTGCTCTGGCAGATCCTGCACGGCCGCTCGGGATCGGACGCGTTCAACCTCTACCGCTCGAATCTGGGACGGGCCATTCTGCTCGGCCTCGAATTCCTCGTCGCCGCCGACATCATCAACACGGTGGCCATCGAGCCGACGCTCCAGAGCCTCCTCATCCTCGGTGGCATCGTCCTCATCCGGACCTTCCTCAGCTTCTCGCTGGAAGTCGAGATCGAGGGCCGCTGGCCCTGGGACCGACACAAAGGTGAAAGCGACAACGCCTCACGCCGCACGGCCTGAGGCCGGAACGCAGGCCTCGCAGATCGCCGCGATATGGCGATGGTCGGTGCCGCAGCATCCTCCGAGCACGGAGAGCTGCGTCATGCGCTGGCGCAGACCTCGATAGCGCCGGGCAAGATCGCCGGGATCGCCCGGATCGAGCTCGGTGGATTCATCGAGTTCGGCGTGACTTTTAGCCGATGCATTGGCTCTCAGCCCACGGATGCGCCGGGTCCATCCGCCGCTCTCCGACAGTATCCCGTCGAAGTGGCTCGGGTGCGCGCAGTTGATCATGTAATAGGCCGGACCATGGCCGGTCTCGCGGTCCGTCCGCTCGATGGCGGAGTGGAGCGTCTCGCCGGTTGCCATCCTGCCATCCGTCTCGACCGTGAACGAGATCACCACGGGGACACCGAGCGCCTCCGCGGCGCGCGCGATGCCGATGGCCTCCTCGGCATAATTCATGGTGACGGCGCTCACCATATCGGCCCCGGCCTCACGAAAGGCTTCCACCTGCGGCGCATGATAGGCCTGCGCCTCCTCCGCGCTCATCTGCGCATCGGGTCGATAGCCGTCCCCGCGCGGACCGATGACGCCGTTGATCAGGATCCGCTCCCTGGTGTCGGAGAGCCTGTCGCGCAGACCGGAGGCCCAGCGCACCGCATCCTGATTCACGGTCGCGAGGTCGTCGGCCGAGACGTCGAGCTTCGCGCCCCAATCCGTATTGGCCCGCCAAGTGGGCGTGTCGAGAATAAACCCGACGTCGTGCTCGACGGCGGTGCGGATATAGGGCTCGAAATAGCGTTCGAGCCTGGCTTGCCCCTCCGGGCTCCGCAAAAGCGGAAACGCCGCAAAGCAGGGGAGATCGACACCCTCGAGGAAGACGAGAGTCGTCTCGAGACCGCCATCGGTGAGAAAGATCGCATCGCTCGAGGGTGGAAAGGCAAATCGGCTGCTGGTCATCGGAGTGCCTCCCGCATTCCTTGCGACAAGGGTCCACCGTCAGCCCGATCCAAGAAAAGGATCCGCATCATGATCCGTCCGTCGATGCGGGACCGCGGGCTGCGGCAGGCAGCGAGATTGCCCGAACGCGCACGCTCTTGATGTGCCATTCCTCACGTTAGGGCAATCGCAAGATCTTTCCCCTATCGTCCTGTGGAATTCTTCAACTTGCGACCCGTGCGAACGCGGCAGTTGACGTAACAGTCGAGTCCGATTAGGAACCTCCTCCCGGCCGCAAGCCGTCGCCACTCTTCCAGTGTCCGACGGCTCCATTCCTGCCCGTTCAGGCAGCTTCAGCCTCGTGGCTGGAGCGTTCCGTCGCTCGTCTCCATGGGAGGCGACATTTCGGGCAGATGTCACTTCCCTGCAGCCGCACCGATCAGACGATTTCACGCTCTCGGCCCGGCTCGCTTCCGACATTGCGTATCCCCCATGAAGGACTTTCGAACAGGTCTCTTCCTGAACAAGATTCCCTATGTGCAATCTGGTTCGGGCCCCCATCCCGTCGTCGTGCTCAACGGTGGACAGGCTTTCGTCAGGCGCCCTACTCCGGCGCGTGCGCACCGGGACGCCAAGCGCATCGCCCGGCTGCTGCCCAAGGGGCGGTCGATCCATGTGCTGGGATACGAGCCGTCGCCACCGGCCGGCTATTCCATCGCGACCATCGTCGACGACGTCGCGCGGATCCTGCGAGAGGAGATCGGCCCCGCAACCGTGATGGGCATCTCCTTCGGCGGCTTCGTCGCCGCACGGCTTGCCGCGGACCATCCCGATCTCGTGAAGGAGATGATCCTGATGGTGAGTGCGCACCGCTTCTCACCGGAGGGACGCCGCAGCGTCGACCGGCAGATCGCATGCGCCTGGTCCGGCGACTTCGAAGGATTTCTCGACGAGTTCGGCCTCGTCTTCCGCCGTCCCTGGCTCAATTGGCTGGTCCGCTGGAGGTTCAGGCAGGAGCGGACGCGACTGCATGAGACGATGAACGATCCCGCGGCGATCGTCCGCGGTCTCAATGCCGTCGCGGGAGAGGATTTCGGCGGCGACCCGTCATGGCTCGCACATGTCGCGGCGCCGACCCTGATCGTCGGCGCGACGCGCGATCCCTTCTTCGATGTCGCGGCCCTCGAGGAGACGGCGCGGCACATTCCGTCCGCGCAGCTGCAGCTCTTCGAGCACGAGACGCACATGCTTCCCGTCGAGCGGGCCAGGGATGTGGCGAAGGTGGTCACGCGGTTTCTTGCGACGCAACGATGCGCTCGGTGAGACCCATCAACACTCCTCTCCCCGTCATGGCCGGCACGAGGCCGGCCATGACGGGGAAGTTTCGCCCAGCTGAACCACCTTCTCCCGTCTGAGAGAGGACGCAACCGTTCAATCGCTCACATGCACCAGCACATGCCGCTTCTTGCCGGCCGTCAGCTTGAAGGACCCATCGGTCAGATCCGCGGTGCCGACTTGGGCATCCGCGTCCTGCACGACCGTTCCGTTGAGTCTTGCCCCGCTGTTGAGGACCAGGCGGCGGGCCTCGCTCCTGGAGGTTGACAGGCCCGCGCGCACGAGAAGCTGCGCGACCGTGACGCCGCCATGGAGCTCGGACCGGGAGAGACCGATGCTCGGAAGCCCGGATGCGTTCTCGCCCTTCTCGAAGGCGCGGCGTGCGGTGTCGGCCGCGTCCCGTGCGGCCTCCTCTCCGTGGGCGAGACGCGTCGCCTCATTGGCCAGGATCTGCTTCGCCTCGTTGATCTCGGAGCCCTTCAGCTCGCCGAGACGATGCACGTCCTCGAGCGGCAGCTCCGTGAAGAGCCGCAGGAAGCGCGCGACATCGTCATCCTCGGTGTTGCGCCAGAACTGCCAGAACTCGTAGGGACTGAGCTTTTCGGCGTTGAGCCACACGGCGCCACTGGCCGTCTTGCCCATCTTGGCCCCGGCCGAAGTGGTGAGCAGCGGCGTCGTCAGCCCGAAGAGCTGGCGCTGGTCGATGCGGCGCGCGAGCTCGATGCCGTTGACGATGTTGCCCCACTGGTCCGAGCCGCCCATCTGCAGCTCGCAGGCGTGATGGCGCGACAGCTCGAGGAAGTCGAACGCCTGGAGCACCATGTAGTTGAACTCTAGCAACGTGAGCGGCTGCTCGCGTTCAAGGCGCTGGCGCACGCTGTCGAAGCTCAGCATCCGGTTGATGGTGAAGTGGGTGCCGAAATCGCGCAGGAACGGCAGGTAGCGCAAGGGATCGAGCCAGGCGGCATTGTCCACCATCACCGCATCGGTCGGTCCGTCGCCGAACGTGAGGTAGCGGGAAAAGACCCGCTTCAGCCCCGCGGCATTCCTGGCGATCTGCTCGTTGTCGAGCAGCGGCCGGCTCGCATCGCGAAAGCTCGGATCGCCGATCTGCGTGGTGCCGCCGCCGATGAGCACGACAGGCTTGTGGCCCGACTTCTGAAGCCAGCGCAGGGTCATGATCTGCACGAGGCTGCCGACGTGGAGGCTGTCGGCCGTGGCGTCGAAACCGATGTAGGCGGCCACCGGCCCGGCCGAGAGCCGCTCGTCGAGGGCGCCGAGGTCCGTGCATTGGTGAATGAAGCCGCGCTCGGCGAGCGTCTTCAGGAAGGTCGATCTTGGGGTGCTCATCTTTTCGTCTCCTGGGGATTGGCGGGAGCCGCTGCCCGGAGACCTGATCACCTAATGAAGATGCCGCCGGAGAGCGGCGGCATCGAACGTCTGGTCGCAACCGAACGGAGCCGCCCTATGGGGACGGCGTAAAATAGTTCACGAAGCTGTGGCGACCGGTGATCATGGGGGCAAAATACGTGCGCTGAGCCGCATCGTCAATCGGTTCCTGCGCGATGCGTCCGCCGACCGGTGCTGGATCAGCCAAGACCCGCGAAGCCGCTGTCGGATTGCCGCAGACCGAAGCCGTATCGCGCCCTCCCGCCCAAGCCGCGGCCCTCCGCCCATGCCGAACACAAGCGCGCCGGCAGGGACCTAAAGGGCTAGGTCTATCCCTACTGAAGTTTAGTCTAGTATTACTTCGTAGGTATTAATACTGGATATTGCAAGGCTTTTCCTGAACTTAGCCTAAGATGATGACGTTATCCGCCCGAGAATGTGTTTCGGCAAATACTTCCAAGAGTATGGAGCGTTCATGAAAGTCCGGCTTTTAATCGGGGCCTTCGCCCTTTTATCTTCAACAAGTGCGTTCGCCGCAGACTTAAGTACCCGGAACACTACACGTAATACTTCATCCGGTCATTACACGGCCGCGGCACCACGGCAGGCGATTACTCCTGGCATCCGCGCCGCGAGACGCTCCGAAACCGCCGGAACGCGGTCCGTGGCGCCCCGTAGCCGTGCCGCGGCGAACCGGGCGGCCCCCGCAACGGGCCGGAGTGTCAGGGCTGCCCCTGTCTATACCGAGAACGTGGACGCCTCCTTCCAGCAAAACTGCCGGCCGGTCACGATCCGCGGCCTCTTCGGTCCGCGTCAGGTGTGGGAATGCCCGACGTACCCAGGCGCTCAATACGCAACCGGCCTCATCAACACGAGCCGGGATAGAGGCGAAAGCCCGCGGGATAGCGCCAGCCTCGCCGGATCTCCGCCGTCCGGCCCCGCCACGGGCGGTCCGAGCAATCCTCCCGCATCAGGCGGCGGCAATCCTCCCACATCAGGCGGCGGAACGAGCGGAAGCAACAATCCACCGCAGAGCGGCGGAGGCGGACAGTCTTCCGGCGGCGGCACTGCCGGCGCGGGCGGCGGTACGGGACCGAGCACGGGCGGCAACGCGCCCGATCAGGGTGGCGGCACGACCAATCCAGGCGGGGGGACCAACCCCGGTGGCGGCACGAATCCGGGCGGCGGCACTCCGGGAGGTGGCACCAACCCTGGGGGTGGAACTAATCCCGGCGGCGGCACTCCAGGCGGAGGAACCAATCCCGGCGGTGGTACGAACCCGGGAGGCGGCAATCAGTGCGGTTGCGGCGGTTCGGGCGGCGGTCACCACGGCGGTGGACACCACGGCGGTGGACACCACGGCGGTGGACACCACGGCGGTGGACACCACGGCGGTGGACATCACGGCGGTGGACATCATGGAGGCGGTCACCAGGGTGGCGGTCATCAGGGCGGCGGTCATCAGGGCGGCGGTCACCATGGTGGTGGACATCAGGGTGGCGGTCACCACGGCGGCGGGCACCAGGGTGGTGGGAGCGGCCATGGCGGCGGACATTCGGGTGGCGGCTGGTCCGGTGGCGGCCACGGCGGACATCATGGGGGCGGCGGCTGGTCCGGCGGCCATGACGGGAAGCCCGACCGCGACGGCCACGGCGGTGGCCGCGGCGGTGGCCGCGGAGGCAAAGGCCACGACGGTGGTGACCGCGACGGCGGCAAGGGCCACGGAGGCAGGGACCATGGTGGGAACGACCATGGCGGCAAAGGCTCCGACGGCAAGGGCTCAGGCGGCAAGGGATCCGATGGCGGCAAAGGCCGTGACGGCGGTCACGATGGCGGCCGGGGCGGAGATCGCGGCGGCCGCGACGGTGGCCATGGAGGTGGCGGCAGCGGCGACCGCGACGGCGGCAGGGGAGATGGCGGTGGCCACGGCGGCGGCAGGGACGGCGGCGGCGGCAGCAGGCGCTGACCTCCGAGCAGCTTCAATCCGAGAAAGGGGCGCTTCTGCGCCCCTTTTTTACGTCGCCAGTCAAGTGCTACGGATCGCCCTCATCGACTGCGTTCCGGCTGTCATCATCATTGGAACGCGTTGACCAGGTGGACCTGTGCCTCCGCGCCTTCATCAGAGCCGTCCAGAGGCTCGGGACCATGCCCCCGGCGAAGGTGAACGTCGACGTGGCAGTTCAGAAATACGTCTTCAAATTCCGCCGCACCCTCTCCAGCACCGGCACATCCTTCGGCGGCAGCACAAATGTCTGGCCCGTGATGCGCTCGAAGGCGTCGATGTAGACGCGCGAGGTCTCCATCACCACGTCCTGCGGGATCTCGGGGATCGCGTCCCTGTAGGGATCGCAGCGGGCGACCACCCAGGTGCGGATGAAATCCTTGTCGAAGCTCTCGGGCCGCTCGCCGGCCTCGAAGCGCTCCTGGTAGCTCTCCAGGAACCAGTAACGGCTGCTGTCCGGCGTGTGGATTTCGTCGGCGATCATGATCGTGCCGCTCTCGTCGATGCCGAACTCGTATTTGGTATCGACGAGGATGAGGCCGCGCTCGCGCGCCAGTTCCCTGCCCTTCGCAAAGAGTGCGAGGGCGTAGTCGGAAACGGTCTGCCACTGCCCGGCGGTCAGCAGCCCGCGCTCGACGATCTCCTGCGCGGTCAGAGGCTCGTCATGGCCCCCGTCGAAGGCCTTGGTGGTCGGCGTGATGATCGTCTGCGGCAGCTTCTGGTTGTCGCGCAGGCCCTCGGGCAGGCGGATGCCGTACATTTCGCGCTGGCCGGTCTTGTAGAGGGAGAGGATCGAGGTGCCGGTCGTGCCGGCGAGGTAATCGCGCACCACGATCTCGACCGGCAGGATGGTGAGCCGACGGCCGACGAGCACGTTCGGGTCCGGATATTCGATCACGTGATTGGGGCAGATATCCGCCGTCGCCTCGAACCAGAATTTGGCGGTCTGCGTCAGCACCTGACCTTTGAGCGGAATGGCGGCCAGGTTCCGGTCGAAGGCGCTGATGCGATCGGACGCGATGATGATGCGACGCCCGTCCGGCAGATCGTAATTGTCGCGTACCTTGCCGCGATAATGGTTCGGCAGTTCCGGGATGGTCGCGTCCTCGAGGACGTAACCGGTATAGGCTCCAAGGGCTGCTTTATCCACCATGCTCACCTGCCAGGAAATTCGGGTGCCGCGCTCGGCGGCGCGCAGGCCGAGTTCTAAACCGAAATCCCCGGCACGCTAGGCCCAAACCGGCAGAAACAGCTTTTTCAGGGGCACAGTCGGCGAGCACCGGAAACATCCCCACGTCATCACCGGGCTTGTCCCGGTGATCCCGCTTAGATAAGGCCCTGCGGCCTTCGGATCGGGATGGCCGACCCTTTGCCGGCCATGACGGGGAGGAGAATGGAGCGCGGCTATTGGGTCGCCCTGGCATCCCGGCGATAGGTGGCGTTGATGCCCGACAGGGTCACAGAGGTCTCGTACCCCTGGGCGTCGATGATGGTCCATTGCTTGAGCGCATTGGCCCGGCTGTCGAAGCGCAGAGTGATCTTCGAGGTGCCGCCCAGGGTCGCGCTGTCGTCGAACCGGACCGTGACCATGCCGTCCCGGCCAACCTGGACGTCGCGCACCTTGGTGTCTCGCGCCAGATCGATGCTGTCCTGGACCAGGAATTTCAGGGGCGTCTGCCCGACGGGATAGACGTCGTTGGTGCCGAGCTTCTTGTCGCGGATCGCCACGTTACGCCCATCGGAGATCACCTCGAGGGTGCTCGGCGGGGCATAGGCGAAGTGGAACTGGCCCGGGCGGCGCATGGACAGCGTGCCCTCGGCCTGCTGGCCGTTGGGGTTCTTCTGCACGAAATAAGCCGACATCACGTCGAGGCTGTTGAAATAGGCATTGACCCGGTCGAGAGCCTCATCGGGCGTGCGGGGCCCGGGCGGGGATGTCGGCGTAGGGGCCGAGGACGGGGCGGCGACGGCGGTCGGAGGAGGCGCGGACGGCGCCGGGGTGGACCGGGCAGGCTTCGGCGGCTCCGCCACCTTGGCCGGGGGCGGCGTGGCGGGTTTAGCCGGCTCGGCTGCCTGCACGGGCGCTTCGTCCGCGGGCTTCTGCGGTTCGGGGGCGGCCGGTTTCGCCTCCACCTTCTCGGGAGCGGGCGCCTGCGGCCGGGACTCGGGCTTCGCTGCGGTCTGAGGCGCGGGTTTCGGTTGCGGCTGGGCGGCCCGCTGCGGCGGCGTTTGAGGCTTCTGTACCGTCGCCTTCGGCTTGGGCGCCTGTTGCTGGCGCGCTTGCGGCTGCGCCTGAGGACGCGCCGCAGCCGGCGGCTGGGGGGCTGCCTGCGGCGCATTCTGCTGGGGAGCGCTGCCGGCCGGAGCCGAAGGCCTCTTGAAAACGCCGTCGAGGAAGCGAGTCAGGGGATCGGAGGGCTGCTGGGCAACGGCGGGAGATGCGCACGCAAGAGCGACGGCAAGACCAAGAATGCAACGCACAGACGAATTGAGCATGACGCCACTGCTAACCTGAAAGTTCACCGATGCCCGTGCGCAAAAGCACGGCACAGCAATGCTTTATGGCTTGGATAAGAGGCTGAATGAAGGCAGGAGCCTTGCAGGCAAAAGCGAGTCGTGTCCAGAGCGGGCGCGCTTGGTCTCAGAGACTGGCCCCATATTCGGCACCTTCCAGGCCCTCATCCTGAGAGTCCGACTCATCAAGGACCGCCAACCTCCTCACGTCATCACCGGCCTCGTGCCGGTGATCCCGATGGCCTGAAGCGCTGCGCTCGTCCGATCGGGATGGCCGGGACTGATCCCCGGATCAAGTCCGGGGACGGCCATGACGACGGCGGGGTGGATGACGGCAAGGGAAGCGCGGGCTGAGCCCGCATATCAGGCGGCATCAGCCAGTTCGTCCTCATCCGCCACGGGGCGAGTCGGCGCCGGCCGGGGCTTGGGTGTCCGTGGGCGGGACGGCTGCTTCTTCCTGCCCTTGGCGGGCTTCGCCTTGCCGTTCAGGCCCCGCCACCAGCCCTGCCAGCTCCAGGCGCCGGGGCCGGTCACGCCATAGAAGAGAAGACCGGCCAAAACCCCGAGGTGAGACAGGAACACCGCCTGCTCGGCTTGGCGGTTGAGGCCGCCGTAATCCCAGAAGCGATGCAGGGTGCCTGTCGTCACCACCAGCGCCACAATGAGAGCGGAGGCGCTCAGACGCGGTGCGAACCCGAAGATCAGGGCCAGCGGCCCGAACACCTCGGCCAGGACGATCATGGTCGCCACCGCATCGCCATAGGGCATGCCCTTCAGGGTTAATGCGGCGGCAAGCCCGGAAATGTTCGAAAGGCGCCCGATCGCGACCGGCAGGAAGCAGCCTGCCAGAAGCAGGCGGTTCAGCAGCAGAATTCCATTGATGCCCGCGCCTCTGTCCTCGCCCATGCCTTCGCCCTTCCGCTCGCCAGTTCCGGCGGGGCCGGGAATCGGCCGGCCGCCTGACGAGCATTTGAGGCAGAGGTTCTTAACCCGCTCTTAGCGGCGGGCCGGGATCCACCGGTCTTCAGAGCCTGAGGTTTCTTTCCCGGAGCATGGTCTCCCAGCGCAGGGTGTGGTCCACGATGGTCGCGAGATCGTCATGGCGCGGCTCCCATCCCAGCCTGGAGCGGATGCGGGACGGATCGGCCACGATCGTCGCCGGATCGCCGGCTCGCCGCGGCCCGATCCGTGCCTCCACCGGTTTGCCCGAGACCTGCCGGACCGTCTCGATGACCTCGGACACGGAATAGCCGTGCCCGTAGCCGCAGTTCATGACGAGGCTCTCGCCGCCGCTGTCGAGATGGGTCAGCGCCTGCATGTGGGCGGCGATCAGATCGCTCACATGGATGTAGTCGCGGATGCAGGTGCCGTCCGGCGTCGGGTAATCCGTGCCGTAGATTTCCATGTGCGACCGCATGCCGAGCGCCGTCTGGACCGCCACCTTGATCAGATGAGTGGCATTCGCCGTCGACTGGCCGTGGCGCATCAGGGGATCCGCCCCCGCCACGTTGAAATATCGCAGGACCACGTAGCGCATGTCATGGGCGGCCGCGACATCGCGCAGCATCACCTCCGTCAGCTGCTTCGAGCTGCCGTATGGCGACAGAGGTCCCAGGGGCGCGTCCTCGTCGATCGGCTTGTCGGAGGTGTCGCCATAGACGGCGGCGGTCGAAGAGAACACGAATTTCTGCACGCCTGCCGCGACGGCCGCTGCCATGAGGGAGCGGCTCTTGACCGTGTTGTTCAGGTAGTAGCCGAGGGGATCCGACACGGATTCCGGCACGATGAGCTTGGCGGCGAAATGCGCGATGGCATCGATCCGATGCTGCTGAAGCGTCCGAAGGACGAGCTCGTAATCCCCCACATCGCCGACGACGAGAGGTACGCCGTCCGGAACCGACCAGCGGAAACCGGTCGACAGATTGTCGAACACGATCGGCTCGTGGCCCGCATCGAGGAGGGCCAGGACCATGTGGCCGCCGATATACCCTGCCCCGCCTGTTACGAGAACGTTCATGGAATCTCCTGAAAAACCCTGCTTACCTTTTTTGCCACGCTGGCTTTATTGGCTCTGGATTTCCAGATCAAGCTAGGCCCAATAGCCGTTCGGGCAACCTCCTGAGCTTGGAAGACTGCAGAATGGACGATCGCAAGGAATACTGGTGGGTTCATCATGACGCCAGGGTCCAGCCGGCCGAGGTCGATTTCGTCGGCGGAATTCCCGTGAGCTTCAGATTCATCGGAACGGCCGGCAGCATTGCCGCCGCATCGGCCGAACTGATCGAGCGCCTGCCTGCGCCTCCGACACCTGTCATCCGGCCTCATGTGCCCCATCTGCCTCCCACCACGCCGCAGCGGAGCGGATCCTGGCTCTGGTTCATCGGCATTCTTCTGCTCATCCTCGTCGCCCAATGTTCCGGACAAGTTTACGATCTCATCAAGTGATCAGGGGCTCGCGCGAAAGCCGATCGACAGAGGTATCGCGCCCTATCAAAAAGGCTTCGTCCCATTCGGGTCTATGCTTCAACCGCATCGCGCCTGTTCATGGCGTCGAGTCCTTCAACTCCGAACTGTCCCACGCGTAGAAAATCGATCCATGTCACTTTGGCCGTTATGCCGATTTAATTCTGCGCAACCAGGCCGATACCGCGGAGGAAAATGCCCCGATGCTCATGACTGGGAGAAGGACAACGACCTGATCGACAACAGGAAGACGGGCGTCCTTGGCTACGATGCCGACGGATCGGATTGAGGCCGTGGCATTCGCGCAGCGTTCGAAGAACCTCACGCTGACCTGCAAGGACTTGTTCGTGATCTGACGCGTCGGAATGAATGAGGGCCCCGGCCGCGGGCGCGGGTCCCTTTCTTTTTGATCTTTTGACCAGAACAGGAATGCGGCCGGCCTAAGCCGCTTCAGGAGCGACCGCTCACGCGGGCCGCTCCTCAGCGGACGGCGGCGAGCCGCACCGGTTCTCGGTTGTGGGTCTGCTCGACCCGTTGGCCCAGCACGGCCGAGAGCTGCGCGGCAGCCGTCGACGCCCGTTCGCGCACGGCGGCGTCCACGAGCGTGCCGTCGATGAAATTGCTCTCGCTCGCATAGACGGCCGTGGGAATCGTGAGCGCCTCGAAGAAGCCGAAGAGCGGGCGCAGGTAGTGCTCGACCACGAGGGCGTGGCGCAGCCCGCCGCCGGTGGCGGTCAGCAGCACGGGCACGTCCTTCAGAGCGTCCGGCTCGACGAGGTCGAAGAGATGCTTGAACAGGCCTGTATACGATCCCTTGAAGACAGGGGTTCCCACGATCAGGGCGTCCGCGGTCTCGATGTCTCTGAGAACGCGGGCAGCGTCCGGCGCCAATTGCATGCGCGAAAAGGCACTGCCGAGGCCAGGCCCGATTTCCACCAGATCGTGAACGACGAAGTCGACCGGCCTCGTCCGCCCGATCTCGGCGCCGATCGTTTCGACAAGAGATCTTGTCTTGGACGGGCGGCGGAAGCTGCCGGCGATGCCGACGATCCGAGGGTGAGTCATGGAGAACCCTTTCCGATGTGAAGCGGACAACGCTTCACAGCATCCGAGCAACGGACTCAAAAGTGGAATACACCTTTGATCCTCGTCCGATACTCAATCGTTTCGGTCGCGCATCGTTTGATGCGGAAGACCTGATCCACATTTCCGCGCGATGCGCTTACGTTTGATCATGCGGTTTTCGCAGCCTCTTCAGCCTCGAAAACAAGAGCAGGTTCATCTGCGATATCCGCTCTGTCAACGCGTTTGTTCTTTAAACCGAACAAAAAGAAAATTTTTCTCTTTTGCGGGGCTTTGGGAGATTCTGCCGAGTGGGCTTCAACCGAAGCAGATCAGGCCCTTGGTCCCAGGAGACCCAAGGCGGCGGATCGCAGTTGAGTGATTAGATCGACAGGTGACAATCTACAGATGCATCTGTATGGACAATCCTGTTTCACGTCAGAAAAGAAACAAATAATCTATTCTACATTGGAAAGATGCTAAATGTCTGCCCATGGAGCCCTGGACCTCATCGGAAAAACCCCTCTCGTCGAGGTGACGAGTCTGGACACCGGTCCGTGCAGGCTCTTCCTCAAGCTTGAGAGCGCCAACCCCAGCGGTTCCATCAAGGACCGACCGGCGCGCGCCATGATCGAAGCGGCGGAAGCCGACGGGCGCCTGAAGCCCGGCGGCACGATCGTCGAAGCAACCGCCGGCAACACCGGTGTCGGCTTGGCGCTCGTCGGGGCCAGCAAGGGCTATCGCACCCTCCTCGTGGTTCCGGACAAGATGTCGCGGGAGAAGGTCCTGCACGCCAAGGCCCTGGGCGCCGACGTCGTCATCACCCGCTCCGACGTGGGGAAAGGCCACCCGGATTATTACCAGGACCTCGCCCAGGCGATCACCAACAAGACCCCGGGGGCCGTCTACATCAACCAGTTCGAGAATCCCGCCAACCCGGCCGCCCACGAGGCGAGCACCGGCCCCGAGATCCTGGAAGGGATGGAGGGCGATGTGGATGCGGTGGTGGTCGGCGTCGGCTCCGGCGGTACGCTCACGGGCGTCGGGCGCTTTCTCAAGCAGGCCTCGCCCAAGACCGCGATGGTTCTGGCGGATCCGGCAGGCTCGATCCTCGCACCGCTGGTCGAGACGGGCCGGATGACCGAGGCCGGCTCCTGGGCGGTCGAGGGGATTGGCGAGGATTTCGTGCCGCCGAACTGCGACCTCTCCCTTGTCAAGAAGGCCTATTCCATCGGCGACAAGGAGAGCTTCTCGGCCGCCCGCGAGCTCCTGCGCAAGGAGGGCATCCTGGCAGGCTCCTCCTCCGGCACGCTCCTAGCAGCGGCCCTGCGCTATTGCCGCGAGCAGACCAAGCCCAAGCGGGTCGTCACCCTCGTGTGCGATACGGGCGCCAAGTACCTGTCGAAGGTGTTCAACGATGCCTTCATGGCGCAGGAAGGCTGGCTCGACCGCAAGGCGACCGGCACCGCGCGCGACGTGGTGATCAACCCCTTCGGCGAAGGCGCCACCATCTTCGTCTCGCCCAGCGAAACCCTGCGTTCCGCTTTCGCCCGCATGCGCTCCTCCGACATTTCGCAGCTGCCGGTGATCGACGATGGCCAGGTGGTCGGGCTGATCGACGAGAGCGACATTCTCGATGCGCTCGTCGCCAACGAGGGCGCTCCTCAGCGCGTCTTCGACAAGCCGGTGCGGGACGTGATGGTGACGCGCCTTCAGACGATCTCCGCCGACGCTCCGGTCAAGGAGCTTCTGCCCCTCTTCGCCGCCGGCCTCGTGCCGGTGATCATGGACGGCGCGTCCTTCGTCGGTCTCGCCACCCGCATCGATCTCATCAACTTCTTCCGGATCCAGGCCCAATGACCGCCCGCAACCAGCTCGATTTCTCCACCCGCTGCATCCATGCAGGCCAGTCGCCGGATCCCACCACGGGCGCGGTGATGATGCCGATCTACGCCACCTCGACCTTTGCCCAGGAGAGCCCGGGCGTTCACAAGGGCTTCGAATATGCCCGCTCGCAGAACCCGACCCGCATGGCTTTCGAGCGCTGCATCGCGGATCTCGAGGGCGGCACTGCGGCCTTCGCCTTCTCCTCCGGCCTTGCGGCGAGCGCCACCGTGCTCGACATGCTGGAGCATGGCTCGCACATCGTCGCCTCCGACGATCTCTATGGCGGCACGCGCCGCCTCTTCGAGCGCGTCCGCAGGCGGTCGGCCGGGCTCGACATCACCTATGTCGATCTCGGCAACCCCGATGCGGTGAAGGCGGCTCTGCGACCCAACACCAAGCTCGTCTGGGTCGAGACGCCCACCAACCCGCTCCTGAAGCTCGCCGACCTGGAAGCCATCGCGGCCGCGACGCGCGGGCACGGCACCTGGCTCGTCGCCGACAACACCTTCGCCAGTCCTTACGTGCAGCGCCCGCTCGAGTTCGGCTTCGACATCATCGTGCATTCCACCACGAAATATCTCAACGGCCATTCGGACATGGTCGGCGGCGTGGTGATCGTCGGCCAGAACCAGGAAGTGCGCGAGAAGATCGCGTTCCTGCAGAATGCCGTCGGTTCCGTCTCCGGCCCCTTCGACAGCTTCCTGGCCCTGCGCGGCCTCAAGACCCTGTCGCTGCGCATGGAGCGGCACTGCACCTCGGCGCTCAGGATCGCACAGTTTCTTGAAAACCATCCGGACGTAAATGGCGTGATTTATCCGGGCCTCGCCTCGCATCCGCAGCACGAGCTGGCCAAGCGCCAGATGCGTGGCTTCGGCGGCATCATCACCGCCCGCATCAAGGGCGGCCTCGACGGTGCAACACGCTTCCTGGAGCGTTGCCAGCTCTTCACGCTTGCCGAGAGCCTGGGCGGC
Source organism: Microvirga sp. 3-52 (assembly GCF_018383585.1). Taxonomy (GTDB): domain Bacteria; phylum Pseudomonadota; class Alphaproteobacteria; order Rhizobiales; family Beijerinckiaceae; genus Microvirga. Next base: position 79,306 of record NZ_JAHAMK010000011.1, read on the forward strand.
GTGGAGAGCCTGATCGAACATCCGGCGATCATGACCCATGCCTCCGTGCCGCCGGACGTGCGGGCCGAGCTCGGCATCGACGACGGCCTCGTGCGCCTGTCGGTCGGTATCGAGGATGCGGACGATCTGATCGAAGACCTGCGCTCGGCTTTGGGGTGAGAGACCCGACGGATCGACATCGGTTCGATGTAAGGCCCAAGCGCTATTTCCCTCCCCCTTGTGGGGAGGAGAGTTCCAGCACCGGACTAATCCGCACCAGCCGCCATTCTACGCAACCGGCGAGAAGCGACCGACGAGCTGGTGACGATCACCGGGATAGGTGATCCGCGCCTCGGTCACGAAGGCTCCCGCCTGCCAGGTGCGCCTCTCCAGCACGAGACAGGCCGTCCCCGTCTGGACCTGCAATCGCTTCGCCGTCGCGCTGTCGGCATTGACGGCGCGCACGATGTGCTCCGCATCCGTCCATGGAACACGCCGTAGCAGCCAGGTGCCCGGCGGGTGTTCCTCGAACGGCTCCTCGCCGGCTTCGGGCACGGTGGCGAGATTGATCAGACGCTGCTCGAAGGCCTGCGGCACGTCATCCATCACGTGAAGCGTGGAGAGACAGAGCATCTTGGCTCCTACCGGCTGCCCCGTGCGCTGCGCGGCGGCGGCATCGAGCCTATCGATGCCGCGATGCAGGATCTTGAAGCGGTACTCGACGCCCGCCCGCGCCGCCTCGAGGGCGAAATCCTGGATCTGCAGCACGGCCTGCTGGCTGCTCGGCTCCGCCACCACCGTACCGGCGCGCCGCCGGCGCGTGATGAGGCCGTTGGCCGCGAGCGTGGACATCACTTTGTTCACCGTCATGCGCGAGCAGCCGTATTCGGCCATCAGCTCGTGCTCGTAGGGAATCCGGTGGCCCGGCGGCCACTCGCCGGACATGATCCGGGCCTCGATATCGTCGCGGATGCGCTGGTGCAGATGCTTCATGGTTGTCTCACGCCAGGATGCGGGCCATGGCGCGTCCATAGCGGGCACGGATCGCCTCGTGCTTCACATGCCGGCCGCTCCTGACCAGGTCCTTGCCCGCGACGAACACGGTGTCGATGGCGGCCTTGCCCGCGACGAACACGTACGCGTCGATCCAGCGGTCGTCTGAGACGGCGGCAAGGTCGGGATGATCTCCATCGAGCACCACGAGATCGGCGCGCTGCCCTGCCTCGATGGCACCGATACGGCGACCGAGAGCCTGAGCGCCGCCCGCCAGGGCCTTGTCATAGAGACTGCGCCCGGTCGATTGGCCCTGGTGCTGGGCCAGGACATTGCGGGCGCGGTGCCTGAGGCGCTGGCTGTACTCGAACTGCTTGAGTTCTGCCGACACCGATATCTCGATGTTGGAATCCGACCCGACACCGAACCGGCCGCCGGCTCCGAGATAGTCGACACCCTCAAAAATGCCGTCGCCGAGATTGGCCTCGGTGATCGGGCACAGGCCCGCCACCGCGCCGCTCATCGCGGTGCCTTCGACCTCCCGCGCATCGAGATGGGTCGCGTGGATCAGGCACCAGCGCTGATCGACAGGTGCGTGGTCGAGCAGCCATGCGACGGGGCGCTGGCCCGACCATGCCAGGCAATCCTCGACCTCCTGCACCTGTTCGGCGATGTGGATGTGGATCGGCCCCTCGCCTGCCAGTGCCATCACCTCGCGAAGGCTCTCGGGCGTGACGGCGCGAAGGCTGTGGGGCGCGACGCCGACGATGGCGTCGTCGAGCCCAGCAACGGCCCTGCGCGCACCTTCGAGCAGGCGGGTATAGCCTTCCACATCGTTGATGAAACGCCGCTGACCCTCCGCCGGCGCCGCAGCGCCGAAGCCGCCCTGCGCATAGAAGACCGGCAGGAGCGTCAGGCCCATGCCGGTTTCCTGCGCGGCGGCCACGATGCGGCCGGAGAGTTCCGCGATATCGGTGTATGGACGGCCGTCGGCGTCGTGATGCAGATAGTGGAACTCCGCAAGCGCGGTGAACCCGCCCTCGAGCATTTCCATCATGGCGAAGGCCGCGATGGCCTCCACATCGTCCGGCGCGAGGGAGCCGAGGAACCGATACATCACCTGCCGCCAAGTCCAGAAGCTGTCCCCTTCCGGTCCTCGGGTTTCGGCAAGCCCAGCCATGCCGCGCTGGAAGGTATGGCTGTGCAGGTTCGGCAATCCGGGTAGCGCAATCCCGGCGATGCGCTCGCGTGTCTCGCCGCGTGCATTCGGCCGGACGGCGGCAATCGTCCCGCCCTCGATGTCGATCCCGACGTTCGCCGCCCAACCGTCCGGCAACAAGGCGTGATCGAGAATGAGCCTGCGCATGCTGACACCTTCACTGTCGATGGTCCCGGACCGCAGCCGCCAAAAAGCCACGCCGAGGCGGGACCATCAAAAACGATCGAATACGTCTAGACAATATCGATCTTTCGCGATTATGTATAGACATTATCGCAACCTCACCGGAGCAGGAACATGCGCTTCGATCGGGTCTGGTTCAACGCTCGCCTTGCTACGCTTGCCGGTGACGATCTCGGGATCGTCGAGAGCGGGGCCGTTGCCGCCAAGGATGGCCGGATTGCCTTTGCCGGATCGGCGGCGGATCTCCCGAGCGGCTGGGATGCCGCCGAGCGGATCGACTGCCGAGGTCGCTGGATCACCCCCGGCCTTATCGACTGCCACACCCACCTGGTTTTCGGCGGCAACCGGGCCCATGAGTTCGAGTTGCGGCTGAACGGCGCGAGCTACGAGGAGATCGCCCGTGCCGGTGGCGGCATCGTGTCCACCGTGAAGGCCACCCGCGCGGCGACCGAGGATGAGCTTGTAGCGACCGCCCTGCCCCGCCTCGATCACCTGATTGCCGAAGGCTGCACCACCATCGAGATCAAGTCGGGCTATGGGCTCGACCTGGAGACGGAGGCCCGGTCGTTGCGCGCCGCGCAGCGCCTCGCCGACACGCGGCCCGTATCCGTCACCACCACGTTCCTCGGCGCCCATGCGCTGCCGCCGGAGGCGAACGGCGACAAGGACGCCTTCATCGACAAGGTCTGCTGCGAGATCCTGCCGGCGCTCGCCCGGGACGGGCTGGCCGATGCGGTCGACGCCTTCTGCGAGGGCATCGCCTTTTCTCCCGAGCAGACCGCCCGCGTGTTCGATGCCGCCAAGGCGCATGGCCTGGCGATCAAGCTCCACGCCGACCAGCTGTCCAACCTGCATGGCGCCAAACTTGCTGCCGATTACGGAGCCCTCTCCGCCGATCATCTCGAATACACGGACGAGGAAGGCGCTGCCGCCATGGCGAAGGCGGGCACGGTCGCGGTGCTGCTGCCGGGCGCCTTCTACGTGCTGCGCGAGACGAAAGCGCCGCCGGTCGCCGCCTTCCGCAAGGCAGGCACGCGCATGGCCCTGGCGACCGATTGCAACCCGGGCACCTCGCCCCTCACATCGCTCCTGCTCACCATGAACATGGGCGCGACCCTGTTCCGCATGACGGTCGAGGAATGCCTCGCCGGGATCACCCGCGAGGCGGCCCGTGCGCTCGGAAAACTCGACGAGATCGGCACGCTGGAGCCGGGCAAGTCCTGCGATCTCGCGATCTGGAACATCGAACGGCCGGCGGAGCTCGTCTACCGCATCGGCTTCAACCCGCTTCACGCCCGTGTCTGGAGGGGACAGTGACCAAAGAAGTAATGCTTCATCCCGGCTCCGTTTCGCTCGCCGATTGGCGCCACGTCTATTTCGGCGCCGACGTCGCGCTCGATCAGGATTGCCGTGCCTCCATCGAGGCCGGTGCGAAGACCATCGAGGCCATCGTTGCCAAGGGCGAGCCGGTCTATGGCATCAATACCGGGTTCGGCAAGCTTGCAAGCGTACGCATCGGTTCTGCCGATCTCGCGACGCTCCAGCGCAACATCGTGCTCTCGCATGCGGCCGGTGTCGGTGAGCCATTGCCGATTGCGATTGTGCGGCTCGTCATGGCCCTCAAGCTCGCGAGCCTCGCGCAAGGCGCATCGGGCGTGCGCTGGTCTACCATCGAGCATCTGACAGCCTGCTTGCGCGCCAACCTCATTCCCGTCGTTCCCGGGCAAGGGTCGGTCGGCGCATCAGGCGATCTCGCCCCACTCGCACACATGACGGCAGCCCTCATGGGTGTCGGCGAGTTCTTCGTCGACGGCGCACGCATTCCCGCGGAGGCGGCCCTCGCACGCGCGGGTCTCTCGCCCCTCTCGCTCGGTCCCAAGGAGGGCCTGGCGCTTCTCAACGGCACGCAGGTTTCGACCGCGCTCGCGCTGGCAGGCCTGTTCGAGGCCGAACGCGTGTTCCGCGCTGCGCTCGTCACGGGAGCACTGGCGACCGATGCCGCCAAGGGTTCCGACGGTCCGTTCGACGAGCGCATCCAGAAGCTGCGGCGTCATCACGGCCAGATCGAGGTCGCCGCATCCTTGCGCACCCTGATGCTGGGCAGCGCCATCCGCGCGTCTCATCTCACCAACGACGACCGCGTGCAGGATCCCTATTGCCTGCGATGCCAGCCGCAGGTGATGGGCGCGGTCCTCGACCTGCTGCGCCAAGCCGGCGAGACCCTCGGTACCGAAGCGAACGGCGTGTCCGACAACCCCCTCGTCTTCTCGGATACCGGAGAGGTCATCTCGGGCGGCAACTTCCATGCCGAGCCGGTGGCGTTTGCCGCCGACATGATTGCCATGGCATTGTGCGAGATCGGCTCGCTCGCCGAGCGACGCATTGCCATGCTCGTCGATCCGGCCCTCTCGGGCCTTCCCGCCTTCCTCACGCCGAAGCCCGGGCTCAATTCCGGCTTCATGATCCCGCAGGTGACGGCGGCGGCTCTCGTATCGGAGAACAAGCAGCGCGCCTATCCGGCGAGCGTCGACTCGATCCCGACCTCCGCCAACCAGGAAGACCATGTCTCCATGGCGACCCATGGAGCAAGACGGCTGCTTCCCATGTCGGCGAACGCGGCCAACGTGATCGGAATCGAGCTGCTCGCCGCCGTCCAGGGCTGCGACTTCCACGCGCCCATGAAATCGAGCGAGCGCCTGGAGCGAGCCCGTGCGCTGCTGCGGGCAAAAATCGCGCATCTCGATGACGACCGTCACATGGCGCCCGACATGGAGCAGGCCACGGCCCTCGTGGTTTCCGGCGCCTTGGTCGAAGCCGCGGGGACCGACGCGCTGCCGCTCGTGACCGACGAGGTGCGGGCATGAGCACGCGTCCGGACTGGCTCACTGTCATTCCCGGCGAAGCGCCCCTCGTGGTGAGTCTCCCGCATACGGGCACGGAGATCCCCGCCGCGTTCGAACGCGGCCTCGTCTCGCCGTGGCTGGCGCGCAAGGATGCGGATTGGTGGATCGAACGGCTCTACGATTTCGCCCCCTCGCTCGGCGCGACCGTGATCCGCACCACGATCTCCCGCACGGTGATCGACGTGAACCGCGATCCGTCCGGCGTGTCGCTCTATCCGGGCCAGGCAACCACGGAGCTGTGCCCGACGACGACCTTCGACGGCGAGCCGCTCTACGAGCCGGGTGCAGAGCCGACGGCAGAGCAGGTTGCCAAGCGCCGAGCCCTCTTCTTCGATCCCTATCACGCGACGCTCCACGCCGAGATCGAGCGGCTTCGGGCACGGCATGATAATGTCGTGGTCTATGATTGCCACTCGATCCGCTCGGTCATTCCCCGCCTGTTCGACGGCGCCCTGCCCCATTTCAACATCGGCACCAATGGCGGCACCACCTGTGCTCCATCCCTGAGCGACGCCATCGAGAAGATCTGCACCGGCAGCGGCTTCAGCCACGTGGTCAACGGTCGCTTCAAGGGCGGCTACATCACGCGCAGCCTCGGCAAGCCTGATGAGGGTGTCCATGCCGTCCAGATGGAACTTGCCTGCCGCGGCTACATGAAAGAGCCGCTCGGCCCCGTCTCCGAGGGCGAATGGCCGCCTTCCTACGACGAGGATTATGCGGCGCCGATGCGTACGGCGCTCGCCCTCGTTCTTCAAACCTGCCTCACCTTCGCTCAATTCAAAGCCTGATCCGAGGATCCGTCCCATGACTCGCATCGACAACGCCCGCGTGATCCGCGCTCCCCATGGCACCGAACTGTCGGCCAAGAGCTGGCTGACGGAGGCGCCCTTGCGCATGCTGATGAACAACCTCGATCCCAATGTCGCCGAGAAGCCCGGCGAACTCGTCGTCTATGGCGGCATCGGCCGCGCCGCGCGCGATTGGGACAGCTTCGACCGCATCGTGGCGGCTCTGAAGAACCTGGAAGCCGACGAGACGCTCCTCGTGCAGTCGGGCAAGCCGGTCGGCGTGTTCCGCACCCATGCGGATGCGCCGCGCGTGCTGATCGCCAATTCGAACCTCGTGCCGCATTGGGCCACCTGGGACAAGTTCCATGAGCTCGACCGGAAGGGACTCATGATGTACGGCCAGATGACGGCCGGCTCCTGGATCTATATCGGCACGCAGGGCATCGTGCAGGGCACCTACGAGACCTTCGTGGAGGTGGGCCGCCAGCACTACAACGGCGATCTCTCCGGCCGCTGGATCCTCACCGGCGGCCTCGGTGGCATGGGCGGCGCGCAGCCGCTCGCCGCCACCATGGCGGGCGCCTCCTGCCTCGCCGTGGAATGCCAGCCGAGCCGCATCGAGATGCGCCTGCGCACCGGCTATGTGGACCAGCGCGCGGACACGCTCGACGAAGCCCTCGCCATCATCGAACAATCCTGCCGCGACAGGAAGCCGGTTTCGGTCGGCCTCCTCGGCAACGCCGCCGAGATCTTCCCGGAAATCTACCGGCGCGGCATCCGCCCCGACGCGGTGACGGACCAGACCTCCGCGCACGATCCGATCAACGGCTATCTGCCGAAGGGCTGGACGCTGAGCCAGTGGGAGGCCAAGCGCGAGAGCGATCCGAAGGCCGTGGAGCACGCCGCCAGGCAGTCCATGGCCGAGCACGTGCGCGCGATGCTCGACTTTCACAAGGCCGGCGTGCCGACCCTGGATTACGGCAACAACATCCGCCAGATGGCCAAGGAGGAAGGCGTCGACAACGCCTTCGACTTCCCCGGCTTCGTGCCGGCCTATATCCGCCCCCTGTTCTGCCGCGGCATCGGACCATTCCGCTGGGCTGCGCTCTCGGGCGATCCGGAGGACATCTACAGGACCGACGCCAAGGTGAAGGAGCTGTTGCCCGACAACAAGCACCTGCACAACTGGCTCGACATGGCGAAAGAACGCATCAAGTTCCAGGGCTTGCCCGCGCGCATCTGCTGGGTGGGTCTTGGCGACCGCCACCGCCTCGGCCTCGCCTTCAACGAGATGGTGGCAAAGGGTGAGTTGAAGGCGCCCATCGTGATCGGTCGCGACCACCTCGATTCCGGCTCGGTCGCCAGCCCGAACCGTGAGACGGAGGCCATGAAGGACGGCTCGGATGCCGTGTCCGACTGGCCGCTCCTCAACGCGCTGCTCAACTGCGCGTCCGGAGCCACCTGGGTCTCGCTGCATCATGGCGGCGGCGTCGGCATGGGCTTCTCGCAGCATTCCGGCATGGTGATCGTCTGCGACGGCACGCCGGAAGCGGCCAAGCGCATCGAGCGCGTGCTCTGGAACGATCCGGCGACCGGCGTGATGCGTCATGCGGATGCCGGCTACGACATCGCCATCGACTGCGCCCGGGAAAACGGTCTCAACCTTCCGAGCCTGCGGTGATGACGGCGCGGATCATCCGCAATGCGGATCTTGTCCGCGTTCCCTGGAAGAATGGCGGCGGCACCACCGCGGAGGTCGCCGCCTTTCCGGAAGGCTCCACATTCGACACCTTCGGATGGCGCATCAGCATGGCGGATGTGGCCTCAGACGGGCCATTCTCGCTCTTTCCGGGGATCGACCGCACGCTGATCGTGATCGAGGGCAACGGCATCGAACTCGATGTGGAGGGCATCGCCTATCCGCTGGATCGGACCTCCTCCAAGCTCTCCTTTTCCGGCGATGACATCACCACCGGGCGGCTCCTCTCGGGCCCCATCCGTGATCTCAACGTGATGACGCGGCGGGGGCGGTTCCGTCACCGGACGCGGTTCGTCGAATCGGGCGTCGCATTGCTGTCGGAGGACACGACTGCTGCTTTTCTCGTCCCGCTCGATGGTTCGTTCGATGTGACGCTCGATTCGACGATCCATTCACTCCAGGCGCTCGATACGCTTATCCTCGAGGCGACGGAGAAACTTATCCTGCTCTCCGGGTCCGGACGGGCCATCTTCGTCGAGATTACGCCGGACCAACCTGAAAGTCCGGCTCATGAATCTCCAACCTCATCCTGAGTGTCCGGCTGAGAACAGGAACGAAAGGCGCGCCAGACGTCATTTTCTCACGTCATGACCGGCCCTGTGCCGGCCATCTCGATCAGAAGAGCGCCGCGCCTTTCGCATCGAGATCACCGGCACAAGGTCGGTGATGACGTCACAGGGAATAGCCGTCAGACTCTTGGAGACGCTATTTTTGGCGCGAGATGCCTGAAACAGCGGCAAATCAAAATGTCTATACATTTGACATTGCCGCTCCGGCATGGTGCCATTCGCGCGTTCGAAAAAGAATGTCCGACGCATGACTTCCTGGAATCTTCCCGAGAGTGCTATCGGCAGAACGAGTCAGAGGATTTGGACAGAACGGAGGCTGCAATGAAGGCGGTATTGAGTGGTTTGGCCGTGTTGGCGCTGGCGGTCGGATCCGCCTCGGCGCAGGAGACGAAGGTGGCTATCGGCATCTCGGGCTGGACGGGCTTCGCGCCCCTGACGCTTGCGAAGGAAGCCGGCATCTTCAAGAAGAACGGCCTCGACGTGACGATCAAGAAGGTCCCACAGGCCAGCCGCCACCTCGCAATCCAGTCCGGCGACATCCAGTGCGCCGCCACCACGGTCGAGACCTGGATCGTGTGGAATGCCAACGGCGTCCCGACCAAGCAGATCTTCCAGCTCGACAAGAGCTACGGCGCTGACGGCATGGTGGTGAAGAACGACATCGCCGCCATCAAGGACATCAAGGGCAAGCAGGTTGCGGCCTCCGCGCCGGGCACGTCGCCCTATTTCGCGCTCGCCTGGATGCTGAAGAAGAACGGCCTCTCCGTGAAGGACGTGACGGTAGTCAACATGGAGCCGGGTCCGGCAGCGCAGGCCTTCATCGCCGGCCAGAACGATGCGGCCATGACCTATGAGCCGTATCTCTCGTCCGTGCGCGCCGCGCCCCAGGCCGGCAAGATCATCGCCACGACCCTCGATTACCCGATGGTCATGGACACCTTCGGCTGCACGCCGAAATTCCTCGCCGACAATCCGAAGGCCGCGAAGGCCTTTGCCGACAGCTATTTCGAAGCCCTCGACATGATCGCCAAGGAACAGGCGAAGGCCTACGAGATCATGGGCGCGGACGTGAAGCAGACCGGCGAGGCCTTCGGCAAGTCGGCCCAGTTCCTGCGCTGGCAGGATCGCGAAGCCAACAAGAAGTTCTTCGCCAGCGAGTTCAAGACCTTCTCGGCGGAAGCCGCCGACCTGCTGCTCGAGACTGGCATCATCAAGCAGAAGCCCGACATGGAAGCGCTGGCCGATACCAGCTTTATCCAGTAACGCCCTTGCCGCGGCGATGGCCCGATTCCATGCGGGCCATCGCCTGATCATTTCCTCACGAGCACCATCCGGCCCATCAAATCCGGATTGTAGAGCAGATCCTTCATGCCTCGTCCTCTCGACCCCGTCAGCCAGGGCACGCGCGTCACGCTCGGCGTTTCCTTCTTCATCCTTTTCCTCGCAGCATGGGCCTTCGCGACCCTCGGCGGCTTCGTTTCGCGGACCTTCCTCGCCGATCCGATCACCATGGTGCAGGACGGGTGGCTGCTGCTCACCCGCTTCGGTTTCCTGGGCGACATCGGCATCACGGTCTGGCGCGTGGTCGGCGGCTTCGTCCTGGCCGCGCTCGTCGCCGTGCCGCTCGGCATCATGATGGGCGCCTACAAGTCCTTCGAGGCTTTCCTCGAGCCCTTCGTGTCCTTCGCACGCTATCTGCCCGCGTCCGCCTTCGTGCCGCTTCTCATCCTCTGGGCCGGCATCGGCGAGATGCAGAAGCTCCTCGTGATCTTCATCGGTTCCGTCTTCCAGATCATCCTGATGGTGGCGGTGGCCGTGGGCAACACGCGCCGCGACCTCGTCGAAGCGGCCTACACGCTGGGCTCCAGCGACCAGGGCGTCGTCAAGCGGGTGCTCATCCCCGCCAATGCGCCGGAGATCGCGGAGATCCTGCGGCTCGTGCTCGGCTGGGCCTGGACCTATGTGATCGTGGCGGAGCTCATCGGCTCATCCTCCGGCATCGGGCACATGATCATCGACAGCCAGGCGCTGCTGGCGACTGGTCAGATGATCTTCGGCATCATCGTCATCGGGGTCATCGGCCTCATCTCGGATTTCCTGTTCAAGGCTCTCAACCGTTCGCTCTTCCCGTGGAGGCTCGCATGACCGGAACGATCCTCCAGATCGACAGCGTCTCGCGCGTGTTTCCGGGCGTGCGCGGCGGCGCACCCGTTCGCGCGCTCGAGCCCACGAACCTGCAGGTGGCGCAGAACGACTTCATCACCATTCTCGGCCCCTCCGGCTGCGGAAAATCCACGCTCCTGCGCATCGTGGCCGGCCTCGACCGTCCGAGCGGCGGACGCGTTCTTCTGAATGGACGCGAGATCAAGGGTCCGGGTGCCGACCGGGGCATGGTGTTCCAGTCCTATACCCTGTTCCCGTGGCTGACGATTGCCGAGAACATCGCCTACGGCCTGCGTGAGAAGGGCATGCCGAAAGCGCAGCGTCAGGAGATCGTCGCGTCCTACACCGAGAAGGTGGGGCTGCTCGGCTTCGAGAACCATTATCCGAAGCAGCTCTCCGGCGGCATGCAGCAGCGCACCGCCATTGCGCGCGCGCTCGCCAACGATCCGGAGATCCTGCTCCTCGACGAGCCCTTCGGCGCCCTCGACAACCAGACCCGCGGGCTGATGCAGGAACTGCTGCTGGGCATCTGGGAACGCGAGCGCAAGACCGTGCTCTTCGTCACCCATGACATCGAGGAGGCGATCTTCCTCGCCTCCCGCGTCATCGTCATGTCGGCCCGCCCCGGCCGCATCAAGGCCGATATTCCCGTCGACCTGCCTCACCCGCGCCACTACACGATGAAGACCACGCCCGAGTTTTCAAGCCTGAAGGCGCAGCTGACGGAGGAGATCCGCGTCGAGGCGATGCAGGCGGAAGGCGTGCATTAGCTCTCTCTGCAGCCACAATGCGTACAGCGTAAGGCCCTCCCGATATCCTTCCGGGTGAATTGACGCTCCGGCCTTCCTCGGGCGACGCTTCGTGTCTCTGATGTGGGGAAGGCACGATGCTCAAACGCCTGTTAGCCGGATCCATCCTGATCGCCAGCGGCATGCCCGCCATGGCCGATATCGTCATCGATCAGGCCATGATCACCGCCGGTGAGTTGCGTGTCGTCGGTCGACTGAGCAAACCGCGGCAGGTGTCGATCTTCCTCGATGAACGCTTCGAGACGAAGGCCGATGCCAACGGTCGGTTCACCTTCCGGATCGCCTATCATCCCGCAAGCTGCATCGTGAATCTCCAGGCGGAGACCGAGCAGCGGCAGGCGGTCGTCGGCTTCTGCGGTCAGAAAGGTCCGGAAGGCCCGGGCACGGCATCGCAATCCGCGGCCGTCGCACCTGTCGAGCCCGGGCCTGTTGGCCCTCCCGGTCCTCAAGGCGAACCTGGACGCGACGGCGCGCCCGGACCGAAGGGCGACCCGGGACCGGAGGGGCCTCCCGGCCCGCAAGGAGCTGCCGGCCCTGCCGGGCCGCGCGGAGAGCAAGGCGAGGCTGGCCCGATTGGGCCGCAAGGGCCCGCCGGACCGCCAGGACCGCCTGGGACCACGGAAGCGCGGGCCGTCCCTGAAGGGCAGCCAGGTCCTGCGGGACCAGCAGGTCCAATCGGCCCCGAAGGCCCGGCGGGTCCTCCCGGCCCGCAGGGGCCACAGGGGCTTGCAGGCCATCAGGGGCCTCAAGGACCTCAGGGGACGCCGGGGCCGCGTGGTGAACCTGGACCGGCCGGTCTGCCTGGTTCGGTCGGTCCGGCTGGCCCTGCAGGGGCGGAAGGGCCCATCGGACCCGTGGGGCCTGCCGGGCCTCCGGGGCCGCAAGGTGTTGCTGGAGGCATCGGGCCGATTGGGCCTCCCGGTCCCATCGGGCCGATCGGCCCGGCCGGGCTGACGGGTCCTGTCGGACCTCCCGGGTCCGTCGGCCCGGAGGGAAGGATGGGACCTGAGGGGAAGCCCGGGCCCGCCGGAACGATCCTGCGTGTCTTCGTGCAGGAATGTGCGTCCCAGGGCCGATGCATGGCGCGCTGTGAGCAGGACGAGTACCCGATCAACGGCACCTGCAACCGGGGCGACCGTCTCGATATGGATGAAGTCGGCGTGTACTGCTTCTCCACGGGCGAGAGCCCGAAAGGCATGATCGCCCGGGCGATCTGCGCGAAGAAGTGAATCGGCTCGGCTGCCGAGAAAGGCCCGCCTCTGATCCGTCAGTTGTGACAGCCCAGAGGCGGGCGATAGGATTGGTCCGGAGGAATCAGCGAACTGCGTGGCTGTCTTTGCGAGCCTGACTTGTGGTCTCGTCTGCGAGGCTCGGAGCAAAGGTCCCGTTGCACGGATGCGGGTTCCATGTGTCGTCGGACGACGACACAACCTTGAGCGCTCCGAACCAGCGGTGCCTGAAGCGCGTCGCAGTTCTCAGGTCGTCGAAGCCCACCAGACCCCATTCATCGAGCAGGTGATAGAAGTCCCAGGTCTCTTCCTGCTCGTCGAGCCATCGAATGACCTCCTGGTTCAGGTCTCGCCCGCTCTCGTTCCACACACGCCAGTCGTTGACCATGAAGACATAGGGCCAGTGCTTCGAATAGGCGTCGATCCCATAGCACGCAGACGATGCCATTTCCTCGTCGCGCCACGTCGCGGCAATGGTCCTCTTCAGCTCATCCAGATTCGTCATCGCCTATGTCTCGGATTGCGCAATCCACGCATTAGGATTGCATCGTGAAATTAAGGATAGCATAGCAGCGTAATCCAAGAGTAGTAGATAAAATGCTTCTGCATGTCACGGCGTTCCGAAACTGCTCCACGAAGAAGTGCAGCAGTTTTTTCGCCATGGGGCGGTCCGGAATCCACCGACGGAAATGATCCTATAGTCGCTCTGATCTCGAAAGTGGTAGCAGGTTGAACAACATCAAGGACTTCTTATTTCTCGCAAGTGGTACTCACAAAGAGACACGGAACGAATGCCTCTCCAAGCACCTATCTGGTTAATAGGTGCAGGGAGACTTGCATGACACCAGACCAAGTCGAGCTTGTCGCGCAGGCGTTCTTTGCTGCCGAATATTCAGACGACTGGGATGATGCTCCCGCGATCGTGCAGCAGCAGTTCAGGGATCTTGCCCGCACGGCCATCACCCTTCTGCACCAGCAGATCTCCCACTGCCGATCATCCCTCGTCCTGGCGAAGGTGTCCGGAGCTGCCCACGGGGAGGACGCGGTTCAAGTCCCGTCGTGAGGATGATGCCGGCGGAATCCGGCAAGCCTGCCGCCGCAGAACATGACTGCTCGGGCAAGACCAGCCGTCCCGACCCTTTGCTCGGTTGCCCCGCTTCCTATGACGAGCTACAGCACCCTATCCATTCATAGGGGGCAACAATGGCAACACTCACGTGGAACGGCTCGTCCGGGTTCAACCTGGCCGATCTCGATCTGAGCAATCTCGCTTACGGAATCGACTACACCCAAACCTCGACCCGCTTCCTGGTCGAGTACAACTACGGCGGCTCGACCCGCGACGAATTCCGGGGCTACGGTCTCACCTACAGTCGCGATGGCATTCCGACGGGAGGCGTTGTCACCGGCTACGCATCCTACGAGTACGGAAAGAAGATCGGGTCGATCGAAGGCACGTCGATTGCCGTGACAAGCCTCGTGGCTGCAGCCTCGACCGGTTCGAGTTCCGACGACCACAAGGTCTTTCGTTCCCTTCTCTCCGGCAGTGACAGGATCACGGGCGGCAGCTACGGCGACAAGCTGGAAGGTTTCGGTGGAAACGACGTGCTGTATGGCCGTCAGGGAGCCGACCGGCTCTACGGCGGCGCCGGCGCCGATGCCTTCACCTTCAAGTCCGTTCGAGACAGCACCGTCGATGCGGGCGGGCGCGATACGATCCAGGACTTCTCGGCCGCTCAGAAGGACAGAGTCGATCTGCGCAGCATCGACGCCAACACGACGGTCGGCGGCAATCAGGGGTTCAGCTTCATCGGCAAGAACGGATTCCACAACAAGGCCGGCGAACTGCGCTACGAGAAGTACGGAAGCGGCGTTCTCGTGAGCGGTGACGTCAACGGGGACAGCAGCGCAGACTTTGCGATCTACATGAAAGGCCTGTCGAGCCTTTCAAAGGGATATTTCATCCTGTGATCCGCTGAAGCGCTGATCGCGAACAGGCGCTCTGAACAAATCCAAAAATGAAGGGCAGCCAGATCAAGGCTGCCCTTTTCCGATTCCGTGCTTCTGCATCGGTGGATCCGGCTCACAGGCAGACCCTCCTGCTGTCGGGCAGCGGGGAGCGCGGAACAGGTTCTATCAAGGGGATAAGTGGTGCCCAGGGGCGGAATCGAACCACCGACACTGCGATTTTCAGTCGCATGCTCTACCAACTGAGCTACCTGGGCATCGATGCGCGGCGGAGCCGTGCGCGTCGTGGAGGGGTGTATAGTCAGACATGGATCGCATGTCCAGCGGTTCGGGCGACAAAAATTCCGGGAAATGCGTTCAGGCTTCCCGGTCATCCTCGTCCCGGTCGTCTTCCTCGCTCTCGACGGCTGGAATCGCGTAATTGCCCGAGAGCCAGCGGTTCAGGTCCACGTCGGCGCAGCGCTTGGAGCAGAAGGGATTGTATTCCGGCTGGGCGGGCTTGCCGCAGATCGGGCACTTGCCGGACGAAGCCAGAGGCTTGTTTTCATTGGCGGCGTTCATGTCGCGCCTCCTTTCATTGCATTTCGGCAACGTGGTTACCTGCGTCCCTTCGCGCAAGACAGTGATGACACTGGGAAAACGAACTCAGGCCGCGTCGAGCCAGCTGAACCGGACGGGATAGCCCTCCCCGTCGAGCAGGGCCGCCGCCTCGTAGAGAGGCAGCCCCACGACGTTGGAGTAGGAGCCGACCAGCTTGACCACGAAGGTGCCGGCGAGCCCCTGGATGGCATAGCCGCCCGCCTTGCCGCGCCACTCGCCGGAGGCAAGATAGCGCTCGAACTCGTCTCGGGAGAGGCGTTTGAAGCGGACGCGGGTTTCCACCAGACGCTCACGGACGGATTCCTTGGGCGTGATGAGGCAGACGGAGGTGTAGACCCGGTGGGCGCGTCCCGAGAGCAGCCTCAGGCAGGCCGCCGCCTCATCCACAAGCTCCGCCTTGGGCAGGACCCGCTTGCCGACCACCACGACGGTGTCGGCGGAGAGGATGTAGGAATCCTTCAGGTCGTCGCGGGTGCGCGCGACCTTCCGGGCGACCTCCGCCTTGGAGCGGGCCAAGCGCTTCGCCAGTTCCTTGGCTCCCTCGTTCTTCAGGGGGGCTTCGTCCACATCGGCCGGCAGAAGGGCGTCGGGCTCGATGCCGGCCTGCTGCAGGAGAGCGAGCCTGCGCGGCGAGGCCGACGCGAGAACGAGCTTCGGACGCCAGCTGGGATTCGACACCTCGGAAGAAGACGCCACTTTTCTCTCCACGCTCTAGGCCCCTCAAGGATATTCATAAAGCAAACAGCTGCGCCGGGTCACAAGATGGCACCCGGGACGATCGAATCAAGCCGATCACGCGACGGGAGGCGACTCGATATCGGACAGCGGCGACTTGGTCTCGGCATCGCCCGCGGTGTCGAGCTGATCCAGCTTGCGGTACCGCATCACGCTGACCGGAATCGTCACGAGGAAGACGACGGTGATCAGGCTCAGCATTTCCCAGGGGAAGCTGATGAGTAGGCCGAAGGCCGCGACGGACAGGACGAAGATCGGCAGCACCCACTGGCGTGGCACGTATTTGCCCATAGTCTTTCCCGAATAGGTCGGGATCGTCGAAACCATGAGAAAGGCGATGCCCACCACATAGATGAGGATGACGGGCGCAAAGGACGAACCCTGGATGGGGACGCCGAGGAAGGACAGATAAAGCGGCAGCAGGGCGCACATGGCGCCCATGGGGGCCGCCATGCCGACGAAGAAGTTCTTCTTCCATTCGGGGCGGTTGGGATCGTCGATCATGACGTTGAACCGGGCCAGCCGGAGGGCCGCCGCGATGGCGAGAACGATGGAGCCGATCCAGCCCACGCGTCCCAGTTCGTGCAGGACGAAGCTGTAGATGATCAAGGCGGGCGTGACGCCGAAATTCAGGAAGTCGGCCAGGGAATCGAGCTCTGCGCCGAACCGGGAGGTCCCCTTCAGCAGGCGGGCGATCCGCCCATCGACGCCGTCCAGGAAGGCGGCCACGATCACGGCCACGACAGCCCTCTCGTACTGCCCATCGAAAGCCAGCCGGATGGCCCAGAGCCCCAAACAAAGGGCAATCAACGTGATGATGTTGGGGGCGATCATCCGGAACGGAACCGGCTTGAACAGCCGCTTGCGCGGTTCGTTCGGATCCGGGGCGAAGGGCGGGAAGAGGTCACTCATGGCAACAACCTAGCGCATCGTGCGGAAAAGTGGACCCGGTTTTCCACTTTGAACGATGCGCTCTTCAAAGAGGGGAGCATCGGAATGAATCCCAGATTTTGACACGGCTTCCGGCTCCGATGCTCTGGAGGAGACCGCCCGAACGACAAGCAGAGCTGGGCAGTTTGCGGGTGATGGAAGAAGTGCAAACCGCGGCGGACGGTTCCGTCCGAAGAGCCTGCAGGGGGAGAAAACCTCCCCCTGCAGGCGCAATGATCAGCCCACCCGGTACTGGCGCGCGGGCTCGTTGGCGGTCAGATCCGCAAGCACCGTCTCGCCGGCGACCGCCGTCTGGCCAAGACCCACCAACACCTGGGCGTTGAGCGGCACGAAGATGTCGAGGCGGGAACCGAACCGGATGAGGCCGAAGCGCTCGCCGGTGCTTAAGGCCTCGCCCACCTTCACGAAGGACACGATGCGGCGCGCCACGAGGCCGGCGATCTGGACCACGCCGATCTTGGCGCCTGCCGTCTCGATCACGAGGGCGTTGCGCTCGTTGTCCTCGCTCGCCTTGTCGAGCTCGGCATTGAGGAAAAGGCCCGGCGTGTAGAGGATCTGGGCGATCCGGCCCGTGACCGGCGAGCGATTCACGTGGCAGTCGAACACGTTCATGAAGACCGAGATCCGAGTCATGGGCTCCGGCGGCAGGTCGAGTTCGGCCGGCGGCACGGCGGTAGTGATGAGGTTCACCCGCCCGTCGGCCGGGGACACGACGAGGCCCTCCCGGATCGGCGTCACCCGCGGCGGGTCGCGGAAGAAGTAGCAGACCCACACGGTCAGGATCGCACCGATCCAGCCCAGCGGCGACCAGAGCCACGCCAGGACGATCGTCGCAAACAGCGCGACCAGGATGAAGGGATAGCCCTCCTTGTGGATCGGCACGAAGATGCGGCGCATCGATTCCAGGATATCGGTCATTCTTTCACAGCCTTAAGAAGGGCCAGCGCATCGTGCGGACCCAGAGGACCGCGCTCAAGGATGCGCTGGTCAAAAAGGAGCATCGGATGGATCCCAAGAGTGCAAATCCACTTTTAGGTCCGATGCCATAGTGGGGATGGCAGGCGAAAGAGCTTTTTGTCAACCTGCCACGCTCTCGGGGCTGCGCTCTTCCTCCTCGGCCCGTTTGAGCGTCTCGCGGGCCTGATCCGCCTCGCGCTGGCGGTTCCACATGGCGGCATAGACCCCGCCGTGGCTCAGCAGGCTCGCATGATTGCCGCGCTCGACCACCCTCCCCTGGTCCAGGACGATAATCTCGTCGGCTCCGATGACTGTGGACAACCGGTGGGCGATCACGAGAGTGGTCCTGCCACGGCTGATCCGGTCGAGGGCATCCTGGATCTCCTTCTCGGTGAAGGTGTCGAGCGCCGACGTCGCCTCGTCCAGGACCAGGATCGGTGGGCTTTTCAGAATCGTGCGGGCGATGGCCACGCGCTGCTTCTCGCCCCCTGAGAGCTTCAGGCCGCGCTCGCCCACGGGTGTGTCGTAGCCCTCCGGCAGGAGGCCGATGAAGCGGTCGATCTGGGCCAAGCGCGCGGCCTCCCTCACCTCCTCCGGGGTCGCATCCCACCGGCCGTACTGGATGTTGTAGCCGATGGTGTCGTTGAACAGCACCGTGTCCTGCGGGACCATGCCGATCACCTTGCGCAGGGAGGCCTGCTGCACCTCGGCGATGTTCTGCCCGTCGATGAGAATGCGGCCGCTGGTGGGTTCGTAGAAGCGGAACAGCAGGCGGGAGATGGTCGACTTGCCGGCGCCCGACGGGCCGACGATGGCGACCGTATGGCCGGCAGGAACCTCGAAGCTCACGCCCTTGAGGATCGGACGCTCGGGGATATAGGCGAAATGCACATCCTCGAAGCGCACGACGCCCTCGGACACCTGGAGGGGTCTGGCGCTGGGCTTGTCCTGGATCTCGGGATTGCGCTCGATGATCGCGAACATGTCGTCGATGTCGATGAGGGCCTGTTTGATCTCGCGGTAGAGCATGCCCATGAAGTTCAGCGGAATATAGAGTTGCACCAGCATGGCGTTGACGAGCACGAAGCTGCCGATGGAGGCCCGTCCCGCCATGATGTCCCGGGCGGCCAGAACCATCACGATGGCCATGCCGATCGAGAAGATCACGGCCTGGCCCGCGTTGAGCACGGCAAGGGACGTATAGGTCTGGGTGGAAGCGCTCTCGAACTTCGCCATGGAGCGGTCGTAGCGGGCGGTTTCCCGCTGCTCCGCGCCGAAATACTTCACCGTCTCGTAGTTCAGCAGCGAGTCGACCGCCTTGGTGTTGGCGTCCGTATCCGAGTCGTTCATCTGCTTGCGGATCGAGATCCGCCACTGGGTCGCCTTGTAGGTATAGGCGAGATAGACGACCACCATCACGAACACGACGGCGGAATAGAGCCAGTTGAACTCCCAGGCCAGCAGGCCCAGCACGAGGATGAACTCGAGGATCGTCGGGACGAGGGTGAGTACCACGAGGCGGGACAATTCCTCGATGCCCTCGCGGCCGCGCTCCAGCACCCGGGTCAGGCCGCCGGTCTTGCGCTCGAGATGGAAGCGGAGGGACAGGCGATGCATGTGCTCGAAGGTCTGCAGCGCGAGATTGCGCACCGCATGCATGGCGACCTTGGCGAAGAGGCCGTCGCGCAGCTGGGTCAGTACCGCCATGAGGATGCGGGTGAGGCCGTAGATCGCCGTGAGCAGGATCGGTGCCTTCCACAGCCAGGAGCCTGCGGTGGCGGCTGCCTCGGCGCCTTGGTTGCCGCCCGTGACCGCCACGAGCGCGTCCGTCGCCCATTTGAACGCGAACGGCGTCACCATCGTCACGCCCTTCGCGACCAGCAGAAGCCCGAAGGCCAGGAAGACGCGCCGCTGGAGATCGGGCCTGCCGTGAGGCCAGAGATAGGGCCAGAGCTTTGTCCAGGTACCTGCCAGGCCATTCGGCTGTGGCACAGTGGCGCTCGTCGGAGGGACGGCGGTGGAGGGAGGCATACGCGGGAATCCAATCGAAATATCGGACCTCGATATAGGCGATCGGGAGGATGAATTCACCCCGAGTCTGTAATTGTTCCAGGTTGCTCTCAGGGACGGCATCCCTCAGAGCTGTTTCGGCCTCTCCCTCACCCTGAGAGGTTGATGCTTCATCGGTCTCGTCATCCTGGACGGAGCAACTGATCCGGGGCCGCGTGAGGAGAGCGGCGCCCGATCCCCGATACGGCCATCCCCGCGCCGACATTGTCATTTCCCGCAGGCCGGGGATCCATAATCGCGACGGCTCAGGCAAGGGCGAGCAGTGTTGCACCTCTGTCTGCACCGTCAGCGGTTCTGGATCCCGGGCTCCGCTGAAGCGGCCCCGGGATGATGGTGCCAGGCTGGCTTTCACGATCCCGGATCGGTGCGCGCTGTCCGGCCCTGATCCCCTCAGCCCTCGCGCCCTCCGACGTCATCACCGGCCTTGTGCCGGTGATCCCGATCGGAAAGGCACAGCGCCTGTCAGCATCGGGATGGTCTGGACGGGCCTGGCTCAGGATGTGGGTCTACGTCGAAAAGCTCAGTTGCTCTTCGGCCCCTGCTCACCCGGCAGGACGAACACTTGGCCCGGATAGATCAGGTCCGGATTGCGGATCTGCTCCTGGTTCGCGCCGTAGATCACCGTATAGCGCAGGCCCTTGCCATAGACCCGCTGGCTGATCCGCCAGAGATTGTCGCCGCGGGACACGATGGCGGTGTTGATATTGGGGATCACGATCGTCCCGGCACTGGCCATCTGACCTTCAGGCAGGGCGGAGGCCACCTCTCGGGAAGGCTGGGCCGGCGGGTTGCCCCCCTGAGGCGATGCGGGAGCCTGCGGCCGCACGGAAGCCACTTGGACCGGCACGTTGAAGCCCACCTCGGCGCGGGACCTGACCTGTCCCGAGACCGGGTCCACGTCGTCGAGGCGGATCCGGTAATCGCCGGGCTTCACGCCGCTGGCAATCGAGAAGGATACCTTGCCGTCACCGCCCGCCCCGCCGGGTGCGATGAGGCTTTCGTTGAGGTAGAGGCGCACGGTCGCTCCGGGCGACGACAGGCCGGACACGAAGAGCTTCCCCTCCTCCGCCTCGACGGTCACGATCTTGATCTCGGCCCGCGCGGCCGTTTGCCCAGGAGGGGCCGACGGCGGCGGAACCGGCGGCGCGACCCCGGCCTGCTGCTGCGGCCCGGGCTGAGCCGGCTGAGGCTCTGCCGGCTTGGCTTCGGCGGCCTTCGTTTCAGGCTTGGGCTCCTTGGTCGGCGGCTCGGGGTTCGAGAGAACCACCGTCGGCATGTCCGGTGCCGTCAGGGTGACGAGCGGCCGGGTCTTGGCATCGGTGATGACGACCGTCACGCTCTGGACGGAGCGCTGGCGGGTGCCGTCCGGGGCGATGGATTGCAGCGCAACCTGATGGGAGCCGGGCGGCAGGGGCGGAGGCACGATGGCGAACAGGCCGGAGGCATCGGCTGCCGCACGGGCGTGAACCTGATCGCCCCTCAACAGTTCAATGGTCGCACCGGGCGCGGCGCGCCCTGCGATCACGCTCTCGCCGTCCGGCTCGACCCGAACCAGATCGAAGGAAGGCGCGAGAGGGGAATCCTTGGATTGCGCCGGGGGAGCCTCGCTCGGGGCGACCGGCTTGGCGGCCTGCTGGCCCGATCCGCCCTGGGTGTTGGCCGAGGGCTCGGCTGTCTGGGCGGGAGCGGCGTTCCGCGAGGTCTCGGGCCTGTCGGACCAGGACCAGTAAAGCACCCCGAGAAGGACTGCGACAACGGTTGCAGCGGCGACGCCCAGCAACGCAATTGTACCTTTGATTTCCTTCGGATGCGCCATGGTGCATTTTCTCGTACGCGGCACTTTCGTGCATTTAAACCGTTTATCTTTCAAAAGGCTACGGCCATAAAGGACAAATAATGCTCTACGACTCGACGCGGGAGGTTCCCCGCCTCCCCGAAATGCCCATGTCATCCATCAGATCGATCAAATCCATATGCGTCTATTGCGGCTCCGGCTTCGGGGACGATCCGGTTTTCGCCGAGAATGCGGCGGTATTGGGCCGCTCCATGGCCGAACAGGGAATCAACCTGGTCTATGGGGGCGGCAATGTGGGCCTCATGGGCACGGTCGCCCAATCCGTGCTCGATCACGGCGGTTATGTCACAGGGATCATCCCTGACTTTCTGAAGTCCCGCGAGAAGCTCCTCGACGACGTGCAGGAAACCATCGTCGTGCCCGACATGCACACCCGCAAGCGCCTGATGTTCGAGAAGGCCGACGCCTTCGTGGCCCTGCCCGGCGGGATCGGGACCCTGGAGGAGCTCGTCGAACAGATGACCTGGTCGCAGCTCGGCCGGCACACCAAGCCGATCCTGATGCTGAGCACCAAGGGCTTCTGGAAGCCGCTTCTCACCCTGATCGCCCACATGCACGAACAGGGCTTCATCCGCCCCGGACTGGAGCTCAACTACCTCGTCGCGGAGCGGGTCGAAGAGGTCATTCCCATGCTCGAGAATGCCGCCCGGCGGGTCGGGATCGTGAGCAACGAAGAGGCCATCGGGAGCCGCTTCTAGAAAGCCACATCATCCTGCGCGCGACAGCACGAGCCCGCCCAGGATCATGCCCGCTGCCAGCAGCCGCTGCCACGTGATCGCCTGCACGGGAAGGCCGAAAGCTCCCACCGCATCCAGGACCAGCGCGGCGGCAACTTGGCCGAAGACCAGGGCCGCCACGGTGCTGACCACCCCGAGCTGCGGCACGCCCCAGATCACGATGGCAACGTAGAAGGCGCCGAGCAAGCCTCCCAGCCAGGACCACCATGGTGCCGAGGCCACGGCGACGCCCGACGGCCATGCGCCTTTGAACGCACTGATGGCCGCCAGAATGACGAAGCCGATCCCGAAGGAAATGCAGGCCGCCAGCACCGGATCGCCGAGAGACCGCGCCAGGGCGGCATTGATGGGCGCCTGAGACGAGAGGAACACGCCGCCCAGAAGAATGCCCAGGAGCGGCAGCAGGATCGAAACGTTCATGGGATTGCCTGGAGTGATTCTCGGTTTCAGCAATGTCGAATTCATGCACTGCCCTGAGTCGGAGTGTCTGGGCCGTCATGCGCCTTCCCTCACCGTCATGGCCGGGCTTGTCCCGGCCATCCCGATATGAAAAGCGCAGCGCCTCACCGAAGTGGGATCACCGGCACAAGGCCGGTGATGACGTCAGGAGGGCTATTGGCCATTGATGAACCAGACTCAGAATGACGGCAGAGTCTTGCGGTTCTCAGAGCGACGCTCCGCTTTTGAGAAGCTTGTAGACCATCGAATCCGTCAGCGCCTGGAACGATGCGTCGATGATGTTCGGGGAGACCCCGATGGTGGTCCAGCGCTCGCCGGAGCCGTCCATGAACTCGATCAGCACGCGCGTCACCGCATCCGAGCCGCCCTGATAGATGCGGACCTTGTAGTCGACCAGCTCCAGATCCTGAATCAGGTTCTGATACTTGCCGAGATCCTTGCGCAAGGCCACGTCGAGCGCATTCACCGGACCGTTGCCTTCGGCGGCCGAGATCAGCACCTCGTCGCCCACACGCACCTTCACGATGGCTTCCGAGGCGGTGACGAGTTCGCCGACCGCATTGAAGCGGCGCTCCACGTTGACGGAGAAGCGCTCCACGTCGAAGAAGGCCGGCACCTCGCCCAGCATGCGCTTGACCAGCACGTAGAAGGACGCGTCCGCGCCTTCGAACGCGAAGCCTTCAGCCTCCTTGCGCTTCACTTCGTCGAGCACGCGCGCGATGCGCGCATCGCCCTTCTCCAGCGCGAAGCCGCAGCGCTTCAACTCGGCCAGGATGTTCGATTGCCCGCCCTGGTCGGAGACGAGAAGCCTGCGCGCATTACCGATGACCTCCGGCTCCACATGCTCGTAGGTGCGCGGATCCTTCAGCACCGCGGAGGCATGGATGCCTGCTTTCGTCGCGAAGGCGCTCGAACCCACGAAAGGCGCATGGCGGTTCGGCTGACGGTTGAGGATCTCGTCCACCTGCCGCGAGACATGGGTGAGCTGACCAAGCGCCTCATCCGTGACGCCGAGATCGAAGCGGGCGGCGTAAGAGGCCTTCAGCTTCAGGGCGCCGATGAGCGTGATGAGATTGGCGTTGCCGCAGCGCTCGCCGAGGCCGTTGAGCGTGCCCTGGATATGGCGCGCGCCCGCTTCCACGGCGGCGAGCGAATTGGCGACCGCGCAGCCGCAATCGTCATGGGCATGGATGCCGAGATGCCCCCCTGGCACGACCTTTGTCATCGCCGTGACGATCTCCGTCACCTCGTGGGGCAGCGTGCCGCCGTTGGTGTCGCAGAGCACGATCCAGCGCGCGCCGGCCTCGTAGGCCGTCTTCACGCAGGACAGAGCGTAATCCGGATTGGCCTTGTAGCCGTCGAAGAAATGCTCGCAGTCGACGAGCACTTCGCGGCCCTTCGCGCGAGCGGCCTCGACGCTCTCATGGATGCCCGCGAGGTTCTCCTCCGGGGTCGTCTCGAGCGCCACCCGCACATGATAGTCCCAGGACTTGGCGACGAAGCAGATGGCATCGGCCTCAGCCTCGAGCAGGGCCGCGACGCCGGGATCGTTGGAGACCGAGCGCCCTGCCCGCTTCGTCATGCCGAAGGCCGTGAACTTGGCGTTCTTGGTGCGCTTCTCGGCAAAGAACGTGGTATCGAGCGGGTTCGCGCCCGGATAGCCGCCTTCCACGTAGTCGATGCCGAGTTTGTCGAGGAGTGTGGCGATCGCTTTCTTGTCCTCGAGGGAGAAATCCACGCCCGTGGTCTGCGCTCCGTCACGCAGGGTGGTATCGAAGAGAGTGATGCGCTCGCGGCTCATGACGACAACTTCCTGTCTTCCTGGGGCGTCAGACGCTTTTCCATGGTGGTGGTGCCGAGCCATTCGTCGCCAAGCGGCATGGTGTTGCGGCGCTGCGGCTGGAAGCCCTGCTTCTGGAAGAAGGGCAGCGCGTTGTCGCTGACCTCCGCCACGAGGCGCGGGGCACCGCGCGCGCCGGCGAGCTTTTCGACGGCGTCGTAGAGCATCGTGCCGATCCCCTGCCCGGCCACGGCGGGATGCACGTAGAACAGATCGATCAGCTCGTTGTCTTTCAGCGCAATGAAGCCGACGGGGGAGCCTTCGACGGTCGCGATCAGGGTCAGGCCCTTCGCGAGCCTCTGGGCAAAGGAATCGTCCGCCGCGAGAGCCATCCAGGCCTCCTGCTGGCTCTCGCTGTAATCCTCGCCCGTCAGCTCGGCGATGCTCTCCTCGTAGATGTCGACGAGCACCGGCAGATCCGCTGGCAGGAAGGGCCGAAGCCCCGGTTTCGGCAAGGCCTGTCCCATCAGCGCGCCCTTCCTTCGATCAGACCACAACGTATCCCACGCATGTCATGGCCGGGCTTGTCCCGGCCATCTCGATTGGAAAAGTGCGGCGTCTCTCGGATCGGGATCACCGGCACAAGGCCGGTGATGACGGTGGAGGGTGTAAGAGCGTTCATCGCGCCACCTCCCAGGTGGTGGTGCCGTCCTTGTTGTCCTTCACCACGACGTTCAGCGCCGCGAGCTCGTCACGGATGCGGTCGGACTCGGCCCAGTTCTTGGCGGCGCGCGCCTCCTTCCGGGCGGCGATCAGCGCCTCGATCTGTGCAGGATCGACGCTGAGAGAGGCCTGCTTGCGGGCTCTCCAGGCCTCGGCTCCTTCGAGGAGGAAACCGAGCGAACGAAGGTTCGCACCGAGTTCCTCGTGAGCGCCCTGCCCGTCGAGGGCATGAAGCTCCGCCAGCATCTTCGGCGTGTTGAGATCGTCCGTGAGCGCATCGACGATGTGGTCCGAAAGAAAGGCGCTGTCGCCCCTGCCCGCAAACTCATACCAGCGGTCGAGGGTCTTCTCGCTCTCCTCGAGGCCCTTCACCGTCCAATCGATGGGCTGGCGGTAATGGGTGCGCAGCATGTTGAAGCGCAGCACCTCGCCGGGCCAGTCCTGCAAGAGTTCGTTGATGGTGAAGAAATTGCCGAGCGATTTCGACATCTTCTCCCCTTCCACCTGCAGGAAGCCGTTGTGCATCCACACATTGGCCATGCGCAGCGTCTCGAAGGCGCAGCAGCTTTGTGCGATCTCGTTCTCGTGGTGCGGGAAGACGAGGTCGATGCCGCCGCCATGGATGTCGAAGATCTCGCGCTCCGTCGGATCGGTGCAGGTGAGCCGCGTCTCGAAGGCCTGGACCAGATGCTTCCAGGACATGGCCGAGCACTCGATGTGCCAGCCGGGACGGCCCGGGGTCGCGATGCCGGCCGGCGAGGCCCAGGCAGGATCCTGCGGCCCTGACGGCTTCCAGAGCACGAAGTCCATCGGGTCGCGCTTGTAGGGCGCCACGTCCACGCGGGCGCCGGAGAGCAGCTCGTCCAGGGAACGCTTCGAGAAGGCGCCGTATTGCGGCACGCCCGCGAGCGTCTGCATGGCCGCGACGGAGAAGAGCACGTGCTCCTCGGCCACATAGGCCGCTCCGCGCTCGATCAGCCGCTCGATGATCATGCGCATCTCGTCGATGTGCTCGGTCGCCCGGGGCTCGACGAAGCGCGCAGGCTTCCCCGCCTCGTTCACGTCCTCCGGCATGAGCACGCCGAGCGCCCGGATGTCGGCGTGGAACTGCTCCTCGGTCCTGCGGGTGACGGCGCGGATGGCCTCGTTGTGGGGCAGGTCCGGATAATCCCGGGCCGCGCGGGCGTTAATCTTGTCGTCCACATCGGTGATATTCCGCACATACGTGACGGCTTCCTTACCGTAAACATGCCTCAGCAGACGGAAGAGAAGGTCGAAGACGATGATCGGGCGGGCGTTGCCGATGTGGGCGTAGTCGTAAACGGTGGGGCCGCAGACGTAGAGGCGCACGTTTTCAGCATCGATCGGGACGAAGACGTCCTTCGACCGGGTCAGCGTGTTGTAGAGCCTCAAGCTTGCCGCCATGAAACCAAATCCCTGTCAGGCCGCAGGCCGGAGGATGGTTTCGATCTTGGAATGAGAACGAGACGGCTCCAGCCAGCGAAATGCGCTAGCCGCAAATAATCCCGGAAATGAGGATCGTTGCCGTGTTCATGAAGTCATCAATGCCTTTTCAGGCTGAAGTCGTCAAGATTTCCGATTTGGTAATCATGTTTAATTTGCACGGCCGCATGAAACGGGTTCCGGCCAAGCGCGTTAGAGCTTTGTTCACGCACACTCGTGGCATAATGGCCCGAGTTCAAACAAAGAGGTCTACGATGCGCCGCGCATTCGCCATGCTCGGAATGGGTACTGTCGTGTTTTTTGCAGCCGCGTCCCTGACACTGCTCCCCAACGGCTCCCAGGCCTCTTCGACCCAAGCCACCTTCATGGTTCCCGCCGCCGACGGCTATGGCGTTGCGGAATGTCTCATCACAAACCAGGCTTGTGGCCAAGTTGTGGCGAATGCCTGGTGCGAAGCCCATGGCTATACCAAGGCGGTTTCCTACCGGCAGATCACCCCCGACGAGGTGACGAGCAACATCCAGAAGGCCTCCCTCGGGCCCAAGGAGCCGCCGGTCTCCGTGACCTGCTCGAACTGAGGCGGGTCCGCCTCAGGGCGGCATCGGCGCAAGCATGGCCCGGGCAGTCGTGAGGACGGCTCGGGTCAGGTGCCCCACCAGAGGTCCGACGATCCGGCTCTGCTGCCAGTAGAGCGGCACCTCCAGAGGCTCGGAGGGTTCGAACGCCACCAGGCGGCCCGAGCGGACATGTTCCCGAACCACCGCTTCCATGTTCATTCCCCACCCCAGTCCCGCCAAAGCCGCATCCACGAAGGCCTGCGATGACGGCAGCCAGTGGACGGGCGGCCTCACATCCGTCCCGAGCGCCCTCCGCAGCCAGACCGCCTGGAGCTGATCCTTCCGGTTGAAGACGAGGCACGGCGCCAGAGAGGCCGATCGCACGTTCATCCCGTCCGGCAGCCACCGCGCCACGAAGCCTGGGCTGGCGGTCGCGAGATAGCGCAGGCTGCCCAAGGGGTGGCAGTTGCACCCCTGGATCGGCTTTCCGTATGAGGTCACGGCGGCGACGACCTCGCCGCGCTGCAGCCACTCGGCGCTGTGATCCTGGTCGTCCACCACGAGGTCGAACAGGAATCCATCCGTCTCGGCCATGGCCGGGATGAACCAGGTGGCGAGACTGTCCGCGTTGACGGCGATGCGCAGGGTGACGGGGCGGCTCTCGGGCTGCAGGCCCGGCAGGGTCTGGCGCAGGGAGCTTTCCAGCAGGGCGACCTGCTCCACGTGCTGGCATAGGCGCTGGCCGGCTTCGGTCGCCAAGCAAGGCTGCCCCCGGATGACGAGAACGGCTCCGATCCTCTCCTCCAGCAGCTTGATCCTCTGCGAGACCGCCGAGGGCGTGACATTCAGCTGTTGCGCCGCCCGCTCGAAGCTGCCGGTGCGCACGACCGCTGCAAGAGCGGAGAGAAGGGCATAATCCAGCATGGTTCAGTTTTTCTAATTCGGGATCAGACACTTTAACTGTCCTAATCAGAAGGCCAGCCTTAGGGAAGGGTCAGATCCCGTTCGGACCATCACCCTGATCGCTCCCCTCGTCGCCGGTTTCCTGCTCGGCCTCAGCCTCATCCTCCCCATCGGGGCGCAGAACGCCTTCGTCCTGCGCATCGGCCTGCGCGGCGAGCATGTGCTCGCGGTGTGCTTCACCTGCGCCCTCTCGGATGCGGTGCTCATTTTGGCCGGCATTTCCGGCTTCGCGCAGCTCAGCGCACGGGTGCCCTGGGCCGAGACCCTCCTGCTTTACGGGGGTGCCGCTTTCCTTCTCGCCTATGGGGCACGCAGCTTCATGGCCGCCTTCGGATCGGCATCCTTGAGGCCGTCCGAGGCGGCGCCGGAAAGCCTTCGCCGGGTGGTTCTCACCTGCCTTGCCCTCACTTGGCTCAATCCGCATGTCTATCTCGATACGGTGGTCCTGATCGGCTCGATTTCGACCCAGTTCGACGAGGGCAAGGGATGGTTCGCCGCGGGCGCCATGCTGGCTTCCTTCACGTTCTTCTTCTCCCTCGGCTTCGGGGCCCGCCTCCTGAAGCCGCTCTTCGCCCAGCCCGTCACGTGGCGCGTTCTCGATATCGCCATCGGGTTGATCATGTGGGCGACCGCCGCACGGCTGCTGCTGAGCGAGGGGTCTGTTTGAGGCCGGTCCGTGACTCTTGGCCCATGCTGAGGGACGGGAAACCCACCCACACGTCATCACCGGCCTTGTGCCGGTGATCCCGATGGATTGAGGCATCGCGCTCTTCCGTATCGAGATGGCCGGCACAAGGCCGGCCATGACGTGCAGAGGTCATTCACGAGGGGCGAATGCTCTTGGCCCCATTTTACGGCCAGATGCGGACGGATGGGGCCTCCGAAAAAAGCTACCAACCAAGGCCGTCACGAACCGTCCTACTTATTCAGCCATTCCCCGCATTTCGGCGGCACTTCCGTGCCCCACGGCATGAGCGGTACGGTCGAGGTGGAATTCTTGGGGGAGCCTTCGATGGGCCGGTCCGAATAGACCATGTAGACCAGGGTGTTCCGCTTTGCGTCGCAGCCGCGCACGATCTGCATCTTCTTGAAGATCAGCGACCGGCGTTCGCTGAACACCACGTCGCCCTGGCCGAATTTCTGCTTGAACTTCACCGGGCCCACCTGCCGGCAGGAGAGCGAGATGTCGGAGACCTCCTCGGCCACGCCGAAGGTGCCGGAGATGCCGCCGCGCTCGGGTGTCGTGTAGTGACAGGCCACGCCCTCGACCACCGGGTCGTCGATCCCGTAAACCGCCAGCTTGTCGTCCGGGGTCAGGGCACGCCAGACCGTGGACTTCTTGAAGATCAGGTCCGGCTCCTGGGCGGCGGCACCTGTTGCGGCAGCCATCGTCAGGGCCAGAGCCAAGGCAATTCGAGCAAGCATCGTTCCAATCAACTCCCACGGTTACGCTGTCATGTGGGGATTGTTTCGGCCTTTGACGAGATGCTCGCGTTCTCGACGTGCGCGTCGTTGGGTGCGGAAAACCGGAGCCACTTTTCACCGGCGTGGCCCTGCGGGTCGCTGACGCGGCCCTCCGGGTCCGCACGATGCGCTATTCGGCGTGATGGCTGACGATGCAGATCTTATTGCCGTCGAGGTCGCGAAAGTAGGCGCCGTAATAGTTGCGATGGTAATGCGGCCGCAGGCCCGGGCCGCCCTCGTCCGTCCCGCCCTGCTCGAGGGCTGCGGCATAACAGGCATCGACGAGGCTGCGCTTCGCGGCCAGCAGCGCGATCATGGGACCGTTGCCCGCGCTGGGCGCCCTGCCATCGAACGGGCGCACGACCAGGAACTGCGGCCGCCCGCCCGGAAGGCCCCAGCCGATGATCCCGTCGTCCGCGAACCGGACCTCGAGCCCCAGGGGAGCCAGGACCGCATCGTAGAACGCCCTCGCCCGGGCGAGGTCATTTGCTCCGATGGTCGTATGAGAGTACATGCAGGATCACTTTTCGGAGTCGCTGTTCGGGACCAAGCTAGGCAGCTTCCCTCGAAGGGGGCAAGGCGTTAATCACAATAGGGTCAAATTCCAGCGTCACATGACCAGCTTACCCAGGCATGTGACGCCGCAACGGACCGGTTCTGCGATCAGCTCTATGGCAAAGACATCATTTCTCCGCTCACTCATCGCCCTGACGGCCTTCCTCGCCGCCGGCCAGGCCGCTTATGCCCAGTCGTCGCAGTGCCAGCGTTTCCAGGCCGAGCTGGCGACATTGGACCGTAGCGGCGGGAGCGCGCCGACCGGCCAGATGCAGGCCCAACGGACCGAGATCAACCGCCTCGTCGGCTATTACCGCAATATCGGCTGCGAGCGCGGCCCCCTCGGCTTCCTCGCCGGTCCGGCGCCCGCCGAATGCGGCTCGATCGCCGCGCAGGTCCGCCAGCTCGAGGCCGGCTATGCCCGCTTGGCCTCTCAGGCCGTCGACCAAAGCCAGATCGAAGCGCGCCGCCGGCAACTGCAGGTGGCCGTCCAGCAGACCTGCTCCACGGAACCCCGCGGCTTCTTCGAATCCCTGTTCGGCGCCCCGCGTCAGCAACAGCAGCAGGAGATCATGCCCGAGGGCCAGCCGATCATCGCCGATGACGGACCGCCCTCCATGGGTGGAGGGCGCCTGATCTGCGTGAAGACCTGCGACGGGTCGTTCTTCCCGCTGACCACCCCTCCGGGCGGCGGCCAGAGCGCCAACGAGATGTGCCAGTCCCTGTGCCCCGGCACGGAAACCCTCGCCTTCGCCTATCCGGGCGGCGACCAGGGCCTCAACCGGGCCGCCTCGCTCTCCTCGAACCAGCCCTATACGTCGCTGGCGAACGCGTTCAAGTTCCGGAAGACCTTCGACGAGAGCTGCGCCTGCAAGAAGCCCGACGAGAGCTGGGCCGTGGTTCTGCGCAAGGCGGAGAGCATGCTCCAGCAGCGCAAGGGCGACCTGATCGTCACCGCCGAGAAGGCGGAGGAACTGTCCCGCCCGAAGACGCAGGCCGCCCGCAAGGCCGCCGACAAGAAGGCCGACGACGAGACCAAGGAGGCCGCCGAGATCGCCGCCGCCGCTCCGACCGCCAGCAAGGAATCGGCCGGCATCGGCCCGCAATCGATCGAGACCAATACCGTGGTCGGCCAGGGCGAGGGCTCGAAGCAGGAGGTCGTGGCGGGCAACGGCCAGAAGAAGACCGTGCGGGCGATCGCCCCCAACCTGATCCCGGTTCCGCACGCGCAGAACTGATTGCCGTCAGAACGGTGCCGTCCGCGGCCCTACTGCCGCCGAGGATAGTTCCCCCTCTCACGTCATGGCCGGGCTCGTCCCGGCCATCCCGATCCTATTAAGCTCCGCGCCTTTCTTAATCGGGATCACCGGCACAAGGCCGGTGATGACGAAGGGAGGTGCACATGCATTCCGCACTGCCTCCCGTCATGCTATCACCCCGGCATGAAACCGCTCGATTCCCTTGAGATGCCCCGGCCGGCGGGCGCGTCCGATCCCATCATCGCCGTCTCCGGCCTCAGCAAGACCTACGCATCCGGCTTCCAGGCCCTGAAAAAGGTCGATCTGGAGATCCGCCGGGGCGAGATCTTCGCGCTGCTCGGCCCCAACGGCGCCGGCAAGACGACCCTGATCAGCATCGTCTGCGGGATCGTCAACCCGAGCACGGGCACCGTCACGGCCGACGGCCACGACATCATCCGCGATTATCGGGCCGCCCGGACCAAGATCGGCCTCGTCCCGCAGGAACTCACCACCGACGCCTTCGAGAGCGTCTGGGCCACGGTGACGTTCAGCCGGGGCCTCTTCGGCAAGCCGCCCAATCCGGCCTATCTCGAAAAGATCCTGAAGGATCTCTCCCTGTGGGAGAAGCGCGACAGCAAGATCATGACGCTCTCAGGCGGTATGAAGCGCCGGGTGATGATCGCCAAGGCCCTGTCGCACGAGCCCAAGATCCTCTTCCTCGACGAGCCGACCGCGGGCGTCGACGTGGAGCTGCGGCGGGACATGTGGAACATGGTCCGCGCCCTGCGGGAGAGCGGCGTCACGATCATCCTGACCACCCACTACATCGAGGAGGCCGAGGAGATGGCCGACCGGATCGGGGTGATCAGCAAGGGCGAGATCATCCTGGTCGAGGACAAGAACGTCCTGATGCAGAAGCTCGGCAAGAAGCAGCTCACCCTGCACCTGCAGAGCCCTCTCTCGGTGCTTCCGACGGAGCTGCAATCCGAGAGCCTGCAGCTTTCCGCCGACGGCTCCGAGCTCGTCTACACCTTCGATACGCAAACACAGGAGACAGGCATTGCCGGCCTCCTGCGCCGCCTCAGCGAGCACGGCATCGATTTCAAGGACCTGCAGACCTCCGAGAGCTCGCTCGAGGAAATCTTCGTCAGCCTGGTTAGGGGGCGCTCGTGAATTTCTATGCCATCAAGGCCATCTACCTCTTCGAGATGGCGCGCACCTGGCGCACGCTGATGCAGAGCATCGCCTCGCCGGTGCTCTCGACCTCGCTCTATTTCATCGTCTTCGGCACCGCCATCGGCTCGCGGATGGCAAATATCGACGGCGTGAGCTACGGCGCCTTCATCGTGCCGGGCCTGATCATGCTGTCCATCCTGACGGAGAGCATCTCCAACGCCTCGTTCGGCATCTACATGCCGAAATTCGCCGGCACCATCTACGAGCTCCTTTCCGCTCCGATCTCGGCGCTGGAGACGGTGATCGGCTATGTGGGCGCGGCCGCCACCAAATCGGTGATCATCGGCCTCATCATCCTGATCACGGCGCGGCTCTTCGTGGATTTCTCGATCGAGCATCCTTTCTGGATGCTCGCCTTCCTGGTGCTGACCTCCGTCACCTTCAGCCTGTTCGGCTTCATCATCGGAATCTGGGCCGACAGCTTCCAGAAGCTGCAGGTCGTCCCGCTGATGATCGTGACACCGCTGGCCTTCCTCGGCGGCAGCTTCTATTCCATCAACATGCTGCCGCCCTTCTGGCAGACGGTCGCCCTATTCAACCCGGTGGTCTATCTGGTGAGCGGCTTCCGCTGGAGCTTCTACGGCGTCGCCGATGTGGGCGTGGGGATCAGCCTCGGCATGACCCTGGTCTTCATGCTGATCTGCCTGGCCGCCGTCTGGTGGATCTTCAGGACGGGGTACAAGATCAAGGCGTGAGGCTTCCTCCCTCCCCTTCGCGGGGAGGGATTGAGCATGGGGGTCGCAAAGTCGGAGCGGAGCGCTTCGTCACGCTCTCAACGTCATCACCGGCCCTATGCCGGTGATCTCGATTGCGAAAAGCGCGGCGTTCTTCCGATCGGGATGGCCGGCACGAGGCCGGGCCATGACGTGGCACGTGTGATGGGACAGTCTCACCCAGTCGTCTGCCCGCACCCTCCCCGTAATGGGAGGGAGGCGCTCTAAGCCACCTGCCCCGCCAGCCGCGCCCTCGCCCGCTCCGGCCCGATCAGCGGCAGCAGCGCGCCCAGCTCCGGACCATGATCGAGCCCGGTGAGCGCCAGGCGCAGCGGCATGAACAGGGCCTTGCCCTTCACGCCGGTCGATGCCTTCACGGTCTCCGTCCAGGTCTTCCAGGTCGTGGAATCCCACGGCCCCTCCGGCAGAACACCCGTGGCCGCCGCGATGAAGGCCTTGTCCTCGATGACCGGAGCCACTGGTCCGCGCACCACCTTGGCCCACTCGGCCGCATCCCGGACCTTGGTCAGGTTGCCGCGCACGGCATTCCAGAAGGCTTCGCCCTCATCGGCATCGAGCCCAGTCAGACGCTCGCGGGCGGCCTCGTAAGGCATCTCGTGGATGAGGCGGGCGTTCAGGTGCTCGAGCTCGCTCTCGTCGAACTTCGCCGGCGCCCGGGAGATGTGGGAGAAATCGATGAGGCGGGCCAGTTCGTCGAGATCGGCCACGGGGCGCACGGCTTCCGCCGAGCCCACGAGCACGGCGAGCGAGGCCACCGACTGCGGCTCGAGACCGGCATCGCGCAGGCCCTTGATCGACAGGTGGCCGAGGCGCTTGGATAGGCCCTCGCCGCTCGCCGTGATCAGCAGACTGTGATGGGCGAAGGTGGGAACGGCGGCGCCGAGCGCCTCGAAGATCTGGATCTGGACCGCCGTGTTGGTGACGTGATCCTCGCCCCGGATCACATGGGTCACTTTCAACTCGATGTCGTCCACCACTGACGGCAGCGTGTAGAGATAGGTCCCGTCCTCGCGCACCAGCACCGGATCGGACAACGAGCTGCAATCCACGTGGCAATGGCCGCGCACGAGATCGTCCCAGGTCACGTTCGTGGGATCCAGGCGGAAGCGCCAATGGGGCTTGCGCCCCTCCTGTTCGAGCTTCGCGCGGTCCTCATCGGTGAGCTTGAGGGCAGCCCGGTCGTAGATCGGCGGCAGGCCGCGGGCGAGCTGGCGCTTGCGGCGGAACTCAAGCTCTTCCTGCGTCTCGTAGCAGGGATAGAGGCGGCCGAGGACCTTCAGCCGCTCGGCTGCGGCGTCATAGAGGTCGAACCGGTCCGACTGGCGCACGATCACGTCAGGCGGAATGCCGAGCCATTGCAGATCGGTCTCGATGGAATCCGCATATTCCTTCTTCGAGCGCGCCACATCCGTATCGTCGAAGCGCAGGATGAAGGTGCCGCCTTCCCGCCGCGCATAGAGCGCGTTGAGCAGGGCCACGCGGGTGTTGCCGATATGGATGTGCCCGGTCGGGGACGGGGCGAAGCGAACGATGGGCTTGGACATGGGAAACCCTATGGCGAAGGGCAGCGCGCCGCGCAAGTGCCGCAAGACCCTTCGCCCCAATGCCCCTCTGATTTTCGCAGAGGCCTCCCGTGCCCGCCGTGACGCAATTTGGGCCGCAGAACGCTTCAGATCGCCCGCGCGATCATCTCGATGGGAGCGATCGTGCCACCTTCGAGAACGGTCATCACGTTGCCGATGCGCTGCGGCATGTCTGCGCCGAGGATATGAGGGCCGAGGGCCGGCATGCCTTCCCTGGCGACCTTGTCGCGCATCTCGCGCCCTAACGCGAGGGCGAAGTCGCGCCGGTTGCGCTCCTTTTCGATCTCGAAGCCGCCGGCCTCCAGCAGCCGTCGATAGGTCTCCGGTCGTTCTACGAAGCTCGTGGCCTGCGTCATCGCCCAGGGCATGGGGAAGGGAATCTCGCCCTCGCCGATCTGCATGATATCATAGACGCCGAAGCGCCCGCCGGGCTTCAGGACGCGCCGGACCTCGGAGAAGAGCGTCGCCGTGTCGGCGATGTTCATCCCTACATGCATGAGCAGGGCTCCGTCGAACGCGCCGTCCTCGAACGGAAGCGTCAGGGCACTTCCCTGCCGGAAGGAGACGCGATCCGCGAGCCCGCAACGGCTCGTGAGCGAGGTCGCGACCTGGACGAGCTCCTCCGTGAGATCGATCCCCGTCACCCGGCAGCCGAGCTCTACCGCGAGATGCCGCGCCGGGCCGCCGATGCCGGAGCCGACGTCGAGAACATGGGAATCGCGCGAGAAGCCGAGTTCCCGCGCGAGTTCGTCGGTTTCCGCGTACCAGCCGAGATGAAACTCGTCGATGCTTGAGAGATCCGTGTTGACGAGCTTGTCGGGGTTCTTCCCGCTCTTCGTCAGTGCGTCGAGAATCGCGCCTTCGAGCCCGCCCCGGGTGTAGTGGCTTGCCACCTGCCGCTCGATATCCATGAGATGTCCCATCGAGATTGCGCACGAGGCTCCAGCCCCTCGCGCTCGTGCATGCTTCGCCCCTGGAAACCCACACACTGCGCCCGGAATCCAAGCTCCGGGAGCATGATTGAGACAATGAGCCCGCTTTCGCTCCAAAGTGAGGCAGGGACAGACCGCCTACACGTCCATCGAGCCCACCCGCGGCTTTCCGATGGCGCGCTCCAGGGCCTCGTCCTTCTGGTGAGCCACCAGGCCCTGGTCGCGGTAGCGGTTGACGATCGGGTAGCGGCGGTCGCGGCCGAAGTTCTTGCGCGTGACCTTCACCCCGGGCGCCGCCTGGCGGCGCTTGTACTCGGCGATGTAGAGCAGCCGTTCCACCTTCTTGACGATCTCCGGGTCGTAGCCCTTCGCGACGATCTCGGAGACGCGCAGTTCCTCCTCCACGAGGCCGCGCAGGATCTCGTCGAGATCCTCGTAGGGCGGAAGGGAATCCTGATCCTTCTGGTTCTCGCGCAATTCGGCCGTAGGCGCCTTGGTCAGGATGTTCTCGGGGATGACGATGGCGTCAGGACCGAGAGCACCCTTCGGCTTCCAGCGGTTGCGCAGGGCCGAGATGCGGTAGACCTCCATCTTGTAGAGGTCTTTGATCGGGTTGAAGCCCCCGTTCATGTCGCCATAGATGGTGGCATAGCCCACTGACATTTCCGACTTGTTGCCGGTAGTCACCACCATGGCGCCGAACTTGTTCGAGATCGCCATGAGAATGGTGCCGCGGGCACGGCTCTGCAGGTTCTCCTCCGTGATGTCGCGCTCCCGGCCCGCGAACAGGGGCTGAAGCGAGGCCTCGAAACCTTCCACGGGCTCCGCGATCGGGAGGATGTCGTAGCGGACGCCGAGCGCCTTGGCGCAATCCTCCGCATCCTTCAGCGACTCGCCCGAGGTGTAGCGGTAGGGCAGCATCACGCAATGCACCCGGTCGGCTCCGAGCGCGTCCACCGCCATGGCGGCGCAGATGGCGGAATCGATGCCGCCGGACAGACCGAGCACCACGCCGGGGAAGCGGTTCTTGTCCACGTAATCGCGCAGGCCCAGAACGCAGGCCGCGTAATCCGCTTCCTCGCCCTCCTCCACCGTCACGATCGGAGCCTCGCGGCAGGTCCAGCCCTCCTCGCCCTTCACCCAGGTGGTGAGCGCGACGATCTCCTCGTTGGCGGGCAACTGGCAGGCGAGCGAGCAATCGGCATTGAGCACGAAGGACGCGCCATCGAAGACCAGTTCGTCCTGACCACCGACCTGATTGAGATAGACCAGCGGGAGCCCGCTCTCGGTCACGCGGGCCGCCGCGATGTTGAACCGCTCTTCGGTCTTGCCGCGCCAATAGGGCGAGCCGTTGGGCACGAGGAGCATCTCGGCGCCCGTTTCGGCGAGGCACTCGACCACATCGCCGGTCCAGATGTCCTCGCAGATCGGGAGACCCAGACGGATGCCGCGGAAATTCACCGGTCCTGGCAGGGGCCCGGCGGCAAAATTGCGCTTCTCGTCGAAGACCCCGTAATTCGGCAGGTCGACCTTGAAGCGCACGGAAATCGAGCCGCCGTCGAGGAGCGCATAGGCGTTATAGAGCTCGCCCTCCTCCCGCCAGGGCAGCCCGACGAGCATGCCGGGACCGCCGTCCGCCGTCTCGCGGGCCAGCCGTTCGAAGGCGGCGCGGCAGGAATCCTGAAAGGCGGGCTTCAGCACGAGGTCCTCGGCGGGATAGCCGGCGAGGAACTGCTCGGCGAACATCACGATGTCGGCCCCGAGCCGGGCCGCTTCCGCGCGGGCCTCGCGAGCCTTCTGCTCGTTGCCGGCTACGTCGCCGACGATGGGGTTGAGCTGCGCGAGGGCGATCTTGAGCGTGTTCTGGGCCATGATACCTGCGCATCGGACCCAAAAGTGGAGGCCGCTTTCGGGATCCATCCGATGCTCCCTTTCTTGATAGGCGCATCATCCGGCGCGGAAAACCGGGACCACTTTTCCGCATGATGCGCTTCGGATTTAGCGCGCTGCGGGGGGCGCAGCAATGCAAGGCTAAAGCTTTCCCACGAACTCTTAAACGCTCATGAGGCAGGGCTGATCCGGTGCCGTTGCATGGATCTTGCGCCGGTTGGGACGTCGCCTTTCAGCAGCCCCTGCAAAGCTCAAGCTTTGTGGGAACCTGGAACAGTCCAGTTCGTTGTCCCAACACGAATTACATGGGAGACTGACATGTTGAAAGGTGGCCTTCTTTGGCTCATCGGCATTCCTCTGCCGATCATCCTTATCCTCTTCTTCATGGGCTGGCTGAGCTAAGCTCAAATACTGGTAGAGTTGCGTATGCGTAAATAAAAGGGGCGCTCCTGGCGCCCCTTTTATTTTAATCCGTCCAGTCGTTCATTCCGCCGCGAGGGCGGTCGGTTCTCCCCTTGACTGGCGCTCGCGCTTGATCAGCTCTGAGGTCAGGAAGGCGATTTCGAGCGCCTGCTCCGCGTTGAGGCGCGGATCGCAATAGGTGTGATAGCGGTCGCGCAGGTCCGCATCCGTGAGCGCACGGGCGCCGCCGGTGCATTCGGTCACGTTCTTGCCGGTCATTTCCAGGTGGATGCCGCCCGCATGGGTGCCTTCCGCCTGATGGATGGCGAAGAAGTCCTGAACCTCGCCCATGACACGCCCGAACGGCCGGGTCTTGTAGCCCGAGGCCGCCTTGATCGTGTTGCCGTGCATGGGATCGCAGGACCACACGACCGTGCGTCCTTCCTTCTGGACCGCGCGGATCAGGCCCGGCAGATGATCGCCCACCTTATCGGCGCCGAAGCGGCAGATCAGGGTGAGGCGGCCGGCCTCGTCCTCGGGGTTGAGGGTCTCGATGAGCTTGAGCAGCCCGTCGGCCGAGAGCGACGGGCCACATTTGAGGCCGATCGGGTTCTTGATGCCGCGCATGTATTCCACATGGGCATGGTCGAGCTGGCGGGTGCGGTCGCCGATCCAGAGCATGTGGCCGGAGGTGGCATACCAGTCGCCTGTCGTGGAATCGACGCGGGTCATGGCCTCCTCGTAGCCGAGCAGCAGGGCCTCGTGGCTGGTGTAGAAATCCGTCGAGCGCATCTCGGGGTGCGTCTCAGGATCGATGCCGATGGCCCGCATGAAGTTCAGGCTCTCGGTGATGCGCTCGGCGAGCTCGCTGTAGCGGGAGGATTGCGGGGAATCCTTCACGAAGCCGAGCATCCAGCGATGGGCGTTCTCGAGATTGGCATAGCCGCCGGTGGCGAAGGCGCGGATCAGGTTCAGCGTCGCGGCCGATTGGCGATAGGCCATGAGCTGGCGGCGCGGGTCGGGCGTGCGGGCCTCCGGCGTGAAGGCGATGTCGCTGATGATGTCGCCGCGGTAGCTCGGCAGTTCGACGCCGTCGATGGTCTCCGTCGGGGCCGAGCGCGGCTTGGCGAACTGGCCGGCCGCACGGCCGACCTTCACCACGGGCGAGCCGCCCGCATAGGTGAGCACCACGGCCATCTGGAGGAAGAGGCGGAAGAAATCGCGGATGTTGTCGGCCGAATGCTCGGCGAAGCTCTCGGCGCAATCGCCGCCCTGCAGGAGGAAGGCCTCGCCCTTGGCCACCTTGGCCAGGGTGCGCTTCAGCTTGCGCGCCTCGCCTGCGAAGACGAGCGGAGGAAAGCCGGCGAGCTGCTGCTCGACGCTCTCCAGCGCCTCAAGGTCCGGAAAGGCCGGAACCTGCTGGATCGGCTTGCTTCTCCAGCTATCGGGCGTCCACCGCTCGGTCATGACACTTACCCCCGTGTCCTTTCTCGAAATTCTCATCGTTCACCGCAACAAGCGGCACGAAACGGCACCTATACACGACATAAACAAAAAGGCGAGTGCGTTAGACAACAGACACGCAATAGAGGACCGCGTGTCGCGGCTCCTCGAATCAGGCCTGAAATCCTGCGAATTGAGAGAAAGGCGTTCCTCAGCGGGCGTGGCGCTGACGGCTCTCGCGCCGGGACATCCAGAGGGCGCCAAACCCCATCGCCACGGCAATGACCGGGATGCCGAAGTAAACATAGGCTTCCAGAAGGGTCATGGCTTCGGGTCTCTCAAGATCAACTTCGCTATGGAATGTAGGATAAACCCGACGAAAAGCCAAATGATGCTGACCACAATGGCGATGGCATCCCTTGGCATGGCGTCCGACCCGTAACCGACGGCCACCATCGGCCCCACGAACCCGGCGATGACGAACGCGACGGCGACATTATTGAGTGCGGTCGCAGTCAACTTGGTCTGCTCATTATGGATCAGACTCACCAGGCGCCCCCCTGCAATGCCATTCCGACCTGTCTACCCCACCGCCACCGGCTTCTTGACCACCACGGGCGTGCGCATGGTCACCAGTTCCTCCGCGGCGGTCGGGTGAACCGCGACGGTGCGGTCGAAATCGGCCTTGGTGGCGCCCATGGTCACGGCGACGCCGGCAAGCTGGATCATCTCGCCCGCATCGTGGCCCATGATATGGACGCCCACGACCTTGTCGGTGGCCTTGTCGACGATGAGCTTCATGAAGACCCGGTCCTTGCCACCCGAGAGCGTGGCCTTCATCGGCCTGAAGGCGGTCTTGTAGACGTCGATGTCGCCATAGATCGCCCGCGCCGCGGCCTCGCCGCAGCCGATCACGCCGATTTCCGGCGTCGAGAAGACCGCCGTAGGGATCAGGTCATGGTCGATGATCGTCTCCCTGCCTCCGAACACGGTGTCAGCGAAGGCATGCCCCTCGCGGATGGCTATGGGGGTGAGGTTCGCCCGGTTGGTCACGTCGCCCACCGCATAGATCGACGGCACGAGGGTCTGGGAATAGCCGTCGACCGGGATGGCCCCGACCTCGTCGACA
This sequence comes from Microvirga sp. 3-52, assembly GCF_018383585.1. Lineage (GTDB taxonomy): Bacteria > Pseudomonadota > Alphaproteobacteria > Rhizobiales > Beijerinckiaceae > Microvirga. Next base: position 120,328 of record NZ_JAHAMK010000011.1, read on the forward strand.
GTGATTCCGGCATTCTCCAGCCCGAGCCCTTTCGTATTCGGCCGCCGCCCCGTGGCGACGAGAACCTGATCGACGGTGAGCACGGAGCCGTCGGACAGGGTCGCGGCGATCCCATCGGCCGTCTTTTCGAGGCTCGTGAGGGTCCGGCCCAGAGCCAGCTTGATCCCGCGCTGGGCATAGGCCTCGCCGAGCGCATCCCGCACGTCCTCGTCGAAGCCGCGCAGGAGCTTGTCGCCCCGGTGCAGGAGGGTGACCTCGCTGCCGAGGCCGGCGAAGACGCCGGCGAACTCGACCGCGATGTAACCGCCGCCGACGACCAGAACACGCTTCGGCTGGCTCTCCAGATGGAAGACCTCGTTGGACGTGATGCCGAGCTCGCCGCCCGGGATGACCGGCTCCAGGGTCGGATGGGCGCCGACCGCAACCAGGATGTAGCGGGCGCGGATGCGCGCGCCGGTCTTGAGCACGTGAACCGTATGGGCATCCTCGATCACCGCGCGGCTGTCGACGATCTCGACGCCCGCCTTCTCCAGATTGGCGCGATAGATCCCCTCGAGGCGATCGATCTCCCTGTCCTTGTTGCGGATCAGAGTCGCCCAGTCGAAGCGCGTCTCCCCGACGCTCCAGCCGAAGCCCTCCGCATCGTGGAAATCGTCGGCGAAGCGGCTGGCATAGACCATCAGCTTCTTCGGCACGCAGCCGCGGATGACGCATGTTCCGCCGACCCGGTACTCCTCGGCCAGCATGACCTTCGCGCCGTAGCTCGCGGCGATGCGCGCCGCGCGGACGCCGCCGGACCCGCCTCCGATCACGAAGAGGTCGACATCGAATGAGGACATGAGGCGGTCTCCGCTTAATTCTGCGTCTTCGACTTAAGACATATAAGGATGGTTTCGGGCGAAGTCGCCCGCCAGCCCTGCTGCGCGCGCATGGCTGCTCACCCGGTGGCGAAGCTCTTACGCGAAGGTTCAACAACGATAAAGAACCAAGCGCTTGCCGCTCCCCCGTTCCCTCATTAGGGTCTGCCCGGACACGCTGACCCGATGTCGGCGTCAATGGAGGAAACTTATGAGCCAGGTTCGTAAAGGTCTTTGGCGCAGCGCTCTCGCTGCGGCGGCCGTTGCCGGATTCGTGACGTCGGCGGCAGCTCAGATGGAGCTCAAGATCATGGCTCCGGCGGCGCCGGGCGGCGGCTGGGACCAGACCGCCCGCTCCATGCAGCAGGCCCTCACCCAGTCCGGCATCGCCAAAAGCGTGCAGGTCACCAACGTGCCGGGCGCCGGCGGCTCCATCGGCATCGCCCAGCTCGTCAACAATTCCAAGGGCGACGGCAACCAGCTCATGGTCATGGGCTACGTGATGGTGGGCGCGCTTCTCACCAACAAGTCGCCCGTGACCCTCGACCAGACGACGCCCATCGCCCGTCTGACGACGGAATACGAGGCGATCGTGGTTCCGGCCAATTCGCCGATCAAGAACGCCAAGGATCTCGCCGCGGCCATCAAGGCCGACCCGGCCAAGGTCACATGGGCCGGCGGTTCCGCCGGTGGTGTCGACCATATCGCGGCGGCCCTCTTCGCCAAGGCTGCAGGCGCGGACCCGACCAAGATCAACTACATCCCGTTCTCCGGCGGCGGTGAGGCCCTGGCGGCCATCCTCGGCGGCAAGGTGACGGCGGGTATTTCGGGTTACGGTGAGTTCGAGAGCCAAGTGAAGGCGGGCAAGCTGCGCCTCATCGGCCTGACCTCGGCTGCCAAGACCGCCAATGTGGACGTGCCCTCCATCAAGGAGCAGGGCATCGATCTCGAGATCGCCAACTGGCGCGCGGTGGTTGCCCCTCCCGGCATCTCGGCCGACCAGAAGAAGGCTCTGACGGACGCCATGGACAAGCTGGCCCAGTCCAAGGAGTGGCAGGAGATCCTGAAGGCCAAGGGCTGGGAAAACGCCTACGTTTCTGGCGATGCCTTCGCCAAGATCCTGGCCAACGAGCAGGCTCTCACGAAAGAAGTGCTCACCGCCGTAGGGCTGGTGAAGTCTTAAATTTCAAGATAAAGGCCGTTGGAAGCGCCGCGTTCTCGGAGCGCGGCGCTTCTTTTTTGGGACATTCCATGGCACCATCTCCCCAGCGGCGCATCGACGTGGCAGGCCTCGTCATCGCCCTCCTTCTTCTTGCTCTCGCCGGCCTAGTCTGGTGGGACATGACCAAGCTCCAGATCCTGTCTCCCTACGACCTCGGCCCGAAGGTCATGCCCATCGTCGTGTCGATCGGCCTCACCCTGCTCGCCATCGGCAACGCCGTCGGGGCCCTGCGCGGCGACCTCCCGGCCCGCGACAGCCTCGACTGGAAGCCGATTGCCCTGATCCTCGGCGGGCTCGCCTGCCTGATCATCCTGATCGCCATCGGCGGCGGCTTCATGATCGGCACGGCCCTTCTGTTCGCGACCACGTCGGCAGCCTTCGGGCGCCGCGCCTTCCCGACGGATCTTCTGATCGGCGCGGTCATCGCCGTGTTCATCTACGTGCTCTTCGCCAAGCTTTTGACCCTGTCCCTGCCGGCAGGGCCGCTCGAACGCCTGTTCTGAGGCCTGTCATGGAAGCGTTTGCATCCCTTGCGGACGGCCTCGCCGTCGCCATCCAGCCGATGAACATGCTGTTCGCGCTCATCGGCGTTCTTCTCGGCACCGCCGTCGGCGTGCTGCCTGGCATCGGCCCGGCACTCACCGTGGCGCTGCTCCTGCCGATCACCTTCAAGCTCGACCCGGGCGGATCGATCATCATGTTCGCCGGCATCTATTACGGCGGCATGTACGGCGGCTCGACCACGGCGATCCTGATCAACACGCCGGGCGAAAGCGCCTCCATGGCGACCGCGCTCGAAGGCAACCGGATGGCGAAAGCCGGACGCGGGGGCCCTGCCCTCGCGACCGCCGCCATCGGCTCCTTCGTGGCCGGCACCATCGCCACCCTCGGCCTCACCTTCCTGGCGCCGTATCTCGTCGATATCGCGGTGAGCTTCGGCCCTGAGGATTACTTCGCCCTTATGTGCGTGGCCTTCGTCACCGTCTCGGCCACCTTCGGCGATTCCCCTGTCCGGGGCCTGACCAGCCTCTTCATCGGCCTTCTGCTTGGGCTCGTGGGCATCGACATCCTCTCGGGCCAGTCCCGCCTGAGCTTCGGCATCCCCGAGCTCTATGACAACATCGAGGTCACGACCCTGGCAGTCGGCCTCTTCGCCGTGGGCGAGGCGCTCTATGTGGCGTCACGCCGCCATGTTCACGAGGAGAAGCTCGAGGCCGTGCGCGGCTCGCTCTGGATGACCAAGGAGGACTGGAAGCGCTCGTGGAAGCCCTGGCTGCGCGGAACGGCTTTCGGCTTCCCCATCGGGGCTCTTCCCGCCGGCGGCGCCGAGATCCCGACCTTCCTGTCCTACTCGACCGAGAAGCGGCTCACGAAGCATCCCGAGGAATTCGGCCATGGCGCCATCGAAGGCGTCGCCGGACCCGAGGCCGCCAACAACGCGGCGGCCGCCGGCACCCTCGTGCCCCTGCTGACGCTCGGCCTTCCGACCTCGGCCACGGCCGCCATGATGCTGGCGGGCTTCCAGCAATACGGCCTCAATCCGGGCCCTCTGCTCTTTGCCGACCAGCCGAAGCTCGTGTGGGGCCTGATTGCCAGCCTGTTCATCGCCAATGCCATGCTGCTGGTGCTGAACCTGCCGCTGGTCGGCCTGTGGGTTCGCCTCCTGAAGATTCCCCAGCCTTGGCTCTATGCGGGCATTCTGGTCTTCGCCACCATGGGCACCATCGCGGCCAATCCCTCGCCGGTGGAACTCGTCATGCTGACGGTGTTCGGCGTGCTGGGCTTCCTGATGCGGCGGTTCGACTTCCCCATCGCCCCGGTGGTCGTCGGCCTCATCCTCGGCCCGATCGCGGAGAGCCAGCTGCGCCGTGCCCTCTCGATCAGCTTGGGCGATCCGATGGTGCTGCTGCAGAGCCCGATCTCGGCAACACTCCTCGGCATCGCGGTGATCGCCCTGGTCCTGCCCTTCTTCCTGAAAGGCCTGGGACGCTTCAAGGCGGTCGAGGACTAGAGCGTTTTCGGCGAAGTGGATCCGGCTCGTCGTCAAAAATGCGACACAGCACCTTGAGCCCATCAAACAGAAAGGCCCGGTTTCCCGGGCCTTTTTCATATCGGACGGGTGATCGAACTCAGTTCAGCTGATGCCCGCGCTTGCTCATTTCCTGCCGGGCGCGGGTCATGATGAACTCCGACGTCCGCTGCGACCAGATGGAGAGATCCCGGACCACGTCGTCGAGGACGCCGGGCTGGATCTGCACGTATTTCTGGCCGGCTGCGGACTTGTAGAAGGTCGCGACTTCCTTCAGCTCGGCCTCGGTCATCCGTGTCGTGAAGATCCGCGCGGTGCTGTCGATCATCTCCTGCTTCTTCTGCTCGACTTCCGGGCGGAGGATGGCCACGACCTGCTCCAGATCCTGCCGGATCTCCGGCCGGGTCACATTCATCTGCTGAAGCTGATTGAGCAGCGGGCCGGTCATGGCATCGAAGGCGCCCGTCATGCCGGAGCCGATGGCGACTTCGCGGGCAACGGCGAGGTGGCTGGCGCTGGGCTGCTGCGCCTGCTGGGCGAAAGCTGGGCTCGCGAGCATGAACAGCGCGACCGAGGTCGCGGCCAGGCGGGAGGCATTGCGGGTCATAAGTAAGGCTCCAATCGTCATAGCTTTAAGGTCAGAGCTGACCGAGTTCGACAAGCCCGTCGTCCGTTGCGAGGATCGCCCCGGTGGCAAGGCCCATGAAGAGACCGTGCTCCACGACGCCGGGAATGTTGTTCAGCGTCGAGGCAAGCACGTTCGGCTTGTCGATGCGCCCGAGATGCGCATCGAGAATGAAATGGCCCCCGTCCGTGACATAGGCCGCACCATCGGGAGCGTGCCGCAGATGCAGCTCGCCGCTCATGCCGAGGCTGTCCAGCAGCCTGGCGATGGCCCGTTCGGTGGCCGTGAGGCCGAAGGGCACGACCTCGATCGGGAGCGGAAAGCGGCCGAGCTTCGAGACGTGCTTGGATCCGTCGGCGATGACGATCATCCGCTGGCTCGCGGAGGCGACGATCTTCTCGCGCAGGAGAGCGCCGCCGCCGCCCTTGATGAGGCGCAGATCGTCGTCGAGTTCGTCGGCTCCGTCGACCGTCAGGTCGAGGTCGGGGGTCTCGTCGAGGGTCGACAGGGGAATGCCCTCGCGTTGCGCCTGGTCGCGGGTCGCCTCGGAGGTGGGAACGCCTACCACCTTGAGCCCGCTCCGAACGCGCTCGCCGATGGCCGCGACGAAATGCACGGCGGTCGAGCCGGTGCCCAGGCCCAGCCTCATGCCATCGGTGACGAGCTCGGCAGCCCTCTCGGCTGCTGCGCGCTTGAGATTGTCGCTCACTGAAATCCTCTAAGAATGCGTCCGCTCTGGCTTGCGAAAGCCTGTTTTGCTCGCCTCTAGCATGTCAGGACGGGTGGAAGAAAGAACGTTTCACCTTCGGTCGGCCGCAGAATTCCTCGTCTAGAGCATCGATACCTTATGCGGCGCATCGCTGGGCATGGAAAACCGGGTTCATTTTTGCTGGCATGGCCCTCCGGTCCCGCAGGTGCGTCAGCGCCTCAGGGGCGCTGCGGAGAGGCTCCCGTACCCGAGCTGACGCTCGGTGTGGCGGCCGTCGGCGCAGCCGTCGATGCGGCGGGCGACGGCGTCATCTGGGGTGTGCAGACCACCCGCTCGTCGAAAACGTAGCAGATGCTCATCTGGCCGGTCCGGTAATTGACCCGGAACACCCCCCCTTCCCGCTCGTGGCGGGAGGCGACCAGTCCATATTCCCCGGGCGGCTGGGCTCCGGCGCCCTCGCCCGCACTGTAACAGAGCGTCACCCCGACCGTGCCCTCCTGGAGTCCATATTGGCAGGAGCTCACCTCGCCGGTGATCCGATCGATCCTATAAATCCTGTTCAGGTCGGTTTGGGGCGCGGGCACGAAATCATAGGATGCGGCCAGGGCGGGGCCGGACAGGCCTCCCAGCGCCAGGACTGCCACAATCAACGCCGCGGAACCAAGGGGCCGCATTCATCACTCCATTCGGTAAGATCGAATCAACCATAGGCACCATATCATCCCAAGGCTTGATTCCCTTGCCTCCAGCAGGTAGCCGACCTTCATGGCCATTGATACCCCGCACATCGTCTCGCCCATCGCCGTCTTCGACCTCGATGGAACCCTGGCAGACACGGCCGGCGACCTCGTCGGGACCCTCAACGTGATCCTCGAACGGGAGGGGCTCGCCTCCCTGCCGGTGGCGAAGGCGCGCGACATGATCGGCGCAGGCGCACGGGCTCTGATCGAGCGCGGCTTCGAGGCCGCCGGCAAGGAGCTGACGCCCGCCCGTCTCGACGAGCTGTTCCGGCAGTTCATGGTCCATTACGGCGAGAACATCTGTGTCCGGACGCAGCTCTATCCCGGTGTGGCCGCGGCCCTGGACCGGCTGGAAGAGGCTGGCTTCATCCTGGCCGTGTGCACGAACAAGGTCGAGGAGCATTCGGTCAAGCTGCTCGACGAGCTCGGCATCGGCCATCGCTTCGCGGCCAATTGCGGCCGTGACACGTTCCCCTATTTCAAGCCCGATCCACGCCACCTGACCCGGACCATCGAGCGCGCCGGCGGAAGCCCCGCCCGGGCGGTGATGGTCGGCGATTCCCGGACGGATATCGTGACGGCGCAGAATGCCGGCATTCCCGTGGTCGCGGTCCCGTTCGGCTATACCGACGTGCCGGTCGATGAGCTGGGCCCCGATCTCGTCATCGATCATTTCGACGATCTGTTCGCCGCCGTGCAGGCCGTCATGAGGCCGCTGGCGGCCTGACGAGCAGCATGGATCGTGCGCGCAATCGCGTGCACACGGAAAAGTGAAGCTTGGCTGGTCAGGAAGGAATGGTGGGCGCGACAGGGATTGAACCTGTGACCCTTCGCGTGTGAAGCGAATGCTCTCCCGCTGAGCTACGCGCCCTGACAAGGGCCTTCTAAAGGCGCAGAACCCCCGGCGTCAAGCCAAAGAAGCGGAGCCCCCGTGAAGTATTTTGTTTCGCGAATTGTGGCACCGTGACTTTAACCGGTTGCTTACGATGTGACGGAAATGAGGCATTTCTGCACTAGGATTTTATAGCAGAGCCTTGATAAAGCTTGGATCCGAAGCGGGGCTGTTGCGTTGAGCAATGGCAGGACCTGCCATCAACCATGTTTTATCTGAGGCAATAATGGGACGCACTCGCGTTGCTCTCTCCGGGCTCGTCGGCGCCTTCGTCGCCCTTGCGACGCCGGCTGCGGCATTTACGGCAATCGATCCTCTCACCCGCCAGCCGCTCTACAGCGCTGAAGAGGCCCTGAAGGCCCAGGCCGCGCCGGTTCCGCGGGAGGTCGTCACCTTCACCGGCCGCTACGCCCCCGGCACCATCGTCGTGTCGACCAGCGAGCGCCGCCTCTGGTTCGTGCTCGGCAACGGTCAGGCCATTCAGTACGGCGTCGGCGTGGGCCGTCCGGGCTTCACCTGGGCCGGCAGCCATTCGGTCACCATGAAGCGCGAGTGGCCGGACTGGCGCCCGCCGGCGGCCATGCTCAAGCGCCGCCCCGACCTGCCCCGCCACATGAAGGGTGGACCGGACAATCCGCTCGGCGCCCGCGCCCTCTACATCGGCAGCACGATCTACCGCATCCACGGCTCGAACGAGCCGGAGACCATCGGCGAGGCCGTCTCATCGGGCTGCATCCGCATGACCAACGACGATGTGACGGACCTCTATAACCGCGCCAGGGTGGGCGCGCGGGTGGTGGTTCTTCGGTAAGGGAGAGCCTCACCGGTCATGGCCGGCCTTGTGCCGGCCATCCCGATCATGTGGGGCGCTGAGCCTTTCCAGTCGGGATCACCGGCACAAGGCCGGTGATGACGGGCAGAAGAGAATTTCTCACCGCACCCGGTCCCGCGACAGCCCCTTGGCCGCGAGCTCATCGAGATAGGCCTGCCACTTCTCCGCCTGCTCGGCCCCGAGCCTGTAGAGATAGTCCCAGCCATAGATTCCGCTGTCGTGCATGTCGTCGAAGACGAGCTTGACGGCGTAATTGCCGACCGGCTCCACGCCGACGATCTCCACCTCCCGCTTGCCCGGCACCGTCTTGCGCTCGGCAGGGCTGTGACCCTGGACCTCGGCCGAAGGGCTCGTCACCCTTAAGTATTCGGCCGGCAGGTCGAAGGCCGCGCCGTCGTCGAAGGCGATGCGCAGGCTGCGCCTGTCCTTGGCAAGGCGGAGTTCCGTCGGCCAGCGCTCGGAGGTCATAGGCCCCGCCCCCTTTTCAGGTCTGCGATGTCACCCTGGAGCCTCGGACCCGAAAGTGGATCCGCACTTCTTCGATCCATCCGATGCTTCCTTCTTCGATGAGCACATCGTGCGGAAAACCGGATCCACTTTTCCGCACGATGTGCTAAGTGCTTGAGGATCGAGTTGAAGGCAAGCTTTCGCGCGAACAAGGATTTCTCCACCATGGGAGCCTTCCCGGCTCATCCCGAGAATTCCGAGACCGGCCGGTCCCTCCTGGACCCGTTTGGCCGGGGGATCACCTATCTTCGCGTGTCGGTGACCGACCGCTGCGATTTCCGCTGCGTCTATTGCATGTCCGAGGACATGGCCTTCCTGCCCAAGCGCGACCTGCTGACCCTGGAAGAACTCGACCGGATCTGCTCGGCCTTCGTCGACCGGGGCGTGCGCAAGCTGCGCATCACGGGCGGCGAGCCCCTGGTGCGGCGGGACATCATGACCCTGTTCGGCTCCCTGTCCCGGCACCTGGACTCCGGCGCCCTCGACGAACTCACCGTCACCACCAACGGCTCGCAGCTCGCCCGCCATGCCAGGGACCTCGCCGCCTGCGGCGTGAAGCGGATCAACGTGTCGATCGATACCCTCGACGCCGACAAGTTCCGCCGCATCACCCGCTGGGGCGATCTGACCAAGGTGCTGCAGGGGCTCGATGCCGCGCAGAATGCCGGCCTCAAGGTCAAGATCAACACCGTCGCGCTGAAAGGCGTCAACGAGGACGAGATCGTGTCCCTGCTCGAATGGGCGCATGGCCGCGGCATGGACCTGACCCTGATCGAAGTGATGCCTTTGGGCGAGATCGACGGGCAGCGCATCGATCAGTTTCTGCCCCTGTCCTTGGTTCGTGCCCGCCTGGCTGAGCGCTACAGGCTAGAGGATCTGGCGGATCGCACCGGCGGGCCTGCACGCTATGTGCGGGTGAAGGAGACCAGCGGACGGCTGGGCTTCATCACGCCGATGACCCACAATTTCTGCGAGAGCTGCAACCGGGTGCGCCTCACCTGCACCGGCCAGCTCTTCATGTGCCTCGGCCAGGAGGACGCCGCAGACCTGCGGGCACCCGTGCGCGCCTCCGAGAGCAACGAGCTTCTCGAACGGGCCATCGTCGATGCCATAGCCCGCAAGCCCAAGGGTCACGACTTCATCATCGACCGGCGCCACGCCCGCCCGGCGCTGAGCCGCCACATGAGCGTGACAGGGGGCTGAGCGCTTTTCGATGAGTATGAGAGTTTGGATGTTCGCGCGAAGGCCGGCGATCCTTGCGGGCCTGCTGATCGCGCTCGGGAGCCATGGGAGCCTTGCGCAGGATCCCGCTTCCGTGCCGAAGCCCACGATCCGCGTCGCCGTTGAGGGCGCCTATCCGCCCTTCAACTTCATCGATGCCAACAATGAGCTGCAGGGCTTCGAGGTCGAGCTTCTCAAGAGCGTCTGCGACGCGATGAAGGCCACGTGCGAGCTGGTGCCCCATCCCTGGGACGGCATCGTCAAGGGGCTTCTGAACGGCGAGTACGATGCGGTCATGTCGTCGCTGGAGATTACGGAACGGCGCCAGAAGCGGATTGCCTTCTCCGATCCCTACTATCGCATCCCGGCGGTCTTCATCGGCTCCAAGGAGACGGCCCCCGGCGAGACCACGCCCGCCGCGATGGCCGGAAAGAAGATCGGCACCATCGAGCGCACCGATCACGAAGCCTATCTCAAGACCTTCTACAAGGATTCCGAGATCGTTCTCTTCGCCAAGCCGGAAGAGGCCAATCTCGACCTTCTCGTCGGGCGTGTCGATGCCGTCTTCGCCGACGAACTGCTCCTCTCCAAATTTCTGGAAAGCCGCGAGGGGGCCTGCTGCCACATCCTCGGCGATGCGCCCGCGGAGCCCGCCTATAAGCGCGAAGCCTACGGCATCGGCCTGCGCAAGGAGGACGAGAGCCTTCGCGAGCAGTTCAACTGGGCCATCGCACAGGTAAAGGCCGATGGGACCTACGACCGGATCCGCGCCAAGTATTTTTCCTTCGACATCAAATAGAGAAATTTGACGCCCTCTCACGTCATGGCCGGGCGTGTCCCGGCCATCCCGATTGTCTGAAGCGATGCGCTTTTCTCAATCGTCATCACCGGCACAAGGTCGGTGATGACGCGGGAGGGTTTGAGCATTCTGAAGATCGAGTGCGGCGCACAGACCAAAAATCCACATCAGCAAAAAACCAGGTCCACTTTTCCGCACGATGCGCTAGAACCGGCGGAACATTCAGGGAGCAGACGATGGCGAAGGTTGCATTCCTCGGACTCGGCGTGATGGGCTATCCCATGGCACGCCACCTCAAGGCGAAGGGTCATGAGGTGACGGTGTACAACCGCACGGCGGCGAAGGCGGAGCAGTGGGTGTCGGAGAACGGCGGTCGCGCCGCCAAGACGCCGCGCGAGGCGGCCGAGGGCCAGGAGATCGTGTTCGCCTGCGTCGGCAACGACGACGATCTGCGCCAGGTGACGCTCGGACCCGACGGCGCCTTCCACGGCATGGGCAAAGGCACCATCTTCGTCGACCACACCACCGCTTCGGCCGAAGTGGCGCGCGAGCTCTACGCCGCCGCCACGGAAAAGGGCTTCGCCTTCATCGACGCTCCCGTCTCGGGCGGCCAGGCCGGCGCGGAAAACGGCGTTCTGACGGTCATGTGCGGTGGCGATGCGGAGATTTACGCGAAGGCCGAGCCGGTGATCATGAGCTTTGCCCGCGCCTGCCGCCTCTTGGGCTCCGCGGGCTCCGGCCAGCTGACCAAGATGATCAACCAGATCTGCATCGCCGGTCTCGTGCAGGGCCTCGCCGAAGGCATCCATTTCGGCAAGAAGGCCGGCCTCGACATCGAGGCGGTGCTCGAGGTGATCTCCAAGGGCGCGGCCGGCTCCTGGCAGATGGAGAACCGCGGCAAGACCATGAACCAGGGCAAGTTCGATTTCGGCTTCGCCGTCGACTGGATGCGCAAGGATCTGTCCATCGTGCTGGGCGAGGCCCGTAAGAACGGCGCCAGCCTTCCGGTCACGGCCCTGGTCGACCAGTTCTACGCCGACGTGCAGAAGATGGGCGGCAAGCGCTGGGATACGTCGAGCCTAATTGCCCGGCTCGACAAATAGTCTCGCGCGCTCTCGTTCTAAAGCTCGAAGCCGAAGCGGCGGGACCTCGCGGTTCCGGCGCTTTCGTATCAGCGTCCTTGTTCCATGCAGGGCCGCCCGGGCCGGCAACGCTCCGTGTTGCCTCCGCCCTGGCGCCCGCCGGACGGCCCGGGACCGGGACGGATCTGCGGCCTCTCGAAATCACGGCCGGGGCGAGGCTGAAGTGATGGGCGCGGCGGCTCGCGNTGTTGCCTCCGCCCTGGCGCCCGCCGGACGGCCCGGGACCGGGACGGATCTGCGGCCTCTCGAAATCACGGCCGGGGCGAGGCTGAAGTGATGGGCGCGGCGGCTCGCGGAAGGCGCGTTCCTCCCGAGGTGCGTCCATGCGCTGGACCGGCCTCGGCTGAAAGGCGGGCGCGGCCGGACGCTCACGCTCGAATCTCTCCCCTGCGGCCGGCCGCTCGCGCTCGATCCGCGGACGGGGCCTTTCGCCGGCCCCGCGATAATGGCGCTCTTCCGGTGGCGGCAGCATGAACGCCGGACGACCGGCCACGGGGGCGGTCCGTTCGGGCCTGATGCGCGGATCCGGACGATTGAGGTCGCTCGTTCCGGGCCGCGGACGCTCGATTTGCGGTCTCCCGGGCCGGGCCGGCCGCGGGAGGATTTCGTTCCCCTCGAGGCGCGGATCCCGTGGGCGGGCGGCATCCCGCACGGGAGCCTCCGGACGAAGCGTCCGGGGTTCGGAATCGCGCCCGCCCGGACGCAGGCCGCGCGGCGCCTCCGGGCGCGCAGCCGACTCGCCCATGTCGGACCGGCCTGGACGAGGCCGCTCCTGAGGCACGTTCACGAGGGGGATCGGGCGCGCGGGAATGCGACCGGGGCGAACCTGCGGCGGATCGCCGGGGCGAGCGCCTCGATCCCCGCGCGGTGTCCTTGGAGCAACCGACACCGGAATCGGCCGGATCGGCGCGGCAAGTCCGGGCTGGCGCGGGACGACCGGCGGCTCGGGACGGAGGCCCCGGCGCGGACGAGGGCCTCGGTCGTCGCCCATGAGGGCGCCGAAGATCGGCGGGGCCGCCACCGGAATGGCGACCGGACCGCGCGGCGTGACCGGCGCGATGGGCTGGTAGAACGAACGGGGCGGACGAGCACGCCCGGGAACCGGAATAGCCATCGGGATCGGCAGGACGCCCGCCATGATCGGCGGTGGCGGAGGCTCGCGGATGATCGTGACGAACTCCTCGTCCTCCTCCCATCGCGGAAGAAGATAGGCCGGCGCCCGGGGCGGCGGCACGTCGCGGATGATCGTCACGACCTCCACCACTTCGACCCGCTCCACCTCGGGCAAGGGCGGAGGCAGGTCCCCGTAGACGACCTCCTCGAAAGCCGCCGGAGGAGCATAAGGGGCGGACATGCGCGCGAGACGGCGCCGGCTGTCCGGCGCGTGCGGGCCGCTCGGGTAGCGGCGCAGATAGGTCCAATAGGCCTCCCGCGTGTTGTTCGCGACCGTGCGGCGCCAGACCACGGCTTCACGGCGGGCGGCGAGGAGCGCCGTCACTCGGCGGGCGAGGCGATGATCCGGATGGCGGCGCAGGAAAGCCTGATAATCCTGGATCGTGTCGCGCTCGACGGCGATGGCATAGGCCTCCTCGGCCGGCATCTCCTCGATCCGGCGCACCTCCCGCACCAGCGGTGCGGCGGCCGCTTCCGCATGCTCGAAGAACGCGAAGGAGGCCTGGCCGAGATTGGCCGAATGCCACGGAATCTGCTGGCCGTTCGTCGACTCGTGGGTCCGAAGCCGCGTGCGGGCAAAGACCTCGTCAAGCGCCATGCCCGGCTGGCGGATCATCTCCGCCAGCGCCGTCGCATAGGCGCCATAGGGCCCGGGCCCATCGGCGGCGGCGATGTTGGGGGCCGAGGCGAACGCCATCAGGAACCCGGCAGGCGGTTCCATGAGGGCAAGCCCCTTGGCGAGCGGTTCGCCCGCGGGACCGAGCGGATAATCCCGCGCCATGTCGGCGACGATCACCCGCACCTGGGCGGGGCTGCGCTCGAGGGAGCGGACGAGGTCGGAGAGCCGGAACCCCTCGATCGGCACGTCAACATCGCGCTCGATGCGGGCATCAATCGGCAGCAGGTAGTTCTCGCCTTCGAGCTGGACCCCGTGGCCTGCCAGATAGACCATCACCGTTGAGCCGGGCTCCAGGTCCTGAGCCTTGTCCAGAAAGTCGCGAACGAGGCTGCGCAGATCGCTGGCGCCGAGACCGCGGCCCTGAATCACCTCGAAGCCGGTGCTGGTCAGGGTCTGGGCGATCAGCCCTGCATCGTTGACGGCGGTCGGAAGCGCGCGGCCTCCATAGGCGCCCTGCCCGACCACGAGCGCGAGACGATCCTCGGCGGACGCCATGGACGCCGGGCCGATGGCGGCCGCAACGGCAAGGCCGAGAAAAGCGACAGCACGTTTCAGACGAGACACGGTTCACGCACCTTTCCACCCGCCTTGCGGGTCTTCACGAACAGAAAAGGTCAAGGCAGTTGAATGGTCCGTGAACAAAACGGGACAATCGACGCGCTTTCGAAACTCTATTCTATCCGTCATGACCGGGACGAGCTCGGTGATGACGTCGAAGGGGAACGTGCAGGGAGGCTACGAGGGCAACCGTCACCGCCGGGTCATCGTCAGATAGACGATGAAGGCCCCGATGGCGACGGCGAGGCCCATGAGCACCATCTGACGCGTCTCGCCCGTCAACGCCGCATCCCGGTACATCTGATTGAGCCGCTCGGCCCGTTCCGGATCGCGCGACATGAAGAGCCCGATCACGATGCTCAAAGTGGCAAGGCCGAGAATCCAGTAGGTGGGGCGCATCGGGTTCTCTCCTTATCGTCCCGAGAACCGGGGAGCGCGCTTCTCGCGGAACGCCGCGACGCCCTCCATGAAGTCGTCGCTCGATCCGGCCTCGGCCTGGAGCCTGGCTTCGAGATCGAGCTGCGTTTCCAGGTCGTTGGCCAGGCTCTGCGCCACCGCCTGCTTGGTGAGGCGGTACGCGAGCCCCGGGCCGGCCGCGAGGCTTCCCGCGAAAGCCGCCACATCGACTGCGAAGGATGCGTCGTCGAATACCTTGTAGACGAGGCCCATGCGCTGGGCGTCCTCGGCCGAAACGGCCTCGGCGCTCAGCATCAGGGCGAGCGCCTGCTTGGGGCCGACGAGGCGCGGCAGGATCCAGGTGCCGCCGGCATCCGGGATCAGGCCGATCTTGGAAAAGGCCTCCTGCAGATAAGCCGAGCGCGCCGCCACGATGATGTCGCAGGCGAGCGCGATGTTCATGGAGGCCCCGACTGCGGGGCCGTTCAGGGCGGCGATGATCGGCTTCGGGTAGTTGGAGAGCCGGAGCACCAGGGGGTTGTAGTCGCGGGTGAGCGCGGGCCCCAGATCGATGCGGCCCTCCTCGTCGCGCTTCAGGTCCACCGTCAGGTCCTGCCCCGAGGAGAAGGCCCGCCCCTCCCCGGTCAGCACCACCACACGCACCGACTCGTCCCGTTCGCACTGGTCCAATGCATCGCGCAGGTCCGCATGCATGGCGGCGTTGAACGCGTTCATCCTCTCGGGCCGCGCGAGCGTAATCGTCGCGACCGGTCCATCGACGGTGCAGCGCAGGGTGGTCGGGCTCATGCCTCAAGCTCCTTGTCGTCGAGCTTGAACATAGTACGGATCTGGAACCGGAGAACCCGGAAAAGCCCCGTTCAGACTAAGGACGGATGCTTTCGCCGCCGCCCCGATCAATCCACGAGGCGCATCTCTCCCAAGGCGTCGCGTCAAAGACCGGCTGGTTGAGAAAGCTCCAGGCGGGCGCTCAGCTGGCTCTCCAACGCTGCCCGACTGAAGGTTTCCCCTATGCCTTTGATTTCGTATCGGGGCTCCTCGCCTCCGGAGGGCAGCAGCTTGGTGACGACGAAAGCTCCTGTCCACGGGCCAAAAAAGCGTTTGGCCGTGAATGTCACATGCTGTCCACGCGCATAAAGATAATCGGACACGAGTAATTCCTTTCGAGATTCGGATGAGGTTTGGTGCAAAGCCGCCCGGTGGGCGGTTTCGGTGATCAGAGAACGATCATGAAGAAGATGCCGAAGCAGAAAATGACGGCGAGCGCGGCGAGAATGAGCGATGTTCGTCCATTCTCCGTCAGAAGCGATCTACGCTTGATCATGGCTGCTAATGTCTGAACGGATGAGCCTGCTCGTTCTTGTGCTGGGCTCTGCGCGGCAGGCTTGGCCACGGAACAAGGTCGAGATTGGCAGGCTCGTTCATGCCGCTCGCATCAGGAAAGGCTGACGGACCAACTTCCCGGAAGGCGCTCGACGGCGAAGCGTCCCGGCCGAGTTCGTCTTCGCCGGCCACGCAGTCACACGGCCGGGCGGCGGATCGTATCTGATACTGCGGCTCGGAATGTCTCGAATCCAGGCAGCCGACGATCGTGTAAGGCTGCCTGCGGACGAGATGAGGAAAACGCTGCTCCGTATAAAGAACATGATCTCCAACAGCGTAATGGTGGGCTCTCATGGGGTTCACTCCTTCATGATGTCCGCGCGGCAGGCCGCGATGCACGGTGGACGTTCACCCCTGTGGCCGGCGCCGAGTCGAACCGATCAGAGCTGCCGGTCCGAATTCCAGATCTCGACGTCCTGAGCCGCCACCTCGCGATCCAGTCCGTACTGCTCCTGCACACGGTCGATCAGCTCAGCTTTCGTCTTGATTTGCGCGAGGTCCGACATGGACAGGCGATCCCATTTGGCCTGGATCTCACGCATATTGTACCCTGCAAATATATGGTCGTCTTCAATTTGTGGCATGAAATTACCTAGAATGTATCTTGATAACGGCCATCAAGACTTATCGTTCCAAAATATTTCTAGGCCTCTACATTAGAATATCTGTGGCTAGATCCAGCCTTTAACCAGATTTCTATTTCATTATTATTTGTCCTGCCGGAGCTGAGCGCGAATTTCAGCTTGCAGCACGGGCAACAGCTCGGCCTCGAACCAGGGGTTTTTCTTGAGCCATCCGTTATTCCTCCACGACGGGTGAGGCAGCGGCAGGATGCGCGGCTTCTGCGGGTTTTCGAGGATGTCCTGCCAGCGCCGGACGGTCTGGGTCAGACCGTCCTTACAATCGTCGCCCAGATGCCACGACTGGGCGTACTGGCCGATCAGCAGGACGAGATCGAGATCGGGGAGCGCCTCGAAGAGCGGCCGGCGCCAGGCCTCGGCGCATTCCCGGCGCGGCCCCAGATCTCCGCCCTTGGCATCCTGCCCCGGAAAGCAGGAGCCCATGGGCACGATGGCGACCTTGCTGGCGTCGTAGAAGGTGGCCCTGTCGATCCCGAGCCAGTCGCGCAACCGGGTCCCCGAGCGGTCGTCGAACGGGATTCCGCTGGCGTGGGCCCGGGTTCCGGGTGCCTGGCTGGCGATGCAAAGGCGTGCCGTCGCGCTACCCTGAATGATCGGACGCGGCTCATGCGGCAGGGCGGTTCCGTAGCGCGGCGCATCGCGGCAGATCCGGCAGGCCTTCAATCGCGAAGCGAGTTCGTCGAAATTCGGAGAGGGATTCATCCCTGTCAGATGGGGTCGGGACGGTTTTTATTGAGAGAGAAAGCTTCGGGCGAAACGTCTCAGCACAGCCCGGCCGTGCTATTCCTCCGATTG
Source organism: Microvirga sp. 3-52 (assembly GCF_018383585.1). Taxonomy (GTDB): domain Bacteria; phylum Pseudomonadota; class Alphaproteobacteria; order Rhizobiales; family Beijerinckiaceae; genus Microvirga. Next base: position 137,546 of record NZ_JAHAMK010000011.1, read on the forward strand.
CAGGCCCCTATGGGATCCGGCAGACGATGATACGCTCCTCACAGGGGCCTCGGCGTCGAACGGAGGACACATGAAGCCGCGTATTTCGGTGCTGACACTCGGCGTGGACGATCTGGAAAGAGCCGTTGCCTTCTATCGCGATGGATTGGGGCTCGCGACCGACGGCATCATCGGCAAGGAGTTCGAGCATGGCGCCGTCGCGTTCTTCGACCTGCAATCGCAGCTGAAGCTGGCGGTCTGGGAGCAGGACGACATCGCTCATGACACGGGCCTGCCGAAGACGGCGCGCTGTCCGACGGGATTCACCATCGGCCACAACGTCTCGAGCAGAGGCGAGGTCTATGAGGTGATGGAGCGGGCCCGCAGGGCGGGCGCCGCCATCTTCAAGGAGGCGCAGGACACGTTCTACGGCGGCTATGCGGGCTATTTCCAGGATCCGGACGGGCACGTCTGGGAGATCGTCTGGAATCCGGCCTTTCTCCCGGCGGATTGATCGAGGGAGCCTTCCGTCGAGATCAACCGCCGTGCGCGTGCTGCCGGCGCCAGTCTTGAGGCCGTTCGAACTCGCCCTCCCAGAGACCGGCCGAGCGGTGGCGGGCACGGGTTTCCTCATGGTCGTAGTCGCGTCCGTAGGAGACGGCCCAGCCGTCCTCCACCATGCGGGCGCCGATGTCCCGCCCGTTCACGCTGCAGCGGGCGAGAATGCGCTGGTAGCGGTCGCGGCCGGTGGCGCGGCAGCGCACATTCTCGCCGGAGACGAGATCGATCAGGAACCGGCGGGAGGTCTCGCCGCAGGCATAGGAACGGCCGGAGCGGGAGCATCGCTGCCCCATCTCCGGCGCGTCGATGCCTTTGAGGCGGATCCGGGCCTCACCGATGCGGATCGTGTCCCCGTCGGTGATCTGGGCCCTGCCCTCCAGCGTGCGTCCACTCGGCTTCAGCACGAGCCCGGCCCCGCCGGCGAGCGCCAGCGCAATCACGAGCGAAGTGATGCCGCTCGACCGGGAGCGGCGCCCGAACCGCCTCACGACAGGCGCTCGGAGACTCCCGCCTGCCCGAAGGTGGCCATGTCCCGATGAACCGCCGCCGCGGCTTTCACGAGACCGACGGCCAGCGCCGCGCCCGATCCTTCGCCGAGACGCATGCCGAGCGCCAGAAGCGGAACCTTGCCGAGACGGCTCAGCACGTCCTGGTGCGCACCTTCGGCACTCAGATGACCGGCGATGCAATGATCGATGGTCGAGGGATGGATGGCGTGCAGGATGGCCGCAGCGGACGTCGCCACGTAGCCATCGAGCACCACCGGAATCCTCTGCAGCCGGGCGGCAAGGATCGCGCCCGCCATGGCGGCGATCTCACGTCCGCCGAGGCGGCGCAGCACCTCGAGAGGATCCTTCAGATGGTCGCCATGATGAGCGACGGCCGCCTCGACCGCCGCGACCTTGCGCTTGAGGCCCTCGTCATCGACTCCTGTGCCGCGCCCGACCCAATGCTCGGCCGAGCCGCCATAGAGCGCAGTGTAGATGGCGGCGGCAATCGTCGTATTGCCGATGCCCATCTCGCCGATGGCGAGAAGGTCGGTGCCGCCGGCTATCGCCTCCATGCCGAAGGCCATGGTGGCGACACAGGATTTTTCGTCCATGGCATCGGCCTCGGTGATGTCCCCGGTCGGCATGTCGATGGCAAGATCGAAGACCTTGAAGCCCAGTCCGTAGGCCGCGCAGATCTGGTTGATGGCGGCCCCGCCCGCGGCGAAGTTCTCGAGCATCTGCCGGTTCACCTCGGACGGAAAGGCCGACACGCCCTTGGCCGTCACCCCGTGGCTTGCCGCGAAGACGCAGACGAGCGGACGGTCGACGCTCGGATTCGGCTTCGCCTGCCACGCGGCGAGCCACTCGGCGATCCGTTCCAGGCGGCCCAGGCTGCCGGGCGGCTTTGTGAGCTGCCGGTCGCGCAGCCGCACGGCCTCGACGGCGGCCTCGTCCGGACCGGGCATGGTCGTGATCAGACGGCGGATATCGTCGAAAGGTGAGGACACGGCATCAGACATGGAGGGCTCCGGCCCATGGGGCATTGCAGAACGCGAAGAGGCGTGACCTATAACGATCCATGCACGCGGGGTGAAGCATGTCGGAGCAATTTGAACGGGATGAGGCCGGGACCGGCGGTGGCTGGCAGGCGGTCGCGGTCGACCTCGCCCATTGCGTGCGCTTCTATTCCCGCCTTCCGGTGCCGGCCCTGCCTTTCGAGCAGACCCCCCATGCGCTGCCGAGCTTCCAGCGCCTGGTGCGCGTGATCCCGCTCGCCGGCCTGCTCATCGGTCTCGTGCCTGCCGCGGTGCTGGGCCTGGGCCTGATGCTCGATCTCGGTCCCTGGCTCGCTGCCATTCTCTCGGTGAGCGCCATGGTGCTGACAACCGGCGCCCTTCATGAGGACGGGCTTGCCGATACCGCCGACAGCTTCGGCGGCTCGACCCGCGAGAAGCGTCTGGAGATCATGCGGGACAGCCGGATCGGCTCCTTCGGCGCCTCGGCCCTTTTTCTGTCCCTGGCGCTCAGGATCGGGGCCCTCGCCACCCTGGCGTCCCGCATCGACGGCGCTGCCGTCATGGCGGCGATTCTCATGGTCGCCTCCCTATCCCGGACAGCGGGCCTCGTGCCCCTCGTCTTTCTCTCCCCGGCCCGTCTGGACGGCCTGTCGCAGGCGGTCGGACAGCCGGCGCGGGAGACGTTCTGGCTCGCGGCGGGGATCGCGGGCGGAATCGCGGTCGTTCTGGGGGCACTCGCCGGCCTGCCGCCGATGGGCGTCGCCCTGATGCTGATGCTCTCGGGGCTCTCGGGCCTTGCGCTCACCGGCTTCGCATCCCGACACCTCGGCGGCCAGACGGGGGACATCGCAGGCGCCGCCCAGCAGGTGGCGGAAATCGCTGCGCTGATCGGCCTCTTGACCGCCATCCGACCATAACGACATGAAGATGAGATGACCCGCGTTTCCAGCCCCTGCATCCGTGTCTGTATGCTCGATCCCGAAACAGGCCTCTGCGAAGGCTGCGGCCGCACGCGGGACGAGATCGCCAGCTGGTACCGTATCCCGGAGGAGGAGCGCCAGCGGATCATGGCCGAACTGCCCGAGCGAATGCGCGAGGCCTTCGCCCTCGAGTCGCCCTTCGCGCCTCAACCGGACAAGGCGGAGTGATGCCGGGAATTCGCGGCGCAGGTCTCCTTCTTCTGCTGGCCGCCCTCCTGGTCGGCCTCTTCGCCGATGATCCCGTAGGCGAGTTCTCGGCACTCGAAGCCGCAGGGCTGCTCGGCCTTGGCGGCCTGTCCCTGCTCATGGCCGATTCCATCGTCGCGGGTTTCTCCCGGCACTGGACCTATGGCGTGCAATCCGTCGCCATCAGCGGCGGCATCCTGATCGCCCTGCTCGTCACCTATGCGTCCCGGGGCGAGCTGCAGACCGTCATCGACCGCGCCATCGGCGACATCGCGGTCGGCCGCACCGTCGTCACCCCGGAGGGCGAGGTGGTGGCCGCGCGCCGGACCGACGGCAGCTTCATGGTGCAGGGCGAGGTCAACGGCCACGAGACCCGCTTCATCTTCGATACCGGCGCCAGCACCGTGGTCCTGCGGGCGGAGAACGCAACCGCCCTGGGCTTCAAGCCCGACAGCCTCGATTATTCCATCCCCGTCGCCACTGCCAACGGCGGCGCCCTCGCGGCTCCTGTCGTCATCGAGCGCCTGACCGTCGGCTCGATCACCGAGCGCAACGTCCGCGCGCTGATCGCCCGGTCGGGCGTCCTCCATGCCAATCTGCTCGGCATGACGTTTCTCGAGCGGCTGGGCTCTTACGAGGTCCGCGGCAACAGGCTGATCCTGAGAGCCAAGACAGGCCCTTGATCTCGTGCGGAGGCGGGGCCTGGGCCTCGCGAACGAGATGGGTCAGGATCGGTCCGACGCCGATCAGCGCTTCGCGCCGCAGGATACGGCCATCATCGACCCCGATCACGAATTCTGCGCCGTCCGTTTCGACATGTGTCCGCAACGCAGAAGCTGGCCACATGGGAATTGAAATGAATGAAAGACAGCCGCAACAGCAGTGTGAAGGAAACGCACGGACGTAGAGCCCTCCGCTTTCGCGGAGGGCTAATTTGCTTGTTACTGGAGCCCGATCGTCGAGCCGTCCTGCAGGATCACGGCCTTCAGCCGGATCGTGCCGGACGAGGCCTGACCAAGGTGCCCTTGGGCATCCTTGCCGTTGATGGTGAGGCCGTTCGCGACCTGAGCCGCCTGCGCAACAGATACCGTCGAGAGTCCGACGGCAATGACCAGGATGGCAGCGCATGAACGAGGAGACATGTACTTTTTCCTCTAAAGTGAATGAGCGGACGCCGGAGCTTGTCCGCAGGAGGGAGAATAAGGTGAATATTGTTACAGTAAAGCTTGAAGACAAGTATGTGTGCCGGTATCCGCAAGACACTGTGTGAATTTTCACATGGAACATACATTATGAGTTGTAGAAACAATTATAGATAGCAGAAGATTCATACTGAAAAACAATCGAGGCTGCCGACATTAATGATCTTCAACTTATAGTTAGGCGGGTCGCATGCTCCCTATTGTTTTCGTTGCACATACAGATCATGCGGTCGTGGAGCACCACGCCCATCTCCTCACCTGGACCATTCTGGGGCGCCGCGACCCTGACCAGATGCGTTGCAACGGAATGATGCTAAAAGCGGCGGGCAACGTCGGCCAATGAGATTGACCATTCACTTGCGGAGAGGAGCCGTCACGACGGATTGGTTGAAGATGAGAGCGCGCGGATCCGCCCGCATGGCGCCCTCGCTGCAGGCTTCCGGTCCCAGACGGCCCTTCAAGCGCGGGTAACGCTCGGCCAGTTGGTCGAGGGTGATGGCGTCGGAGATGCGCGGATGAGCGACGCAGACGGCTCCTTCGGCCCCCCAGGCCGCCTCGAACTCCATTCCGGCGGCGGTCCCGGGATCCTGAATCCCGAAGCGGTCGTAGAGGTTGATCAGGGTGCCGTTCCTCGTGCTCGGGCGGTCGTCGCCCCCGTAATCGGCACGGAGCAGGTGGATGCAGGCCTGGAGGAGGTCGCGCATCGGCACGCCCTCCTTTGTCTCCCAGGGACGATACCCGAACAGGACGCATTTGCCCTCGGCACCGCTGGTGCAGGTGAGATTGAAGCCGCCGTTCCCGTCCGGGAAGGCGAAGGCCGCCCGGCGCCCGCTCGGATCGGCATGGCAGAGATCGCCCACGCTCCCGTCGGCCTGGCGGACCGACATGCGATAGAGCGGCAACGGCGCGCGAAGAACGGTCCTGTCCTCCTCGAAACCGTCGATCCGGACCTCTACGTCCTGCTGTCCGCTGCCAAGGATCAACTTCAGCCCGATGAGGCCGTCCCGGCGCAGGACACGTCCGTCCCCCAACCTCAGGACGAGCTCGGTCTCCTCGAGCCTGATCTGCCCTTCGAGGGCGAGCACCCGCTGACCTCGCTCGAGAGCGAGCGCAAGGATCAGACCAGAAGCGATGAGAAACAATTTGCGCATGTATCGACGGCTCCCCTGGCGACCGGGGAGCCGCTCCTCGTCGACGGGCTTACTTGAGATGGACGCGATTGCCGTCCTTTAGGACAATGGTTCTGATCTGCACCGTGCCAGCGCCCTCCCGTCGTGCGAACCCATTGATCGTCATGCCATTTGCACTCAGGCCGTTGGCGCCATTCGGCGGTGGCCTTTCGTCGTCGATCTCGGCGAACCAGGCCTGAGCCTCGACGGTTGCCGTGAGCCCGAGCCCTAAGGCAAGGGCGGCTGATAGAGAGCGGATCTTCATGATGGCCTCCCATGATCGGCGGTGCCCATGTCGAAGCTGGGCCATTGCCGCCGCCACAATGGTAGGGCGAATAATGTTTCAGTAAAGACGCTTCATGTTATTAAGTATCATTAGGTGCGAAATGGCACATCACCTCTTCGGAAAAGGGCTTTCCGACAGTCGCCTCCGCGAATGTCAGCGGGCCGCATCCACGATCTTTGAAGAAGATCCGAGAGAAGGAATAAGCCTCCTCACCTGTTGAGGAGGCTCTGTGCTTCATTTCTGAATCACTTGATCAGCAGGACCTGCCCATCCGGCAAGGCAAGCGCCTTCAAGCTCAACCCGGCAGACTTTTCTATGCCGTTCACGCTGAGACCATTCACACTCAAGCCATTCACGCTCAGGCCGTTCACACTCAAGCCGTTCACGCTTAGGCCGTTCACGCTCAGGCCGTTCGCCGCCTCGAGTGCGCTTGCATCCGTCGTCACTGAAAGTCCGATCGCGATCATCAGAGCCGAAACATAAGACCAGTTGAACATGTTCTTTCCCTTCGCTGTAATTCTTAGGATTTATAATGGTACTTCCATGGCGGACTTGCATGTCACAGCAATTGCGGGAGTATCCGCAGGTAAAACAGAAACTATGGAAGAAGATCTTATGAAAAGAATGAGCCTCTCTCGCACGAGAGAGGCTCCTCGCTCCGTATAGTCACCATTCGATGACTGGAGCCTGATCATCCCGCAAGATGATCATCTTCAACTCAACTCAACGGGGGAGCTGTTCCGGGTAGCGAGCGGCGGGATAGACAGACGCAGGATAAATGTGCACCAGCATAATATTCCCCTTTGTCATTACTTTACGAGAGCTTCCCTAGAGACCATCTCCAGAGCCATTACAACTCTCGTAAGGGAGAATAAATGTGATAACGTTTTTGTAAAGCACTAAAACGAATGCAATATCATTTTGCAATCTTGAGTTCGTGAATACAACTTACGCTAAATATTAAACCGGCGCGCGCATATACCGTATGTTGAGTTTTGCCGTCCACCCAACTCTAGGTAAGAGGCAGAATGCTTAGAATCATTTATGTTATGTTATTACAATAATCGAGAATAATCGCTGATATCTCATAAGTATCAGTTGTTTATTGTCTGTGCCTCTAGGGAATCACGCTCTTGCCAACACCGAGTCCAGGCTGCGGCGTCGGATCGGCCTTCTCGGCCACCTGACGCAAGCAGGCAGAGCATCGCCCATGAGCGGGTCCGGCTCCCCGACCGCGGGCCTCAAGTTTGCCCGCGCGATGCTCTCACGGCACTGTCCGGGCTCGCAGTCGCGCCTCGCCCGGATGACGATACGGGCTTGCCCGAGCGATCAGGCCGCGTCCGCCGCTGCATTGGCCGGGACCAGGCGGTCCGCGGCTCGGGAGACATGCGCCACCGCGTCGCGAAGCGTGTCGAGGTTCGCTCCCGGTTTGACCGCTTCCGTCGCCAGGTGGCGGCGGTAGGCCCGCGCGCCCGAACGCCCGGTAAAGAGCCCCAGCATGTGGCGGGTGATGGTGTGAAGCCGCTCGCCCTTTTCCAGCTGTTCCGCGATATAAGGCTCATAGGCCTCCACCGCCTCGAAGCCGTCGGCCACCGGCGGTTCCTCGCCATGGAGCTCGCGGTCGACGCCGAGCAGGATCTCCGGCTCATGATAGGCGATGCGGCCCAGCATGACGCCGTCCACATGCTTCAGGTGCTCGTGGATCTCGGCCCAGGACTTGATGCCGCCGTTGATGGCGATGGGCAGATCGGGGCGGGCCGCCTTGAGGCGGTAGACGCGTAGATAGTCGAGCGGCGGGATGTCCCGGTTTTCCTTCGGCGACAGGCCCTGCAGCCAAGCCTTCCGGGCATGCACCGTCAGCTCGTCGCAGCCGGCCGCCACCACGCAATCGGTCAGGCGGTTCAAGGCCTCTTCCGTATCCTGGTCGTCGACGCCGATCCGGCACTTCACCGTCACCGGCAGGGAGGCGGCGGCCTTCATGGCCGCCACGCACTCCCCCACGAGCCCGGGCTCCTGCATGAGGCACGCGCCGAAGCGGCCGTTCTGCACCCGGTCGGAGGGGCAGCCGACATTGAGGTTGATCTCGTCATAGCCGAAATCGGCGCAGATCCTGGCGGATTGAGCCAGATCCGCCGGATCCGACCCTCCGAGCTGCACCGCCACCGGATGCTCAGGCTCGCTGAAGCCCAGCAGCCGCTCCCGCGGACCATGAACAACCGCCCCCGTGGTGACCATCTCCGTATAGAGCCGCGCCCGGCGCGACAGGACGCGATGGAACGCCCGGCAATGCCGGTCGGTCCAGTCCATCATCGGGGCAACGGTGAAAAACTTTTGGGTCATGCTCGGCAAAATGATCGGTCAGGGCTCGGGAGAAGGCCCTCTCATATGGGGATGACGGCCGCAAGGCAAATAGGCGTGAGCCTGCCGCGACATGGAGAGACGTGGCTTTGCCTTGGTCCTCATCGGCCTCGTGCCGGTGATCCCGATCCGTTAAGGCGCCGCGCTTAGCAGCATCGAGATGGCCGGCACAAGGCCGGCCATGACGACAGAGGGTGTGACAGGGTGATGGAACGCCGGAGAAGCTGCAAACTCCCTCGCCCACCTCCTCCCCGTCATCACCGGGCTTGACCCGGTGATCCCGATGGATTGAAGCGCCACGCCTCACAGGATCGGGATGGCCAGCACACGGGCGGCCGAGGCGGCGTTGAGGATTCTCAAACCACCCCCGCCACCTTCGCATCCAGCACGGACGCCGCCGCGCGAGGGTCGAGCTTCACCTGCAGGCCTCTCTGGCCGCCATTCATGAACACTTGCGTGTGCTCGAAGGCCGACTGCTCCAGGACCGTCGGGACGCGCTTCTTCTGGCCGAAGGGGCTGATGCCGCCGACATGGTAGCCGGTGATGCGCTCGGCGTCCGCGGGCTTCATCATCTGGGCCGCTTTGCCACCCAGGGCCAAGGCCAGCTTCTTCAGGTTCACTTCCTGATCCGAGGGCAGGATCACGCAGGCCGGCCTGTTGTCCACCAGCACCATCAGGGTCTTCAGCACGCTCGACGGATCGGCCCCCATGGCCGCGGCCGCCTGCAGGCCGATGCGCTCCGCATTCGGGTCGTACTCATAAGCATGAACCGAGAAGGAGATTCCGGCTTGCTGCAGGGCTAAGGTCGCGCGGGTGGTCTTGGACATGGTCGCAGAGCTTAGAGCCGATCAGTGATCGTGCTTGTGCCCGTGATGGTGACCGCAGCCGCATCCGGAGCCGTGTTCGTGATGATGCTCATGACCGTGGTCATGATGGTCGTGGCCGTGCTTATGGTCATGCCCATGATCGTGCCCATGGTCATGATGCTCATGGGTATGAGAATGGGCGTGGCTGTGGCTATGGCTCTCGCTGTGGCTATGGCCGTGACCGTGATGATGGTGGTGATGCCCGTGGTCGTGATCGCAGACATGGACGCTGCGCTCCGGCTTGAAGGGGCGCTCGACGGGTGTCGCGGTGCAGCCCTGCCCGCGCACGAGTTCGGCGACAGCCGGGTTGTTCTCGACGTAAAGGGCGTCGTTCGTGACCTCCACCAGGCCGTGCTGGCTGCCGAGGTGCCAGGCGAGGCGCGTGAGGCGCAAGGGATTCTCGGCCTTCACCTCCAGCAGAGGCTCGGGCGCGGCCATGACCTGGACGAGCTGGCCGTCCTCGAGCCGCAGGGCGTCACCGTCGTTGATGGTGGTTTCCATGTCGAGGTCGAGCAGGATGTCGGTCCCGCCCTCGGCTCTCAGCGTTCCCTGACGGCGGCTGCGGGCCTCGTAGGCGAGGGTGATCGTGGCGACGACGCGGTCCGCCTTCACGGCGGGTCTGCGGACGATGGTGGTGACACGGGGCATGGGCTGTCTCGATGAATGTCGGATGAGGCTTAGATAGGAGAGCGTCCGGCGGATCCCAGACTAGCGCACCGCGCGGAAAGCGGGATCCAATTTTCCGCACGATGCTCCCGAAGGAGACGAGCATCGGATTAATAGCTGATCTTGTCGTCCTTGTCCGCCCAGGCGTCGAACACGGCCCGGGCCTCCAGGCTCGGCAGGTGATCCATGGGCAGGATGCGCTCGGAGATGGGCTTGGGGATCTCGTCATAGATCAGGCTGTCGTCGAAGCCGATATCGGCGGCGTCCTGGCGGGTATTGGCAAAGACGATCCGGCTCACCCGCGCCCAATAGGCCGAGGCGAGGCACATGGGGCACGGCTCGCAGCTCGTATAGAGCGTAGCGCCCTCCAGGGAGTAATCCCCGAGCGCCTCGCAGGCGCGGCGGATCGCCGTGACCTCGGCATGGGCCGTCGGGTCGTTGGCGGAGGTCACCTGGTTCCAGCCCTCGGCCAGGACCTCGCCGTCGCGCACGATCACGGCGCCGAACGGGCCTCCGGCTCCCTTGTCCATATGCTCGCGGGACAATTCGATGGCGCGCGCCAGATGGCGCTGATCGTCGGTCTTCATGGTGCTCATGGGGACTTATGTATCGTTTGAGGCGGCGGGAGGCGAGAGATTTCCACGCTGTCATTCCCGGTCTTCGGGCCGTTGGGGTGTGATACTCTCCCATCATCACCGGCCTTGTGCCGGCCATCCTGACTCTGTGAGGCGCCGCGCTCTAAACAATCGGGATCACCGGGACAAGCCCGGTGATGACGGGGAGGAAGTGGGACTACCTGATTTTCTCTCGAACCTGCAACAGCTGCGCCGTTACGGACGCGGCGATGACCGCCGGGTCCTTGTTCGCGATCCCGGGCAGCCCGATGGGGCAGACGAGCGAGCGGATTGTCTCCTCCGTCAGTCCCAACTCGCGAAACCGCTTCTCGAAGCGCGCCCGCTTCGTGGCGCTGCCGATGAGGCCCACATAGGGGAAACCCCGCTTCAGGGCCGCCGCGGTGATCGCCATGTCGAGGGGATGGTCGTGAGTCATGACCAGAATGAGGGAGCCCGGCCTGGCCTCCGCAAGTTCGGCCTCCGGATCCCGCATGCGGACCGCCTTCGCGTTCGCCGGAAGATGGGCGGGGAAAGCATCGTCCCGGTCGTCGAGCCAGCGCACGGCGAAGGGCAGAGGCGCGAGCGACAAGACCAGCGCGCGGCCCACATGGCCGGCGCCGAAGATGAGAACCGGCGTGCGGGCCTCGCCATGGATCTCACGCCAGCCGGTCCAACGGTCGTCACCCACGGCAGAGGAGAAGTCACGCTTCACACGCCCCTCCTCCATCCGGCACTCGACCTCGAACAACCCGCCTTCGGCTTCAGCCTCCACGAGTGGCCCGAGATCTTCGAGATCCCGTTCGTCGAAGATCTCGATCAGGATCTTGACCCGGCCGCCGCAGCATTGGCCGAGATCGGGCCCGAGCGCCTGATCGACGATCCGCGCCGGTCCGCGCCCTGCCCGCAGCATCTCGCGGGCGATGTCGAGCATGCGGAATTCGAGCTGACCGCCGCCGATGGTGCCGTGGAAAGCCCCATCGGGCCGCACGACCATGCGCGCGCCGGCCTCCCGGGGTGCGGAGCCTTTCACGTCATGCACGGTGATCAGGGCGGCGGCTCCGTGCCGCGTCACGAAATCGGTGACCTGGCGCCAGACGCTCACCCCATCGGCCTCCCGTGAAGCGCCTCGCAGGCGCGCAGGATCGCCTCCGGCGTTGCCGGTGCGTTGAGCGGCACGGGCTTCGACGGATCGAGCGCGTGGATCGCATCGGCGAGGGCGCAGAACACGCTGTTCGCCAGCATGATCGGCGGCTCGCCCACGGCCTTGGAGCGATAGATCGTCTCTTCCCGGTTCTCGTTGGGATAGAGTGCCACGTTGAAGTCGGCAGGTACGTCGGAGGCGACCGGGATCTTGTAGGTGGAGGGAGCGTGGGTGAGCAGATGCCCTTCCTTTCCGAACACCAGTTCCTCGGTCGTCAGCCAGCCCATGCCCTGCACGAATCCACCCTCGATCTGGCCGATGTCGATGGCCGAATTGAGCGAGCGGCCCACATCGTGGAGGATGTCCGTACGCAGCAGGCGGTTTTCGCCGGTGAGCGTGTCGACGATCACTTCCGAGCAGGCCGCCCCATAGGCGAAATAGAAGAAGGGCCGCCCCATGCCCTGCTCGCGGTTCCAGGTGATCTTCGGCGTCTTGTAATATCCCGCCTCCGAGAGCTGCACGCGGGCCGCGATGCATTTCTTCGCCAGCTCATCGAAGGACAGGCTCTGGTTGCCGATGAAGACCCGGTCGTCGCGGAACGCGATCTGCTCTTCCGGAACGCCATAGGCCTCGGCCGCATAAGCGATCATGCGTGTCTTGATAGCACCCGCCGCGATGCGCGCCGCCATGCCGTTGAGATCCGAGCCGGACGACGCCGCCGTCGGCGAGGTGTTCGGCACCTTCGCGGTGGTCGTCGCGGTGATGCGCACCCGCTCCATGGCGATGCCGAATTCCTCAGCCACCACCTGCGCAACCTTGATGTAGAGCCCCTGCCCCATCTCGGTGCCGCCATGGTTCAGATGCACGGAACCGTCCTGGTACACATGCACCAGGGCACCCGCCTGGTTCATATGAGTGAGGGTGAAGCTGATGCCGAATTTCACGGGCGTGAGCGCCAGCCCACGCTTCATGATCGGCGAGGAGGCGTTGAAGGCCGTGATCTCCTCGCGGCGCACGCGATAGTTTGAGGTCTGCTCCAGCGTTCGCACGAGGTTGAGGAGCGTCTCCGTCTCCTCGACCTCCATGCCGTAGGGCGTGATGTTTTCGCCGGGTCGGTAGAAATTGGCGTAGCGTACATCGAGCGGATCGCGGCCCGTCGCCCAGGCGATCTGGTCCATCACGTGCTCGATGGCGAGCATGCCTTGCGGGCCGCCGAAGCCGCGGAAGGCGGTGTTCGAGACCGTGTTGGTCTTCAGCCGCTTCGAGGCGACATGGACGGCCGGCAGCCAATAGGCGTTGTCCGCATGGAACATCGCCCGGTCGACGACGCCGCTGGAGAGATCCGCCGAGTAGCCGCACCGGGCCAGGAGATCGACCGCGTAGCCCTGGACGCGACCTTCTTCGTCGAAGCCCACGCTCCAGTCGCAGCGGAAATCGTGGCGCTTGCCGGTGAGGATGAAATCGTCGTCCCGGTCGAGGCGCAGCTTGCATGGCCTCCCCGTTACGCGCGCCGCGAGGGCTGCGGTGACGGCCCATTGCGTCGCCTGGCTTTCCTTGCCGCCGAAGCCGCCGCCCATGCGGCGCGTCTCGCAGGTCACGTAGGCATCGGGAATGTCGAGCACGCGGGCGACCACATGCTGCACCTCCGTGGGATGCTGGGTCGAGGAATAGACATGGATGTCGCCGTCCTCGCCCGGGATCGCCAGGGCGATCTGGCCTTCCAGATAGAAGTGCTCCTGCCCGCCGACGCGGAACCGGCCTTCCAATTTCTTCGGCGCCTGCGCGACCGCCGCATTCGGATCGCCGCGGCCATAGGCATAGTCCGGCAGCACGGTCTCGCCCCGTTCCAGCGCATCCTCGACCGTGATGCTGGGCGTCTCGGCTTCGATCTCCATCACGGCCTTCTTGACGGCGCGGCGCGCCACGTCGCGGTCCGTCGCGACGACGGCGAAGAGGGCTTGGCCCAGAAAGCTGATGTCGGTGCCGACGAAGAGCGGATCGTCGCCGAAGGCGGGCGACACGTCGTTCTTGCCGGGGATGTCGGCGGTGGTGAGCACCGCCACGACGCCCGGCACGGCGCGTACCGCCGATACGTCGAGGGAGACCAGTCGTCCGCGGGCCTTGGGCGATTGGCCGATGGCGATGTGCAGCGTGCCCTCGGGCTCGCGGAAATCGTCGATGTATTGCGCGGAACCCTGAACGTGCTTGACGCCGGAATCGTGCGGCAGGGGCTGGCGGACATGACGGAGGGCTTCCGCATCCATCGTCGGTTTGGCGGGTGCGTTCATGGCCTTACTCCGCCGCTTGAAGCGCTTCGCGCCGGCCGACGATCCGGGTGGCCCGCGTCTCGCCCGACGCTGTTTCGCTCAAGGCCTTGAACACGAGATTGCGCGCCACCGTCGAGCGATAGACGGAGGACGCCCGGTGATCGTCGAGAGGCTGGTAATCGCGCGCGATGGCCGCCATGGCCTCGCCCCATGACGAAGGCTCATCCAGCGACAGGCCGATCAGCGCCCGTTCCGTCTCGATGGCGCGCTTAGGCGTTCCCGCCATGCCCCCGAACGCCACGCGAGCGTCCGCGATGCGCCGCCCGTCGAGGGTGAGCTTGAAGGCGCCGAGGGCCGCCGAGATATCTTCGTCGAAGCGCTTCGAGATCTTGTAGGCGCGGAAGGTCTCATTGCTTTTCAGCTTCGGCACCCTCACCCGGCGCACGAATTCGCCCGGCAGGCGATCCTGCTGGCGATAGGCGATGAAGAAGTTTTCGAGCGGCAGGGTGCGGATCGTCTCGCGCTGCCGCAGCTCCAGCTCCGCGCCGAGCGCGATGAAGACCGGCGCGAGATCGCCGATGGGCGAGCCGTTGGCGATGCTGCCGCCCACGGTGCCCGAGGCGCGCACCTGCACCGAACCGAACCGGCGCATGATCTCGCCGAGATCGGGATCGATCCGCGCCAGCGACGGATGGATTTCCGTGTGAGTCACGGTCGCGCCGATGCCGAGGACATCGGAGGCTTCTTCGATGGCATCCAGCCCTGCCACGCGCCCAAGCCAGATGACCTTGTCGATCTCCATCATGGCCTTGGTGATCCACAGCCCCACATCGGTGCAGCCGGCGACCAGCGTCGCATCCGGGTGCTGTGCGTAGAGCGCTGCGAGCGAAGCTTCGCTCGCGGGCGCGGCGAAGAAGCGGGTGTCGCTCCCGATGAAGACGTCGCGGCCGTCGGCAAGGCCCATGAGCCCCTGCGCGGTCTGATCGCTGCATGCGGCGAACACATCGTTCGGCTGTTGATGGCAGGCCTGAAGGGCGGCATCGACGATCGGGCGATAGCCGGTGCAGCGGCAGAGATTGCCCGCAAGCGCATCGTTGACGGTCTCGCGGCTCAGGGGCCGCTCGCCTTCATGATAGACGGTGAAGAGGCTCATCACGATGCCGGGGGTGCAGAAGCCGCATTGCGACCCGTGCTGCGCCACCATGGCGGATTGGACCGGGTGCAATTCCCCGCTCGCGGACAGATCCTCGACGGTGACGAGCTCCGCCCCGTCGATCTGGCCGAGCAGCAGGATGCAGGCATTGATGGGCTCGTAATGCACGCGCCCGCCCCTCAACCGGCCCAGCGCCACGGTGCAGGCGCCGCAATCGCCCTCCGCGCACCCCTCCTTGGTGCCGACACGACGCTCCTGAAGCCTCAAGTAATCCAGAAGCGTGGTGCGCGGGTGAAAACCTGAAACCTCGACTGCCTGTCCGTTCCGCCAGAAGCGGATTGCTGCACGCCTCAAAACCGTCCTCCGCCGGGTTCGTCCCGGTTCGATGATCAGCCGTATAGAATGACCGAGCGGCAGGATTTCGCAATAGGTGCTTGTCCGGAGCCGGAGCCGGCTGAAAAAGCGTGGCTCGAGGGAAGGGGTAGGTAGAGTTTCCTGCAATTCCTGAGGAAGAGTTCCGTCTCTCAGCAACCTAGGCTTGATATCGATATGAGATAACATAGCAATATCATTCGGTGACGCCGTCGGGGCCGTGAAGCCGAATGTGCAATCTCCATCGGAATTAAGCAGAGTAGGAGATAAGAACGGCGTTTAATCTTTTGCAATAGATGGAAATGCTGGAGGGCTAGGAGGACAACGATTACGTGGACGGCGGCAACGGCGACGACATCGGCGGCGGTCAGGAGGGTGCCGACACGCTCCTGGGTGGCGCCGGCAACGACGAGCTGTGAGGCGGCGCGGGTGCCGATCGGTTCTTCTTCACCACCGCCCTGAACGCTGCCGGCAACGTCGACCAGATCAAGGATTTGTCAGCGGCCGAAGGGGACAAAATCCTGCTCAAGCATGAGATCTTCTCAGGGCTGCCGATGGGGTTCATGTCGAGCTACCTGTTCACGGTAGGCGCAGCGGCCACAACGGCGGATCAGCGCATCGTCTACGACCAGAATACGGGCGCGCTGTCTTACGACGCGGATGGTTCGGGCTCGCAGGCGGCCGTTCAGTTTGCCAAGCTGTCGGCCGGCACCTACTTGACCGCGTATCAGTTCACAGTCGTCGGATATCAAACCAAGGAAGCGGCAGGGACCCTCCTGCCGCTCACCGCAAGGAAAAGGGCGCGGTTCAAGATACCGCGCCCTTTCATTTTGTTCGCGCATTCGTTTCAGCGCAAAAAACGATGCTCACCAGGTGCCGGTATTGGGCATGGACGCCCAGGGCTCCTGCACCGGCTTGGGCTCGCCGCGCTGGAGCAGCTCGATGGAGATGTTGTCGGGGCTCTTGACGAACGCCATGTAGCCGTCGCGGGGCGGACGGTTGATGGTCACGCCCGCGTCCATCAGCCTGCGGCAGATCTCGTAGATGTCGTCGACCCGGTAGGCGAGATGGCCGAAATTGCGGCCTCCGGCATATTCGTTCTCGTCCCAGTTGTGGGTGAGCTCCAGGAGCGGCGCCTTTGAATCCTTTGCCCTCTCGACATCGCCGGGAGCCGCCAGGAAGACGAGGGTAAAGCGCCCCTTCTCGTTATCCGTCCGGCGGACCTCGACCAGCCCGAACTTGTTGCAGAAGAAATCGAGAGATTCTTCGAGGTTCGCAACGCGAACCATCGTGTGCAGATATTCCATGATCCGTTTCCCTGTGGGTCGGCCATAGGTGATGGCGTATTTGCCGAGGAGATCAAGGGGTACCTTCTTCTTGCGCGGAAAATGCCTTGGATTTGCTCAAGATCAGGTGACTTTTAATGAATGCTGCTCCAAGCAGACTTGTGGTCCTCCCCCGCGGCCCTAGCTCTCCACGTAACTCAGTTTCAAATGAGTATCTGATGCGCACCGACACAAACCAGATCGTTCGTCTCGAGGACTACCGGCCCAGCGACTTCCTGATCGATCGTGTCGAACTCGACGTCAAGCTGCACCCGACGGAGACTCGGGTCAGGGCCACCCTCGCCATGAGGCCCAATCCGGAGGGCCGCTCGGGAGCGCCCCTCGTCCTCGATGGCGATGAGCTGAACCTGAAGGCCGTGTCGTTGAACGGGCGCCCCCTGACGGCTGAGGAGTTCGAGGCCTCTCCGCACGCGCTCACGATCGCACAGGCCCCCCGCCAGCCGTTTACCCTGACCATCGAGACCGAGCTCAACCCGACCGCCAACACCAAGCTCATGGGCCTTTATCGGTCGAGCGGCAATTATTGCACGCAATGCGAGGCCGAAGGCTTCCGGCGCATCACCTATTTCCTCGACCGGCCTGACGTTCTCAGCGTCTATACCACCCGCATCGAGGCCGACCGTGAGGACGTTCCAGTTCTCTTAGGCAACGGCAATCCGGTCGAAAGCGGGTCCATCGACGGTTCCGACAGGCATTACGCGGTCTGGCACGATCCGCACCCGAAGCCGTCCTATCTCTTTGCCCTGGTGGGCGGGCGCCTCGGCCGGGTCTCCAAGACCTTCACCACCATGAGCGGGCGCGAGGTGGAACTGGCGATCTACGTGGAGCCCGGCAAGGAAGATCGGGCCGATTACGCTCTCGATGCGCTCGAACGCTCCATGCGCTGGGACGAGAAGGTTTTCGGCCGCGAATACGACCTCGACGTGTTCAACATCGTCGCCGTGTCCGACTTCAACATGGGCGCGATGGAGAACAAGGGCCTCAACATCTTCAACGACAAATACGTTCTGGCCAGCCCTGAGACCGCAACGGATACCGACTACGCCCATATCGAAGCGATCATCGCCCACGAGTACTTCCACAACTGGACCGGCAACCGCGTGACCTGCCGCGACTGGTTCCAGCTCTGCCTGAAGGAGGGCCTGACGGTGTTCCGCGACCAGGAGTTCTCGTCGGACGAGCGGTCGCGCCCCGTGCATCGCATCGCCGAAGTGAAGACCCTGAGGGCGCGGCAGTTCCTGGAGGATTCGGGTCCCCTCGCCCATCCGGTGCGGCCCACCCAGTATCGCGAGATCAACAATTTCTATACCGCCACCGTCTACGAAAAAGGTGCGGAGATCGTCCGCATGCTCAAGACGATCATCGGCGACGCCGATTTCCGGCGCGGCATGGATCTCTATTTCGAGCGCTGTGACGGCACCGCCGCTACGGTCGAGGACTTCCTGAGCGCCTTCGCCGATGTGACGGGCCGGGACCTGTCTCAGTTCGCCCACTGGTACGAGCAGTCCGGTACGCCGCGGGTCAAGGTGAAGGGGCATTACGACCCCGACGCAAGGACCTACCGCCTCGATCTTGCACAGAGCACTCCTCCGACGCCTGGCCAGGCGAGAAAGGAAGCCATGGCGATCCCGGTCGCCCTCGGTCTGGTCGCGCATGACGGATCGGCGCTGAGCGCGCGTTGCGAACGGGTCGACCAGCGAGGCGTGTTCCTGTTCGACAAGTCTGAGGACACCATTACCTTCACGGGCGTGACGTCCCTGCCCGTTCCGTCGCTGTTCAGGGGATTCTCCGCCCCGGTGAAGCTGTCGCTCGATCTGCCGAACGAGGAATTGCTGGTTCTCCTCCGGCACGACACGGACTCGTTCAATCGCTGGCAGGCCGCGCAGACCGTCGCCATGCGCCTGCTGACCTCCCTCTCGACGGGCGCACAGGTTGAGGAGGAAGAGGTGGATGCCTTCTCGGCTGCTCTCTGTTCCTTCATGAACCGGGACGCCCTGGACGATCCTGCCTTCGCGGCGCTTGTCGTCACCCTTCCCAGCGAAGCGGATGTCGCGCAGGAGATCGGGCAGGATGTGGACCCTGACGCCATCCATCGCGCACGCTCGGAGATGCGGCGTCGCATTGGTCAAGGCTGCGCCAAGCATCTGCGGCGCCTCTACGAGTCGCTGACCGATTCCGGCCCCTACAGCCCGGATGCGGCAAGCGCAGGGCGGCGGGCCCTGCGCAATGCATCCCTCGACCTTCTCGCTGCATCCGATCCTTCCATGGGCGAAGCGCTCGCCGTGCGACAGCTTGAATCCGCGAGCAACATGACCGATCGCCTCGCAGCGCTGAGCGTTCTTACGACCTTGCCCGGAGAGGTACGCGAAGAGGCCATCGCCCGGTTCGGGGACCGCTATCGCAACGAGCCACTCGTGCTCGACAAATGGTTCACGCTGCAGGCCGCGATCCCGGAGGACGGCACCCTGGAGCGGGTCAAGGGTTTGATGCAGCATCCGGCCTTCTCCATTGCCAACCCCAACCGCGTGCGCTCGCTCATCGGCAGCTTCGCCATGCTGAATCAGGTTCAATTCAATCGGGCCGACGGAGCAGGCTACCGCTTCCTGGCCTCGATCGTCCTGCGAGCGGACGAACTGAACCCACAGCTTGCGGCCCGCCTTCTGACCGCCTTCAGCACGTGGCGCACGATGAAAAACGCCCGTCGATCACACGCGGAACAGGCCCTGCGTTCGATCGCGCAAAAGCCCAATCTTTCCCGCGATGTAGGGGATATCGTGAGCCGTTCCCTCGAAGATGGGCAGTCGAAATAACCTAGATATTTTAATAGGTTATCGGGTTGTCCTAGATTTCCCCAAGGGAACGCGGAATGGGAAATTTTTTATTAACCTTCGGGTTCTACTAACTAGACAAATCACCCGCTCAAGATTCTATTGATAGTGATTCGGAGAGATGCGGCACGTCCTCCGATGCAGGACGAAAACGGTTCCGGAGGAAGCATCGCATGGCGGGGGCGGTGACCGCATGCGTACCCGCACGCGCGGGTACGATTCTAGGGGTAACGCGATCAGACGCGAACCCGGCATATCGGCGGCTCGAGCAATATGAGCCTCTGCTGAGACTTGCGGTTCCGGTTCTCCTGGTCCTGTTTCTCGTCACACTTGCGGGCAGCGCCTGGATTCAGATCCGCGACGGCCGCAAGGACACGCTTTTCGACGCCATCAACGACATCGACATCATCGCTTCGCTCTCGGCTGCGAAGCTCGGCGCCGCCCGTGCGCCCGCCGACCGCACGCAGGCCGTGACGCAGCTCGAGCGCCTGGCGAAGGACATGCCGCCGAGCGCCCTGACGCAGAACCGCTCCCTCATGCTGGTCGATCAGGCCGGCGCAGTCCTGGCGGTCTACCCGCCCATGGAGGAGGCTCCGACCAAGCTCACGGACATCCTGGGCGAGGCGCAGCCCCTGATGCTGTTCGCCGACCGCGCCGGCGTCATGACGATCAAGCTTCCTGGCGGCACCGAAGGCATGGCGACCGTCCGGGCGCTTCACGCCTCCTCCGGACAGATCGCCCTCGTGCAGCCGATGCCGCACATTCTGTCTGGGTGGTGGACGCGCACCATCGGCCATGTCTCGCTGCTCGGCGCCACGATCATGGTTCTGCTCGGCATCGGCGTCGCCTATGTGATGCAGGCGAACCGCGCCCGCGCCGCCGACGAGGTGTGCGAGAAGGTGCGCGACAGGATCGATTCCGCGCTCAACCGCGGACGCTGCGGCTTGTGGGACTGGGATATCGGCCGCGGCCGCATCTACTGGTCCGACTCGATGTACGAACTTCTGGGCTACGAGCGTCAGGACGAGTTCCTCTCCTTCGGCGAAGTGAACACGATGATCCACCCCGAGGATCAGGATCTCTTCACCCTTGCCGAGCAGCTCGCCTCCGCCAGCACCTCGCTCGTCGACTACGAGTTCCGCATCCGCAGCATCTCGGGCGACTGGGTGTGGCTGCGCGCCCGCGCCGAGCTGATGAACGATCCGGATGATGCAGCCAGCCATCTCGTGGGCATCGCCGTGGACGTGACCGAGCAGCGCGGCCTGGAAGAGAAGACCGCGAAGGCAGATGCCCGCCTGCACGATGCCATCGAGGCGATCTCCGAGGCCTTCGTGCTGTGGGATGCCAACAACAATCTCGTGCTGTGCAATTCGAAGTTCCAGAAGCTCCATGAGCTGCCGGCCGATGCACAGCTCCAGGGCAAGTCCTACGCGGAAGTGATGGCTCTCGGCCGTCCGCCGGAGGTGCAGCATCAGTTCCTGCGCCGCGAGCAGCAGGACGTGGGCGCACGCACCTTCGAGGCGCGCCTGCAGGACGGCCGCTGGCTGCAGATCAACGAACGCCGCACCAAGGACGGCGGCTACGTGTCGGTCGGCACGGACATCACCGCGCTCAAGCGCCACGAGCACCGCCTCGTCGAGTCCGAGAAGGAGCTCATCGCCACCGTTCTCGATCTCAAGCAGTCGCGCCAGAAGCTGGAGGCGCAGACGCATCAGCTCGCCGATCTCGCGGAGCGCTATCTCGACCAGAAGGCACAGGCCGAAAGCGCCAACCGGGCGAAATCGGAATTCCTCGCCAATATGAGCCATGAGCTGCGCACGCCGCTCAACGCCATCATCGGCTTTGCGGAAGTGATGCAGAGCGGAATCTTCGGCTCGCTCGGCTCCGACAAGTATGAGGAATACTGCACCGATATCCGCTCGAGCGGCGAATATCTCCTGTCGGTGATCAACGACATCCTCGACATGTCGCGCATCGAGGCTGGCCGCACCACGCTCACCAAGCAGCCCATCGAGGTCCATGCCTCGATCCAGCGCGCCCTCAAGCTGGTGGGCGAGCAGACCAAGGCCAAGAACCTCTCGGTCACCGTCGACGTGAATCCCGAAGACATTGTCGTGCCGGCGGACGAGCGCGCGCTGCACCAGATCCTCGTCAACCTGCTCCAGAATGCGACCAAGTTCACGAGCGAAGGCGGCTGCATCACGGTGCGGACCCGTCAGGCCGGCAATGCCGTCAACATCTATGTGGAAGACAACGGCATCGGCATTCCCGATCACGCCCTGCACAAGCTCGGGCAACCGTTCGAGCAGGTCGAGACCGAGTTCTCGAAGAGCTACAAGGGCTCGGGGCTCGGCCTCGCCATCGCCCGCTCCCTCGCGGAGCTCCACGGCGGCAGCTTGCGTATCAGAAGCCAGGAAGGGCTCGGCACCATCGTGCTGGTCCACCTGCCGCTGACGGAGGCCACCAGCGCCGACATCGCCCTCGCCGACGCAGCAGCTTAATCGAGAGCCGGACGGGACGGGTGCACGGCCTGGAATCGCTCAGATGACGGAGCGAGCGCTGACCCTGCCTTCGCATGCGAGAGGCCTGTCGCCTTGAACCCGCACGGATATCGAAGATGCGGAAGCGCGCTCGCGCTATACCTCTGACGGCACAGATTTCGGCGGGCTCCCGATCATCGACTCGAGACCAAGCTCTCAGCCATGAAGAAAGGGCGCAGCGGTTGCCGCGCCCCTATAGGGATTGTCGGGCGACAGGCGCGAGGCTGCCGCTAGATCGCTCACACGATGAAGAAGTTGAACGCGCTGAGCGTGGTGCCGGGGTTGAGCATCGCAATCTTGACCGCCGCCGCCGCGCCTGAGCCGTCGACATCGTAGCTCAGATCGCCGGTGGCGGAGTTGTACAGGATGTGATGCGATGCCGAGGTCGCCGCCCCGACCTTGAACGCCGAGCCCAGCAGGCCCACGCCCAACGCCGAGAAGACGTTGTGGTTGAGCCTGATCATGTCGCCCTCGGCTGCCGCAAAGTCCTTGAGCCGATCGGCCCCCGCGCCGACCGCCGTGTCGAACAGGAAGATATCGGCACCGCTGCCGCCCCACAGTTCGTCCTGGCCGTAGCCGCCGCTGAGCGTGTCGTTGCCCTCCTGGCCGCCGACGATGTCGTCGCCGTCGCCGCCGTGGACCAGATCCGTCCCGGCAAGGCCCGCGATCCAGTCGTTGCCGGCCCCGCCATAGAGACGGTCGCCGCCGGCCGCCCCGCGCATGTTGTCGTGACCGCCCTCGCCGTGCAGCTCGACGCCATGCCCGCCGCCGCGATCGACCCCGACGAGGCTGTCGGCGAAGTTCGAGCCCTGCACCACCTCAATGTTGGAGATCGCGTCGCCGGCGGCCGCGCCGCCGTTCTGGTTGGTGGCCAGGTCCACCGCCACGCCGCTCGCGGCGCTCTGGTAGGACAGCACGTCCCAGCCTTCGCCGCCATCGATGTTGTCGCCGCCGGCGCCGCCGTCGAGCCAGTCGTTGCCGGCGCCGCCGAACAGGTAGTCGCCGCCGCCCTTGCCGGTGAGCCCGTCGTTGCCGCCCTCGCCGTAGAGCTGCACGCCATGGCCATTGTCGATGCCGGTGAGCCGGTCGTTGTGGTTCGAGCCCTGCAGCACCTCGATGTTGAAGACCGCATCGCCCGCTGCCGCGCCGGCATTGAGGTTGGTGGTCATGTCCACCGTCACGCCGCCCTTGGCGCTCATGTAGGAGCCCACGTCCCAGCCCTCGCCACCATCGATCACGTCGGCCCCAACGCCGCCATCAAGCCAATCGTTGCCTGTGCCGCCTAGAAGCGTATCAGCTCCGCCAGAGCCCCTCATGCCATCATCTCCGGCACGCCCATCAAGAATCCCGCTTCCGGAGAGAATATCGTTGGCATTGGATGCGATTCTGAATTCGATGGTCTGCAGCGCCCCGAACTTGTCATGCCCTTGGATGGTGCCGCGCACCCCGCCAGGGGCAGGCGACAGATGAAGGACCAGTTCCTCGCCTTTCACGATCTTGGGTAATGGCGACAAGGTAAGGACCAGTTCTTCGCCTTGTACGATCTGAGGAGAAGGCGACAAGGTTAGGACCAATTCTTCCCCAACCAAGAGAATTGGAGTTCCGTCCGGCGTCATCACGCTCTGGAGGAGAGTGGGATCGAACGTATCTATTCGACTCGTGACCGGATTATAGACGAGCGTGATGCCCGCATAAGGGTCGTTCGGTTCGGAGCCCTGCGCCTGACCCGAACCGCCCGAGGAATACGAGGAACCCGTTCCGGAACCGCCTGTCTGGTTGCCGGTGATGGTTCCGGCCTGGCCAGTCCCTCCCCAGGCAATTCCGCCGCCGCCCGTGTTGCTGAACACGCGCTGCATATCAAGCTCGAAGATCGTTGCGGCCGTAGCCATGGTTCTGCCCCCTTCGGACGAGGATGGCCCGGGGAACGCATCCGTTGCGGCTGGAGAGAGGCCAATCGCAACCACGATTACGCTCATAAGGCCAACCGGAATTGTTCAGCCCTGAACAATTGCAACGTTATCTTGATATAAAGCTTTAGCAAGAGCTTTTGCATACATTCGACGATTATCGTTAGATACAACCTGAGGTTACGAAGCTCAATTCCAATATTATCTTAGGTTACTTAAGTATAAGTTTTACAATAACTCCCAATAATACAAGTTAAAATGAAACAATACAGAGCCACTTCGTGAATATACATGAATATAAGTTATTTTTATCAGATTACACCCAAGCGGTTGTTTCGATACTAGAGCAACGGCAGTTCTGACGGAGTCCTTGGGGCTATGCGGCGCGGCGGCTTCGTGATTCACTTGTCTCAGCCCTCTTTCTGGGAGGAGATGAGCGATGACCAAGTCCTACTCGCTGGATCTGCGCCGCCGAGTGGCGCGCTTTGTCGAGGCGGGGCATTCCTGTCACGCGGCCGCCCGCCAC
>NZ_JAHAMK010000067.1 GCF_018383585.1 Microvirga sp. 3-52
ACGACCGGGCGGTGATCCGGCTGGTGGGAGCCCTGATGCTGGAGCAGAACGATGAATGGGCGGTGAGCCGGCGCTACATGTCGCTGGAAAGTCTGAGCGCGTTGAGCGATGATCCCGTTCGCAGGCTGTCAGCCGTGACCGCCTGAGCAACCCGGCTCAGCCGAGGACTGGCGCTCTTACACCACGCCGTGGGACACGATCTTTTTTCGTTCGGAGAACTCTTTGTCTAACACCCACCAAGCCTCTTCATTGATAGACTTGAGAGCCTCAACCAAGGCTCGAGCTCGCGTAGATATGAGTTGAAGTGCGTCCCGGCTGTGTTTCTGAGGTGATTGCCTAAGCGCATCGCCGTTGTCCAGCATGAAGAGAACTTCGGCGATCTCTGCTTGGAAATCGTCATCAAGTTGATGAGGTGACTTTCCTAGGAGAGAGGCGATCTCGTCATGTGCGCTTTTCGGATAATAGCCAATCAACGCTTCATGCATAGCGCTCTCCGATCAAACTCATTTAGACAGCTAGACCTCTCACGTCTGCAGCATGGCCTGTGCCAACCTCTCGCCAATCAGATCTGCTGCTTGCTGGAGAGGATCGGATGCAAGATGCGCATAGCGGGCTGTGGTTGCTGCTTGGGCGTGCCCGAGCAGTGCCCCAATGACGGGCAGTCCGAGCCCTGCTCCCGCACCGATTGAAGCAAACGAGTGCCGGAGGTCGTGGAGTCGCACGTCCGGAAGCTGTGCCAGGTTGCGGACTTTGCGCCAAGGCTTCTCAAGGTTCACAAGGTGCTTGCCCACACGCTCACCTGGAATGACAAACGGATTGCCATCTAAGCGGGGCAGGGTGGCGAGGAGATTGCGGGATGCGGCATTGAGGTAGATCGTCTTTGCCCCGGTCTTGCTGTCGGCGAGATTCAGAAAATGACGCTCCAAGTCGATATGATCCCAGCGTAGGGTCAGAATCTCCGTGAGCCGGGCTCCCGTGAACACCAGCAGCCGGATGGCGGCCACAACATAGGGTGACGTTAGCTTTTGTTCCTCAGCTTGGGTAAGGGCTGTACCCAAGCGCGCTAGCTCGGCCGAGGAGAGGTAGCGCCGGCGCATCTGCTCAGCAAAGCGCTCAATACCCACACAGGGATTGCGCTCCCCACGCCGGCCGGACCAGTTGAACATCTTGGACAGGAGCGCCACCAGCCTGTTGGCTTGGTAGGGTGTAGCCCTGAACTTCAGGTGCAGCCTCTCAATGTCCGACGACCGAACCTCATCGATCTTCAGCCGGCCCAACTCGGGTTTCACAACCCGCTCAATCAGGCGCTTGTATTCGGTGTAAGTGCGATCCTTAGATTTGGCCTCGACATGCTCCTCCAGAAAGCGGTCAGCTAAGGCGCTGAGGGTAGGGGCGGAGCGGTCCTTCTGCTTCTTGTCGGCTGGATCTTTGCCCTCGGCGACCAAGCCAAGGATCCGCTTGGCTTCCCGCCGGGCCAACTCCGGCGTCCAGGGGGAGCCGTGTTTGCCGATTGTGTACCAGCGCTGCCTGGCCTGCGAGCGGTACTTAACCAAGTAGACTCGATCACGCCGTTGGCAGCGCACGCCAAAGCCGCGGATTTCGACATCCCAGATGATTTCTCCCGGCGCAAGTCGGTCGACCGCGGCCTTGGTGATCTTGGTGGCTGCTTCAGGCATGGTGGTTGCTACTCAGCGAATTAGCTACCATGCTGCAGCGTAAATCAGCGGTTTTGTGGCGGCTAGCGTCCGCCGGAACTCTTCAGGAGTAGGGCATGCGGCGGTTAGTGTCGGATAGGTAGTAGTCCGGACCGCAAACTTTTAATCAGAGGGTCCTGGGTTCGAGTCCCAGCGCGCTCACCATATCTCTCAAGAGGTTAGCCCCTGTGTGACCAGCCGGCAGGCCGCAGTTCTCAATCCTAGTAATCACATAGTAAGCACCCGGAGCACTTTGGTGCTGCAGGGCTCATCTAAGCCTATGCACGTCATAGCAAGGCTGTGGATATCTATGATTTAGGCAACCTGCATAGCTGTGATGAGACTACGCCCCAAAAGTGAACAGCGGTGGCTTGGGCCGGCTGGCAAGCGGGCGACGGGCTGCTGTGCCTCGACTGGACGCTGCTGCGGCTGTTTCCGCCCCTGCGCGACCTGGGCGCTCAAGGGCAGGCAGGCGGTCGTGCCGATCACCGGCCGCGATGCCAAGTGGGTGCTGTTTGGGGCCATCGACCTGCGGACCCCTCGCCGCGTGGTGCTGGTCCGCCATCGCGCCGGTCAGGCCGCCGCCCAGGCGTTCTTGTGCGCGCTGCGCCGGTACCGCAGCACCGGCTGGCTCTCGCTGCTGACCAATCGGGCCAGCGCCCACACCGCCCCGCAAACCCAAGCCTTGGCGGACCGGCTGCACATCCGGTTCGTGTGGCTGCCCCGGCAGGCGCCGGAACTGAGCCCGATGGATCAGCTCTGGCGCGAGCTCAAGCGGCTGATTGCGGCCAAGCGGCAGATGGCCTCCATCGATGCTCTGGCAGCGATGCCACGGCCTGGGTTCTGACGCTGACGCCGCAGCAAGGGCGCCGCAAGGTCGGTATGCTATCCAAACACTTCTGGCTCAGAAAGCTGTTGCAGAACTTTTGGCGACCTACTTCGCCTCCGAACGGGCCAGTCCCTAACGAAGCGCTTCGGGAAGACGGTAGAGCAGGCGTCGGGCGGCTGGCCATCCGGCATCGACGAAGGCTTCCAAGACCTCGACCAAGGCGAGGCGGCGGGCAAGATCATCAAAGAGTGCCCGGTGGTCTGCAATTGTTCTTCCGATCATTTTCACGAACTGATCGGCTCCCAACGATTCAGACTGATAGTTGTGTAGTTTGCCGGCTTGCAGCAGCGCGTGGGACGTGAGGTCGAAGACCATCGTTGGATCGCCGGGTGCAAGGAAATCCAGAAGCTGAAGCATATGGTAGATGGTTTTGGGGGGCCCTACATCGCCGACCCGCCGAAAGGTCTCTTCGTTGTCTCTGAGGTAGCGCTTCCGGTAGTCGATTTCTCCCAAAGCGCGTGGCTTCTCGCCCTTTCGGACCTCCGGAGCGCCGACCGCAAAGAAGAACTGGTCGGCCATCTGATTCAGTAGCTCCGCATCGTCGGAAGCTTCGGCATTGCGGGCATCCGTTCGGTCGGCTGGATCGAGGGCGATGTATTCTTCAAGGCCGCGGGCCGAGCGGTCGATGATCTCGAAAGCCAGCTTCTGGCATCGGGTACGCGTTTTTTGGTCCAGTGCATTGTCGTTGTCGTAACCGACGACCAGACCATTCCTTATCGAAAAGGCGCCATGCCGCAGCTCGGCTTTGAACGAGATGCGGTCCGCCAGCCAGCGATCAATGGTCTCACGCGCCGCCGTTTGACCGTGGCGCGTCCAAAGGTGGAAGACCAACGTTCCGATACCTTGATAAAAGGTATCCCGCCCGTCGCTTTCCTCAATGTTGCCCCGCTGCAAAATCGTTTGCGTAAGGGTGCCGATACGCTCAGGCTCGTCGTTGGATGCCCGAATAAGAAAGTTAACGAGTTGGACTAAAACGCGCGGGTTTGTCTCCTTATTTGCAAAAGTGTTCGTCAGATCCCATAGGAGCATTTTGTCGGCATTCCAAAGATAGCAAATCCGCCTGGCAATCTCATCGCGAACGTCAGGTGATTCATCAGCCGCGAGCGCACGAATTTCATCGGCGAAACGTTCTGCAGCTTCCGGTGCATTACGAACGATATTCATGATAGCTCCAGCGGTGTTTTCCCGCGCGCGCATCAGCATGTCTTCATCTGGTGTCGGGAGACTAGCCAGAGCCGGTTTCATGGACTTGAGTAAATCCTCTAACTCGGTTCGCCGGGAGGCCGTCAGCCCGCTAACCACTGCCTTGTCCGCCGTCATCCGCTCGATCATCAAGGCAACCTTCTCCCAACCGCGGGCGGCAACTAACGGATGCGCTGCAGTGCCTCCGCTGATCAATTGGTCCTGTAAAGCACCGACAGCGTCCAATCTCGCTTCCGTATCGGGGGTCTCCCGCACGACCATGTTCTCGCATGCACCGATGGCGGCGAGGATTGATGTGTTTGGTTCGATCGCGACATTGACCCCCTTGGCGAGCAGCCAGCTGTGTTCCTCTTGCTCGATCAACCCGGGATCGTAGAAGCAATGACCCTCGTCATTAGTTACCACCTGTCCTGTCGCAATGGCTTCGTCGACGACGTCTCTCGCAGCTTGCGTCTCGAGCGAGGCCCTACTGATGGAGCCAAAGACCTTTCGTCTGAAGTATAGTGCGGCATCCGTGGGTTTGTTTGACGCCGGGAATGTTGCAGCCAATACCTTCTCTTCGACTTCCTGCCGTTCGGCGGATGAGCGCTGGCTGTATTGGGAGGCCAAGAGGTCGATGGATGGTCCCATCGTATCGACCGAACGCAGGAGCTCGATCTGAGCGGCCCACGGCCAGAGCTTTGCGGCCAGCGCGCCTCCGCGCGCATTCGCAACCATCAACAGTCTGTTCCAGAGCCAGCCATGCTCGTTCTCAGCGATCAGCCGATCCGCAATCGCGATGGCGTCGGCATCAGGAGCGTTCTTCAGCATCTCGATGAAGCCGTCGATGACCTGCACCGCATCGTCGGAGTGTTGGGCTCGATGCGTGGCCGCCCAGATGTAACTATAATCCTGAGTAATGCGCCCAGCCTGATTGCCGATTGTCATCGTCAATGTTTCGACGGGTTCGGTCAGTTTATGTTCGTTTCGGATGTGGCTGCGGGACACCTTGATGGCCACTTCGGCGGCCGCCAAAGGATGCATTGTTGCAAAGGCGGGAAATGCCTCCTTGAGCGTCCATTGCGATAACTTGAAGTCCTGGCGGCGATTGCTCCTGAACGCCAAGATCTTGCTGGTGCCGAGATTTGTAAGGGTATTATCCTCGATCGTGTGGGCAAAGACGCAATCGTAAATCTTAACAACAAGATCGGTGTCGTGGGCCGCAATGTCGCCCACACAATCCGCCAGCCAATGCATGTCTTCCGGCGCATGCTGTTTCATGCGACTAGGCTCAAGAAGCCGCTCGATCAACTGTCGCGATGCAGTGGCATCGCTACCGAATGTCTTCGTGACGAAACCGATGGCGAGTGACATTAGCATCTCGCCGCCTTGAGCATCAAAGGCGTAGTTCATAACCGCCCTTGCTGCAACGCCTAGCTGCCCGCGCTGATTGGAATCGGTGACGCGGTCAATCAGGTTGTAAATCAATGTTCGAAGTGGCCACGCGATCTCGGTGACAAATGGCACTGCGGACTCGGCAATCGAGCACCATGGTGCTCGTGGCACGCCCACTTCGTCCTCCAATCGAACGGATAGTGCCCCGACAATGTCCCGGAATGCCCGTAACGCCCTCTCGCTCTCGCTTGATTGGGCCATCAACCGGACCAAGCCGGTTGTATCATCAACTTCCGATGGCAGGTCGCAACTGACGCGCGCAGCAACACTTCGGGCGATTGGATCAGCCGCAGCATCACCCGCAAGATTGGTAACTACCTGCCAGAAACGATCGCGCCCCGGTCCTGAGGTCTCCCACAGATGTTGAAGTGCGAAGGAAAGGGCTGGAGCGAGAAGCAAGCCCGCGCCACTACGCTTCAGCAGCTTGTCAGTCTTCGTGGTATCGTCAAGGTCGACAACCGTCCGGCTTGCGACATAGTCAAATAGAATGTGATGGCGAAACGCCACTTCTCGGTCGCCATTCACCGAAATGAGCACGCCTCGCTGCAGCAGCTGATCGAGAGCGCTTCCGGTGCCCGCTCCGGCCGCGATCCTTGTCGCCTCCATCCGGCCCCGATCGATCATAGCACTGACTGTATTGCCTAGACACTGTTCCGCCGGGAGGCCGAGTGGTCTCACACGCTCATTCCAGTACATTTCGAGCAGCTGGACCTGCGATCTGAGGTTTCGAAGCTGCTCCGGTGCGACTCCCCCCGTTAAGAGATCCGCGAGGAGTCGGGTGTTGAACGGCACTCTGGCCAGCTCCGCGAGCTTTGGTCCGCCGTTGTCAACGGCAACACGCAGAGCCGGGATTTTCGTCAGGATCTCCTCATATTCCGTGTCAGACCATTCTGGCACTCTAATGTGCCGCACGGCTTGGAACCGCAGGTCGGTAAATTCAGGGCTGGGAGGCACTCCTCGGAATAGTCGCCCGAACTCCTGCCCAACCATGAGATCAAACGTCCGGATCGATGCGACGATGCGCCATCGCCCTTCATCGAGCTCAAGCACCTCCTGCATCACGTTTCGAAAGAGCGCTTCGCTTCTCCCAAACCGGCAGGCGTCCAAAGCATCCAAAATCAGATACGCGGGGCCCGAGCCGGGCCAGTTTGCGAGTACGTCGGCAAGTGGATGGGAGATACCCAGCGTGGCCGACAATCCCTCGACCGACTCCACTTGCAATCGATCCAGGGCGAGAAGCACCACGTCGCGGCCCCCGGCATCAAGCTTCCGCGCGGCCTCGTGGACAACGGCACTTTTACCCGCTCCAGGATCGCCAACCACAACAAGCGACCCTTCCTCTGCCGCGGTGACACAGGCCTCCGCGCATGTGCGAGAAATCGTGATGTCGGCGCCGGACACCTGCGTGCGTCCGAAGTCCTGCAGCGCCCGTGCGACTCGAGACGAGCGATCCCTGAGCGCCGCGATGTCCGATCGATAGTCGGGAGAGGCGCTTATCGGAACGCCGCTTCTGGCTAGCTCGGAGCGCAATCCCGCAATGCTGATGCCGTTACGCGCGGCCATCCGCCGCTCACATTCTTTCTCAAGAACGGCAAGCGCGGCGGGCGCTGACGAACGATTGGTCAACGCATTGGCGAGGATAGTCTCCGCGGTCGTGCGATGCGGCCCGCCAAAGTCGAAATCGAGTATGTGGATGAACTTCAGGATCGTGTTGGGATCCACGCCAGCCACCGTGCCGCCGCGCGCTTTGAGCGCTTTGGCCATGAGCTTCCGAAAGCTAACGAGTGCGTTTGCTTGATCTTTCGAAAGTGTCGCGGATGATCCGGCCCTCGCAATGTCGAGGGCACGCGCCAGATGATTTTTGATTGTTCCCGATGTAGTGTGTCCAACGGCGATCACCATGACGTCGATGCCGGCGGTAAGTGGGCGGTCCCAACCATGCGCGCCCAACCCGACGGAGGCGGCTTCCCATAGGCGCGCGAATTCATCGCACGTCTTTCCGAGCTCACTGGTGAGCGATGTAGAGTTGGTCAGGCTGTTTTTTCCTTAGATGAACGCCCAGCCACCTGTATCCAAGGAGATCAAGATGTCGTCGACCGGCGCCTCAGTCTCGAAGCGAAAGCTTGTTGGCGTTGCCGAGCCCAGGCCCAGGCGTGCGTCGAGCGGTGCCCCTGCTAAGCCTTGCGAAGCGAAGTAAGCTGCGACCGATGCCTGAAAATTTACCCCCGACGCTGTGGCGTTCCCGCCCCCTGTCGCAAGCAGTTCTCTCTTCTTTGGCGCTTTGGCCTCTGGTTTCTTAACCATTAACTACTTTGAGCTCCATCCCATAGTTTCGCCTTCTCGCTGGTGCGTCCCCTACTGTCGTCTCACACGAAGCTGATTCATCCGATCGAAGTACTCGCGAACACGCGGATGAGCCGCAAGGTCGGCATGCATCGTCCATTCTTCGAATTTGTCTGCAGGAGCGACCAAGAATGACGCCGCTGGCCGACCGCGCACCCAGCATTCCTGCGGCAGGAGCGATGGGTTACACCGCTTGTCGATCTTGAGAAAGAATACAAGAGCCCCGACAGAGGAACGAATGACATTCACCCCTTCCTTGCGGTCAGGTAACCGGGCCCGGTAGAAGTGGACATCCTCGTTCCCGATCTGCATCTGGATGGCGGCTGCATCGATCATAGCAGGTATCGGTGTGATCTCGAACGCAACCTTTTTGAGCGTATCCGAGTAGGGGCCGATGGAGATGCGACCATTCTCTTTCTTGGTATTTGCGTATTCCCAAACAATGCCGGCAGCGAATTTGACGATGGAATCCCCGTCGCAAGGCTCGCAATCGAGGATCTTGCCAGCATGCACCCGTAGAGCACGGATCCTCTTGAGTAGATCAAATACGTAGCCCTCGTGCTTACCCAATGTCCCATCGCAGGGGCCGCAGAGAATGTCAGGGTCATAGATACCCGTATTGGTCTTGCGCAGACCATCCTGCTTCGCATGGACGAGAGCGTGCTTCTCGCCTCGCTCTGAGATCACCTCAGTTGCGAAAGCTTTCGGCACCAGATGAGCGTTGATCGTTTTCGACGCACCGCAAACCAGACACGCCAATGAACCTCTCCGTGGTTATTTCAGAGCCAAGGCCTTTGAGTTTTCCGCACCGTCTTGATCCAGAGCAGGGTGGCCTTAAACCCGTCTCGCCAGCTCTTGCTTGCGAAGTCTAATATCTTGGTGTTAAGGTCCCAGAAGCGATGCCTACCAGAGGTCCGGTCTTTCATCTAGTCGGGATCGATCCAGTCCACGGAACGGATGTCGATCACGCCTCCTATGAGCATGTGGGCGGCTAGCGCCTGAGCGTTCGTCGGCTCCGCAAAGGAGCGTTCACACCAAGGTCTGGACCAGCGGCTCCTGTCGTGGACGTGGCAACTGCCTCGACGGCGCTCCCGAACTCTGCGAGAAATCCGTCTTGATTTTCCGGGTCGCCCCGTTCTGTTGGGAGCTGTGCTGCGTGCTCATCGGCACGTACAATCATCAGCAACCTACGGTCAGGCTCGTCCAAAACCCCCTCTTGTAGGCCCTATGGTGCTGTTCGCGGGCGAAGACGTTTGTGGGGGACTGCACCTGGAACGGCCATCTCCCGAAGCGGATATGGTCCCATACGCGGTTCGGGAACGAAATAACCTCAAAGCATCTCGCTGACGGGGGTCTGTTGGTGGCACGAGGCAGACGGTGGCCGAACTTCCATATTCATAGGGAAAGCTGACCTTCATAAGACCACGCCCAACGGCTCAGTTTGACCCCGAGCCGACGTTCGTTGAGTTATGAAATTGGTCAATCAATGGAAAGCGGCCCTTCAGGCACAACATAGCTAGAGCACCGGTCATTCAGACGAATCCGTATCCGGCTGCGGTGAAGTAGTTACGGCATGCCTCGGGCTCGACGAGATCACAGATGTCGCCGATGGCCCGCCAGAGCGCCTCGACGGTCCGGGCTTCGGCTTTGCGCAAATGTGCTTTGATCTGTGAGAAGACCTGCTCAATCGGGTTCAAATCCGGACTGTA
>NZ_JAHAMK010000012.1:0-116789 GCF_018383585.1 Microvirga sp. 3-52
ATCCGTGAGATTGCTTGCATAGCGCAGTTCATCTCGCCGATACTGTCGGCGAGTGGCCTCGGTCCAAACCATCTTGACCTCCATCGAATCTTCGCAAATCCGACGGAATCACAGGGGCTTGAGGCCACCCAACCTTTTTCAGTCAGCCTCTAAGACCTCATTGTCATTCCCGGGCCGCACAGCGGAGCCCGGAGCCCATAAACACGACGGGAGGGGAAACGGCACCGCGATGGCTGCTGCGCCTTTTCCTGCAATGTCTGCGGCCATGGATTCCGGGCTCGGCTCTGACGAGCCGCCTCGGAATGACAGGTGTGCGTGTCAACTCCTGAAGAACAACACTGTCATCAGCAGGAAGGTCGGGATCAGGATTGCGCCCGACCAGAGCAGATAGCCGAAGAAGCTCGGCATCTTCACGCCGCCCTCGCGGGCAATGGCATAGACCATGAAGTTGGGCGCGTTGCCGATATAGGAGTTCGCGCCCATGAATACCGCGCCGGCCGAGATGGCGCTGAGCGTCAGCGCACCGGTCGTCATGAGCTGCTGCGGATCGCCCCCGGCGAGTTCGAAGAACACGAGATAGGTGGGCGCGTTGTCCAGGAACGACGAGAGGCCGCCCGTGAGCCAGAAATAGGCTGCGTTGTTGGCGCTGCCGTCCGGGTTGGTCACGAGGGCGACGAGCGGCGCGAATGCCCCGTTCGCGCCGGCCTTGAGCATGGCGAGAACCGGAATGATGGCGATGAAGATGCCGGCGAAGAGCTTCGCCACTTCCTTGATCGGCCCCCAGGAGAAGCCGTTCTCGATCCGGTTGGCCTTCGGCGTCGCCTTCAGGGAAATGATGGTCACCACGATCATGATGAGATCGCGCAGGGCATTGGCGAACTCGATCTCCACGCCGAGCAGGGTCATGCGGCCGAGATCGGTGGTGGCGCTCATGAGGATGGCCGAGATGATGATGAAGATCAGAAGGAAATTGATGCCGCCGGTCACGCGCACCGGATTGTCTGGCGTCGGATCAGGGCGGACGCGGCCTTCCTTCCGGTAGACGACGAGATCGATCGCGAAGAACAGGGCGAGCAGGAGCCCGCTCGCGAAAAGCGTTTCAGGAAAAAGATGCGTGGTGGTCCAGAAGAAGTCGACGCCGCGCAGGAAGCCCAGGAAGAGCGGCGGATCGCCGAGCGGCGTGAGCGACCCGCCGATATTCGACACCAGGAAGATGAAGAACACGATCACATGGACGTTGTGCCGCCGGTCGTCATTGGCGCGCATGATCGGCCGGATCATCACCATGGATGCACCCGTCGTGCCGATGAAGCTCGCGAGCACCGTGCCGAGGCCGAGCAGCATCGTATTGGTGCCCGGCGCGCCATGGATGTTGCCGCGCACGAGAATGCCGCCCGCCACCGTGAACAGCGCGAGCAGCAGCAGGATGAACGGGATGTACTCGAGCAGCGCCGTGTGGGCGAGTGAGTGGATTGCCGTCGTCGGACCGAAGGCAAGAGCCATCGGGACCAGCACCAGGAGGCTCCACGCGGCCGCGATCTTGCCCTGGTGATGCTCCCACGCATGAGGGGCCACCAGCGGGAACAGGGCGATGGACAGGAGAATGCCCGCGAAAGGGAGGGCCCAGGCGAAGCCGAGGCCCGCCCCGTCGAACTCGGCCGCGAAGGCCGCCTGCGGCAGGAGGGTCAGCGCGCCAGCCAGCGCTAGGCTCGAGAGACGAAGCATGTTGTCTGGTCCCCATGCCGGTCCGGCCGGCTCGTTCTTGAATGGTTGCGGACGCTTTTACGGGAACAGACGTGGGGTCGCAACGGCCCGCGCATCGTGCGGCCCTACGAGGCCGCCCAGAACGATGCGCTCGTCGAAGAAGCGGAGCATCGGACCCAAAAATGGACTTGCACTTTTGGGTCCGATGCTTCGGCGTTAACCGGGTATTCACCGTAAGTCAAAGATACTACAACATCGTTACAGAGCTTTGCTGGGCCAAGGGGTTGCCGTAAACCGATGTGCCGCTTTCTCGCCTACCGGGGGGAGCCGATCTTCCTCGATGAACTCGTCTGCGCCCCGGCCCATTCGCTGGTCCATCAGTCGCTGCATGCGATCGAGGCCAAGACCGAGACGAACGGCGACGGCTTCGGCATCGGCTGGTACGGGGAGCGCGCCGAGCCTGGGATCTACCGAGAGGTCCGTCCGGCCTGGTCCGACGAGAACCTGAGGAGCCTGTGCGAGCAGGTGCGATCCCGGCTCTTCTTCGCTCATGTGCGCGCCTCCACCGGCACCTCGACCACTCGGGCCAATTGCCACCCCTTCGCCCATGGCCGCTATCTCTTCATGCATAACGGCCAGATCGGCGGCTACGGGCGCATCAAGCGCCGGCTGGAGGCCCTGATCCCGGACGAGCTCTACGACCGCCGCCTCGGCACCACGGATTCGGAGGCGATCTTTCTTCTCGCCCTCGCCAATGGGCTGCCGGAAGAGCCCGTCATCGCCATGGCCAGGACCCTCAAGCAGGTGCGCGGCCTCATGGACCAGGCCGGCATCGAGGAAGCCCTGCGCTTTACCGCCGCCTTCACCGATGGCGAGAACCTGTGGGCCTATCGCTGGGCCTGCGACGCCAAGCCGCCGACCCTCTATTTTCGCGAGGATGGCGGCAACCTGCTGGTGGTCTCCGAGCCCATCGACGACAAGACCCGGGGCTGGCGCGAAGTGCCGAAGGGCTGCAGCCTCGTGGCCAGGGCCGGCAGCGTCACGGTCGAGTGCCTGAACGAGGCCATGGGACGCCTGGCGGCGTGAAGGCCGCGCAGGCTCCTGGTCACGAATTCAGGCTGTCCGCCGGTCGTGCGATCAGGGACATCAGGGCGCCCTTGAGCGCCTCCATCTGAAGTTCGGTCTCGGTCCGGGCCGGCCCGGCATCCGGGCTGGCGAGAGTTCGCAGCTGGGCATTCTCGGCGACGAGCCGGTCGTTCTCGGCCATGAGGATGGCGATCTTCTCTTCGGCGATCCGAAGGCGGGCCTGAACCTCGTTCCGCTCCTGCTCGCGCAATTGCGCCCGGTCGCGCCAGAGCCGGATCGCAACGCCCTCGGTATCCTCGTTCATCATGTGCTCCTGATCCCCCGTGAGGATCCACAGGCAGAATGGAAGAATTGAGGCATGACACCATCAATCCCGCCGATCCTTAAAAAGCCCTTAACGATCCAGCTCCGGATAGCGGCGGAAAATCCCCTCCTCGTTGAAGGGAATGCGCCGGGGGCTGTCGCAATAGGCCCTGATGCGCGGTCGTTTCGCGACGGCGGCGTGCAGGGACGCGACGCGCGGAGCGTCCTTCAGGGCGCGCCCCGTGGCCTTGGGGAAGGCATAGGTCAGTCCCTCGACGACCTGGAACAGGGAGAGATCGACATAGGTGAGCGTGCGGCCGACGAGATGCGCATCGCCGGCGGGATTGCGGGCGAGGATCGTCTCGAACCAGTTCAGGAACTTCGGGATCCTGTTGTCGCGAAAGTCCTCCGAGCGCCGGAGCGCCTCCGCGGTCTGGTCCTCGTAATAAAGACCGATGCCGACCGGATGGTGCGTGTCGTGAGCTTCAGTGACGAAGTCCGCGATGGTGAGCTGGATCTGATGCGTCCAGAGCCCGCCCGCCGGATCCTTGGGCGCAAGGCCGTGCCGGGCGCCCAGATAGAGCAGGATCGCCGCCACCTGGCCGATGATTGTCTCGCCGTCCTTGAGGAATGGCGGCGCGAAGGGCGGGTGCTCCGCGTGGTCCATCATCCGCATCATCACGGCGAGCCCCTCCGATTCCCGGGCCACGTCGATATAGTCGGCTCCGGCTTCCTCGAGCGCCAGGCGCACGAATTCGCCACGCCCCTGGATGGTCGGCCAGTAGTAGAGTTCATACGGCATGCTGATCGTCCCGTGATGCTCCGACACAAAGGATGATAGAGCCGAAAGGGTTCCGCTCAATGGATCACGTCGGGCATCGATAGGATCAGCCGCGCGAGGGTGCGGCCCCGTCCAGAGAAAGAAAAGAGCGCCCCGCGGAACAGGGCGCTCTTCCAGGTCGGATCCGGCCTATGGGACAGGCCGAGAACTGGATCAGATCACGAAGAACTCGTGATGGTCGATCTTGAGCCTGTTCTCGATCGTGGCGAACAGCACGGCCTTCTTGGCGCCGTTGCCGTCGGGATCGTAGTACAATGCGCCCTTATTCTTGTTGTAGATGATCCGGTCGTCGGCATCATGCGCTTTCGTGCCGGCATAGAAGTGCTTTGCGGCCATTTTCTTCGGCTTCGTGATCGAGCCCTTGGGTCCGACCTTGAAGTACTTGTCCTCCAGATAGATCGAGTCTTCCTTGGCGTAGTTCACGATCCTATCGGCGTTGCCCTTCGTCTTCCAGTTCGTATCGAAGACGAAGATGTCCGCTTGGGTCCCGCCATTCAGCTTGTCGGCTCCAAGTCCGCCGTGCAGCCGGTCCTTGCCCGCGCCGCCGTTCAGGAAGTCGTTGCCGGCGCCGCCCATGAGGATGTTGGCGCCGTCATTACCGGTCAGCATGTTGTTGAACGCGTTGCCCGTCAGCGTGATGGACGCCGCGCCGATGCCGGTGAAGTTCTCAATCGTCGTCAATCGCGAGATGTCGTAGGTCGTCGAGATGACGACCGTATCCATGCCCGCGCCGTCGATGACCTGGTCGTTGACGTCGTCGATGGTGTAGACATCGTTGCCGTCACCGCCGTTCATCACGTCGGCGCCGCCGTTGCCGTTCAGGACGTCGTCGCCCGCTCCGCCAACGAGATTGTCGGCCCCGTCGCCGCCGCTGAGATTGTCGTTGCCGGTTCCGCCATTGAGGGCGTCGTTGCCGGCGCCGCCGTCGAGGATGTCATTGCCGCTGCCGCCGTCCAGGA
Source organism: Microvirga sp. 3-52 (assembly GCF_018383585.1). Taxonomy (GTDB): domain Bacteria; phylum Pseudomonadota; class Alphaproteobacteria; order Rhizobiales; family Beijerinckiaceae; genus Microvirga. The sequence continues at coordinate 4,894 of NZ_JAHAMK010000012.1, forward strand.
CATCGTCGCCACCGCCGCCGTTGAGAGCGTCGTTGCCGTCACCGCCGGACAAGGTGTCGTTGCCGCCGTTGCCGTACAGGGCGTCGTCACCGCCGTGGCCGGTGAGCCGGTTCGCGGCGTCGTTGCCGATGATGAGGTTGCTGCTCCCGTTGCCGGTGAGATCGATGGCGTTCCCGCCGGACGCGAACAGGTTCTCGATCCCGGCCGAGAGGGTGTAGGTGACAGACGAGTTGACTTGGTCGAAACCGCCGCCCGACTCGTCGATCACAGTATCGCTGGCGGACACGTGATAGGTATCGTTGCCAGCGCCGCCGGTCAGGGTATCCGTCCCGGCTCCCGCGACGTCGGTGAGGGTATCGTCGCCTGCGCCGCCTTCGAGGCTGTTGGCCACGGCACTGCCTGTCAAGGTATCGTTGAAGCGCGTGCCGATCACCTTCTCGAAATTCGTGTAGGTATCGCCGGTTGCGTCGCCCGCGTAGCCTTTGCCGTCAAGAAGGCTGACGGAGACCCCGGCCGTGCTTTCCTTGAAGGTCAGCGTGTCGAAACCGGCGTTGCCGCCATTGAAGTTGTCGCCGGCATGCTTGGACGGGGCATAGACGTCGTTGTCGCCGGTGCCGACCACGGTCACGGCCGCCGCGCGGGCATCCACGATCGCCGTCTCGATGGCACCATTGCCAGAAGACGGATCGGCCCATGTCACCGCGAGACGGCCGTCGGCCATCTCTGAGATTGCCGGCGTATTCTGTTGGCCGTTAACGGGGATCTGTATGGCAGGACCTTGAACTCCAGTGGCATCAAAAACCTTCACAAAGATATCAGAGGCTGTTGCGCCTTGGCCTTTGTAGGCGACGGCATAACCACCGTCATGAAGTGCGGTGATGCTCGTCTTGGCTGGAAAGAGGCCACCGCTGTCGGTCGTCCGAGGTCCGACGTCGATCGAGTTGTCTCGCACGATCACGTTATTCACTGCATCCCAGTGAAATGTATCGACCTTTACCTGATAACTGGTTTGATCCGAGTATGTCACGACGAAGCGACCGTTCGGAGTGCCGTTTGAATTTTTAAGAGCAACGATCTCATAATCGGCTGTGTTCGCAATCAACGTATTGAAGGTTGTAACAACGCCGTTCTTGAGGATGCCAATGGCAAGTGCGTTGCCATTAATCGGAATGGCCACGGCATAGCCAAGAGCGCTGCCGAGCCAGTCGAGATCAACTTCTCCGCTGGCGATGTTAAGATTGGTAGTGCCTATCCTGACACTATCAATGATCGTTTCCGCCGAGGTAGAACCATTGGTTTCTATGACTGTGAGTTTTGTTGTGTTGTTGACGTCTTTGATATAGCCCGTCACCCGGCCGCCGTTGCCGTTGCCGGCGGCATGGACGGCAGCGTATTTGAGGGCATTACTTAATTGGACCGCAGCAACCGCGCTGCCACCATGCATGTCAAAGGTCTGGCTTCTCAGGATTTGGCCACCAGACGAAACGCCTGTCCCTTCGGTCCAACTGATTACAAATGATCCGTCTGCGTTCGTCAGAATATCAGGCTGCCACTGCGAGGCATTGACACTCAGTTGGGCATTTACGACGTGAGTACCTCCATTCTTGTCACCGTTGCCATTGTAGAGTTGGAAGGTAATCCGCCCATTGTCTCGCCACGCCACGACGTAGCCGCCGTCTGGCAGCGTTGCGACTGCGTTGTAGTCACCATCTGCAGTGAGGGTGCTGATAGGTCCCCAGAGGGTCGGATTCGGTTCTACGGCCATCTTAATGCTCTCCTGAAAGCGGAAGGGAATGGGCTGGGCGCGACTGAATCGTCGAATTTTGCTCTGGCATTCAGCCGCATGGAACGGTTCGGCGGCCGTGGTCGCCGAGGGTTGCTTGGTGAATGAAAAGTTCTCTCTGTATTGCGCCGCCTGTTGCCGTCATGAATGCGGCGCGCGAAGCATTCGAGGCCGCGACATCATCGATGCAACTTGGTTTCAAGGCTATATGGGCGAGTGCCGGGGCTCACAACTCTCCGTTCAGAGAGGGTCGGCCGTAAGGGAAGCTTTCCTTACGGTATAATTGAGCGTCCGGTTCCGGATAAGTCTTTGCCACGGCATTCGAAAGTCCCGTCATTGCGACAATGTTGCAATATCGGGGAGAACGAAGCTGGGCTGTGTGCCGGAACACATGATCGCGCGGGATCGGCCGTTTTCCAGCCGGGAGGCTGATTCCTGCCGGCCCATGCGCGAACGGCAGCCACGATTCGGCCGAGGCGGGGTGGAGCGTGCCGAGAGACGTCTCATGAACACGACCGTATCTCGGGAGGCCGGTTCATCGTTCGCGACGAGGCGGCGCTACGCTGTCATCCCCGATGGCCAGGAATGAGACCCGCCTCTGTCGTTCCGCGGCCGCGCAGCGGAGCCCGGAGCCACGACATTCACCGAACAAGACACCTCCGAAGCCGCTGGTATTCTCATTACGCACTGTCAGGGTCTATGGATTTGCTCGCCGCCGGTGATGACCGGGCGGGGACGGTGATGACGCGGCGGGTGTGATGAGGCGAGATGTTATGTTCTCACTTTGTTCTTAACACAGTGTATCACCTGGGCTAGACCGGTGCTCATCCCGGCCCGACGGGGGCGCGCTCGCGAGGCGTCGCAGGCGTGGGGCGGGGAGCGGTCCTGCCGCAGGCCTCGCACGCCTGTGATCGCGGGAGGCCGACCCTGGGCTGACAGCGCAGGAGGTCCGCCTGAAAAGTACCGCGTGCGAAGCGCCGTCCGGCTCTTCCATCTCACCCATAGTCATCGAACCGGGCGGCCCGTCGCACCTCCCTCGATCAACCTGACGGCTCGGAGCTTCACGGCTCCGGGCCTACAGGTGCTGACCGCTTTGCCCAGAAAGGCGTCGCCCTGCCCTATTGCCGCCGCTCTCTTATCATTATATTGCAGCGCATCAGATTTCTGCCCGGTTCGAGCCAGGGGCGCGGCTACGCTTGCCGCGAGCCGGGCTGCTTTGCTTTGAAAGACCCCCTATGAAACTACGCAATATCGCCATCATCGCCCACGTCGACCACGGCAAGACTACCCTCGTCGACAAGCTGCTCCAGCAATCCGGCAGCTTCCGCGAGAACCAGCGGGTGGAAGAGCGCGCCATGGACTCCAACGACCTGGAGAAGGAGCGCGGCATTACCATCCTGGCCAAGGCGACATCGGTCGTCTGGAAGGATACCCGCATCAACATCGTCGACACTCCCGGCCATGCCGATTTCGGCGGCGAGGTGGAGCGCATCCTGAGCATGGTCGACGGCGCCATCGTGCTCGTGGACGCAGCCGAAGGCCCGATGCCGCAGACCAAGTTCGTGGTCTCGAAGGCCCTCAAGATCGGCCTCAAGCCCATCGTGGCCATAAACAAGATCGATCGTCCCGATGCCCGCCACACGGAGGTCATCAACGAGGTGTTCGATCTCTTCGCGGCGCTCGACGCCACCGACGAGCAGCTCGATTTCCCGATCCTCTACGGATCGGGCCGCAACGGCTGGATGGCCAAATCCCCGGAAGGCCCGAGCGACGAGGGACTTGCTCCCCTGTTCGACCTCGTGCTCGAGCACGTGCCCCCGGCCAAGACCGAGGAAGGCCCGTTCCGCATGCTCGGAACGCTGCTCGAGGCCAACCCCTTCCTGGGCCGGATCGTCACTGGCCGCATCTCCTCCGGCACCGTGAGGCCGAACCAGTCGATCAAGGTGCTCGACCGCGAGGGCAAGGTGGTCGAGACTGGCCGCGTGTCCAAGATCCTGGCCTTCCGCGGACTCGAGCGTCAGCCGATCGAGATCGGCGAGGCGGGCGACATCGTCTCCATCGCGGGCCTCGTGAAGGGCTCGGTGGCCGACACCTTCTGCGCGCCTGAGAACGAGATTCCGATCCAGGCCCAGCCCATCGATCCGCCGACCGTGACCATGTCGTTCATTGTCAACGACTCACCCCTTGCCGGCACCGAGGGCGACAAGGTGACGAGCCGCATGATCCGCGACCGCCTGTTCAAGGAAGCGGAAGGCAACGTGACCCTCAAGATCGAGGAAGCCGCCGACAAGGATTCGTTCTACGTCTCGGGCCGTGGCGAATTGCAGCTCGCGATCCTGATCGAGACCATGCGCCGCGAGGGCTTCGAGCTCGCCGTGTCGCGTCCCCGTGTGGTGTTCGAGAAGGACGAGGCCGGCCAGCTCCTCGAACCCATCGAGGAAGTGGTCATCGACGTGGACGAGGAATACTCCGGCGTCGTCGTGCAGAAGATGTCCGAGCGCCGCGCCGACATGGTCGAGATGCGCCCCTCGGGCGGCAATCGCCAGCGTCTCGTGTTCTATGCTCCCACCCGCGGCCTCATCGGCTACCAGGGCGAGCTGATGACCGACACCCGCGGCACCGCGATCATGAACCGCCTGTTCCACGCCTATGAGCCCTACAAGGGCGAGATCGCCGGCCGCCGCAACGGCGTGCTGATCTCGAACGATTCCGGCGAGGCCGTGGCCTATGCGCTGTGGAACCTGGAAGACCGCGGCCCGATGATGATCGAGCCCGGCTGGAAGGTCTATCAGGGCATGATCGTCGGCGAGCACAACCGCGAGAACGACCTGGAAGTGAACGTGCTGAAGGGCAAGAAGCTCACCAACATCCGCACGACCTCCAAGGACGAAGCGGTGCGTCTCACCCCGCCGATCCGCATGACGCTCGAGCGCTCGCTGGCCTGGATCCAGGACGACGAGCTCGTCGAGGTGACGCCGAAGTCGATCCGCATCCGCAAGGCGATCCTCGACCCGAACGACCGCAAGCGCGCCGAGCGTTCGAAGGAAGCGCTGAGCGCTTGAACGCAGCACGTCGAGCGAATTTGAAAGGCCGCCCCCTGGGCGGCCTTTTCCGTATCACTAACCTATTCCGTCATGGCCGGGCTTGTCCCGGCCATCCCGATCGGAAAGGCGCGTCGCTCGTTAGATCGGGATCAACGCCGCAAGGCCGGATGACGGCTGCAGACAGGTCTACCCCTCCGCCTTGTCGCTCTGACCTTTCTTCGCGCCTTCGCCCATCGGGTCCGTCGAATCCTCGCCGGAGGCCTCGGGGTTCTCGCGGCCCTGCGGGGTCAGCCGGGGCGCGCTGATATCCTCTTCGTTGGCCTGCTTGGACTTGTCGTCGGGTTTTGCCATCGCGGTCTTTCCTTTGCTGCTTCAAGCGGGGCCGCCGGAGCCGTCGGTCGGGCCGGAGCCGGAATCGGAGCCCGCATCGCCCTCGTTGCCGAGGGAGCGCGAGCCGCTGGGATCGGTGAGCCCGGTCGCCCGGCCGCCGGCATCGGTGCCGCTCGCGGGGCTGTCCTTGGGGCCGCCGGGAACGGTGCCCGAGCCGACCTGCGTCCTGTTGGACGGATCCACTGCGCCGCCGAGATCGAAGCCGGGGCGGTCCTCGGCGCCGGGGCCGGGATCGCGCCCGGCCTCTTCAGGATCAGGACGTTCCGTCGGGACGCGAGGTCCCGAATTCTGGTTCTGGGTCATGGTGCTCATTGTCGTTACGAGCTTGTCGAATCCGTCGCGTCTTGATCACCGACGTCCGGCAAGGCTCCCGTGCCGGGTGTCGAATCCGGATTCGTCAGCGATGGCTTGCTGTGCGGGCCCGCTGCGGGCTGCTTGTCAGAGGAGCCCTGCTTGTCGCCCTGCGGATCGAGGCGCTTGGATTCGACGTCGCTCTTCGTGTCGTCGGTGTGGTTGCCGTAGCCTGCATTGCCCATGGGGTTGCTCCTGTCAGCCTTCGTCTTTGTCCTTGCCGTTGACCGCCGTCATGCGCTCGATGGCTTCTGCCGTTGCATCCTTGTCATCGGGCGACAGGCTGGCATCGTTCAGGTGCTTGGTGGTCTCGGGCGTTTCGGCGGCGGTGAGCTCGTCATGACCGTCCATGCCGGCCTGGCTGGTCTGGCCGGTCTGTCCCTGGCGGTAGCTGTAGGCCTCGCCGCCGGGCTCGCTCCACACGCGCCGCAGGGTGGCGTTGCCCTCGACGCCGCCGTCCCGGTTCGGATCGACCGGGCTGTCGACGCCGCCGCGCTGCTCATTGCGGATCTGATCCGCCGTTTGATCCTTCAATGAATGGGGCGCTTTGCGTTCCGCCATGATGAACTCCTTGAAACATCGCGAAATCCGTATGTTGCAGGAAGAACCCGGCGAACGCGGCGAAGTTCTGGCTACGCTTGGGGGTGAGCGCAAACAAAAGGGGCGGCCGTGAAGCCGCCCTGGTTCATGTGTGTGCGGAGAAGGTCAGAGACCTTCGAACAAAGCGCTTGAGATGTAGCGCTCGGCAAAGGAGGGCGCGACGGTGATGATGCGCTTGCCCTTGAACTCGGGACGCGAGGCAACCTCGAGTGCCGCCGCCACATTTGCGCCGGTCGAGATGCCGCCGGGGATGCCTTCGAGTTTCGCGAGCCGGCGCGCCGTGTCGAACGCCGTCTGGTTGCCCACCGTCACCACGTCGTCGATGAGCGAGCGATCGAGCACATCAGGCACGAAGCCGGCGCCGATCCCCTGAATCTTGTGCGGGCCGGGCTGACCGCCGGAGAGCACCGGGGAATCCTCCGGCTCCACGGCGATCACCTTCATGTTCGGCAGGCGTGGCTTGATCACCTGGGCGACGCCCGTGATCGTGCCCCCGGTGCCGACGCCGGCCACGAAGGCATCGAACTGGCCATTGGTGTCGTTCCAGATCTCCTCCGCCGTCGTCCTGCGGTGGATCTCCGGGTTTGCCGGGTTCTTGAATTGCTGCGGGATGACCGATCCCGGGATTTCCCTGAGCAGTTCCTCGGCACGGGCGATCGCACCCTTCATGCCCTGCGGGCCGGGGGTGAGCTCCAGTTCCGCCCCGAGATAGGCCAGCATCTTGCGGCGCTCGACGGACATGGTCTCGGGCATCACCAGGATCAAGCGGTAGCCGCGCGCTGCCGCCACGAAGGCGAGAGCGATGCCGGTGTTGCCGGAGGTCGGCTCGATCAGGGTCGCGCCGGGTTTGATCCTTCCGGCGGCCTCCATGGCCTCGATCATGCTGACGCCGATGCGGTCCTTCACGCTCGAAATCGGGTTGAAGAATTCGAGTTTGACGAGGATCTCGGCATCGATCCCGCGTTCCTTGGGCAGCCGGTTCAGGCGCACGAGCGGGGTGTTGCCGATGGTTTCGGTAATTGAGCCGTAGATGCGGCCGCGCCCGGGCTTGGCGTCGGAGCCCGGCAAATTGGCAGTGTCAGCCATCAGTTTCTCCTTCCGGTCGGCGAAACTTAACCTTTCCCGTACGGAGTGTCGATATTCACCTCAATTCACATATCATATGGTGAAATCAACGGTGGGCGCTGTCCCGACAGCTGCTTCAGCCTGCGCTTTCTGACACAGGTCCTCCACCGTCACCTTGTCGAGTTCAGCCAGGAACGCCTCGGTTCCGCGCTGAACCAGGGGCGAGACGACGGCCTCGGCGAGGCGCGATTCCGGCATCGGCGAGGAGCCGTCCTCCTCCAGGGCCGACATGGCGATGCGCACGATGTCCCCTGCGGTGATCCGACGCCGCTCGCGGGCCAGTTCGTAGCCGCCGCGGGGACCGCGCACACCCTTCAGGATGCCTTGGCGGACCAGGGCTTGCAGGACCGGCTCCAGATAGCGCGGGGGCAGGTTGTGCCGGGCAGCGAGTGCCTTGGCCGAAACCGGCATGGGCCGGGCATGAAGCGCGATGTCGGTGACGGCAGCGATGGCGAGAAGCGAGCGGCGCGAGAGAAAATTCATGCGAGTGCTCCCCTACCCCAGCCCAGTCGATCCGAAACCGCCCGCAGCGCGGCCGGTCTCGTCGACCTGCTCCACCTCGATCGGTTCTACCACGGTTACAGGCGCAATCACCATTTGGGCGATGCGCATGCCGCGGACGATGGTGAAGGGTTCGGACCCGAGATTGACGAGAAGCACCTGCACCTCGCCGCGGTAATCTGCATCGATGGTGCCCGGCGCATTGAGCACGGTCACGCCATGCTTGAAGGCCAGCCCGGAGCGGGGCCGTACCTGCGCCTCGAAGCCGGATTCGAGTTGAAGCACGAGGCCGGTGGGAACGAGAATCCGCTGCATCGGCTGCAGGACGATCGGTGCATCGGCCGGATTGGCCGCGACGAGGTCCATCCCTGCCGCTCCACCCGTCTCGTAGCGCGGCAAGGGCAGATCGGCGGCATGAGCGAGACGCTGGACGCGCAGGCGACGGCTCATGTCCCTGCGCCTTCCGCCATGGTGCCCAAGCGTTCGATGAGCTTTTTCGCCACGTCGGCTTTCGACAGGGTCGGCCAGGTCTCCACGTCCGAGGCGGTGACGAGATGCACGGTGTTGCTGTCACCGCCCATGACACCGCCTGCGGTGGAGACGTCGTTGGCGACGATGAGATCGCAGCCCTTCTTCGCGAGCTTCTGCTTGGCGTGCGCGATCACATGCTCGGTTTCGGCCGCGAAACCCACCATGAGCGGCGGACGGTTCTCTGTACGATGCGCGATGGTGGCGAGAATGTCGGGGTTTTCAGTGAGCGACAGGTTCGGTAGCGCACCGTCCTTCTTCTTGATCTTCTGCTCACCGGCATTCGCCACGCGCCAATCGGCGACGGCTGCCGCAAAGACCCCGATATCGGCCGGCAAGGCCTTTTCGACGGCCTGCAGCATTTCGCGGGCGCTTTCCACATGCACCGTGGTCACACCTGCAGGATCGGGCAGCGTCACGGGGCCGGAGATCAACGTCACGCGTGCGCCTGCTTCGACAGCGGCTTTCGCAATCGCATGGCCTTGCTTTCCGGAGGAGCGGTTGGCGATGTAGCGCACCGGATCGATGGGTTCGTGCGTCGGACCGGAGGTGACGATCACATGCTTCCCGGCAAGCGGTCCCGACGGCGCGAGCAGACGCTCGATGGCCGCCGCGATTTCCAGGGGCTCAGCCATGCGGCCGGGACCGAACTCGGCTTCCGCCATGGCGCCGTCATTGGGTCCGACCACATGAACGCCATCGGCTTGAAGCATTTTCAGATTGCGCTGCGTTGCCGGATGCAGCCACATGTGCACGTTCATGGCCGGTGCGATCAGGATCGACAGTGTGGTGGCGAGCAGCACCGTGGAGGCGAGATCGTCCGCATGACCGCCCGCCATCTTCGCCATCAGGTTGGCGGTGGCCGGTGCAACGATCACAAGGTCCGCATCGCGGGCGAGGCGGATATGGCCGATATCGGCCTCGTCCTCACGGTCGAAGAGATCCGTATGCGAGCGCTGCCCCGTAAGCGCGGACGCGGCGAGCGGCGTGACGAATGCTTGAGCGCCGGCCGTCAGGACACAGCGGACGGAGGCGCCGCGCTCGCGCAGGCGGCGGATGAGGTCGAGCGACTTGTAGGCCGCGATGCCGCCCCCGATCACGAGAAGGATGCGTTTGCCTGAAAGCGCCGTCATGACTCACTATCCGCGTTGGGAATGTCGCTCAAGGATGAATAGACAGGGCGCCCCGAGGCCCTGAAAGCCTCAACCTCGATATCCGCTCCCCGCGATTCCCCGCCAATCCGCAAGCATGCATCGCATCGGTCCAGAAGCGCCAGTGACAAAGGCAGTCTAATCTCATGGGAGGCATCATCCAATCCCGCCACCTCGATCATCGGCAGAGCCATATTGGCGCCGATGACAGGGATATGTCCCCGCTTGAACAGATCCAAAGCCGCCTCATTCAGAACGCGCAAGTTGGCGGCACGCTGGCTGCGGTTCGAACCGCCTGTCGCATAAGGGCCGCAGATCCAGATCCACATGGGGCACTCCGCTTTATGAGGCGACCAGGATTGCGAGAAGGGCGGCGATAATCCACAAGGCCGCCACGCCCCAGCGGTTGCCGCGGGCCTCGGCGCGCCCGATCGCCGCGACACTGTCCTGATCGAGCGCCACACCCTTGGCCGTCACATCCTCGAGCTGGCTGAGCACCCGTTCGGCCCGAAGCGCCAGCTCGGGAAGATCGCCGATGACGCCTGCGAGCGTCCACAGCCCCTTGCCTGCCTGCTCGACCCGGCCGAGAGGGCCAAGATTGCGCTCGATCCAGTCACGCACCACAGGCTCGGAGGTGGTCCACATGTCGAGTTTCGGATCGAGATTGCGGGCCACACCCTCGACCACGACCATGGTCTTCTGCAGCATGACGAGTTCGATGCGGGTCGCCATGTCGAAGAGCGCCGTAATCTCGAAGAGAAGCGTCAGGAGCTTCGCCATCGAAATCTCATCCGCCCGCCGGTCGTGGATAGGCTCGCCGATGGCGCGAATGGCCTGGGCGAAGTCCTCCACCGAATGATGCGGCGGCACGTAACCGGCCTCGAAATGCACCTGTGCCACACGCAGGTAATCGCGGCGGATGAAGCCCAAGAGGATCTCGGCCAGGAAGCGCCGCTCCTTCATCCCGAGCCGGCCCATGATGCCGAAATCCACCGCAACGAGACGGCCCTGTGCATCCACGAACAGATTGCCGGGATGCATGTCGGCGTGAAAATAGCCGTCACGGATGGCATGGCGCAGGAAGGACTGAATCACCGTGCGTCCCAGAGCCACCCGGTCGAGACCGGCCGCTTCGATCCCCGCCAGATCGTTGAGGCGGATGCCATCGATCCACGTGGTGGTGAGCACGTCCCGGGCGGTGAGATCCCATTCCGGCTTCGGCACCCGGAAATCCGGATCGTCCTTCGTGTTCTCCGCCAGTTCGGAGACGGCGGCGGCTTCCAGTCGCAGATCCATCTCGACGGAGACGGAGCGGGCAAGCGCTTCCACGATCTCCAGCGGCTTGAGGCGGCGAGCATCGGGCACCACGCGCTCGAACAGGCGGGCCGCGGCGCGCATGGCCTGGAGATCGCGGGCGAAGCCCTCGCGCACGCCCGGCCGCACCACCTTCACGGCGACAGTCTCCTCGCCGTCTGCCGTGGGGATGCGGGCCTTGTGGACCTGCGCGATGGAGGCGGCGGCAATCGGCTCGCTGAATTCCAGAAACAGCTCGTTGATAGGACGGCCGAGCGCAATCTCGACCATGCGCACCGCTTCCGCACGAGGGAAGGGCGGCATGCGATCCTGCAGACGTTCCAGGTCGCGGGCGGCCGCCGCGCCGACGATGTCGGGGCGGGTCGCCAGGAACTGGCCGAACTTCACGTAGGAAGGCCCAAGCCGCGTCAGCGCCTTGGAGAGCCGCGTCGCGCCGTCGCCCGCCTGTGGTCGCTCGATGAGGCGTGCCATGCGCAAGCCGAAGCGGGCGGAAGGCGGCAGGGCGCTCGGATCGACGAGTGCGAGCGCACCTTCGCGGGCCAGAACGAAGCCGGCGCGCAGATTGCGGGCGAGATGAACGAGGCTGCCGATCACGTGTCAGATCTTCCAGCCGGAATGAATGGCGACGACGCCCGCCGTCAGCGTCCGGTGCGTCACGCGCTTGAAGCCCGCGTCCTCGATCATGCGCGCGAAGGCGGCCGGCGGCGGGAAGCGACGGATCGATTCCACCAGATACTGATAGGATTCCGCATCGCCCGTCACCAGGCCCCCGATCCTGGGAATGACGTTGAACGAATAGGCATCGTAGATCTTGTCGAGAACCGGTACGTCGACCTTCGAGAACTCGAGGCACAGGAAGCGTCCGCCGGGTTTCAGCACCCGATGCGCCTCGCGAAGCGCCGCATCGATGCGCGGCACGTTCCGGATCCCGAAGGCGATTGTATAGGCGTCGTAGGTTTTGGACTCGAGGGGCAGTTCCTCCGCATTGGCCTCGACGAAGTCGATGCGTCCTTCATAGCGGTGACCGGCCCGTTCGGCGCCGACTTTGAGCATCTCGCCGTTGATGTCGAGCACGGTCATGCGGGTCTGCGGACCGCTCTCGTCCAGAATGCGGAAGGCGATGTCGCCGGTACCGCCTGCCACGTCGAGATGACGGAACGGCCGGTCGCGGGGTGGACGCAGGGTCGAGACAAGGGTGTCCTTCCAGAGGCGGTGGAGCCCGGCCGACATGAGGTCGTTCATCAGGTCGTAGCGGCTCGCCACCGAGCGGAAGACCTCATTGACCTTGCCCTGCTTCTCGCCGAGCGGCACGGACTGGAACCCGAAATGGGTGTTCTCGTCGGTCATGATCTGCACCAAACCTCTCGTCACCTAGAGCATCGGACCCACAAGTGGATTGCACTTTTGGGTTCCATCCGATGCCCCACCCTTCGAAGCGCGCATCGTTGGCGCGGAAAACCGGATCCACTTTTCCGCACGATGCACTAGTGTGGCGATCCATAGCGGAAGCGGGACCGGATGGCTATGTAAGAGGTCTCAAGAAGCCGAGAGATGGTTGATGCCCGAACTGCCCGAAGTCGAAACCGTGCGCCGCGGCCTTGAGCCCGCCATGGTCGGCGCCCGCTTCACCAAAGTGGCCCAGCGCCGGCCCGACCTGCGCTTCCCCTTCCCCGAACGGTTCTCAGAGCGCCTGGAAGGCCAGGAGATCAAGGCTTTGGGCCGAAGAGCCAAGTATCTCCTCGCCGACCTCGCCTCCGGGGAGGTGCTGGTGATGCATCTCGGGATGTCAGGGCGTTTCCTGGTGACCCAAGGCGGCACCACCCGCATGCCGGGAGAGTTCCACCACGAGCATGGGGGCCTGGGCACCCACGACCACGTGGTGTTCCAGCTCTCCAACGGGGCCACGGTCACTTATAATGACACCCGCCGCTTCGGCTTCATGGATCTGGTGCCCAGGTCCGAGATCGAGGCGTCGAGGCACTTTGCCGGCATGGGCATCGAGCCCCTCGGCAACGAACTCTCAGGGGAGACCATCGCCCGGCTCTTCGAAGGCAAGCGCACTCCCCTGAAGGCCGCTCTCCTCGACCAGCGCCTGATCGCAGGCCTCGGCAACATCTATGTCTGCGAGGCCCTGTTCCGCACAGGCCTTCATCCGGAGGCACCGGCCGGCTCGCTCGTGACGAAGAAGGGAAAGCCAACTGAGAAGGCACACCTCTTGGCCGACATCATCCGGGACGTGCTCACCGAGGCCGTCGAGGCAGGCGGCTCGACCCTCCGCGACCACGCGCAGGTGGATGGATCCCTCGGCTATTTCCAGCATTCCTTCCGGGTCTACGACCGCGAGGGAGAGCCCTGCGCGACCCCGGCCTGCCCCGGAACGGTGGCGCGGCTCGTGCAGTCCGGACGCTCCACCTTCTATTGCCCGGAATGCCAGAAGCGCTCCCGCGCCTGAGACCACGATCCATCACTCTGCCCAAAGGCGAAGGGAAGGCTTCCCGATTTTCGCTTGCCGTGCCTGAAAGCCTCGCCTACCGGTGTCCCATCGAGCGATGAGGAGACGCCGGCATGGCTTTTGAGACGATTCTCGTTGAGACCCGCGGCAAGGTCGGGTTGATCACCCTCAACCGACCCCAGGCCCTGAACGCCCTGAATTCGGCGCTGCTGAACGAGGTGAACCAAGCCCTCGATGCCTTCGAAGCGGACCCGAGCATCGGCTGCATCGTCATCACCGGCTCGGAAAAGGCTTTTGCCGCCGGCGCCGACATCAAGGAGATGACGGAGCTTACCTATCCGCATACCTACATGGCCGATTTCTTCTCGGGCTGGGAGAAGGTGTCGGGCCGGCGCAAGCCGATGATCGCGGCGGTCGCGGGCTTTGCGCTCGGCGGCGGCTGCGAGTTCGCCATGATGTGCGACTTCATCATTGCGGCCGACAACGCGAAGTTCGGCCAGCCGGAGATCAAGCTCGGCGTCATGCCGGGCATGGGCGGCACGCAGCGCCTGACCCGGCTCATCGGCAAGGCCAAGGCCATGGAAATGTGCCTGACCGGCCGCATGATGGGCGCCGAGGAGGCCGAGCGCTCCGGCCTCGCCGCCCGGGTCGTGCCGCTCGCGGATCTCATGAGCGAGGTCATGAAGACGGCGGAGACCATCGCGTCCATGTCGCTTCCCATCGCCATGATGACGAAGGAAACCATCAACCGCGCGGACGAGGTTTCCCTCTCCGAGGGCATTCGCTTCGAGAGGCGCCTGTTCCACGCCATGTTCGCCACAGCCGACCAGAAGGAGGGCATGGCGGCCTTCGTTGGGAAGCGCGCGGCCGAGTTCAAGAACCAGTAAGACGTGATCGACATCGGCTTCGACATGATCGCGGCCCTCGCGGCCGTCTCCTTTCTTGCTGGCTTCGTGGATTCCATTGCCGGGGGCGGCGGGCTCCTGACCGTGCCCGCCCTCCTGCTCGCGGGCCTCGATCCGGCCCAGGCGATCGCTACGAACAAGGTGCAGGGCTCGGTTGCCGCCGCCTCCGCCACCTATACCTTCGGACGCAAGGGGCTGATCGAGTGGCGCAAGGCCTGGGGATTCACCCTGGTGGCTTTCTTCAGCAGCGTCGCGGAAGCGCTGTGTGTGCAGTTCCTGCCCCGCTCCGTGCTCGAAGTGCTGGTTCCGTTGCTGCTCATCGCGATGGCCCTCTACTTCGCCCTTTCGCGCAAGATGAACGACGGGGATGCCCAGGCCCGGATGACGGCCCTGGCCTTCGGCCTCACGGCGCCGGTCGCCATCGGCTTCTATGACGGCATCTTCGGGCCCGGCGCGGGCTCCTTCTATATGCTCGCCTTCGTGACCCTCCTCGGCTACGGGGTGGTGAAGGCGACTGCCCATACCAAGCTTGTCAATTTCGCGAGCAATTTCGGCAGTCTCCTTCTCTATGCTTCTACCGGTGCGGTAGTCTGGCCGGTCGGGCTCGTCATGGCCGTGGCCTCCTTTATCGGGGCACAGGCCGGATCGCGGCTTGCCATGCATCTGGGCTCCCGGATCATCCGCCCGCTCCTGGTTCTGGTGTCGAGCCTCATGGCACTCAGGCTCCTTCTCGACCCGGCCAATCCGTGGCGACAGGCCCTTCGGGCGCTTTTTTGACGCGCAAAGGCCTGCGGACGTTGACGTTCGCAGCCTTCGCGTCTATAAGCCGCCTCACATGAGCCCGCGCGTCCCGCGGGCTCTTCGGTTTCCATGCAATCAACCGATCGCTGCCGGAGCTCTCGACGAGCTTGAGCTTGGCGCATCGGGATTTTTAAAGAACGAGGATGGGCCATGGCCAACACCGTGTCCGCCAAGAAGATGACCCGCAAGATCGCGAAGCGCACCGCGATCAACAAGTCGCGTCGCAGCCGGATGCGGACCTTCGTCCGCAAGGTCGAAGAGGCGATCGCCGCTGGCAATCAGACTGAGGCCGCGGCCGCCCTGCGTGCCGCCGAGCCGGAGATGATGCGCGCCGCTCAGAAGGGCATCGTGCACAGGAACACCGCGTCGCGGAAGGTCTCGCGCCTCGCGAGCCGCATCAAGACGCTGAGCGCTTAAAAGCAGCCTCCACGGCTGACTTTTCATCGTCGATCAGACCCGGCCTCGCGGCCGGGTTTTTTCGTATTTGGGCTTCGATTCCGCCCCGGAATTTTATCCACACGACAGCTTGACTTTATCCCCGACCGGCCGGGTGAAAGCTCCACAGCCCAGATTCAAAACGCACATAAAACACTCAGGTTCTTCAAGAGCTTAGCAGGCAAAGCATCGCGAAGCATCAGAATCACCTCCTGAGTCGAGGCGAATCGGTTCTGAATCAAGGTTGCGGAAAGACTCTTTTTTCAGGCCTGCGGACAGGCTGTGATGGAACAGTGAATCAGTTGAAGAGTCAGGACTTTAAAGCTCAGATTCAAAACCTGTGGACGAGGCTGTGAACCCAGCAAGTGGCTTGCCAGCGCTTGCGACTCGACTCGGCCGTATTGCACGCCATCCCGTACCCTGTGTAAGGTCAATTCGCTTCAACGGTTCGCCGCGAAGTCATTCACTCAAAGCCAGAACTAAAGACACCATGTGCGGGGATAAGTCGTTGTTTCATTCTCTCAGGAAGCAAGCGAAGGCTCATCCTTTACCGAGAGGTAGACTTGATAGACCTTGAGTGAAGACAAAGGAGACGACAGTCAGCGATCGTCTCCACTTAAAAGCGTTCAGATAATCTTTAGTACAATTGGGGGCGCCACGTTTTGGATAACCTGTGAGGCATTTGTGCCTTGGTGTCCGAAATGGGTCATGCGTGGGGGTTTCCGACCTTAATGAAGGCGGAACCTCGTGGAGGAACATTGATGTATCGCAGCGAAGATCACCGCACCTTTGCCGCTCCCAGCGAGAACGGCATGGAGGCTCCGGGCGAACAAACGGCATCGGACGTATGGGCACGGGTCAAGCGCCGTCTCCGGGCCGAACTGGGAGAGGATATCTTCGCGAGCTGGTTCGGACGCCTGGAACTGGATTCGGTGATCGAGGGCTGCGCCTATCTCACCGTTCCCACCCGCTTCCTGAAGAGCTGGATCGAATCCCATTATGCCGACCGGGTGCTGACGGTCTATCGCTCCGAGGCCGGCAACGTGGAGCGCGTCTCCATCGGCGTGCGCAACACTCTTGGACGCGATCCCGCGGCCCAGCGCCGGGCGAGTGAAACGCCCCGTCCAGTTCCCACCGCATCGATGGCAATGCCGAGCATGACCGGTGAGATAAAAGCTCCCTCGGGGGCCGCTCATCAGGATGAGCGTGGCGAGAACGGCGACCTCGGCGGTGCGCCACTCGATTCCCGCCTCACGTTCGAGAGCTTCATCGTCGGTCGTTCAAACGCCCTCGCCCATGCGGCGGCAGACCGGGTCGCCCATGCCCAGAACGGCCAGGCGATCTACAATCCGCTCTATCTCCATGCGGGTGTCGGCCTCGGCAAGACCCATCTTCTCCATGCCATCGGCCATGAGGTGCGCGCTCAGGGCCGTCGCGTCATCTACCTGACGGCTGATCGCTTCATGTACGGCTTCGTTGCATCCCTGAAGGCGCAGACGTCGCTGGCCTTCAAGGAGCGCCTTCGAGGCATCGACCTACTCATCATCGACGACGTGCAGTTCATTCAAGGCAAGCAGATCCAGCAGGAATTCGGCCATACACTGAACGCCCTCATCGATGCTGGCCGCCAGATCGTGATCGCCGCCGACCGTCCGCCGGCGGATCTTGAGAACCTCGACGAGCGCGTCCGCTCGCGCCTTGCCGGTGGCCTCGTGGTCGAGGTCAGCGCTCTCGACGAGGCCCTGCGCACCTCGATCCTCACCACCCGGGTCGAGGCCGTGAAGACGATCCATCCCTCCTTCGAGGTGGGCCCGAATGTGATCGCCTATGTGGCCCGCGCCATCACGGCCAACGGACGTGACCTGGAAGGCGCAGTGAACCGCCTGCTCGCCCATGCGACGCTCACCGGTTCCGCTATTACATTGGAAACAGCCGAGACCGCGATCCGCGACCTGGTGCGCAACCGCGAGCCCAAGCGGGTCAAGATCGAGGACATCCAGAAGCTGGTGGCCTCCCGCTACAACGTCTCCCGCTCCGACATCCTCTCGGAGCGCCGTACCGCCGCCGTGGTGCGCCCGCGCCAGATCGCCATGTACCTGTCCAAGGTGCTGACCCTGCGCTCCCTTCCCGAGATCGGACGCCGCTTCGGCGGGCGCGATCACACCACGGTGCTCCATGCGGTGCGCAAGATCGAGAAGGCCTTGGGCGAAGATCACGCCCTCTCCGACGAGGTCGAACTCCTCAAGCGAATGCTGCAGGAGTAAGCCTCGAATCCGGGCCGCAAAGGGCGGATCTTGGCCGGGCAAAGCCCGGCCTTGCTTTCTCGGGCGACAAAAGCCAATCTTGCTGCCCTGCTTATCCCGCCCGAGTCTGGTCCTTCGCGGGCTAAGCCAAGAATTTCACCGAAACCAGGTGCTAGGTTATGAGAGTTACCGTTGAGCGCGCCGCTCTGCTGAAGGCGCTGGGGCATGTGCACCGCGTCGTCGAGCGCCGCAATACCATTCCGATCCTGTCGAATGTTCTGCTGCGCGCGGGCGAAGGATCACTTCGTCTCAAGGCTACCGACCTCGACATCGAGGTGACGGAGACCATCCCCGCCGAGATCACGGAAGCCGGCTCGACCACCGTTCCGGCCTACATGATCTACGACATCGTGCGCAAACTCTCGGACGGCGCCCAGGTCTCGCTCGAGATGACCGCCGATGTGGGCCAGATGCAGATCCGGTCCGGGCGCTCGCGCTTCATGCTGCAGGCCCTGCCGGAGAGCGATTTTCCGGATCTCGCCGCCGGCGACCTGCCGCACCGCTTCACGCTGCCTGCAGCCGATCTCAAGCGCCTGATCGAGAAGACGCAGTTCGCGATCTCCACGGAGGAGACGCGCTACTACCTCAACGGCATCTATCTCCACACGATCGATGCGGGCGGCTCCGTCGTCATGCGTGCAGTGGCCACCGACGGCCACCGCCTCGCCCGGGTCGAAATCCCGGCTCCCACAGGTTCGGAAGGCATGCCCGGCGTGATCGTGCCGCGCAAGGCTGTGGCCGAGATCGTCAAGCTCGTGGAGGACGGCTCTGAGAGCATCACCGTCGAATTGTCCGCCGCCAAGGTGCGCCTGACCTTCGACGGCGTCGTTCTGACGTCCAAGCTCATCGACGGGACTTTCCCCGATTACCAGCGCGTCATTCCCGCCGGAAACGACAAGGTTCTCGTGGTCGAGCGCGCCGACTTCTCCAAAGCCGTGGATCGCGTCTCCACCATCTCGTCCGAGCGCGGCCGCGCGGTGAAGCTTGCGCTCAACGACGGCCGCCTGACGCTCACCGTCAACAATCCGGATTCGGGCAGCGCGACGGAGGAGATCGAGGTCGATTACGATGCGACGCCGATCGATATCGGCTTCAACGCCCGCTATCTCCTCGATATCACGGCCCAGCTCGACGGCGACACCGCCCTGTTCAAGCTCGCCGATCCCGGCTCCCCCACCATCGTCCAGGATCGCGAAGGCGCCTCCGCGCTCTACGTCCTGATGCCGATGCGGGTGTAACCGCTTCAGCGCTCGTCGTCCCGGACTGAGCGCAGCGACGATCCGGGACTGGGTTCGAAATCACGTCATCACCGGCCTTGTGCCGGTGATGACGTTTGTTGAGGCGCAACGCTCTTCGTTATCGGGATGGCCGGGACCGGACCGACCATAACGGCGCGTGAGTTGGATTCGGAGACGCATCACAGCAATCCGTCCCGGATTGGCCATGCCAATGCTTGATCTTTCGCGCCCGCTCCTGAATGAAGGGAGCGCATGTCCTCCTCACCCGTTGCAGCCTCCCGAATCGCTCGTCTGATCCTTCAGGATTTCCGCACTTATGCGAGCCTGGACCTCACCGTCTCGCGCCCGCTCGTGGCGCTCGTCGGCGAGAACGGGGCCGGCAAGACGAATGTGCTGGAGGCGATCTCTCTCTTCATGCCCGGACGGGGCCTGCGGCGGGCGGAACTGGCCGAGATCGCGCGCCAGGGCGGACCAGGCTCCTTCGCCGTGTCCGTCACGCTCGATGCGCCTTACGGCGAGCACCGGCTCGGCACCGGCATCGAGCACCAGAATGAAGGCTCCCGCGCCTCACGGGTCTGCCGCATCGACGGCATGCCGGCGTCCTCGCCCACCGCCTTTGCCGAGTACTTGCGCATCGTCTGGCTGACCCCCGATCTCGACGCCCTTTTCCGCGGACCGGCCGGCGACCGGCGCCGCTTTCTCGACCGTCTCGTGCTCGCGGTCGATGCGGAGCACGGCACGCGGGTGAACGCCCTCGAGCGGGCGCTGCGCTCGCGCAACCGCGTGCTGGAGGAGAACCCGGACGACCGTCTCTGGCTCGATGCGCTGGAGCGGGAGGTGGCGGAGCTCGCCATCGCGGTGGCGGCCGCCCGCCGCGAGACGGTCGAGCGCCTCGCGGCCCTGATCCTGGAGACCCGCGAGGAGGAATCCCCCTTCCCCTTCGCCACGATGGGCCTGGAGGGCGATCTCGACACCCTGGTGGCGACGCTCCCGGCCGTCGATGCTGAGGACCGCTACCGGGCGATCCTGCGCGAGTACCGACCGCGCGACCGGGCTGCCGGACGCACCCTTTTCGGGCCCCAGGCTTCCGACCTGCTCGTGCGCCACGGCCCAAAAGACATTCCAGCCAACACGGCCTCCACCGGCGAGCAGAAGGCGCTGCTCATCGGCCTCGTGCTCGCCCATGCGCAGCTCGTGGCCAGCATGAGCGGCATTGCGCCCTTCGTGCTGCTGGACGAGGTGGCGGCCCACCTCGACCCCAGACGGCGGGCCGGTCTCTTCGCGGCACTGGAATCTCTCGGTGGACAGGTCTGGATGACGGGTGCCGATCCCAGCCTCTTCGCCGAGCTGGAAGGCCGGGCCGATGTGCTGCAGGTCTTGCCGGGCCAGATACTTCCTTCAGAATTCCCATCGTAAAGGGACGAGCCATGAAGATGTCAGACATTCCCTTCGGTATGACGGATTGGTCCGACATCGAGCCGACCCTTCACCCTGGCGAAACCGGTCATGCCATATGGCGCACCCGCAGCTTCGGAGACATCCGCGTCCGCATGGTCGAATACACGCCTGGCTATTTCGCCGATCACTGGTGCAGCAAAGGCCATATCCTGCTCGTGCTGGAAGGCGAGCTTCTCACCGAACTCGACGATGGCCGCGTCTTCACCCTCAAGGCAGGCCAGAGCTATCAGGTAGCCGACGGTGCGGAGCCGCACCGCTCGAAAACTATCCAAGGTGCCAAGCTCTTCATCGTAGATTAAAGTGGCGTCCTGAATACCTTTGAGGAATCCGCCATGGATCTCGCAGGCCTCCTGCTCTTCTCCTCGGCCCTTTTCATCGCCGCGGCCTCGCCGGGACCGGGCATCGCCGCCATCGTGGCGCGGGTTCTGGGCCGCGGTCCGAAGGAAGCGGTGGCGTTCAGCATCGGCGTGGCGCTCGGCGACGTGGTCTGGCTGACCTTCGCGATCCTCGGTCTCGCGGCTCTCGCCCAGGCCTTCCACGAGGTGTTCCTGGTCATCAAATATGCCGGTGCAGCCTATTTGCTCTACATCGCCTACAAGATCTGGACGGCGCCCGCCGTGGCCAAGGACGTGACGGCGGAGGCAGGAACCGAGCATCCGGCCAAGCTTCTGCTCGGCGGGCTCGCCCTGACCTTGGGCAATCCGAAGACCATCGTCTTCTACCTGGCCCTCCTGCCCACCATCCTCGATCTCACCCGGATCACTGTGCTGGGCTTTGCGGAACTGGTGGTGGCCACCTTGAGCGTACTGGGCGTGGTCTTTACCGGCTATATCGTGCTCGCCGCCCACGCCCGGCAGCTTTTCACGACCCCGAAGGCAATCCGGATCCTCAACCGCACCACAGGCGCCCTGCTGGCTGGCGCGGCGGCGGCCGTCGCATCGCGTTGAAGTCCGGCGTCCTGCGGCCAGGGGGCACCCCGTCAGACCGATTCGGCGGTTTTTGGTGGATTTTCTGCCCCTTTTCACGCGCGCGTAGGCGCGTGGGGGTGAAATTTCAACCAATCATTACTAAATATCTGATCTGACGAATCAAAACCCTGGCGCGCCTGTCCTTTCCGCGCGTCTTGAAGGATCCCAAATGGCCGAACCTGCTATCAACGCGAATGCCGACGCCTATGGCGCGGAATCGATCAAGGTGCTCAAGGGCCTTGATGCGGTGCGCAAGCGGCCGGGCATGTATATCGGCGATACCGATGACGGCTCTGGCCTGCACCATATGGTCTACGAGGTGGTCGACAACGCCATCGACGAAGCGCTCGCCGGTCACGCAACGGAAGTTACCGTTACGCTCAATGCGGATGGCTCGGTGACCGTCACCGATAACGGCCGTGGCATCCCCACCGACATCCACCAGGGCGAAGGCATTTCCGCAGCCGAGGTCATCATGACCCAGCTGCACGCAGGCGGTAAGTTCGACCAGAATTCCTACAAGGTTTCCGGCGGCCTGCACGGTGTGGGTGTGTCCGTGGTGAACGCGCTCTCCAGCTGGCTCAAGCTGCGCATCTATCGCAACGGAAAGGCTCACGAGATCGAGTTCCGTCACGGCAATGCGGTTGCGCCTCTGGCCGTCGTCGGCGACGCCGAGGGCAAGCGCGGCACGGAAGTGACCTTCCTGGCCTCCACGGAAACCTTCACCATGGTGGAGTACGATTACGCCACGCTGGAGCACCGCCTGCGCGAGCTCGCCTTCCTGAACTCGGGCGTGCGCATCATCCTTACCGACAAGCGCCACGCGGAGCACAAGCGTGAGGAGCTGATGTACGAGGGCGGTGTCGAGGCCTTTGTGCGCTATCTCGACCGCGCCAAGTCCCCGCTGATCCAGCAGCCGATCCTCATCCGTTCCGAGAAGGACGGCATCGGGGTCGAAGTTGCCCTGTGGTGGAACGACTCGTACCACGAGAACGTGCTCTGCTTCACCAACAACATCCCACAGCGCGACGGCGGCACGCACCTCGCAGGCTTCCGCGCGGCGCTGACGCGCCAGGTCAACGGCTATGCGGAATCCTCCGGCCTGACAAAGAAGGAAAAGGTTTCGCTCACCGGTGACGATTGCCGCGAGGGCCTGACCGCCGTCGTGTCCGTGAAGGTCCCCGATCCGAAGTTCTCGTCGCAGACGAAGGACAAGCTCGTCTCGTCCGAAGTGCGTCCCGCCGTCGAGAACGTGATGAACGAGGCTCTCAACAACTGGCTCGAGGAGCATCCGCAGGAGGCCCGCACGCTCGTCGGCAAGGTGGTGGAAGCCGCTGCCGCGCGCGAGGCTGCACGCAAGGCACGCGAACTCACCCGCCGGAAAGGAGCGCTCGACATTGCGTCGCTTCCCGGCAAGCTGGCTGACTGCCAGGAGCGCGATCCGTCGAAGTGCGAATTGCTGCTCGTCGAGGGCGACTCCGCCGGCGGCTCCGCCAAGCAGGGCCGCAACCGCGCCTTTCAGGCGGTACTCCCCTTGCGCGGAAAAATCCTCAACGTCGAGCGCGCGCGCTTCGACAAGATGCTGTCGAGCCAGGAGATCGGCACGCTGATCACCGCGCTCGGCACGGGCATCGGCCGCGAGGAGTTCAACCTCGACAAGCTGCGCTACCACCGCATCATCATCATGACGGACGCGGACGTGGACGGCTCGCACATTCGCACGCTGCTCCTCACGTTCTTCTTCCGGCAAATGCCGGAGCTGATCGACCGCGGCTATCTCTATATCGCACAGCCGCCGCTCTATAAGGCGACCCGCGGCAAGCAGGCGATCTATCTCAAGGACGAGCGCGCGCTCGAAGACTTCCTCATCGATGCCGGCATTGATGCCGCTGCCCTGCGGCTCGAAACCGGCGTGGAGTTCCAGGGGGATCAGCTGAAAGGCCTGATCGACGAGGCCCGCCTCGTGCGGCAGGTGCTGAAC
Source organism: Microvirga sp. 3-52 (assembly GCF_018383585.1). Classification (GTDB taxonomy): domain Bacteria; phylum Pseudomonadota; class Alphaproteobacteria; order Rhizobiales; family Beijerinckiaceae; genus Microvirga. Next base: position 28,222 of record NZ_JAHAMK010000012.1, read on the forward strand.
AGCCTGCATACGCGCTATAACCGCAAGGCGGTGGAGCAGGCGGCGATCGCAGGCGCCCTGCGTCCTGATGTGGTCGAGGATCCCGACCGCGGTCCTGCCGCTGCGGCTTATATCGCCCAGCGTCTCGATGCGATCTCGGAAGAACTCGAACGCGGCTGGACCGGTGAGGTTCACGAGGGCGGGTACGTCTTCTCGCGCACCGTGCGCGGCGTGACGCAGACCGCCACCCTCGATCAGGCGCTCATCGCCAGCCAGGAAGCCAAGAAGCTCGACGAGCGCGCCAATACCCTGCAGGACGTCTATGCCAAACCGGCGAAGCTCGTGCGCAAGAACGACGAGATGCAGATCGATGGTCCGCTCTCGCTCTTCAATGCGGTGCTTGCCGCCGGACGCAAGGGATTGCAGCTCCAGCGCTACAAGGGTCTCGGCGAGATGACCGCCCAGCAGCTCTGGGAGACGACTCTCGATGCCGACGTGCGCTCGCTGCTGCAGGTGAAGGTGAAGGATACCACTGACGCCGACGATCTCTTCGTCAAGCTCATGGGCGACGTGGTGGAACCCCGCCGCGAGTTCATCCAGGAAAACGCCCTCTCGGTGGCGAATCTGGACGTCTGATCGCAAGTGGCGCTGACCCGTACAGCGCCACCGAAAACGCAAAAAATCAGAAGGCGAAGCAGTTTGACGAACTGCTTCGCCTTTTTCTCGAACCGGCCTCTCACCTTGACCGAGTTCAAAGCAGCAGATCTCGAGCCCTATCCCAATGGGCAACCGTACGCTCGTGATTCTAGGCTTGGCGCGGATGGCTTTGCCGTAACGTCTCACATCTCCGCCTCCAAGGCGCAGCATGTTGTCGGCCACGATGATCGCCGGGATTGAGCTTAGGGTAGAACGCTTCCAGGCAGGGCACATAGAGATCTTTCCAGAGATCAAGCACCGCCGTGATTTTATTGTCCAGTCGGTGTTTCCTGAGTTCAATCGAAGCCTGGATGTGAGACTGGTGTGGTCTTCTTTCTAACTGAAGATCCGCCGCTTCTGCGAGGGTGCAGAGCCGAACTGCAGCCCTGGATCCTCAGCCTCAAGCGCCCGGATCTTTTCCTCGACGAGGTCCGCCAGAATGCTATTCGGACTCGCGGCGCGCAATTCGCCCACGGCCTCCCTGATGTGCTTCAAATCCAAGGGAGACAGCGTCGCACTTCTTTGCCCTTTGAGCTCCTGGTCCGACGTCATCCGTGATCCTCCGTATGAACCGTCACAGCAATGAAAGGGTCTACGCTCGCAGGACCACGGTAGGCGTGGCCATTCGCCCGCTGCATTGCGGGAGAATTACAATTCCGTAATGCGCTCGATTCGATAGGGAGAGGGTGGGCCTACATTCGCCTCAAACGGAGGGCTTCAGGTCGCCGAGAACGGTCGGGATCAGCTCCGAGACGGTCGGGTGGATCGGCACGGCCCATTGCAAGGTCGGGTAATTCACACCGGCATTCATCATGTCGAGAACGCCATGAATCGCCTCATCCCCGCCTGTTCCGAGAATCGCAGCACCGAGGATCTGCTTCGTGTCGGCATCGGCGACGATCTTCATGAAGCCCCTGGTTTCATCCTTCTCAATCGCGCGTCCGACCCGTGTCATCGGACGCTTGGAGACGAGAAGCTTGCGGCCCGTCTTGCGCGCCTCGGTCTCCGTCATGCCGACACGGCCGAGCGGCGGATCGATGTACAGCGCATAGCCCAACAACCGGTCGCTGACCCGCCGTGACGCGCCGTCGAGCAGATTGGCGGCCACGATCTCGTAATCGTTGTAGGCCGTATGCGTGAAGGCGCCACGACCATTACAATCGCCCAGAGCCCAGATGCCAGGCGCGCTGGTTGCAAGCGTGTCATCGACGACGATATTACCTCGCGCATCGACCTCGACCCCAGCCCTGTCGAGACCGAGATCGTCCGTGTTGGGACGGCGCCCGACTGCGAGCAGCACATGCGAGCCGACCACGACCGGCTCGCCGGCGGTGCAGTCGACATCGACGGCTACCCCGTCCGCGTGCGGCTTGAAGCCGATGCAGGTGGCGTTGGTGCGGACGGTAATCCCTTCAGTGGTCAGGATTTCGCGAATGGCCTCCGATACGTCCTCGTCCTCACGGGCGATCAGACGCGGTCCCTTTTCGACGACGGTCACCTGTGTGCCGAAGCGGCGGTACATCTGTGCGAATTCCAGCCCGATATAGCTGCCGCCCACCACGACGAGATGCCGCGGAAGCGAATCGAGCTGAAGGATCGAGGTATTGGTGAGATAGGAAACCGTATCGACGCCTGGCATGTCGGGAATGCTCGCCCGGCCACCCACGTTGAGGAAGATGCGCGGTGCGGTCAGCACTTCATCTCCCACGTGGATCGTGCCAGGTCCCTCGAAACGGGCATGACCTTCGATGACGGTCAGGTCATCCATGCTGCGCAGCCAGGTCTCCAGATTTGTGCGTGCATTGGTCGAGACCGTGTCGGCGCGCGCCTTGATCCGCTGCATGTCGATGGCGATAGGGCTCGCGATGGAAACGCCGTAATCCGCCCCCCTTCGGGCGAGATGCGCCGCATAAGCGCTCGCGACCAGCGTCTTTGTCGGCATGCAGCCGGTATTGACGCAGGTTCCGCCAAAAAGCTTGCGCTCGATGATGGCGACCTTCATGCCCGCCGCAATCAACCGCCCGGCGAGCGAAGGGCCGGCCTGTCCGGCGCCGACGACGATGGCATCGAAACGAAGTGTCATGGTACCGCTCCCATAATCAGCGCGGCGCCGAGGATCGCGACGGCGTCCTCGATCAGAGCTGCGGGACGATCCTTGCCGAAGGCGGTTGCCAGGCGTGCCCGGCCTTCCGCCCCTCCGAGCGTGCCGATGACTCCACCCGCAGCTCCGGCAACGAGCCCGCCCAGGAAGGAACCGCTCTGCGCGGCAATCGCTCCCCCGCACAGGCCGCCGACGATTATCCGGGTCGCGAAGGGGAGCGGCGTTTTGCGGCTGGGCGTAGTGGGAAGTTGATCGCCGATCAGTTCGCCAATGGCGAGAACCGTCATGATCCAGGGGGTGAAGCGATAGCCCAGGAAGGCGAGCCAGGTTCCCTCAAGATTGATGAGGCCGAAAGAGGCGGCCCAGCTGACGGCTGCGGGAGCCGTCATCGCACGCAAGCCGGCAATCACTCCGATCAGGAGCGCCAACACATAAACGACCATCGCTCTCCCCGCTATTTGCTTAAGCTTGGCATGGCGGGAATGCCTTTTTCAATCCTATGCGGAATAGCATCGAGCGTCACCACCGTCGCCTCGAACGATTCGCGCCTAGAAGATCTTGGCGGCCTGCAAAGCCCGGACAGAACAACCTTAACCATCTGGCTCGATGGATGACACAAAGATACATCGCCTCTATAAAGCTCGGCATCCGAATTTTCTCATCGTTCCAGGGACGGCACTCATTATGGCAATGCGGCATTGGTCGCTTCGGCAGCAGGTCACCCTGCTCGTAGGCGTGCTGTGCCTGGCACTCGTATGCGTGCTTGCCGTGGGAGCTGCCTATATCGCCCAGAGCCGGGTCCGGCAGATCGTGATGAATAACGAGGCCCATGATGCGGCGCTCACGACGAGCATCCTAGATCGCGGCATGTTCGAACGCTACCGGGAAGTCCGGAACCTGGCCGCCATGCCGCCCCTGAAGAATATCTGGACGGGCGATCCAGCCGTGATCCGGCAGGTGCTCGAGCAATTGCGGACGTCCTATCCCGACTACGCCTGGATCGGGTACGCGACGCCGGACGGAACGGTCCGGGCCGCGACGCAAGGCATGCTGGAGGGTCAATCCGTCCAAGCGCGCCCGTGGTTCCAGGATGGCCTGAAGGGGCCCGCTGTCGGCGATGTGCACGAGGCCAAGCTCCTCGCCGCTCTTCTGGGTCCCGCGCCGAACAACGAGCCGTTCCGTTTCGTCGATGTGGCGGCGCCCGTTCGTGACGAGACCGGCCGCGTCATCGGCGTTGTCGGCGCCCATCTGAGCTGGACCTGGGCCGATGAACGGCGTCAGGCGATTCTTCGCGGCCAGTCGCGTCCTGACGGAAAATCGATCTGGATCCTCTCCGGCGATGGGACGATGCTCCTCGGACCGAGTATCGGCAGCAAGCCGTTCCCGGACGAGAAGGTCCGTGCGATGCGTCAGGCCAAGACAGGCGCCTTCGAGGATGTCTCCGGGCCCGAGGCGATGCTGACCGGCTATGCCGTTGCAGCCGGTTACAAGGAATATCCGGGCCTCGACTGGATCGTGGTTTCCCGTCAGCCCGACAGCATCGCCTTCGCCGCCACCAAGGGAATCGTCTGGACGATCATCGGCCTGGGATGCGCAATCGCCTTCGCCGGACTGATATGCGCCCTCCTCATCGCAAAAGGCGTTGCCCGCCCGTTGCAGGCAATCATCCAGGCCGCCGACAAGATCGGTCGTGATCCGACGATTTCCCAGGTTCCTCGGGTGGTGGGATCCTCGGAGATCATCAGGCTCTCGGCGGCGCTCCGCTCCCTTCTCCGGCGAGCCGGTGCGGCGGAGCAGCAGGTGATCGAGGTTGCCTCGCAACGTGAAAAGGACGTAACGGCTCTTCGTCAGCTGGCTGAGACGGATGCCTTATCCGGCCTTCTCAACCGCCGTGGCTTCAGTCTTCTGGCCGACGATGTTTTCAGCCTTCATCGGCACCATGAACGCCCCCTGGCCGTACTGCTCCTCGACATCGATCTCTTCAAGAAGGTCAACGACACCTACGGGCATGCCGCCGGCGATGCCGTGATCCAGGCCGTCGGAACCGCCTTGACGAAGGCCTTGCGATCCTCCGACATCATCGCACGTTTCGGCGGCGAGGAGTTCATCGTCCTCGTGCATGAGGTGGATGCGAACGGGATCATCATCATTGCCCAGGACCTGCGCCGCGCAATCGAAGCTCTTTTGATCGAGCATCAGGAGCAGAGACTGACCGTCACCATCAGCATCGGCGGTGCCATGGCGCAACCCGGTGACCGGGACATTCAGGATGTCATCGAACGGGCGGACGGCGCTCTCTACAAGGCCAAGGCGGCCGGACGAAACCGCGTCGTCATCGACGGGCTGCAGATCCAACTCGCCACCGCCGTTGCCTGAACAATCAATTCGTCAGGCTGCCGGGGAGCCGTGATAGGCGCTCTCGAGTGCATCCGCGTCGAGCTTGACCATCTTGAGCAGCGCCTCCATGACCGGGCGGGCCATTGCTAAGGCAAACCGCCGTCGTTTCTTCGACAAGATGTTCGGTGAGACTTCAGCGGATGAGCGGCAGGAGCGCCCGCACGCGCGGGTCGCGCAGCCAGAGTCCGGCCCACAGAGCGACTCCGAGATAGACACCGAACAGCGTGTGACTGAGCAGCGGACTGCCGATGCGCATATGGGTGGCAACCGCGCCACCGAGATAGGCGGTGATCAGGATGGCTCCCAGGACCGATGTGCGCGGAGCGGCGTAGAGCAGAGCGGACGCGATGAGCACGACGCCAAGGGCGCGCCATAGGGCGGGATCGGCCGGCCAGCCGAGCGGGGTCACCGTGTCGATTACCACCTGAAGCGGCACCAGCTTGATCGCTCCATCGAACAGGAGGAACAGGACGACGAGGCCGCTCAGAGCCCGTCCTGTCCAGACACCTGCGCTGCTCCTGGTTTCGGCTTGTGCCGTTGCTGCGTAAGACATCGTATTCATTCATTTCGTTCCTTCGATGATTCAAGCCGCAGAGGATACCGGTCGGATTTCGGAGAGTTCGGCCAATTGTCCTGCGACGATGCTCCAGCCCTCGTGGAAGCCCATCTGCTCGTGCTGCTTCATGGCCTCTTCACTCCAGTGCTGCACGCGGGCGGTGTAGCGGGTGCCGGAGCCTTCTTGCTCAAGGGTGATGGTCGCAACCATGAAGGCGTCCTGCGGGATCCACCCCTGCCTGAAGGCATCGGTCACGACAATCTTGCGATGGGGTACGATTTCCAGGAATACGCCTTCATGAGGCATGTCGGTGCCGTCGGGCGAGCGCATCATGGTGTAGGCGCGGCCCCCGGGACGAAGCTCGAAATCGACCACTGGTGTGGTGTAGGGGCGCGGAGCCCACCATTCGCCGGTGCGCTCAGTCCAAACCTTGTAGACGATCTCAGGCGAAGCATGGATCAATCGCGTGATCGAAAGTTCATGATTGGCGGCAGTCTGGTTGGTCATTGTCTTCGCTCCCTTTGACCTTTCGCGTTCACGCTGCGGTCGTCTCGCTCATGGCCTCCTTGGCTGCCGAGACATCCATCCACATGACCTCCCAGATGTGGCCGTCGAGATCCTCGAAGCTGCGGCCATACATGAAGCCGTAATCCTGCTTCGGGCTAGGATCGATCTTTCCACCTGCAGCATCCGCTCGGCTGGCGATAGCGTCGACCTCATCGCGGCTCTCGGCGGACATGCAGATCAGGACTTCCGTGGTTTCCTTGGCGTTGGCGATCCGTTTCGGCGTGAACTGAAGGAACTTGTCATGGGTCAGGAGCATCGCATGGATGGTCTCGGAAAAGACCATGCAGGCAGCGGTATGGTCGGTGAACTGCTCGTTCTTCACCGCGCCCAGGGCCTCGTAGAAGGCGATGGACTTGGGCAGGTCGGCGACGGGCAGGTTCACGAAGATCATTTTGGACATTGGGACTCTCCCTCCGGGCTTGTGATTTGACAACGATTCCACGAAAAGTTATTGATAGCAACTATGAAGTTAAAAAAACTAACTGAAGAGTCGGACAGCCGCTCCAAGCGCCATTATGAGGACGCCTGTGCGACGGCTCATGCCCTCGACCTCGTCGGCGAACGTTGGGCGCTCCTGGTCATGCGAGAGCTCATGCTGGGGCCAAAGCGCTTCAGCGACCTGCGCGAGAGCCTGCCCGGCATCAGCGCCAACGTGCTTACCCAGCGCCTCGAGGGGCTGGAGGCGGCCGGCGTTCTCGTGCGGCGCAAGTTGCCCCCGCCTGCGGCGGTGCAGGTCTATGAGCTCACGGAATGGGGATATGAGAGCGAGCCGATCTTTCAAGCGCTCGGCCGCTGGGCGGCGCGCTCGCCTGCGCACGACCCGAGCCTGCCGTTCAGCACGGCGTCCTTGGTGCTGTCCTTGAGGACGATGTTCAACGCGGAGCGGGCAAAGGATATGGACGCGTGGATCGGTTTTCATCTGGGCGAGGAGACGTTCCTCGCCCGACTGGCCGACAGACGGCTCGAGATTGCCCGCGGCCCTCTCGACGGCGCCAACCTGATCTTGACAGGAGCGCCGTCGGTGCTCGCCGGTGCGATTTATGGCGGTCAGCCGCTGGAGGCGCTGGAACAGGCGGGCGTGCTCCAGGTCGAGGGCGATCGCGCGCTGGCGCAGAAATTCGTGCGCCTGTTCCCGCTGCCGCCGAAGGCTTCGAAGCCCGCCTGAGAGATTTCAGTCGCGCGGCAGTGAACTATCGCAGCGTCTCATCGAGTACGGTAAGCAGGCGCTTCCAATGCCGCTCCGCTCCGCCCTCGTCGTAGACGCTGTGGTCGGAGACCGCCCAGCCATGGGCCATACCGACGTAATTTTCGATGATGTGATCGATCTCGGCCCGGCGCAGCGCCTCTGCCAGGAGGCCCGATTGTTCCGGCGGGAAACTGCCGTCGACGCCCGCGCTGCCCACATAGACGCGTCCCTTGATCGTGGACACGTGACGATGCGGACTGTCCGGCGCATCGCTCGCAAGACGTCCGCCATGGAAGCTCGCAGCAGCAGCGATACGATCGGGATAGGCCGCAGCAGCATGGATGGCGCGGCTTCCGCCCATGCAATAGCCAACCGTGCCGATCCGGCCTGTGGCACCTGCCTCCGTCAATGCAGCAAGAAACGCGGCCGAATCGCGCCGGGTCATGTCCTGGCTCGTGCCATCGATCATGCCTCGCAGCACGCGACGCGTGGGCTCTTCGGAAAACGCCGTCTTGGCATCGAAGGGACCATAGTCGCCGAAGCGATAGAAGAGATCGGGAACGAGTACCAGATAGCCCTCACACGCGAGGCGCTCAGCCATCCTATCGAGCGCGGGGCGCGGGCCGAAAGCATCCATGTAGAGGATGACGCCCGCCATAGGCTGATGGCCCGGGTGGAACAGCCCTGCCTTGGCGGTTCCGTCATCTGTCCGAATCGAAATGTCCTGCTTTGCCAAGATTCTCTCCTCGCATGTGCGCTGCCCGTCCTCCGAACCCTCACCGGAGGCGGGCGTTTCCTGCCCTCTCCTATGACCGCATAGGAGCGCTATTTCAAACCGGCGGCGCCCGTTGCCGTGTCGAGGCATTCACGATGACCCCGTCTTCGAAGTTCGGTCGAGAGAAGTTGGCCAAGGAGCAGCCGCTCGTCCTCGTACTCGGCGGAGGCAATGCGCTCGGCTCCTATCTGGCCGGCGCTTACGAGCATCTGCTGCAGCAGGCAATCGATCCCCAATGGATCGTCGGCGGATCCATTGGGGCGGTGACAGGCGCGATCATCGCCGGGAACGCTCCCGAGGATCGCTTGCCCCGGCTCAAAGCTTTTTGGGACGAGGCCATGATCCGCTCGCCGGGTTTGCTGGGGCGCGGCTCGAAAATCAGGCACACCTACAACGAGCTCCACACCATCACTGCCCTCCTGTTCGGGCGGCCCGGATTGTTCGGGCACCGCTATCCCGGCATGCTGTCCATGCTGCCCTGGATGCCGGACGACGTCGCTCTCTATGACCATACCCCCCTACGCCGCACCTTGGAGCGGCTCGTCGATTTCGACAGGCTCAATCGGGGCGGCATCAGACTCACCGTCGGCTGCGTCGACCTGGAATCTGGAGACGATGTTCTCTTCGATACGACCCGCGACACGCTTACGCCCGAGCATTTCCTCGCAAGCTCCGCCATCACGCCGATCTTCCCGCCCATCGAGATCGACGGGCGCTTGCTGTGCGATCCGGGCTACACCAACAACCTGCCCCTCGACGTGCCCTTCGCCGAGCCGATGAACCAGGACTTCACCTGCATCGCCGTCGAGCTGTTCAGCCTGCAGGCGTCGCGTCCGGGCTCGCTCGATTCAACGGCGGAGCGGGCGAACGATCTCATCTTCGCCAGCCCCACGCGGCGGACCTTGAAGGCGCTCGAGCGGGAATTTGCCCTGCGAGATCGATGGGAGCCCGATGGTCCCACGGCCACGCTGCTGCACTTGGCCTATTACGCAGGAAGCGACGAGCGGGCTGGCAAGGCCTTCGACTACTCGCCCTCCTCGATCCACGACCGCTGGGCCGCGGGAAAGCGCGATATGGAAAAGGGTCTGGCGCTCCTGGATGATGCGCCCGGAACCCGGCGCCGCTTCCGCTACTTGGCCCTGGATCCGCAGCAGGAAGCTTTATCGGCAGAACTCGGAGCTGCGGCGGAAACCGCTTGAGGGATCAAGGGCCTCCGGCCAACGATCCCACCACCGCCATGGTCAGTTCGTCAAGATTGACGCGTGCTTCGATAGTGATCATCTCGGCTTCGGTGGACTTGACCCGAAGACCCTGCTGTCCCGCCTCCGACTGGCGCCTCAGCTCGGCGACGATGGCCTCGCGCACTTGATCCTCGATATTCATCGCTATTGTCCTTTCGCCATGACGCTTCTCGCTGTCGAACGTCGGGACGGACGCCCCTGTTCCACGCCTGCGCCGCCTCTGGGGCTCACGCCTCTGCCCGGCCGGCCTTCAGCGCCTTGAAGGCCGGCGCCTCCATGGTGCCGCGTTCATTGTTACAGGCGGAGCAGGCCAGCACGATGTTGGCGCAATTGAGCGGACCGCCGAAGGACTTGGGCACCACGTGGTCGAGGGTCGCGACATCGGGCGCACGTTTCACGCCGCGTCCCGGCCGCCGCGCGGGAATGCCGCAATAAACGCAACGCCCTTCGTCCCGGGCAAAGACATCGTTGAAAAGCCTGATGCGCTGAGCTGCTTTCATGCCGATAAAATTTACGCTCCTTTCAGTGGTCCTTTCGTGTGGAACCGGAGGGGAAGCGGGGTGGTTGCTCCTGCAATCCACAAGGAGAAAACTCATGGTAGACACCCGCCGCAGGAACCGGAACCCTTTCAATGACGATAACGGCTACGGTGATGTGCCCCCGCGCGGTGCCGTCGGCTTTCGCGGCGAAGGCCGGGAATATCCGGGCGGCTATGGCGGCGATGCCAATGAGTTTGCCGGCGGCGTGGTCGACGACGGACGGGGCGGACCTCCGGACGACGAGGGATTCGACCCCGGCTACGGCCACGACCGTTCCGGCCTGGGCGCTTTCGGTTCGCGCGATCCGAACGATGCGGATGTTCGCTCCGGCCGAGAGGACGGGCGCTCGTCTGGCGGCCATCGCGGCCGCGGTCCCAAGGGGTACAAGAGATCCGACGAGCGCATCCATGAGGACGTATGCGAGCGCCTGATGGAAGATCCGTTCATCGATGCCTCCAACATCGAGGTGGTGGTGAAGGACGGCGAGGTCACGCTCAACGGCACCGTTTCGAGCCGGGGTCTCAAGCGCCGTGCCGAGGATCTGGCGGACCTGTCCTCTGGCGTTGCGCATGTGCAGAACAACCTTCGCGCCGAAGGGGCCTGAGACACAGGAAAGCTCCTACGACCGCGGGAGCTTTCCCTTCTTGTTGGTCGGCATTTCCCGGATCTTTGCACTTGATCCGGGTAGTCCACTTATCGCCTCTCACGGAACCTCGGGCGGCAGCATCGGATGAATGACCGGCTTTTCAGAGTCCGGCGGCTGCTCGGGCAGGGATGACGGTGCACTCGGAGGAACCGAAGGCAGAGGAGTCTCGGGAGGAATCGGCATGCTGGGCACCGGCTCGGTCGGTGGCGGCTTGGGATAAAACTCATCCGGCTGCGGACGGCCGCTGGCAGTGGGTACGGACAAGAAGCTCTCCCTTGCAACATTCTTTCTCGTAATCAACTGCCCAGTTGCACGAAAGTTCTGTCGCGGCTGAAGCTCTCCCACCACATTCGCGGCCATCACGAAAGCGAAACCATAGACGAAATCCGAGGCTTGACCTTACGTCAGTTTGAGGCCACGACGACAGGACGGAATTTTGAATCGGAAGAGCCATGCGCGCAGCCTCATCCCTCGCCGTTCTGACAGCCCTGCTAGCGGGTTCGACCATGGCTCAGGCGGCAGATCCGCTCTTCTCGCCCGAGCCCATCCAAGCCTCGTCGGGCTGGATCGTCACCGTGAAGGGCAATCTCCGGGTTGGGCCGTCCTATCCGGGATCGGACGAGTTCAGCTTCATCGGCTATCCATCCTTGAGCTTTCGCCGGGCGGGCACGGTCGAGCGCTTCAGCGCTCCCGATGACGGCCTGAGCTTCTCGTTCCTGGAGGATTCCGCTGTCCGCTTCGGTGTCGTGGGCCGCTTCGTGGGCGGGCGTTATCTGCAGGACAACCGGGAGCTCTTCGGCCTGGAGAAGGTCAACTGGGCGGTAGAGCCTGGCGTCTTCGTGGAATACTGGCCGCTTGAGTTCCTGCGGGCGCGCGCCGAGATCCGGCGCGGCTTCAACGGGCATGAGGGCTTCGTGGCCGATTTTGGCCTCGACGCAGTCCAGAGATTCGGCGCATTCACCGTCTCGATCGGTCCGCGCCTTGCTCTTGGCGACAACGAATTCACCCGCACCTACTTTGGCGTGACACCTGCTGAGGCGGCGCTGAATGGTCAGGTCACGCCCTACCGGCCGTCCGGCGGCATCACCTCGGTGGGGGCGACTGGAGCGATCAGCTATGACTGGTCGCAGCAATGGTCGACCACCGCCTTCGTCACCTACAAGCATCTGGTCGGCGACGCCGCCGATAGCCCGATCGTCGAGCGCTTCGGCTCGGAGCACCAGATTGGTGCCGGGCTGACAGTGTCCTATTCCTTTGGATACACACCCTGACGATTGCAGACTGCAACCACGATGAAAGAGCCGCCTGCGAGGGCGGCTCTTTCATTTTAGAGAGTCGGGACGTTCTCAGGCCGCGAGCCTGTTGCCTGCTGCTTCGCCGCGATAGATGCAGCCTTCTGAGGAGCCAGGCATTCCGCGCTTGAGCTCGACCTCTTCAAGCCCCGGGAAGCGCGCCTTCACGAGCCTCCAGATATACGTCGTGACGTTCTCGAGCGAGGCAATGCCGATCTCAGGGTTGAGATCGAGATTGCCGTGATCCAGGCCCGATCCGTGCTCGCCTTTGATCTCTTTGATGTAGTTCTCGACATCATAGAGATTGACCGGCCAGCCGTAGACCTCGTCGACAGCGCCACCGAAGGTGAGTTTGACGATGAAGGTATGTCCATGCAGCCCGGAATAGGGGGCCACCGAGTGGGCAGCCTCGAACGTAAACTCGCAATATGTCTTCATTCACCTTGCTCCCGTCACCGGTTCTCTGCTTGTTGCCAACCTACAGCAACAATCCCGAAAGTGGATTCCACTTTCAGGATTGTTGCATCATTCTTGCCGAGCGCATCGTGTGGCGTGACCCAAAGGTCCGCGTCAGCGAAGGTCGGGATCCACTTTCCGCATAATGCGCTGGACGCGCAACCTGCTGAACATTCGATCCGCTTCGCATTCCTGCATTCAGGCTATGGAAAATGTACCTAGCATATTTCGCGTCACCGACAAAATCACGCGGTGCTGCAATGCGATCCGCAATGCTTTGTACTGCATCGATCCGTTTCTTAAGCGACTTTGACCTTGTGCTTGAGCGCGGCCAGCGTATGGACCAGTTCCCGCGCCGGCTTGGGGCGCCCGAAATAATAGCCCTGCGCATCGGTGCAACCGGCGGCCTGGATCTGCCGCAACTGATCCTCTGTTTCGATACCCTCGGCCACCGTCGGCATTCCTAAGCTGGCGCCCAAGTTGGCGACTGACTGCACGATCGCGAGGCAATCCGCCCGCTGGGACATTTCCCGTACGAAGGATTGGTCGATCTTGATCTTATCGAACGGGAAGCTGCGCAGATAGCTCAGGGATGAATAGCCGGTTCCGAAATCGTCCATCGCGATCCGTACGCCGAGCCGGCGCAGCTGATGAAGGGTGGAGACGGTCATCTCATTGTCCTGGAGCAACACCGACTCGGTGATCTCCAGCTCCAGCCGGTTCGGAGCGAGCCCCGACGCCGCCAAAGCCCGGCTCACACTCTGCACGAGACCCCGGTTCCGGAACTGAATCGGCGAGAGATTGACGGCGACGTGGACGTCTCTCGGCCAAGTGGCCGCTTCCCTGCAGGCCTGCTCGATGATCCAATCGCCCAAGGGTGCGATGAGACCGGTATCTTCGATCACCGGGATGAATTCGGCAGGCGGAACGAGGCCGCGCTCGGGGTGGTGCCAGCGCAGGAGAGCCTCGAAGCCGCCGATCTCGTTCTTCTGGATGTTGATCTGAGGCTGATAGAACAGCTCGAACTCGCCGTTGGTCATCGCCTTGCGCAGGTCGACTTCCAGAACACGGCGGGCCTGAAGCTGCTCATCCATGTCCGGTTCGAAGAAGCGGAACGTACCCCGCCCGTCGGCCTTGGCGTGGTAAAGGGCCATATCGGCATGCTTCAGGATCTGGCTCGGCGTCATATTCCTCTGGGCCAAAGCGATGCCGATGCTCGTGCCGATGAAGAGTTCCTGTCCGTTCACGCTGAAGGGTGCACGCAGAGCCTCGACGATGCGCGATGCAAGGGCAGCGCTTTCCTCGGGCCTGCGGATCCCTGTCTGGAGGATGGCAAACTCATCGCCGCCGAACCGGGAAATCAGGTTTCGCACCTGGCCTTCACTGGCGGGAATGCAGGCGCGGAGGCGGTCGGCGACGGCCTTGAGCAGGTCGTCTCCCGTTTCGTGGCCGAAGGAATCGTTCACATCCTTGAAGTGATCCAGATCCAGATAGGAAACGGACACCGTGCGTCCGTTCGGCTTCAGGCGTGTGAGTGCGTGCTCGAGTTCGTTGCGGAGCACCACGCGATTGGGCAGACCCGTGAGCGCATCCTGATGCGCGAGGACATGCAATTCCTCATGGGCCCGTCCCAATAAACGATTATGCTTGTCGAGCAGGAAGATCAGGACAACTCCGACAAGGATCAGGCTGGCCGCAATGCCGGAGAAGGCCCAGTGCAGTCGGATCAATTCCTGCTGATCTTTCTGCACCAGTGCAGCGCCATGATTGTGGGCCACGGATGCAAGCTGCGCGAGCCTGCCTTCCAAGGGACGCAGAAGTTCAATCGCCTTTCTGGCCGCCTCCGGATCCCGGCCGATTTCCGCGATGAAGGGCTGGGCTGCGGCGAGCGTCTGCTGGAACTCGCGAAGAGTGGCGTGATGTTCCGGATTGCGCTCGAGAAGGTCTTGAAAGCTTCCTTCGTTCAGCATCTGGGCTCTGCCGAGCAGGATATCGAAGCGCAGATCGACCTCGTCCTTGTCAATATGGCTTCCCGGCATCCCGAACTCGGCCAAGCGATGTTCGAGCCGAATAAACTCGGAAGCGGCTTGTCCCGCTTCCCAGGCCGGATTGTAGACGGAGATCTGCTGCAACGCACCTTGGCGTTGAACGACGAGCACCGAAATGTAGACGCCCGCGATCAGGAAACCGCCGATGACAATCGCAATAACCGTTTTGAAGGTGCGCAGGGACAAGTACTGGGCCTCCAAGGCCTGCCGACGGCTGCTACTTCACTTCGATCTTGGCAACCTGCCACGCCGACCGGGCATAGTAGGTTTGGCTCTTGAGCTCGGGATTGCTGTCATACGGATAGACGATGAACAGCGGACCTTTGTCCCGCACGGGCATGTACTCGCCGTCACGTTTGAGCGCGAGAATCACGTTGTACTTCCCGAAATCCGCTAACGGGATTTCGGTGGCATAATCGTTCAGTGCGATGACCGAAACACGCTCCCCGCTCGCTCCAACCTGCTTCATCAGCTTGTCGAGGGAGACGCCCTCGAACTTGACCTTGCCCTCGTACCATGGCGTCGTCGTCTCGATCGTAACCATGCCGAGGGATTCCAGCATCGCGCGATCGAACTGGGCGGTGTTGTCCTTGTTGGTCACGCCGATCTTGCCCGAGATCGTGAGGATCGGCCGCTCCTTCGGGGCAGCCAGCGACGCAGCATATGCCACGCTGATGATCCCTAGAAACGCGACAAACGTTCCTAGCAGGCCCGTTCTCGTCTTGGCGCCAAGCATGCAGACCCCCTACGGAAAATTAATATAAGAGATAGAAACACATAAAATTGTTCAAAGTGTTACACAACTCTGCTCCGGAAGTAAAAGCGGCGAAACTGCCCTTGGTATTTTGTAATGGTTATTTGAACGTAACGGTATGGAATCCTAAGCTGGATCTACAAAGAAAAGCCGCCTCGCACTGTAGCGCGAAGCGGTTTCAGGTTCCTGGGCCGTTCAAGCGGCGGAAATCAGCAGATATCAGAGAGGCTTGAGACCTGCTTCGATCTGTGCCCGGCGCGGCTCCAGAAAGGGCGGCAGGGCCAGACGTTCCCCAAGCTTGTCCATGGGCTCGTCGGTGGCAAAGCCCGGGCCGTCGGTGGCGATCTCGAACAGGATTCCGTTCGGCTCGCGGAAGTAGAGGCTCCGGAAGTAGTAGCGGTCGACCGGGCCGCTGGAAGGCGCACGCAAGGATTGCAGGCGCTCCCAGCATTCCTGATAGGTCTGCTCGTTGGGCGTGCGAAAGGCCACGTGGTGGACTCCACCCGCGCCCGGCCGGGCCGGGGCCAGGCCGGGCTCGACCGCCACATGGAGCTCCGCCGCCGGTCCGCCCTCACCCATCTCGAACACATGAACCGGCGTATCGCCGACGCGGTATTCGCGGGCAGCGCGCATGTCCATCGCTTCCGTCAGAACGCGAGCCGTGCGCTCGAGCTTCGGGACGCTGATCCGGATCGGGCCGAGACCCCGGATCTGGTACTCGACCGGCACGGGACTGCGCTCCCACGGATGAACCTCTCCCTCCCCGCCATCGTCGACGAGGCTGAGGCGCTGGCCTTCGAAATCCTCGAAATCGAGGATGAGCCGTCCATCACGCTCCACAATTCGTTCACTGCTGACGCTGAGGCTCTCAAAACGGTCCTTCCACCATTGCAGCGCCTTCTCTCCGCTCACGCGCAGGGCTGTCTGCGAGATGCTGTGCGTGCCGCGGCGCTCGCGCTCGACTGGCCAGTCGAAGAAGGTGATATCGGTGCCGGGGGAGGCCTTTCCGTCGGCATAAAACAGGTGATAGGCGCTCACGTCGTCCTGATTCACCGTCTTCTTGACAAGACGCATCCCTAACGACTGCGTGTAGAAGGCGTGATTGGCCGGTGCATCGGCCGTCACGGCCGTCAAATGGTGAATACCCGTCAGCTTCATGGCGCTGTCTCCATCAATGTTGCGATGAAGATAGACCTGCGGTGGTGCCGTTACGAGCCTGCGGGACGCCAAGTCAATCTTGCTGAAACGCAAGAACGCCCCAGCCTTCGGCCGGGCGTTTGCGGAATTGAAAGACGCTGGACGTCAGGCTGCTTTGGCCCGCAGATCGTCCGGCGTGACATCCTCCGGGATCGGGCAGCGATAGTCGCGCCCGCCATTGCGCTCCTTCAGCTCCGCCTTGGCGCGGGCGACCAGATCCGGGTTGCGCAACACGTCGGCGGCAGTCGCCGCCATGGCCTTGGCGGCCAGCACCATACCCTTGTGGGCGGCGGGGAGATTGCCCTGCGTGACGAGCTGCCAGGTGTGGAACGGCGTGCCGATGGCAAAGCAGGCGGTGTGACATTGCACCGTCGGCACGATCCAGCTCACGTCACCCACATCGGTGGTGCCCATCATGACCTCCTCGCGGGTCGGCATGGCGAGCACGCCGTCATGGAGCACTTTGGTTCTCAGCGAAAGATCGTGCGGTTTGACGCTTGCCAGGATCTCGTCATCCGTCAGCGCCGTTCGCTGGAGCTTTTCCGCGAAAGCGTAATCGGACCTGTCGAAACCGGGCGGTCCGAGGCGGCGCATGTTCTCGTACATGGCCTCCTGCAGGGCCTTGTTGGGCAGCACGTTCGACGTGGCGTCCGTAATCTGCACGGTGACGGAAGTTTCCGTCATCAGCGCCGCGCCCTCCGCGATCTTCTTCACGCGCTCGAACAGACGCTCGGCGTCGGGCAGGTGCGGCGAGCGCACGAGGTAGAGCGATTCCGCGAAGGCCTGCACAACGTTCGGCGCATCGCCGCCGGTGTTGGTGGTGGCGTAATGCACGCGCGCATCGGAAGGCATGTGCTCGCGCATGTAGTTCACGCCCACATTCATCAGTTCCACCGCATCGAGCGCGGAGCGGCCCACATGGGGTGCCGCCGCCGCGTGCGCCGCGCGGCCCTTGAAGCGGAAGTATGCCTGGATGCAGGCGAGCGACGAGGTGGTCTGCACCTCGTTCACGACGCTCGGATGCCAGCAGAAGGCGGCATCGAGATCATGGAACAGGCCGGCGCGGGCCATGAAGGTCTTGCCCGAACCGCTCTCCTCCGCCGGACAGCCGTAATAGCGCACCGTGCCGGCGATTCCTTCCGCAGCGAGCGCGTCCTTGAGGGCGACAGCCGCCAGTGCGGATCCTGCCCCCAGCAGGTTGTGGCCGCAGCCGTGGCCCGGCGTGCCCTTTACCGTGGGAGCATGTTCGGTGCGGGCGGATTCCTGGGCCAGATCGGGCAGGGCGTCGAACTCGCCGAGGATGCCCACGACGGGGCCGCCGTTCCCGAATTCCGCAATGAAGGCCGTCGCCATGCCGCCGGCATTCTTCATGATGCGAAAGCCTTCGCGCTCCAGCATGGCGATCTGCTCTTGGACGGCGCGATGCTCCTCGAAAGCCAGTTCCGGCGCGGCCCAGATCCGTTCGCTCAAGGCACAGTAGTCTCCAGCCTTGGCATCGACTTGACGGGCAACGGCTTCAAGGCTCAGGCGATCGTTATGCATAACGTAATGATGTCTCATGAAGTGGGATCGGCGCGAACACTATCAGGTTCGCATCGGGACGGAAGGGCAGAGGCCGTTCACCTATCGCAGTGCAGACAAGCCGAAACCGCATGCACGCTTCGCCGCTGCTCATCCTCTCCTACGTCATGGCCACCTGACTCGATCCGGGGATCAGTCCCGGCCATCCGATACGGAAGTGCGCGGCGCTCCACATCATCGAGATCACTGACGAGGCCGGTGGCGACGCCCGGGAGAAGATGACGCGCCAAGCAAAATGCCTTCAAACCGCCTCGTCCGGCACGCCCTTGCGGGACACCAGGAACCCGCCGGACTGGCGCGACCAGAGGCCAGCATAGAGGCCGCCGTTCTCCAGAAGCTCCTTGTGGGTG
The DNA here is from genome assembly GCF_018383585.1 of Microvirga sp. 3-52. Classification (GTDB taxonomy): domain Bacteria; phylum Pseudomonadota; class Alphaproteobacteria; order Rhizobiales; family Beijerinckiaceae; genus Microvirga. The sequence goes on from NZ_JAHAMK010000012.1 coordinate 46,583, forward strand.
CCTTCCTCGACGATCCGGGCGTCGTCCATCACGATCAGGCGATCCATCAACTGCAGGGTCGAGAGGCGGTGCGCGATAGCAATCACCGTCTTGCCTTCCATGAGGGTCGCCAGCGACTCCTGAATGGCGGCCTCCACCTCGGAATCCAGGGCCGAGGTCGCCTCGTCCAGGATCAGGATCGGCGCGTCCTTCAGGATCACGCGGGCAATGGCGATGCGCTGGCGCTGGCCGCCGGAGAGCTTGACTCCGCGCTCGCCCACATGGGCATCGAAGCCGCGCCGGCCGCGTCCATCGACCAGGCGCTCGATGAATTCGACCGCATGGGCCTGGCGCGCCGCCTCGTGCATCGCCTCCTCGCTCGCCTCGGGCCGTCCGTAGAGAATGTTCTCCCGAATGGAGCGGTGCAGCAGCGAGGTATCCTGCGTCACCACCGAGATCTGGGAGCGCAGGCTTTCCTCCCGCGCATCGGCGATGTCCTGGCCATCGATCAGGATGCGGCCCTCTTGCGGCTCGAAGAAGCGCAGGAGCAGGTTGACGAGCGTCGTCTTGCCGACTCCGGAGCGCCCGACGAGGCCGATCTTTTCGCCCGGCCGGATGGTCAGATTCAGCCTGTCGATGACCTTGTCGCCGTCACCGTAGGAGAAGCTGACATGGTCGAAGCGGATCTCGCCCCGGGTCACCGTCAAGGGGCCGGCGCTGGGCTTGTCCTGCATGGTGAGCGGGCGCGAGATCGTCTTCATCCCCTCCTGCACGGTGCCCACGTTCTCGAAGATGCCCATCACCTCGAAAGCCACCCAGCCGGACATGGAGACGATCTGGGTGGACAGCAGCAGGGCGGTGGTCATGATGCCGGCATCGATCCGGTTCGTGCTGAAGAGCCACACGGCCACGGCGCCGGTCGAGACCAGGAAGATCGCATTGAGGAAGGTGAGCCCGGCCACGTAGAACGTGTTGATGCGCTGCTGGCTCATGAACGCGTCGTTGAGCCGGCGATAGCCCTCGCTGATGTACTCGTCCTCGTCCTTCCGGCGCCCGAACAGCTTGACCGTCATGATGTTGGTGAAGCTGTCGACGACCTTGCCCGTGACGGCCGAGCGCGCCTCGCTCGACGCGCGGGACCGCTTCTGGATACGCGGCAGCGACACGGCGAGCAGGACGGCGTAGAGCGTGAACCAGCCAGCCATGGGCAGGGCGAGGCGAATGTCCTGCGTTCCCATCAGCCCAATGGAGGCCGCTCCGAAGACCAGGATCTGCCAGACTGCGCGGGCCACCGACAAAACCGTCTCGCGCAGAGGCCGGCCCGTCTGCAGCACCCGGTTGGCGATGCGGCCGGCGAAATCCTCCTGGAAGAAGCCCAGGGGCTGGCGCACCACGTGCCAGTAGTTCTGCCAATGGACCATGGTGGTAAAGGAGACCGCCAGCGAATGGTTGACCAGGAGCCGGAAGAGGATCGTCCCCACAGGCCGCACCAGGAGGATGATGGCCCCCATGGCGATCAGCAGCGGCCCGGCCTCACTGAAGATGCCCTCGGGCGAAGTATGCGAGAGGGCGTTGACCAGCCGGCCGATGAGATAGGGAATGAGCGCCTCGACGACGGCGAGCACGAAGCCGAGCGCAAACAGCGCAATGAACAGGCCCTTCGCCTGAGCGATGAAATGCCAGTAGAAGCCCCAGAGATTGTCCGGAGGCGATTCCTCCGGAGGCTTTTTGGTGAAATCGATCCGGGTCTCGAAGTAGCGGAACATCGGCGCGTCTCATTATCTTCGACCCGAATCAGAGGGCGAGGGGCGCAATGATGCAACAATCTTTGTCTTTGGGGTGACGATCGCGCTAAGTTGATGACCTACCCGACCGCAAAAAGATCCCGCGTCTCGGGCGCCTGCGGCTCCTCGAACGCGTTCGGGTCGCCAGGGCCGGTTTCCCAGCCGAGATCGGGCAGCGCGATGATGCGCAGGCCCCGCGGATCGTTGCGGGTCACGACGATGTTGCGGCTTTCCATATAGGCGATGAGGCGCCGGGCCCGGCCGGGAGAGCGGCTGCCGCAGGCGCGGGCGATCTCGCCGTCGGGTGGGCAGGCCGAACCTTCCATGGCCGCACGCGCAATGAGCAGGAACACCCCCTGGATGTCCTCGGCCAGATCGGCCGCGAAGGCGATCGCGCGGTCCCATTCAGTCCCCTCGGCGGTCGCCGTATCGACGCCCGCGCGGGCGACCGCCAGGCGTCGGCGGAAGGCGTTGAGGTTCAAAGACTCGCCGGAGACGCGGCGGATGCGGCAGCGGACGAGAAAATCCTGATACAGAACGGCGACCGACCGGAAGGCAGCCTCCGGGTCGTCGAGGATTTCTCGCAGGATCGCATCGAGGGCGGCCTCGCGCTCGGCCTTGGACTGCTCCGTTTCCTGGGCCTGGGGTTCCGGCGCGGCAGCTGGGCGGGTGCGCGCGAGCTGGGCCAGGAGATCGTTGGTGGTCGGAGCCGGAGGCGGCGGGGGTGCGCGGCGCGGCATGACCGGGCGGGCGATCACCTCGTCCTCCCCGGCCTTGAAGATGAGGTCGCGGGCCTCTTCCTTCGGCTGCTCGGGAAGCGGCATGAGCTTGAAGGTGCCGCTGCGGGTCGAGGTCTCGACCTCGCCGATGCGAATCGGCAGCGGGCGGCGTGAAAGGGCCGGGCCGAGAGCCACGAAGTGACCGCGCTCGAGATCGCGGAACATCTCGGCCTGGCGGCGCTCCATGCCCAGAAGGTCGGCGGCGCGAGCCATGTCGATGTCGAGGAAGGTTCGGCCCATGAGGAAGTTGGACGCTTCGGCCGCGACGTTCTTGGCGAGCTTGGCGAGGCGCTGGGTGGCGATGATGCCGGCGAGCCCGCGCTTGCGGCCGCGGCACATGAGGTTGGTCATGGCGCCGAGAGAGACCTTTCGCGCTTCGTCCGACACGTCGCCGGCAGCGGCGGGCGCGAAGAGCTGCGCCTCGTCCACCACCACGAGCATGGGATACCAGTAATCGCGCTCCGCATCGAAGAGGCCGCCGAGGAAGGCGGCGGCGCAGCGCATCTGCGCCTCGGCATCAAGGCCCTCCAGGCTCAACACCACGGAGACCCTGTGCTGGCGCACGCGGGCGGCGATGCGTTGAAGATCGCCCTCGCTGCGGGAGGCATCGACCACCACATGGCCGAACTTGTCGGCCAGCGTGACGAAATCGCCTTCCGGATCGATGATGGCCTGCTGAACGAGATTGGCACTCTGTTCGAGAAGGCGGCGCAGGAGATGCGACTTGCCGGAACCGGAATTGCCCTGGACGAGCAGACGCGTCGCCAGAAGCTCTTCCAGATCGAGCAGTGCCGATTGTCCTCCGGGGGCGGAGGATGCCTGTCCCATGTCGATGCCGACCTTCATCAGCCTCCCTCTTGTGATCGCGAAACCGGCTTGGTCCTAACACGGCAGGGCTTAAGGAAGTGCCGGGTCGCTGTCAGTCCTCCACAGGCGAAATGCGCTTTCCCCAGCCATGACGCCGCAGGTTTTGCGAAACCTGCCCGCCCCCGGACCATTGACATTCAGGACGTCCGTAAGCCTCGATAGAGGAGAAGATCGGTGCCCGTCGAGCCTTCCGTCAGTCGAGCCGTTCCGGCCGTCTTCGGCGAAGAGGGAAGCCGGCCGGGCGTTCTCAAGGCCGCCGCCGATCGTTCCATCCTCCAGGAGGATCCAGGCGGGCCGATGCTTCCGCCGGCCGGCGCATCGCGCGCGGAGACGATTTTCGCGACCGTCGGAATCGTCCTGCTGTTGATCCTGGTCGTCTCGTTCCTCTGGACCTTGTTTCGTCAGCGTCGTCGATAAGGATTTCGACGGATGTGGATCACACGCGCTCGCAGCGACCGGGGGCCGATCCGGCCTGAAGCTTTGCACCCGCCAGACGACATCAGCCCAAATCCGATTCGACTTCCGAACCGGTCTGGCGTACACTGACTGTCCAGTCAGTCATTTTGCTTCGAGGAACGTGTGTCGGTACGGCAACGAGCGAAACGAAGGGCTCCAGCCCGGAGCGAGAGTGAACGCCAGGCCAAGCTCCAGACGATTCTGGACGCTGCCCTCGACATCTTTCTGGAAAAGGGCTTCGCGGATGCCCGCCTCGACGATGTGGCCGCCCGGGCCGGGGTCGCCAAAGGCACCCTCTACCTTTACGTGCCCTCGAAGCAGGCTCTGTTCGAGGCGCTGGTGCGATCCGGCATCGGCGGCCCCGTCCGGGCCATCGAGCAGAAGGTCCCGGATCCCGACATCTCGGCGGAGGATCAGCTCAGGGGGCTTTTCCTGTTTCTGCGGACGGAGATCCTCGGCACGCGCCGTCGCGACATCGTCCGCCTGCTGTTGATGGAAGCGAGCCGCTTTCCCGAACTGGCGGAAGTCTACCACCGCGAGGTGATCGTCAGAGGCCTGCGGATCCTGCGCTGCATCGCCGAACGGGGCGTCGCTCGGGGCGAGTTCCGCTCGGATGAGATCGCACGATTTCCGCAGCTTGCCATCGCGCCGGCGCTCGTCGCCCTGCTCTGGACCAGTCTCTTCCAGCGCTTCGACCCCATCGACATCGAGGCGATGCTGGAGGCGCATCTGATGCTTCTGATGAAGGCGCTGAAGGGACATCCGTCATGAAGGCCGCGCGGCTCATCGTCCTCGCCGTGCTGCTTTCTACGGTTGGAGCGGCCGCCTGGTTCTTCTGGCCACGGCCCGACGATACGATCCGCTTCCAGGGCTATGTCGAAGGCTACCTCGTCTTCATGGCTCCCGAGGAAGGAGGACGCATCGAGGAATTGGCCGTCGACTCGGGAGATCGCGTGGCCGAGGGGACAATGCTCTTCAGGCTCGACGGGTCAGTGCAATCCGCGCAGCGCAACGAGGCCGAAGCCAAGCTGCAGCAGACCCGCGCCCAGCTCGCCAATCTCAAGGCCGCCCTCCAGCGGCCCGAGGAGATCGCGGTTCTCGAGGCGCAGGAGGAGCGGGCGCAGGCGCAGCTCGGCCTCTCGCAGGCCGAACTCGACCGGCAGAGAACCCTGTTCGAGCGCGGCATCTCCGCGAAGGCGCAGTACGATCAGGCCAGGACGGCCTTCGAGCGCGACAAGGCCGCCCTCGCCGAGGTGCAGCGGCAGATCGATGCCGGACAGATCATCGGCCGGTCGGGGGAGATCGATGCGGCGGAAGCGGCCGTGCAGGCCAATGAGGCGGCCCTGATGCAGGCCGAAACCCGCCTTGCCAAACGCCAGGTGAAGGCATCCTCCGACGCTCAGGTGCAGGACGTTTATTTCCGTGCGGGAGAGACGGTGAATGCGGGTCAGCCGGTTCTCGCGCTCCTGCCACCCGCCAACCGGCGCATCCGCTTCTATGTGCCCGAACCCCTGCTCGCCACCGTCGCTCTCGGGCAGACGGTCGGCCTCTCCTGCGACAGCTGCAAGGAGGGGCTCCAAGCCCGCATCAGCTTCATCTCCAGCGAGGCCGAGTTCACTCCGCCGGTGATCTTCAGCGAGCAGGAACGGGCCAAGCTCGTGTTCCGCGTCGAGGCGCGCCCACTGGACGGAACGGATCTGCCCATCGGCCTGCCGGTGACCGTCACACCCCCTGAGCCGGAACCGCGATCATGACCGTGGATGTCGCATCGTCCCGTCCCATCGCGGCGGAGCCCGAGATCGTCATCGACGTCGAGGGGCTCACCAAATCCTTCGGCGGCCGGCCCGTCGTGAAGAACCTCTCCATGCAGGTCCGGCGCGGGCTGATCTACGGCTTTCTCGGCCCCAACGGCAGCGGCAAGACCACGACCATCCGCATGCTGTGCGGGCTCCTGACGCCAGACAGCGGGCACGGCACCTGCCTCGGCTACGACATTCTCACGCAATCGGCCGTGATCAAGCGTCACGTGGGATACATGACGCAGAAATTCTCGCTCTATGCGGATCTGTCGATCCGCGAGAACCTCGAATTCGTCGCCAGGGTCTATAATCTCGCCGATCCGCGAAAGGCCGCGCGCGATGCCATCCGGCGGCTCGGCCTCGAGAACCGCGCCGAGCAGCTTGCGGGCGAATTGTCGGGCGGCTGGAAGCAGCGTCTGGCGCTGGGCGCGTGCATCCTGCCCGAGCCGCAGCTCCTCCTCCTCGACGAGCCGACCGCCGGCGTCGACCCGAAGGCGCGTCGGGATTTCTGGGACGAGATCCATGCGCTGGCCCACGACGGCATGACCGTGCTCGTCTCGACGCATTACATGGACGAGGCCGAGCGCTGCCACGAGATCGCCTACATCGCCTATGGCGAGCTGCTGACGCAGGGCACCGTCGACGAGGTCATCGCGAACGCGCATCTCGCGACCTACACGGTCACGGGGCCCGACCTTGCGGGACTGGCCGAGCGTCTCAAGTCGCTCGACGGCGTCGACATGGTCGCGCCCTTCGGCATGGCCCTGCATGTCAGTGGGCGGGACAGTGAGAGGCTCGACGCCGCGACGAACGAGCTGCGCGAGCAGGGACCGCAGCACTGGGCGCCGGGCGAAGCCACCCTCGAGGATGTGTTCATCGATCTGATGAGCCGATCGAAGGACAATTTCGGATGAGCGCCGGAATCAGCGATGTCGATCGCCGCACGCGGGGCTTCAAGGCTTCGCTGATGCGCCTTCGCGCCGCCTTCATCAAGGAGCTGATCCAGCTGCGGCGCGACCGCATCACGTTTGCCATGATGATCATGATCCCGCTCCTGCAGCTCACGCTGTTCGGCTACGCGATCAACACCAGTCCGCGGCATCTGCCCACCGCCGTTCTCGTGCAGGACGACAGCGCCTTCGCCCGATCCTTCCTCGCGGCGATGCGCGCCACCGACTATTTCGACATCTCCACCTCGGCCGCGAGCGAGGAGGACCTCGACCGTCTGATCCTCTCCGGCAAGGTGCTGTTCGGCGTGCAGATTCCGGCCCATTTCGGGCGCGACCTCATGCGCGGCGAGCGTCCGGCGCTTCTCGTCGTGGCGGATGCCGCCGACCCCACGGCGACCGGCAGCGCCATCGCGGCCCTGCAGGGCCTCTCGGCCCAGGTCTTCTCCCGCGAACTCACCGGCCCGGCAGCAAATCTCGCGCCCCGGCCGTTGCCCTATGAGCTGCGCGTGCACCAGCGCTACAATCCGGCGGGCGAGACCCGTCTCAACATCGTGCCCGGGCTCATGGGCCTGATTCTGACCCTCACCATGCTGATCTTCACGGCCCTGTCCGTGACGCGGGAGATCGAGCGCGGCACGATGGAGAGCCTGCTCGCCATGCCGATCCGCCCGGTCGAGATCATGCTCGGCAAGATCGCCCCCTATCTGCTGGTCGGCGGCGTGCAGATGACCATCATCCTCGTCGCCGCAAGGCTCCTGTTCGGAATTCCGGTGATCGGGAGCCTCTGGCTTCTCGTCGGCCTGACGCTGCTCTTCATCCTGGCCAATCTGTCGATCGGCTACACCTTCTCGACCATCGCCCAGAATCAGCTTCAGGCGATGCAGATGTCGTTCTTCTTCTTCCTGCCCAACATCCTGCTCTCCGGCTTCATGTTCCCGTTCAAGGGCATGCCGGGCTGGGCGCAGGCGATCGGCGAGATCCTGCCCCTCACCCACTACCTGCGCATCGTTCGCGGGATCATGCTCAAGGGCGCGACCTTTTTCGACCTGCAGACCGACGTTCTGGCGCTCGCCGTCTTCACGATGTTTGCCATGGGCGTGGCGGTGGCGCGCTTCCGCCAGACCCTTGACTGAACATCAATCGGCGACCGCCGCCTCCGCGGCCTTGATGGCGCCGCCGCGCAAGGGCCGTTCCTCCAGGGCGAGGAGGAAGGCGAGCGACAGACCGAAGCCGACGATAGCCGCGATGAACACATGGCTGAACACATCGGCCAGATCGATGCCGCTCTGGGCGGCGACGGCGCTCAACGATTCGAAGCTCGCAGCTCCGCTCAAGCCCGACCCGCTGAGCACGATGGCCCCGAAGATCGCCACGATGAAGGCGCCACCGAGCGAGCGGAAGAAATTGGCCGTGCCTGTCGCGGTGCCCATCTGGTGGGGAGCGACCGCATTCTGAGTCGTCACCATGGTGACCGGAAGAACGGTGCCTAAGCCCACGCTGATGATGGCCAGGATGATCTCGACGGTCACGATGGACAGGGACTGGCCATACATCGCCAGGATGCCCGTAGCCGCCATCGCGACGAGGAGGCCCACGGTCGGAAGCCGCTTGTAGTGCTTCACCTTCGCCATGGTGCGGCCGGAGAGCGTTGCGCCGACCACCGTTCCCGCCATGAGCGGAATGAGGGCGAGCCCGGACAGGCTCGCCGAGAGGCCGCGGACGGCCTCGAAATAGACCGGCAGATAGATGGTGAGACCGATATAGGTGCCCATGCCGAAACAGGCGGCGAGGACTCCCATGCGTACCACCGGATTGTGCAGCACGCCCGGCGGGATCAGCGGCTCGGGCGCGAGCCGCATGCGGGCGGCGAACAGGCCCCAGAGCACCAGGGACGTGGCGAAAAGCCCGAGGATCGGCAGGGAGCCCCAGGAATAGCGCAGCCCACCCCAGCTCAAGGCCAGCAGCAGCGCGACGGTGGCCGCGACCAGAAGGATCGCGCCCAAGAGGTCGAGCCTGTGCGGACGCTCGAACCGCGGGAGCTTCTTCAGGCTCTGGAACGCGATGGCAAAAGCGACCAGTCCAAGTGGCAGATTGATCCAGAAGATCACCGACCAGTGCAGATGCTCCGCGAAGAAGCCGCCCAGCACCGGCCCGAGCAGGCTCGATGTCATGAACACGCTGGCGAAGTAGACCTGATAGCGTCCGCGCTCCCGCGGCGAGACGATGTCGGCGATGATGGTTTGCGCCAGCGCGATCAGCCCCCCGCCGCCGATGCCCTGCAGGCCGCGCGCCAGGATGAGGACGATCATGGTGGGCGCGAGCGCGCAGGCGATGGAGCCGATGATGAAGATCACGATCCCGATCAGCATGGTGCCGCGTCGGCCGTAGGAATCGCTGAACTTGCCGTAGAGCGGCGTTACGGCCGTGGAGGTCAGAAGGTAGACCGTAACGATCCAGGGCAGGTGCTCCAGGTCCCCCAGTTCGCGGCCGATGGTCGGGAGCGCCGTCGCGATGATGGTCTGGTCCAGAGCCGCCAGGAACATGGCCAGCAGGACGCCGAGGATGATCGTGCGGATTTCGGCATGGCTCAGGGTGCCGCTCTGGGGGTGGGCTGTGGGTGACTGATCCATTGTGTCCATCGGGTTCCGGCAGGCTCATCTAGGGCAGGCGGTCGGCTTTGTCTTAAACACGGGCCGCAGGGCAGATATGCGTTTCGGCCTGTGAACGGTTGAAAGTGACGCTGAGGCGGCAAGAATCCGGCAGCCTGATAAGAACGATTCGTGCCATCGACCGTTTCGTTCGATTCCTGCACAGAGGATGACCCTGATGTTCCGGGTCCTGAGCACCATCGTTCTGACCCTTGCAGCGCTCAGCCTCGGGCCCTCCTTCGCCCATGTGCTCGAGGCAGCGCCCCGCCTGACGGTCTGGCCGCCGGAGCTGTGGCGGGAGGCGACGGTGTTCCATGGCCAGTTCAGGCTCTTCGCGACCGTAGGCGGACCTCTCGACGTCGGCACCATCCTTGGTACGGCCTTCCTCGCCTATGCCCTGCGTCACGAACGGCCGAGCTTCCGATGGGCGCTGGCTGGATGCCTTCTCTTCGCCCTCGGCCTTGGTGTCTGGTTCGCCTGGGTGGCGCCCGCCAACAGCGTCCTCGCCACATGGGAGCCCGGCCCGGTTCCGGAGAACTTCCATGCCGTTCGCAATCGCTGGGAAACGGGCCACATGGCGGTGGCGAGCCTCAAGCTCCTCGGCTTCATGGCAACGGCCCTGGCGGTCGCGCCGGCACGCAAGGGGACTTCGTCGTGACCGGACATGTTTCCTGCGAAGATTCTTGCCAGCGGCTTCGATCTGGCGCTAGCTGACCTGCCCACATCACTCATCCCCATGAACGCCCGCACCAAATTCAGTCTCGCCCAGGCCCGACGCATTGCGCTCGCCGCCCAAGGACTTCACGAAAACCGCCCGGCCTCGGCGACCAGGCGCCACGTGAGCCGCGTGCTGCAGCGCTCGCACCTGCTTCAGATCGATTCGGTCAACGTGCTGGTGCGGGCCCATTACATGCCGCTCTTCTCACGAATCGGCTCCTATGACCGGAATCTTCTCGAGAAGACTGCTTATCACCGCAAGAAGCGCGAAACCTTCGAGTACTGGGGCCACGAGGCCTCGCTGATCCGTCTCGACCTGCAGCCCTTCTTCCGCTGGCGCATGGATCGCGCCAAGCGGGGCGAGGGAATCTATGGCGGGCTCGCCCGGTTCGGCGACGAGCAGCGCGCCTTCATCGAGGAGGTTCGCCGCGAGATCGCCGCACGCGGCCCCCTCGGGGCGGGCGACCTGTCCATCGGCGGCAAGGGCCAGGGCTCCTGGTGGGGCTGGAGCGACGGCAAGCGGGCGCTCGAATGGCTGTTCTGGGCAGGCCTGGTCACCACCGCCACGCGGCGGGGATTCGAGCGCATCTACGACCTGCCGGAGCGGGTTCTGCCCGCCGAGATCCTGAACGCCCCGACCCCGGACGAGGACGAAGCGCAGCGCGAACTCCTGCGGCTCTCCATCCGGGCGCTGGGCATCGCCTCCGAGCGGTGCCTGCGTGACTACTTCCGCCTGGAGCCTCAGGACGCGAAGGCCCGCATTCCCGAACTGGTGGACGCGGGCGAACTCGTTCCCGTCACCGTCGAGGGCTGGAACGGGACGGTCTATCTCGATCCGCAGGCCAAAATCCCGCGCCGGGTCGAGGCCAGGGCCCTCGTGTCGCCCTTCGATCCGATCGTCTGGGAGCGCACGCGCACCGAGCGACTGTTCGATTTCCGCTACCGGATCGAGATCTACACGCCGGCCGAGAAGCGGGAGTTCGGCTATTACTGCCTGCCCTTCGTGCTCGGCGAAAGGATCGTGGCCCGCGTGGACCTCAAGGCGGACCGGAGTGCGGGCAATCTCATCGTGCATTCGATCCACCCGGAAGCCGGGATGCCTCCGGAGGAGATCGCGCCCGCTCTCGGGGATGAGCTTCGCCTGATGGCCGAATGGCTCAACCTCGGCAGCATCACGGCACCGAAAGAGTGGCGGACGCGGATGGGGGTGTAAGAGCGCGGTGGTTCCCAGAGATGACTCTCTCCTCGTCACCGGCCTTGTGCCGGTGATCCCGGTCACCCGGGCACGACGCCATTCGAATCAGGATAGCCGGGACAAGCCCGGCCATGACGTGGCGGGTGGCGGTCATGGTCTTGAATGACCTGGCACACCGCACGTTGCATCCTTCGCCTCTCGCCAGATGCCCCGGACTCGCCTATCTCAGGAGGCCATGAATGCGCTTCTCACCCCGGCCACGCGCCTGTGGCTTCGCCTGCGGCTGAATGAGATCGGCCCGCTTTTGTCGTTGTCCGGCTGCGGCTTCTTCGCCTGGGCGTTCATCGCCCTGGCCGACGAGGTGCGCGAGGGCGAGACCCATGCCCTCGACAGCCGGCTCCTGCTGGCCCTGCGCGATCCGCAGAATCCGGCCAACCCCCTCGGGCCCTCCTGGCTCGAGGAATCGGCCAGGGACATCACAGGCCTCGGCGGCTATGCGATCCTGACGCTTCTCACTCTGGCCATATGGGCCTATCTGCTCATGACCCGCAGGCAGGGCGCGGCGCTTCTGGTGCTCGTCGCCGTCGTCGGCGGCATGCTGATCTCCACCGGACTCAAAATGGGGTTCGAACGGCCCCGCCCGGATCTCGTGCCTCATGCGGCGAGGGTTTACACGGCGAGCTTCCCGAGCGGCCATGCCATGCTGTCAGCCATCACCTACCTGACCCTGGGCGCTCTGCTCGCCCGCGTGGAGAAGAGCCGGCGCGTCAGCGCCTTCATCATGGGTCTCGCCATCGTGACGACCCTGCTCATCGGGTTGAGCCGCGTCTATCTCGGCGTACACTGGCCGAGCGACGTGGTCGCCGGCTGGTCGGTCGGCGCCGCCTGGGCGTCCCTGTGCTGGTTCGTGGCGCTCCAATTGCAAAAGCGCGGCCAGATGGAGAAGCCGGGTGAGGCCTCGCCCCCAGCCGATGCCAAGTCCGAATGACGGACGAAACGGAAAAGCCCCTTCGCAAGCCGCCACGCAAGGTGACGCCCGCCTACCTGCAGCGGGCGGCGCTCGCCTATCTCGAGCGCTATGCCTCCTCGGCCGAGAACCTGCGCCGGGTGCTGCGGCGCAAGGTGGACAAGCGCTGCCGCCTGCGCGGCGAGGATCCGGCCGAGTTTCACGAGATGATCGACGAGGTGGTGGCGAAAAGCCTGAGGAGTGGCCTCATCGACGACAGCTGCTATGCCGAGGCGCGCGTCGCCACCCTGCGCCGCCGCGGCGGCTCGGCCCGTGCGATCCAGGCCAAGCTCTCCGCCAAGGGCGTCGACCGCTCGACCATTGCGGCCGCCCTGGAGGGCGAGGACGGCGATGAGGAACAGGCGGCCCGGGCCTTTGCCCGCCGCCGCAAGCTCGGGCCGTTCCGGCCCGGCGAGCGGGCGCCCTATCGCGACAAGGATCTCGCGGCCATGGCGCGGGCCGGTTTCCGGTTCGACGTGGCCCGTGATGTCATCGATTCCGAACGCGACGACGAGCAGGGCGGGTCGTAGTGGATATTTTTACCCGGATTTTATTGACACGATAATTTGACCCGGATAAAACCCTGCCGAAACCGACGAAGACGGCAGGGGACGATCATGTCTGAAGACCACAAGACCTATACGGCTTTCGCGGGAATCCGCCGGATCGCCTCGGGCGATCTCGCGTCGGTGGCGGCGGAAACCAAGGCGGCGCTCGATCAAGGCGAGAGCGCGTCCGTCCTGATCCTCGACGATGAGACCTGCCGGGTCGTCGAGGTCGATTTCCGGGGCACGGTCGAGGACGTGGTGGCACGGCTGAGGGAACCCGCCGACAAGCCGGAACCGCGCGGCCCCGGCCGGCCCAAGCTCGGCGTCGTCGCGCGGGAGGTGACCCTGCTGCCACGGCATTGGGAATGGCTCAATGCCCAGCCGGGCGGCGCTTCCGTGGCGTTGCGCAGGCTGGTCGAGGAGGCACGGCGCAGCAACGAGTCCAAGGACCGGGTGCGGCAGGCCCGGGAAACACTCTACCGGTTCATGTCGATGCTGGCCGGCGATGAAGCGGGATTCGAGGAAGCCTCGCGGGCGCTCTTTGCCGGGGACCGGACGCTGTTCATGGCTTTGATCCGGCTGTGGCCGAAGGATCTTCGCGTGCATGCCGAAAAGCTCGCCGGCGCGGCATTCGCCGACGACCCGTCCGGGGCGTAAGGCGGAACACGCTCTCTTCCTACGATGAGCGCACGAACATGATCGTCGGATTGCCCTTGTAGGTCGTGCGCTGCCATTCCCGATAGCCGCATTTCTCCGCCACCCGGATCGACGGCCCGTTCTCGGGCGCGATGATGCAGGCCGTGCGGACGGGTCCGAAATGCCCGTCACCCCAGGCAACGACGGCGCGCGCAGCCTCCGTCGCATAGCCCTTGCCGTGGCCGTGGGGCGCAATCACCCAGCCGATTTCCGGAACGCCGTCCAGGGATGGTTCGATCACGCGCCTGAAATCGGCAAAGCCGATCTCACCCATGAAGCGGCCGCTCTCCTTCTCGGTCACCACCCAGTAGCCGAAGCCCAGCAGCGCCCAATGTCCGACATAGCGCACCAGCCGGGACCAGACCTCCTCCTGCGTGGAGGGCTTGCCGCCGATGAACCGCGTCACCTCCGGATTGGTCCAGAGCGCGAGGCAATCGCCGAAATCCCCGACGCGATGGCCGCGCAGGACGAGACGATCGGTTTCGAGAACGGGGACCCTTTCGGACGAGACGCGGGAGCTGGACATGGAGAAGCCTGGAGGGGAATCGATCTAGAGCAATCCTGCGCCGACATTCACCGCCAGCGCAAGAATCGTGGTGTTGAAGAGGAAGGACAGGATCGTGTGGGCGAGCGCCAGACGGCGCATGCGTTTGGAGACGATGACCACGTCGGAGGTCTGGGCCGCCGCACCGAGATTGAACGAGAAGTAGAGGAAGTCCCAGTAATCGGGCGTTCCCTCATGCGGAAAGGCAAGGCCGCGCCGTTCGCCGCGGTCGCCGTAATACTCGTGCGCGTAATGGATGGCATAGATCGTGTGCACGAAGAACCACGAGCAGAGAATGGTGAGGCCCGCGATGGTCAGGTGGAAGCCCTGCCGATCGGCCTGGCCGTCGTGGATATTGGTCAGCTCCACCGCGATGGCCGCAAGGCTCGCGACGGATGCCGCAAGCGTCAGCGCGAGAACGACGCCCGCGCTCTCGTCCTCCTGCGCCGCACGCTTCTGCATCTGGGCCGTGGAGGAGCGCAGGGCCATGATCCAGGCGAGGAGAAGATAGCACGCCACGCCGATGTCCCAGGCCACGAGCATCCGCGAATTCACCGGCCAGGGCGACGGGAGAACGGCAAAGACCAGGAACGTGACGACCGCGGAGCCGAGAAGCCGCGGTCGCAGCCGGGCCTGGAGAGGGATCGTCATCGCAAACTCGCAACCCGAAGGAAACATGGCCTCTGGAGGCTGGGATCTCCTGTCCTAGATCACCCCGGGCCTATTCGCAAAAGGAGAGATCAGGATGAACCGCAAGGCAAGAGCCGTTTGGCAGGGCACGGGCAAGGAGGGCACCGGCCAACTCACCTCGGATTCCGGCGTCCTGTCGTCGACGCCCTATTCCTTCAAGACCCGGTTCGAGAACGAGAAGGGCACCAATCCGGAGGAACTGATCGCCGCGGCCCATGCCGGCTGCTTCACCATGGCCCTTGCGTTCCAGCTCCAGGGCGCAGGCTTCACCCCGACGGAGCTTGCCACGGAGGCGGTCGTCTCTCTCGAGCAGGAGGGCAGCGGCTTCACGATCAAGAAATCGGCCCTGACGCTCAATGCCAACGTGCCGGGCATCGACCGCGCCAAGTTCGAGGAGCTTGCCCGCGCGGCGGAGAAGAACTGCCCGGTCTCCAAGGTGCTCAACGCTGAAATCACGATGGATTTCACGCTGGCTTGAGCCTCCGCCCGTCATCACCGGCCTTGTGCCGGTGATGACGGGCGGAAAGCATAGCGCCTCACCGGACCGGGATGGCCGGGACAAGCCCGGCCATGACGTCTGAGAGCAACAATGCCCTACATCGCGGCCTTCTTGTAGCTGTCGATGATGGCCTGCCCGTCGGGGCCGGCCTTCTTCAGCCAATCCTGCGTCAGCTGCTCGCCGACCTTCTGCAGACCTGCCTTGAGCTCGGCGCTCGGCGGCTGAATCTTCATGCCCTTCGCGGTCATTTGGTCGACGTACCACTTGGTCTTTTCCTGGGCCGTCTTCCAGCCGCGCTCCTCCGCCGTCCTGGCGGCTTTCAGCACCGCTTCCTGGGTCGGCTTGTCGAGGGCGTCGAACGCTGCCTTGTTGACGAAGGTCAGGTTCTTCGGGATCCAGGCCTGGGTGTCGTAGAAGTGGGTGAGCGATTCCCACACCTTCGCGTCGTAGCCGGTGGCGCCCGAGGTCATGAAGGTGTTGACCACCCCGGTGGCGAGCGCCTGCGGCAGGTCCGCCGCCTGGACGGTGACCGGCTGCGCGCCGACGAGTTCGGCGATCCGGGCGGTGCCGGGATTGTAGGAGCGCCACTTCACCCCTTTGAGATCCTCGACGGTGTTGATGTCCTTCTTGGCGAAGATGCCCTGCGGCGGCCACGGCACCGCAAAGAGCAGCATCAGGCCCTGACTCGCGAACTTCTTCTCAATGGCCGGCTTCTGCACGTCCCAGAGCTTCTTCGACTGGTCGAAGGAGGTGGCGAGGAAGGGCACCACGTCGAGGCCGTAGACCGGATCCTCGTTCTCGTGCAGGGACATCAGCACCTCGCCGACCTGGGCTTGGCCCGTCTGCACCGCGCGCTTGATCTCCGGAGCCTTGAAGAGCGAGGCATTGGCATGGACCGTGACCTGCAGCTTGCCGCCGGTGGCGTCCGCCACATCCTTGGCGAAGGCGTTCAGGTTCTCGGTGTGGAAGTTGTCCGGCGGATAGGCGGCCGGCAGGTTCCACTTGGTCTGCGCCAGCGCAGGCGCCGCCAGGAGCAACGCCCCTGCGAGGCTCAATCCGAAGCGTGTCATGTGTTTCATCGTTCTTACTCCCTCTGGTTCTTGTGAACGAACTTAATCCGGAAAGGCCATCTGCGGCAGGACCATGACGATCTGCGGGAACACGGTGATGATCGCGACCGCCGCGACGAGCAGGAAGAAGAACGGCAGCGAGGCGAGCGCCACCGTGTTCGAATCCTTGCCCGACATGGTCTGCAGCACGAAGAGGTTGAAGCCGACCGGCGGCGAGACCTCGGCCATCTCCACCACCAGGATCAGGAAGATGCCGAACCAGATCAGGTCGAAGCCCGCGGTCTTCACCATCGGGATCACCACCGCGGTGGTGAGCACGATCATGGAGATGCCGTCGAGCGCCGTGCCGAGCAGGATGTACATGACCGTGAGCGCGGCGATGAGCGCATAAGGCGAGAGGTGCAGGCCCTCGACCCAGGAGGCGAGTGCCTGGGGAATGCCCGTATAGGCCATGGACGTCGACATGAAGGAGGCGCCGGCCAGGATCAGCATGATCATGCAGGTGATGCGCGTCGTGCCCATGACGCTCTTCCAGAACGAGTCCCACGACAGCGACCCCGACCACCAGGCGATGGCGAGCGAGCCGAGCACGCCCCAGGCGGCGCATTCGGTCGCCGTCGCCCAGCCGAGCAGGAGGGTGAGAAACACCAGCGTGATCAGGAGCGCCACGGGAATGAGATTGGTCGATTCCCTCAGCTTCTCGCGAAAGCTCATGGCCGGCTCGGGCGGCGGCGACTTCTTCGGATTGAGCAGCGACCATACGGCGATGTAGCCGGAATAGAGCGCCATCACGAGCAGCCCCGGCAGGAAGCCCGCGAGGAAGATCTGGATGATCGACACGTTGGCGGCGACCGCATAGACCACCATGGTGATCGAGGGCGGGATGAGGATGCCGAGCGTTCCGGCGCCCGCGAGGGAGCCGAGGCTCACCATGTCGTCGTAGCCGCGCTTCTTCAGCTCCGGCAAGGCGATCTTGGCCACCGTCGCGCAGGTGGCGGCGGACGAGCCGGACACGGACCCGAAGATGCCGCAGGCGAGCACGTTCACGTGCATCAGCCGTCCCGGCAGCCAGTTGAGCCAGGGCGCGAGGCCGCGGAACATCTCCTCCGACAGGCGCGTCCGGAACAGGATCTCGCCCATCCAGATGAAGAGCGGAAGCGCCGCCAGCGTCCAGGAGGCGGAATTGCCCCAGATCGTGGTGGCGAGCACCGAGCCCGCCGGAATGCCGCCGCCCACGAACTGCATGCCGACCCAGCCGCAGGCCATGAGCGCGATGGCGATCCACACGCCGCCGGCGAGAAGCACCGCGAGCAGCAGGAGCAGCAGGCCCGAAATCTCGATGAGTTCCATCGGCCCTACACTCCGCTCTGGATCGCGCGCTCCACCACCTCTTCGGCCGTGGTGGCGGGCGGCTTCTCGTAGCGCGGATCGCCGCCGCGCAGCACATGGACGAACTCGTCGACGAAGGCGATGAACAGGATCACGAGGCCGCTTGCATAGCCGATCTGCGGAATCCAGAGCGGAATCGCCAGCACGCCCTGGGCCATGTCGTTGAAGCGCCAGCTGTCATAGGTGAGCACAACCGCATGCCAGGCGAAAAAGCCCACGAAACATAAGCCGATCACGAGGGAGAACATCTCCAGGCACCACCGGGTCCGCCCCCGCACCCGGTCCGTGAGCAGGCCGACCCGGATCATCTCGCCGGAGCGGAAGGTGTGGGCGAGGCCCAGGAACGCCATCGCGGCCATGGACCAGGAGGCGAGATCGTCGCCGGCCGGAATGTTGATGCCGATGCCCCGTCCGAGGGACAGGCCCATCATCAACAGGAAGATCACCAGGAGGAACAGGCCTGCGAGATAGCCTGCAAGGAGATAGAGGCCGTCGAGAATGGTGCGGATCATGCAGTCCGTTTCGGGCGTTCGGCGAGAGAGCTTGGCCAAGTCTAGGGGCATTCACGACGGGCGCAAGCGCTTCCTCCACCCTGACTGCACAGCCCTTGGGCATATCGTC
Organism: Microvirga sp. 3-52; assembly: GCF_018383585.1. Taxonomy (GTDB): domain Bacteria; phylum Pseudomonadota; class Alphaproteobacteria; order Rhizobiales; family Beijerinckiaceae; genus Microvirga. The sequence goes on from NZ_JAHAMK010000012.1 coordinate 64,820, forward strand.
ATGGCAATGCCCAGCTTCGTGACAGAACCGTCGCCCTGGCGTCGCCGTTGAGATGTCAGACGTGACGGTGCGTCGCGATTGCAGGAGGAATCCATGATCTCCAAGCACTTGTTCGTAGCTCTGGCCAGCACGGCTTTGATCGCCATGCCGGCCATGGCCCAAACCAACCAGCCCGCAGGCTCGATGCCGAGACCGTCGGCAGGAGACCCTGGCTTCGGCGCGAACGAACCAGCGCGCATGGGCCCCGGCAGCTGGCTGACGCAGGAGCAGCCCGGGCAGTGGCGGGCCTCCAAGCTCGAAGGCCTGGACGTCTACAACCAGGAGAACGAGAAGATCGGCGATGTCAGCGAGCTGCTCGTGGACAGCAGCGGCAGGATCCAGGCCGTGGTCGTGAGCGTCGGCGGCTTCCTGGGCATCGGCGAGCGCGATGTGGCCATTCCCATGGACCAGATCAAATTCGTGAACGAGCCGCGCGCCGTGGCGACCAATTCCACCACGGATGGCACGGCCGCCACCACGCCGAATGCCCCGGCCACTCCGCAAGGATCTGCCACCGCAACGGCTCCCGGGACCAATCCGACTGCGCCGACCGCCACAGGCACGGTCGCTCCAGGTCAACCCGCTGACGCTGCCCGCTCGGGTCCCGATCATGCGGTGCTGGCAGGGAACATCACCAAGGATCAACTGAAGTCGGCGCCGGAGTTCAAGTTCGCGCGCTAGAGCGATTCGCCTGAAAGGACGGGGGCTCGCGCTGGTCCCTCCCCGATGCGGCCAGTGATCTAGGGCGCGACGTGAGCGTGCCTGATCACCACTGCGGGCACCGCCCCGGCTCGGGGCCCGACGGATTCTGGGCCGAGAGGGCGGGATGCGACCTCCCGCCCTCTCCTCTTCCCTCGCCACGGCCCCATCTTCATGCTAGAACAAAAAGAGAACAATTCTGCGGAAGACCCATGGACGAAAAGCTTTCCAAGAAGCTGCGCATCCTGGCGGACGCGGCGAAATACGACGCCTCCTGCTCCTCCTCCGGGGCACCTAGGCGCAAGGCGGACGTGGGCGGCCTGGGCTCGACGGAAGGCAGCGGCATCTGCCACGCCTATACGCCGGACGGGCGCTGCGTCTCGCTCTTGAAGATCCTGCTCACCAATTACTGCCTGTTCGATTGCGCCTATTGCGTGAACCGGCGCTCGTCCAACGTGAAGCGGGCGAAATTCTCCGTCGACGAGGTGGTGACGCTCACGATCGAGTTCTACAAGCGGAACTACATCGAGGGTCTGTTCCTGTCGTCGGGCATCATCCGGTCGCCGGACTACACCATGGAGCAGATGCTGCTGGTGGCCAAGAAGCTGCGGCGCGACCACGGCTTTCGCGGCTACATCCACCTGAAGACCATCCCGGAGGCGAGCCCCTGGCTCATCGAGGAGGCGGGCCTGTGGGCCGACCGCCTGTCGATCAACCTGGAACTGCCGACGGAAAAGAGCCTGGAGCGCCTTGCGCCCGAGAAGGACGGCGCTTCCATCGAGACCGCCATGGCGCAGATGTTCGAGCGCATCGAGGAGGCCCGCGAGGAGCGCCGCCACTTCTCGCCGGCCGGCCAGACCACGCAGATGATCGTCGGCGCGGATGAAACCACGGACGCCGATGTGCTGCGCACCTCGGCCAAGCTCTACGGCCATTACGACATGAAGCGGGTCTATTACTCCGCCTTCAGCCCAATCCCGGATTCGAGCGCCATCCTGCCCCTGAAACCGCCGCCCCTGATGCGCGAGAGCAGGCTTTATCAGGCCGATTGGCTGCTGCGCTATTATGGCTTCGACGTGGACGAGATCGCCTCCGGCGGAGAGAAGGGCATGCTCGACCTCGACGTCGATCCCAAGCTCGCCTGGGCGCTGAAGAACCGCCACCGCTTCCCCGTCGACGTGAACCGGGCCGAGCGCGAGATGCTGCTGCGCGTGCCGGGCCTCGGGGCGCGTGCGGTCGACAAGATCGTGGTGGCGCGCAGGCACACGACGCTTCGCCTGGAAGACGTCGCGCGCCTCACCTCGGGGCTCAAGCGCGCCAGGCCGTTCCTCATCACGGCCGACCATCATCCGAAAGCCAAGCTCGACACGCTCGACCTGCGCGAGCGGCTGATCGAGAAACCGGAACAGCTGAGCTTGTTCGGATGAGCCGACTTGTGACCTTCCCCTGCCGGATAGACACCCGATGTCATGGCCGGGCTTGTCCCGGCCATCCCGATCCGGTGGAACGTGGCGCCTCTCGGATCGGGATTACCGGCACAAGGCCGGTGATGACGGCAAGGGGAACATTCCATCCTGCACACGATCCCGGATCGGCTGACACCGTCCGGAATGACCAATGAGAACACCCATGAGCCTCCACCGCATCACCCTCAAAACCGGCGCCGATCTCGACGGATACCGCCGGGCCGTGCGGCGGCTGATCGCCGAGGAGCTGGCGCCGCAGCACGTGGTCTTCGCCATCGACGATGCACCCGGCCTCTTCGGCCGGGAGACGGCCGGCGATGCGCCGGCGGTGTCGATCCCGAAAGGCGTGGCGCGGCTCATCGAGCACGTGGTCTGCCATCATGATCCTGAGCGCTATGCACTGCTCTATCAGCTCGTCTGGCGCGTGCAGAACGGCGAGCGCGACCTGCTCGAGATTGCGAGCGACCCTCTCGTGCATCGCATCGACCTGATGGCGCGTTCCGTCCGGCGCGACCTGCACAAGATGCACGCCTTCGTGCGCTTCCGCCGGATGCCGGGTGAGCATCTCGAGAGGTTCGCCGCCTGGTTCGAACCCGAGCATTTCATCCTGGAGGCGGCCGCGCCCTTCTTCATCGACCGGTTCCGCTCCATGGACTGGACGATCCTCACGCCCATCGGATCCCTGCGCTGGAACCGTGAGAAGCTGGCCTTCGGGCCGCCGGCGCAGCGGGAGGATGCCCCCGCCGAGGACAGCTTCGAGGAGGGCTGGCGCGGCTATTACGAGAGCGTGTTCAACCCGGCCCGGGTGAACCCGACCGCGATGCGCGCCGAGATGCCGAAGAAGTACTGGCGCAACATGCCCGAAACCGCCGCGATCCCCGGGCTGATCCAAACCGCCTCCCAGCGCGTTGAACGGATGATCGAACAGGAGGCGACGATGCCCACCAAACGCACCCCGGAGCGCGCTCTCGAAGCCATGTGGGATCAGGAGCCGAAGAGCCTCAAGGAGCTCAACGCCGTCATCGCGAAGGCAGGACCGCTCGTGCCGGGGGCGACCCAGGCCGTGTTCGGCGAGGGCCCGGCGCATGCGGAGATCGTCTTCGTCGGCGAGCAGCCGGGCGATCAGGAGGATCTGCAGGGAAGGCCCTTCGTGGGACCTGCCGGCAAGCTCTTCACCAAGGCGATGACGGAGGCCGGAATCGACCGCAAGGATGTCTATCTCACCAATGCGGTCAAGCACTTCAAATTCGAGCAGCGCGGCCACCGGCGCATCCATTCCAAGCCCACGGCCGGAGAGGTGAAGCATTACCGGCCCTGGCTCATGAAGGAGCTGGAACTGGTGAAGCCGAAGCTCGTCGTGGCGCTCGGCGGCACGGCCCTTCTGGCGCTCACCGGCAAGTCCACACCGATCACCCGCTCGCGCGGACGCGCCCGGTTCGGGTCTTACGAAGGCTATGTCACCGTGCACCCCTCCTATCTGCTGCGCCTGCCCGACGAGGCGACGAAGCGGGAGGCCTACGAGGCGTTCCTCAACGACCTGCGCCGCGTTCACGATCTCGCGCAGGCCGATCTGGAAACGGGCGAGCTGCCGCTGGCGGCGGAATAGGCGATCGCCGCGGCCGGGCCTCGTCTAAGCTCTCGCCGCTTTCCGCTCGACGAGCTTCCGGCGCAGATCGAGCCGCCGCATCGTGGGCGTGACGGTGATGCCATGGAGCACGATGGAGACCAGGATGATGAATCCCGTCGTGCTCCAGAGAAGAGGCACATTGCCGAATGTCCCATGTTGCAGGGCATAGGCGAGATAGTAGATCGAGCCGATGCCGCGGATGCCGAAAAAGCTGATCGCCGCCTTCTCGCCCGGGGGAGGATCGGTTCCGATCAGGCCGATCCAGCCGGCGAGCGGTCGCACCACGAACAGCGCCAGAAGGCCGAAGGCGGCGGCCTGCCATGTGAGCGCGGCGAGGAGCCCTCCCCCCGTCATGGCGCCGCCGAGCAGGACGAGCAGCACCATCATCATGAGCCGCTCGAGTTCCTCCGCGAAATCGTGCAGCTTCTGGTGATAGTCATGCCCCGGCTCCGTGGCGCGCAGGGCCAGAGCCGCGACGAAGACCGCAAGAAAGCCGTAGCCCCTCACCATCTCGGTCAGACCATAGGCCACGCAGGTGATGCCGAGCGCCACGAAGCCGGCGCCGGTGCGCGACAGCTTGGCGCGATTCGGCAGGTGGAAGGTGAGCCAGCCGAGCGCCCGACCGACCAGGTAGCCCATGCCGATGCCGGCAACGATCTTCCACACGATCGCATAGGCAATCCACGCCGCGACGCTGGTCTCGCTCGTCTCGTCTGCGATGGCAATGGCCAGCAGCACGAAGGGAAAGGCTAGGCCGTCGTTGAGACCCGCTTCCGACGTGAGGGTGAAGCGGACCTCGTCCTCCTCCCGGTCCATCGGCGGTCCGACCTGCACGTCGCTCGCCAGCACCGGGTCGGTGGGCGCCAGCGCCCCCGCCAACAGAACGGCGGCCGCGAGGCTCAGGCCCAACAGGTTCTCGCCCAGCCAGACGAGGCCGAGGATCGTCAGGGGCATGGCAATGCCCAGAAGCCGCCAGGTCAGCCGCCAGCGCTTCCAGCCGAAGGGCCGGTCGATCTTCAGGCCCGCGCCCATGAGCGAAATGATCACGACGAACTCGCTCAAGTGCTCGACGACGGCGAGTTCCTCGTTGGGATGCGGCATGATGCCCGGAAGGTCGGGAAAGGCGAAGATCAGCGCGCCCAGGGCTACGCAGAAGATCGGCAGGGACAGGGGCAATTGCCTGAGAACCATCGGAAGCCAGGCGGTCAGCAGCACCACCACCCCGAATCCCGCCAGAACGACCACATATGCGCTCATCAGGCAGCGAACGCCGCTCAAGACTCCGCAGTTCCGGCAGGCGGCGGGTTAATCGGTGTTAACTGCCCCTTAAACCGCCACAATTAGGGTGCTCCAGAGCATGAAAGGCCGGACGATATACCGGCCATGTCGATGCGGGGTTTTAGAGGTGGCGAACGGACGTGACCGGCGAGAGCCGGTCTTCGATGCGCCCGCTGGGGAAGCGGGGGAGCTGGACTTTCGCCTCTCGCCCGAGGACCGGGCTGGGGGGACCATGGCGCGCAGGCGAGCTTCTTCGAACGGCGGCGGGCCGCGCCGCGCCGCCAAGCCCAGGAAGCCCAAGCGCAAGGGTGGCCGGTCTCTCCTCAGCAAGCTCGTCTATGCAGGCCTCGTGCTCTGCCTCTGGGGCGTCATCGGCGTCGGCGGCGTCGTCGCCTATTACGCCTCGCAGCTGCCGCCGATCGACCAGCTCACGGTGCCCAAGCGCCCGCCGAACATCGCCATCATGGCGAGCGACGGTTCGCTTCTCGCCAATCGCGGCGAGACCGGCGGACGGACCGTCACGCTCAAGGAGCTTCCGCCCTACCTGCCCAAGGCCTTCGTGGCCATCGAGGACCGGCGCTTCTACGACCATTTCGGCATCGATCCCGTCGGCATCAGCCGCGCGGTCTACCGCAATCTCGCGCATCGCGGCGGCCTGCAGGGCGGCTCGACCCTCACGCAGCAGCTCGCCAAGAACCTCTTCCTGACCCAGGAGCGCACCGCCTCGCGCAAGATCCAGGAGGCGATCCTGGCGCTCTGGCTCGAGCGCAACTACTCGAAGGATCAGATTCTCGAGCTCTACCTCAACCGGGTCTATTTCGGCGCCGGCGCCTATGGCGTCGAGGCCGCGGCCCAGCGCTATTACGGCAAGTCCGCCCGCAACGTGTCGCTTGCGGAAGCGGCCGTGCTGGCGGGCCTCGTGCAATCGCCCTCGCGCCTTGCCCCCAACCGCAATCCCGACCGTGCGCAGGCCCGTGCGGAACTGGTGATCGCGGCCATGAACGAGCTCGGCTTCATCACGCCGGGCATGACCAAGACGGCGCTCGGCACCCCGGCCGAGTCCGTGCGCCCGAACGGCGCGGGATCCGCCAATTACGCCGCCGACTACGTGATGGACGTGCTCGACGATTTCGTCGGCAACGTCGAATCCGACATCGTGGTCTCCACCACCATCGAACCCTCCATGCAGGCGGCGGCCGAGCGCGTTCTCGTGGACGAGCTCGACGCCAAGGGCCAGAAGTTCAACGTGAGCCAGGGCGCATTCGTGGCCATGCAGCCGGACGGCGCCGTCAAGGCCCTGGTGGGCGGCCGCAATTACGAGACGAGCCAGTTCAACCGCGCCACCGCGGCGCGGCGCCAGCCGGGCTCGTCCTTCAAGCCCTTCGTCTATCTCGCCGCCGTGGAGCGCGGCTACACGCCCGACATGGTTCTGGAGGACGGCCCGGTCAATTACGGCGGCTGGGCGCCGAAAAACTACGACCGCAAGTATCGCGGGCCCATCGCCATGCGCGACGCCCTGGCGCTCTCGCTCAACACCATCGCGGTGAAGCTCAACATGGAGGTCGGGCCGAAGGCCGTGGTGCAGGCGGCGCAGCGGCTCGGCATCTCCTCGCCGCTGCAGGCCAACGGCTCGCTCGCGCTCGGAACGTCGGAGGTGACGCCGCTCGAGCTGGTGAGCGCCTATGCGGCCTTCGCCAACGGCGGCACCGGGGTCGTTCCCTACGTGATCACCCAGGTGAAGACCACGGACGGCAAGCTGGTCTACAAGCGCCCGGGCTCGGGCGGCCTCGGCCGCGTCATCGACCGCAGTGTCGTCGCGATGATGAACGAGATGATGCACAACACCTTCGTGGTCGGCACCGCACGGAAGGCGCAGATCCCCGGCTGGTCGCTCGCCGGCAAGACCGGAACGACCGACGATTACAAGGATGCCTGGTTCGTGGGCTTTTCCGGCAGCCTCGTGGCCGGCGTCTGGCTCGGCAACGACGACGGCGCGCTCACCAAGCGCGTCACCGGCGGCAACCTGCCGACGGAGGTCTGGCACAACTTCATGAAGATCGCCCTCAAGGACCAGCAGCCTGTGGCGCTTCCGGGCAGCGAGCGCTTCCGGGACGATGTGCCCGTGGCCGGTGCCGGACAGGATCCCCGCTACGCCAATGCGGGCAACGGCGACAATGCCTGGATCCCGCCTCAGCCCGCTCCCCAGCGGCGCGCCAGCCGCGAGAAGAATTTCTTCGAGAAGCTGTTCGGGCTTTAAACGTCTGGGTTCCGGTTCCCACACTGTCGTTTCGGGCTCCGCTGACACGGCCCGGAATGACCGTGGGTTGCGCTCGGAAAACGTTCAAATCATTACCTGTCACGTAATCGCCAACGCTCGCTCGCGGGGGCATGCTCGCTTCATCACTCAAGAAGGAGCACGCCATGCCTGCCTATGCGATCGGTCACCTGCACGATGTGAATGTCGGTCCGGACGTCGTCGAGTACCTCAAGCGCATCGATGAAACCCTCGCGCCGTTCGGTGGGCGGTTCATCATTCACGGAGGACCTGTGTCGGTGGTGGAGGGCTCCTGGTCGGGCGATCTGATCGTGATCGAGTTCCCGGACAAGGAACGCATCCGCGCCTGGTACGACTCGCCGGCCTATCGGCGGATCCTGCCCCTGCGCACGAAGAACTCCCGGGGCGCCATCTTCTTCATGGACGGCGTTTCGGAGGATCACAAGGCCACCGATGTCCTGGCCGGGATCCCGATGATGGATCAGCCCCTGGGCTGATGTCCCCGCGCCCGTCCCGTCGCCAGGAACAGGGCGAGCGCCAGAACGCCCGTGGTGGCGATGGTGGCGGGCAAGGGGATCGCGGAGGCGTCGAGATTGCGCCCCAGAAGAATGCCCACGATGGCCGCGAAGGTCATCTGGCAGATCCCGAGCAGGGACGAGGCCGCGCCGGCGCGATCGGGAAACGGCATCAGGGCCGAGGCCATGGATTGCGGCATGGTGAGGCCGACGCCGACGCCATAGATCGCCATGGGGGCGCTGATGCTCAAGGACGACGGGACGCCCGCTAGCACCAGAGCCAGCATGGTGATGCCGCCGAGCGCCAGGCACGTCACCCCGAGCCTGATGGTGCCGTCGAGGCCGTAGCGCCCGACGAGATGCTGCGCGGCCGTGGTGCCGGTCATGAAGCCCGCCACCACGAAGGTGAACGAAAAGGCGAAGGACAATTCGTCCAGGTGATAGATCTTCTGCAGCACGAAGGACGAGCCTGAGATGAAGGCGAACAGGCCTCCATAGGTGAGCATGGAGAGACCCACATAGGTCCGGTAGCCGGCGTGCCCCAGCAGAAGCCTGAATCCGCGCAGGATTCCCGGAAACGAAATCGGCACATCCGATTTCCGGCGGATGCTTTCCGGCATGCGCAGCACGATGACGGCCGCCAGGCTCAAGCCGAACAGGATCATCACCCCGAAGGTCACGCGCCAGCCGGTGAAGCGCTCGATCACGCCGCCGAGGATCGGAGCGGCCGCCGGTACCACGCCCATGATCGTGCCCATGCGCGACAGCTCGCGACCGGCGCGCGGGCCCTCGTAGAAATCGCGCACGATGGCGCGCCCGAGCACGATGGGGCCGGAGGCGCCGAGGGCCTGCAGGAAGCGGGCGCCGATCAGCGTTTCGATGTTGGGCGAGAGCGCGCAAATCAGGCTCGCGAGCGTGAAGAGCAGAAGCCCGAAGAGCAGCACGGGCTTGCGCCCGATCCGGTCGGAGATCGGCCCGTAGAAGAACTGCCCTGCGGCAAAGCCGAGAAGGAAGGCCGAGAGAGTGAGCTGCGTCTGTCCCGTGGTCGCCTCAAGTCCCGCCGCGATCGCAGGCAGCGAAGGCAGATACATATCCGTCGAGAGGGGCCCGAGCGCGGTGAGAAGCGCCAGGACGACGGTGAGGGCCAGCGTATCGGGTTTGAGCATGAAATGGGTTCAACAATGACAGGCACGCCGGGTTAGGCCGAAACGGCGTGCCTGTCATCTGTTTTAGCGGGCCTTGAGCGCATCGGATGGATCCCAAAAGTGCCTTCCGCTTTTGGGTCCGACGCTCAAGCGGCGCGGACGGTCGCCAGGAAGTTGTTGACCTGGTTGCGCAGATGCTCCGCCTGGCCCACGAGCGCCGAGGACGATGTCAGCACCTGATGGGCGGCCGTCTCCGTCTGCTCGGCCACCTGGGCCACCCTGTTGATGTTGGCCGTCACTTCGCCCGTGCCCGCGGAGGCCTGGTTGACGGAGGAGACGATCTCCTGCGTGGCGGCGCCCTGCTGGTCCACCGCCATGGCGATGCTGCTCGACACGTCGCTCATCGCCTGGATGCGCTGGGTGATGCCGTTGATCGCCTCTACGGCCTGCGAGGTCGAGGTCTGGATCGCGGCAATCTGGCTCGAGATGTCGGCCGTGGCCTTCGAGGTCTGGTCGGCGAGCGACTTCACTTCGGTCGCCACCACGGCGAAGCCGCGGCCGGCCTCCCCGGCGCGGGCGGCCTCGATGGTGGCGTTCAGCGCCAGGAGGTTCGTCTGGCCGGCGATGGCCGAGATCATGTCGATGACCGCACCGACCCGGTCGGCGGCGGCGCTCAGCTGCGAGACGATCTCGGTCGTCAGGGTCGCGGCCTGCACGGCCTCGCGGGACATGACGGCGGATTGCTCGACTTGGCGGCTGATCTCGCTCACGGAGGCGCCGAGCTCTTCGGTGGCGCTCGACATGGCGAGCACGTTGGCCGAGGTCTGTTCGGCTGCCGCCGCAACGGCCGTGGAGCGCGAAGACGTGGCCTGGGCGGAATTCGTCAGCTGCTCCGCCGTCGATTGCATGCGGCCGGCTGCCGTCGACACCGACTGGATGATCTCGCCGATGGCGCTGTCGAAGGTCTCGGCCAGCTCGGTCATCATCCGCTTGCGCTGGACCTCGGAGGCCTCGCGGGCCTGAACCGCCTCGAGTTCCAGCGCCCTGTTGCGGACCATGCGATCCTTGAAGACCTGCACGGTCTCGATCATCAGGCCGATGTCGCGGCTGCGGTTGCCGGCCGGCAGGTCGACCGCGAGATCGCCGTCCGCCAGGCGGCGCATGGCCGAGGTCAGGGTGCGCAGGGGCGACACGATGCTGAACTTCGTCATCAGGAGGCTGATCAGCACGCCGAGGACCAGGCCGATGGCCGCAACGCCGATCTGGAGCTGGATCGCGACATTCGCGCCTTGTTCAGCGGCGGAGCGCATGTCGGCGAGCTTCTTCGCCGTGTAGGTGCTGTAGGCCTTGACCGTGTCGGTGACGGTACGCTGAGAGGCGAGGCCCTTCTCGACCTCGGCGTTCATGGCCGCCTGGTCGGCGCCCTTGTCGGATGCCGCTACCTTGATCATGGAGCGGATGACGTCGAAATAGACGTTCAGGGCCGCCCGCATCTCGCCGAGCAGGGTCTTCTCCTGCGAATCCGCGACGGCTTCGAGCGTCTTGAACCGGTCGAGCATTTCCTTGGTGCGGCGGTCGGCTTCGGTGCTGAAATCGGAAGCCTTGTTCGGCTGCTGCGCGACCTGATAGGTCATCCGGCTGATGGCGATGATGTCGACGCGCAGGTCCATGGCCTCGCGCGCGGCCTCCTCGCGCAGGCCCACGATCTCCATCGCGTCCTTGAGCTTGGACGTCTCGCGCCAGCCCACCACGGCGATCATGGCGGCGACCAGCCCCATGAGCGAAACGACCGCAATCACCTTCTGCGGAATCGAGAAGTTCTTCAGTGTCATTGAAATCATGCCCCTGCAGACCGACGGCACGTCCAGCTCTGGGAGAGCGGCTGGATCGACACGCGTCAGGTCTATTGCCCTAACGGCATGTCTGCGGGGCGCCGGTTAAAAAACCGATAAATTGTCCAATGGAAACAATGGGAGTGGGAACGGATGTCATTCCAGACGCTCTCAGGCGATCCGGGAATCGTGGGCCATGGTGTCGTTCCCGGCCGAAGCGGAGGGAGGGAATCCATGATGTCGAGTGGGGCGCGTTCGCCGTCCCGGCCTGCGGCTGCCGGGGATGATCCCCCTGTCATGCCGGACTGGTTCCAGCCATCCCGATCCTGTGGAACGCGGCGCCTTTCCAATCGGGATCACCGGCACAAGGCCGGTGATGACGTGGCAGGTCGGATCAAAGGCTTCCCGATTGCCGCACGTCGTGCGCCGGGGATGACACTCTCCCCGTCATGACCGGGCTCGTCCCGGCCATCCCGATCGGAAGAACGCGGCGCATCGATCCGTTGGGATCACCGGCACAGGGCCGGTGATGACCGGGCGAGGCCACCTGCGGCCCTTTCCCGGCAGACCGCCGGTAAGACGACATGGCGCAACAGCCCCTCACCCGATGCGGTGCAGGGCGCTGCCGTAGGCCTTGAGCCAGGCCTCCGCCTCGTCCGTGCGCGGGCAGAGCTGATACGTGAGCTTCCAGAACCGGTTGGAATGGTTGAGTTCGCGCAGGTGAGCCACCTCGTGAGCGGCGAGATAGTCCAGCACGAAGGGCGGGGCCATGATCAGCCGCCAGGAGAAGCTGAGTGCCCCATTGGCCGAGCAGGAGCCCCAGCGGCTCTTGGTGTCGCGCACGGTGATGCGCTTGGCCGGCTGCCCAAGCTGAGCCGTATGGCGCTTCACGGCGGCCGCGAAGTCGCGCTTGGCTTCCGCCTCGAGGAAATCACGGACGCGGCGGGCCACGTGGGCCGCCTCGCCGGCGACCGCGATGATCGGCTCGCCCGCGCTGCCCCGGGTCGCCTGGGTCACGCCCCGGACGGTGGACCAGTGGACGATCCGGTGCGGAACACCGCGAAAGGGCACGAGGGCGCCCGGCTCGAAGGGCACCCGCTCCGGCACCTTGGCGAGCCGGGTGGCGATCCATTGGCTGTGGCTGTCGGCGAATTTCTGGGCGAGGCCCACATCCGTGCGCTCGGGGATGCTGAGCACGACCTCGCCGGTCGCGTTGGAGACGCGCAGCGTGATCCGTTTGGCGGTCGGACGGCGTTTGAGGGCCACCTTGAAGGATTGGCCCTCATGGAAAACCTTGAGATGAGGCGGGTCCGCAGGGACGCGGCGGAACAGGGCGGATTTCATGTCCGCAATCTGCCCTGTCACGCTGATTCTGTCAGCGCAGCCGTTTGCCGCTCCTAGGAACGTATCAAGAACGGACTCAAGCCCTTGACGACTTCTTCCGGGCTGGTTCTCGATTGTGATTCTCAATGAATTCAACGATTCGAGGAGCGATCTGAGCCCTGAAACGAGAACCGTTGAAGACGCCATAGTGACCGACCCCGGCCTGCAGGTGATAGAGCTTCTTGTCGGACGGGAGGTTGGGGGTCAAGTCGAGGGCAGCCAGGGTCTGGCCGACGCCCGAGATGTCGTCCCGCTCGCCCTCGACCGCCATGATGGCGCAACGCCGGATGTCCATCAGGTCCACGGGCTGATCCCGGTGCATCATCTCGCCCTTGGGCAGGTCGTGGTTCACGAACACCGTCTCGACCGTCTGGAGGTAGAACTCGGCGGTCAGGTCCATGACGGCAAGGTACTCGTCGTAGAAGTCCCGGTGCTTCTCGGCCGAATCGCCGTCGCCCTCCACGAGGTGGTTGAACATCTCGTAATGGGCCGTGAGGTGCCGGTCGATGTTCATGGCCATGAAGCCGGAGAGCTGCTGGAACCCGGGATAGACGTCGCGCCAGAAGCCGGGATGGGACGGGGGCACCTTGGTGATGCAATGCTGTCGGAACCAGTCGATGCCGCGCTCCTCCGCCAGCCGGTTCACGGCGGTGGGCGAGCGGCGGGTGTCGATGGGACCGCCCATGAGGATCATGGAGCGCGGGATGAAGGGGTCGTTCTCGGCCTCGAGGCGGGCCACCGCGGCGATCACCGGAACCGCCGGCTGGCATACGGCCATCACGCTCAGGTCCGGCCCGAGATCCCGGAACATGGCCTTGAGGTAGTCGATGTAATCGTCAAGGTCGAACGGGCCCTCCGCCAGGGGGACCATGCGGGCGTCGATCCAGTCGGTGATCATCACCTGATGGGACGGCAGGAAGGTCTCGACCGTGCCGCGCAGGAGCGTGGCGTAATGGCCCGACATCGGGGCGACGATCAGGAGCTTCGGCTGGTCCTTGGCGCTCGCGTGATCCCGTTCGAAGGAGATGACCCGGCAGAAGGGACGCTCCCAGACGATTTTCTCGGTGACCGCCACCTCGTCGTTGCCGATCACGGTGGTCGGCAGGTTGAACGCGGGCTTGCCGTAGCGCCGCGTGGTGCGCTCGAACAATTCGCACGCCGCCGAGACGGTCCGGCCGTAAGGGGTGTTCGTGAGGGGATTGTCGGGATTGTCGAAGAAGTGCTTCGTGAAATCGGAGGCGGCGCGGGCCGGGCTCAAAAGCCAGTGCGCGGTATCGTACCAAACATAAGAAAAATTCATCTGTATCCCCAAAGGCCGGGCGCCCGGTTCTCGCGCATCGCGGTAGGCTTTATCCTCAACCGTAATTTTAAGATTAAAGTTCCTTGAGATTATTGCAACAGCCTAGCTCTTCCCCTGCAAAAGCGAACTACATACTTTGGTTTCAGAGCATCGCCCAAGTCGATGATAGGAAAATAGGCCGGCAGCAAATGCTTGGCGAACACAGGAGCGGCCCTATTCTGTTCGGTGATGTCCAAAATCGACCAGAAGAGCCTGACCCACCACGCCCGGCATCTGCGCCTCGACACCCTCGTTCGCCTGCGCTGGCTCGCCATCGCAGGCCAGACGGCGGCGGTCGCCGGGGTGCGCTTCGGCCTCGGCTTTCCGCTCCCCTTCGGCCTGTGCTTCCTGGCCATCGGCGCCTCGATCTGGGTCAACCTGCTCCTGCGCATCCAGTATCCGGCAAGCCACAGGCTCAGCGACAACATCGCCACGGCGCTTCTGGCCTTCGACATCCTGCAGCTGGCAGGGCTGCTCTACCTGACCGGCGGGTTGGAAAATCCCTTTGCCATGCTGTTCCTGGCGCCCGTGCTCATCTCCGCCACGGCCCTGACCCCGGAGCGGACCCTGGGGCTCGGCCTCCTGGCCATCGGCTGCGCGACTCTCCTGGTGCTCACCCACAAGCCGCTGCCATGGTATCCCGGACAGAGCTTCACCCTTCCCTTCCTCTACGTAACCGGAATCTGGGCCGCGATCGTGCTCGGCACGGCCTTTACCGGCATCTATGCCTGGCGGGTGGCGGAAGAGGCCCGGCAGCTCGCTCAGGCGCTCGCCGCCACGGAACTGGTGCTCGCCCGCGAGCAGCACCTGTCCCAGCTCGACGGCCTGGCCGCGGCGGCAGCCCACGAGCTCGGCACGCCGCTTGCCACCATCGCCCTGGTGACGAAGGAACTGAGCCATTCCATGCCCAAGGACGGCCCGGTGGGGGAGGACCTGAAGCTCCTGCAGGAGCAGGTCGAGCGCTGCCGCACCATTCTGACCAAGCTCACCTCCATGGGCCAGGAGGAGGAATCGGAGTTCCTGGAGACGATCTCCCTGAGCCACCTCGTGGAGGAGATCGTGGAGCCGCAGCGCGCCGTAGGCTTCGACGTCACGGTCGAGACGAGCGGCGAAGGGCCCGAGCCCATGGGACGCCGCAATCCGGGCGTCGTCTACGGCCTGTCCAACATTCTCGACAACGCGACGGACTTCGCCGAAAGCCGGGTCACCATCGAGGCCTGCTGGTCGCCTCACGAGGTTTTCATCGAGATCCGGGATGACGGTCCTGGTTATGCTCCCGATATTCTGCTCAGGGTCGGCGAGCCCTACGTGACCACCCGCAGCGCCGCCGAGCGGACAGAGGACAGCGAGGAGGGCGGAGGATTGGGATTGGGCCTGTTCATCGCCAAGACCCTGATCGAGCGCTCGGGAGCCGAACTGACCCTGACGAATGCCGCCCCGCCCGGCTCGGGCGCCATCGCGCGGATCGTTTGGCCCCGTCATGCGTTTGAACGAGGTGCGGCAATTTCGCCGCAGGGAGACACCAAGCTGTCTCTCAAAGGTTAGAGGATGAATTCCCATATGAGAGAGGAGCCGGAAGGCTCGCCTCACGAAGGAGTTTCAGCCTTAAAATGCAAGGAGATGTTCTGATGGCCGATGCGCCTGCCGCGTTCGAAGATCGCGCCGACAAGAGCCTCTTGATCGTCGACGACGACCGGCCGTTCTCGACCCGTCTGGCCCGCGCCATGGAAGGCCGCGGCTATCAGGTTCGCGTGGCCGAAAGCGTGACGGACGGAATCGCCGCAATCGAAACGGAGCCGCCGGCCTTCGCGGTGATCGACATGCGTCTCGGCGACGGCAACGGGCTCGACGTGATCGAGCGCCTGAAAAGCCGCCGCCCGGATGCCCGCGGCGTCATCCTCACCGGCTACGGCAACATTGCCACCGCCGTCACGGCGGTGAAGATGGGGGCCTTCGATTATCTGGCCAAACCCGCAGATGCGGACGAGATCCATGCCGCCCTGATGGCCCAGCCCGGCGAACGCGCCCTGCCGCCGGAGAACCCCATGTCGGCGGACCGGGTGCGCTGGGAGCACATCCAGCGGGTCTACGAATTGTGCGGTCGCAACGTCTCGGAGACGGCCCGCCGCCTCAACATGCACCGCCGGACCCTTCAGCGGATCCTCGCCAAGCGCGCGCCGCGCTGATCGTTCGAACGCTCTTCCGACCATTCCGCACCGGACACAGGGATCGCGGGTCAGCGAGGAAAAGCCGGCGCCTGTACGCCGATCTCCTTGGGCGTTTCCGCCTGGCGCCGCATCCACAGCAGAGCCAGCCCGAAAACCGGCAGCAGGATATCCGTGTAGAAGATCACGCCTGCATTGCCGGGAGCGTAGTTGTGCGCCTCCACCATCTGCACCACGTGACCGGCTGCGGCACCCCAGAGGAAGCAGGCCGGGCCGACGAGGGCGGCCAGACGCATGCCAGCGCCGCCTTTGAACGCCATGAATCCCACGACGGAGAATCCGAGGCTCGCGAAGCCGACTTCCTTCTGGAACGGGCTGGTCTGCCAGCCGATGAACGCGGCCGCCATCTCGGAGAAGAAGACGTGCATGACGAAATTGTAGAGGAAGCTCACTCCGAGCGAGAAGAACAGGAACCAGGACAGCAAAGCCTCGATGATTGTGGCGCGGCTCCAGGGGCGCGGGTGTCGCAGCAATGCGACGAGCGAAGCCACGAGCCCGACGCAGAAAAGGGTCAGCGTGAAATTGCTGAGCAGAAACCTGATGGCCTGTTCCATGATCGCCCCACCATCCTCCCGGCCTGAGAGGCTGCGGGAAGAGTGAAACCCGTCCTCCTGTCATGCAACCGGTCCGGGAGCGGGCATGCACAGGATTTACGCTATGACGGCGGAGATGTCAGAGACGCCCGTCCGCCACCCGGTCCGGATCGGCCAGGGCATGGAGCAGCGATGCGGCCGAATGGGCGAAGCGCAGGGTCACGGCCTTGCGGCGCGCGCCGGCGAGCGGATGGTGCGCGGCCTCCCGCAGGATCGCCGCCCCGAAGCTGTCGGCGATGATCAGGCCCCGATCCTCCGGCAGGATGTCGAAGGGCACGGTTTCCGGCACGGCGAAGTAGAACCGGTCGCAAAAATCCTCGTAATCGGGCCATTTCCGATCAGCCCGGAAATCCGCCACGCTCGACTTGATCTCGATGATCGTGAGCGCGCCGTCGGGCGCAAGGGCGATGAGATCGGCGCGCCGGCCGCTGGCGAGGGTGAATTCCGGCAGGGTCACGTGGCCGAGCTGCGCGAACAGGCGGCGCACGCCGCGCTGGATACCGGCGGCAACGGTGGATTGCCGGCCGTCGGCGGGCAGGACGATGGGACGGGACAGGATGGCAGGCGAATCGGACATGACGCTTAAGGTACCCCCTCGCGGCCGGCCCGCAATGGCTCCGTTGTCGCGCGTGCCGGGTCTCAACCTCCGCTCCATTCTTCGATAGACTGGACGCGGCAGACCCTCTCGCGAGGGCTTGCGACGAGGCCGGACATGACCCGCGAAAACCCGGATGATCTGACGATCCGCGCCATGACGCGCCAGGACCTCGATCTGGCGATCGACTGGGCGGCCGCCGAGGGCTGGAATCCCGGGCTCAACGACGCCGAATGCTTCCGGGCGGCCGATCCGGCGGGATTCCTGATGGGCTCTCGCGGCGACGAGCCGGTCGCTTCGATTGCGGTGGTCCGCTACTCCGATGCGTTCAGCTTCCTCGGCCTCTACATCGTCCGGCCGGACCGGCGCGGCCGCGGTTTCGGCCATCGCCTCTGGCAGGCCGGCATGGCTTCTCTCGCGGATCGCACCGTGGGCCTCGACGGCGTCGTGGCCCAGCAGGAGAACTACCGGAAATCCGGCTTCGTCCTGGCGCACCGCAACGTGCGCTTCGGCGGCACCCCGCAGGTCGCATGGCCCCGGGACGAGCGCCTGCAGCGGGTGAGTCCTGAAATCATGGACGCCGTTCTCGCCTACGACCGGCCGTTCTTTCCCGCCCCGCGCGAGCCCTTTCTGCGCTGCTGGCTCAAGCCCGACGCACGCGATGCCGTCGCGTTCGTGGACGACGGGGTCGTCAAGGGCTACGGCGTCATCCGGGCCTGCCGGAGCGGCTCCAAGATCGGGCCGCTCTTCGCCGACGGCGAGCGCGAGGCCGATCTCCTGTTCCGGGCGCTCGCCTCCGGGGCCAGCGGGGATGCAGTCTTCCTGGATCTGCCCGAGCCGAATCAGGCCGCCATCCGGCTGGCCGCGCGCCATGGCCTGTCACCCGTG
The DNA here is from genome assembly GCF_018383585.1 of Microvirga sp. 3-52. GTDB lineage: Bacteria > Pseudomonadota > Alphaproteobacteria > Rhizobiales > Beijerinckiaceae > Microvirga. The sequence goes on from NZ_JAHAMK010000012.1 coordinate 82,719, forward strand.
TTCGAGACGGCCCGGATGTATCGCGGCCCGGAGCCGGACCTGCCGCTGCCCCGAACCTACGGGATCTCGACCTTCGAGCTGGGGTGAAGGATCGCGTCCGGAGAAGAACGGACCGATTCCAACTTCCTCCGTCATCACCGGCCTTGTACCGGTGATCTCGATTGGAAAAGCACCGCGCTTCACCTCACCGTCATGGCCGGCACAAGGCCGGCCATGACGGTGAGAGATTGCTGTCTTCACCGAGGCATCGTGCGGCCGATCAGCTCCGCACGAGGCGCTAATGCAGCATCAGATGATGCGGCGACAGGTTTTCCAGCATGTCGCGCAGATCGTCCATGTGCGGGTTGATGGACAAGGCGATCTGAAATGCCGCGCGGGCCTCGTTGAGATGCCCGTTGCGCAGGCAGATGTTGCCGAAGCCGGCGATGGCGCCGAAATGGCGCGGCTCGAGCCGCAGGGTCTGGGCGATGTCCAGCAGGCTGTCCGCGTCGCGGTTTTCGATGGAGGCGAGCGTCGCCCGCTTGTTCCAGGCCTCCGCCCAACCGGGGTGCCTGGCGACCAGATGATCGAGCAAGGGCCTGGCGGTCTTGAGGGATCCCGAGCCCATGGCCTCCACGGCGGCCATCATGGTCTCCTCGGCAAGGCGGTCCTCGTGGGATCCCCACAGGGCCCAGATCTGATCCTCGATGTCCTCGACCGGACGGGCCGGATCCGGCAAAGCCAGCTCCTTGAAGAGCCTCGTCAGACGGCGCGGCAGGTCAGGACTCGGCGTGCGGGTCGGGACCTCGAGGACGAGCTGGAAAACCGGGTCGAGCGGCAGAGGGGATGTCATGGACAGGCTCACCGATCCTCCGTGAAAGGCAGCAAGGGGGGTGACATAGCGTTGAGGCGTGGCGCGGCGAGGGGCGCCGAGCGCATCGTGCGAAAAAGAGGATCCGGTTTTCGCTGCCCCGGACCTCCAGTCCCTCGCCCGGCGATGCGCCGCTGAAGGGATTGAGCCTCGGACCAGCCTGTTTTGTGCCGGAACGCACATTTTAACGGCGAAGCTGATCCCATTCGTCGAAAAATGCTCTAGGCTTTACCAACGTCACTGGACCTGATCGATCGTTGGAGTTGTCCTTGGGAGTTGTCGTAGAACGCGACCCGCTGCGCCTGGCATGGAAAGCATCTCCTGTTCGCCACCTCGTCGGATTTAGCCTCCTGGCCCTGGCCGGCCTGCTGATCCTCGTCGGCTTCGACCTGGTGCGCATCGTCGTCGACCGGGCAACCGGGGGAGCGGACGGCTGGAATGCGCCGGCCTCCTTCCTGCGGGTCGCCCTCTCGCCGCCGGCCGGTCTCTGGCCGGAGCCCGTCGTCCTGTTCCCGGGCGTTCCGCTGGGCCCGGAGGCTTTCGCCCTGGCCACGGTCGTCGGCATCCTGCTCATTCCCGTGCTGCTCGGCCTGATCCTGATCGGATTCGAATGGCTCGTGGTCGGCATCGGCTTGCGGATGCTCACGAAAACCCAGTCGGCGGCCCTCGACGTGATCCTGAAGGTCCCCTCCGCCTCCCATGACGAGATCGCCGTGGTGACGGCGCTGACCGCCCGGGGCCTCTCCCGCGAGAGCGGCGTGCTGGGCTCCAGCCTTCTCATGCCGGTGAAGCTTGGCGGGATGATCGGGCTCGCCTGCGCCTATGTCTTCGTCATGGACTGGCACCTCGGAGCCGCCCTGGCGCTGGTCCTGGCTCTCGGCGCCATCGTGAGCGCCCGCCGCTCCCTGCTCCGGTTCGACGCCACCGCCGCCCGCCACCGGGAAGGCGACGAGGCCGAGGGCGTGTTCGCGGAACTGGAGCACCGCATCCCGGCCCTGCGCGCCCACGGCACCGCCCCCTACGAGCGGGACCGGGTGCGTGAGGCCCTGGTGCTGAGCCATCGGCCGGTGATGAAGCGGGAATACCGCCTAGCCCTCGCCGAGGCGGCTTCCGCAGCGGTGCTCATGATCGCACCCCTGTCGGTGCTGGCCCTGGGCGCCTGGTTCTCGCAAACCCGTCCGGTGACGGCCGGGACGGTCGCGGCCTGCGTGCTCGCGGCGGCGCTGGCCGCCTATGGCACCCGGGAGGTGGTCCAGTGGCACCGACTCGCCTTGAGGGCGCGGGCGCTGCTCATCGATCTCGGCCGGGGACTGGGTCCCTTGAAGCTGCGCGCCGCCCTAAAGGGAAAGGCCACCCTGCCCGAGAGCGGCGCCCTCGTCGCACAGGGGGTCTCGGCCTACGACCCTGCCAGCGGCGCGCGGGTCTCCTCGGTCAATCTGAACCTCGCCTTCCCGTCCCATGTGGCCCTGGTCGGCGACGGGGATGCCGGGCCGCGGCTTCTCGCGGCGCTCATGAGCGGTCAGATTCCGCCGTCGCTGGGCCGTCTGACCTTTGGCGGCATCGATCTCTCCGCCGCCGATCCGGTGGAACGAAGCCGGCGTATCGCCTTTGCCGGGAACACGGTCCTGATCGAAGGCAGCCTGAAGGACAATCTTCTCTACGGCGCCTCCGCGTCCGCGAGCGAGCTCGCCCACCGTCTCTCCGAGGCGGTCGCCGTCGCCGGTCTCGACCGTCTGACCCATGCCCGAGGCCTGTCCGGAACCATCGATCCGGAGCGGGAGCCGAAGTTCGCCGCCGCCATCGTGGAGGCGCGCCGCGCCGTGCAGGCGGCCCTGGCGGCCGAGCAGCTCGACCGCTTCGTCGATCCCTTCAGCGCGACGCGCTACAACCGCTATGCGACCATCGGCGAGAACCTGCTGTTCGGGAAGCCGATCGGGGACTCGTTCCAGGAGGATCGCCTGTCGAGCCATCCCTTCGTGCGCGCGATCCTGGAAGCCAACGAGCTGACCAAGCCGCTCGCCCGGATAGGGCTTTCGATCGCCACGAGCATGATCGAGATCTTCTCCGACATCCCGGATGGATCCCCGCTCTTCGAGCGCTTCTCGTTCTTTTCCGCGGCGGACCGCCCCTATTTCCAGGATCTCGTCGACCGGAAGAACGAGCAGCGGCGCAGCAACCAGACCTCGCGGGACCGGGAGCGCCTGATCGGTCTCGCCCTGCGCTACAACGAGAGCCGGCATCGCTTGGGCTTGCTCGAAGCCGGCATGGAGGAACAGATCCTCGTCGCCCGCGCCGATTTCGCCCGCATGCTGCCGGTGAGCCTGAAGCCCTCGATCGAGTTCTACGACGAAGGGCGCTTCTGTGCGGCGGCGAGCATCCAGGACAACCTGCTCTTCGGGCGCATCGCGGCCGATCAGGCCGGCGCTCTCGAGTCGGTGCAGGAGGTGACGCGCCGCGTCCTGACGCAAAGGGGCCTCGACGGCGAGGTCTCGCGCATCGGACTCGACACGCCCATCGATCCGCAGGGCGACGATCTCACCCTGAGCGAGGTCGCCGCCGTCGACCTGGTGCGCGGCCTTGTGCGCCGGCCGAGCATCCTGGTGGTGCAGAGAGCGCTCGACGGGCTGCCGGGTCCTGCCGCCGACAGGCTCGTCGCCCATCTGCGCCGCGCCCTCGTCGGCCGCGGGCTGATCCTCGTGACGCCGTCGATTTCACCGGCCATGGATCAACCGCCCTTCGACGCTGTTATCCACTTTGAGCGGGGCGAGCCGGTGATGGATCGCCGCACCAGAACCCGGGAGGCGCTGAGTGCGTGATATTATTTACCTTGACCTGCCATCCCGCTCGGGGGCAGCTTATCGATGTGCGCTAGCGCACATAAGCAGGGTTTTCGATTGGCCATGATCCTGAAATGATAAGGCGTGTTGCATCCTCTGACGCGTTGCAGGTCCGGTTCTGGGGCATACGCGGCTCCACCTGCGCATCCGGTCCTCAATTCGTCGAGTTCGGCTCGCACACACCGTGCATCGAGGTCCGCTGCGGCGAACGCCTTTTCATCCTCGATGCGGGAACCGGTCTTTCCGCCTTCGGCAGCGAACTCGGCCCTGCCGCCCCCGACAAGATCGACATTCTCCTGAGCCATCTTCATCTCGACCACATCAGCGGCCTTCCCTTCTTCAAACCCGCCCTTCTCGCCAGGGAGCGGGTGATCCGCACCTATTGCGGCCATCTGGACGGGGAAAGCGCCATGGAACCCTTGAGCCGCCTCTTCTCGCCGCCGCTCTTTCCCGTGCGTCTCGGCCAGCTTCCCGCCCGCTTCGAGCATCATGGCTTCAAGGCCGGCGAGCCGCTCATTCTCGACGACGGAACGCGGATCGAAACCCATCTTCTGAACCATCCCGGCGGAGCCACGGGGTTTCGCATCAGCCATCGGGGCCGCAGCGTCTGCTACATCAGCGACGTGGAGCACAGCGACCCCTGGCCCGACCCGGGCCTCGCGGATTTCGTCCGAGACGCCGACCTGATGATCTTCGACGGCATGTTCTCCGACGCCGAATATTCCTATTGCCGCGGGTGGGGGCATTCCACCTGGCAGAAGGGCGTCGAGCTTGCGCAGAGCGCCGGCGTGAAGATGCTGGCAGTCTTCCACCTCTATCCCGGCCATGACGACGCGTTCCTGAAAGCCGCGGAGGCCGAGATGCAGGCCGTCATGCCCACCGCTTTCATGGCCCGCGAGCGCCAGTCGCTCGCCTTCGAGCCGGTGGAAGAAGAGATGGTTGCAGATCGGGCCCAGCCCGCTAAGGTGCCCGCCACCTTGTAAGGCGGTTCTTCCATGTCCTCTCCCATCCTCGTCACCGGTGCAGCAGGCTTCATCGGCTATCACGTGGTGCAGCGGCTTCTGGCCGACGGCCATCATGTGGTCGGCGTCGACAGCTTCACGCCCTATTACGACGTGAGCCTGAAGGAGGCGCGGTTCGGGAACCTGTCCCCGCACAACACCTTTCTGGGCGAGCGCCTCGATCTTGCCGACGCGCAGGCGACCCGCGACCTGTTTCAGCACCACCGTTTCGAGAAGGTGATCCACCTCGCGGCCCAGCCGGGGGTGCGCTTCGTCGACCCGCAGCCCTACGCCGCCTCGAACCTGATGGGCTTCATGAACATGCTGGAAGCCTGCCGGCACGGAGAGGTCCGGCACCTCGTCTATGCCTCGTCGAGTTCGGTCTACGGCGCCAACCGCAAGCTGCCCTTCTCCGAGCACGACGGCACCGACCACCCGATCAGCCTCTATGCCGCCACCAAGAAGGCGAACGAGATGATGGCGCATTCCTACGCCTCTCTGTTCGGCCTCCCCGCCACGGGCCTGCGCTTCTTCACCGTCTACGGCCCCTGGGGCCGCCCCGACATGGCGGTCTACAAGTTCACCCATGCCATTGCCGAGGGCCGCGAGATCCAAGTGGCCAATGCGGGCCGGGTCTGGCGCGACTTCACCTACGTGGACGACATCGTGGAGGGCATCGTGAGGCTGGTCGAGCGGGTGCCCGTGCCCGATCCCGCCTGGAACGCGGAGCATCCCGATCCTGCCATCAGCCCGGCGCCGCACCGGGTCTACAACATCGGCAACGACAGCCCGGAAGAAGTGAACGACCTGATCGCCCTGATCGAAGACGCGCTCGGCAGGAGGGCGAGGCGCGTGGACGTGCCGCTGCCGCCCGGCGACGTTTTGGAGACCCGCGCCGACGTGACGGACCTGCGCCGCGACGTCGGCTTCGCGCCGTCGACGTCGCTGAACGAGGGCATCCGCCGGTTCGTCGAGTGGTACCGTGGGTATCACAGGGCCTGACCCTTGGAAATCATCATCCTCGCTATGTTCCTTGTCCTTGTTGCCGTTCTAATTGGAACGGCTCTTCTTTCCGCCTTTCTCATTGCCGTCCTCAAACCGGTTCTCGTGCGCTATGCTCTGGCCCGACCCAATGCGCGTTCGAGCCATAAGGTGCCGACGCCACAGGGAGGTGGAATCGCCGTTGTTGGCGCGGTATTGACGGCCATGGCTGTGGGTTTCGCCCTAATAGGTGTCCCGGATAAATTCCTTCAGAGTATTCTCGCCGCAGCGTGCGCTTCGCTGGTTTTGGCCATTGTCGGTGCAATTGACGATATTCGTCCCCTGCCAGCAGGTCTTCGCCTTGTTCTGCAGATTGCCGCTGTTGCGGCTGTCGTGCTGACGACCGGGATCCGGGTCTTGCCTGAGTGGGTGCCGCCGGTCGTAGAGCAGGTTGTCCTTATTCTCGGTGGTGTCTGGTTCGTAAACCTCGTGAATTTCATGGACGGTCTTGACTGGATTACCGTTGCGGAAATGGTGCCAGTTGTCGGCGCCATCGCTATTTTAGGGTTCGGGGCACGAATGCCGCTCCCGGTCATCTTTGTCGCCTCTGCCCTCTGCGGCGCCCTTCTCGGCTTTGCTCCCTTCAACAAGCCGGTCGCGCGGCTCTTCCTCGGCGATGTGGGTTCGCTTCCCATCGGCCTCCTCGTCGGCTGGATGCTGCTGCACCTTGCCGGAACCGGTGCCGTCGCGGCCGCGATCCTGCTGCCGCTCTATTACCTGATGGACGCCACGATCACCCTGCTGCGCCGCCTCGCGCGCCGCGAGAAGGTCTGGGAGGCGCATCGCAGCCATTTCTACCAGCAGGCCACGAATAACGGCTTCTCCGTGATGTCCGTGAGCGCTCATGTGTTCGGCCTCAACCTTGTCCTGGCCGGCCTCGCCGCTATGACCCTTGTCTGGCCCTCGGGCGCGGTGCAGATCGCGGCGCTTGCCCTCGGGACCGTTCTCGTCGGCCTGGTTCTCAGGCGCTTTTCTCAGCCTGGACTGGAGGTTTCCCGATGAGCGCACCCCTGATTGCCCTGACCGGCGCCACGGGTTTCATCGGGCAGCACCTCCTGAACGAGCTGCCCAAGCGCGGCTACCGGATCCGGGTGCTGCTGCGCCGCCCGTCCGAGGTGCCGGCCGGCGCGTCGAGCGCGGTGATCGGCGACATCGCCTCCCCGCACAACATGGCGGCGGCGCTTCGCGACGTGGACATGGTGATCCACTCGGCGGGCCTCGCGCACGCCATGTCGGGGCGGCCGGAGGACGATTACCGGACCATCAACACGGAGGCGACCGTCAGGCTCGCGCAGGCCGCCGAGCGGGCGGGCGTGAAGCGCTTCGTGTTCCTGTCCTCGATCCGGGCCCAGACCGGACCGACAGCCGAGGGCGTCGTGACCGAAGCCCGGGACCCGCAGCCGACGGATCCTTACGGCCGCTCCAAGCTCGAAGCCGAGCGGGGCCTGAGCGAACTCGGGCTCGACTGGACGGCGCTTCGTCCCGTCCTCGTCTACGGTCCCGGCGTGAAGGGCAACATGGCGGCGCTCCTGGCCCTGGCGCAATCGCCCTGGCCCCTGCCGCTCGGCGGGCTGTCGGCCAAGCGCTCGCTTCTCTCCCTCGACAATCTGGCCGCCGCCGTGGACACGGTGCTGAAGGCGCCCGGCCCCCTGCGGCGTCCCTTCATCGTGGCCGATCCGGAGCCGGTGACGATTCCCGACATGGTCACGGCTATGCGCCAGGGTCTCGGGCGCGCGCCGGGGCTGATCCCTGTGCCGGCCTTCGTCCTGAAGGGGGCGGCCGCCCTGGCCGGCCGGGGCGAGGCCTATGAGCGGCTGGCGGGCTCGCTGGTCGCGAGCCCCGAGGCATTGAGGAATCTGGGCTGGCAGCCGGTCAGTTCGACGCGAGACGCGCTTGCGGAACTGGCTCGGCGGGCTGGGGCGCGGGCGTCCGGCGCTTGAACTCCGGAATCGCCTCCTCGAACACCTGCTCCGCCAGGGCCCGGTCGCCATTGGCGATGGCGCGGTTGAGCACCTGCAGCCACTGATCGACCCGGTCGCGGTCGGCGAAGATGGGCTTGGCCGCCATCACGCCGTCGATGCCGATCTCCGTGCGCGGCTCCTCGCGGGCGAACAGGATCTCGTGCAGCCGCTCGCCGGGGCGCGTGCCGGTGACGGCGATCTCGATATCCTCGCCCGGCTCGTAGCCGGCAAGCCGGATCATGCGCTCGGCGAGCTCATAGATCCGCACCGGCTGGCCCATCTTGAGCACATAGACCGAGGCGCGCTCGTCCCCGTTGGTGCGCTCCGTCACGGCGCGGCTTTCCTCCGCATGGGACGCGGAGGTGAGCACCAGATCCGCCGCCTCGCGGGTGGTCATGAAGTAGCGCACCATGTCGGGATGGGTGACGGTGATCGGCCCGCCGCGGGCGATCTGCGCCTTGAACTTCGGCACCACGGAGCCGACCGAACCCAGCACGTTGCCGAAGCGCACGGCGATGATGCGCGTGGCGCCGTTGCGGCCCATGAACTCGGCATCCAGCGCCTGCCCGTACATCTCGGCCAGGCGCTTGGTGGCCCCGAGCATCGAGACCGGATCGATGGCCTTGTCGGTGGAGATCATCACGATGGTGTCGGCACCGGCTTCCACCGCCGCGTCGGACACGTTGACCGAGCCGAAGACGTTGGTCTTGATCCCTTCCGTCCAGTTCTTCTCGAGATAGGGAACGTGCTTGAGGGCCGCCGCGTGGAACACCACCTCGGGCCTGAACTCGGTCATCACCTCGCGCACCCGCTCCCGGTCGCGCACGTCGGCGATGACGCCGTCCACGTTGGTGTCGCTCGACAGGAGCGTCGGGTTCTCCAGGATGTGGTGCAGGGACGGCTCGGAGCTCTCGAGGATCAGGAGGTCGCTGGCGCCGAAGGCGACAACGCGGGTGCAGATCTCGGATCCGATGGAGCCGCCGCCGCCGGTGACGAGCACGCGCTTGCCGCGAATGAATGTTTCGAGCCGCTTCCGGTCGATCTGCACCGTGGGACGCAGGAGCAGGTCCTCGATCTCCAGCGGCGCGAGCTCGGCATCGCGCATGCCCTCGCCGAGACTCGTGACCCGCACCAGCGGCAGGCCGAGACGGCGGGCGCGGGCGAGCAGCATGTCCGGGTTCGCCTCCGGCATCAGGGCGCTCGGCGTCGCCAGAAGGCGGCGGATGGGCGTGCCGCGCTCCTGGAAATCCTGGATCACCTGATCGAGATCGGCAAAGTTGCCGAGCACCGGGACGCCGCGCATGGATTGCCCGAGATCGTCGGTGCGCCAGGACAGGATGCCCTTGGGCTGCGTCTTCTTGACCGTGCCGGCCTCGATGGCCCGCAGGATCACCTCGATGTCGCTGCCGCGCCCGAGCAGCAGGGTCGGGGTGCTGGCATCGCGCTGCAGGGTATGGCGGGAGCGGGCATATTTCATATAGCGGAAGGCCAGCCGCGGGCCTCCCAGCAGGAACATCTGGATCAGCCAGTAGAGGGCGATCGTGATCTTGCCGAAGAAGAAGGTGCCCCGGAATTGCGGCGAGACGAGAACGTAGTCGACCACCAGCAGGGTGACCGCCAGAATGGTCGCGGCCCGGAAGATGTTGAAGAGATCCGGCAGGGACGCGAAGCGCCACTTGGATCTGTAGAGCTGGGAAAACCAGTAGATCACGCCGGCAAAGGCGATGAAGGGCGGCAGAAAGAGCGGCAGATGGGCGAGGCGCTCGTCCAGGAGCGGGCCTTCGAAGCGCACGTAGAAGGTCGCGAGGACGGCCGCACCCGTCATCACGAGATCATGCGCAATGATAAGCGCCTTCTTGAGACCCTGTCGCTTCATAGTCCCGCCATACCCCAGAGCATCGGACCCAATAGTGGACATGCACTTTTGGGATCCACCCGCTGCTCGAATTCTTGAGCAGCGCATCGTTTGGCGCGACCCGGAGGGCCGCGTCAGCGAAAAACCGGATCCACGTTTCCGCACGATACGCCAGCCTCGGGGTATCGGCTGGGCTCACCTCTTTGTCAATGTAAGACCGTCACGGGCGGCATGCGCGCAAATGGCGTTACCCGGCGTCCGGAATTGGGCTTTCCGCCACCACCACCAGGCTGCCGGCCTGCCTCAGAACCCGCGCCCGGATGCCGAAGATCGCCCCGAGCCGTGCCTCGGTCAGCACCGCTTCCGGCGGACCGAAGGCTTCGATTTTCCCCTGATTCAGCAGCACGATCATATCGGCGAAGCGGGCGGCTAGGCTCAGGTCGTGCATGATGGCGACCACCGTTGCACCGGCCCGGGCACGCTGTTTCAGGACATCGAGCACGACGAGCTGATGGTGCGGATCGAGGGCGGCGACGGGCTCGTCGACCAGCAGCACCGGCGCCTGCGTCGCGAGGGCGCGGGCCAGAAGCACCCGGGCGCGTTCGCCGCCGGAAAGGGCCGTGGCGGGCCTTTGCGCGAAGCCCTGCAGCCCGACCGATTGGAGCGCGGCCGCAACCGCTTCCCGGCCGGCATCCGACAGGCGATCCGGCTTCTCCCCATGGGGCAGGCGTCCAAGCGCCACGACGCCTGCCACCGGCAGAGGCCAGGCCACGCCGCCGCCCTGGGGCAGATAGGCGATGGCGCGCGCCCGTGCGGAGGCGCGCATCCCGGCGAGGGACGCACCATTCAGGATGACGTCGCCCTGGGCAGGCTCGGCGAGCCCGGCCAGGCTTCGCAGCAGGGTCGTCTTGCCGGCGCCGTTGGGGCCGACGATCACCGTGAGGCGGCCCGGCTCCAGGGACAGGTCGATCCGGTCGAGAGCCCGGCGGGCACCGAGATCCACCGACAGGGAGCGGGCTTCGAGACGCATCATGCGGGGCTCTCCACCAGCTCCGCCTTGCGCCGGGCGATCACCCGGAGGAAGAACGGGACGCCGAGCAGGGCGGTGAGCACGCCGATCTTGACCTCCGTCTCGGAGGGAATGAGGCGCACGGCGCAGTCGGCGGCGAGCAGAAGGGCTGCACCGGCGAGGCCGGCGGGAACGAGGGTGCGGGCCGGATCGTAGCCGACCAGGGGGCGCACCAGGTGGGGCACCACGAGGCCGACGAAGCCGATGGAGCCGGCGACCGCCACCGAGGCTCCCGTGCCGATGGCGGCGCCTGCGACGATCAGGCCCCGCAGGAGCGACACGTCGATTCCGAGGCTCTGCGCCGTATCCTCGCCGAGCGCGAGCGCCCGCAGGCCCGACGCCGCCCACAGGATCAAAGCGGAGGCCAGGAGGATGAAGGGCGCGGCGAGCCACACATGGACGACGGACCGATCCTCGAAGGAGCCGAGGAGCCAGAACACGATCTCTGTCACGGCGAAGGGATTGGGCGAGAGGCTGATGGCCAGCGACGTTCCGGCCCCTGCCAGGGACCCGACGGCGAGCCCCGCGAGAACGAGCACCACGATGGTGGCCCCTCGTCCCGCGACCGCCACGACCAGGGCGATGGACAGGAGCGCTCCCGCGATCGCCGCGAAGGGCAGGGCCCAGGACAGGGTGCCGATGAGGCCCGAATAGATCACGAGCACGGCCCCGAAAGCCGCCGCCTGCGGCGCGCCGAACACCGCCGTGTCGGCGAGCGGATTGCGCAGCAGGCCCTGCAGTCCCGCCCCTGAGAGACCGAAGATCCAGCCGATCAGCACGGCGAGAACCGTGCGCGGCAGGCGGATCTCCCGCACCACGGTGCTGGCGGCTCCCTGATCGGACACGAGCGCCTTCAGGGCCAACGGTACCGTGATCGGCGCCGGGCCGATCGCCAAAGAGGCGAGACTCAGGATTCCGATGAGGGCGATCAGCCCGGGGAGGAGGGCAGGCCGGACGAGGGACATGCGACGGACATGCAAGGGACTGGTTGACGGCTTCGTTGCGTCCTCCGGATAGAGCACGAAATGCCCGGATGACAAACTTGCCTCATGGGGTCGTTCCGGAGCTGAGGAGCAAAATTCAGATCCCCTGATGCGTGTCATGCATTCTCCCTCTCCCGTGTGGAGAAGGAAACCGGCACAGGCGGCATCCTCAGGCGAGCGGGGCACGTGCGGGCTGTCACCGGTGGGGCAGGTTCCCTCCCCCTGCGCTGGGTGTGCTCAGGGGCATGACGCTGTCCTGGGTCATACTGTCCTGGGTCATACTCTCCCGGTCCCGCACCTGCCCTTGTCCGGCACCCGCCTTGTCACACCCGCCCCCGTCATGGCCGGGCTTGACCCGGCCATCCCGATGCTGTGAGGCGCGGCGCTTTTCAGATCGGGATCACCGGCACGAGGCCGGTGATGACGTGGGGGAGGTGATGACGTGGAGGGGGTGATCAGGCGAGATGTTATGTTCTCACTTTGTTCATGACACTGTGTTGCACCTGGGCTAGACCCGTGCTCATCCCGGCCCGACGGGGAGCGCGCTCGCGAGGCGTCGCAGATGTGGGGCGGGGAGCGGTCCCGCCGCAGGCCTCGCACGCCTGTGATCGCGGGAGGCCGACCCTGGGCTGACAGCGCAGGAGGTCCGCCTGAAAAGTACCGCGTGCGAAGCGCCGTCCGGCTCTTCCATCTCACCCATAGTCATCGAACCGGGCGGCCCGTCGCACCTCGCTCGATCAACCTGTAGGCCCAGGGCTCCCAAGCCCTGGGCCTACAGGTGCTGGCTCTTTTTGAAAGGATTGCCGGTTCGATCTTCGCCCGCTCCATGGTACGAAGCACCTCGACACCACGACAATCCATCGATGAGAGAACCGCATGAATCGATTGTTCGCCAACCTGCCCACCACCGTCTTCGAGGTCATGTCGAGCCTCGCNGAGAGAACCGCATGAATCGATTGTTCGCCAACCTGCCCACCACCGTCTTCGAGGTCATGTCGAGCCTCGCCCGCGAGACCGGCGCGATCAATCTCGGCCAGGGCTTCCCGGACGATCCCGGCCCCGAGGATGTGCGGCGGGCGGCGGCGGACGCGGTGCTCAACGGCTACAACCAGTATCCGTCGATGATGGGCATCCCGGAGCTGCGCTCCGCGATCGCGGCCCATTACCAGCATTGGCAGGGCGTCGATCTCGATGCGAACACCGAGGTGATGGTGACATCCGGCGCCACGGAAGCGCTCGCGGGCGCGATCCTCGGCATCGTGGAGCCGGGCGACGAGGTGGTGCTGTTCGAGCCCATGTACGACGCCTATCTCCCCCTCGTGCGGCTCGCCGGCGGCGTGCCGAAATTCGTCACCCTGCAGCCGCCGCATTTCCGATTGACGGAGGAGGCTCTCTCGAAAGCCTTCTCGCCCAAGACCAAGGCGGTGGTGTTCAACAATCCGCTCAACCCGACCGCGACCGTGTTCTCCGACGAGGATCTGGCACTGCTGAGCCGGTTCTGCCGGAAGTTCGACGCCATCGCGATCTCGGACGAGGTCTGGGAGCACCTGGTCTTCGACGGCCGTCGGCACCGGACGGTGCTGGGGCTCGAGGGCATGCGCGAGCGCTCGGTGAAGATCGGCTCGGCGGGCAAGATCTTCAGCCTCACCGGCTGGAAGGTGGGTTTCGTCTGCGCCGCGCCGCCCATCATGAAGGTGCTGGCGAAATCGCACCAGTTCCTCGCCTTCACCACGGCGCCGAACCTGCAGTCCGCGGTGGCCTACGGACTGGCCAAGGACGATGCGTATTTCGACGGCATGCGGACGAACTTCGCGCGCAGCCGCGACCGCTTCACGGCAGGGCTGAACACCCTCGGCTTCCAGGTCATCCCGAGCCAGGGCACCTACTTCCTCAACATCGACATCGCGCCCTTAGGGGAAACCGACGACATCGCCTTCTGCCACCGCCTCGTCATGGAGCACGGTGTGGCGGCCATCCCGGTCTCGGCCTTCTATGCCGAAGGCGCGGTGAAGAACGTGGTGCGCTTCTGCTTCGCCAAGAAGGATTCCACCCTCGATGCAGGCCTCGAGCGCCTGGCGAAGGCGATCAGAAAGGCAGCCTGAGCCCCGGCAGCGCTGGCGACAACTCGGACATTGTTTCTTTGCCGAGAATTTCCTAGCCTGCCCCCGTTGCCACTCTCAATCCCAGGAGTCCCACCCTGATGTTCCGTCTTCTCGCTTCGGTTGCCCTGACCTTGAGCCTCGTCACCGCCGCCACCGCCCAGGAACGCGTGGTCAACGTCTATAACTGGTCCGACTACGTGGATCCCAAGGCGCTGGACGAGTTCACGAAGCAGACCGGGATCAAGGTGGTCTACGACACCTACGACAACAACGAGATCGTCGAGACCAAGCTTCTCGCCGGCAAGTCCGGCTACGACATCGTCGTGCCCTCGGGCCCCTTCGTGCAGCGTCTGATCGGCGCCAAGGTGTTCCAGAGGCTCGACAAGGCGAAGCTGCCGAACCTCGCCAACCAATGGCCGGAGGTGACGCAGCGTCTGGCCGTGTTCGACCCGGGCAACCAATATGCCGTCAACTACATGTGGGGCACCACCGGGATCGGCATCAACGTCAAGAAGGTCAAGGAGATTCTCGGCGACGTGCCGCTCAACACCTGGGACCTGGTGATGAAGCCGGAGATGTCCTCCAAGCTGAAGGCCTGCGGCATCTACATGCTCGACTCACCCGAGGATCTCTTCCCCGGCGTGATGGCCTATCTCGGGCTCAACCCGGATTCGAAGCGCATCGAGGATCTGAACAAGGCGGGCGACGCCCTGTTCCGCATCCGCGGCAACATCCAGAAGTTCCATTCCTCCGAATACATCAACGCGCTCGCCAACGGGGACATCTGCGTGGCGGTGGGCTATTCGGGCGACATGATCCAGGCCAAGAACCGGGCCGAAGAGGCCAAGAACGGCGTCGAGGTCGGCTATGTCATTCCGCGCGAAGGGGCGCTGATGTGGTTCGACAGCTTCGCGATCCCGGCGGACGCCAAGAACGCCGCCGAGGCGCATGAATTCATCAACTTCATGCTGCGTCCTGAGATTGCCGCCATGAACACCAACTTCGTGTCCTATGCGTCCGGCAACCTCGCGGCCAAGCAGCACATCGACAAGGCGATCCTCGACAATCCCGGCATCTATCCGGACGAGGCCACCATGAAGCGCCTCTTCACCAACACGGCCTATGACGAGCGTTCGCAGCGCACCGTCACCCGGCTCTGGACCAGAGTGAAGACCGGCCGTTAATCCGCCGCTCAGGTTCGTTCGGGCATCGTCGCGAGGCCCTAAAGCTCCGCCTTGGCGCATCGTGCGGAAACGTGGATCCGGTTTTCCGCGAAGAAAGATGCGCCAGTGTAAAATGAGCATCGAATGGCTCCCAAAAGTGGTGTCCACTCTGGGGGCCCATTCGATGCTTCGGTGGGGCTTTTTATTGTGAAGAAGGACGTTTCCCCATGCGCCTTGCCGTTGCCGCCGCTCTTGCAGCCTTGAGTCTCGCCTCCCCGGCGCTCGCCCAGGCTCCCACGCCGCGCCAGCCGACGATCAGCGTGATGGGATCGGGCGAGGCCGAGCTGAAGCCGGACTTCGCCCGCATCCATGTGACCGTGGCGACGCAGGCCGACACCGTGGCGCAGGCGACCGCCGCCAACAACACGGCCACGGAGCGGGTTCTCGCCCGCATCCAGGGCCTGGGCATCAAGCGGGAGGACATTCGGACCGCCAACTTCCAGGTCTTCCAGACGCCGCAGCAGGTCGGCCCGGACGGCAAGGAAACGAAGACCCCGAAGTTCTCGGCCAACCACCAGCTCCGGATCACCACCCGCGACCTCGACGGCGTCGGGCGCCTGGCGGGCGAGATCCTGGCGAGCGGCGACATGACCTTCCAGTCGGTCACCTTCGGCCTCGACAAGCAGGAAGAGGGCGGCGACAGGGCCCGCGAGGCGGCCGTGCGCGACGCCCGCCGACAAGCGGAGATCTATGCCGCGGCGGCCGGCGTCTCCCTGGGCCGTCTTCTCGAGATCCGGGACGGCTCGGCCCAACCCTTCGAGCCGCAGCCGGACATGCGCATGTCCATGGCGATGGCCAAGGGGGCCGAGTCGGTTCCGATCGTGCCGCCGGCCACGATCCGCTACACGGCCAACGTCCAGCTCGTCTGGGAGATGGCCGGGACGCCCTGAGGCTCCCTGGCCGATTCAACTCCTAAGCCGCCCTGACGCTGGCGAGGAACTGACCGATCTCGGCGCCGAGGCGCTGGGCCTGCTGCTCCAGCGCGACCGAGAGATCCGCCACGTTCCGGGCAGCATCGAGAGACTCGGAGGCGACGCCCTGCGTCGTCTCGATGGCGGAGGTGCCGGCCCGGGCTTCCGTGGACACCTGAGCCACGGAACGGGCGATCTCGGACACGGCTGCCGTCTGCTGGCCGACGGTTCCCGCCACCGTGGACACGACCCCGGCCAGATCCTCGACGGAGGCCTGCACGGTGCCGAGCGCCACCAGCGTCTCGCGCGAGGCCGCCTGCACGGCCTCGATCTGCCGGGCGATCTCTTCGGTCGCCTTGGCGGTCTGGCCGGCGAGGTCCTTCACTTCGCTCGCCACCACGGCAAAGCCCTTGCCCGCCTCGCCGGCCCGCGCGGCCTCGATGGTGGCGTTGAGCGCCAGCAGGTTGGTCTGGGCGGCGATGGAGCGGATGAGGTTTGCCACCTCGCCGATCTGCGAGGTCGCCGTCGAGAGCGTCGACATGCTGCCGGAGGCCCCCCGTGCTTCCGCCACCGCACGCTCGGAGGCCTGTGCCGAGGCGTTGGTCTGGGCGGCCACTTCGGCCAGGGAGGCGTCGAGTTCCTCCGCGGCGCTCGCCACCGCCGACATGTTGTGCGCCGTGCGGGTGGACGCGGCACCCGCGATCTCCGCCTGGCGGGTGACGTGATTGGCCGATCCCTCCAGCTGCCCGGAGGCCTTGGCGAGATCGCCCGTGACCTGCCGGACTTCCGCAAGAATCTGCTCGACTGAGGCGTCGAAGGCCATGATCGCATTGGAAATCGCGTGGGCCCGCTCGGCGTCGACGGCCGCCATGCCCTCGCGCTCCTGCGTCAGCCGCTCGCGCTCGCGGGCGTTGTCGCGGAAGACCAGGACCGTACGGGCCATGGCGCCGATCTCGTCGGTGGCACCGGTGAAGGGGATCTCGCTCGCCGCATCGCCGTCGGCAAGCCGCCGCATGGCCTGCTGGAGGCGGGTCAGCGGCAGGGAGATCGAGCGTCCGACGATGAAATTGAGGATCAGGCCGAACAGCAGTGTGGCGCCCATCGTCCACAGGATCAGCGTGAAGGTACGATGCTGGGACGCAATGAGCTGCTCTTCAGTCTTGTGGGCCTCGGCGCGCACCTTGGCCAGGAGCTGGTCGAGAACGGGCACGAGCAGATCGAACTGTCCCATCAGCTTCTCGCCCTGGCCGGAGACCTGCTGCTCCAGCTCGCCCCAGGCATGAAAGGCCTCCTGGAACGAAACGCTCGCCGATTCGATCACCGCCTTGTCCTTCGGGTCGCCGGAGAGCTGGGCCAGAGCGCGTGCGAAGCGGCCCTGCTCGACCTCGAAGGCCCCCAGAATGCTCTCCTCGAGCAGGATGCGGGCGCGGGCCTCCTGATTGAACATGCCGAGCATGGCCGCCCAGAGGCGCCAGGCGATGGCCTCGCCGCTGCCGGTCAGGGGGCGCACGAGCTTTTCAAGATTGGCTTCTGCCCTGAGGAGGCGTCCCTGCGCGCCTTCGTCGGGCTTGCTGCCGATGGCGGCATAGAGTTTGTTGAGGGCGTTGCCCTGGCCGATCAGGGCGGCCGCGTGCTGCCTCAGAGCCGTGATCTCGGGCTCGATCAGGCCGGCACCGGTGGCTGTGCTCATGTCGTCGAGCTGCGTGGCGAGGGCCTTCTGCTGATCGATGAAGGCCTGGCCGTGATGGCTGAGGCGGCTCGCCGTCCATTCCCCGGCCTTGACCTTCAGAGCATCGGCCCGTCCGCGGAACTGATTGGCCTTCTCGGCCAGGGCGGAATAGGTCTGCTGCGCCGACAGCGCCTGGTCGACCTCATTGCGGCCCGTCTGAAACACCGCACCGATGACCGCAAAGCCGAGCACCATGACGCCACTCAAAGTAGCGACACGCACCCGCACCGACGGCCGCCTCACACGAGCAAGAGACGACATTCCCCCGAATCCCCCTTTAGGACTTTGCGGCAAGATTGGGGCGGACGTGTTAAAGAGAGATTTACGTTAGGTTAGAAATCCGCTTACCGCAGTGCGGTTTAAGCCGCCTTTGGCAGTTCGGTCATGATGGCATAGAGCGCTGTGGCGTCCCGTGTGGCGCGCACCCTTTCGATCAATCCGGGCTCTCGCAGGACGCGCGCGACCCGCGCCAGGGCCTTCAGGTGATCGGCTCCGGCCCCTTCGGGAGCGAGAAGCAGGAAGAGCACATCGACCGGCTGAGCGTCGAGGGCCTCGAAATCCACCGGTTTGTCGAGCCTTGCGATCAGGCCGAAGATGCGGGTCAGGCCCGGCAGCTTGCCGTGGGGAATGGCAATGCCCTCGCCAATTCCGGTCGAGCCGAGGCGCTCGCGCTGCAGGAGAGCCTCATAGATGGCTCCGTCGGGAAGACCCGTGAGCCGGGCCGCCTGGGAGGCCAGTTCCTGAAGGGCCTGCTTTTTGCCGTTGACGCGCAAGGCGGGCAAGACGGCCCGAGGGTCTAGAAAATCCAGCAAAGGCATCGATCACGCCACATTATGATGTGAAGCCTGGAAGGCCTCTCACCGTTCCACGCAAGAACCGGGCCAAGAAGAGGTAGCTCCCCGTCAAGGCTATGCGAGCGGCGGATCGACCCAACCGATCGCTCCGTCGCCGCGGCGGTATACGACGTTCATGCGGCCGGTGCTAGCATGGATGAACACGAGAGCGGCCGCTCCGGTGAGATCGAGCTGCATCACAGCGTCGCTGACGGAGAGCTTGTGGAGAGGCTTGGTGGTCTCGGCGATCACCATCGGATGATAGGCCTCCTCCTCGACCGCCTCGTCGCTGGGGGCCTCCAGGACGGAATAGGCCATTTCGAGGCTGTTGCCTGCGCGACCGGAGGCCGGTCCGGACCGGCCCTTCAGCCTCTGCTTGTAGCGGCGCAGGCGATTCTCGATTCGGCCGGCCGTCTGGTCGAAGCTCGCATAGGCGTCCTGGGCGGCCCCGGAGGCCTCCAGGGTCATGCCCGAAGTCAGGTGAAGCACGCAATCCGTTCGATAGCCGGTGCCATCGCGGGTGACGGTCACATGACCTGAATAGCCACCGTCGAAATACTTCGAGAGCGCACCGGCCACCCGATCCTGGACCTGAGACCTAAGGGCCTCGCCTATATCGAGATTCTTCCCCGACACCCTCAATGTCATCGTGTTCTCCTCCTCTTGCGCCGTCGCTTCGCTGCGATCCTTCAGGGTGGCGCTTGGACACGATGATGATCCGAATGGGGACCAATGCAAGCCTTGAAATGGCGTCGATCGGACAGGTCAGGCCTTCAGCCTGTGCCTTCGGCGCCGATCCGCCGAGGACGGGATACGCAGAGCCTCCCGGTATTTCGCGACCGTGCGCCGGGCGACCTGGATCCCGTCCGCTTTCAATTTCTGGGCAATTGCCTCATCCGAGAGCACATCGGTCGGGCTCTCGGAATCGATCACCTGCCTGATTCGGTGACGAACGGCCTTGGCCGAATGCTCGCCCTCCCCGGTGGCCGCGCTGAAGAAGAATTTCATCGGATGGGTGCCGTGCCCGGTCCCGATCGCCTTGTTCGCCGCCACCCGGGAGATGGTGGATTCGTGCATGCCGATGGCTTCGGCCACGCTCCTGAGGGTCATGGGGCGCAGAGAGGCGACCCCTTCCTTGAAAAACTGCTCCTGCTGGCGGACGATCTCGGCGGCGACCCTCAGAATTGTCTTGGCGCGCTGGTCCAGGCTGCGGGTCAGCCAGCTTGCGGTCTGCAGGCAGTCGGAGAGAAAGCTCTTGTCCTCGTTCTTGCGCACCACCTTCGCGACCTCGGCATAATAGGTCCGGTTCAGCAGGATTCGGGGAAGGGTTTCCGGATTGAGCTCAACGTTAAGGCTGCCGTCGGAGGCGCTCCGCACCAGCACGTCGGGCACGAGCACGTCGATGGCAGCCGGCGTGAAGGCCAGGCCAGGCTTGGGTTCCAGGCGGCGGAGCTCGGCCAGCATGTCGGCGAGATCCTCCTGGTCGACGCCACAGACCTTTCGCAGGCCGGCGAAATCCTGCCGGGCGACGAGATGGAGATGGGCGAGGAAGGTCTGCATCGCCGGATCGAGCCGGTCGCGTTCGCGCAGCTGAATGCCCAGACATTCGGCCAGGTCCCGTGCGCCGACGCCGGACGGCTCGAAACTCTGGATCAGCCGCAGGGCAGCCTCGGCCTCCTCGGGGGCAACCCGAAGCCGGGCCGAGAATTCCACCAGATCCTCGGTGAAATACCCGGCCTCATCGAGATTGTGAATCAGGTGCTCGCCGATCATGCGAAGCTTCGGATCGACGGTGGCGAGTTCGAGCTGCGCCTCCAGATGCTCGCTCAGGCTCGTTGCCCGGGCGAGCACATCCCCCATCTCGGGCTTGAGCTCGCTGTGGCCTGCGGTTGCGGCTTGTCCCGATGACGCCGGCACGGCAGCCCCCCGCGATGGCGGCGGGCCAGGGACGATCCTCGGCCCCGCGGCTTCGGCCTTCTGCTTGGCGCGCAGGAAATCGGCGAGGCTCGGCACGGATGCATCGGCCGGTGCCTCGCCCTCCTGCAGGAGGGGATTGCGCTCGAGCTCGGCTTCCACATAGGCGGCGAGCTCCGCATGGGAGAGCTGCAGCAGTTTGATGGATTGAACAAGCTGAGGAGTCATCGTCAGGGACTGGCCCTGACGCAGCTCCAGCCGCTGCATCGCGCTCATGAACGCACCCGGAAGCGTTTAGGCATGCTTCTTGCGTGCCGCCGCAGTTTTACTGCGTGCGCTCTTCCGGGTCAAAAGGGAAAGGTTCTAAAGGCGGAAGTCCTCGCCCAGATACAGGCGGCGCACCTCTTCGTTCGACACGATGGCATCCGGCGCACCCTCGGTCAGAACGCGACCGGAATGGATGATATAGGCACGGTCGATGAGGCCGAGCGTCTCGCGAACGTTGTGGTCGGTGATGAGCACGCCGATGCCGCGCCGGGTCAGGTGCCGCACGAGGTTCTGGATGTCGCCCACCGCGATGGGATCGATGCCGGCGAAGGGCTCGTCGAGGAGCATGAAGGTCGGCTCGCCCGCGAGCGCCCGGGCGATCTCGCAGCGGCGGCGCTCGCCGCCCGAGAGCGCGATGGACGGCGATTTGCGCAGACGCGTGATGTTGAACTCGTCGAGCAAGGCATCGAGCTTGCGCTCGCGCTCCTTGCGGCTCGGCTCGACGATCTCGAGCACGGCGCGGATGTTGTCTTCCACGTTGAGGCCGCGGAAGATCGAGGCTTCCTGCGGGAGATAGCCGATGCCGAGACGGGCGCGGCGATACATGGGCAGGCCCGTCACGTCGTGCCCGTCCAGGCTGATGACGCCCCGATCGGCGCCGACGAGGCCCGTGATCATGTAGAAGATGGTGGTCTTGCCCGCGCCGTTGGGTCCGAGCAGGCCGACGGCCTCGCCCGCGCGCACGTTCAGTCCTGCGTCCTGCACCACGGTTCGGCCGCGATAGCTCTTCTGCAGGCCCTTGACCGCCAGGATCCCGGGACCGCCGAACACGGCTTCGCTCCCGGCACGATGAAAGGCATGCGGGCCCGACCCGGCGGGATGGGGTTCCAGGAGGCTCACGTCGGAGGGACCGGTTTGAGAACGGTTGAAAAGCGGTTTCACAGGCTCATCGTCGATCATGAAAAGGGAAAAGCGGGAGACAGCCCCCCGCTCTAGTTCGTGGCCGGCCTCTGCTGAGGCTTCGGCTTGGCCGCACCTGCGGCCGGCGTTCCGCCGGCGCCGGTCTGGGCAGGCCCGCCCTGACCGGGCACGAACAGCGCCCTCACGCGGCCGCCGGGCGTGGTTTCGATATTCGCCACGCCGGTATTGATGTCGTAGAGCACCCGCTCACCTTTGGTGACGTTCGGACCGTCGCTCAAGGTCGCGTTGCCGGTCAGCATGATCTTGTTGGAGCCCCGGTCGAAGGTCGCGTTCTCGCCCGTCGCGACCTGGGTGCGCGACACGATGGTGACAGGCCCCTTGCAGTCGATCTTCTTGATCGCGCTGTCGTCGGCGGCCTGCGCAGCCGGCGCGGCCTGCCCGCCGTTCTGGTCCCGCTGCTCGTAGAACACGGTCATGACCGTGCATTTCATGGTGCTCTCACCCTGAACCGCCACCACATCGCCGGTGAAGACCGCGCGGCCTTCCTTGTCGAAGACGTCGAGTTTGTTGGCATCGATCTTGATCGGCTCCTTGCTGGAGCCGAAATTGCCGAAGCCGACGGCGCGCTCCTTGCTGGCCTGGGCCCAGGCGGCCTGCATCGGAACCGGGGAGAGAAGCGCGATGGCCAGGGCGGCGCGTGTAAGACTCATCATGGACGGATACTTGTCTGTTGGGGTGCAGGAGCCTGGGAAGGAGCCGTGGAGCCCGTGCCGGCAGCGTCCGGAGAGGAGGAGGGAGTGGAATCCGACGAGGGCTGAATGACCGTGCGGACACGGCCCTTGAAGCTCATGATCTTGCCGTTGTCCGTGACATCGAGCCCCTCCGCCTCGATGGTGCCGTTCCCGAAGGAAACAGTGACCGGATCCTTGGAGACCACCGAACCGGCCTTGAATCTTACGAAGGCCGTACGGAGCTTGACCTCATGGCCGGCATCCGTGGTGACCACGATGTTCTGGCGCAGCCTCATCTGCTCCCTCTTGGTGTCGAGGACACCGGAATCGGCCTGGAGCCTTGCGACGCTGCCGCGTTCGTCGGTCACGATGCGCGCCTTGAGATCCTTGAGCTGCACGAGGTCGGGCTTGCGCACGTCCTGCGTGGCGGCGCTGGCGGTCACCTCGTAGGGACGGTTGTCGTTCTTGAAGCCGGTCAGCTTCGGGCTTTCCATGGTGACGTTGGTGCCGCTCACCCCGATGGAGTCGAAGCTCAGGTTCTCGATCTGCTGAAACGGGTTGTAATAGGCCAGGACGCCGACGCCGGCCATGCCCACCAGGGCGCCGAGGGGGATGGCGATCTTGGCAAAGCGGACCCAGCGGGAATGGCGACGAGCCTTGTTGAAGGCGCGCGACCGCACGGCCGACCTCGAGGTCGGGCCATCACGCATCGTGGTGCCCTGGATTTCCGCCAATTTCGTCCAACCCCTTCCGTCTCGTCCATCGCCGTCTGACCATCGGCACGGCGCCATGCCGGAGGGACATGGCGATGTTATGACGGATATGGGTTTTATGCGGGAAAGTTTAAGTGTGCGTCAAGAATGGGCGAAAATATCCGTATCCGGCCAGCCGAGAAGGTCGAGCTGGGCGCGGGTCGGCAGGAAGCTGAAACATTGATGGGCGATGCCGAGCCTGTTCTCCCGCTCCAGCAGACGGTCGAGCTTGTCCTTCAGGGCATGAAGATGCAGCACATCGGAAGCGGCGTAATCGAGCTGGGCCGTCGTCAGGGTCTCGGCGCCCCAATCGGAGGATTGCTGCTGTTTCGACAGTTCCACCCCGAGCTGCTCGCGCGCCAGCTCCTTCAGCCCATGGCGATCGGTATAGGTGCGCACGAGCCGCGAGGCGACCTTGGTGCAGTAGATCGGGCGCGGCATGACGCCGAAGGTGTGAAAGATGACCGCGAGATCGAAGCGGGCATAGTGGAAGATCTTGAGCACGCTCTCGTCGGAGAGCACGCGGATCAGGTTCTCCGGCAAAGGCCCGTCCTTGAGGATCTGCACCACGTCCGCCGTGCCGTCCCCGGTCGAGACCTGCACCACGCACAGCCGATCCCGATGCGGATTGAGACCGAGGGTCTCGGTGTCGATGGCGATCGCGGGACCGGGCTTGTAACTAGCGGGCAGGTCGCCGCGATGGAAGCGTACTGTCATGACAAATCCAAAAATGCGCTGAACATGCCTCTAACCTGTCTCGGCGACGTCTTCAACGGACGAGAAAAGCCCCGCTATGGGCGGGGCTCTCCGGATTCTCGCCATTGAGGCAGGTTCAATAGCAGGTCCGGATCCGGCGTACGACCACGCGGCCGTAGGGATTGACGACGCGGCGGCGCTCGAAGACGCATCTCGGAGGAGCGTAATAGGCCGGCCTGTAATAACCTGGACCGTAATAGGGATTGGCCGCCGCGCTCGCGATCGCACCCAGGGCAAGGCCGCCGATCACGCCGGCCGCGATGGCGCCGCCGTAATTGGGACGCCGGTAATAGCCGTAAGGATAGCCATAACCGTAAAAGCGGCGGGGTCCATAGCCGTAGGAGCGGCGGGGTCCGTAATAAACCGATCGACCGCCTCCGTAGTAGCGCGGAGCATAGTAGCGTTGTCGCAATCCGTGTGGAGCGTAGCCATCGCCCTGATACCGACCCCACAGGGGCTGGGCTTCGGCCGGAGCAGGTTGGACCGCTACGGCACCAGTAAGAATAAGGCCCGCAGCCATCAGAGTTTTGAAGGAAACGCCCATGGCACCCTCCAGAGAGGAACTTCGATGACAACGGGATGCCAAGCCTCGATGTTCCGCATTTGTCTTTCGCGTCATGCCTGTGAGCCGATGCGGGAACGGCATCGCCTCAAGGCTTTACGGACAGTTCTGGGTTCAGGACGATGCCCTCCTTTTCGGGTCGGGCAAGGCCGCCGAGAACGCCCAGGAGGGTTTCGCGGCTGACGGGCTTTTCGAGCCAGGGCACGTTCTGCAATTCCGGCGGGCAATCCGCTTTCGATGGCAGGCCGGAATAGACGGCGAAGGGCACGCCCCGGCATTTCAGCGCACGGGCAATCTCCACGGAGGTGCCGTCTCTGATCATGATATCCAAAATGGCGACATCCGGCGCATCATCCTCGAGCCATTTCAAGGCTTGGACATTGCTCATGAAGATGCCTGCCACTTCGAAGCCGGCCTCCTCCAGGAACGCTTCCAGGGACATGCCGATCAGCGCCTGGTCCTCTACGATCATGCAGCGAGTTTGAGCCATGATGTCCATTATCCGGTGACTTGGTTCACAGCGGGCAGGTTCCGATGTGGGATCCGATTGGCGGGCGCCGTCATGAGAGACGTCTAGATCAGCCGAATGCCTGTTTCATTCATGCATGTAAGTCTTGGCTGTAAAATCAGGCGACGACTGGTCGTATCCTTGAAAAACATGGCTGTAAGAGGGATGGCCTCGCCTGCTTCTCCAGGATTCCAACGTCTTTTGCAGGATTGAACGCCGAATAGCGCCAGGCTTCGCATAGGTTAATGCGGCAAGTGTCCGGGGAGGCTCTTCTTACGGGTCCGAATCTGAGGAGTTGGAAGAGTGTCAGTCGAAAACTCCCTGAAGCAGCAGATGCTCAATGCCATCCCGCATCTGCGGGCGTTCGCCATCTCCCTCTCCGGCAGCGTCGACAAGGCGGACGATCTCGTCCAGAGCACGTTGCTCAAGGGTCTGAGCAATCTCGATAAGTTCCAGCCCGGCACCAGCATGCAGGCCTGGCTCTTCACGATCCTGCGCAACGATTTCCTCACCCAGACCCGTCGGAGGAAGCGTGAGGTCGAGGATCCGGAAGGATCGTGGGCCGAAAAGGTGGCGGTGATGCCCGAGCAGGGCGCGCGGCTCGATTTCACCGATATGCTCAAGGCCTTGAGCAAACTCCCGGTCGATCAGCGCGAGGCGCTTCTGCTCGTCGGTGCGGAAGGTTTATCCTATGAGGACGCTGCGCGGATCTGCGGCACCAATATCGGGACCATCAAGAGCCGGATCAATCGCGCCCGCAACCGCCTGTCGGAAATGCTGAACTTCCACGCCGACGACGATCTCGGCCCCGACAATCTGGTCAAAGCCGCCCTGTTCATGCATGCCTCGCCTTGAGCGCATCAAAACACCCGGACATCGATGCCTATGCGGGCGCCGCCCGGCTGTCCGGGCGCCCGCACCCGTTATTAGTGCTTGGTTTCCTCGCCGCCGCGGTTGATGGTGATGCGCCTCGCCTCCGGACGACTCTCAGCCGACTTGGGCAGGGTCAGGGTGAGAACGCCGCTCCTGAAGCTGGCATCGATCTTGTCTTCCTCGACCTCCCAAGCCAGCGGGATGCGGCGCTCGAAGCGACCGTAAGTGCGCTCGCTGAAGGCGCGCTCCTTATCCTCGATCTCGGATTTCTTCTCGCCGCGAATGGTGAGCACGCCGTCGCCCATCAGAATTTCGACATCCTTGTCCTCGAGGCCCGGCAACTCGGCCGAGATCCGAACATCCTTGTCGTTCTCGACGACTTCCATATGCGGCCAGCCGGCCATTCGGCTCATGCCGCCAAAGGGAACCATATCGAAACCGCGGAAAACATCGTCGAAGAGCCGGTTCATCTCGCGATGGAGGGTCAGGAAGGGATCGCCCTCATCGCGGTAGCGGCTCGGGGTCGTCTGCTGATTGCGACCCCAGGGAATGAGATCGCGCATGTTCATGGTGTCGTCCTCCTTTCACTCAGGCGTTCAGGCGCAGCGCCGGCGCAACACCGGCGCTGCCAAAAAGGCGGCTGATCCTAAGCAGCCTTGCCGTGCTCGATCTGCTGCGGATGCCGGCCCAAAGGCGTCGCCGCGGCGCCGGCATTGATCTCGATCCGGCGCGGTTTGAGCGCTTCGGGCACCTCGCGCTTGAGCTCGACGGTCAGCAGACCGTTCTCGAGGCCCGCAGCCACGACCTTCACATGATCGGCAAGATTGAAGGTCTGCCTGAAGGCGCGGGTGGCAATGCCGCGATGCAGATATTGCTTACCCTCTTCGGAGCCTTTCTTCTGGCCGACCACGAGGAGCTGGCTCTCTTTCTGCGTGAGCTCGATCTCATCGGGAGAGAAGCCCGCAATGGCCATCGTGATGACGTACTGGTCTTCGCCGACCTTCTCGATGTTGTAGGGCGGCCAGTTGGTCATGGGCTCGACCTGGGCGGACTGGTCGAGCATGTCGAACAGCCGGTCGAAGCCGACCGTCGAGCGGTACAAGGGAGAGAAGTCGAAAGCTGATCTCATTACCATATCCTCCATTGAGCAACATGGACGTGAGAGCGCCGGACACCCGCCGGCGCCCGCAATGCCAAGCCATTGAAAGGCCTCGGCAATATTGATTTTAGTAACGCCTTTTCCGGATTTCAAGAGGGTGATCCACACCTGATCGACATCGACAGCGATGCACGCGACCAAGCCCGGCATCCGGCTCGCTTCCCCTGGCGCGTCGTGCGGGCCCGAAGGGCCGCGTCAGCGCAAGATGGATCCGGTTTTCCCAGTCGAACGATGCCGTCAGCCAAGAAGGGAGGTCATATGAATGCCAAAAGTGGATGCCAAACTTGGTTTCCCCTTTCGGGTTCGATGCTCTGGCATCGAGACGCTTCGACCAAGGAAAGACAGTCCATGCTTCGCATCTTCTCCCTTGTCGTACTGACAGCCTTCGCCGTTCCGTCCCATGCGACGGAGATCTCTCGCGACGATCCGCTCATTGCCCAGCAGCAACAGGCTCCGCAGCAGACCCCGAAGCGTGATTGCGAAAGGAAACGGGACGAAGGCGTGAGCTCCTAAGGCTGCGATACGGACAGCTGCTCACTGTCGGCAGATTCGGGAAAGACCTTGCGGGCATCGTCGCCGGACCGGATCTGACGGCGCAGGGCAGCGTTGAGCTCAGCCCCGAAGATGAAGATTGCGGCTGAGATCTGGAGGAAGATCAGGGCCGTCAGGATGCCTGCGAGACCCGCATAGGTCGATTTCAGGTGGGTCATGTTGGCGAGGAACTCGCCATAGAGGCTCGCTCCGGCGAGCCAGAGGACTAGGGTCGCCGCGATGCCGGGCGCCACATCCCACGAGCGCGGGCGGGTATCGGGCAGCCAGAGATGGGTGGCGGACAGGCCTACCACCAGAACGATGGACGCTAGGCCGTAACGAACCACGTCATAGGTCGGGCCGAGGCCCTTGAGATCCGGCATGTAGGACAAGGCCCAGCGCCAGATCGACGGCCACAGGACGACCAGGACCGAGGAGGCGACGAGCGCCCCCGCGCCGATCAGGATAAATCCCACACCGATGAGCCTTGCCTGCCACCAGGGCCGGAACCGCTCGACACCGTAAGCCCGGCACAGGGCGACCCGGAGGCTCTCGACGCCGTTGGTGGCGACGAGCAGCGTCAGGACGATGCTGACCGTCAGCACGTTCCGCCGTGGGATCAGGACCTTGTCGGCCTCCCGCGCCAGGGGACCGGCGACCCCTTCGGGCCAGAAATCGAAGAGCAGGTGGACGATATGGGTCGAGATACGCCCGGCCCCGAGAAAGGCCGCGAGAGCGGCGACGCAGATCAGGAACGGAAACAGGGCAATGACGAGCGAGAGGGCCACATGGCTTGCCATGGCCAGGCCGTCGTTGCGCGCAAAGCTTGATCCCGCGTCGGCCATGGCGACGAAGATCGATCGGGCGCGGGGCGGGAGAGAGATTAGTCGCATGGTGGGCTTGGCAAGCGTGGATCCGCAGACCGTGCGAACGGCGTTGCGCGATCCGTTCTCTTGATGCGGTCAAGAGCGATGCATGGCAAGGCCCATGGTGTCCCGCCCATGGTGGGGTCCGGCCATCCCCTACGAGATCCGGCTCCGGGCCTCGTTCGCCAGGCGGATGAGCATCGGGCGCACCTCGTGCGGTCCCGTCAGGGTCTTCGGGAAGGATAGGCGCAGGATTTCGTCGCTCAGGGCCATCTGGACGCCTTCGGGATCGATCCCGATCAGATGCCATGCACCCTCGCGGGCACCACAGAGCTGGGTGGCATAGAGCGCGACCGCGTCGCTGTGCTCCACGTTCATGTGATCGACGGCCTCGGCTTCGAAGTCGTAGAAATCGAAAAATCCGGACATGTCGGTGAGGAGGTCCTCCGCGGTCATGCGATAGGCCCGGCCGAAGCCGCCATTGAGGCTGCCGGATGCGACCTTGAGGCGCCAGAAGCTGAAATCCGGAAAGTCTACATAGAGCTCGGCCTTGGGATGCTGCACCAGATAGCGGCGGCGGATGCTTTTCACATCCTCCGCCTCCCGGTCGAGCCGTTCTGCCGTGGCCTGCACGGTCAGGCGCGGATGCGCGAGCGGATCCCCCTTGCCGATGGAGGAGAGAAGCAGGGAGCAGCGCGAATCAGCCTCCATCAGCCTAGTGTGCATCGAGAGCTGCGAGGTGAGAATGACGGGAGAGCCGTCGAGATCCGTTCCCACCTGAACGAGGCTCGCAAACGGCATGCCGCTTTCAGCCTCGTGGGTGGCAAGCGCACCGGAGCGGGCGGTGCGCATCAATCTTTTTGCAAGGGAGCGAGCTTCGTCATCGACGGGCAAAATCGGGTCCTTCGCCATCTCGCATCCTCCGGCTCTCGGCGTCAGGGTTATACACCCTGACGATGCCGTTCGCGAAGCGCCTCGAACCGGACGAGCTGGTCCGCTTTGAGGCTGCGGTCCTCGTTGCGGCCGACGAAGACCTTGAACATCACGCCGCCGTCCTCGTTGACGAACTGCACCGAGCAGGAGCGCTTGCCGAAGAACGGCCGGTCGATGAAATAGACGAACCGGCAGCGGTCCATCCTCAGATGCCCGCCGATCGGACTGTCGCCGTGGATGTTGAAATAGCCGCGGCCCAGGGTGCCGGGCGGAACGTTGCCCTTGCACTCGAAGACCCCATCGCGGGTGTGGACCACGAAGGTGATCTCGCCCCAGCCCGTCAGCTCCTGCCAGATCTCCTCGAAGCCTGTGCCGGCGACGCGTCGAGCATTCTCCGGACTCAGGCAGTCCAACACGGCCTGCATGGGAATACCGCGCTCCTCCGCGACCGTTTCGAGAATTCCATCCGGCCTTGCCGCGAGATCCTGCCGGATCAGGTCGTCCATCGATGACATCGTGCTCACTCCGCCGCCGTGGGCATGCGGCCGATGGTCTGGATGATCTCGAAGCCTTCGAATTCCGGATGCGAGAGAGTCATCGGCTTGTCCGTGCCGCTACTGGCGCGGATGTGGGAGATGCGGAATTGCTCGGAGCGTGTCCAGGCTTCGAAATGGGCCTGAGAGATCCAAAGTGTATACGAGGAATAGAGCACGTGGTCCTCACGCTCCGGCCCACGCAGCATGTGGAATTCGATGAAGCCGTCGAGCTCGTGCAGGGAACTCTCGCGGGTCAGCCAGCGCTGCTCGAACTGTTGGGTGACGTCCTTCAGGACCTTGAAGCGGTTCATGGCGATGAACATCGAAAACTGTCTCCGTGCCGGGTGGAATGGTTCGGGTCTTGCAAGTGTCACGACTGCCCCCGGCCGGAAGCCGGAGCGGCCATGATCCGGCTGCGCCACGATCGGAAGGGCGAGGGGTGACGTCGACGCGCGGGGACCTTCGCGCAGGAAGGTCCCCATCCCGACGATCCCGGTCTTTCACATCGCTATTCTTGCCGATTGGCTGGCTTGCGCAGAAGTCGGCTCCGCACTGGCTGGCTATCTCGCCCTCTCTGTGTAGAGAAGGGTTTACATCCGATATCCAAATCAAGTAACTGCGTCAACATCAACTCTGATGAACGTAGTTTTACACCATTCTAAACTACGAATACTCATGAGATAACCATATTCGCCAAGTTAGAATAAGTAAAATCTGGAGACAGCCGTGCGCGACCCGTCTTCGCCCGTGGACATCAAAAGCGACCGGGCGATGCCCGCTAAAGAGATCGACGTCGCCAGCCTGCTCGGGGGCGGCCGCGAAGTGGTTCTCGTTCACAGGGGCGAGCGCTACCGCCTGCGGATCACGGCCAACGGCAAACTGATCCTCACCAAATAGAAAGCCGCCCTCATGCCCGTCCTGTCACGCCGCACGCTGCTCCTGACACCGCTCATCCTGCTCGCTGCATCGCGGCTTCGCGCCGAACCCGCGCACCGCATCGTCAGCGTCGGGGGAGCCGCCACGGAGATCCTTTACCGCCTCGGCCGCACCGATGAGATCGTCGGCGTGGATTCCACGAGCCTGTATCCCGAAGAGGCGCTGAAAACAAAAGCCAATGTGGGCTACGTCCGTGCGCTCGGAGCGGAGGGGATCCTGTCTCTCAACCCCACCCTCGTCATCGCCTCGGAGGGAGCAGGGCCGCCCGATGCCCTGCGCCTGATCGAGCAGGCCGGGGTTCCGATCATCCGCATCACGGACGAGCCGAGCCCGACGGGAATTGCGAAGCGGGTGGAGGTGATCGCCAAGGCGGTGAATGCCGCCGAGAAGGGCGCCGCCCTCATCGTCGAGATCGAGAGGGGGTTCGCCCGGTTGGCCGAGGCCCGGGCGCGGGTGACGCGACCGGCCAAGGCGCTCTTCGTCCTGTCGCTCCAGAACGGGCGGCCGCTCGTCGGTGGGCAGGGAACGACCGCCGATGCCATGTTCGCGCTCGCCGGCGCCACCAACGTCGCATCGTCCCTTACCGGCTGGAAGCCCCTGTCGGACGAGGGCCTGATCGCGGCGGCTCCGGAAGCCGTCGTGATGATGAATCACGGTCCCGGCGGCGCGGCGTCCGATCCCTTCACCTATCCCGCTTTCGCGGCGACACCCGCAGCGGCGCAGCACCGTCTCATCGTCATGGATTCGCTCTATCTTCTCGGCTTCGGCCCTCGCACGCCCGCCGCGGCGGGCGAGCTGATGGTGGCGCTGCATCCCGATCAGGTCGTCGCAGCCAAGCCATGACAGCGCTAGCCCTGGAGCGGGACGATTTCCGCTCCATCCTGCACGATCGCAGGATGATTCTGTTCACGGCGCTCGCGGTGCTGCTCGTCCTGGTGAGCTTCCTGGGCCTGGGCCTCGGCGCAACGGGCGTCCCGGTGTCCCGCATCCTCTCCGTCGTGGCGGACGCGCTGACCGGACGCGTCGCGACGGGAGGTGATGCGCTGATCATCCTGCAGGTGCGCCTGCCGCGCCTGCTGCTCGGGCTGCTGATCGGAGGGGCGCTCGCCTCCTCGGGCGCCCTGATGCAGGGGCTGTTCCGCAACCCGCTGGCCGATCCCGGCCTCGTGGGCGTCTCGGCCGGAGCGGCGCTCGCCGCCGCCGCGACGATCACCCTCGGCGACAGGCTGCTCACGCCGCTCCTCGGTCCCCTACCCTTCAGCGCCCTGCCTGTGGGTGCCTTCGCGGGCGGCCTGCTGACCACGCTGGGCCTCTATCTCGTGGCGACCCGCAGCGGGCGCACCTCGATGGCCACCATGCTGCTCGCCGGCGTCGCCTTCGGGGCGCTCGCGGGTGCGGCCATGGGCCTGTTCTCGTATCTCAGCGACGACCGGCAATTGCGCGACCTGTCGTTCTGGTCTCTCGGCTCCTTGAGCGGCGCGACCTGGACGAAGGTGACGGCCGTAGCGCCCTTCATCCTGCCGACTCTTCTCGCCATGCCCTTCGTGGCGCGGGGCCTGAACGCCCTGTCCCTGGGCGAGGCAGAAGCCTTTCATCTCGGCGTGCCGGTACAGCGGGTGAAGGCCATCGCGATCCTGCTCGTGGCGATCGCCGTCGGGGCGTCCGTTGCGGCTGCCGGCATGATCGGCTTCGTCGGGATCGTCGTGCCGCACGTGCTGCGCCTTGTCGCAGGCGCCGATCACAGGATGCTGCTGCCGGCCTCGTCCCTTCTGGGAGCAGCGCTGCTCGTCGCCGCCGATACGGTGGCGCGCACCATCGCGGCGCCGGCGGAACTGCCCATCGGCATTCTCACGGCCGCCATCGGCGCGCCGTTCTTCCTCTGGCTCCTGCTCCGTCGCCAGGGAGGCGTCGCCCTATGAGTCCGCTTCTGGAAGCAAAAGGCATTTCCTACCGCAGCGGCGGACGCATGCTGATCGAGGCCGCCGACCTGTCCATCGCAGGCGGCTCCTTCACCATCGTCATCGGCCCCAACGGTGCCGGCAAGTCGACGCTGCTGCGCGTCCTGTCGGGCGAGATCTCTCCGACGGAAGGCGAGGTTCGCTTCGATGCCCGACCCCTGCGCTCCATTCCACCCTGGCGCCTCGCGCACGGCCGGGCGGTGATGCCGCAGGCCTCGGACCTCAGCTTTCCCTTCACGGTCTTCGAGGTCGCCTGCCTCGGGGTCGAGGGCATCGGGCGTGGGTTGTCGCGCGGCGAGCGGCAGCGCATCGCCCTCGATGCGCTCGAGCAGGCCGACGTGGCGCATCTCGGCCACCGCAACTATCAGACACTCTCCGGTGGAGAGCGGCAGCGGGTTCATTTCGCCCGCGTGCTGGCGCAGCTGCAGGCAGGCCGGACCGTCGAGACCCGGCAGGTGCTGTTTCTGGACGAGCCCATCGCCAGCCTCGATCTCAGACATCAGCTCGCCCTGCTGCAGACAGCGAAGAGCCTCGCGCAGGACGGGCTCGCGGTCGTGGCCGTGCTGCACGACCTGCAGCTCGCTGCCGGCATCGGCGATGATCTCGTCCTCATGCGTGGAGGCCGCCTCGTCACCCGCGGCCGGCCAGAGTCGGTTCTTACGCCTGAATTGATCACGGAGGTTTTCGGCGTGAGCCTGGTCTCGCCCATCTTGCCGCCGAGCCCCTGGACGCTGGCCCCTACGGCGACGCGTCCCCTTGCAACAGGAGCGCCCTGAGAGACCGGCCGGACGTTCATCTCCATTGCGTCGCCGCCTTGTGCGGGGATCGCGATGGCCTGATGGGCCGGTCCTTCGGACATGCCTTTGCATCCCTCCCTTTGCAGAGTGGCGATTTTAGGCTTGGTCTCGGAAGTCGAGGGAAGCGCGGGACGTGGATGTGCCTCGCCGCTCCAGCGGAGCGCGCGAAGGGAGTCGGGACGGGAGATCCGCCCGGACGGGAAGCCAACCCGCCTCCCGCGCACGGCTTTTNGGCTTGGTCTCGGAAGTCGAGGGAAGCGCGGGACGTGGATGTGCCTCGCCGCTCCAGCGGAGCGCGCGAAGGGAGTCGGGACGGGAGATCCGCCCGGACGGGAAGCCAACCCGCCTCCCGCGCACGGCTTTTCGGCCCTGAGCCTCGCGCTCCAGCCCGTCAGGGACGAACCCTCAGAGGGCGCTACGGCGCGGCTTGTCGCGCAGCCCCAGGTGCGCCGGTGCCGGCGAGGCTTGGAAGGCCAGAGACAGGCGCCTGCCCGAACAGGTCGTCTGCCCTGCATCCTCCACTCAGGCCCCTGACTGCCAGAGGGTGCGACTCCCCTGACCTGTCAGAACCGTATCCGGTCTCCTTCGACCGACGCCTCGGGCGCGTCCCTCGTGAGACCAGACCTCCAACCCATAGCCAAGCTTAGGACGATTGTCAAGAACAAAGCGAGAACAT
>NZ_JAHAMK010000012.1:116797-130477 GCF_018383585.1 Microvirga sp. 3-52
CCTGACTGCCAGAGGGTGCGACTCCCCTGACCTGTCAGAACCGTATCCGGTCTCCTTCGACCGACGCCTCGGGCGCGTCCCTCGTGAGACCAGACCTCCAACCCATAGCCAAGCTTAGGACGATTGTCAAGAACAAAGCGAGAACATGCTATGCCGTGTCCACCCACCCTCCGGCACCGGGCTGACCCATGTCCTATACCAAGAGCTTATTCTGGGAATATTGACTTCCCAAAACGTTTTGGAGATCTAATTAAGGACACAAGGAGAACTCTGAATCCTGTGTCGAACCTGAAGCTTCTCGCGCGATCGCTCGGCCTGTCGATCACGACGGTGTCGAGAGCCCTCGACGGCTATTCCGATGTGGCACCCGCGACCCGCGAGCGCGTTCAGGCGGCAGCCCAGGCCATGAATTACCGGCCGAACCCAGCCGCCCGCAGCCTGCGGCGGCGCAGGGCCGAGGCCGTCGCCGTGACCCTGCCGACGGAGCCGGGTCGGTTCGGACCTCCCATCTTCCTGAACATGCTGGCGGCCTGCGGACAGCGACTCGCCGAGGACGGCCTCGACCTGATGCTGCTGCCGACCGCCGGGCGTGCGGGCGAGATGGATACCTACCGGCGGCTTCTGGACGGACGGCGCGCCGATGCGGTGATCGTGGTGCGCACAAGGCTCGACGATGAGCGCGTCGGCTTCCTGAAGGAACGCGGCATCCCCTTCGTCACCCATGGCCGCACCGCCCGATCGGAGGAGCACGCCTTCATCGACGGCGACGGCGAGGCCGGCTTCCGGGACGCCGCTCGACAGCTCGCGGCGTCCGGCCATCAGCGGATCGCTCATATCGCGGCTCCGCAGGATCTGACCTTCGCCCATCTGCGCCGCAAGGGCTGGCTGGCAGCTCTCGACGAGGCCGGCTCCCCGGACCGGCTCGAATACACGGCACAACCGACGGAGGCCGGCGGCTATGAAGCCACGCAATGGCTGCTTCGGCAGGATACCCCGCCCACCGCTCTCCTGTGCGCCACCGACAGCATGGCGATCGGTGCCTTGAGCGCGCTGAAGGAGCGCGGCTTCACCGCCGGACGCGAGATCGCCGTGATCGGCCACGACAATCTGCCCTCCGCCGCCTTCACCGATCCCCCGCTCTCGAGCATGGAGATCGCGGCTCCCGATGTGGGCCGGCAACTGGCGGAGATGCTGATTGCGCGGCTCGGCGGGCGCGACGGCCGCGAGCTGCAAACCATTCTGCCGGTTCGGCAGGTTCCGAGGGCGACCCACGGGCCGGCGAACTGAGTCCGATGCCCTCGACCTTCCGGCCCCGGGTCGAGCGGCACCAAGAAGGGACCGATGGAGGAAGGACATGACGCATCCTGTATCGCTTCGCGCCATTGCCGCCGCGGCAGCCCTTTTCGGAGGGCTCACCGTCGCGCAGGCGCAGGAAACGATTTTTTACTCGACACAGCTTCGTCCCATCGAGGAAGCGACCAAGGTCCGCGAGGTTCTGCTGAAAGGTCTTCCGGGCAAGACGACCTATGTGGTGGACGAGCCGCCTGCCTTTGCCGTTCGCATGAAGGCGGAGACGCAGGCGGGCAAGCGCACGGCAAGCGTCGTCGGCGCGCTGCACGGCGAGTTGCAGCCGCATGTTCCAGCCGATCTCCAGCCGGTCGACGATGTCGCCGCGAAGCTGACCGATCGCGGCATTCCCGCGAGCCTCATGGATCTCGGCAAGCTCGGCACGGGGCAGCAGCAATACATCCCGTGGATGCAGGCCACCTACGTGATGGTCGCCAGCAAGCAGGCGCTGCAATATCTGCCGGCCGGTGCGGACGTAAACACCCTCACCTATGCGCAGCTGCAGCAATGGGGCAAGAACATCGTCGACAAGACCGGCCAGCGTCGCCTCGGCTTCCCGGCCGGCCCGACGGGCCTCCTGCCGCGGTTCTTCCAGGGCTATTTCTATCCGTCCTTCACCGGCGGCGTGGTGACGACCTTCAAATCGGCCGATGCGGAGGCCGGATGGAACGCGCTGAAAGAATTGTGGGCCGTGTCCAACCCCAACTCCACCAACTACAACTTCATGCAGGAGCCGCTTCTGGCCGGGGAGGTGTGGATCGCGTGGGATCACATCGCCCGCGTGAAGGAAGCGCTCACCCTGCAGCCCGACCAATTCGTCGCCTTTCCGGCGCCGGCCGGTCCGAAGGGACGCGGCTACATGCCTGTGATCGCCGGTCTCGCCATCCCGAAGGATGCACCGAACCGCGCAGGCGCCGTGGCGGTGATCGAGCACATGACGAAGCCTCAGACGCAGCTGGCGACGGCGGCGGAAGTCGGCTTCTTCCCGGTCGTGAAGGCGGAGCTGCCGCCGGATCTCGCGCCCGGCATCAAGGCGCTCGCAGGCGCGGTCGCCGCGACGCAGAACGCGAAGGATGCGCTCGTCTCGCTCCTGCCCGTGGGCCTCGGCGCCAAGGGCGGCGAGTTCAACAAGGTCTATACGGACACCTTCCAGCGCATCGTGCTGCGCAACGAGCCGGTCAAGGACGTGCTCGAAGCCCAGGCGAAGGTCCTCGACGCGCTCATGAAGGAAACCGGCGCGCCCTGCTGGGCTCCGGACAAGCCGAGCCAGGGCGCCTGCCCGGTTCAGTAACCTGACACCTGAGCCCGGCGGATAAGGCTCCGCCGGGCCGTCCCCTTGCGAGTGGAGCGGCTCCATGCCTGCGCGCACATCCTGGATTCCCTATGCGCTGATCGCGCCCTCGGTCGTCTTTCTCGGCGCGCTCTTCCTCGTGCCGCTCGTGCAGACGGTCTGGCTGTCGTTCTCCGCCGGGGAAGGACTGTCGCTGGACAACTATCAGCGCATGGCCGGCGACCTGAACTTCTCGCTCGCTGTCAAGAACACGTTCCTCCTGACGCTTGTGGTCGTGCCGCTCCAGGTGGTGCTGGCGCTTGGCATGGCCACCATGGTGACGAAACTCGACAAGGGCCGCGACCTGGTCCTGTGGGTGCTCACCATACCCCTCGGCATCTCGGACCTCGCAGCCGGTCTCGCCTGGCTCGCCCTGCTTCAGAACACCGGCTACCTGAATTCCGCGCTCTACGCCCTTGGGGTCATCCAGGGGCCTGTCGGCTGGCTCTCGCAGGAAACCCCGGTCGCCCTGTTCTTTGCCATCGTGCTTGCCGAACTCTGGCGCGCCACCGCCATCGTGCTGGTGATCCTGATCGCGGGCCTGCAGCTGATCCCGAAGGAGTTCGCGGAAGCCGCCGAGATCTTCGGGGCGAAACCCTGGACGCGCTTCACCAGGATCACGCTGCCGCTTCTGAAGCCCAGCCTGCAATCGGCGCTGATCCTGCGCACGGTGCTCGCCTTCGAAGTCTTTGCCGTCGTCTATGCTTTGGGCGGGCGCAATTTCCCGGTTCTCGCCGGTGAGGCCTATGTCTGGCAGAACGACAACCAGAATTACGGCGTTGCCGCTGCCTATGCGGTGCTCATCATGGCGATCTCGCTCGCCGCGACCGCCGTTTATCTGCGCGTGCTGAGGACGCGTCCGGAGCAGCTCTCATGACAACCAGCGCCGCCGACCTCAAACCAGTCTCGACCAGGCAGAGCATGGCACTTCCATCTGCCCGGCGCCTGCTTCTCTGGACGGGGCTTGCGGTGCTCATCGCCTGGGTGCTGGTGCCGATCTATCTCGTGGCACTCGGCGCCTTCGGCGGCCGGCTCGGCGTGTTCCGCTGGCCGAAATCGATCTGGCCCACGGACCTGTCCTTCGCGGCGATGAGCCAGTTCCTCGCCATCGAGGGCGTGTTCAACGCCCTGGTCAATTCGCTCATCGCCGCCGGACTGACGGTGGTGTTCTCCATCGCGCTCGGCGCTCCCGCCGGCTATGCGCTGGCGCGCTATACCTTCCGCGGGCAGAACGCCTATCGCCTGCTCGTTCTCCTCACCCGCGCGTTCCCGCTCGCCATCCTGGCGCTGCCGCTCACGGTCTCGTTCATCCGCCTGGGGCTTTACGACACGCCCTTCGGCGTCTCGCTGATCCACACGGTGCTGGCCCTGCCCTTCGCGGCGCTCGTCACGCAGAGCCTCTTCATGGGCATCCCGCGCGAATACGAGGAAGCCGCCTGGGTGTTCGGCTGCACACGCTTCCAGGCCTTCATGAAGGTGGTTCTGCCGCTGGCCCTGCCGGGACTTGCGGCAACCGCCATCTTCGCCTTCGTAATCTCGTGGAACGAGGTGTTTGCCGCTTCGATCCTCACCGTGCGCGAGCGGACTCTCACCGCCTATCTGCTGCGTATTCTGGCCGAGAGCCCGCTCCATTACCGCTTCGCCGGCGGCTTCATCCTCATCATCCCCTCCGTGCTCTTCATCTTCGCCGTGAGACGATATCTCTTCGCGGTGTGGGGCATCGCGAGCAAATAACGGATCACCTCATGGCTGACATCGTCATCGACCGCGTCGTCAAGGAATTCGGCTCCTTCCGCGCCCTGCAGGAAGTCTCGCTTACCGTCAATGACGGCGAGTTCGTGGCCCTGCTTGGGCCCTCGGGCTGCGGCAAGACCACGCTTTTGCGCATCATCGCCGGTCTCGAGACGCAAACCGCCGGCCGCGTCGTCATCGGCGGGCAGGACGTGAGCAACCTCGCGCCGCGCAAGCGCGGTCTCGCGATGGTGTTCCAGAACTACGCCGTCTTCCCGCACATGACCGTGTTCGAGAATGTCGCCTTCGGGTTGCGGATGCAGAAGGCTTCGCAGGCGGAGGTGAAGCGCAAGGTCGAACGCGCGGCGGCCCTGCTCCACATCGAGAGCTATCTCGACCGCTATCCGGCGAAACTCTCGGGCGGCCAGCGTCAGCGCGTGGCGGTGGCCCGTGCGCTCGCCGTCGAGCCCGCCGTGCTGCTCATGGACGAGCCGCTTTCCAACCTCGACGCGCTCCTGCGGCTCGAGATGCGCACGGAGCTGAAGGCGGTTCTGCGCGAAGCCGGGACCACCACGATCTACGTGACGCACGACCAGACCGAGGCCATGGGCCTCGCCGACCGCATCGCCGTGATGTATGGCGGCAAGATCGACCAGATCGGTGCGCCGCTCGAGATTTACGCAACGCCTGCGACCCGCTTCGTCGGCGGCTTCATCGGCTCGCCGCCGATGAACTTCATCAAGGTGCAGTGCAGCCAGGGCCAGGCTCGGATCGGCGACGCCGCGCTGCCATGTCCGTCGACTGGCAAGGACCTGGAGCTCGGACTGCGCGGCGAGGATGCGGCCCTCAGCGCCAACGGCTCCGGCATCCCCTTCGATGTGCGCGTCGTGGAGCCCATGGGCTCGCACCTGCTGCTGACGGGTGCCATCGACGGCCAGCCAGCCCGCATCGTCGCACCGCCGACGGCAAAAGTGAGTGCCGGCGAGCGCGTGGGCCTGACCGTCGATCCCGCGCGCGTGACCTGGATCGACAGCACCACCGGGCGCGCCCTCGCCCGGGTCTGAACTGTGAATTGAAGGACATTCGAAATGACCATGCTTCCGAAGGAAGAGGCGGCGCGCGCCATTCTCGCGCGCAACGATCGCGGCGGATACACGGTGCCCACCGACCGCCTCTATCCGTTCCAGTGGAACTGGGATTCCGCCTTCGTGGCCATGGGCTTCGCGGTCTTCGACGTGGACCGGGCCTATCGCGAGCTGGAGCGCCTCGTCGAGGGCCAGTGGGACGACGGCATGATCCCGCACATCGTATTTCATGCGCCCAGCGACACCTATTTTCCCGGTCCGGACGTCTGGGGCACGCGGCACCGCATTCCCACGTCCGGCATCACGCAGCCGCCGGTCTTCGGCATGGCCCTGCGCCACGTGCACGAGGCCGCTCTCGCCAGCGGCCTGGCAGGCGTGACGGAGCGGACGAAGGCGCTGTTCCAGGCGGCCTTGCGTTCCCATCGCTGGTGGCTCTCCGCCCGCGATCCGGACGGGCTCGGCCTCGTGTCGATCCTTCACCCCTGGGAGAGCGGCAGCGACAACTCGCCCGCCTGGGACGAGGCGCTCGCCCGCGTGCCGACCACCACGACGTCCACGATCCGCCGCAAGGACACGGGGCATGTGGACGCCTCCATGCGTCCGCGCGACGAGGATTATCAGCGCTTCATCCATCTCGTCGATACCTATCGCGATTGCGGCTGGGATCCGCAGCGGCAATGGACGGCCGCGCCCTTCAAGGTGGCCGACGTGCAGATGACTGCCATTCTGGCGCGTGCCACCGCTGACCTGATGCATCTGGCCGAGAGCCTGGGCTCGGACGATGAGAAGGCCGAACTTGCGCGGATGCACGGGAGGCTGCGCGACGGCCTCGCCCGGCGCTGGCGTCCGGGGCTTTCGCGGTTCGTCTCCCTCGACCTGATCTCAGGGCGCGACATCGAGGCACCGACGCAGGCGGCCTTCATCCCTCTCGTGGCCCTGAAGCTCGACGAGGCTCAGCGGAAGGCCGTCACGGCAGAGATCGAACGCTGGCTCGACGGCATGGCCGTCGGCGTTCCCTCGGCGCCATCCTTTTCGGCCGCCTTCGAGCCCAAGCGCTATTGGCGTGGCCCGGTCTGGGCCGTGATCANTCGGCGTTCCCTCGGCGCCATCCTTTTCGGCCGCCTTCGAGCCCAAGCGCTATTGGCGTGGCCCGGTCTGGGCCGTGATCAACTGGCTCATCTGCGACGGCCTGCGCCTGAACGGCTCCGAGGATCTCGCCCGCCGGGTCGAGCAGAATACCGTCCGCGCCATCGAGAACGCCGGCTTCTGCGAGTATTTCGACCCGAGGACCGGCGAGGGCCTGGGCGGAGATACCTTCTCCTGGACGGCCGCCGCCTACATGGTGCTCGGCCGGAGGATCTGAACCTTAAGCATCAAAGGGACGGCTGCGGTCGCGGATCTGCGCCCGCGGCCATCGGCAAAGCAGCCTGTGACCAACGCGGCAAGACGCCGAAGCGTCGGCCCCGCGGCTTGGGACGGGCCGCCATGGGCGGCCAGATTGCCCAGGCTCGGTCCGAGTTCTCTGAACGGCTTTCTGAATTCATTCAGTCAGGAAGATAATTGGCAATCATATCAGTCGCTTAGCTCTAATCAGATCATAATATTTTCCATATTTTCGTCTCAAAATTCATTTGAATTTGCATTTAATGTTCATTTTATGCAATATTATGAGCTATGGCCCATGATCCCAAACCGCGCGCTGCCATGGCGACCCTTGCTGTTGACGGGCGGCAACACCGAATCGTCGATCTTCCGGCAGCACTTGGTGCCGATCTCGAACGGTTGCCGCATATCCTGCGGATCATGCTGGAGAATGTCCTCCGCAATGCCGGCGACGACGCTCCGCGGGCCAGCGCGGCGGTTCTGAAGTGGCTTGGGACCGGACGCAGCGAGGAAGAGATCCCGTTCCTGCCCGGCCGGGTCATGATGCACGACACCACCTGCGGCCCGGCGCTGGTGGACATCGCCGGCATGCGCGACGCTTTGGCAGAGGCCGGGCACGATCCGGCTCGGCTCAATCCCGTGTTGCCCGTGGATGTCTCGACCGACCATTCCCTGGGTGTCGACGTGTTCGGCTCGCCCGATGCGCTCCGGCGCAACATGGAGCGCGAATACGGGCGCAACGCCGAGCGCTACCGCTTCATGAAATGGGCCACGCGGGCGCTGACCGGCTTCCGCGTCCATCCGCCCGGCACCGGCATCATGCACACGCTCAATCTCGAGCGCCTGGCGAGCGTCGTCACCACCGCCGAGCGCGACGGCGTGTCCTGGGCCGTGCCCGATACGCTCATCGGCACGGACAGCCACACCCCGATGATCAACGCCATCGGCGTGCTCGGCTGGGGCGTCGGCGGGCTGGAAGCCGAGAGCGTCTTCTTCGGCATGCCGGTGATGATCCGGGTGCCGGAGATCGTCGGCGTGCGACTCACGGGGCGCTTGAAGCAGGGTGTGCTCGCAACCGATCTGGCGCTGACGGTCACCGAGCGCCTCCGGCGCATCGATCTCGCGGATCGCTTCGTCGAGTTCTACGGCGAGGGCGTCTCGACGCTCTCCGCCGGCGACCGCGCCGTCATCGCCAACATGACTCCGGAATTCGGCGCCAATTCCGGCTTCTTTCCCATCGACGATCAGACGCTGCGTTATTTAAGCGAAACGGGCCGCAGCGCCGAGCACATTCGCCTCGTGGAGCAATACGCTAGGCGGCAGGGGCTCTGGTTCGACCCGAAAGCCGCACCACGCTTCACGGACACGATCGAGATCGATCTTGACGAAGTCGAGGTCAGCCTCGCCGGTCCGCGCCGGCCGCAGGACCGCATTCCAGCTGGAACAACGGTCGAGGCACTCGCGCCGATGCTCGCCGGCCGTTCCGAGGGGGCATCGGGCGAGCGGCCCGGCAACGGTGCCGTCGCCATCGCGGCGATCACAAGCTGCACCAACACATCGGACCCGCGCCTCCTGGTCGCCGCAGGCCTCGTGGCCCGCAAGGCACGCGCCGCCGGTCTCACGCCGCCGGCCTGGGTGAAGACCTCGCTCGCGCCGGGCTCGCCGACCGCCGAGCGCTATCTGCGTCGAGCCGGGCTGCTGGACGATCTGGAGGCGATCGGCTTCGGCATCGTCGGCTATGGCTGCACCACCTGCATCGGCAATTCCGGCCCCCTGCCTGCCGTCATCGAACAAGCCATGACGGAGCGCGGCATCGTTCCGGTCGCCGTTCTGTCAGGCAACCGCAACTTTCCGGGCCGCGTGCACCCGCAGCTCGAAGCCGGCTTCCTGGCCTCGCCTCCCCTCGTTGTCGCCTTCGCGCTGGCGGGCGACGTCAACCGCAACATCCTGACCGATCCGATCGGCCTCTCGTCATCCGGCGGGGAGATCGGGCTCGCCGATCTCTGGCCGACCGGCGACGAGATCGATGCGGCCCTGGCCCAGGCAATCGATTCCGCCGATTACGGGCCCTCGTACGACGAGGCCGAGGCCAGCGAGACCTGGCGGGCGCTCGATGCTCCGGCCACCGATCTCTTTCCCTGGGATCCCGGCTCGACCTATATCCGGCGCCCGCCCTTCGCGGGCTTCGGCAAGGGTACGCTGCTGGGCACCTATGCGGCGCATCCGCTGCTCGTGCTCGGCGACGACATCACCACCGACCACATCTCTCCGGCCGGTCAGGTCCCGCAAGTGGGCGAGGCGGCCGAGTATCTGGTCGAGCGGGGCGAGAACCGCCGCGATCTGAACGTGTTCGCGTCTCGCCGCGGCAACTGGGAAGCCATGGTCCGGGGCCTGTTCACCAACAGGTCCGTGCGCAACCTGCTCGACCCGCAGATCGCGCCGGGCTTCACGATCCATGTGGGCTCGGGCGAACAGATGCCCCTGTTCCTGGCCGCCGAGCGCTATGCCGCCGAGGGCGCCCCCGTGGTCGTGGTGGCGGGTGAACGCTACGGGATGGGATCGTCGCGCGAT
This sequence comes from Microvirga sp. 3-52, assembly GCF_018383585.1. Classification (GTDB taxonomy): domain Bacteria; phylum Pseudomonadota; class Alphaproteobacteria; order Rhizobiales; family Beijerinckiaceae; genus Microvirga. The sequence goes on from NZ_JAHAMK010000012.1 coordinate 126,245, forward strand.
TGGGCGGCGAAAGGTGTGGCGCTTCTCGGCACACGGGCCGTTCTGGCCTCGGGCTTCGAGCGCATCCATCGCTCGAACCTCATCGGCATGGGCATTCTGCCTCTGCGCCTCCCCGTGGAGCGGCATCCGGGCACCCTGCACCTGCGCCCCGGCGATCAAATCCTCATCGAGGCCGATGCCGCGGCCATCAGTCCGCGCTGCCCGGTGCCTGTCACGGTCCGGCGCGCGGCAGGGACGCGCGAGACCTTCATCGCCATCGCAGCCATCGAGACCGGCCTCGAGGTCGAGATCCTGCGCAGCGGCGGCATCATCCCCCTGATCCTGCAGCGTGTCGTCAACGCGGAGAGCACAAGCCGCGAGACGCCTGCACCAGACTTCACCGGTTCCGGTGAAAGCACCCGGCGAGAGGCCTCGCCGAACATCAGACGCTGAGCGGCACAACCCGCTCTGCGTTCACCATCTCACGCAACCTTAAGGGAGGAACTCGTGAGCCACTTCAGCAGGACACTTCGCGGCGTTGCCGTTGCAGCCCTGACGCTCGTCGCGTCGTCGGCCTTCGCGCAGCAGGAACTCAAAATCATCGCTCCGGCGGGACCCGGCGGCGGCTGGGACTCCGCCGCCCGCTCCATCCAGCAGGTGCTGACCCAAACGGGCCTCGCCAAGAGCGTTCAGGTCACCAACGTGACCGGCGCCGGCGGCACCATCGGCCTGGCGCAGTTCGTCAACAACGGGAAAGGCGATCCGAACCAGCTCATGGTCAACGGCATCACCATGATCGGCGCGATCCTGAGCAACAAGTCGCCGGTCGGGCTCGATCAGGTCATCCCCATCGCGCGCCTGACAGGCGATCCACTGGTCATCGTGGTGCCGGCGAATTCGCCGATCAAGACCGTTCAGGAACTCGCGGCCGCTGCAAAGGCCGATCCAGCCAAGGTGACCTGGGCCGGCGGCTCCGCAGGCGGCGCCGACCACATCCTCGCAGCCCTGTTCACCAAGGCAGCCGGCTCCGATCCGTCGAAGGTCAACTACATCGCCTTCTCGGGCGGCGGCGAGGCCCTGGCGGCCATGCTCGGCGGTCGCGTGACGGCCGGCGTCTCCGGCTACGGCGAGTTCGAGAGCCAGATCAAGGCCGACAAGCTGCGGGCGCTTGCCATCTCGTCCGGCAAGCGCCTGGCCGGCGCCGACGTGCCTACCCTCAAAGAGCAGGGCATGGATGTGGAGGTCGTGAACTGGCGCGCGATCATGGCTCCTCCCGCCATCACGGCGGACCAGAAGAAGGCCCATGCCGAGACCATCGACAAGCTGGTCAAGTCGAAGGAATGGGCCGAGATCCTGAAGCAGCGCGGCTGGGAAGACTTCTATCTTGCCGGTGCGCCGTTCGAGACCTTCCTCAAGGAAGAACAGACCCGTGTCGGCGACGTCCTGAAGTCGATCGGCCTCGTGAAGTCCTGACGATACCGGCCGGGAGATCGGACTTCAATCTCCCGGCCTGCTCCTGCAGACGCCGATGTGCGGTGCTATACCGATGGGAATCGCGTAGAGGAAAAGCGGCTCCCAATGGCGAAGTCAGGTTTTTCGATGAGTTTGCCCACCAGTGAACGTTCAGCCGGCAGCAAGCGGGAAATGACCGACGGGCTCGCCGTTCAGATCTTCGACCATATCCGGGGGGCCGGGCTGGCTGTGGGGACGCACATCACCGCCCAGGAACTGGCGGAGCGGTTCAGCGTCTCCCGCTTTCCCGTGGGGCAGGCCCTGCAGCTCCTCGCGGAGAAGGGCGTTCTCATCCATGAGCGCAACCGCGGCTATTTCGTCTCCGATGCGAAGGCCCCCTCGGCGGAGGCCCTGGGCCTGGCCAGGAGGGACGATACCTCCGAGGTCTATTTCAGGATCGCCGAGGATCACCTTCACGGCCGCCTGCCCGATCCGGCCTCGGAGGCCTACCTCAAGGAAACCTATGCGGTCACGAAGGCGCAGCTGAACACGGTTCTCAGCCGGATCGCCCAGGAAGGCTGGGCCGAGCGCCGCCCCGGCTACGGCTGGTCCTTCTCGCCCATGCTCACGACCCCGGAGAGCCTCGAGCAGACCTATCGTGTCCGCCTGGCTCTCGAACCCGCTGCGCTGCTGGAACCGACCTACCATCTCGACCCTGAGACGGCGGCCCGCTGCCGAGAGGCGGAACTGCGGCTTCTCAATGGGGCCATCGAAACGGACAGCGCCGACGCCCTGCACGAGCGCGGCGTCCGCTTCCACGAGGCGATCATCGGAGCCTCCGGCAATCCGTTCTTCCTGGAAGCGGTCCGGCGCATCAACCGCGTCCGCCGCCTGCTGTCCTATCGTTCGATGATCGACCGCAAGCGCTATCGTCAGCAATGCGAGGAACACCTCCAGATTCTCGAACTCCTGGAGCGTGAGCGGAACGAGGACGCCTCACAGGCCCTCCGGCGCCACTTGGAGCACACCATCGAGAATCTTCAGGAGATCAGGCCCATTCTGACCCGTTGAGGACGGCCGATTGGAAGGTGACGGAGGAGCATTTGAACCGGCTCATGGACAAGCCGGTGTCCTATAGCGGAAGGCTGGATCACGCTTGAGTTGCGTTCCTTGGGACTACCCGGAGACATCGAACTCGCCCTCCACGCGGTTGAGGCTGCCAGCCATGTTCCTCACTCGTCCGCAGAATGTCCAGGAAGGAGTTCCTGCCGTGCTTCTGATGTCATCATCGGAGCGTTCGGTTCTTTATGGATTTGTTCAGATGGGATTTGTTCCGACCTCTTAGTCCCCGCTGCCGGGCCCCGGGTGTATTCAAGCATGCAAGGGGATCTTCCATGTCGCCTCTGGGTCGATTTTTTTGAAAAATTCCTGAGCTTGGGCCGAAAGCTGGCTGCGATCAGGAAGTTCTTCCAACTCACCAGATCCTGAGCGGTGATCCGGGCACCTCGTCGTGCTTGAGGAGCGCCTTCAGCTCCTTGAATGCCCGCTTCCATTCATCCCAGGCCGAAGCGCTTGGATCGAGCCGGATCTCCAAAGAGGGTGAGGCTATCGAGGGTCGCGTCAGGATGAAAGGAAATCGGCCTCCAAGATTGCTCCCAATATCAGTGTCCCGAAATCTGCTGGCTTGGGTTATCCCGGTAGGCTCTAGGCCAGGTGTCATGCACCGCCTGGGCAAGCTCATGAGCTTCCCGCTCCGAGACGGTCTTGGGACCGGCGCGCAGGTTCTCCCACTGCGCCTCCAAATCGGTCAGCGCCTTGAGATGCTCGCGCTTCGCCGTTTCGGAATCTTTGGTCCTGAGGCTGAGCTTGACCTCTCACGTGCCGGCGATGGGCGGAAGGTTGTCGGAGACGCCCTTACGAAGTCAGTGAATTCCGGTTTTGGAATGCTTCCAGGGACGTGTCATCGCAAGTGTCATGTGTACCACTCGGGTAGCTTCAAGCGCATGATTTATAGGGACTTCTTGCGGATCAATCCTTTAAGGGACTGTTGGTGCCCAGGAGAGGGTTGTACCTTTGCACCTAGTACGTCAGCAGAATCAAAGACTTATCACGCCCATGAATTGCTCCTGTGTATCACCGCTGTGTAGTTCCGTCGAGCCATCGTAGGTCACAAACACGGCCCTGACGGGGGTGATCGCCGTCGACCTACCAAACCTTATGACAAAAGGCCCCGGAGTGATCCGGGGCCTTTCCAGTGAGACTGATGAAGCAGGACTTAGAAGTCCATGCCACCCATGCCGCCACCCATGCCGCCACCTGGCATCGCCGGAGCGGATTCCTTCTTCGGAGCCTCAGCAACCATGGCTTCGGTGGTGACGAGCAGACCAGCAACCGATGCTGCATTCTGCAGAGCCGTGCGGACGACCTTGGCCGGATCGACGATGCCAGCCTGAAGCAGATCCACGAACTCTTCCGTCTGGGCATTGAAGCCGAAGGTGTCGGACTTGGTGTTGTCGTTGATCTTACCGACCACGGTGGAGCCCTCAACGCCGGCGTTCTCGGCGATCTGACGGATGGGAGCCTCAAGCGCGCGCAACACGATCTTGATGCCGGCCTGGACGTCCGGGTTGTCGGTGGTGAGCTTCGCAACCGCAGCCTTGGCGCGCAGCAGGGCCGTGCCGCCGCCGGGAACGATACCCTCCTCGACTGCCGCGCGGGTCGCGTGCATCGCGTCGTCCACGCGGTCCTTCTTCTCCTTGACCTCGATCTCGGTCGAACCGCCGACGCGGATCACCGCGACGC
>NZ_JAHAMK010000068.1 GCF_018383585.1 Microvirga sp. 3-52
AGAAGCGGGTGCGACCATACCAGGGACATCGTTCAGGTTCGTGGCGCGTGGATGGGACCTATGTGCGAGTTGGCGGACAGTGGCGGTACTTGTTTCGAGCGGTCGACAAACACGGTCGTCTGATTGCCTCCATGCTATCCGACCGGCGTGATGCTGGAGCGGCTTATCGCTTCTTACGCAAAGCTCTGAGGGTGGTGAGAGACTATCCGCCGTCCTCGATCACGACCGACAAACTGGCATCCTATCCGAAGGCCATCCGACGCTTACAAAGCGAAGGGCTGCTGCCGCAGGATGTCGAACACCGCACCTCGAAATATCTGAATAACATCATCGAAGCCGACCATGGGGCGCTCAAGCGCGTGACCCGGCCGACGCGTGGCTTCCAGACGATGAAAACCGCCGCCGCGACCCTGATGGGCTTCGAAGCCATGCGTATGATCCGCCGCGGTCACTGCATCCAGCGGAAACGTCGAGCGACAGGCGAAATCCGTCTTGTCAGTCAGCTCTTCGGTCTTGCTGCCTGAGCTGCCTGTTGAGCTGGGTTCGTTGTGCTTGGTCCAAGTTGCTGCAACAGTGCCNGCGGTCACTGCATCCAGCGGAAACGTCGAGCGACAGGCGAAATCCGTCTTGTCAGTCAGCTCTTCGGTCTTGCTGCCTGAGCTGCCTGTTGAGCTGGGTTCGTTGTGCTTGGTCCAAGTTGCTGCAACAGTGCCCATTCCTGGAGGTCAGTGGATCGGCAGAGGTTGATCCCAATCTGACATTCGAAGAAAGTAAAGCCTTATGCCTTCTCCAGATATCGGGTCGAACTCACGTGCAGGCTAACCCCACTAACTTGAAGGACTTCAACCAGGGGCTCGCCTGGCGGGGCTTCCGTCACCACATCTGAGAGATCCTTGAGCGAGCAGACAAGCTCGAGATGGCGTCGGTTGAACTTGCTGGAGGTGACAAGAAGCACCCGCCGGTCCGCCCGTTCCAGCATCTTGCGCTTGACCCAGCAGGCATTCGAGACCACGTCGTTCGGCCCGTCGAGGGTCAGGCCGCTGGCGCCGATGAAGGCGATGTTCGCATTGAACCGGTCGAGAAAGGCGCAAGTGTCGGGACCATAGACACCCCCCTCGTCGGCCGAGAACTCTCCGGGGCAGAACACGACCCGGGTCTTCTTCTGAGGTGCCAGCGCTTGGGCGACGGCCAGGCCGTTGGTGATCACCGTCAGGCCGTCGACCGCATAGGCGAGGGCGCGGGCGAAGTGAGCCGTCGTCGATCCTGAGTCGATCATCAGGACATCGCCCGGCTTCACCATCCGAACGGCCATACGGGCGATGGCATCGCGCTCCTGGACGGCGGTTGCGTCACGATCCTGAAATCCAGGCTGAAGCCCGAGCTGGAGGCCCGTCGCCCCCCCATAGGTGCGGCTTACGAGCCCGCGGCGCGTCAGCTCCTCGATGTCGCGCCGGACCGTTTCCGCCGAAACCCCGAGCTGCATAGCGAGTTCGGACGTCCTGACACTCGGGCTGAGCGCCAGCTCGGTCATGATTACGCGCTGACGGGTGGCCTTTTTCCCTTCGGAGACGGACATGGGTCGATCCTGGAACAGCCTGGATGCTTTCCATCAATTCCTGTCATAGAAATTTTTGACATTCCACATAAGTATGCTTGCTCTCGCAAGTTTCCGTTCCTAAGCTCCACAAAATTTCCGCTGAACTCGTCCGGGGAGAGAGATGAGCCCAGAGCCGACGCATGGACTTGCCTCTGTAGAGGCCCGCCTACATCGCACAAGGGCATTCGGGGGACGGCTTCGCGGAACTGGCAGACCTGCTGCTCAAGGCCAGAAGCAAAGAGATCGTCTGATATGACAAGCCACAGGCTCGACGCTCATGTCTGAAATTATCGTCAATGCCGTGTCGAAAACCTGGGGCGGCGTCGGAGGTGTCGACCGGATCAGCTTCAAGGCCGAGGCCGGAACGCTTCTCGTGCTGCTCGGGCCTTCCGGATGCGGCAAGTCCACGACCCTTCGGCTGATCGCGGGACTTGAGGAGGTCGATTCCGGCACCATCACCATCGGCGGACGCGACGTGACGCATCTCTCCCCGGCCGAGCGGCGCATTTCCATGGTGTTCCAGTCCTATGCACTCTTCCCGCACCTCAACGTTGCAGAAAACATCATCTTCGGCCTGAAGGTTCGCGGCGTCGGCCGCGCCGAGCGGGATGAGAAACTGAGGAAGGTCGCCGACATCGTCGGGCTGAGCCACCTGCTCGAGCGCAAGCCCTCCCAGCTTTCTGGCGGCCAGCGCCAGCGCGTCGCCCTCGGGCGCGCGATCATCGCAGAGGCTGCCGTCTGCCTAATGGACGAGCCCCTGTCGAACCTCGACGCCAAGCTGCGTCACGAGATGCGAACGGAAATCCGCGCCCTGCAGCAGAGGCTCGGCATGACCATGGTCTACGTCACCCATGACCAGTCCGAGGCCATGACGATGGCCGACCGGGTGATCCTGATGCGCGACGGCCATATCGAGCAGAACGGCGCCCCGCACGAGCTCTACAACGAGCCGGCGAGCGACTTCGCGGCCCGCTTCATCGGCACGCCTCCCATGAACATCATCTCCTGGCAGGACGGCGCCATGCTCGGCGTGCGGCCCGAGCACATCTTCGTCGCCGAACGGAACGGGGTGCCTGCGACCGTCCGGGCCGTCGAGTATCTGGGGGCGGACAGCATCATTCTCTGCGATGTGAAGGGCGAAACCGTCTCCGTCCGCCAGACCGGCTATTGCTCCCTGCCCGCCGGAACACAGGTCGGGCTCGAATGGCAAAACCGTCACATACATCTGTTTGACAGAGACAGCGGAAAGCGACTCGCCGATCGTGCTCCGGCCTGACGGCCGCTTTCTTCTGAAAGAGCGCAGGCGGCTACGACCGCAGGCGTGCGACTTCCAAAAACTCCAGATGGGAGGACATGATGAAGTTCAAGACGAAGGCCCTGCTCACGGCAGGTTTGATGACGGTCGCCAGCTTTGGTGCGACCGCGGCTCAGGCGGTCGACCTGACCATGTATTATCCGGTCGCCGTCGGCGGCCCGGTCACGAAGATCATCGACGACATGGTGCAGGGGTTCCAGAAGGAAAATCCTGACATCAAGATCGAGGCGGTGTACGCGGGCAACTACACCGACACCATGACCAAGGCCATGACGGCCATGAAGGGCGGGCAGCCGCCGCAGCTCTCGGTCCTGTTCTCCACCGATCTGTTCACGCTGATGGACGAGAAGGCCATCGTGCCCATCGATGAGCTTGCCGGAGCCGACGGCAAGGAATGGCTCAACAGCTTCTATCCCGCCTTCATGGAAAACGGCCAGGTCGACGGCAAGACCTGGAGCGTGCCATTCCAGCGCTCTACCATCGTGCTCTACTACAACAAGGACGCGTTCAAGGAGGCCGGTCTCGATCCCGAGAAGCCCCCGACAACCTGGGCCGAAATGGCCGAGATGTCGAAGAAGCTCGTGAAGAAGGATGCCTCCGGCAACGTCACCCGCTGGGGCGTCGAGATCCCGTCTACCGGCTACGGCTACTGGATGCTGCAGGCTCTGGCGATCGAGAACGGCCAGAAGCTCATGAACGAAACAGGCAACAAGACCTTCTTCAGCGAGAAGAAGACCGTCGAGGCCCTTCAATACTGGGTCGATCTCTCCACCAAGGATGGCGTGATGCCGAAGGGCGCTGTTGAGTGGGGCACCCTGCGCACAGACTTCCTCGAAGGCAAGACTGCCATGATGTGGCACACCACGGGCAACCTGACCGCCGTAAAGGAAGGCGCCAAGTTCAACTTTGGCGTCGCCATGCTGCCGGCCAAGGAGCAGCGCGGATCCCCCACGGGCGGCGGCAACTTCTACGTCTTCAAGAGCGCGAGCCCTGAGCAGCAGAAGGCTGCCGTGAAGTTCATCCGCTGGGTGACGGCTCCCGAGCGGGCCGCCGAGTGGAGCATCAAGACCGGTTATGTGGCCGTGACTCCGGCGGCCTACGAGACCGAGACGATGAAGGCCTATGTGAAGGACTTCCCGCAGGCCGTCGTGGCGCGCGATCAGCTCAAGCACGCGGTGGCCGAGCTGTCGGTGCATGACAACGGACGCATCTACAAGATCGTCAACGATGCCGTGCAGGCGGCAGTGACGGGCACCCAGAGCCCGCAGGAGGCCCTCGAGAGCGCTCAGAAGCAATCCGAGCGCGTGCTGAGCCGCTACAAGTAGTCAGCCGTGAAGCGCCGCGGCGGCCCTCCGCCGCGGCGCAGTTTCCCGGAATCGAGGAGAATCTCATGGTCGCCGCCGTGATGACCGCCGCTGAACCGAAGACTGCGAGACACAGAAACTGGGCAACGAACGTCAATGCCTGGCTCCTGCTGCTGCCGGCCATCGTTCTCCTTGGCATGTTCACCCACTATCCCATCCTGGCCACGCTCTATCACAGCTTCTTCTCCCTCGGCCGCAGCGGCCCGGCGGAGTTCGTGGGGCTGGAAAACTATCGCTACATGCTGGACGACGACGTCTTCTGGCAGGTCCTGCGCAACAATTTCATCTTCGCGCTCGCCACGGTTCCGACCAGCATCGGGCTCGCGCTCCTCATGGCCGTATGGGTCGACAAGAAGATCGTCGGCCGCTCCTTCCTGCGCCTCGCGTTCTTCACCCCGACGGTCCTGCCGATGATCGCGGTGGCCAATATCTGGCTATTCTTCTACACGCCGGATTACGGGCTCCTCGACCAGTTCCTGAAATCCCTCGGCTTTGCCGGTCACAACTGGCTTGGCGATCCGTCCACCGTCATGACTTGCCTTGCCGTCATGGTGGTCTGGAAGGAGGCTGGCTTCTTCATGATCTTCTACCTCGCGGCCCTGCAGTCCATTCCGCCGGAGCTGAAGGAGGCGGCCTCCGTCGAGGGAGCGAGCCGCTGGTACTTCTTCCGCCGTGTGACCTTCCCGCTGCTCATGCCGACGACCCTGTTCATCTCCATCAATGCCCTGATCAACTCGTTCAAGCTCGTCGATCAGCTCGTCATCATGACCAAGGGCGGACCGAACAACGCCAGCTCCCTGCTGCTCTACTACATCTACGAGGTGGCCTTCAATTTCTGGGACACGACCTACGCCGCGACGCTGACCGTGACGCTCATCACCATCCTGGCGGCCGTGGCCTTGACCAAGTTCGTCTATCTCGATCGCAGGATTCACTATCAATGAGAAAAGAAAGCTACTCGATCGAGACCGTCGCAGCCTGGGCTCTTGCTCTTCTGTGGCTGCTGCCGCTGGCCTACAGCTTCTGGAGCGCGTTCCATCCATCCGAATACGCGACGCGCTTCGACATCAGCGCGCCGCTCACCTTGGACAATTTCGCGAAGGCCTGGAGCCAGGCGCCCTTCGCGCGCTACTACCTGAACACCGTGATGCTGGTGACCTTGGTCCTGGCCGGGCAGCTCGTCATCGCGACGCTCGCGGCCTATGCCTTTGCCCGCTTCAAGTTCTTTGGGCGGGATGTTCTGTTCGCACTGGTTCTCGTGCAGCTCATGATCATGCCGGACGTGCTGATCGTCGAGAACTACCGGGTGATCAGCGGCCTCAACCTGCTCGATACGATCCCGGCGATCGCCCTGCCCTACATGGCCTCCGCCTTCGGCATCTTCCTGCTGCGCCAGACCTTCAAGAGCGTGCCGAATGAGCTGGTCGAGGCAGCACGCGTGGAGGGCGCCTCGTCCTTCGGCGTGCTGTGGCGCGTGTTCGTGCCGCTCGGGAAAACCACCTACATCGCCTTTGGCCTCGTTTCCGTGAGCTATCACTGGAACAATTTCCTCTGGCCGCTCATCGTCACGAATTCCGTGGAGAGCCGCCCGCTCACCGTGGGTCTTGCGGTCTTCGGCGCGCCGGAGACGGGAGTGGACTGGTCGGTCATCACGGCCGCCACCGTCATGACGATGGCGCCGCTGCTTCTCGCTTTCCTGCTGTTCCAGCGCCAGTTCGTGCAATCCTTCATGCGCGCCGGAATCCGATGATGAAGCTCGTGACCTGGAACATCCAGTGGGGGCTCGGCTGCGACGGCCGGATCGATCTCAGGCGCATCGTGAAAACCGCGAAGGATCTGTGCGACGCGGACGTCTTCTGCTTTCAGGAGGTCTCCCGCGGCTTTGCGGCGCATGACGGCGATCAGGATCAGCCGTCCGTTCTGGCGTTTCTGCTTCCCGGCTACAGAGCCGTCTTTCGACCGGCGGTTGAGAAGGCCGATGACCAGGGAAAGCTTCAGGTCTTCGGCAACATGATCCTGTCCCGCCTGCCGGTGCTGGAAATCACCAGCCACATGCTGCCCTGGCCAGCGACGGATTGTCGGAGCATGCAGCGCCAGGCCCTGGAAGTTCTCGTCCAGGCGCCCGAGGGTGCCATGCGGGTGATCACCACGCATCTGGAATATCACTCCGAGATCCACCGCAAGGCCCAGATCGAGCGCCTGCGCGCCATCCACGAGGAGGGCGAGAGGCGCAAGGCAATCGCCTTCGAGGATCGCTCCGACGCGGCCTACCGCACGTCCCCGCAACCGGTAGGCACGATTGTCTGCGGCGATTTCAACCTGGGGCCGGACGAGCCGCTCTATCGGGACATCCTGGCGCCCCTTGCGCCGGAGATCCCTTCCTTCCGCGACGCCTGGACAATCGCTCGAGGTCAGGCACCGCATCCGCCCACCGCCGGCGTGGCGGATTTCAAACAATGGCCACAGGGACCCCATTGCCGTGACTACATCTTCGTCACTGAAAACCTGACCGGCAATGCCACGGCTGTGAAGGTGAATGTCGAGACTACTGCATCGGACCACCAACCCTTGGCACTTGAACTGACCGCAACTCAGGTTTCGTGACCGCTTGGGGCGGAGAAAGGCCTGAGCAATGGAGCCATCCGTCTCCAACACGACGGCGGCACTGTTGCAGCAACTTGGACCAAGCACAACGAACCCAGCTCAACAGGCAGCTCAGGCAGCAAGACCGAAGAGCTGACTGACAAGACGGATTTCGCCTGTCGCTCGACGTTTCCGCTGGATGCAGTGACCGCGGCGGATCATACGCATGGCTTCGAAGCCCATCAGGGTCGCGGCGGCGGTTTTCATCGTCTGGAAGCCACGCGTCGGCCGGGTCACGCGCTTGAGCGCCCCATGGTCGGCTTCGATGATGTTATTCAGATATTTCGAGGTGCGGTGTTCGACATCCTGCGGCAGCANGTCGGATAGCATGGAGGCAATCAGACGACCGTGTTTGTCGACCGCTCGAAACAAGTACCGCCACTGTCCGCCAACTCGCACATAGGTCCCATCCACGCGCCACGAACCTGAACGATGTCCCTGGTATGGTCGCACCCGCTTCTCGATCTCCGGCGCGTAGCGCTGAACCCAGCGGAAGATCGTGGATGGGTTCACATTGATGCCTCGCTCTTGCATCATCTCGGCCAGATCGCGATAGCTGATGCCATACTTGCAGTACCACCGCACGCACAGCAGGATGATCTCAACTGGGAAGCGACGACGCTTGAACAGAGACAACGGAGCGGCTCCTTGACGAACCGCTCCTCGCTATACCGCCAAGATTAACGCAACAGTACCGACCGCACCCGCCCCGCTAGGCCTAAACGTCATCAACAATCACATTGCCAAACGGGCGCCATCCAGACATGACGATGCCGGAAGAAGTCCGGCCGCAAGGCGGCTGTGAGGAGAGTTCGTCTGGTTACCATTGCCAGTATGCCTCCTGACACGCTTCGCTCAGCTTGATGGCTGGGCTTGAAAACGGCCCAATCCAGCCTGCTCTATTGTGATTAGGCCCACGAGTCGTCGATTAGTTCAATGAACTTGAGCCTATCCTTCGCGACCAAGGTGTCAACGGTCATAGCCTCGATCAAGGCCTTCAAAGATGGGTTTGCACGAATGGTGATAAGACATCGCTGCCGTGCCTTGGTCGAGCGTAGCAGCAGCACCCGCAACAGCCAGCAGGAAGGACGAGCCATGCCGCTGCATGAGGTCGCATATTAATAGCTTACTTCATAGCTCGTTGGATCCACACGCCAGTGATAGGGTTCTGTTGCAGCTTTGAAAGCACCCTGGCTCGGGCTATGACGCTGATTGCGTTGAGAGGGGCTCGTGGTGAAGACAGGCAAGAAGAACCCGTTCAAGGGTCGTCAGTTCACGGCGGAGATCATCCTGTGGGCGGTCCGCTGGT
>NZ_JAHAMK010000013.1 GCF_018383585.1 Microvirga sp. 3-52
GTGGCGGGCGGCCGCGTGACAGGAATGCCCCGCCTCGACAAAGCGCGCCACTCGGCGGCGCAGATCCAGCGAGTAGGACTTGGTCATCGCTCATCTCCTCCCAGAAAGAGGGCTGAGACAAGTGAATCACGAAGCCGCCGCGCCGCATAGCCCCAAGGACTCCGTCAGAACTGCCGTTGCTCTAGTAGTCCGACCTCGCCAACGAGCCCTGGTATCAGAGCCGCGTCACCTGGGGTGCCGTCTTCGCCATCCTCGGCGGCATCGCCACAATCGGCACAGCGGTCGCAAATGGCGAGACTAACGCAGAGGTCTATACGGCTGCCGGCATGAGCGTCCTCGGTGGTCTCGGCACGCTCTATGGCCGATGGAAGGCCCGCAAGCCTCTTGGGGCCGCTTAAGGATGGGCGGCGCAGCAAGCCTTCAAGACACTGCTCTAACCCTCGGCGGCCTCCTCTTCCTGCTCGGAGGGCTCTTCACAGTCCTCAAAGCCCGTGATTGGCTCGATGCCAAGATCAAGAGTGAGGCTGAGGAGGCTTGCCGTGAGGCAAGAGCAGCGATGGCGGCAGCCAATGCCGCTCATGAGAAGATCGCCCTCCTGCAAGCTGCCCTTACCGCCTACCGGGAGACACAGGCTGAGCGGCTTGTCTCGAGGGAAGTCCTGCGGGAGGTGGAGGACCGCCTAACAGGAGCTATCGACCGGCTTGGCGATCGGTTTGATGGTCTTTTGCGAGAAGTTATTAAGCAACGAAGGGAATGACCCTTGCGCTGGTGTGTCTAAAGAGCCACAGAAAAAGAGAAAGGCAGCCATGCTGCCTGTTTGTGCTTGCTGGTTTTTAAGGCACAAAGTACTTTATTGCAATGCAGCACGGTGATTGGCGTTGCCGTGCTGCTCGCCCTTCTTGGGCGTTTCCTCCCTAAACTTTCGGGTCGCATTGTTGCGGCCCTTTTTCTTGTTGAGGGAGACTATTCACGCGTGTCTGCTTAGGCAACCCAAATTTAGCGGCTTCTACATACGTCAAAAGTATAGGCCCTCTACTTTGACGTGAAACGTGTCCCATGGGTCATGCGATAGAGCTCCTCGACGTTGATCATCATCTTGATCTGCCGGCTCCCGCATTTCGAGCAGCGGAGCCTCAGCGCCATGTCCGGGATAGGGGTCTGATCCGGCCAGCCATGGAGCGGAACAGTGGCATCATGATCACACCCGTTCGCTTGGCAGAAGGCAGCGACAGTCGTCATGCTCTGCGCTCTAGTCGAAGCCACTGTGGCAGGAGGGATCTCGTTCCCATCCTCATTGTAGGCACGGCGGGGATTGCGGGGCGGCTTGGACATGTCCGACTCTGTGAACGAACAGGGAACATGTTCCTTGTGACGGGGCTGACTCGAGTCTGCACGCAGGCAGAGAATTGAGGCTGTGGAAACAGTGGATACCGGTCGGTGCTCTGTCCTCAGCAAAGCCCTGACAAAAGAAGAGCGCCCACCGTTTGAGCGGGCGCTCTAAGGTCCGGACCGTAGGGGCAAAAAGGGCCGGTTGTCCTTGTGTATGCGATCCGGCTTGCCGATGTCTGTCGGGAAAGTGACGGTTCTGGAAAAAAGTTAGGCCCCTGCTGATCCAATTCATCATTCTTCCGACCAAGTGGGTTTGCTGGTCCGTGATCGCATCAGCAGGTGCCGATACTCTATAATGCCTTGCACCCAATCAATCCGCAGATGGGCGGGTCTCCGCAGATTAACTGCGGAACAAAGCTAAGCCGCGGGTAGTTGAGGTTGCCAGACTTGGTCACCGGAGGGATGTGCATTGTCTCTAACTCTCGTCAGTCGCTTGGACCAATCAACTGCCAGCAAGAAGTGGGATACTGAGATGCTGGCATACGTTGGGGCCCTCCCAGGAACAGCCCTGGGATGCATGTACGAGATCTACGAAGCCCTCTCTCATGACATCAGCACGATCGAGTCATTTGCCGAGATCTTAGGGGAAATCACGGCGGCCGCCCTCATCATCGGTGCAGCCTTATTCGCTGCAGTCTCTGCCATTCGCAATTGGCGTTTGGCCTCCTAAACTCACTTCGGGTAGGTGACGGTGTCGCGGGAGTAGGTCATGGGGAGTGGCATAGCGGGAGGGGTGAAAAGATCCTCACTCAGTGTCCGCTAACAACGGCATCCCAGCGAAGTAGAGGATGATCAGACCCAAAGCCAAGACCGCAAGGGCCGTGAGGAACCCCAGAGCAATGCGCGTCACCCGCGTGTGGCGTTCTAATTCAGCATGGGCTGATGCTACTCTCCAGAGCGACTCACTCTGATCCGGGTCATTTTTGCTCATACCTCTCACTAACGAGCGGATGTAATGTCTAGAACCGTGCAAAAGGTCGCAATACTGGACAATAGTCTTATCCTTGCATGCGATGCCGGTTGCCCGCTTTGTGGCAATAGAGGACTTGAGGGCGGGGGTGTTAGGGCCAGTTCCTTAGGTCAGGAACAGGTATGCCAGCAGCGCGACTGCGATCACAACAAGGACAAGCGTCGCGATTAGGATCGGCACACCAATGTTATCGACATCGGAACGCCGCCCATTGAGATCATGAGCCATATTATCTTCGGCTTCGTAAGTACTAAACTTGTCTTCAGACACAGGGGATCCGATCAGGGCGCAAGCTCAGCGCAGAAACTCGGCGCTCTAAGACTTAGCTAGCCATCCACCTAGAGGTCTATGCGAGGTCAAGTGTGCGCATCAGTGCTTGTTCCGTCATGGCAGCTATGCGCGATAATTATCGGAACATTCGGTGAGAATTGACAGGAACCGCCGTAGCCTTGCGGGAGTAGGTCATGGGGAGGGTATAGGAGGCGTTCGCTTAGATGACGAAGAAGTCCGTGTAGGTCATCTGGAGGTTTTAAGAGAGCGTGGCAATCTCAACCGGTTTGACCTTGCCGGAGCCGTCGGCATCGTAGAACAACATGCCCGTCTTGCTGTCGTAGAGGACGTGATCGTTTTTGTCCTTCGCTTTAGAGCCCTCAACGAAGAAGTCCTTCTTCAGTAATGCCGGCTTGTCCGACGACCCTGCCTTCCCGAGCTTAGTGAAGACCTTGTTGTCGAGCCAGATCGAGTCGTCGGTCACGTTGAAATCGGTGATCCGGTCGAGGTTCTTGGCCTTGTTCGGCTTGGTGTCGAACACGAAGCTGTCCTGGCCGGATCCGCCCTGGAGCACATCGCGGCCTTGACCCCCGGCCAATAGATCGTCACCGCTGCCGCCGCTTAGGGCATCAATACTGGTGCTGCCATACACATCGTCATCCCCCGATCCCGCCCGGATGGTGCCGGGCTCATGGATAATGAGGTCGAACGAGACCTCAGACTGCACCGCGCCGGATGTGAGGGCAGAGAGCGTGATTGTGTACTCTCCAGGCTCGGCAATGCTATCCGAAAGGGAAATAACCTCGCCGTCCTCGTACTTACCGAAGGTAATCCAATAGGAAGGATGCGGTGTGAAAACAAAGTTTCCTGAAGGCTTCGTCGTAATGACCACCATGCCACCAGGGGAGATGAGGCCTGGAGGGACGTTAATAGTGTATGGCGCATCGGTAATGACATGGATGTCATCAAGGCCTTCTATGTTCTTGTGCTCAGCCACTTTGTGCCCCGCCGTTGCGCCATATGCTGGTTCGGATCTTTCAATCCGATTGTCGGTATCGAAACTCATAGAGGATAAAATTCCGCAACGGAAGTCCGCTGTGCTCGAGAGCACAACAGGTTTCTACATCACGACCTCTTGCATGCCTCAGACCAGGTGCTGACGGGTTAGCCAGTGAGCTCGGAGGTCACGACCGGACTCGCCGATATAGGTGTCCCTATGCGGCCTCCGGCTGATCCGACCTTTGTCCTTCAGCGACGATCTCGAGCATGTCGTCGGGGAGGGGGCGCTGCAGCTTCAACGCCTCCTCGGCCGGCGCCGTCAGCCAAGTCTCGTATTCCTCAGGGCTGGTGAGGATCACGGGCATGGCTTTCGGATGGATCGGCTCGACGACGCTGTTCGGCTCGCAGGTCAAGAAGGAATAGAGCAGGTGCTCGCCCTCGATGGGATCGGCCTTCGTGCCGCGCACGCCCGTCCAGGGGCGCCAGATCCCGGCGAAGGCGGCTAAGGGGCGCTCCTTGGACAGGGCGAACCAGATCGGTGTCTTGCGGGGCTTGGTGTCCTTGTACTCGCTGAAGCTGGTAAGCGGCACGAGGCAGCGGTACTGCGGCTTGAGCCAAGCGCGCCAGAACGGAGACGAGACGTTCCGGACGTTCGTGACCGGCTGAGTGCCGACCTTCGGCGGGGGCGGGAAGCCCCACCTCATCTGGATCAACTCGCGCTCGCTGTCCTGCACCCTCACCACCGGGGCCATCTGGTCCGGGAAGATCCCGGACAGGGGCGGCACGTTGCCCGATCGGTCGCGGTTGGCAGCAAAGGCCTTTGTCATGGAGGCCTGGGTCGCGAAGTTGCTGTAGAGATTACACACCTGTCGCACTCCGTCCTGATTCCTGAGACTGGATCTTAGCCCTTCTTGGCCACCCGGGCTTCCTGCAGCCGCCGCATAGCGACCTTAACCTCCTCAAGCCAACCCCAAATTCCTTGCCTGCAGGTTAAGTGTGACAGAGTGCACAGTCCCCGTCTGCAAATTGGTTCAAAGTCTAATCATCGCCAACGGAGAAGGCCGATGACCAAGGCATATGGAATTGCACTTGCTGGGTTCTTGCTCGCTGGAATCGGGCCCGCGTCCGCGGAGCCTGGCCCTCAGGAAAGGCAGTGCATGGTGGGAGAGCAGCGTATCAACGGTGCGTGCAGGGCCCTTTCCGAAAGCGCCGGCACGCGATCAGGAGATCAAGGTAGTACCGGCAATAGAGGTGATGCCGGCCGATCGTGAAGCAGTTTCTCACCGCAGGGTCTCGCCGGTGAGCTCGGAGATGGCGGCGGTGTCGCGGGAGTAGGTCATGGGGAGGGTTATGGCATAGAGAAGTGTCTCGCTTCTAGACATAGCCTTTCGGCTAAAGCCTCATGCAAGCTTGCGAAGCTACATGCTAGCCGCCTGCTTTTTGCGCGTCGTTGTGGTGCGCACCTCCCACGGTGATGTGGGCAGGTCATCGAAGGACGATGCGCGCGCTCGATAATCTGAAGCTTCTGACAAAGCTTGCAATTCCCGTTACCATCTTCGTTGCTGTAACCGTCGGATTGGTTACTCTTGCTATGTCGGGCCTCAACCACATGGCTCAGGACACGCAGGAGTTGGTGGAACAAGAAGTTGCTCGACAAAGCCTCATCCTGCAGATCACTGCAGAAGTTAATGAAACCACCACTCAGGAAAAAACTCTGATCCTCTTCAATGATCCGGAGTTGATCAAGTCCGCTGATAAGACCTTCAATACCTATAAGGGCCTCACCCTCAAGCACGCTGACGAGCTGCTCGCACTTGCTGATACCGAGGAGCGGAAAACAATCTATGGTGCAATGAAGGCCCAAATCGCTAATTACTTCGGCCTGCTCGATAAGAGCGTTGAGCGCGGTCTGGTGAACGACGATGAAGGTGCCCTCAAGATCTCGAACGGCGAGGGCCGGGATGCTCGCCGGAAGCTCCGTGATTTTTTGGCTGAGCGCGCCGAGGCCGGCAAAGGGTCATTGGTTAAGGCAAAGAACGATGCCGCCGCCCTTGCTTCCAACACCTCCTGGACCCTGATCGGATCTGCGGCTGTCGGCATTCTGTCGGCTCTTGGACTGATCGGTGCGATCATGATCTTTGGCGTCACGCGTCCGCTTGGTGCCATGACCGCTGCCATGGGGCAGCTGGCCAATGGCGACCTGTCGGTTGATGTGACCGGCACCGAGCGCAAGGACGAGGTTGGCACGCTGGCCCGTTCGCTGCAGGTGTTCAAGGACAATGCCGTCGAGGCTCGCCGTCTCGCCGCCGCCCAGGAGGCCGAGAACCAGACCAAGATGCGTCGGGCCGAACTTCTGGACCAGCTCACGAAGCGTTTCGAGCTGAACGTGTCGGCCCTGACCCAGGGACTGTCCTCGGCGGCCACCGAGATGGAGGCCACGGCCCAGTCCATGACCTCCATCGCCGGCCAGACTACCCGGCAGTCGGTTACCGTCTCGTCCGCCGCGCAGCAGACCTCGGCCAATGTGCAGACGGTGGCGGCCGCCACCGAGGAGCTGTCGATCTCGATCCGGGAGATCGCCTCCCAGGTGGCGCAGTCCTCGCAGATCGCCGACCGGGCCGTCCAGGGTGCCCGGCGCACCGATGCGGCGGTGCAGGACCTGGCCACCACGGCGGCCAAGATCGGCGACGTGGTGCAGCTGATCAACACCATCGCAGGCCAGACCAACCTCCTGGCGCTCAACGCCACCATCGAGGCGGCCCGGGCGGGCGAGGCCGGCAAGGGCTTTGCCGTGGTGGCCACCGAGGTGAAGGAACTGGCGAGCCAGACGGCCAAGGCCACCGAGGAGATCTCGGCTCAGATCGGCTCGGTGCAGCAGGCCACGCAGCAGACGGTCTCCGCCATCCAGGAGATCGCCCGCACGATCACCGAGATGAGCCAGATCTCGACCTCGATTGCCGCCGCCATGGAAGAACAAGGCGCGGCCACCTCTGAGATCGCCCGCAATGTTCAGGAAGCGGCGCGGGGCACGGAAGCCGTGACCGGCAGCATCGGGGACGTTCAGCAAGGCGCCGGCGAGACCGGAGCCGCTGCCAGCCAGGTGCTCGGCGCGGCCCAGGAGCTCGCCCGCCACTCCAACGATCTAGGCCAGGAGGTTGCCACCTTCCTCCAGGGCGTCAAAGCGGCATAAGGGTTGTGAAGCCCAAGCTGGATGGGTGAGCTCGCCCCATGCATGCTCACTCTACCTTGTAGAGCATCCCATGGAGGGTCGCTGGAAACAGCGGCCCTTTCTCTTTCTACAATATGCCCGATCAGCAGCCCGAGTGCCACAACGGCGGTGAAGGTCAGGACGGCAAGGACAATCCCGGTCAAGTGTTCATGCCGAGAGGGCTTGGCCTGGGTGCGGGCCAACCTCTGCAGCGCTTCGTCCCTGTCCCGACTGTCCGTCATGTTCTCTGACCCCAGGCCGGGAATAAAACCCGAGAAGCGCAGAGGGGATCCCGACAATAGTCAGACAACGCCGGACAGGCGCGCGTCATGCCGAGGGTATGGCATAAAGCGGGGAAGGGAGCGTTGAGGCAGAAAGCCCAAAAAGAAAGCGCCCGTGAGAAGGGCGCTTAGTGTCGGCGCGTAGGGGCAAAAAATCAGCCGATATCCGCTGTATACGTTGCGGAATCTAAATAGTCAGTCGGCTATCCGACAGTTCTGCAAGAATAATGCGGAAATCAATTAACGTTTAAATTCTCAGGTTAGGTACGGATACTCCTTGCGTACCTATTTGGAGGTAGATACACGACATGCTCCCGTAGGGGCAACTATGGGCCGAGGGGTCGCGGATACAGTCAGAAGACTGGCCGCGACCCTGTTTATTCTTAAGCCCCCCATTGTTCTCCTATTCCTCTGAAAGAGAAGATGGAGGAGGGGCTCACATTGGGCGAGGGATGCCAGGACGTAGATCGAGTGCCTCCGCAGTTTCTTTGCGAAGGGCTGTCTGGTTTGCCTTTACGGCTTTCCAGAGCTCGGGGAGGATCTTTTGAACAGCGCTGATCGCCAAAGACTCTGAGTCTGTCCGAACCAGATAGTAGGTAATATCCGATCCACCGAGCTGGTTAGGGATCTCAACCTTTACAGAGTAGCAGGGTATCCTGTCGTTACTCACTGGCAGCCCCATTCAAGACCATAGGATCAATATCACCCCGGTCCCAGGTTAGGAAGAGAAGCACGGGGAGGAAGCTACACGACTCATCCGACTCGGCTTTCCTAGCGTGGCTGAATCAAACTCGACCATAGCTACAGCCACAAGAGGAGGCTCTCTCGAGCGGGGTGGCTCGAGACTGAAGCTGTCTACCAAACTGTCTACCGGATTTGGGCTCTCTGGCTAAGCCCTTGAGAAGAATGGTCGGAGTGGCAGGATTTGAACCTGCGACCCCCACGTCCCGAACGTGGTGCGCTACCAGACTGCGCTACACTCCGACACCGAAAATTCTCGGGAGGCCGGACTTATAGCGGCGAGGGGGGAGCGCCGCAAGGGGAGAATTGCGCCTTTCGTGCAGATATATGGGTCCTCGCAAAACGGTGTTGCCAGCCGCCATCCGGCCGATTATGTACACGCCACACCGATTGGGGCGTCGCCAAGTGGTAAGGCAGCGGTTTTTGGTACCGCCATTCCCAGGTTCGAATCCTGGCGCCCCAGCCATCCCATGCTAAGTTCCTGAAACCGATAGCTTTTTGCCCGATTTTGGGCGAGGCGCTCCGCACTGCTGCACATCCCTGTCACACATGGGTGTCACACATGCCGGTCGGTTCTCATCTTATGCGTCGCGGTGCGGTATATTGCTGGCGGCGCCGGCTCCCGGCTTGCGGCGCGAACGGACGGCAGGTCCTGCAGATCAGCCTGCAGTCGACCCACTGGACCGAGGCGCGCCGGATCGGAGCGGAGTTGACCGCGATGAGCGAGCTCGTGTTCGACGAGATGCGGCGCGGCCGCCTGAGTCAGGACGAGGCGAAGGCGATCCTCGTAGCCGTTGCCCTCCGCCATGCCGCAAAGCTCGAACTCGTCGCGACAGTGGATCGGGCGCGTGAGGCACCTGAGCCGATGAGCAGTGAGCGCGCGGACCGGGTCAATGGTGCTGTGTATCGCCTTCTCGCCGAACGGGGGCGGACCGCGGACGGACCAATTGATGCTGAGTGGCTCCGCTCCTGCGGGCTCGATCCGAGCGAGGCAGACCAGGTCAAGGCCGTCCTGAAGTTCTATCGCCAGCAGGGCCTTGTGCCCCCGAAGCCTGTTCGCCTGCAGAGCCTGATCGCGGAGCATGCTCCTGATGTCGGTCCGAGCGCCATCGCCCTCGCTCAGGCCGAGAACGCGTTCTACCGCGGCATGGCGGCGGCCTTGTTTCATTCCGCCGCAAAATGGGGCGCGGGGTTTCCCGAGGATATTGCGACGGCATTCGGGTCCGATCCGGTAGCGCTGTCGCCGCTCCCAACGGCCGTTTCCGCTGAAGCCTCGCCGCCTCCCGTTGCGCCTTCAGCCGCCAAAGCCGAGCCTGAGCAGAAAGCCGCCGTGCAGGCCAGCATTGCCGATCTGGCTGAGAAGCTTTGCGCGACCAAACTCAAGCTCAGGGAGTGGACCGACAAAACCTGCCGCCAGATGCGCCAGACCGCCGGCCTGTTGGTGAAGGAGGTTGGGCACGACGACCTCACCCGGCTCAGGCAGGCTGATATGGCTGCATATGTGGATACCCTTCTCGCCCTGCCGAAGAGCTACGGAAAGTCATCGCGTGATGTGAGCCGTCCGCTCAAAGAACTGCTCGCGGCGGCGAAGAAGCTGCCCGAGAACCAGCGGGGCCTTGAAGGCCCGAGCATCAACCGACACCTGACGCATCTTGGTAACCTTGTCGACTTCGCGGTGGGTCGGGGGCTTCGGCCGGCGGAGGCGCTCAACCTGACCACCCTGCGGGCCCGAAAGAAGGGACGGGACCGTGATGACCGGGCGGTGTTCACAGCGGCGGATCTCATGACCGTCTTTGACCTGCCGGTCTGGCGCGGCTGCCGCGGAGAGGGTGCACGGCTCGAGCCGGGGACGGTTGTAGTTCACGACGGATTGTACTGGGCTCCCCTGATCGCCGCCTACTCGCTGATGCGCCGGGAGGAGATCTGCGGGCTAATGATTGCGGACATCCACTTCGACGGAGGGATTCCGTACTTCGAGGTGCGTCCCAACAAATACCGCCGCCTCAAGAACGCTCAGTCGAAGCGCAAGCTCCCCATCCATCCCGAGCTCCTGCGCCTTGGCCTGCGCGATTATGTCGAGGCCATTCGCCAGCTCGGGTACGACCTCCTTTTCCCGGACCTGCTCCCAGCAAGCGGAAATGCTCCTTTAGGAGACCAGCTCCACGATGGTTGGGCGCCAGCGCTCGCGAGGGCTCTTCCGACCGCAAGCGGGGAGGGTAAGACGTTTCACTCAATCAGGCATTTCGGGAACGACGCCCTGATCGATGCCAAGGTGATGCTGGAATGGCGTCAAGATATCATGGGGCACAGCGGGGTCAGCGAGACGGACGAGCGTTATCGGGATGAGACACGACTCGCGCGCAAGCTGAGTGCCCTCCGTAAGCTGCCGACTGTAACGGCATCGCTTCAACCAGCCCGCATCTCGTTGAGGGAGACCGTTGTCGAGAAAATCGGCAGGCGATCCCGACGCCGCCCATCAGGCCGGTCCCGATAGGGATTTGATGCGGGATATATGCACGACGCCGAGGAAGCCAGCACCTATACGGGGCTGGGATTCTACAATGGGCATGCAACGTGAGGAGCCAGCGCTGAAATTCGTTTATTGTTCGCTATAAAAGCAAGACTTTGGAAAAGGCGAAATGAGCGGGACAGTCCGGCCATTTAGGCGCTTTGCAATCAGACGCGCTGAATGAACCAGGGCACTAATCATGGATTTAGGCCGAACGATGCACCTAGACGCCTCATGGTTTGCGGGGTGTCACACAAAGATACTGCGGACGACCATCCCGTGCAGCTGGAACGCACGCGGTTTCAATGACTTAGCTGGTGGTTACTGCTTAGCTTAGAATCCTAGCCGCTCAGGCTGAACCGCCAAGCGCGTTAGTGCATTTCCTCCGCCTCACCCCAAGCCTCGATCAGCTTCTCCACAGTAAAACCTGGACTGCGGGCAGCCCTTAGGATCGGGGCTTCCTTTCGGGTCACGAGATCGATTGCACGGGGAAGTTCACGGGCGAGCTCAGGGTCGATGATGACAGCGCCATGGCGGTCGGCGTGAACGAGATCATTGGGTTTAACCCTCAAGCCGAAGACCTCCACCGGACACTCAAACTCCTCGATTCGGACAAAGGCATGGCTCGGGCTGAGCGAGCCAGCCAGAATCTGAAACCCGGGGTCGACGGCGCCGAGGTCGCGCATCGAGCCGTTGGTCAGAACGCCCCGAGCTCCCAGACCTTTATGGATCGCTACGTTGACCTCACCCCAGAACGCACCAAGCCCGGGACGGGGATCAATATCCTGCAGAACGACGACGGCTGGGCCGGGGTGGGCTGCGACATACCTGTAGTAGGCGATCCGGCGAGCCCTCACAGCATCAGGTGAGTCTTCGCTTGGCAGCGAGCTAAGGATCAGCGCCGTGCGGGCGTAGCCTACGATGGCAGGCAGATTGGGATGGGCAGCGAGAACCGGCCGGATCGTGAAGCCCTCCGCCGTCCGGCGGCCCAGGACGAGCTCGATGGCGTTGCACACCGTCGGCGTATCAACAGCCGTCAGGGCAGCGAAGACTTCGGAAGACAGCGCCTGTTCCATTTCCAAGCTTTCCTACCTCAATGCGTTGTCATCGAAGGGCCTCTACAGCCTCAGGCGATGTGCTCCCAGACATCGTCCTGCGGCTCGTAGCCGATGAGCTGCCGGGAGGTTTCGATGTCCCACGGCATGTTCCGGTTGGCCGACATGCCGTTGACCACGATGCTGGGCTGCGGCCAGGTTTTCCCCTCCGCGAGAAGCGCCCGCTCGATCACGGCCACGAAGTCCGGGTTTGAGAGCCACATGTTGCGAAACCACCGCAGGTCGCGTTCGGTGTCAGGACCTGTGCTCTCCTCTGCGCCGGGCAGGCCAGATGTGTTGATTGTCTCTGGTCTGTTCTCCCCCGGCTGGCACCAGCCGATCCGAACGCAGACGCTGGTCAGGGCACCTCCCGAGCGATGCGCCTCAGCGAGACAGGCTCTCTCGCCCATCAGTTTCGACGCTGCGTAGGCGACGCCCTGCACCATCTCACGGCCGTTGAACCAGCGCGTTCCCGGACCTGGCGGCAAGGCAGTCGTCAGAGCACCTGCGGTCAGACCATCGGCCAAGGGCGGGTCCTTGTATTGGCCCATCACATGGTTGGACGAGGCTAACACAACGCGGTGCGTTCCCGCCTGAGCGGCGGCGGCCAACACGTTGAGCGTCATGTCGAAAGACGCACAGGCGTCGCTCCAGGGCGCATCGGGATAAGGATTCTGGGCTGCGAAATGAACCACGGCATCAACCCCAGCCAAAGCTTCGCGCCACCCTGTTTCGGATGGATCTGTGAGATCAGCGGTGACCCATTCCACCCGGTCCGAATGCGCTACCGCGGATCGCCGTGGCATCATGTGGTCGAGCGCGACGATCCGTTCACACCAGTCCCGCGCCAGGAGATGGCTGATCAGCTTCTGTCCGAGATTGCCTCCCGCGCCTGTAATGAAAACAGAGCTGACAGGTTTCGATTGGCTCATGGCGTAGCTGGCTCTCCGGAGTGATGTCTATTACTCACCGTACTACCTAGCGTCCTCCGCTGATGTCTGTAAGGGACTGCAGCATCTATCATGACCCTGAACCGCAGGCGGGCTGTAACCCGCCCGGCGAGTCGACGCACGTCGCAGAAAGCAACCACATGCGTTTGGGCCCAAAAGGACGGCGACGGGACCCAAAGCAAAGGAGGACCAATCCTTAAAAATTGACGCGGTCGCCCCCTTTGAGTGACAGCATATTGCGCGCGTCGTCAGGGGTGGCGACTTCCAGTCCAAGTCCCTCGATGATCTGGCGCGCGGCTTTCACCTGTTGCGCATTCGATTCGGCAAGCTTGCCCGGACCGATCCAGAGCGAATCCTCCAGCCCAACACGGACATTGCCCCCCATTGCCGCCGCCTGGGCCGCAATGTGAAGCTGGTTCTTGCCGGCACCGAGCACCGACCATTGGTATTCATCTCCGAACAGCCGGTCGGCCGTGCGCTTCATATGCGCTACATCCTCGGGGTGCGGACCAATGCCGCCTAGAAGACCAAACACGCTTTGGACAAAGAGAGGCGTCTTGATGAGACCACGGTCTACGAAGTGGGCGAGAGTGTAGAGATGGCCGATGTCGTAACATTCGATCTCGAAGCGGGTGCCATTCTCGGCACAGGTCGTCAGGATGTACTCGATGTCGGAGAAAGTATTGCGGAAGATCCTGTCATGTGATCCTTCCAGGTACGGTTTCTCCCAATCGTACTTGAAGTCTTTGAACCGGTTGAGCATCGGGTAAAGCCCAAAATTCATTGAGCCCATGTTGAGGGAGGCGACCTCGGGCTTGTAATGAGCCGCAGGGCGCACCCGCTCCTCCACCAGCATGGTCGGCGCACCGCCCGTCGTGATGTTGATGACACAATTACTTCGCTGCTTCACCACCTGCAGGAACGGGGCGAAGGCTTCGGGCGACTGATCAGGCTTGCCGTTCTTGGGGTCACGGGCGTGAAGATGCACGATCGCGGCCCCAGCTTCTGCGGCGCTGATGGCGGCCTCCGCGATCTCCTCAGGCGTAATCGGAAGATGAGGAGACATGGAGGGCGTATGGATCGCGCCGGTCACGGCGCATGTTATGATGACTTTGCGGGCCATGGGCTTGGTTCCTCTCGGGACATTACTGATCTGGTTCCGATTTCTTGTGGGCCTGCAACGCTGCCAAGCGTTTGTCCCGCAAAGCAGAGCGCCGTGCGAGTTCACCGGGTCCAGGCGCTTCGCCCCAGGTCTCCAGTATGCGGCTCACATTCTCCTTGTCCCAGACATGAGGCCTTGCGGCATCCTCTGAGAGACGCCGGTAGAAGCTTGTATAGCGGTCACAGTAATCCGCGATGCCACCGGGCGCGTTGAGCTCGATGGTTCCAAAGGGGCCAAGGAAGGACCAGCGCAAACCGAGACCGTCCTTGACCGTCTTATCAAGATCCTGCGGGCTCACCACGCCCTCGCCGACGAGCCGGAATGCCTCTGCCAAGAGTGCACCCTGGAGCCGATTCAGGACGAACCCCTCGACCTCGCGGTTTACGACAATAGGCACCTGCTCGACGCTCTCATAGATTGTTCGCGCCCGAGAAACTGTCTCGGGCGCAGTCCAGGGAGCTCCGCACAGCTCGACGACTGGCACGAGATGAGGTGGGTTGACGGGATGGGCTACGAGGCACCGGGCGCGGCCCGACAGCCCTTCGGTGAAGTGGGACGCAACAATCGCGGAGGTCGAAGAGGCAAGAATGCAGTCTGGTGGCGCGAGCCGGTCCAGCTCCGTGAAGATGAGCCGTTTGGTCTCGGCGATCTCGGGGCCGTTCTCCTGAACGAGGTCGGCTCCGGTCACAGCCTCCGCGAGTGAGGATACGGCGACGACGTGAGCTGACGCATTTTCAGGATTAGCTACGAGGCCATGCCTTGCGAGGTCCTCTAATCCCTCGCGGACGAGGCCAGATGCCTTCTCAAGCGTCTCAGGGATCGGGTCGGTGATGCGCACCTCCCAGCCGGCCCGCGCAAAGACGATTGCCCAAGACCGGCCGATCAGCCCGGCACCAATGATTGCAGCACTCGGCATTCTTTGATCTCCCTCATGGCTCACAGCCATAGGACCTTGCGGCGGAGCGCAAGATCGTCTCGCAAATCCTTCGATGGACCGGTATGGATCACCCGCCCACGTTCAAGGGCGACCGTCCGGTCGGACAGGGCGAGTGCGAGGTCCAGGTGATGGTCGACAATAATAATCGAAACCTCATGGCGGAGCTTGTCGAAACTCTCGAAGAGTTGCTCGATGATGGTTGGAGCAAGACCTTCGAAGGGCTCGTCCAGAAGCAGCACCTTCACGTCGCCCGAGAGGGCGCGTGCGACCGCCACCATCTGCTGCTCGCCGCCGGAGAGGAAATCCGCCGGGGTGTCGAGCCTCTCACGGATGCGCGGGAAGTACTCGAAGATCCTGTCCAGATCCCACCGGACGCCATGGCCGGTCTCTCGCTTGAGCCGTCCGAGCTCAAGATTCTGAGCCACAGTCATGCCGGCAAAGAGTCCACGTCCCTGCGGCACGTAGCCGATTCCCAAACGCGCGATCTCGGCGGAGGGCCGGCCGGCGATCTCCTGGCCATCAAGCCTGATCGAGCCTGAGCCGGGCGGCGCAATACCGATCAGGGTCTTCAGCAGGGTCGATTTGCCGGCACCGTTGCGGCCTAGAAGCGCGACGATCTCATGTTGACGCACGTCGAAGGACACGTCCGTCAGCGCATGGCTCTTGCCGTAGAACGTGTTGACCTTCTCCACTGCGAGCACAGTCGCCGCTTCGGCGGCGCTCTGCCGAGGCTTCGCGGCAACGGTGGCCGCGCCGGAGCCGATATAGATCTCCTGCACCTTCGGGCTGGTGCGTGCATCCTCCACCGTCCCGTCAACCAACACTTGGCCCGCATTCATCACTGTAACGGCATCGGCGATCTGGAACACTCGGTCGATGTCGTGCTCGACTAGAAGCATCGGGACGTCCGCGGAAATGCGCTTGATGATGTCGCCGATGCGCCGGCGCTCGGCGGCGGCAAGGCCCGCAAGCGGCTCGTCGAGCAGCAGTACCCTAGGTTTTGTGGCAAGCGCCAGGCCCATGTCCAGGAGGCGCTGCCCGCCATAGGAGAGGGCGCCCGCCTCGGCCTTCTCGATGCCGGCAACGCCGAGATAGCGAATGACCGCTGAAGTTTCGGTTTGGATCTGCTTGATTGATCGCGCGGCCGCCCACGGATTGAAACGCTGCGGGTGGCGGGCCTGTATGGCGAGGCGGACATTCTCTTCGACCGTCAGGGCCGGAAAGAGGTTCGTGATCTGGAATGAGCGTCCGATCCCGGCCTGCGTGATCGCTTCAGGGGAAAGCCCGGCGATGGAGCGGCCTTGAAGGAGGATGTCGCCTTCATCAGGCGTATAGTACCCGGAGATCAGATTGAAGGCCGTGGTCTTTCCGGCACCGTTCGGTCCGATCAGGGCATGGAGGCTACGGTCGCGTACGGCGATGTTGACCGACTGAACGGCCTTGAGAGCCCCAAAGCTCTTCGTAATGCCATGGGCTTCGAGAATGATGCCATCCACATGGTCGTCAGGTTTAAGAAACGAGGGCAGGGGTTCGTCAGTCAGGGTGCGACCCGCCATGGCGGCCTCTTCTATGACCTTGGCCCGGAATGGAGTCGCGACCCGCTGTGCGATCCCGATCAGTCCCGTCGGCGAGAGGACGATGAACCCGACGAAGAGGATGCCAAAATAGAGCAGCCAGTGCGGGGTCCAGATCGACAGGAACTCGCGGAACAGAATGTAGAAGAGCGCTCCCAGGGCCGGCCCGAGAAAACTGCGCATTCCGCCAATCACCACCATCGCGATCAACTCACCAGAGAAGGCGACAGAAAGGGGCTCGGCTGAGGCGAAGCGATGGTTGAAGACCGAAAGGATACCTGCAATCCCCACTACCGTGGCGGACACAACGAATCCGAGAAGCTTGTAGCGATTGGTCGGATAGCCGAGAAAGCGGGCGCGTTGCTCGTTCTCCCGGACCGCCACCAGCACGCTCCCGGCGGGCGAGTTGTGGAAGCGCAGCAGGGCAAAGCAGACAACAAACGCCACCGCCGCCACGAACCAGTAGTAGGTCCAGTCCGAACTCAGATCGAGGCCGATCGCGCGGGTACGGACTACGCCGCCGAGCCCACTCTCTCCACCTGTCAACGCCGTCCAGCGGTAAGCGACTGCGAAGAGCATGGCCGCCAATGCCAGTGTCAGTAGGGAGAAGTAGACGCCTCGGCGTCGCAGGATGAGCGCACCGAGAATAGACGACGCTCCAGCGATGAAGAGGATGGCGAAGAGAGCCGGAAGAACGATGCCCTCTGGAAACCAGTGGAGCTGGCTCAAGGCCGCCGCGTAAGCCCCAAGCCCGAACCAGACGCCGTGTCCGAAGGAGACGAGACCGGTGTAGCCGACCAGAACGTTCAGGCCGAGGCAGGCGATGGCGAATACCACCACATCGATCGACGAGCGAAGCGGCAGGCCGATGGGGTCGAGTATGAAGGGCAGCAGCATGAGTGTTGCCGCGGCGACGAGGAGAGGCCAGTAATTCGTGCGCATCGATCTACTCGAATTTCTGGATGCGTTCGCCAAGCAACCCGCGTGGCCGCAGAAGCAGCACGAGAGCCATCAGCAGGTACATTGAGGCTTCACCGGCGGGTGGGAAGACGTAGATCGTGAGGCCGCGCACTACACCTACGAGTGCGGCGGCGGCGATCACGCCCCAAAATGACCCTAGCCCACCGATGACCACCACAACGAAGGCAGCTGTCAGAATCTCCGCCCCCATGGCGGGGTGCACTCCCGAAATCGGGGCCAGCAGGACTCCGGCGAGACCTGCGAGTCCGATGCCGAGCGCGGCGATGGCTGTCATGTACGGCTGAAGCGAGATGCCGAGCGCTCCTACCATGTCAGGGTTTTGCACTCCTGCCCGCACCACACGGCCAAAGGCGGTGCGATAAACCAGGAACCAGGTCGCGATGACAGCTGCGAGCGCTACTCCGAAGATGATGAGGCGGTAGCGCGGATAGATGAAGCTGCCGAGGAAGACCTGTCCCCGGAGAGCCGTCGGGATGGAAAAAGGCAGGGGAGCCGCCCCGAAAATTATCCGCAGGCTCTGCTCGATGATCATGGCAAGCCCAAAGGTCAGAAGCAGGCTGAGAATGGGATCCGAGCGGTAGAACCTTCGAAAGAGCAGGCGCTCAATGACAACGCCCAAGAGCGCGACGAGCAAGGGAGACGCAACAAACGCGCCTGCAAATCCAATCCTGGATGTCAGCGTTACGGCAAGATAGGCACCGACCGCATAGAACGCGCCGTGGGACAGATTCACGATTCCGCCCAGCGAGAAGATCAGCGACAGGCCAAGGGCGATCAGCAGATAGTAAGCACCCACCAAAAGGCCATTCAGCACCTGCTCAAGAAGAAAGACGAACGCCACGCGAGACTCCCTTTCCAGTCATTGGAGGCGTCCTCCCGCGAGGAGCCGGAACTGAGGGGAAACAGAATGCCGTGCTTTCTGGCGGCCGGATCGGCGGTCAACCGTCCGGCCTGACCAATGTTTGAGGCGTCACGCCTGCATCTTGCAGGTTCCGTCCTTCGGGGGTGCCAGAACCTCAAGATCCTCGTTCGGGCTAGGGACGGAGCCCAGCGGGTCATAGATATCCCACTGATCCTTCATCTTGTCCGAATCCTTCGCACGGACGGCATACATTTCCTGGACCATCTGGTTGTCGTAGGCCCGGAAATAGCCTTCGCGGCTCTTCAGAATGTCAAATTTCGCACCCTTTCGCAGGTGCTCGGCGAGCTTTTGCGGGTCGGCCGCTTTAATCTCGGTGAAGGACTGCGCGACGATTTTAAGGGAGTTATAGTCGCCCCAGCACTGGTTCTCAGGCGGTTTGCCGTATTTCTTGGTGAAGGCCTCGACGAACTTCTTCGACGATGGCGTATCGACCATGTGGTGCCAGATCAGCGGCCAGATGCCAGAGAAATTTCCCTTGCCGGCGCCCCAGGCTACCGCCGTGTCGAAGCCGAAGCCGGTGATCGGGAACTGGAGGCCGTATTCGGCATACTGCTTGATGAAGTTCGTGATCTGGTTGCCGGCGAGATTCGACGCGACGATATCCGGCTGGGCCTGCCGGATCTTGAGGAGGTAGGGACTGAAGTCGGTGGCATCGGTGGGGACGAGCTCCTCGCCGATGAACTCGCCGCCGTTCTCGGTCACGAATTTCTTGGCGACCCGGAAGAGATCATGGCCGAAGGCATAATCCGCCGTGAGGGAGTACCACTTCTTGCCCTTGATCATGTTCTCGGTCTTCAGGTACGTGCCAACCGCCGTGACCATCATCGAGTTCGCAGCCTCGATGTGGAACATGAAAGGATTGCAGCTCGCTCCGCGCAGGGCGTCGGAATTGGCGCCGGTGTTGATGAAAACCGTCTTGGTCCTGTTGGCCACCTGACCGATGGCCAGGGCCGAGGCGGAAGAGATTTCGCCGATGATCATCGCGACCTTGTCGCGCTCGATCAGGCGCTCGGCCTTGGCAGAGGCGGTCTGCGGGTTCACCGAATCCTCGATCACGAGCTCGACCTTGCGGCCCAGGACGCCACCGGCGGCGTTGATTTCCTCTGCGGCGAGTTTCACGCCCATCTGGGCGAACTCGCCTAGCGGTCCCAGGAAGCCGGTAACGGGCGTGAGGTGCCCGATCCGGATCACGTCAGATTGCGCCTTGACGATTGCAGGCATCCCGAGGCCTGCGAGCGCGGTCGCACCGGCCGCTCCCTTCAGAAGCATACGACGGGTCAAGTCATCAGAATGTGCCATGGCCGTTTCCTCCCTCCCATGATGCTGTCGCATTACTTGCCGCGATCTGTGATCACAGTTAGACTGTCGGAAAATGAGCAACTTGTCGAGCCCCCGCCCCACCAAGACTCCGTCGGCCATCGCCCAGATCGGCCGGCTGGAACGCGTTACCCTAGGCGAACGCGTCCATACCGAACTACGTGAGTTGCTGATGAGCGGTGAGCTCGCCCCCGGGCAGAAGATGTCCCTGCGCAGCGTGGCCGAAACCCTCGGCGTCTCGATGATGCCGGTGCGGGAGGCGGTCTCGCGGCTTGTTGCCGACCAGTCTCTGGAGGTGCTGCCGAATCGTGCGGTGCGCGTCCCGCTGATGAACCTCGCACGCTTCCGGGAACTGACGACCGTGAGACTCGCGGTCGAGGGCTTCGCGGCGGAGCAGGCAGCAAGAAGCCGTGCGGAATCCGACCTCGCCGCCATGCGGCAGTTCGAAGAGGCGTTCCTCGCTGAGGCCCGAAGCTCCGATCCTCATGCAGATCGAGCTGTCCGGGCCAACAAGGAGCTCCACTTCGCCGTCTACCAGGCGACCCGTCTGCCGACCCTCGTGGGAATCATCGAGGGTCTCTGGCTAAAAATCGGGCCAGTTCTGAATTTCGACCTCAAGGCCTCGCCCGAACGGTTGCAAACGGGCGGCGCAGCCGGACATCACCGTCGTCTAGTCGCTGCGGTGAAGGCTGGTGACGGAGCTGCCGCACGCCAGGCGCTCGTCGACGACATTGAAGGCGCGGCCTGTTTCATCGAGAGCACCGGACGTCTGCTGGAGTAGGCCGGCGCCCCAGCTCTCGAACATCACAAGATAATCGGGCGCCGAGTGCTGGGGACCCGCTTTAGGGATGGAGACAACGAAGATGGATCTCAACATCGCCGGGTTGCGTGTGTTGGTGACGGCTGGCGCTGCTGGCATCGGACTTGAGATTGCCCGTACCTTCAACCGTGAGGGCGCGCGCGTGCATGTCTGCGACGTGGACCGCGCCGCTCTCCAGGAGGCGACCGCGACCGATCCGGACCTGACCTCCACCTATGGCGATGTGGCGAAACGAGCTGATGTCACTCGGATTTTCGAGGAGGCTCTGGGAGTTCTCGGCGGGCTGGATGTCCTCGTCAACAATGCCGGCATCGCAGGGCCGACGGCCCGGGTTGAGGAAATCAACCCGGAGGACTGGGACCGCTGCCTCGAGGTCTGCATCACCGGGCAGTTCAATTGCACGCGTCTTGCAGTGCCCCACCTGAGGCAAAGCCAGAATGCCTCAATCGTGAATCTGTCATCCGCCGCAGGCCGGTTTGGTTTCCCCCTGCGCTCCCCATACGCCGCTGCCAAGTGGGCCGTGATCGGCTTTACGAAGTCCCTCTCTCGGGAACTGGGCGAGGACGGCATCCGCGTGAACGCGATCCTACCCGGGGTCGTCGCCGGCGACCGCCAGCGCCGGGTACTTGAGGCCAAGGCCCAGCAGCTCGGTGTATCGTTCGATGAGATGGAGCGGCGGGCGCTCGCGAACACATCCTTGAGGGAATACGTAACGGCACAGCAGCTTGCCGACCAGATCGTCTTTCTGTGCTCGCCACTCGGGCGTACGATTTCAGGGCAGGCCATTGCCGTTGACGGGGATCTCCAGGCCCTTTTCTGAAGACTGCATCAAATGCCCCGTCGGAATCAAGGCTTAGACCTTGAAGTGCCGGGCCTCATCTAAGGAACTGGGTGCGAGCTACGAAACAGGGAGGATGAATATGGCCAGTATCGGCTTCATCGGGACCGGCCTCATGGGCCATGGCATGGCCAAGAACCTCATCGAGAAGGGCCACAGGCTTACTGTTGTGGCCAATCGCAGCCGTGAACGGGTGGATGACCTAGTTGCCCGTGGCGCAACGGAGGTGGATACACCGCGCGAGGTAGCTGCCGCGTCCGAGATCATCTTCACCTGCTTGCCGACATCCAATGATGTCGAAGGTCTCGTCTACGGGGAGAATGGCATTCTTTCTGGCGCTCGAGAGGGGCTGATCCACGTCGATACCTCCACGGCCAATCCCATCTCGACGGTTAAGATCGCGGCTGATTATCAAGCGAGAGGTTTTCGTTTCGCCGATGCGCCGCTCACCCGTACGCCGAAGGAAGCCGAGGAGGGGCGTCTCAACGTCATCGTGGGGGCAAGTCCGACGCTCTTCGACGAGATCCTTCCCGTCCTCAAGTGCTTCGCAGAGAACGTCTTCCATGTGGGGGAGGTGGGCGCAGGGCACAAGATCAAACTGATTAACAACTTTATCGCGATGAGCCACGCGAGCGTCGTAGCGGAGGCGGTGGCGGTGGCCCGCGCGACGGGCGCCGATCCGAAGGCTCTGTATGACTTAGTCTCGGCCGGTGGCGCGAACAGCGCGATGTTTCAGATGATCATGCCTTACGTGCTCGAGGGCGACCCGACCCGTTTGCAGTTTGCCATCGGCAACGCCCGCAAGGATCTCGCCTACTTCATTGCAATGGTGAATGACGCGAAGGCGACGGGGCTTATAGGCCCTGCCGTTCTGCAGACGCTCACCATCGCCAGTGCAATGGGCCACAGCGGCAAGCACATACCGCATCTGACGGATGTTCTGACACAACTCAACGGGAGCAAGAACTTGGGCTGAGGACTGAAGCCTGCACGACGGGAGGGCGTCCGATACTGAAAACGCACGGCCTGCACGGCCATTACCCCTGGGCGCTCGATGCCTCAGGGTAGATTGGGTTGTTGTCAAGTAAGACATAGAAATCGTGACATCTTACTGAGAGATAATAAATCAAATGTTGGCATAAACGGAGGTGACTATTGCAATATACTGAATAAGTATTGAAAATAACGATGCTGGCCTACAGTATCGTACTTTGGCCTCGCCAGAGGGTCACCAGGGAGGATACGGATATGAGGAAGATACTCGCTACCGGTTTGTTCGGGCTCGGGTTGGCTATCGGCCCTTCAGGAGTGTCCGCTCAGCAGGCAATCGAGCTCCACGGCGCGTCCCAGTTCAACGACGACCATGCCTTCACCAAATCGTTGGCCAAGTTCGGGGAACTCGTACAGTCCTGCTACGGTAAGCCGCTCAATATCATCCTGCACAAGAATAGCGAACTCGGCCTGGAGAAGCAGTATTTCGAATACATGTCGCAAGGACGCGCGGTCGATTTCGCGATTGTCTCGCCGGCACATATGTCGACCTTCTCGAAAGCCGCTCCCTTCATTGATGCGCCGTTTCTGTTCCGCGACCTTGCTCATTGGAATAAGGTGCTCGACCGGGACCTGTTCAAGCCGATCGCGGACGAGATCGCCAAACGTGCCGACGTCATGCTGATCGGCTATGCCGGCGGCGGCACCCGCAATATCTTCGTCAATAAGCCGGTTGCCAATCTGGAAGAGATTAAGAGCCTCAAGATCCGGGTCCAGGGCGCCCCAATCTGGAGCCGCACATTTGCTGCGGTCGGCATGTCGCCAACCGTCATTGCCTATAACGAGGTTTACAACGCGATCCAGAACGGCGTGATCGCCGCGGGCGAGAACGAAGCTGCCGGCGTTGAGCAAATGAAGTTCTTCGAGGTGGCGCCTAACCTGGCGATGACCAAGCACGCCATCACGATCCGGCCGCTGGCGTTTTCCGGCAAGACATTTCGCAACCTGCCCGCCGAATTGCAGTCCTGCGTGATCAAGTCCGGCAAGGAGGCCGGCGCGCACGGCCGGACCATCGAATCGAGCGAGGATGCGGCAAAGCTCGATGCCCTGGAGAAGGCCGGTAAGCTGAAGCAGGTCACCTTCAAGGATCGTGATGCCATGAAGAAACTCGTCGATCCCGTTCTGGCGGCCTATGCCAAGGAGATCGAGGCTGACAAGATCCTGGCAGAGATCAACAGCATCGAGTAGTGCGCCGCGCTTCGTGACACGGTCAGGGAGCAATCCCTGACCGTGCCTTCTCAAGGATTGAGGAGCATATGGCAATACCAATGCCCGAACGGCGCAGCACGTGGCGTAGAATTACCGCGTGGTACAGCCTGTTTTTGTCCTGGCTCGTGGCGATTTCCACTGCGGTCCTGGTCATTCCAGTTACATTGCAGGTCTTTTCACGCTTCACCTCGGTCATCCCGCATTACATCTGGACCGAGGAAATGGCGCGTTTCCTGCTGGTCTGGACGGTAATGATAGGCGCTATGATCGGCGTCCGCGAGAGCTCTCATTTCGAAGTTGATGTCTGGCCACGGCTGTCGCCGCGTCCAGAGGCCGCCGTGCGGTTGATCGCCCGAGTCTGCGTGCTCATCGTTGCGCTCGTTTTCATTTGGTCCGGCATCGAGTTCACGCAATTTGCGTGGTACCGGATCTCCGAACTGGCCGAACTGCCGCTCTGGGTCATCCATATTGCTTGGCCGATCACCGGTATCACTTGGCTTGTCTTTCTTGGCGAGCAGATGTGGGATGAACTGAATGTGCTGCTCGGCCGGGGAACTCTGCCGCCGGCAGACCCTATCCCGACCCCGGAGGGGGCCCTCTGATGACCGGCGCTATGCTTTCCCCCGGCCAAGCGGCACTCGTCCTGTTCGGCATCTTCTTCGGATTGATGTTGCTCCGCGTTCCGATTGCTTTCGCATTGGCGCTGGCCTGTCTGCCGATCCTGATTATTGAGCCTCGGCTTTCCGCCATGACCCTCGTGCAGGAGACCTTCAACGCGTACAACTCCTTCATCCTTCTGGCCGTCCCATTCTTCCTGCTGACTGCGAACCTGATGAATGTCGGCGGCATCACGGAGAGGCTTATGAAGCTGTCCCGGTCCATGGTCGGGCACTTCCCCGGAGGATTGGCGCAGATCAACGTGGTGCTTTCCTTCTTCTTTGCGGGCATTTCGGGCTCTTCGACTGCGGACGCAGCAAGCCAGTCGAAGATCTTTATCGAGGCTCAGCGCCGGGAAGGCTACGATGACTCGTTCTCCGTCGCGATCACTGCCGTCTCAGCGGTTCTGGCCGTTATCATCCCGCCGTCGATCCTGATGATCGTCTGGGGCGGTGTGTTGACGGTTTCCATCGGCGCGCTCTTCCTCGCGGGAGTGATACCCGGTCTGCTGATCGCTCTCGCCCAGATGGCGACGGTCCATGCCTATGCAACTCTCAAGGGCTACCCGACCTATCCGCGTGACAGCTGGAGGACCTTCTTCAAGTCCATACTGGCTTCGGTTCCTGCCTTGATGACGCCAATCATCATCATCGGTGGGAAGATCTTCGGCTGGTTTACGGCGACGGAGTCGGCCTGCATCGCGGTGCTTTACGCCGGCTTCCTGTCCATTTTTATCTATCGGGAAATGGACTCTTCAGCGTTCCGGGAAGCGCTCGTGGACACGGGCAAGTTCGCCGGGATAACGCTTTTCTGTGTCGGCACGGCGAGCGCCTTTGGCTGGTTGCTTGCATATTACCAGATCCCTAAGGCCATCTTGTCTGGTGTTTCGGCCTGGGAGCTTGGGCCGATTGGAACCGGCTTCTTCATTGCATTCGTGTTTCTCGTCGTCGGGTGCTTTCTCGATGCCATTCCCGCCATCATTATTGTGGGAACGATCCTGGAGCCGCTGGCGCGCTCCGCCGGCCTCGACCCAGTTCACTTCGCCATGATCGGCATCGTGTCGCTTGCCTTTGGACTGGTCACGCCACCCTATGGCCTCTGCCTGATGATTGCATGCTCGGTCGCCGGGATTCGGATGCGGCAGGCGCTCAAGGATACTATGATCATGCTCGTCCCGATGTTCCTAGTCTTGGCTCTCCTCATCGTCTGGCCGCAGGTCGCACTCTTCGTGCCCAGTCTTGTCTCGCCGGAGTTTCTGAAGTGAGCTCCCCTCGCTACAGAAGCCTGTCGGCCTTTCCTTTCTTAACTCGTGATCGGAGTTCCCGTAGTGACCGCTCCTGAAATCTATCCCGCCATTCCCGACCTTGGTGGAAAGGTCATCCTCATCACCGGCGCGAGCACCGGTATCGGAGCAGCGGCCGCAGTCGCGTTCGGCCACAACAAGGCGCGCGTGGCGATCCATTTCAATGCCAGCGAAGATCCGGCTCGGCAGGTTGCCGAAGAGGTAAGGGCAGCTGGCGGGGAGGCGTTCCTGGTTCAAGCGGACGTCACCGAACCCGAGGCAGCGGCGCGGGTCGTGGCCAAGACTGTTGAGCATTTCGGCCGGCTCGACGTTCTCGTCAACAATGCCGGCGGCCTCGTTGGGCGGACGCCGATCAAGGATTACTCGGACGAGTACGTGAATGCCGTTCTTGCACTGAACGTCGAGCAGGTCGTGCGCTTCGTTCGCGAGGGCGTTTCGCACATGAGGGCGCAGGGCGGCGGCTCCATCATCAATGTGTCGTCGATTGCAGCCCGACACGGCGGAGGGCCGGGCTCGGTCATCTATGCCGCGGCCAAGGGGTTCATCTCAGTAGCCACGCGGGGTTGGGCCAAGGAACTGGTCAAGGACGGCATCCGGGTCAACGCAGTTTCACCCGGCGTCATTATGACCCCGTTCCACGAACGCTATTCGACTCCGGAGCAGCTTGCTGCCATGCAGGCCACCATTCCCATGGATCGTCTCGGCACACCAGAGGATTGCATCGGCGCCTTTCTTTATCTCGCCTCTGACCGGCTCAGCGGCTACGTCACAGGGCAGGTGATGGAGGTGAATGGCGGCCAGTACATGCCCTAAAGGCGCTCTGTGTTCGAGCAGATAGCAGGAGGGAACCTGAACAGATGATTGAATTTCTCAGCCGAGCAGTCCTCATCGGAGTTGGCGCAACGGCGCTGCTCGATCTCTGGGCTCTGCTCCTGCAGCGGTTCTTTAAGGTGCCTGCGCCGAACTGGGGGCTGGTGGGACGCTGGTTCTGCCACCTGACCAAAGCCAAAGTCTTCCACAACGATATCACGCTCGCGCAGGCCTATCCTTTCGAGCGTGCGGTCGGCTGGATTGGTCACTATGCTATCGGCATCGTCTATGCCGGTGCCCTCCTGGTGTTCACGCGCCAGGACTGGGCATCAGCGCCAACTTTGGCTCCGGCACTCGCCGTGGGCATCATTACCGTGGGAGCCGGATGGTTTCTGCTCCAGCCCGGCATGGGAGCGGGCATTGCCGCCTCGAGACGGTCCAACGCCAAACAGATCAGGGTGCTAAACATTGCCGGCCACATCGTCTTCGGTTTCGGGCTGTACGGGAGCGCGCTTCTTGTCCGATAGGATTTTTGCAGGGAGATGCCACAGGACATCAGGTAATCGTGAAGTGGAAGGCATGTAAGGCTTGCCAATACTGTTTTCGTGACTCAACCTAAGCCAAAGACCGGCTCCAGGAAAACGAGGAGCCGGCGCATCGGGAGGAAAGAATGCTGCGTCGTGGTTTCCTGAAGACACTGGCCGTTGCTGCCGTTTCGCTGGTCTCGGTTGCCGGGTATGCGTGGGCCGCCTATCCTGAGCGACCGATCACCATCATCGTTCCCTGGGCTGCCGGCGGCGGCACGGATGCAACCGCCCGCATCATCGGCTCCCTGCTCGAGAAGGAGCTTGGCCAGCCAGTCAACGTCGTCAACAGAACCGGGGGTAGCGGTGTCGTAGGACATGAAGCTATCGCGGCGGCCGCGCCGGATGGCTACACCCTGGGGCTGGCGACGGTCGAGATCGGCATGTTGCATTGGCAGGGGCTTACCCAGCGCGATTACAAGGACTACACGCCGATCGCTTTGATGAATCTTGATCCGGCAGGCGTTCAGGTGCGCGCCGACGCACCTTACAAGACCGTCAACGATCTGCTGGAGGATATCAAGAAAAACCCAGGCAAGTTCAAGGCGTCGGGGACAGGACAGGGTGGCATCTGGCACCTGGCAATCGCCGGCATGCTCGACAGCGCCAAAATCGATCCCAGCACTGTCCGCTGGGTGCCAAGCCAGGGGGCCGCGCCCGGACTTCAGGATCTCGTCGCAGGCGGTGTCGAGATCATTCCCTGCTCGCTCCCGGAGGCGCGCTCTCTCATCGATGCCGGCCGCGTAAAGAGCATTGCCATCATGAACCCCGAGCGCAATCCGACCTTCCCGAACGTTCCCACGCTTGCGGAGCAGACCGGCAGCCAGTGGGCTATCGGCGCGTGGCGCGGCATCGTCGGGCCGAAGGACATGCCTGCGGATGTCACGAAGCGGCTCGCTGACGCCCTGGACAAGATCTACAAGGGCAAGGAGTACAACGACTTCATGAGCCAGCGCGGCTTCGGCGTGAAGTTCGCGGCGGGCGAGGAGTTCCTCGCGTTCTGGAAGAAGAGTGATGAGGACCTCGGGGCGGTCATGAAAAAGGTTGGGTTGGCGAAGTAGTCCGGCCGACCTCGATGCGCATCAACGATGCCATCATCGGAGCCGTGCTCCTCGCGTTCGCGATCGCGATGTTCGCCTATGCGAGGACACTTCCGGCCATTCCAGGACAGGAGTACGGTGCGGCCGTCTTTCCGGTGCTCGTCGCCATGGGGCTTGCAGGCTGCGGCGTCGTGCTGATTGCCTCGGGCTTTCGGCACTGGGAGGGTGCTGTGGCCTGGAGCGATTGGGCTCAGACCCACCATGCTTGGGTCAGGCTTGTCGTGATCTTCGCCTTGATCCTGGCCTATATCGTGGCTGCGCCGGCACTCGGTTTCGTCCCGACATCCATCGCTATCCTGCTGGTGTTTCTGCTGATGATGGGGGTCCGCTGGTGGATAGCAGCGGCCGTGGCGGTCGCCGCAACCGTCCTGATTCAGCAGACCTTTGTTGGATTGCTGCGCGTCCCCCTTCCACTCGGGCTCCTTGGGCCCTGACCCTGATGATGTCATGAGTGCAATCCAGACTGCTTTCGGCCTCGTGTTCCAGCCGGCGGTGCTGGTGACCATCTTTCTTGCAGCCCTGTTCGGGCTCGTGGTCGGCGCAATTCCCGGCCTGACTGCCACGATGGCGATCGCGCTCCTGGTGCCAGTGACCTTCTTCATGGATCCTGTTCCGGCGGTGGGCGCCATGGTGACCTGCTCTGCCATGGCCATCTTCGCCGGCGACATCCCCGGCACGCTGCTGCGCATCCCGGGAACGCCCGCGTCGGCGGCCTACACAGACGAAGCCTACATGATGACTCGCAACGGTGAGGGGGAGATCGCCCTTGGCGCTAACCTGCTCTTCTCGGCCATTGGAGGATTATTCGGCACATTCGTGCTGATCCTGTCCGCCCCGGCTCTCGCCGAGGTCGCCTTGCAGTTCAGCTCCTTCGAGTATTTTTGGATGGCACTGCTCGGGTTGACCTGTGCGGTGTTCATCGGGACAGGAACGCCGGTGAAGGGGCTCGTGAGCCTGTTCATCGGCCTGTTTGTTTCGACCATCGGGCTGAACAATCCAGCCGGCGTGCCCCGCTTCACCTTCGGAAACGCCGAGCTCACCGGAGGCGTGAACTTCATTGCGGCGATGATTGGCCTGTTCGCCGTGTCCGAGGTCTTTCGGTTTGCCATCTCCCATAGCGTCCAGACCGTGCCGCAGGCCGTGATTGGTAATCTCTTTCGAGGCTGGGGGCGGATGATGGTGCAGTACTGGCCGCAGCAGCTGCGCGGCAATGTGCTGGGTACGATCATCGGCGCGCTGCCGGGGGCGGGGGCCGACATCGCAGCCTGGGTCAGTTACGCGGTCAGCAAGAAAATGTCCCGCACTCCCGAGAAGTTCGGAAAAGGGCACGTAGAAGGAATCATCGAGAGTACATCCTCGAACAATGCCGCACTTGCAGGCGCCTGGGTTCCGGCGCTCGTCTTCGGCATCCCTGGCGACAGCATCACGGCCATTGTCATCGGCGTGCTCTACCTGAAGAACATGAACCCGGGTCCGACGATCTTTCTGAACAATCCCGAGTACATCTATGCGGTCTTCATCATCTTCATCCTCGCCAACCTGGTGATGCTGCCCTTGGGGTGGGCCGCCATCAAAGGTGCCCGGACCATTCTGCGCATTCCACGCGAGATCCTGATGCCGTGCATTCTCATGTTCTGCATTGTGGGGGCCTTTGCGATCAACAACTCCGCCTTCGGTGTGGCCGTGATGCTGGTGTTCGGCGTGCTCGGTTTTCTGATGGAGGAGAACGATATTCCCGTCGCTCCCTGCATCCTCGGCATCGTGCTCGGCCCGATGCTTGAGGAGAATTTCGTGACGTCCATGATCAAATCGGATGGCAGCTATCTTGCCTTCTTCGAGCGGCCGATCTCAGGTGCGCTCGGGGTCGCAACGCTGCTCATCTGGCTCGCGCCGGTGCTGCTCATGGCGCTGCGCTCCAGAAAGACTGCAATGCCACGGCAGGGCTGACGATCAGGTGATCGCAACCTGCACAAATTGCCGTCAACGGATGAACTGATCGATGTAGTCGGCTCCGAGTCCGTTCTTCGCATAATGCGCCCGGCACTTCTCGATTCGCGTGAAGACGTCGTCGAAGCCGGTCGCATTGCCGTCCGGATCGACGTAGATCATGGCTCCGTTCACCTGGAACAGGGTGATCATCTCCTCGACGTGCGGATCGACGACCAGCGTATGCGTCTCGCCGGGGGCCTCGTAGGCATAGGAGCCCTCGGTGGCAATCCAGTCATGCTCCAGGTACCGCCATTCTCCCTTCAGCACGAAGGCATGCACCGGTTGGGGATGGCGATGGCGTGAGA
Source organism: Microvirga sp. 3-52 (assembly GCF_018383585.1). Taxonomy (GTDB): domain Bacteria; phylum Pseudomonadota; class Alphaproteobacteria; order Rhizobiales; family Beijerinckiaceae; genus Microvirga. The sequence continues at coordinate 29,970 of NZ_JAHAMK010000013.1, forward strand.
GCACGCCCGACTTCCGAACCCGCAGCAGGTTCATCCAGTACCCGCGTGAGGCCGCAAGCAGCAGCGGTCGGAACCATACATTCTCCTCCACAGGAACCCAGATCCGTTCGTCGTTCGGGATGGCGTTCGGAATCACGAGCTCGGGCGGGGAGTCTTTCGGCTGCGGATGCCGGTAGGGCACCCACTTGTCGTTCATGGGGGTGCCGGGGGAGGTGGGCTCTGGGCTGGACATGGGATCTGCTCCTCTGAGGCGAGTTGTGGTCAAACAGTCAGATAGCCGCCATCGATGGCCAGGATGGCGCCTGTCACGAACCGAGCCGCGGGCGAGGCCAGGAAGACGGCGCCTCCGGCCACTTCCTCCGGTGCGCCCCAGCGGCCCATGGGAGTGCGGGACAGAATCGGGGCGCTGCGCTCCGGGTCATCCTGCAGAGCCTGCGTGAGAGGCGTCGCAATCCAGCCCGGTGCAACGGCATTGACGCGGATGCCGTCGGCCGCCCATGCGGCGGCGAGGCTCTTGGTCAATTGACCGACGCCACCCTTCGAAGCGCTGTAGGCCGGAACCCGGGGGCCGCCGAAGAAGGTGAGCATGGACGCGACATTGACCACGGAGCCCCTGGTTTCGCACAGCCTTGCCTTCGCGGCGGAGCAGACCCGCATGGCGCCGGTCAGGTTGACTGAGATGACGTCTGCGAAGACCTCTGGGTCGTGCTCCAGGTCGCGGCGAATGACGCCCGCGGCGTTGATCAGGATGTCCAGGCGGTTGAACTGCGTGAGCAGGTGGACAATCGACGGACCGTCACGGACGTCGAGAATCGCAAACGAGATCCCTGCATTGGCCTCGTCGCCTGCCGCCCGCATCCGCTCGGCCTCACTCGCTCCCGTCGCCGTGACGTTGGCACCTAGGTCTCGGAAGGCCTTAGCGCAGGCAAGCCCGATTCCGCTTGTGCCGCCCGTGATCAAAGCGGTTTGGCCGTTGAACAGATGAGGGGCAAAAGCATCGGTGATCGGCATGCCGCTGTTCTCTCTGGGGTGTTGAGCGGATGCTCGGCAGGATTCGAAACATAGTGCTTGAATAGGTGTAGCCAAGCAAACTCTACCAGAGGACCTCGGCCGCTGCCGAGGGCGTCAGGCAGCTCACATGGAGAATTGCCGGATCGGTCGCGGCGTTCGGCCAGCAGATACAGGTGCAACCTAACGCCGATGTTGGGACATTGAGAGGGATTCAAGTAGCTCCACGTGAAATGTCGCCTCGAACCAAAGTGGATTGATCTGGTAGGCGCTTTCGCGTGATGCTGGACCTGAAGCAGGGGCGCTGCGGCAGAATGTTGCTTGCGGACGCACCCAACGCAACCGGGACGGAGGAGCAGGGATGTCTTTGATCTCCTATTTGACCACCATTCGGTTCCAGGCTGGCGCCCTGTCGGACGTCGGCAACGATATGCGGGAGCTTGGGATCAGGACACCCCTCATTGTCACCGATGCGGGAATCGCGCGCGTCGGCCTAGTCGATCGCCTGATAGATGTTCTCTCTGCAGGGCAGCACATTCCGGTCTTCGCCGATACGCCCACGAATCCTACGGAGGGCGCAGTGATGGCTGCGCTGGATCTCTACCGTTCTCATGGCTGCGATGGCCTGATTGCCATCGGGGGCGGCTCCCCGATTGATCTGGCCAAGGGTGTGGCTCTTCTGTCGACCCACGATGGACCCTTGGAGCAGTATGCGGCGATTTTAGGCGGAATTCCTAAGATCTCCGCGGCCGTGGCCCCGCTCATCGCCATTCCAACCACGGCCGGGACAGGCAGCGAGGTCGGGCGGGCGGCCCTGATCACCTTGGAGGACGGCCGAAAGCTCGGATTTATCTCTCCCCATCTCATCCCGAAGCGCGCCATCTGCGATCCGGATCTCACGCTTGGGCTGCCCCCGTCCTTGACGGCGGCGACCGGAATGGACGCGATCACCCATTGCATCGAGACCTTCCTCAGCCCACGCTTCAACCCACCGGCAGAGGCCATTGCGCTCGACGGTCTGGTTCGTGCCGTCGGCAATATCGGACGGGCGGTGGCCCAGGGGTCGGATCGCACGGCCCGGCATGAGATGATGATGGCCGCGCTTGAGGGAGGCCTGACGTTTCAGAAGGGCCTGGGCGCCGTCCATGCCCTCTCGCATCCTCTCGGAGGTCTGAAGCAGGTGTCGCTGCATCATGGCACCCTCAATGCGGTGCTGCTGCCCTACGTGCTTGAGTTCAACAGGAGCCATGCCGAGGCAAAATACGCTACGATCCGCCACCGGTTGGGCCACAACGATGGCGTGGATCTGGCGGATTATGTCCGCAGTCTCAACTCGCGGCTCGGCATGCCGGCAACGCTGGCTGAGATGGGGGTGCCGCGAGACAGCTTTGCCCTGATCGCAAAAAGCGCGACTGAGGATCACTCCTCCGCGACCAATCCTCGTCCGGCCAGCGAGGCGGATTACCAGGCAATCCTCGAGGCGGCCTATGCAGGGATCCCGCTCCAACCGGGGGCTTGATCCATCCACCGCACTTTTCTAGCCGTCCGGGCAAGGTTTGGTCGAAGAGGAGGCCTATCGGAAGACGCCTACCAGCCCCGCCGTCCTCCCCCGTGGTGCGGGACATCGTCGAAATCGGATGGTGCCTCATAGACCTCGCCATGCCGGGGCTGCCGCTGGTCGACCCAGCGCGGTTCCGGCTTGGCGCCATGCCCGGCGGTACCATCGAGAAGGGTCAGCATCCCCTGTAGGACAGATCGGGCGGCACCCACCGCCATGTCGGCAAGATCGCGCAGGCGGAGGTCGCCAATGTCGCCGGGATGCTCCTGTGCTCGGGTATACGGCACCGATTGATCTTCTGGATAACGCTCCGGTGCGTGATCCGGCAGGAGGCCCGAGAGGGCGCCGGCACCACCCAAGACCAGGATCAGGACCACGGGGATGACGAGGCGAAAGGCAAGGCCAATGACCTTGGAGAGGATGACATAACCGACGACCAGGATGATCGCGGTGGTGATGAAGCCGGCGCTCAAAGGACTCTGCCTCCCTGTCGGGCTGGATATGAGGCGGAACGCCATCAGCGACATCCGCGGCCGTTTTATGGTCACCCTGGGTCAAATGCGGGCTGGTCCGAAGCGGCTGAGATCAACTCACCCCCTGACGCGGAAACATGAGGCTCAATCGAACCGGAGAAGCCGCGCGGCATCGGCCTTGCGGGGTGTCGCACAAAGGTGCTACACACGCATATTCCGTGCAGCAGGAAGGTACGCAGCTTCAATGACTTAGCTGGTGGTTACTGCTTAGCTTAGAATCCTGGCGCCCCAGCTATCCCATGCTAAGTTCCTGAAACCGAAAGCTTTTCTCCCGATTGGGGGCGAAGCGCGCCTCACGGCTGCACATCCCTGTCACGCATGGGTGTCGCACATGCCTGTCGGTCTGACCTGGGACGGGCCGGGAGCGATCCTCGTCGCTGGTGCGACACGTCGCGAAGCTCGCGGTGGCGACGATGGAATGGGTGCTCGCGATCCCTGAGCCGATGAGCGGGGAGCAGGCGGACCGGATCAGCGGCGCGGTCTGCCGCCTTTTCGCAGGACGGGGCGGAGCGCGGACGTATCCGTCCCTGCCGACGGGCTGCTGTCCTGGGGGTACCCTTTACGATCTCGTCTGGAGGCGGCCGATGACCAAAGTCGCGGCTGAGTTTCAGATCTCCGACGTCGGGTTAGCCAAGATCTGCGACAATCACCGCATGACCAAGCCGCTCCAGCCGAAAGAAGGAATCTTGCTGGACGAACTCTTCTTCTCCCGCCGTATCGAGCTTTGAATCTCAATGCCAACATTCTTGATGGCGGCAGCGTCATTGAACAATGCTGGGGGTCTTTGTATCACGACCTCTGACGAGAAAGTATTGATTGAGCGTCTTGTGGGTGCGTTCAAGCTCCAGCGCCAGGTGCTCAACCTGTTCTGTTCCGGTGCGCATGAGGTCGGCGCTCGTGATCTTTCGCCAACTAATGCAAATCTCATGCACCATCCGAGCTCCGACATTCGCTGAGGCGCTCTGCAATCCGTGGGCCTCAAGGCGGAACCTGTGGGAGTCGCCTGACGCTGCCGCAGCGCGCAGTTCACCGACGAGATGATGGGCGTCCGAAAAGAACTCCTCCACGAGGTTCGTCACAAAATCTCTGCCTCCCAGTTGCTCAAGTTCCGTGAGAACCGATTCGTCGATCAGGGATGTATGGTCAGTCAGGGATCCTTTAGGGTTCCCGCTGCTTGTAGCCGGCAAGCTGTCGGTGGAGGAGCCGACGCTCTCGTCAACGATCCTGAGAAGGACCGCCGGCTGAACGGGCTTTGTCAGGCATGCATCCATACCTGCCTCGACAGTTCGAGCAACAACCTCCGGCGTTGCATCGGCTGTCAGCGCAATAATGGGCATACGGGTGCCATGGGGCTCCGTAAACCGGAAGAGTTTCGTTGCCTCCAAGCCGGTCATCACGGGCATATTGATGTCCATGATGACGAGGTCGAATCTCTCTGTCTCAAGGGCGTCGAGCGCATCCTCGCCATTCGTGACGCATCGCGTGGTGTGCCCGCCACGCTCCAGGATCTTCGTGATCACCAGACGGTTGGTCGAATTGTCGTCTGCGACAAGGATCGAAAGGCGCCTGGACGCGGTGGGAAGCACGATATCGCTCGGCCCGCGCCAGATCGATTGCGCCAGTGACGTCTGCGCTGCCGCGGCCATGGAAGCGACTCTTGCATCCTCCTCGGAGAATTCAAGCGGGAGCACGCTGCTGGATAGCCGGATCAGCCTCGCGTTCGATGCGATCTCCGATGGTTTCGAGCGGATCAACACCGGATTGGCCGTCAGCTCCGCGGACCCGATCTCGTCCGCGAGGGAATCCTCAGGCAAGTCGCTGTAGTAGAATACGAGCCACTCTCGGGAACTGTGCCGTTCTGCATGTTCTTTTGCGTCTGCCAGCGTTCTCACGATGGGGAGTTGGTCCGCGCGGCCAAGCCGTGATGCGATGCCGCTCGCGAGATCCGGGCTCGAACAAACCAGAAGGGGCTGAAACCCGTTCGGCAAGGTCTGGACTGGGTTCATCTGGTCGGGAATGCTGACCGGGAGGGTGAACCAGAAGGAGCTGCCGTGGCCTTCCTCGCTGTCGACGCCGATCGTGCCTCCCATGGCGGTGATCAGCTGCCTGCAGATGGAGAGGCCCAGGCCGGTTCCACCGTAGCGATTGATGATGGTTTCGTCCGCCTGTGTGAAGCTTTCGAAAATTCTGCCGATCGCCTGAGGGGCAATGCCGATGCCGGTGTCGGACACGGCGAAGCGAATGAAAAGCCCCTTGTCGGTATTCGACGGCCGGGCGTCCAGCGTGACGTACCCGCTGTCGGTGAACTTGACCGCGTTGCCGAGAAGATTGAGGAGGATCTCCTCGAGGTGGTGGGACGAGCCATGAATGTATGAAGGTGTCCCGGGCGCGACGTGGATCGTCAGGCGGAGACCCTTCTGCTGCGCCTGGGCAAGCATCATCGCCCGAGCGGTGGAAAGCACCTCCAACAGATCGAAGTCGACCTTTTCCAGGGGCATCTGGCCCGCCTCGATGCGGGACAGGTTCAGGATGCTGTTGATCTGCCGGAGCAGGGTATCGCCTGCCGAGCCGATCGTGCGGATGATCCCACGCTGCTCGGCGTCGAGATTTGTCCCGGCCATCAGGCTGGAAAGGCCGATGATCGCGTTGAGCGGGGTTCTGAGCTCATGGCTGACGCTGGCGAGGAAAAGCGTCTTCGCGCGATAGGCGGCCTCCGCCTGCGCCTTCGCGTTGGAGAGCTTTCGGATCAGCGTGCTCGCATAGAGCGGAAGCACGATGAGGCTCAGCAATAAGGTTGCCGAGAGGTAGATGTCATCGTGCCACCGCGGCGTCGTGTAAATGACGACCATGAAGCAAACCGCCGAGACCGTCATGGCGATGTACAGGAAGCGGACTCCGAAGCGGAATCCGTTTCCGAAGGTGATCCAAAGGTACAACAGGAAGAGGACCGACGAGGTCTCCCCGACATAGCGCAGCTGGAACGACACGGTCGCGAGGTCGCACACGATGGCGACGATGCGTCGGATTGTCGATTGGCCGGGCCGGACCAGCATATGGACCACGATCCCGGCGGAAACGAGCGCGAACACCGTGCCGCTGATCAGCGCCACCCGCGGTACGGAAGGATTGATCCAAAAGGTATAAGTCACGATCAGGCTCAAGAAGATGAGCCGATTGAGGCTCATCTCATGTTCACGATCGGGACTGTTTCTGAACCGGGCCAGGAGGTTCGCAATCACCGAGCGCGCGCCTTCCGGAGAGGGATGTCCGGATTCGGGAGCAGATAGCTCGGACGTTCCTTGAGCAGTCCGGCGAATATGTCCGACGGCACCGGCCGACTGAACAGATAGCCTTGTGCCTCGTCGCAGGAATGGTTGAGCAGGCAGGCAAGCTGAGATTGCGTCTCGACGCCCTCTGCGACGACTTTCAGTTCGAGGCTCTCCGCCATCGAAATGATGGCCCTGACGATGGCTTCGTCACGGGTCCCGTCCGAGAGGCTGGACACGAACGAACGGTCGATTTTCAACGTATCGACCTCGAAGTTTTTCAGATAGCTGAGCGAGGAGTAGCCCACACCGAAATCGTCGATCGCGATCCGAACCCCCAGCTTCTTGAGCTCGCGCAGGATCAGTTTGGTTCTTTCGACATCCTTGAGAAGGCTGCCTTCGGTGAGCTCGAGCTCGAGGTATTCCGGCCTCAGACCGGTTGCCTGCAGGGTCTCCGCAACGAGTTGGACGATGTCTTGGCGCAGGAATTGCACCGGCGACAGGTTCACGGCGATCTGCAACGGGGCATGTCCCAGGGCGTGCCATGACGCTGCCTGGGCGCAGGCTTTTCTAAGAACCCAGGCACCGATCTCATTGATCAGGCCCGTCTCCTCGGCGATATCGATGAAGACATGAGGCGACGTGATGCCGAAATCGGGTCTGATCCAACGCAGGAGGGCCTCCGCCCCCACGATCGCTCCCGTGGCCAGATCGACCTGAGGCTGGTAGTGCAGAACGAACTGCTCCTGCGAGATGGCCTTCAGAAGATCCGCTTCCAGGCTGATGGTGTTCAACGAGATGCTTTCCATCTCCTGGGAGTAGAAGCGGACCGTGTTCCTTCCTTCGGCCTTGGCTTGATACATCGCCAGATCGGCGTATCTGAGGAGCTTCTCCACGTCCCGTCCATCGCCCGGAGACATGGCTATCCCGATGGTACAACCGAGCCGCAGCTCATTCCCATCCAGAAGGAACGGAGCCGACAGGCTGTCTATGATCTGTCGCGCGAGCTCTTCGGCATCCTGTGCGGCATTGATATTCGTCTGCAACACCACAAACTCGTCACCGGACATCCTTGCGATGAGATGGGTGCTGGGCACACAGCCGACGAGGCGACCTGTCACCTGCTGAAGGATGCGGTCGCCGCCCGCATGGCCAAGGGCATCATTGACCGACTTGAACCGGTCGAGATCGATCAGGAACAACGCGAACTGACCTCGCTCACTGTCGATCTCCTGCTGAACTCTTTCGTAGAGCATCCTGCGGTTGGGCAGATCGGTCAGAGTGTCATGCAAGCCGATATGCCGGAGTGTATTCTCCGCTTGTTTCCTCTCGGTGATGTCGATCGATGTGGTGAGAACACCCGTCACACCGCCTGTCAGTTCACGCAGGGACGTTTTGGTCGTCAGGAAGGCCCGCTCGGAGCCGTTGCCGTCAGGGATCCGCTCCTCGAAGCTGGAAGATGCCCGCTGCTTCCCCAGAATGGCTTTGTGAATACGTTCGCCATGTCCCACATTGTCGCTTCGAAGCACGGCATGCAGGGGCCGTCCCAGGAGGGATTCGGGAGACATGTTGGCGAATTCGGCAAAGTAGGCGTTGACGAACAGGATGCGGTTCTCTTCGTCAGTTGCGCTGATCATTGCCGGAACGGTGTCGATGACCTGCGTCAGTGCCTCCCGGCTGCTGCGAACCAGTTCCTCTTGAGACCGCTCGCTGATGCGAAGTTGCTGCTCAAGGGCCAATGCGCGACTTTTGATGAACTGCTGCTGCCTTTGCAGCTTGAGAAGATTGCGTGCCCGTGTCGTGAATTCATAATGGTCGACCGGCGATCTGAGGAAGTCCGTCGCGCCCGCCTCGAGAGCCTGAAGCCGGAAGGCTCTGTCGTCGTAGGCCGTGATGACAATGATCGGGACATCGGCACCATTGACGCTGTTCCTGGCCCGCCTGGTGAACTCGGCACCGTCCATGCCCGGCATTCGGAAGTCGGTGATGATCAAGTCGGGGCAGTTCCCACCGAGCCAGGCAAGGGCCTCATCGGGCGACGCGGACGCGTGTACCTCCGCACCTTCCTCGATCGCTTGCGCCAAGCGAGAGAAGATGTTGCGGTTCGTGCTTCTGTCATCGACGATCAGAATGCGCGCCATGTCTTGCCCCCCGGCATCCCTGGCCAATGAGATAGGTCTATCCCTGAATATGATTCCCTATCGATTCAAGGGACGATCTGTTTGATGGTGGTCATTCGGTCGGCCATGGGATCTGTACTCGCGCTTGCTTGGTTCTCAATCCTCTGCCGAGGCCGGTAGGCTGATCCAGGGGCAGCAAACCCGTAGTTGATCGTCATTTCACTGACTAGACTACGCTGAGCTCACACTGAACGAGCAATTTATACCACAATAACGTTGGGTCATGTGGCGGTCGATGCTGGCTTCTTCAGGTATTGGTTAATCCAGGGTTATCGCTTCAGCACGACAAACACAGAATAACCTCGCCGGTCGAGTTCAAAAGCGCCGACAAGGCTCCTACCATTAACCAAGATACTTACCAAACGGCACGGGCGGCTACACAGGCCGTCGTTAATCGATCATTATCCATAGGAAAGGACGCCTGTCGTAACCACGGCGTCCTCAACCTCGGCGAGATGACGCTCGCCGTGTCCAAATTTCTCTATGATGGAGAGTGTTGATGCCGACCCCCTCGGCCAAAGTCGCTGGCCCTGTCCGCGACGAGGCCCAAAATGTCGATTACGAGGTCGCTTCGCCTCCTGTACGTCCGTCCCAGAAGCCGAATCCGGCGCCATCGGGTGGCAGTGCGACAAACCTTCTCCTGCCCCATATCGACGTCAAGATCGACTTTGAGCAGAGGATCTATTGGGCAGCCATGCGGTCGAGCCGGCACCCGATGATCACGATGGAACTGCTCCAGGACATGATGTGCGTACAAGAATCCGTTCGCGTGATCATGGAGGAGGGAAACCGCGAGCAGCATCAGCACCTCGAGTACTTTGTCGCGGGATCCCAGACGCCTGGCGTTTATAATTTCGGCGGGAATTTGGCTTATTTCGCGGATTGCATCCGCCGCCGGGATCGTGAGGGCCTGCGGGAGTACGCCTATGCCTGCATCGACGTGGTCTATGGGAATGCCATGGCATTCCACACACCCGTGATCACGATCGCGCTGGTTCAAGGTGATGCGCTCGGCGGCGGGTTCGAATGCGCGCTCTCCTTCGATGTCCTCATCGCGGAAAAAAGCGCCAAGATGGGTCTGCCGGAGGTTCTGTTCAACCTCTTCCCGGGAATGGGAGCGTACAGCTTCCTCTCCCGCAAGATCGGCACAGCCGCGGCCGAGAAGCTCATCATGAGCGGCACGGTCTATACGGCGGAGGAACTGCATCGGCTCGGCGTCGTCGACATTCTCGCGGATGACGGCCAGGGTGAGAACGCAGTCAGGGACTATATTGCCCGCAACAGGCGCAAGCATAATGCCCATAAGGCCATGTACCGGTCCAAACGGCGCATCAATCCGCTCACCTACGAGGAATTGCGGGATATCGTCGATATCTGGCTGGATGCGGCCATGGAACTGGGAGAGCAGGATCTGCGCAAGATGACCCGTCTTGTGGAAGCTCAAGGACGCCGCTTCGACAAAGGAAGCTGAGAGGAGCTGCCATGGATCTTCCTTTCCGTGTCAACCGCCGCAAGCTTCCCGGCCGGCTGACGCGACCGGTCTTCCAGTCAGGGTGGGGCCACGTTCCACCGAGGCCCGGCCTCGGTCGAACGGCAGATCTGCCAACTGCTCAGGGGTCATGCGCTGCAGGGCCGGATGCGACAAAGGATCATCGCTGCAATCGTCGAGGTCCTGCCTCCGGGAATAGCCGCCGAGAAGCCGCTTTGCGAAGATGAGGAGGTTTGCCATCTCTGCATGATGCCTTACCTCTTTGCCTGAAGGGGATGGAATTTATCTGCAGAGGATTATAGAAAAACTATATGAGGAACTTGAGCCGCTTCCATCTCAACGGGCTGCGGGCCGTCGAGGCGGCAGGGCGGCTGGGCACGTTGCGGGCGGCTGCCGACGAACTCGGCGTGACCATTGGGGCCGTCAGCCAGCAGATCCTGAGGGCCGAGGAGCAGATCGGACGGCCGCTGTTCGAGCGCCTGCCGAAGGGCCTGAGGCCGACCCCGTTCGGCCAGGATATCCTGAAGTACCTGAGTGCCGGATTTACGGAGATTTCGGCCGGGCTGGCCCTCGCCGAACGGCGCCGCGACGATGTGCTGACGGTATCCGTCGCGCCTGTCTTCGCGAGCAAGTGGCTGGTTTGGCGCCTGCAGCGGTTCCACGACCTTTTTCCAGATATCCGGATCCGCATCGATGCGGATGTGGCGCTGGTCGATCCGGACACGTCCGATGTGGACGTCTGCATCCGGGTCGGCTGGGGCAACTGGCCTCACGTGAAGGCGGAGCGGCTGATCGACCAGCTGATCTTCCCCGTCTGCAGTCCGCGGCTCGCCGAACGCCTGCGAAAGCCGGCGGATCTGGCCACCGTACCTATCATCCGAGAACCGACGCCCATGTTCGGCTGGGATGCGTGGCTCGGTCCGAATGGTCTCGACGAGTCGATCCTGGGCGGCGGGCCGGTCTTTTCCGATGCGTCGCTCTGCCTGGATGCGGCCGTCGCAGGGCAGGGCGTTTTCCTGGCGTGGGAAACCCTGGCCGGAGATGCCATGTCCTTCGGACGCCTGTCGGCACCGTTTCCGGACCGCTATTCCACTGGCATCGCCTATTGGTTCGTCACCTCCGGAACGCTCCCGCGGACGCGGGCGGTGGCAGCCTTCCACGATTGGTTGAAGGGCGAACTGGCCAGCATGGAGACCTGATGGTGTGGGGTCCTGTGGCTCGGCATGGCGGGCGCGTGCCTGAAGCTGCTCATCCGGCAAAGGAATGAGCGGCCGCGCGGATCGTGCACGGCCGCTCCGGGTTTCCGCCCAAACGTTAACCGACTCGGGGGCGGAGCGGAGCGGCCGAGCCGAGACCGAAGGTAAAGGGCTTCACGGCGAACGCACCATCGCCGATCAAGACATGAGCAAAAGCTACAAGGGCCAGAAAGGCCGGATATTCCCAGCCGCCATTGGGAGCATTGAACACCCAGCCGTTGGGAGCATGCACGAGGAGAGCGCCCAAAAGAACCGGCAGGAGCACGACCGACACCGCGCGGCCGTAGAAGCCCAGCAGGATCGCAACGCCGCCGATCAGTTCGGCGAGGATGATCGGCCACGCCAGGGATGCCGGAAAGCCGACCTGCGTGAGAAAGCCCGCAAAGCCTGGAACCGTGAACACGGCGATCTTCAGATAGGCATGGGCGATGAACATGATGCCAAGGGCCGCACGCAGGGCGAAAGCACCATAGGGAGCAAGGCGGGTATCGATCATGGTTTTGTCTCCAGGACCCCGGTGGTCCGTGTGCCAAGAACCTGATCTCTCCATTCATGCAAGGCAATGGATCTGTTCGCAGTGTTTGCCTTGCATGAATGCAATATACCCCGCTTCATGAGCTGGCCCGGTATGCTCCGGATCTTTCGCTCAAGACCCGTGCCGAACGACGATCTAGTCGGATATAGATGTCCGTACAGACCGTCCTTCAACTGGATAGGCGGGGTCGTTGTATCCGGGCGTGGAGGGATGCCCGGTTGCGACGAGGCTGTCGACGAGCTCTTCGTCCTCGACCGTGAAGCGATAGTCGAGGGATTTCAGGTAATCGTCCCACTGTTCCTCCGTGCGCGGACCCGCGATCACGGACGTGACGAAGCGATTGTTCAGGACCCACCCCACCGCGAACTGGCCTGCGGTGATTCCACGAGCCTCGGCGTGGCGCTTGATATCCTGTGCGATCTTGAGGGATTCCGGACGCCATTCGGTCTGCATCATCCGGCTGTCCTGCCGGCCGGCCCGGCTCGCCTCCGGCGGTGGAGCGTCGGGGCTGTACTTGCCCGTGAGGACGCCCCGGGCGAGGGGAGAATAGGGCACGACGCCGAGGCCATAGTAATCACAGGCCGGCAGGTGCTCGACCTCAGGCATCCGGTTCATGGCGTTGTAATAGGGCTGGCTCACCACCGGGCGATCGATGCCAAGATCGTCGCAGAGGCGGCAGATCTCGGTCACGCGCCACGCCCGATGGTTCGAGACGCCGAAATACCTGATCTTGCCTTGACGCACGAGATCTCCCATGGCGCGCACCGTCTCCGGCAGAGGCGTCGCATGATCCTCCTTGTGGACGTAGTAAATGTCGATCCATTCCGTCCCGAGGCGTCGCAGGCTCGCCTCCGCGGCCTCCATGATGCGCCGCCGCGAGAGGCCGCGCTCGTTAGGGCCTTGCCCGGTCGGGTTGGCGACCTTGGTGGCGAGCACCCAATGGGAGCGATGAGAGTTGACCACACGTCCGGTGATCTCTTCGGACCGGCCTTCGTTGTAGACGTCGGCCGTGTCGATGAAGTTCACACCCGCTTCGTGCGCCTTTGCGATGATGCGCCCAGAGAGTGCTTCGTCCGTTGGGCCACCGAACATCATTGTTCCAAGGCAGATCGGCGAGACCTTGAGGCCAGAGCGGCCTAAGTTGCGGTAATCCATGCAAAGCTCCATCATCGGTGGTCGTCGGAAGATAGGGTGCTTGTCCGGCATCTCTATGGGTGAGGGCCAGGAGTCCGCTCATGGTCTGACCTGCGGGTCGGTTCCATGTTCATGACTGCCATAGCGGCTGCACATCTCTCGCCTGATTTGAACGGCCAACCGGCTGGGGTCCAGATCCACGTCATCTTCCGTGACCTCAGAACCTGCGGCGACATCTCGAGTCAGGCGGACACCGTGCGCAAGGCCTACAGGCAGCATGCGTCGAGCCTTGCTGCGAGCCGCAGGGGCCAGCCGCCCATAGACGGTATAGCCGCCCTCGCCATCGAGGCTTTCTCCTGTCTTCAAATCACGCTTCGCAACCGCAACCGCATCGCCGCGCCATGATCGGCAGGAGCCCGTCGGTTCGCCGCGCAGGGCAGCGCTCAGGACCGAGATCGACAATTCGAGCCCGATCAGATGAAAGGGCTTGTACATGGCCGCATAGCGGCCCGTTGGATCCGTGGGAAGACCGTACTGCTTGAAGCAGGCTGCCGCATAATCGTTGGGAGCTTTCAGCACCACATAGACGCCCCAGCGCAGATCCCGGAATACCGGCCTGCCGTCGCGTTCGAGCGAGGACACCACCTCCACCATGCCATCACGGTCGAGTTGGCCGCCGACGGCACGCGGGCGCAGGATATGCGCGAGATCGTCGACGCCGCAAGGCGGGAAGAGCAATCCCTCTTCCGGTACGTCGAGGTCGCAGGCATTCGCGATGGCAGCCATCTCAATGGCGGATTTGGTGCCGTCGAGGAAGGAATTGAACATCTGCGGATTCATGCCTGCTGCTTTTGCCTGCTCCGGCGTCAGGCCGTAATGCGTCCAGACCTCGTCTGGGGTGACTGTATGATAGGCGGGAAGGTATTTCGTTCCCTTGCCCGCTGCAGCGACCGTGAATCCTGCAGCACGGGCCCAGTCCACCATCTCGGACACGAGTGCCGGCTGGTCGCCATAGGCCATCGAGTAGACGATCCCGCGCTCTCGTGCCTTTTCGGCGAGGAGGGGGCCTGCCAATACGTCCGCCTCCACATTGACCATGACGATGTGCCGGCCGGCCTCGATGGCCGCCAGTGCATGCCTGATTCCCGCTTCGGGATGACCGGTTGCTTCGATCACCACCTCCACATCGCCCGCAGAGCTGGCCTCCGTTCCGTCGGCGGAGAAGCGCGTGCCTGCAATCCTCTCCTCATCCCAACCCACGGTCCGGCAGGCCTCGCGCGCACGGTCCGGATCGAGGTCGGCGATCATGGCAACCTCGAACCCTGCGATGGTCGGCACCTGGGCAAGAAACATAGAGCCGAACTTGCCGGCGCCGATAAGTGCCACCCGGACGGGGCGGCCTGCCTCGCGTCGTTGGCGGAGCAGTACTGACAGGTTCATGGCGTCTTGCCTCCGGTGCTTCGTTTCTTCGTCCGGTCAGGCTCGAAGCTGCACAGGCGCGAGTCAATGGGCTTCATCGTACGGTGCAGGTGCAAAATCTCCGGCTCCGGTCTCAGAAACTTGATCGGATATGCGATGTGCTCGCTTGTCATGGCGGTGGCCCTTCGCAAGTATCTGCGGGAGACATTTCGCGAGGTCGGGCATGGATCGCCGCCACTTCATCGCACTCGCAGGACTGACCGTTCTGGGAGCCTCCCGCGTGTCCGCCCAGCATGCAGGGCATGGCGCGCCGCTGCCCGAGGCTGCACCCTCTCCGGAGCCGTATGCCCGCCTGCAGGGAGGGGTGCCGCATCATCTGACGCCCGAGCAGGAGGCGCAGCGCGTGATCGACAGCCCGGCTCCGGCCGGCCCGCAGGGACGATGGGTCTCCCGTGCGGCATTGCCCATTCCGCGCAGCGAGATGGCCTGGGCCACGGTTTTGAACGATCGCATGCATATCATCGGCGGCTATGGGGAGGGGCGGGTCGACCGTGCCTATCACCACGTCTACGACCCGGCTTCGGATCGATGGTTCAAAGCCGCTCCGCTGCCGCGCGGCGCCAATCATGTGGCCGTCGCGACCGATGCCGGACGCGTCTTTGCCCTCGGCGGCTTCATTGAGCAGAATCGCAATCCCGACCACAACGCCTATGTCTACGATTCAGCGGCGGATCGGTGGTCGCCGATTGCGCCGCTGCCACGGCCCCGCGGTGCTGCGGCCGCCGTCGTGCTCGATGGCAGGATCCATCTGATCGGCGGCGCCTCCCTACCAGTTGCCGAGAGGGCCAGTGTCGGCTGGCACGAGATCTACGATCCGCAGGCCGATCGCTGGACGCAGGCGAAAGCCTTGCCCGGCGCGCGGGATCATGTGGGCTGCGTCTCGCATAACGGTGTCATCCACGTCGTCGGCGGACGCTTCAACACCTTCGAGTACAACACCAACCTGCATCACGTGTATCTGCCGGCCAAGGATACGTGGGAGGAGCGGGCGCCGCTCCCGACGTCCCGTTCGGGGCATGGGCTGGTGGTCTATCGCAGCCGGCTGTTCGCCATGGGCGGCGAGGCGGGGCGCATTGAGCAGGGAAGACCGATCCAAGCCAAGGTGTTCGGGCAGATGGAAAGCTACGATCCCGCCGCCGATACTTGGCAGCACCACGCGCCGATGCCGACGCCACGGCACGCGGTCGGAGCCACGGTGATCGGAGACTGGATCTATGTGGCCGGAGGCGGTGCGGTTCTGGGAGGATCGATCCAGTCGGCCGTGCACGAAGCCTTCACGCTCGGCTGATAGGTTATCACCCCGACATTGCACCAAGGACCTGCAGCTCCGCCTCGGCCTGGGCAACCGAGACCGCTCCGGGCTTGAGCCCTTCCCGCGCCATACGGGCTCCCAGTTCCGCGAAGTAGGTATTCGCAGGGGCCGGTACGCCGTAAAGCCGAGCCAGCAGCACGATCTCGCCGTTGAGGTAATCCGTCTCGATCGAACCGCCGCCGCGCGTAAGGCTCTGCGTCGTCGAGCTGCCCAGGCGGTCGATTCCGGCGATCGGCTTCTGGTTCATCAATTGTGCCCTGCGAGCGTCGGCTGCACCCACATCCAGCCACGCGACGCCGGCCGCCTTGTAGGTGGCCTCCGCCTCAGCCCGGAGCAGCGCTTCCAGATGCCGGTAATCGGCATCCAAGCCGAACGCCGCCTGCAGGATGTTGCTCAGGTTGAGAAGCAGCTTTCCGTACTTGCTCCGCATCACGTCCTGTGAAACAAAAGCCGCGACATTGGCCGCCTCGAGAGCGTTCGCGAGCTTGGTATCGTGATCATTGCTGCCGCCGGGATAGCGCCCGACGTCGAAGATGCCATGACGCGGCACGGAAAAGGCGCTGACCTCGCCGGGTGCCGAGATGGCAGCCGGCATCATGACCGTCACGCCGTGGACTTCAGGAAAGTAGCGCAGGGCAAGGCGCTCATTTGTCACGCCATTCTGAACGCAGAAGAGGGCCTGCCCGATGACGCCAGCAGCGCGCAGCCTATCCAGCGCGGCAAGCGTGTCCTGGGTTTTCATCGTCAGCAGGATGGCATCGTCCGGGCGAAAGTCGATCTCGGTGGGGTCCGATACGCAGGGAAGATGCACGCGTTCGGTCTTCTCCGGAGTGCGCAGGAGCAGTCCATCGGACTGGATAGCCTTGAGGTGGGCGCCGCGAGCAATGCCGATCACCTCTTGTCCCGAGAGCGCCAGGGCCGCAGCCACCGTCCCACCAATTGCTCCGACGCCATAGACAATGATCCGCATGATGCTCCTCGCGTGAATGCTGGATGGGAAAGAAAAACGCGTCCACATCCTTAATCGCGATATCGCGCGTCTTCCAGCGTTTCGAACAGGGCGGTGGTATCAGTCCGGCGCCGCCCACACCATTCCGCGCCTCAGGATGGTGCGCATCTCGGGCACGTCGAACTCCTTCGCCACATGCCCGAGCGAACTGTAGAACACACGGCCCTGGCCGTGGCGGCGCTTCCAGACGACCGGCATGACGACGCCTTCGATCCAAGGGGCGTGCTCGCCGGAGAATGTGGTCGTGGCGAGAACCTCATTCGAGGGGTCCACATGCATGTAGTACTGTTCGGAATGATAATCAAAGTCGTGGATGCCTTGCATCACCGGGTCGTCCGGCCGGGTGACGGTCACGCGATAGTCTATGATGTTGCCGGGATGGGCCACCCATTGGCCGCCGCACATGAACTGATATTCGACCGCCTCGCGGAAGGCATCGCCCATTCCGCCGTGAAAGCCGGCCAAGCCGGTGCCGTCACGAACGGCTCGGGAAAGGTTGGCGACCTCGTCCTTCTCGATCTTCGACATGGTGTAGATCGGCACGATGAGACTCATCGTGGAGAGCTGAGGGCTGCCAAAGGCGCGGGTCGAGTCTTCAAGATGAACCTGGAAACCCTCGTCCCGCAGCATGTCGGCGACGATCGCGGCGCATTGCTCCGGCTCGTGGCCTTGCCAGCCGCCCCACACGATAAGTGCTTCTCGCATCGTTCGTTCTTTCTGTCGCTTCGATCGATGTCAGGCGGCGGACGCCGTCTGCGGCAGGCCCTTCCAGAGGATCGCCGCGTCGGCATCTTCAAGAATGGCCGGCCGTTCAAGGCTTGTCGTGATCGCCCGAGGCTGCCCGGTCGCCGCTCCTTCGAGGATGCTGTGCATCACCTCGAGAACGTGCAGGCCCAGGCGACCGCTGGAGCGGTGCGGGGTCCCGTTCAGAACAGCGCTGGCGAGGTCTGCGAGGCCGAGTGCGCGATAATTCGCCTTGTTCGGAACATCGGGAGCCCAATTGGGCGAGCGCCAGTTGGGAGATCCCAGCGGCATCTCGCCCGAATCGACGGCGCGCCAATCGCCGCCGCGCTCGGTGATCTCCACATGGCCTCCGAAGAAATTCGGGTCCGGCACCCGCAGCGATCCTTCCGAGCCGTAGATCTCGATGGCCGGATGGCTGTGCTTCCACACGTCCCAGCTCATGCAGAAGGTGACCTGCGCGCCGGAGGCGAATTCGAGCAGGGACATCACGTGGGTCGGCGTTTCGACCGCGATCCGGTGACCTTTGCGCGGTGATTCGGACGTCACGATGCGCTCGGGAAACCCGATCCTCGACATGGCGAAGACGCGCCGGACAGGGCCGATCAGGTTGACGAGGGTGCTCAGGTAATACGGCGCCATGTCGAGGATCGGGCCCCCGCCGGGTTTGAAGAAGAATTCCGGGTCCGGATGCCAGTGCTCCATGCCGTGCGACATGAGGAACGCCGTGCCGGACAGAATGTGCCCGATCTTGCCATCGTCGACGAGGTTGCGGGCCAGGCGCCCGCCGGCGCCGAGGAAGGTATCCGGGGCGCTGCCGAGGTGAAGGCCGCGGGCTTCCGCCTTGTCCACGAGCCTGCGTCCCTGCTCGAAATCGACCGCGAGGGGCTTTTCCGAGAAGACGTGCTTGCCAGCGCTCAGTGCCGCGAGCGACACGCCGAAATGGGCAGCCGGGACAGTGAGGTTGACCACGAGGTCGATATCCTCGCGGGCGAGAAGCTCATCGACGGACAGGGCCTCGATGCCGTGGCGGCTCGCCTGCGCCTGCGCCACCTCCGGCTTCATGTCCGCGCAGGCGCGAAGGGTGAGGCCGCGATATGCGGGGATGTTCTGGAGATAGATGCCCGAGATGTTGCCGCATCCGATGATGCCGACGTTGAGGGAGTTCATGATCCTTAGTCCTCGATTGTGCGCAGGTAGGCGAAGCTGTTGCGGGCCGTCTGAGCCGGGTTTGCCGGCTTGTCGTGCTCGACCACCATCCATTCGGCGCCAGCCTCGCGGCAGACGCGCCAGAGGTCGCGCCAGTTCAGGGTGCCCGCACCGACATCGGCCCAGCCGTCCTGATCTTCGTTCTGTCCTTCTGGCGCGATGTCCTTCACGTGTGCGGCCGTGACCCTGCTGCGGTAGCGGTCGATCCATTCCTTGGGATCGGCATTGCCGCGCACGAGCCAGGCCACGTCGACCTGCCAGGTGAGGTGGCTCGAACCGGCGGCCTCGAAGATCAGCTCGAGCGCGGTCTTCGCCCCGTCCTTTGGCTTCAGCTCCCAATGGTGGTTGTGATAGCCGAGACGGATTCCCTTCTGCTGGAAGCGCTCTGCGATCTGCCCGAGGTCACGGCCGAGAGAACGCCAGCCATCGGCCGCCATGTCGCGATCTTCGGGCGGAACGGCCGGCATGTAGAGATGTGTGAGGCCGAGCGTGTTGCAGGCGTCCACGATCGCATCGGGCTTCTCGCGCAGAGCCGCCATGCTGACATGGCTGGACGAGGCCCGGAGGCTCCGCGCATCGAGCTTCGCGCGGACCTCCGCTGCCTTGTCGAGATGGGAGCCGACGGTTTCCACATAGCGGTAGCCGGCGTCAGCGACCGTATCGAGAATCAGATCGAGATCCTCCAGGGATCTCAGTGTGTAGAGTTGAATGGAAAGAATATCCGTGACGCTCATGGGATCCTCAAGGTTCTTGACGGCAGGCACGACAGACCGTGCGGCGAGGTTTGTCGCGATAATGGTGCGGTTACAGGCGTTCGCCGGATTCGGCCGAAAAGAGCGAGACCTCCGTGGAGGTGAGGTGAAGCGTCAGGTTCTCGCCTGGTGCGGCCTTGCGGCTGCCGCTGGTGCGCACCTGGACCGAGCCGCCGCCGTCGCTGCACCAGATCACGGTGTCGGCGCCCATCGGTTCCACAATGTCGACCTTGAAGCCTGGCCAAATGCCATTACCCGCAATCTCAAGATGCTCCGGACGAACGCCAAGCACGACCTCCTGCCCGGCAGACGGTGTGGTGGCAAAGGGGTACCCGGCGAGCGACAGACGGCGATCACCGGCAAGAAAGCTCAAGCCCTCTCCGGTATTCTCGAGCCGGCCCTTGATGAAGTTCATCTGCGGCGAGCCGACGAATCCTGCGACGAACAGGTTGGCTGGGCGGTGATAGATCTCGTCGGGGGTGCCGATCTGCTGGATCTTCTGCTCCTTCATGACCACGATCCGGTCGGCGAGCGTCATGGCTTCGATCTGATCGTGGGTGACGTAGACCATCGTGGTCTTCCCGAGCCGGGCATGCAGCCGCTTGATCTCGACCCGGAGTTCGTTCCGCAGCTTGGCATCCAGGTTGGAAAGCGGCTCGTCGAACAGGAAGACGGCGGCGTCGCGCACCAGGGCACGACCGATCGCGACACGCTGGCGCTGGCCGCCGGATAGCTGATCAGGGCGCCGGTTGAGGAGGGGCGTGATCTGCAAGAGTTCCGCCGCTCTGGCGACGCGCTTCTCGATCTCGGGCTTCGGGGTCTTCGCCATTTTCAGGCCGAAGGACATGTTCTCCCGCACACTCATGCGCGGGTACAGGGCGTAGGACTGGAACACCATGGCGATGCCACGGTCCTTGGGCTCCTCCCAGGTGACATTCTTGCCGTTGATCCAGATCTGCCCCTCAGCCACGTCGAGCAGGCCTGCGATGGCATTGAGCAGGGTGGACTTGCCGCAGCCCGAAGGACCGAGCAGCACGATGAACTCGCCTTCCTGAATATCGAGGGAGAGGCCATCGAAGACATGGACTGCTTCGAAAGCCACGCTTACATCACGCACGGAAACGGTCGACATGCCTTATCCCTTCACAGCGCCGGCGGCGATGCCGCGGACGAACCACCGACCGGACACGAAATAGACGACGAGCGGAACGAGCGCGGCGAGCATGGTGGCTGCCATGTCGACATTGTAGGCGCGCTCGCCCTGCGTCGAGTTCACGATGTTGTTGAGCTGCACGGTCATGGGCAGGTTCTGGCGGCCGGCGAAAGTGAGCCCGAAGATGAAATCGTTCCAGATGCCGGTGACCTGCAGGATCGCCGCGACCACGATGATGGGCGTCGACATGGGCAGGATGACGCGGAAGAAGATCGACCAGAACCCGCCACCGTCGATGCGCGCCGCCTTGAACAGCTCGAGCGGCAGACCCGCATAATAGTTGCGGAACAGGAGCGTCATGGTGGGCAGGCCGAAGATCACATGCACGAGGACGATGCAGAGCAGTGAATTGTAAACCCCGGTCAGCGAGAAGATGCGCACCAGGGGATAGAGAAAGACCTGGTAGGGGATGAAGGCGCCGAGCAGCAGGATGCCGAACATGACGTTGGCGCCTTTGACGCGCCAGAACGACAGGGCGTAGCCGTTGACGGCGCCTGCAATGATCGAGAGGATCACTGAAGGGATGAGGATCCGCACAGAATTCCAGAAGCCAACGCTGATGCCGTTGCACTCGAGCCCGGTGCAGGCCGAAGACCAAGCTTTGATCCAGGCATCGAAGGTCATGGCGGCCGGCAAGGCGAGGATGTTGCCGAGCCGGATCTCCTCCATGGGCTTGAGCGAGGTCACGATCATGATCCAGAGCGGCAGCAGGAAGAACAGGGCCGACGTCGCCAGGAAGGCATAGACGCCGATGCGACCAATGGTGAGGCGGCGGGGGCGGCGGCCCTGCGGCTCGGCAGCGCTCATGCATGACTCCCTTGCGGACGGACGTAGCGAACATAGACCCACGGTGCCAGCACGATCACGACTGTGATCAGCATGATCGTCGCGGCGGCCGTTCCGAGGCCGATGTTGTTGCGCTCGAACAGGTGATCCATGACGAACTTCGCCGGCACTTCGGTGGCGATGCCCGGACCGCCGAGGGTCATGGCGACCACGAGGTCGTAGAGCTTCACGACGCCGGTCGCGAGCAGCACGACTGCCGTGACCACCATCGGCCGGAGCAGAGGGAGAACGACGGAGGTATAGACGCGCCATGTCGGGATGCCGTCGATCTTGGCCGCCTTCCAAAGATCCTTGTCCACGCCGCGCAGGCCGGCGAGCAGGATAGCCATGGTGAGGCCGGAGCCGTGCCAGAGGCCCGCGATGACAATGGTGTAGATCGCCATCCTCTGGTTCACGATCCAGTCGAAGGTGAAGGTTTCGAAACCCATGTCGCGCACGAGCTTCTGCAGGCCGAGGCCAGGATTGAGGAACCATTGCCACGCGACGCCGGTGACAACGAACGACATCGAGAACGGGTAGAGAAAGATGGTGCGGAAAATACCTTCGCCACGTACGTTCTGGTCGATGAACACGGCGAGCAGGAAGCCGATGATGAGGCAGCCGGAGATGAACAGGGAGCCGAAAATGAAAATGTTCTCGGCCGACGTCACGAAGCGGTCATTGGCGAAGAGGCGGGTGTATTGCGTCACGCCGAACCAGTCGAGCTTGGGCAGGAGGGTCGAGCTCGTAAACGAAAGCCGCACGGTCCAGAGCATGCAGCCAATATAGACCACGAGAACGATGAGCGCGGTCGGCAGGAGGGCAATGGCCGCGGGCAGGCGTGTCCGCATGCGGCGTCGGGTCTTCGTGGCGCTCGGGCTGACACTGGGAGCGCGGATCGAGATGGTTTCCACCAGACAGGCTCCATTGAGAGTGGTTCAAAACCCGGCAAGGGTGGGTACCTCACCCCGCTTCAACGGGGCGAGGCAGGCCTCAGGTTGCGTCCCGCATGGCATTGGTCACCTTCTCGATGAAGGTATCGACCGTCATGGTCGGCGTGTTCCAGTATTGCGTGACCGCATCTTGGATAGCGCCTTGGAAGTTTGGTGTGGTGAGCATTTCCATCGACTCGACCTGATTGGCGGGATCCTTCAGCACCGCACTGGATCTCTGGGCACAGATGTCCATGGAGGAGACATCCACATCCATGCGCACCGGGATCGAGCCCTTCTTCATGTTGAAGGCGAGCTGGGTCGCCGGGTCGAGAAGGACTTCGATCAGCTTGTCCTGGGTCGCAAGCGCTGCCTTGTCCTTGGTCGTCGGGAAGACGAACACGTCGCCGCCGATCACTTCCTTCGGGCTGTCGCCCACGAGGGTGCAGCCGTATTCCTTGCCGGGCGTCTGGCCCGCCGCCGTGAACTCGCCCTTGGCCCAATCGCCATTGAAGTGCATGGCCGCCTTGTTGGTGATCACGAGGGCGGTGGCGTCGTTCCAGTTGCGCCCGGGGCTGCCGGGGTCGACGAGGCCGCGCATCTTGCCGAAGAGCTCGACGGATTGCTTGAACTTCGGGTCCTTGAGCACGTCCGGCTTACGGACACCGTAGAACTGACGGAACATGTCGGCGCCGCCAGTGCCGACGAGCACGGCCCGGAACAGGTTGTGTTCCCAGGTCGGCTGGCCGCCGAGGGCGATCGGGATGACGCCTTTGGCCTTGAGCTTTTCTCCGGTCTCGATCAGTTCAGGGAAAGTCTTCGGCGGCTGAAGGCCTGCATCGGCGAAGATCTTGGTGTTGTAGAACATCCAGTTCTGGCCGTGAATATTGACCGGAACCGCATAGAATTTGCCATTGCGCACAGTCGCATCGACGATGGGCTTCGGCATGATCTCGCGCCACTTGCCGGCTTTCGCCTGTGCATCCACGTCGCGCAAGAGATCATTGCTGACCAGTTCATCGAATTGCTTGCCGGTATTGAACTGCATCATGGTTGGGGGATTGCCGCCCACCATCCGGTTGATGCCGGCCGTACGGGCGTTGACGCCACCCGCAATGGCATTGTCGACCCAGGTTCCGCCGGCCTTCGTGAACTGATCGGCGAACACTCGTACAGAGGCGGATTCACCAGCCGACGTCCACCAATGCAGAACCTCGGCCTTCTGCTGTGCGAATGCTCCAGTGCTGCAGACAAGGGCAACAGAAAGGGTATACGCGGAAACGCGTGTCTTCATACTCATGGCTTCCTCCCAGAAGCGTTTATCGACTTTTGTAATCGATTACATCTTGAGATATAGGTTGTATGCGCTTTTTAGATTAGTCAAGACACTAGTTGAGGTAAGTTGTTTCTTATGAGAGAAGGTAACATATCTTGCTGAGGGGCCAGAGGTAACCTGCATGAGCCGGAAAAGGTGGCGCTCCGTGAAGGACATACGCATCGCCGATGTGGCTCGACTTGCCGGGGTATCGACGGCGACCGTCAGTCGCGTTCTGTCCGAACCGGGGAAGGTGAGGCAGAAAACGCACGACCTTGTGATGGAGGCGGTGCGACGCAGCGGCTACATACCCAACAGCACGGCTCAAAAGCTGCGCACCCGTCGCACCATGAACGTGCTGGTGGTGGCGCCACGGCTGACCAACCCGGTCTTTGCCGAGATTCTCCGCGGCGTCGACGATGAGTTGACGCAGTCGGGCTACGGAATCATCATCGGCAATCTGGACAACCGCAGGGAGCGCGAGGCGCGCTATGTCGATCTCGCCCTGTCGCGCCAAGTGGATGGTGTTCTTCTGCTGACGGGTTATATTCCCGAGAATGGCAGCCGCGATATGCGGGAGTCCGGGCTTCCGATCGTTGCCATGTGTGCTGCCATCGATGATGACAAGATCCCGAAGGTGGTCGTTCAGGATCGTGAGGCCGCCCAGAAGGCTGTGGAATATCTCACCCAGCTCGGGCATCGCAGATTCGGCTACATTTCCGGTACGGCAAGTTCGATCATCGAGCACGAGCGGTTTCGGGGCTTCCTGGAGGGAATCGCTGCTGCCGGCTTCAGCCGGGACGACTTCGTGCGTTGGGAGGGGTCTTTCGTGTTCTCGACCGGCGTTGCCGCTGCCGAATCCTTCCTGAAGATGAAGGATCGCCCTACCGGAATTTTCGCCGCCTGCGATGAGAGTGCCATCGGCTTCATCAAACGCGTCCGGAGGGAGCGAATCCGCGTTCCGCAGGATGTTTCGGTCATCGGATTCGACGGAATCGAATTCGCCGATTACACCGAACCGACGCTCACCACGTTCCGGCAGCCCTTGCATGAACTGGGGCGCGTAGGCGCCGACGTTCTCATGAAGCTGATCCGGAAAGACATGAAGCCTGAAGATTGGAATGTCCGGCTGCCGCTGACCCTCCTGGAGCGCGAGACGACCGGGCCGGTTCTGCATAAGGATTACAAATCCCTGCGGCGATCCACGATTTGAGATTGCAGCACCATCGACAGCTCGCGAAACTTGAGGAGAACGCCATGCAGCCGGTTCGTTGGGGAATCCTGAGCACCGCAAAGATTGGCCGGATCAAGGTTGTTCCGGGCATGATGAAAAGCCCACTCTGCGATGTGGCTGCCGTTGCATCGCGAGACGAAGCATCCGCTCGTGCCATGGCCGGGGAGCTCGGCATCGCCAAAGCCTATGGCTCCTATGAAGCGTTGCTCGCCGATCCTGAGATCGAGGCGATCTATAATCCGCTCCCGAATCATCTGCATGTGCCCATGACCCTGGCGGCTGCCGCTGCCGGCAAGCACGTGCTGTGCGAGAAGCCCATTGCCATCACGGCCGATGAGGCGGAGCAACTCAGGCAGGCCGGGTCTCAGGTGCTGATTGCAGAGGCCTTCATGGTCCGCCACCATCCGCAATGGCAGCGTGCCCGTGAGCTGATCCGAAGCGGAGAGATCGGCGACCTGCGCTCCATCCAGGTCATTTTTTCATACTTCAATGCCGATCCGGGCAATATCCGCAACAATGCCGATATTGGCGGGGGAGGGCTCCTGGACATCGGCTGCTATGCGGTCGTTGCCGGGCGGTATTTCTTCGATGCCGAGCCGGTTCGTGTCGTCACGCTCATGGATCGCGATCCGGCCTTCGGCGTTGACCGGACCACCAGTGCCCTGATGGATTTTGGTGCCGGGCGGCAGTTGGCCTTCACGGTTTCGACCCAGTCCGCGCCCTATCAGCGGATCCAGATCCTCGGAACGAAGGGGCGGATCGAGATCGAAATTCCCTTCAATGCACCGCCCGACAGCCCGACCCGCCTCTTCGTCGACGACGGCAGCATGCATGGCACTCGTTCCGCCCGAGCCATCGACTTTCCTGTGGTGGACCAATATCGCCTTCAGGGGGAGGCTTTCAGCCGGGTGATCAGAGGCGCAGCACCTCTCGATTATGGTTTGGAGGACGCTGTCCTGAATATGCGCATCCTGGATGCCTTGCAACGCTCGGAGGCTTCCTCTGCATGGGAGAAAGTTAGCTGAGGCGACCGCAGAGCAGATACTAGGGGCATGCTCCGGCGTAGGTTAACAAGCCTGCCTCACGATGTGCATGCATGATAGGGCGTCGGAGTTATCGACCTGAGCTCGAAATTTTCCTCAAGAGCGGATATATGAGCGCTGCGGGTTCGGCCACGCCGCCCGGAACCCTCGCGAGAGCATATAGGCAGATCAAGATGGACCTGAATTCAGAAACCACACCCTCGTCCCTGAAGTTTGGCACGAGCGGATTGCGAGGCCTTGTGGTGGAGCTGAATGGCGCGCCGGCTTTTGCCTATACCCGCGCCTTTGCCGAAATGCTCAAGGAGGACGGCTCGGCGGCGGCGGCGCGGAATATCGTGCTGGTCGGGCGAGATCTGCGCGAGAGCAGCCCGAGCATTGCCCAGCTCTGCTGTGCGGCCCTGCAGGAATCAGGGCTCATCCCGCTCGATTGCGGTGCTCTTCCGACGCCGGCGCTTGCCTATCATGGCATGCGGTTCGGCATCCCGGCCATCATGGTCACCGGAAGCCACATCCCGGAAGATCGCAATGGGCTGAAATTCTACAGGGCTCATGGGGAGATCGACAAAAAGGACGAGGCGAGCATCCTTGCCTGGCATACCACGTTGGGAATCGCAGCCGTTCCGGAGACGGCCCGCGCCGTCCGCGCGGGAACGCCTGATGTCGATCTGATCGCCGCCTACAAGGCCCGTTACCGGGAGTTCTTTGGGGCAGGGGTACTGTCTGGCCTGACGGTCGGGGTTTACCAGCATTCATCCGTGGCGCGGGATGTTATCGTCGAGATGCTCGAAGCTCTGGGCGCTCGGGCGGTACCGCTCGGCCGGGCCATGAGCTTTATCCCGGTCGACACCGAGGCCCTGCGCGAGGAGGACGGGGCTCTGGCACGGCAATGGGCCGGCGAGCAGACGCTCGATGCGATCGTCTCGACCGATGGCGATGCGGACCGCCCCCTGATTTCGGATGCAAGCGGCGCCTTCCTGCGCGGCGACCTTGTCGGGGCGATTACGGCCAGGTCTCTGGGCGCGGATGCGATCGTCACGCCCGTGACCTCCAACTCCGCCCTGGAGGCGTCCGGCGCCTTCAGAACCGTCCTTCGCACCCGGGTCGGCTCACCCTACGTCATCGCAGGCATGGCCGAGGCCTCCAACTCTGGAGCGCAGGCAATTGTCGGGTTTGAAGCCAATGGCGGCGTGCTGCTCGGCTCCGACATCGTGCGTGAGGACCGCCGGCTCGCAGCCCTTCCCACACGGGATGCGATGTTGCCCATCCTCTGCGCTCTCAATGAGATCGTCGCCCAGGGCAAGCCTCTCGCTGACATCGGCGCCGCGTTCGCCTTCAAGGCGGCCGCCAGCAATCGGCTCCAGGACGTGGCGACGGACAAAAGCGCAGCCTTCGTGTCCCGGTTGCAGCAGGATGAGGCATTCCTGTCCGACCTGATGGCCCCCTTGGAGGGAGTGGCCGGGGTCAATTCCCGCGACGGATTACGGATCATGGCGAAGAACGGTGAAGTTGTGCACTTCCGCCCGTCCGGCAATGCACCGGAGCTGCGCGTCTATGTGGAGGCGGTGACAGAGGAGCGGGCTACGGATCTTCTCGAATGGGGACTGGCTGTCGCGCAGCAGCAGGTAAGCTGAGCCCCCCAGTGGCGATTGCAACCTTCTGATGCCCGCCGACGGGATTGCGAAAGCGCTGTCTTCACGACTGTCAGAGAGGACCTTCACGTCATTTTCCCGAGATCGAGGCGGAAGACCGATGCTCATCTCTTGGATGACCTAAGTGTTTGGTTGCGGAACGTTGTTGGGGCCGAGAAGAGGTAACTGTCATAGCGAGCGTTATGCCGTTATCGGCGGTGCAATGCCCTCAGTCCTAGGATTGCCGCTGGTGCCGTGATCGTGTCGGCGAAAATGACCGTCCAGATGTAAGGGCGACCCTTGATTAAGAGCCGCCCTGAGAGTTCCGCTAGTCAAACGAATTGAGCGCTGGTCAATTAGACTACAAACCAGTCGTCATTGACCGGACGCGTTCCGCTCACCCGGATGACGGCTTCCGCATCCGCATCAGCGTCTGTATTGAGAGCAATCAGAGTCTCGCCACCACTTGTTGACCAATTGATCTGCCCTGCCGCTGTAAAGTTTGCCGTTCCAACGAATGTGAACGCCTGATTACCAGCAGCCGTCTCATTGGCATCAATCAGGTTGAGGAAGACGCGGTCCCCTTGCCCTAGCCTGAAATCGCTAATGAGATCGGCAGTATCTGCGGTTGCTCCAGTGTCCGTGATGTTGCTGAAAACGAAAGCATCCCCGCCAAGGCCGCCTGCCAGAATATCCTCTCCTGCTCCGCCGATGAGGGTGTCTCTGCCTGAGTCACCAAATACGGTGTCATCACCAGCATTCCCGTAGAGGCGATCGTTTCCAAGATCCCCATCTACGAGGTCATCGCCGTTATCACCAAAAATGACATCATTGTCGTCACCACCAGTAACGAGATCATCGCCATCGTCGCCGTGGATACGGTCCCTGCCGGCCTCGCCAACGAAAAAGTCGTTTCCGGCACCTCCAAAAAGCGTGTCGTTGCCGGGGTTGCCCGCCGCGTAGTCATTACCGCTGTCGCCGTAGATTACGTCGTTTCCAGCCTCGCCGATAAGCTGATCATCGCCTTCCTCACCGAAGATCTGGTCGTTGTCGAGACCGCCCGCGATGTAGTCGATGGCATTGCCACCGAAGATGACATCGCTCCCGGACTGGCCATCGATCCGGTCAAACCCATCACCACCGAAGATCCTGTCCGATCCGAGTAGGCCAAGTATGACGTCATCGCCAGCATTTCCGTTTATGAGGTCGCCGCCATTGGTCCCGAGCAGTCGATCAAGCCCGTCAGATCCGTTGATAGTTGCCATGGATTGTTACCTCGCCTTATTTCCGAATTCATACCCCATAGGCATCGTGGCCCTGCGCGGAATACGTAGGTCGGTAGTGGCCAAATCGTATTCAGCCAAGGTTTATAGCTTGAACCGGAAACATACCCAGGTTGTGAGCGAGTTATTGCTAAGTTTAACCAGGAGTTTGCTTCCGAGGATCATAAAACAAGCTGCCCTGACATTTGTTCCGCTGCTATATTTGGGAGATCTAACCACTAGGCTGAGGCCCATCAGGTTCAGGGTTTGCTGAGATCGACCGTAAGCCCCTTTCGACGATGGAGGAGATAGCGACGATGCCGACAGTGCTCTCCAGCCTACGGTGGAACCTAGATGCCATGGGAGACGAGCCCTGGAAGGCAAAGCCAAGGTGAGGACTGATAGCTAAAGACTGGAACGAGGAAACCCGGACCCAATGGTGGTATGGCTGGTTCCCAAGGGGCAGGAGGCTGTCAGCCGCTTGCTGGAGATGGCGACTTAGGCTCTGCAAGGTGCATACACAGGGTAGGTCCAAGCTGATAAGTGTGGCTGTTGTCCTGGTATCGAGGTTTCGGCTGAGCCGCGATCCTTAGCAAACCAAGCCATCAGACATAGGCGGGATATCGATGGTGCTATCCAGAATTCGAAGAGCCTTGGCGAGGGCCATGTGGCCGGATCCCACAGCAAGATTAGAGGAAGCGGTTCGACGCGAGATTGCGGCTCTTCGGACGGAGCTGGTCTCGGGCCGTCATCCAGCCAGATTAATCCCACCCCGTGAACTGCTGGCGCTTCCACGGGAGACCGCAGAAATGCTCTCCCGTGAGCGCGTCCGTCCGCTGTACCTCGGGAACCATCGCGCCCTGTCCACAATGCTCGCTCGCTACAAGTTCTTCACTGATACCCGGGATATCGGCTTTGCAACTCACCTGCTTACCGACGGGTACTGGGAGATGTGGCTGACACAGTTCATGGCCAGGACGATCAAGGAAGGTATGCTTGTCTTGGACGTTGGTGCGAACTTCGGCTACTACTCTGTTCTGATGGCTGATTTGGTCGGCCCCAAGGGCAAGGTGGTTGCCATTGAGCCGAACCCCCATGTGGCCCGGTCTGCTGAAGCATCACTCTCGATTAATGGCTTTCGGGACCGTAGCACCGTGATCCAGGCCGCAGTGTCCGATCAACCTGGAACCGTGATGCTCCACGTTCCTCGCACTGAGCCGAAAAACGCAATGATTGTGCCAGAAGGCTTTTCATCGCCGGATGCCGATGTCATCCCGGTTCCAGCCGTCACCTTGGATGAAGCCTGCCGTGATCAGAAGGTGAGCTTCATCAAGATCGATGCTGAAGGAGGCGAGTACAATATCTTCAAAGGTATGCAGACGATCCTAAAGCGAGATCGACCGAAGATAATCCTTGAATTCAACGCGAACCGAGCCCATGCCGAGCTGCTCTTGCAGATGGTGCTCGGAGCGTACCGAAACTTAAGGTACCTCGGGTTTGATGGCGATGTTCACGACGTCACCCCCGAACGCGTCATGTCCGAGAACGTCGGTGAGGACTGGCTCTTGTTCTTGGAATGAACGACGTTATGGGGCTCACGGCTTGAAAGTTGGTGGCAGTTCTTCTGCCCCAGTGGTCCCAGCTTGATTAAGCCGGGAGTGGACAGGCGCTCCCACGTTGACTTCGAGTGCTCTCGCAATCGGAGGCCTGCCCACTCACGCTACAACGGAGATGGCTCCGGCTCTAGTCTGATGTCCTTCCGTGGCTCCGGCTAAATCACCTGGAAATCCGCGTAAGACAATTTCAGCCCAGACGTGAGCTTCGCCACCGCAACCTGCTCTGTCGCGCCCGTACCATCCGGATCATAGTAGAGTGTGCCGCTGCTACGATCATAGATAACACGGTCGGTCGCATCGTGAGCTTCAGTGCCTGTCCAGAAGACCCATGATTTCAGGCGGCCATCCGGGCCTACGGTCGTAAATACCTTGTCATCCAACCAGATCGAGTCGTCGACAACAGAAAAGTCTCGGATGATATCCGTGCCTGCCGAGGCTTGTGGATTTGTATGAAAGATGAACGCGTCTCCCCCCGAACCGCCACGCAGGATATCATTCCCGTCTCCGCCGAAAAGTCGGTCATTGCCTGTTCCGCCAAGGAGACTATCCTCGCCCGTGCCGCCCGACAGACGATCATTGTCGCTCTCACCGGACAAGAGATCATCCTGCCCGAACCCGGAGATGCTGTCGGTGCCAACGCCGCCCAAGATGTAGTCGGTGTTGTCTGTTCCGCGAAGAACGTCGTTTACATCCATGTACTGGAGCTGGCCGACCAGAGGCGCTTCTGACCTGCTGATGCCAGACGGAAGGGCTTCTGCCCAGTCGATTCGGGCTGTGTGGAGAACTGATGCAACGACAGAGTTGCTGTTCAAGTCGCCCCCAGGGAGTTCCTTGAAGATATCGACGCTGTAGTCCAGGTCGGCCCTGTCGATGTTGCGGGCGTGCTGAACCATGACGTCCCAGACATCATCGGCATTTCTTCCTGCAAGATCGAGAGGCGTGTGATGTCGCTCCTCAAGGGTGTCCGAGCCTCTTCTATCGGGCGAGGAGGCCAGATCGACGTCAACCAGTGTTTCAAGATCACCCTCTCCTCCGGCCGTGCCCCTTATCACCTTTTCTGAAAGAATGTTGCCCTGTTCATCAGTGACCGTTTTGACAAGGTAGAGGTGAAAGAAGCCACTTCCGATCCCGCGGAGTTCAAGGGGCTTGGCTTCTATGGCGATGGCTGTCGGCATGGGGGACTCCTAGAGGTCCATGGGACCCCGACGTGTGAAAAAAGTCTGCACCATCAACTTTGCTGATGGCTTTGCGGTTCCATGCCAAGAGCACGAGTTTGCTCCGCATCCGACCGAGAAATCTCCGAACAGGCTCTTCAAGGAGTCTAGGCATACCCGGGCTAAGCCTTGAGAACCTTGGGATCCACGATGCCGGCTCTTGCGCAGACATTGCGAGTATCAAGGACAAGCTTCGCGTGGCTAACGACAAGACGGTAATCCACATCGTCATGATCGGTCGCAATCAGGACAGCATCATAGTGCGGCACGGTGGCCGGGGTGAGCGGCACGGACCGCCGTCCCGTCAGGGTTCCGTGTTGGCGGGTCGGTGGTAATTCGGGAATATGAGGATCGTGGTAGTCTGCATTTGCTCCGCGTGCTTCAATCAGCTCAATGAGCTTTAGAGACGGGCTCTCCCGCATATCGGCGACGTTTTTCTTGTAGGCGGCGCCCAGCACCAGGACCTGAGAGCCGGTGAACGGTCGGCCGCTCCGATCGACAGCCTCTACCAGACGCTCGACGATATAATAGGGCATGTGGGTGTTCACCTGCCCGGCGAGTTCGATAAATCGGGTCGTGATGTCGTATTCCCGCGCCTTCCAGGTCAGGTAGAATGGGTCGATGGGAATGCAGTGGCCTCCCAGACCGGGCCCTGGGTAGAATGGCATGAACCCGAAGGGCTTGGTTTTGGCGGCGTCGATGACCTCCCAGATATCGATGCCCATCGCCGCATAGACCACCTTCAGCTCATTGACGAGCGCGATGTTGACAGCCCTGAAGATGTTTTCCGTCAGCTTGACGGCTTCCGCTGTTGCGGCGGTGGAGACTGGAACGGTCTCGATGACCAGCTGTCTATAAAGTGCATTGGCCAGGGCAAGCGCCTCAGGCCCGTCACCGCCGACGACTTTCGGGATTGTCGAGGTACCGAAAGTCGCATTGCCGGGGTCTTCCCGCTCCGGGGAATAAGCCAGGAAGAAGTCTTTTCCGCTCTTTAAGCCGGTGGCCTCAAGGATCGGCTTAAGTATCTCATCGGTCGTTCCGGGATAGGTCGTGGATTCGAGCACAACAAGCTGTCCGCCGCGCAACTTTGCCGCGATTGCCACAGCGGTATCTCTCACAAACGACAAATCTGGCTCGCGATGTTGCGTGAGCGGCGTTGGCACGCAGATCAAGATGGCATCGGGTTCGCTGAGGCGACTGAAGTCATTCGTCGCTTCAAGGCGTCCCGCGGCTACAGCCCGAGCTACGGCAGTGGAGGAAATGTGCTTGATGTAGCTCTCACCGTGGTTCAGGCGATCAACGTAGGAAGGATTGATATCGAAGCCCAGCACCGAAAAACCGGCTTGAGCTGCGGTGAGCGCCAACGGCAGCCCCACGTAGCCGAGGCCGATGATCCCAACGGTAGCGTTACGGCTTTGGTAGAGCTCTAATACCTCATGGCCAACGATCGTCGACCCGAGTTGCGTTGATTGATTGGTCATCATTGGATTTTTCAGTCCGTTCCGCATCTGGCTGAATGGATTACACGAGCCTTTCCATAATGTCAGTTCTAGGAATTTTGACCTATGAATGTTGCGCGGTGCTAATATGATTCAACAGAAGGCAGGATCTAGAGGCGACACTTTGGTCAACGAAGAACTTAGAGCTTGGGCTCTTCCGAAAAAGCTTCTGCTCAATTATTGTTATAAAGATACACATGGCAAAGCTGCTTGTGGTGGCGCACTGAGCCAATATTGCGCGCTCCCACAATGTCTGGGTTTGCTCATTCGAGTTGTCTTAAGGAATGACTATCAGTACAGACCTCAGTCTAAGAACTGTCTTTATCGCGATTGAACCTGACGTATGCTGAATCCATCTGTTGAGCCGACTGCAATCCGGGATGTAATCCTGCTGACCCCCCGCCGCTTCGGCGATGAGCGCGGCTGGTTCTCTGAGACCTACAGCGCGCGCTCCTTTGCTCAGGTGCTAGGCGAAATCGTCTTCGTTCAGGACAATCAGGCCTTCTCCGCTCAGAAAGGCACGTTGCGGGGCCTGCACTTCCAGCGTCCTCCTAACCCTCAGGCTAAGCTCGTTCGCGTTCTGCGCGGAAGCATCTTCGACGTCGCTGTCGACCTGCGCGTGGGATCGCCGACATATGCGCACTGGGTCGGCAAGACTCTCACAGCCGAGGGCGGCGAGCAGCTGTTCGTGCCACATGGCTTTGCTCATGGCTACTGCACACTGGAAACGAATACCGAGGTCGCTTACAAGGTGGACGGCTACTACGCACCTGAGTGCGATGCGGGTCTGGCCTGGAACGATCCGGCACTCGGCATCACATGGCCAATCACGCCGGCCGAGGCCGTTCTCTCTGACAAAGACAAAATATTACCCGGCTTTTCCGACTTCGTGTCACCGTTCCGCTACCAGACTCCGGCGCCGGTCTGACGCAAGCCTTAGGATTTTCCATGTCTCTCACGTCGATCTCCAAGCGTATTCTCGTTACCGGCGGCGCGGGCTTTATTGGCTCGGCCGTCGTGCGCCACCTGATTGGCGCGACAGAGCACCAAGTGCTCGTAGTGGACAAACTCACCTATGCTGGCAATCTAGACTCGCTCCAGCCCATTGCGAGCAACTCTCGCTATGGTTTCGTCCATGCGGATATCCTGGATGGCTCAAAAATGCGGGAGGTGATTTCGTCCTACCGCCCAAACATTATCATGCATTTGGCGGCCGAGAGCCACGTCGATCGCTCCATCGACGGGCCGGGTGAATTCATCCAAACCAATGTGGTCGGCACCTATACCCTGCTGCAAGCGGCGCTCGCGTATTGGCAGACCCTGTCGGGGGCGGAGAAGGGTACCTTCCGGTTCCATCACATCTCCACCGATGAGGTGTTCGGCTCGCTGGGAGACGAAGGCTATTTCACCGAGAGCACGGCTTATGATCCGCGCTCGCCTTACTCTGCTTCCAAGGCTGCTTCCGATCACTTGGTGCGTGCTTGGCACCATACCTTCGGCCTTCCAACAGTCGTGAGCAACTGCTCCAATAATTATGGCCCGTATCATTTTCCTGAGAAACTGATGCCGCTGGTCATCATCAATGCGCTGGAGGGCAAGCCTCTGCCGGTTTATGGTGACGGGTCGAACGTGCGGGATTGGCTCTACGTAGAGGATCATGCCCGGGCATTGGCTCTAATTGCTCTGAATGGCCAAGTGGGTGAGAGCTACAATGTCGGTGGGCATAACGAGAAGACCAACCTGGAAGTTGTCCGGGCTATCTGCTCGATCCTTGATGAGATTGCGCCGGATGTGCGAATTGGCCCGCGCCAAACCCTGATCACCTTCGTGCGCGACCGTCCTGGACACGACAAGCGCTATGCCATTGATCCAAGCAAAATCAGTCAGGATCTCGGCTGGGTGCCGCAGGAAACCTTCGAGACTGGAGTGGCCAAGACGGTGCTCTGGTATCTGGAGAACCGGCCTTGGTGGGAGCGGATCCGTTCAGGAGTGTACCGCGGTGAGAGGCTGGGAGTGGGCGCTTGATGCGTCAGGCCCCAGCAGCAAGAGAGCAAGACCTACAGGAGAGCATAATGGATCGAAAGGGGATTATCCTGGCAGGAGGATCGGGCACACGCCTGCATCCACTGACGCTGTCAACATCGAAGCAGCTCCTGCCGATCTATGACAAGCCTATGATCTACTATCCGCTGACCTCGCTTATGCTGGCAGGGATCAGAGACATCCTGATCATCACGACGCCTGAAGACCAGGCCTCGTTCAAGAAGCTTCTGGGGACAGGCAAACAGTGGGGCATTCGGCTAGAATATGCGATTCAACCGAGCCCCGACGGTCTAGCACAGGCCTTCATCATCGGCGAGGATTTCGTCCGCGGCTATCCGTCCTGTCTCGTTCTAGGCGATAATCTCATTTACGGCCATGGCTTGACCGAAGTGCTGCAGCAGGCGCATCAGCGCCGTGAGGGCGCCACCGTCTTTGGCTACCGGGTCGAGGATCCAGAACGCTACGGCATTGTGGCTTTCGACGGCGGTGGCCGTGCCACCTCCATTGAGGAAAAGCCGGCAGTTCCCCGATCCCACTGGGCGGTGATCGGCCTGTACTTCTATGATGAGCAGGTGATCGACATCGCTAAGAGCCTTAAACCCTCCGCGCGCGGCGAGCTGGAAATCACCGATCTCAACAATGTGTACCTTCGTCAGGACAGCCTCTATGTAGAGCGCCTCGGGCGTGGGTACACTT
The DNA here is from genome assembly GCF_018383585.1 of Microvirga sp. 3-52. GTDB lineage: Bacteria > Pseudomonadota > Alphaproteobacteria > Rhizobiales > Beijerinckiaceae > Microvirga. Next base: position 65,951 of record NZ_JAHAMK010000013.1, read on the forward strand.
GGCTGGATGCCGGCACGCACGAGTCTCTTCTGGAGGCTGGGGAGTTTGTTCGTGTTCTGCAATCCCGGCAGGGCCAGCTAATTGCATCCCCAGAAGAGATTGCCTTTAGGCAGCGCTGGATTGATCGCGGGAGTTTCGAAGTAGCGGCGAACAAGCTCGTCAAAACGAAGTATGGGCGTTCGCTCCTAGCACAGCTACAGTCGCACGAGCTGTAATTAGCCTGTCGACTTTGCTGCCATGAGACTGACGTGAACGAGAATGGACCCGGATCAATGGAAGATCTCAAAGATCGCCTTGCACGGTCGCAAGCGAGGGCTAACCTTGTGACTGCAGTACTATCCGACAACATGGCCGAGTTTGAGCGGTTTCGTGCTTCCATCGCTCAGCAGGAGAGCGTGTTCTCAGAAGCTCGATTCCGGATTGAAGAACTTGAGAGAGCTTTGGAGAGTTCGAGGTCTGCTTACGATGCAGTTATGACATCAACGAGTTGGAGAATTACTGCACCATTTCGCCGAGCATCGGTTATATTGCGAGGTAAATTGACTTTGCGTCGGCGAAGTGAGTGAACACATGCGTGATCATAATCGCTCAGATCTAAATATAGATGTTTCTATTATTATCGTTAACTGGAATAAATCCGAACTTACGCTAACTTGTTTAAGAAGCATTGCTGAAAACACATTCGGAGTGACGTACGAAGTTATCGTCATTGATAATGGGAGCGATGCAGATCAGATATCCTCTCTTCGACAAGTATGTGCGACTTATCAAGCTCACTTGATAGAGTTGAAGCAGAACCTGTTCTTTGGGGAGGCTAATAATATTGGCGCGGAGTTCGCTCGCGGCGCGACATTGCTCCTGTTGAATAATGATGTGATTGTTCCGGCTGGGTATATTCTGCCCCTTCTGGACACACTGAACAATGCGTATTGCGCTGGTGCAGTTGGTCCCAAGTTCATCTATCCTGATGGGCGACTGCAGGAAGCTGGCGCTTATATCCGCCCTGATGGGTGGTCAATCCAACACGGAAAGGCCGATGCGTCAGCTCATGTAATCTCCATGAATGGCCCGCACATTGTAGACTACTGTTCAGCTGCATGCCTCTTGATCCGTCGCGATGTTTTCCTGCGTGCTGGTGGGTTCGATCCCCTATTTGACCCTGCGTATTTCGAAGATGCTGACCTGATGTTCAGGCTTCGCTCAGGAGGCCTTTTTACATATCTTTGCACTGACGTGACCGTGGTCCATTATGAGAATGCCACATCGAGTGAGGTGTGGGATCGCCGACGACTTGATGAGGTCACGATCGAGAACCATCGGCGGTTCATGGAACGGTGGGGAGCTTACATTAGCCAGCGCCTCTTCGCTGATGTCGAGATGCCCAGTTTCGGAGAGATCCTTTGGACGCCAGAAGAGGAAGATCCCGATCTGCCTGTTGTGAGAATCCACGGGCCTGGACAGGTGCGTCAATCGCGAGAATGGACAGACATTATTGTGCTTGCCAGCAAATTAGCCGCAGGGCATCACATTATCTTAGTCGCTGATGAAGCTTGCAGTCGGTGCCGGGTATTCACGCTCGCATGCAGAGCGGGTGTAAAGCTCCGAAGCTTCTCGATTGCCCGAGCATCTGCCGTCGAAACGCACTCGGAGGATTCGATCATTTCCTTGCGAGTTGGTGTTCAGAAGACGGTCGAACTCGTGTCTGCATCGGGACCTCGTCTCGATCACATTAGAAATGCGCTCCAGGCAATGGACTTGTTATAGCTCAATCCTCTACGATGGTCCGTTCGGCCTTGCTTCGGGAGACTGGAGAGCACTTCTTATCATTTAGGGATTACTCCATGCCCCAACAGCACCGACAATATACGCGGGAATTCTGGGATGCGTCGGTCCGGCTAGCCAAGACGAGTGGTCGGACGGCGAAACTGCTCTCCACTAATCCGAAGCAGGTCCTCTACCGCCTGGTGTCATACTAGAGGCTGGTGAGCAATCCACGACCGCACCGGAGCCGAACTCCTGCTGGAAGGGTTGCAGCATCTGTTTCCGGCATTGAGTTGATGTGGGCCGACACGGCTTATCTAGGGCTGAAGGACTGGTTGCGCAGAGCGCTTGGATGGAAGCTGTCCATTCCGCGGCATTGGTGGAGCGGCGGAACCTGGATGCGGATTGACGCAGAGCCGCCGACGCGCCCGAGCGGCTTTCAAGTCCTCGCACGCCGATGGGTGGTGGAGCGGACCATCGGTTGGCTAACCACCAACCGACGGCTGGCCAAGAATTATGGGCGGCTCGTCGAAACCGGCGAGATGCTGCTCTATCTCGCTATGAGCCGCATCCTGCTGCGCCGTCTCACGCGAAAAGAAAGATAATTGCTCACCAGCCTCTAACACTACAGTTGCACCTTTCCTTTGCGATGAGAGGCCTGCGCCATCGCCTGATGCGCGCGGCGCCACGCGGACCAGGCGATCACGAGGGCAAAATCGATCTGGTGTTGCTGGAGGCGTGTGGCCACGCGGCGGATTTCCTGGACAGACCAGCGTACCAGCGCTGCAGCTTGGCTTCGTCGTTTCTTTTTTGGGGTGACGTGAGCGTGTTGGCGCGCTCGCGCACCACCGCCATCATGGCACACGCCAGCATCACCAGTGACACATGCCGGTGCCAGCCCTGCCACGAGCGGGTTTCGTTATGCGTCAGGCTCAACTCCGTTTTGGCGGTCTCAAACGCGTCCTCAATCGCCCAGCGTTGGCCCTCCACCCGCACCAGGATCTCGATCGGCGTGCCGGCCGGACACCAGGTCGAGAAGAACGCCAGGTCCTGATCACTGAGGCTGCGTCGGATCAGCAGGCCACGGGTCCACAGGCCGGTGAGATCCTCGTTGTACTCCTCCGCCTCAAGATCAGCGAGTTCGAGATAAGCCCAGTCGTACAGGCGTGCTCCCTTAGTGCCGTCGCCCGCCGACAGGCGCGTCCAAGCCTCGGGCGCAAGAGCCTGCGCAATCTTCTCGGCCGTGCCGGCCACTGCGGGTTTGTCGATCCAGGACGAGAACTGATCGGTGGCATGGGCGCTCAGCACATAGCACTTGCCGGCCCGGCGCAGCTGCATCTCCACTTTACCGATACCATAGACCGTGTCGGTGGCCACCCAGTCGAACGGCACACCGGCGGCAATCGCGCGCTCGATCATCTGTGCGGCGATCTGCGGCTTGGTGACGAAGTGGAGGTTGTCGGGCACATGAGCGGCGGTCCGACGCTCCGGCTTGTTCGTCCAGTCCTGCGGCAGATACAGCTGGCGATCGATGAAGGCGCAGCCCTTGTCCGAGACATAAGCGGCAAACACGCCAACCTGGCAGCTGGTAATCTTGCCCGCTGATCCGGTGTACTGCCGACCGACGCCACACGAGTGCTGACCCTGCCTGAGAAAGCCGGTCTCGTCGATCACCAGCACGGCCCCGGGCGCGGCGGGCGTCTCAAGAGCATAGTCGCGCACCATGTCCCGCAGAGCATCCGCGTCCCATTGGCTGCGCCCGAGCACCGCCTGCTGACGCCAGGGGCCCGAGTCGCCTGCGGTTTCCGCCCGTATCCAGCCGGTCTTGCGCCGCTCCGGCCCCAACAATCCGTCGAGGAAAGCAGCCGCTGAGGCGCCGACACCCGGGTGAGCAAACAAGGATTGGAGATCCGCTTTGACCTGACGCAACTCCACACACCAGAGCTCGAGCATCTGCTCGATGGGCACACCCGTCATGGCAGCCTCCTGGGTCAGATCAGCAGATTATGAGCCCATCTTCAGAAGGTGCAACTGTAGTGCTAATAGCGTGACCCGCGCACGCATGCCGGATACCCGGTTGCGTACTGGGCACATATGACCCGTCGATCGATCTTTGTGTTATTGGTTTCTGTCGGATACATTGCTGCTATGCGGGGACCGGCGGTGATAACGCTACTGCCATTCCTGATCGCAGCAGCTACGCTGGCTGTTGCCTCAGCTCAGATTAATTTTATCCGAACGGCTTTGCCAGAACTCGTGCTGCTTGCGCTATTGGTAGCGCTGGGAGCCGAACTGGTGCTGCGAGGTGGGCCAATCCTGATGCGCCGCATCGGCGATTAACTCGCAGGCTGTCAGATTCCTTTAAGTGAGCCGCCTCCGAGCGGCTTTTTCCACCCACTTATGCCCGAAATTGATGCCGTCACTCTGCGGTGTGTAGCGGAGGCTTGATAATGAAGTTTAGAGTGCCGGACGAGAAGTCGGATCCAATGAGTTTTGCATCTCAGCAATCCTGGAGCCATCTCGAAGCCGCCAGTGGTGCGTCCACTTCAAGGTCCGACGCTCTAGTTTGGTGTCTTATGGAATCGAGAGGCGTCCCAGCTGATCAGGATAACGCTCCTCTATAAGCGTTCGAGCGCCCTCGGCTCCCATATCAGCCCCGATGAAGTCCACTCTAGGATGATAAATCCACAAGGACGCTTGCTCGAGGGCGATTGTGCCATCTGCTCGTGTCCGAGTGGCCGTGGCTGCAAGCTGGGTCCTCACGGCTAGCGTAGAGACTCCCGGAATGCTCGTGATCGAAGCGCCCGATACCCAGCTCTGTGCCAATGCCCTCGCATTTACGACCGCCCCAATCAGGAAACAAGCCACCGCAGTGCGGGCCAGCGGAGCCGGAAGTGTAGGCAAGTACCGTTGGATTGAGACCAGCACATAAGCGAAAGCAACGAGAGCGGGCACGTAGTAACGGGGGAAACCATCTCCGGACCAGCCACTGATAGCGAACCCGAATGTAATTGCGGTTGCGCCTATAGACACGAGGATGATTTCTGGACGATCTTTGAGGATAGCGCGGCGGTTCCATCCGACAGCGGCCAGGGCGACTGCCATGAGGAGCCATACCGGCCATACGAACACGAACTGTGCCCATACCGCACTCAACCGGCTAGAAGGGGTGGAATAGACACGCCCCATGGTTGTGTAACCCATGGCATAGTCTGCCGGTGAGACTAGGATTGCGGTCAAGATTCCCACTGCGAGTCCGGTACTGAATAGAGCGATCTGTCGACGGAAAGGTGACTTAAACATCCACTGCAGTGACAAAGTTGTTAGGGCGGCAGCGCCGAATGCCAGTGAGAGTTCGTGCCTTCCCATGGCGATCAAGAACCCGGCGAGGACTAATGCAACCTTTGAGGGTGTTCGTGAGCTACCCAGGAGCAGTAGGCAACTGAGACCCACAAGGGCGACGCCGGTGCTGCCGTCAATCTGAGGCTGGATCGAAGCGCCGAGCGCAAGTGGGGTGCCAAGGGCGAATACAGTAATAGCGACGCCGAGCCATGATCTCGCGGCCAGCCACAGAAGCCCAGCGGTACCAACTAGAAAGAAAGCAAAATAGGATAGCCGCGCAGCGATTGTCTTCTGTTGAGGATCCGCCATTGGCACGCCAAGAGCCCGCAATGGCGCTCCGGCTGTCTTCTCGATCAGAAGGTAGGGAGTAATGTTGCGCTGGAAAGGGTAATAGACTGGCTCCTCCCCAATGCTGCCGATAAGCATCTGAGGCATCCCGTCTGGCGTGACTTGCGACGCCGGAACAGCACTTAGAACGAGAGCTGCAAAGGAGCCCTCCTCACCGATCAGAATCTGGTTGAGGAAAGGAGCCCGCGAGAGAAGCAGGGCAGCTAGCAGGATGAAAAAGATCATAAGTCGGTCGCGCATACCGGCCCATACCACAGGCCGACGGGCTGCGAGAAGTCTGGCCTGCAATCTTGTTCAACAACGTGTCACTAGGTCTGAGATCTGAGGACGTAGTTGATCCCGTCTGAGGGCGTGAAGGTGGTCGTTGCGACACGACCCCTGATGAATCTGAGGAATGAACAACCCGCACCAGAATGCACGCACGACTTTCTTGGGTCGAGCGGAAATGATCCGCCGCCTGTTTGGGGGCGGTCAGCCGCTTTGGCATCAGCGAGCGCACCGCCCGCAAGTGGCTGGCCCGCTACTGAGCGGAAAGGCCTAGCGGATTGGCCAACCGCCCGTCCTGCCTCAAGACCGTTGCCAATCGCACGGCCGAATACTAGATCAGCCTGATCGAGACGCTGCGACGGGAGTACCGGCTCACAGCAAATGAGATCGCCAGCAACCTGAAGCTGGCCCGCTCTACCGTGGCGGCCTGTCTCACCTGGCGCGGCTAGGGTCGCCTGACGGCCTTGGAGCCACAGGAACCACCGGGCAGCTATCAGCGCCAGCATCCTAGCGAGTTGATCCACCTGGATATCAAGAAACTGGCCCGCTTCGAGGGTATAGGCCATCGCATCACAGGTGACCAGCGCAACCCTAGCACGTGCGCTGGCCACGATTGCTTTCATGTGGCCATCGATGATGCCACTCGGCTGGCCTATGTCGAAGTTTTGCCAGGCGAGACCCCCGCAGAGCGCGCGGGAGCCAGATTTTGCGGGTGATTACGGACAGTGGATCAGGTTACGTGGCGCGGCTGTTCCGAAAAGCACTGCGGATGCTCAAGACCCGGCACATCCGCACGAGGCCTTACACGCCTAAGACCATGGCAAGGCCGAGCGCTCCATCCAGATGCTCCTGCGGGAATAGGCCTACGCGATCCCGTTCAGTTCATCTCAGGCCAGAGCTGCCGATCTTGCCGCGGTGGCTGACTTAGTACAGTCAGCAGCGCCCGCACGGTAGTCTCGGACGACGAATACCAGCTCAGGCCGTCGCCGGAGCAACGTGATCAGAACTCACACCTAGCCGCCTCCGGGTGGCTTGTTCACATCACGAGATTGCGAGTAAGGACACGCACGGCACGCCCGCGCCCGAGTCCGGGACGTGGACAGACTTCGGCCACGTCTCGGGTTAGCGACGCTTAAACACCAGTGTCGGACGATCCGGATTATTCTGACGGTAATCGTCGTTGGGGTAGGCTTTTTGCGCAAGGTTGTAGCCTTCCTCGTCCATGATCCCAACCACATCCCGCTCATCGAGCCATACGCTGATTTCGTTGTCGATCGACGCCCAGACGTGTTGCGTTGCCTTCTCCTCGGCTGTGACGTGCTGAGCATGCTCGATGATGGCGCGGCCGCGATAGATCCGCCCATCGAATTCGTAGGATCGCATTTCGGTCAGGGGCAGAACTGAGTTCTTGATGTGGTCGTAGGCAAAGTAGCTATCGACGATGACGAGGTCGTCGCTGCGCCGCGCCATGTCTCGAATGAAGGTGACTCAATCCGGGAAGTCAAGATGATATAGGATTCCTGTGCATATGATCACATTGAACTGGCCAAGGCTGGCGGGGATCTTTTGCACCTCACCTTGAACGAGACCGCAGTTGCTCAGGTTGAGGATCTTGCGAGCGAACTCTGCCTTGGCCAAGTGGACATCGCGGATCTCAAGCCCTGTCGTCGGGGAACCCATGCGGGCGAACTCGATCGCGAACAACCCCTCCAAGCACGCAAGATCCAAGATATGCTTATGCTTGAAGACCTAGATCCTATAGAGCCAGGAGAAGCCGATTTGGTCAAGGAATGCACCAGCTTGTCGCATGCGTGAACTGCCACCAAACTGGAGGATAAGTCGAGACATCCAATCAACCCGCCATTGCTGATGCAGTCCCTTATCCATGGTGCTGACCCCATGGCCCAGATTGATATCGTGAGCCGTCCAAGGACCGTACTTCTCAATCACTTTGGCTCGTTTGGCCTGGATGGTCTCTGCTGTCATCAATTTCTCTTAGCGTGAATAGTGGAGCCGAGTAGCACCCGCGACTAGACGAAGGCAAACGTTCAGTCCTGGGCATCATCGCGCCATTCTGCACATCACATCAAGACGACCACCGATACAATCGGGCGGTCGCTTTCGTGCGCCTGTGAGGTTGTCTGTTCTAAAGCGATTTGCGGATCAGTGTAGGACATAGCCGGCATGCCTGATCCAGCCTCGGGCATCCTTTGCGGTGATGGTGTCGAGGGCTGGTTTGAGTTCCGCCTCCAAGGCTTCAAGGGTGCGTGCGGCTTTGGCCTTGAGCCGCTCCTTCATCTTGGCCCAGGCCTGTTCGATCGGATTGAACTCGGGCGAGTCGCGGGGCAAGTCCAGCAGTCCGATCCCGGCTCGGGCGAGCAACTCTCCCACTTCCGTGGCCCGATGCGGGCGCAGGTTGTCCATGACCAGGATGGCATCCGGCTTCACTTGCCGGAGCTTTGGCACCAACACCTGCTCGAGGTAAGCCAGTAGCACGGAGGTCGAGGTGGATGCCTCGATGCTCATCGTGGCGATCAGGCCCTCATACGCCAGTGCTCCTAACACCGTCAGCCGCGGCCCCGAGCCGAGCGGAATACTGCCGTACGCCCGCTGCCCGCGTGGAGCTCGCGCATGAGTACGGGCCATCTTGGTCGTCCCCCCGCGTTCATCCAGGCACACCTGGCGTTCCACGGGCAGCGTGCTCATCTGCTGGCGAAAGGCCTCGCGCTCGGCGGCAATTTCAGGCCGCTCCTGCTCGGCCGCCCGAAGCGTCTTTTTTCGGACGCAGCTTAAGCCGCTGGAGCGTGCGGCACATCACCGAACGGCTGACCCGCTTGCCGGTGAGCCTGAACAAACGCTCCGCATACTCGTCCAGGCGCGCGTCGTTGGTCTTGGCCACGAGCGCCTGTAGCAGCGAAAGCTCAGGAGGGCCCAGTCGACCAGCCGGTCCGCCGCGGTGGGGCTTGGGGCCGCGGCGCCCCTCGTGGCTGGCTTGACGGATCCAGTTGCAGACGGTGGCCGGACAGACGCGAAAACGGCGGGCAATCACCACCTGACTGCCTTCTCCTTGCTCGTAGGCCACCAGAACACGCTCGCGCAGATCGGCAGAATAGGGCTGGGGCATGGTAGGCCTCCTGCACCAATACCTCTCAAACGCTCAACCCATTGCTTTGGATTCAGACCAGCCCGCAATTCGCTTTAGTAACCCAGAGTACTGGGCTCTTAAGTGTGTCGGTCCAAAAGTGGCGGTGACCTGCGCCGAGTTGGTGATCCGGTGTGATGGTAATTCAAGATTGGTTAAAACGCTTGGATTTAGTGTCCCAAGGCGAGCATTAGCTTGCGCCAGTAAGGCAATATGTGCTACAACATAATGTAGCGGCACCAAGATGGTTGATACTCTTTTTATTTGAAAGTACGGGTAAGCTCGAACCTCGGTGAGTTGATCAAGGAGGTTAGAAAGCTTGAGCCCCATGCACCTTGAATCGATGACAATCTCCTATGGTCAATCTGTGCGAGAAATTTTTGTGCGACCTAACACGTCCGATACGGAGGTCGTCGGCCAAATCTTCGTTGATAAGGCTTTTGATATTAGCCGGCTGAAGCGTGTTGGTGAGCTAAAAGCCTTTCTCAGCAAGGCCCGCCAGAGTCGTAAGCGTCCCCTGATCATCGATGCTGGAGCAAATATTGGCCTGACGTCAATTTATCTCGCGGCCCAGTGTCAAGATGCACTAATTGTCGCGATCGAGCCTGAGCCGTCGAACTTTGCCCTGCTTTTCAATAATGTTCATGGCCTGCAAGTGTTGCCTATTCCATGTGCGCTAGCCGCCACGCCACATCAGGCCATCGTCGTTGATACTGGTGAAGGTTTCTGGGCATTCCAAACTAAAGAGGCAGGGCCGACTGACGATTCGCAGTATACAGTCGATTGCATTACAGTAAATGAGATCTTCGCTGAGCATGAAGAGGAAGCTTTCCCATTTATTGTCAAAATTGATATTGAAGGCGGAGAAAAGGAACTCTTCAAGAAGAACATCGAGTGGATCCGGAAGACGCCAATTATTATTGTTGAGTTGCATGATTGGATGCTCCCACGGCAGAAAGTGGCTTTGCCCTTCCTCAAAGCAATTGCTGACCTGGATCGGGACTTCGTACACTTCGGAGAGAACATTTTCTCGATAGCCAACAATCTTGATGAGCTGTTGCCGCGGCTATAGGAGCACTTTATGAGACAGTCGAGGGCAAAGCAAAGTCCATTCAGAGGGGCAGGGGCTCATGGCAGATTATAATTATTTTCGCAAACTTGCCGAGGATCAGGTGAGGCAATACTCAACGGTGCTGGAAGCCGAACAAGACTTTGCTGCTGGCCTGGAACTGCTTCGTTATAGCGAGGCGCAGTTGCAAGATGAGAAGCAGGCACTCGAAACCCAACTTCGCGATCAGAAGCAGGCACTCGAAACCCAACTTCGAGATCATAAGCTGACGCTCGAAGTAGAGCTTCAGAAGCTTAAGGATAAGTATGAGAGCTTGCTGACAGCGCAGCGGGAGGCCTTTCAAGCCTCCATACGTGCTGCGGAGGAAACGGCGAAGCTGGAGCGGGAAGCCGGTATTTTGATCGGTGAGAAGCGCGCCTCCGATCAAGGTGCGCACGAACTGGCGTACAATAAGAATCTTGTAGCAAAGCTGCGGCGCGCGTTTTTCTTACGCCGGATGAGCCGTCGTCGTCGACTGGTCCGACTACTTCTTCCCTCGAAGCTCCGGAGTTGGTGGGATCGGCGGAACGTTGATCGGCTCGCGCGGCTCATAGCCGGTTCTGGTAAATTTGATGTGCAGTGGTATCTTAGGACCTACCCCGACGTAGTGGCTTCAGGTGTCGATCCCATTCGGCATTATCTTGAATTCGGTGCGGCTGAGGGGCGCAATCCGAATCCAAATTTCGATACTACGGGCTATCTGGCCGATCATCCCATGCTTAGTGTTTGGGGGCTCAATCCGTTCGTAGCCTTTATAGTTGCAGAACAGCAGAAAGAGATCTCTCAATCAATGAACGCGCAAGTCGTACAGAAGCGAGAAGCCTAAAAATGTTGCTGGAAGAACGACAGCGCACCGCACCTATCACAAGTCAGAAGCTTCAGCCAACTCAAGCCCTATCTGGGACGCACTTGGGCCGGGTGATCCTTGCCGATGATAGAGTTGACGGAACAGAAGCCGATGGAGTGTTCAATACCGGTTGGTACGGTGGTCGGGAGCTTGCAAATCATGAGCGGCTCTACCCCCGTTCCGGCCTGCGGGAGGAGCAGGTTGAAAGCGATAAGAATTACCACCGTGGAACGGTTCTAGTCAGCCAATATCTCCCGGCGAGTGGAAGCGCGCCTGATCTCTTCCAGAAGATCATTCCGGAGCAACTCCTCGCTGAACTCTTGGCATCGCATAAAGCTTGCGAAGACGTACCTTCAAGCAGTGCTATTCCAACTTTCTCAGTTGTAACGCCTTATTTTAAGCACAAGGAATTTTTTTCCCGTTGCGCACGTGCCGTCGGCGCTCTTATTGAGAGCGATGTGAAAGCAACCGGGGTCACACGGATTGAATGGCTCATTGTAAATGATGATCCCAGCTGTTTGGGAAATGACATATTGGAGATGATACCCCAGAGCACGCGCCCGTTCGTCAAGATTCTCTCTGATGGGGCCAACAAGGGTATCACGAACCGACTCAATGAGGGCATTGAGGCTTCTCTCTCTGAATGGCTACTGTTTCTTGATTGCGACGATTTGATTCAGCCTAACGCTACCGCTGTTCTGGATCACTACATTCGGACATTCCCTCAATGTCGGTACATTTCATCCGCCATCATCGATATCGATGAGCAGGATAGAATTCTAAGATATCGACGACATGAGGCATCGCCCGATACGATGTTCCACCGAGGCATGCTGGCAGGCCATCTCAAGGCAGTGCGCCGAGACCTCATTAATGAGATCGGGTACTACAAGGTGGAGTATTCCGGATGCCAGGACTATGATTTCGCTTTGCGAGCAGCGCTTCGCGAGCCTTTGCTCCTTGTTCCTGAATACCTCTACAAATATCGCTGGCATGGCGCATCGCAGTCTGTTGGTAGCTTCCAGCGACAAGAGCGAATTGCGACATCGGTTCGTCGCAGTTTTCTTCGTAACTTCGTCGACGAACTTCTGCCCGCCTCAGCTTTAGTACCGACTCGATCCACTATCAAACAGCGAGGGCTTTGCATTATTAGGACCCAGGGGCGTCGACTTGAACTGCTAAGTGAAACGATCCAGTCGGTCACGCAGCAGGGCGTGCCGATTACCCCGTGTGTCGTTGTGCATGGTAGTCATGCAACGTTCGAGGAAGTTGAGCGCTGGGTGCATGCATTGTCCAACGACGCCGTTGTTCTGCATGCTGATGATATAACCCGCCGGCGGGGCTACCCGCTCAACGTGGCTTTGGACTATTTGCGAGAGAATGGCGACCTGTTCGGGTTTTTCTGTTTTCTCGATGATGATGATATTCTTTACCCACTGTTCGGTGTTCAACTTCTAGAACTACTGAGTTTGAGCGCCGCGGATGTCGCAGTCTGCCTTTCTAACAAACGGGTTCCTTGGGAACCTGCAATTGAGGGATTTGAGCTGCTGCCGATTGCGAGCTTAGTAGCTGGGAACTTCATTCCTATTCACTGTTATATTGTGCGCACGGATTTCCTCCTTCGGAGCGGCATGAGATTCCGTGAGGACATGGACTATCTTGAGGATTGGGACTTCCTCTTGGCATTGGTCGCTGCGGGTGGGCGATTTGCTTGCAGCCCCGAGGTGCTCTGCGAATTCCGAATAATTGGGGACGGTAATCGCGTCGTGAAGCAGAATCCAGAGCATTACGAAGAGTGCCGCGAGCGTGTGCTGGCTCGCGGGCGTTTGGCGGCACGGAGACTGGGGATTGGCCAATTTCTGAAGGATCTTGCCGACTTCAATATCGTCGAGCGATCGGAGCTTCAGCCATGGGAAATCGGGCATCTTATTGATGCCCGTGAAATCTTTGTGCGGGCAGGGGGCGCTTGTGACTGACAATTGTCAATTAGCTGTATCGGTTCTCTTGCCAGTCTTTTTTCGAGACATTGGATCTGAGGACATTCGGCTGCTGCGTCGGGCACTTGACTCTATCCGGCAGCAGGAATTCCGAGACGATTACGAAGTTCTTGTCCTCGATGATGGTAGTGCGATGGAGATCGAGCGTGTTCTGCGAAAACTTGGTGACATCGATCTTGATAGGATACGCTTCATCCGCAACCGAAGGAATCAAGGCCTTGTCTACACGCTCAATCGGGGCCTCTCCGAAGCACGGTTTCCCCTCATTGCTCGATTGGATGCCGATGATCGTTGGCTTCCCACTAAGATCAAGAAGCAACTCGATCTTATGGCAGCAGATCACGACCTTGCAATCACAGCAACCGGGATGACCTTGGTTACTCCGGAGGGAGATCCTCTCGAATCCCATGTTAGGCCCGGAGATTGGACAGGAATTTTGCGTTTTTTCGTAGATGTGGGATGCCCGTTCCCACATGGGAGCGTCTTGGCGCGCCGCGATATCTACACGATGCTTGGGGGCTACTCCCACAATCCTGCAAGCAGTCATTGTGAGGATTATGCCCTCTGGGGCATCTGGTTGCGGTTCTTCAAGCCAGCGATGGTCGAAGAAGCGCTGTACGATTATACAGTCTCGTCATCCTCGGTTTCATCTGTTCATGGAGAGCAGCAGAGACGCGCTTCAGGCGTGGTGAATCGTCAGTTCCGAAACCTCGATTTGGTCGCACGCCTGCCTGATGCCCTGGCGGAGCTCGCCTCAGTCATGGGCTGCTCGGTGCTGGACGCAGGCATGCTGGCCTACAAGATGTGGCGTTTCCGAGTCCCGGTATTTCTTCCAGTAGCTTGTATTGAGCCTCTGAGGATAATCCTACCTGACCGCCACCTCATGCCAAGCTCTCAGAAAGGGTTGACCCTGGATCCGTCTCGCCTGATGGGGGCATGGCGGGCAACGGAGGCAGATGAGCGCTTCATTGCCGTCCAAGCCGCGTAGCCTTTTGCTGTCGCGGGCTTGCTCAGCTTGGCAATAGAGAGGTCCCATGGGCCTCACAATGCGCAGAGAATGTAGAACCCAGTAATGAGTCCGAACCGCTTTTAACGATCCGGCCGTGATGACTCCCAACGGGGGCATGGAGATGAACCCTTCCCCGGGCGCTTCAAGTTTTCATGTAGAAAGGCACTAAATGCTATCATGAGATTGGCATGTCTGCCCAAGGTGCATAAGCGGGTGTTGAATCCGATGAGCACTGCTCTGGGCTCAATGTCGTGGGAATGACAATCGAATTGGCCCGGCTCCTGGCGGATTAATCACCTCACGCTGTGGCGACGTCAATTGCGGAACAAATTCGGGAAAATTCCGATTGGCCCATTCGGGCGAGGAGCCATTTGGTTGAAAAAATGCAGCAACGTCAGCTGAAGTTAAACGGGCGAGAGATGTCTGAGCATCCTTTCCCTGCATGACATCATACACAACCGTGAATATTCGCATATCGCCGAACTGGGCGCGATTGAGACGCCATGCAAGGATAAAGGTTTCAACATTCACCGCGGCAGTGTCCGCAGCAATACCAAAGCTTTTGGCTCCATTCTGTTGGGCAAGTTCAAGTGCAGCGCGCGCCTGCTCGACGGCGCGCAGGTCCATTCGCGAGTGCATCGGCAAGGATAGTAGAACTGCCACTGCCATCGCCCAGCCAATCGCAGCGCTTGATCGTGTCACCGAACTACGGCTGGTTCTGGGCGGAATGGCTGCTGCGAAGCACATCGGCAGGCTCACCCAGACTGGCCAGAAAAACCTCAGATCTTTGTTAGGACTTCCCGCGGCAACAAAATCGAAGAGAACAGCCATTCCTGCGACCGTCAGTCCGGTTGCGACACGTACAGGGTCGTGACGCCAGCGCCAGACGGCGGCCCCTCCGAAAACGGCCATGATTAGGAGCGGTACAGCATTCTCATCAAGCTGTTGCGAGACAAAAAGCCAGCGTGAAACGCCGTCAGTATAATATTCGGCCAAGCTGCCAAACGAGAAATTCTGAGCGTGCTGGAGATATTGTCTGCCGTAACGGGCTAGAACAAGAAGAGCGGGCGACGCGACCAGGACTGCTACAAGGATCTTGAACACCGTGGTGCGCAGGCCAACACGCCGAAAGGAAAGGAGGGCCGTCAGGAGGAAAACCGGTCCCGCGAAAAATAAATAGCTGAGCTTCAATGTAGCGCCCAGTCCGAAGAGTACCCCCCAAGACACTCCTCGGCTCCAAGCATTAGCCGTCTCGCGCTGTGTCTCCAGTACTGGCAGGAGCAGTGTGCACGCAACAATAAATGCTAGGATGCCATCTGCTAAAAGCGGGGCGCCTGCCCCTAAGATGGATGGCGTCATAAGAATTGAGACGCTGACTAATGCGACGGCCCAAACCGGGACCTTCAACCGGGATGCCATATGTCCAAGGCCGATTGCTACACCAAACATGGCTAATGCTAGCACAACGGATGCCAATCCCAGCGATCCCGGATTACCGTGCAGAGGGCCCGCCGGAATGAGTGCCAAGGCCATGAGAGGCGACTTTGCAAGTTCAGCAAAGCAGGCATCAAGACCTGGGATCGATCCAGATAGAACCGCTTGGTTCACACATACCGCGTTATGAAGAAAAAATAGCTCATCCCAAGCCGGTACTGCTCGGTGGTAGGAAAGAGCAAATGGCGCCGCCGCGGCGATAAGACATAGGTAGGCGACGAAGGAGCCATATGGATAAAGGCTGCGCCCAAGCCTACCAGCAAAAGCAATCATGTTATTCCCGAGTGCGGAGCGAAATCTATGCCACAAGAAATGGGGCGTTCAAACCGGAACGCATGCGGCTCTTCCTATACCTGAGGTATGTCGCCAATTTCAATTGGTTGTTAAGGTCCGGTCAGGCAAGCGGTTGACCTACCCCCAACGATTAACATGAAGAAAAAATAAGCATTCTAAGGTATAGATACGAATAACACCTCAATATATCCTAGGATAGACTATGTTTCAGCACACTTAAATACTTGGTTAAACAGCCCTGCTTAAAATGCGGCTGCTGTGATGGGCTCAATCATTCGTAAAACGGAGTGGGCTTGGGTAGATTGGCACTTGCATCCGTAGGCGGAGCAAACTAGAGCAAGGCGAGTTTGTCGCTAACAGGCACAGCGCAAAATACTGGATGTTATGATGGTGTCCATTCCGAAAATCCGTGTTCCTCTGAACGTTAATACTATGACTCTTGAGGAGATCGATGCTGCAAAAGCCGTTCTTGACTCTGGGTTCCTGACCATGGGGGGGCGCTGCCGGGAGTTCGAGGCAGAATTCGCGAAATATATTGGCGTAAAGCATGCCATCATGGTCAATTCAGGCTCGTCGGCCAACCTTCTGGCTACTTTTACGCTCGCTAATCCGCTGTGCCCGCTTGACAACGGTCGTCGTCGGATTGAGGCCGGCTCTGAAGTTATTGTGCCGGCCCTCACTTGGTCCACAACCGTATGGCCATTTATCCAAGCCGGCGCAATCCCCGTATTTGTTGATTGCGATCCCCTAACGCTTCAGATGCAACCCGAAGCGATCGAGGCCGCAATAACGCCGCGGACCTCCGCGATTGCGATTGTTCACGTTCTGGGCGGTGCCGTTGATGTTCCAGCGGTGCGGCGCATCGCGGATCAGCATGGGCTTTGGCTATTTGAAGATACTTGTGAATCCCTCGGGGTTCTCTGGGACAATCAGCAGGTTGGTTCATTCGGCCATCTGGCGAGCTTCAGCTTCTATTTCGCTCATCACATCACGACAATCGAAGGTGGAATGGTTGTGACAGATGATGACGCATTGGCGGATTTAATGCGGGCGGTGAGGGCCCATGGCTGGGTGAGGCACATGGAAAGCGCGGACACCTATGCTGCTGCCAATCCAGACATCGACCCTCGGTTTCTGTTTATTACGACTGGATTCAATCTGCGTCCCACTGAGATTAATGCCGCTATCGGCTTGGTGCAGCTCACGAAACTTGACGGATTCAATGAAAGCCGCCGCAGAATCGCGCGGAAGCTCGATGATGGGTTGGCGTCACTGCGTGCTCAAGGCGCCGTCTTGCCGATGGTATTTGATCAACGCTGTCATCCTGCTCCATTCGGCTACCCAGTCCTGTGCCGGTCGCCCGAGGAGCGAAATGGCTTGCAACAATACCTCGAAGCTCGTGGCATCGAGACCCGCCCAGTCATCTGTGGCAATCTCGCACGTCAGCCAGCGCTGCGCCATTTCGAGCATCAGGTCTCTGGTGATCTAAGTGGGGCCAACAGGGTAATGGACTGTGGGCTTTATTGGGGTACCCATCCGATGATGGGTGAAGAAGATATTCAATTCATTTTGGAAAGTGTTGGGGAGTACTTCGCATGAAGCGTGCGTTGATCACAGGCATAACTGGCCAAGATGGTTCGTATTTGACAGAGCTGTTGCTTGAGAAAGGATACGAGGTTCACGGAATTATCCGTAGGTCATCTTCCTTCAACACGGGGCGTATCATCCATCTTTTCAAGGATATTCACGATTCGGACGCTCGTGTCATCCTTCACTACGGTGAGTTGACGGATGGGAGCCGCCTTGAGAAGCTTATCGAGCAGATTCAGCCCCAAGAGGTCTACAATCTAGGGGCGCAAAGTCACGTGCGGGTATCCTTCGATGAGCCCGTCTACACTGCAGATGTTGTAGGTTTGGGTACCCTGCGGATGCTGGAGGCAATCCGCAATATCGGTGCAACTCAGCAGATACGGTTCTATCAAGCCTCGAGTTCCGAAATGTACGGTGAGGTGGCCGAGGTGCCTCAACGTGAAACCACTCCGTTTCACCCGCGGTCGCCTTACGCTTGTGCAAAGGTTTATAGCTACTGGCAGGTTCTCAACTACCGTGAAGCTTATGGCATGCATGCTTCCAACGGGATTCTCTTTAACCACGAGAGCCCTCGTCGCGGCGAAACCTTCGTCACGCGTAAGATCACGCGTGGTTTGGCTCGCATCTTGTCTGGAAAAGATAAAAAACTCTATATGGGTAATCTCGATGCAAAGCGTGACTGGGGTTTTGCAAAGGATTATGTCGAAGCCATGTGGCTGATGCTGCAGCAGGATCAATCGGACGACTACGTGATTGCGACGGGTGAAACCTGGACGGTCAAAGATTTTCTCTCGCGCGCATTTGGCCGCGTTGGCCTAAACTGGGAGGAGTTCGTCGAATTTGATCCCCGCTACCTGCGTCCGTCCGAGGTTGATCTGCTGATTGGCGATCCCAGCAAAGCAAAGCAGCAACTCGGTTGGGCGCCCAAAACCTCTTTCGATGATCTCGTCAAGATCATGGTCGATGCAGACCTCGAAGAAGAAAATCAACTTCACCGGATCGTCCAATGATTTACCGCAGCGCTGTTGGAGCAGCGGATTTTCATCCCGACACCCGAACTTTCTTTGCCGAACGTCGGGTCCTCGTTCTAGGTGGTTCTGGCTTCGTGGGCAGCCACGTCGTCGAGCAGTTGCTTGCGCTTGGCAGCCAGCCAATAGTGCTCACACGCTCCTCTTCCGCGCCATTCCTATCTCACTTGCAAGGAGAAGTAGAACTCGTCGTTGGCGACCTCGCTGTACAGGATGATGCTTTGAGGGCCACACGGCGGGCCTCGGTTGTCATGAACCTTGCAGCAAGTGTTGCCGGCATTGGATGGAATGCCGCGCATCCAGCGTCAATGTTCATGGACAACATGACACTGTTTTTCTCGTCACTGCGCGCTGCCGCCGAAGCCCGTGTGGATCGTTACCTAGTGACGAGTTCTGCTTGCGTCTACCCGCGCCACTGTTCAATCCCAACGCCAGAGACGGAAGGATTCAGAGACGAGCCCGAGCCGACGAACGCGGGCTACGGATGGGCGAAGCGCATGGAAGAGTTCCTTGGTAGGGCGGCTGCCCAGGAATATGGACTTTCTATTGCTGTAGCCAGACCGTACAATTGCTACGGTCCGCGGGACAACTTCGGGGCCGAGACATCCCATGTCATCCCGGCCCTAATTCGTAAGGCCCTAGAGGCCACTGGAGATCGATTTCCCGTTTGGGGAGATGGATCTCATTCCCGCAGCTTTTTGTACGTCGATGATTTTGCCCGAGGTCTCATAGAGGTCGCGGCACGGCACGCTGAAGCCGATCCTGTTAATATCGGTGCAGCAAGCGAAGTCACAATTAGGGACACTGCTGAAGCGATCGCCACGCACGTCTCGACAGTCTTGAAGCGGACGGTCCGCCCTGAATTTGATCCTGCGGGTATCACAGGTCAACCGCGGCGCTCGTGCGACACATCGAAAGCACGAGCTATCCTCAACTACGAAGCGAAGGTTTCCCTAGACGATGGCCTGCGCCGTACAATCGAATGGTACACTACCAATGCACATCACTCTTTGCATTCTGACCCGTAACGAGCGTCCCTGCGTCGAAATCGTCTTTCCGCAGCTCCCAAAGCCCGGACCAGAAAGCGGCTTTGACGCAATCGTCGTAATTGATGGAGGATCAACAGACGGCACGAAGGAGTACTTTGAGGAGCGCGGTATCCCTGTCCTCGGCCAGAGCCGCCGTGGGCGTGGACACGCTTTTCAAATTGCCTTTGATGAGGTTGATAGCGACGCATATATCTTCTTCTCGCCAGACGGGAATGAAGATCCTAAGGATCTACCGAAGTTCCGCCCCCTGCTTGAGCAAGGTTTTGACCTCGTGATTGCATCACGTATGATGGCCGGCGCAAAGAACGAGGAGGATGACCAATTCCTTAAGTTACGTAAGTGGGCCAATAACGCGTTCAACATCGGCGCGAATCTGTGTTTCCGCCGAAAAGGTACTTTCGTCACTGATTCAATAAACGGGTATCGGGCCATCACACGAGAGGCGGCAAGAACTCTTGCGTTGGATGCTCCCGATTATACGATTGAATATCAAATGACGATGAGAGCGTTCAAGCACAAGCTTTCAATCGCAGAGTTTCCGACCATCGAATATCCCCGCGTTGCGGGCGACACTCAAGCTCAGAGTATCCCTACAGGGGTCCGTTTCATTAAAGCATTTTGGCATGAATTGCGCGGAGCATGAGCCTTATGATGCTTTCCAAGGTCTATTCCAGGCTTGCTGGGTTGGCCGCTGCCGTCAATGTAGACCGACGTCTCGGTTCAATAGCGAAAGTGGTAGTATCTTGCGGACTTGTCTTTGCACTCGTGTGGCGTTTCCGTCATGACTTGCCGTCTCTGAAGGCCATTGATCCCACTGCTTTGGTCATTGCGATTGGCCTATTGTTTCTTCAACCGATACTCATCGGCGCTCGTTGGTGCCTGCTCCTTCGTCAGTACGAAAGCAACTCCAAGTTCCTCTCTCTCACAGGCGTAACCTGGTTTGCTGTTTTCGCGAACCAGTTTCTGCCCGCAGGTGTGGGCGGCGACGCCGTGCGGATTTACTATGCGCGCCACCTCGGAAACCGCCTGGGCGCTGCGACTGCCAGCGTTCTGATGGACAGGATTATGGCGCTAGTTGCTCTCGTGCTCATGGTCATCGCGCTTACGCCTTTCCTACCCGAGGCGATCGATCGTCGATTGATCTTGGCGCTTGGCACGCTCTGCGCCATATGTGCAATCATCGTTACGGCGGTTTATGTCTGTGTTCATCGCTCGTGGACAGGATCACTACGATCTCCTCTTGTTCAACGACTTCTCACCCTGACTCATTACGTAATGCGGACATTGTCCTATCCAGGACAATCGGTACTCGCACTAGGTATTTCAATCATCATTCATTTGTTGTCTTTCGTTGCTTTCACCATGATTGCACGCAGCATTGGTATTCAAGCCGATGCCGAGGCGTTGCTGGCGATCACCGCATTACTTACATTTATTCAGGTAATTCCAATTTCTATAGGTGGTTGGGGGGTCCGAGAGGTAGCGGCAGTTAGTCTACTCAGCTTGGTGGGTGTGGAAGCCGGTTCGGCGCTCCTCGCCTCCTTATTGCTTGGGCTTGCCTATGCAGTCGCCAGTCTGCCAGGCATTATCATTTGGGGATTTATAAAGATTCGGCCAAATCAATCTACAGGCCACGGCAATGCGCCTGCTCGTTGACATTACAGCTCATGGTTGGGGACATTTGTCTCAAAGTGCTCCCATCATGACTACACTGCATGAATATTATCCAGGCATTGAACTCGTAGTTCGCTCCGGCTTACCTTCCGCATTGATTGGGCAAAGATTTCCTGGCATCATAAAGCATCATTACAGCGACGCTGAATTCGGGCTTGTAATGGAAGGCCCGTTCAATGTTGATAGGGCAGCCACTCTACATCGATATGAAGCGATACACGCAAGACTTAATCGCAGTATCGATGACTTAGCAAGTGTTATTGCTGAAGAGCGTTGTGACGCGGTCTTCACAAATATTGGATATATTGCAATCGCGGCTGCCGAACGTGCCTCTGTACCATCGATTGCGTGCTCGTCACTGAATTGGAGTGATATTTTCTCGACGTATTGCGGGCACCTGCCAGGCGCGATTCCTATCATTGAAGGTATGGACACTGCCTACAGCAAGGCAAGCTTATTCATCCGACTTGTGCCAGGCATGCCTATGGACAAGTTCATGACCCATTCCATCACTCGGCCGATTGCAAATGTTGGTAAGAACAAGCGAGCCCTGCTTGTCGAGGTATTGGGTTTAAAGAATGCCTCAACAATAGTCCTGTGTTCTTTTGGCGGAATGCTACCGCCAGCGCCACCGCCGTTCGTATACAATCGGGATGGGCTCATAGTTATTGGGCCGCAGGCTTGGTCAGAGCATGGAGTGATCCCGGTGGATGATCTACCTATTCCCTATGCAGATGTACTTGCTTCGGTGGATGCAGTCGTTACTAAGCCAGGGTATGGCATCGTGTCCGAACTTGGTTGCACGGCGACACCTGCAATCATGGTCTCTCGGGGTGACTGGCCTGAGGAGCCATACCTCTTGCACTGGCTAGCACGGCACGGGCGCTATGTATCCGTAAAAGATATCAGGATGCTTTCCGCCACGTTTGTTAAAGATTGGCTCATTGAGAGCAGCAGTAGACCCATCGTTGTTGCTCAGAATGGCGGTGAGCAAGAAATTGCTAAACAGATGTCTCAATGCTTCTTTGCTTGACACAATCCTAAAGAGTTAAAAGAATTCCTAATCAAATTTAACTTTGGCGCTTATATTTTACGACGTAGCAGTTTGTTTCAATCCACGCCCTCGGGAGAGAGGGCGCCCTATATATATTACGACATAGCAGAGTTAAGCCTAAAGGGAAGGAAAAGCCGCCTAGAGGCGGCTGGATTAAGCTGCTGCGTGGAAATCCATCCACTGATTGAGCATGAAATCGTTTTCCACGCTGATCTGCCTAGCCTGAAGATAGAGGTAGGCGGCGCTCTCGAAATCCAGCCAACGACCGGGCGTCTCTTCACCGAAGGGGCCGCTGGAATGGATCGTAAATTTCCACTCTGGTAGCGCCTCCCCTTCAAGGGCCTCGGCTGGGCACTTAAACCACCAGTAATTAGCCTGATTGACGACCTTGAAGCGGTTGTATCCCATGTCTCTGAGATAGGTCAGATAAGAGATATCGTGTGCTTCGACCGATACGAAACGCGGGCGCTCCGTTGTTCGGCTCATCTGCATCAAAGCATCGCGGTCAGCTTTCTCAATGTCAATTTTCGCGTAGTACGGAACGCCATATTCGCGGAACAGGTCGGTGATGGTTACGGCTTGAGCCTGAACCTCCTGCACCTCAACTCCGTCACGGGTCGCGATGTCCTTATAGATAGAACTCCAATCCGTGTGACCAGGATTAACGTAGAGTGTTACGGTGCCCTGCCGATCGGCAATTGCCTTCTGCACAATGGTCAATTGGCCTGCGGCAATCGGCTCGGCAAACCTCTGCTTCCCGGCTTCCACAAGTTCGGGATTGGCTTCAACGGCAACGACGTTGAAGCCCTTGGCGAGATAAAATTCCGTATCATCGCCGTTGTGCATCCCAATATCAAATATCAACCTGCGGGCGCCCTGCAAGATATGCCTCCCGAAAGGGGCTAAGCTATTGGCCAGCCCCCTTCACGTCAAGCAACCTTCTTACTGTCTCTAGCAGGGCTAGAGCAGTTTGGGGTCGAATGGAATCGGGAGATCTGACTCGACGGTGGTCAGGGGCATGAGCACAGAGGCTCGCCATGACCTCACCGTTATCTCAGGATCTGCTGCGCTCCCTCGTGGACGCCAAGTCCGGCATCACGCTGGCCGATATCCAGGGTGAGCTGCGGGCCCGTGGGATCGAGGTACAGGCGCTCTCGACCATTCACCTGATGCTCAAGCGCATCGATCTGATGCACAAAAAAGACGCTCCGGGCGGCCGAGCAGGATCCACCGGACGTAGCCCAGGAGCGCCGCCGCTTTCGCGTGTGGCAGCGCTTCATGGATGCGAGCCGCTTCGTCTTCCTCGACGAGACTGGCACAGCCACCAACAATCGGAAAGCAACTCGATGAGTTCTCGCCCGAGGAGTGCCGGAACTATCTCAAGAACAGCGGATATGAGCCTGTCTAACTTAAAACTGCTCTAGCGGATCCCGAGTGCAGCCATCCCAATCTCCCTCACCATC
Organism: Microvirga sp. 3-52; assembly: GCF_018383585.1. Classification (GTDB taxonomy): domain Bacteria; phylum Pseudomonadota; class Alphaproteobacteria; order Rhizobiales; family Beijerinckiaceae; genus Microvirga. The sequence continues at coordinate 89,418 of NZ_JAHAMK010000013.1, forward strand.
GCCGTTCTGCGGGCGAACCACGTCAGGTACACTGTCGCAAATCCGAGACAGCAATTCAGTAAACGGGTACAGGTTTGACGTAGGCCGCTCGAACGGTACCCTTCACAGCACCGAGATCGTTCATGCCAAAGCCAGCAGTTCCTTGATCCTTGCACCATAGGCTCGTGGTGAGAAAAGCGCGGTTGCGTGGGTTCTGGCCGCTAAACCAAGTGTCCTGCGCAGATCCGGATTAGCTCGCAGTGTCTTGAGGGCTTCAGCGGCCTGATCAATATTCGCCTCAGCCCAGTGCATGGCTGGATGCTCGTAGGTGTCCTGAGGATCGTGAGCCGGAACGAGCGTGTACTTCACTGGCACGCCCGTTTCGGGCGTTAGGAAGTCTGTGTTGCCGGACCAGTTCGTTGCAATTACGGGAATGCCGCGCAACATGCCCTCGGCAACGACGAGTCCAAACCCTTCTGCGCGATGAAGGGATATGATGACATCGGCATCGGCATACAGGGCGTCGATCCCAGCGGAGTCTATCGTATCGCGAATGAAAGTCACGTTGGGGGCTCCCCCCGCCGCGTCTTCCATGAGCTGGGCAGCCCTTGGGTAGGAAAACGCATTTGCGTATTTCACGATAAGACGCACATTTCGATCATCGCCAAAGGCCTGCCGAAACGCCCTGATGGCAGCGCAGGGATTTTTGCGCTCAAAGCTTGATGCAATATTGAGGATCACCAGGGCGGTAAACGGGCGCTGATCACTCAGTGCTAGCTGCTTCGGCCATTGGGCGGGCGGATTGATCGGATGCGGGAGCACGTGGATAGGCCGATCACCGGCGATCGTGCCGAGTGCGTCCGCCGCAAACCGGCTTGGGGTCCAGATCTCATGCACGAAGGGAACTCCCAGGCGCCAGTCATGGGGCACCTGAGGTAGTTCCCACACCCAATGAGCAACGATGCGCTTGTTGCTCACCAGGTCGCGGCCAAGGCGCAGGAGCGCCAGCGGCACGAGCGGTCCTCCCACATGAAGAAAGACCGTTCCAGCCCCTAGGAGATGGCGTCCGTCATCGAAAGTGAAGTCAGGGTAGTCTTCCTCGTGGAGGAGGGCGCGCGTCAGGTCGATACCATAGACAGGCAATCCCGCCTTCCTGACAGCGTCGTGGCAGGTCCGCGCGCCTACGCCAAGCCCGGACGCCGCCCGTAATGGACCCACGACAATGATAGGAGTCTCAGGTTTTACGTCTGTTGTTATGCGTGGGGCGAGCCATGCCGATCCATGGAGCAGTGCGGCACGTCGCATGCTGCGCGGCAGCCGCCGCCAGATATGGAAGTGGGCGAATTTCAGGATCGATCTCCGCATCCATACCCCGCGAGAATTTGAACGGATATTCTGAGGCTAGAACCGATTGCCTCTGGACAGGAACGGCGATCAGCTCGCCTGAGCGAGCGGCGGCTCACCCGTTTCGTACTGCTTTAGAACGGAATCGGTTTCGCCGTGCATGACGATGGAGCCGCTGTCCATCCAGATGAGCCGTGTGCACCACTGAGCCAGGATTTGAGGCGAGTGGGATGCAAGGACGAGGATCTGCGAGCGCGACACAAAGCTGTCAACGCGGTCCCGAGCCTTGTTGAGGAAGCGACGATCGCTCGCCATGATCCATTCGTCCATCAACAGGATCTCTGGCTGTAGAGCCGTTGCAATGGCGAACGACAAACGCATGCTCATGCCGGACGAGTAGGTCCGCACAGGCAGGTCGAGGAAGTCGCCTAACTCCGTGAACTCGGCGATTGAGGGTGCGAGCTTTCTGATCTCCGCGGGGGTGAACCCCATGTAGAGGCCACGCAGGAGGATGTTGTCATAGCCTGTCGCGTCCGGATCGGCGCCAAGACCGATGTTGAGGAGCGCGCTGACGCGGCCGTCAACCTGGATGTCGCCCGAGGTCGGCTCGTATATGCCCGCAAGCACGCGCAGGAGTGTGCTCTTGCCCGCGCCGTTGGTGCCGATCAGGCCGACGCGCTCACCATGCTCGATCCGGCACGAGACATTGTTGAGGGCGTTGACCACGGTGTGAGAGCCGTCCTTCGAGATCGTCCGCGACCGTGAGATCGCCTTTCCGGCCGACAGCAGGCTGCGCTTCAGGGAGCGGCTGTTATCGCGGTAGAGCGGAAAGCGCAGGCTGATGTTTGCAAGGGTGATGTCGGCCATGGCGGTCAGACCCAGAAGGGAAGGCGGGCCCGGAACCGGGCAAAGAAAACGAACGTGACGAGAAAACCGAGGATGGTGACGCCGAAAGCCATGGCCCACACAGGCAATGGGATGGAGTGTCCCAGCAACGGGCCGCGCGCAATCTCGAGAAAGGCATAGGCCGGGTTCAGATACATCACCCACAACTTGTTGCCGAGCGAATTCGGCATCCAGATGATAGGGGTCAGGAAGAAGACAATTTGAGTAAGGCTCGCCACGATCGGTCCGATATCCCGGAAGCGGGTGCACATCATCCCCACCAGCATCGTGAACCAGAACCCGTTCAGGAGTATGAGAACCAGACCGATCAAGCTCACGAGGCTGTAGAGTGATTGGGGAACCGAGAAGAAGAGCAGAACTGCAGCGCCAACCACGCAATTGTGCAGGAAGACGATGAGATTGCGCACCACACTGCGCATGGCATGGATGGTGACCGGCATCTTCACCTGAAGAAGAATGCCCTCGGCTTTGATGAAGGCCTGTGTGCCATCGCTGATGAGTGATGAAATCAGATTCCAGAAGAGCAGGCCAATGGCGAGGTACGGCAGGAAGTCTGTGATGTCGTGCTTCCAAATGGCCGAATAGAGAACGCCAAGCGCAGTTACCATGATGCCCATGCTGATGGTGAGCCAGAATGGGCCGAGCATCGAGCCCTTGTAGCGCAGCCGGATATCCTGCCAGGCCATGGTGCTCCAGAGCCACCAGCTCTTGATTCCCGTAGTAAGGTCATCCAGGGCAAGCTGCGTCTGACTCGGGCGTGGGGCCAAACGGGCAACAGTGTTATCGGTCGTGAGGGCCAGATTGACGCTCATGGGGCTCGCAGCTGAGTTAGAAGAAAACAGGTTCGCAGATGATCTCCTGCAGCCCGCAAGTCAACCATAAAATGGTCGCAGCATGCTGACACAGCCACCAATCTGCAGAATGGTGTGTCAAGGTTTAGAGAAGATCATGTTCCCTAAAGCACTAGACTACATAAAGTTCTGCGCACTATTCAAAGATTAGTTCACTTGAAAACGGCGTTGATCCTATATTTTGCCCTCATGCTCGTGACCAGTACAACGCCGAAGTGCTGCATGGCTATGCGGGATTTTCGGCTACGCTCTGACCGGGAAAGCGAGAGAGGGCGCTGATGTGGGCTCTTCTGCGTCTAGGCTCTAGCTCATCGCGCGGAGAAAGGCTGACTTACCTGAGCGAAGGGTTCTAAAGGGCTAGGATGAGAGAGGAGCTTGCGGATGGCGCTATAGGCTGCAATTGCGGCAAGTATCATCAAGTTGTCGACGACAGTGATATGCCTACCTTTCTGTAGGCCGCTTCCAAGCGCTGCTGATAAGCATCCTCAGAAAATTTGGTAGCCTGCTTAGGTCCGCGGACTGAAAGCTCTGCTCGTAAATCCGAGTCGTTGGCGAGAGCCCTGATACCCTTCGTCATCTGATCAAGGTCGAGCGGATCAACCAGCACCGCTGCGTCACCCGCGACTTCTGGAAGCGAACTTGTGTTCGAGGTCAGGACTGGAACCCCGAGTTGCATCGCTTCGAGCACAGGCAGGCCAAAGCCCTCGTAGATGGAAGGAAATGCGAAGAAGCGCGCGCATTTCAGCAAGGCGGTCACGTGGCGCCGGGGCAGATAGCCCAATTGGCGAACCATCGATTGCCGTGCAGAGACTGTCTCGATGAGCGCTAAGTCCTCCTTGTTCAGCCAACCCTTTGGCCCAGCAATGAGGAGGGGAATGCCTGGATTGGCGATCAGGAAAGCTTCTATCAGACGCTTGAGGTTCTTTTTGGGCTCGATAGCGCCAAGAAAAAGCGCATACTGGCCGGGTTGGGCGCCGTAAACGGTCTCCACCAGGCGTTCTGCCTCAACCTGCTCAAGAGTCGGTAGGTTCGGTGTCGGCTGATACGTTACGGTTATGCGATCATCCTCGATCTTCAGGATATCCATAATGTGACGCTTGGAGGCTTCCGAAACCGTAATGATGTGATCGGCCGCCCGCGCGATTGCCGTGTGCTGCCGCAACGCAAGGGCGCCTCGGTCAATCACAAAATAGGGAAATTGCAATGGAATGACGTCGTGCAATGTATAGATGTTAGGAACGCCCTTGGCTTTTACCGTGACCGGCCCGGTCCAATGGGCGAAGCCAATGTCCCCCGGTGGATCAATCTGCATGAGGCGGTCCTTGACAAGAAATTGCAAGGCGGCGCGCTCATAGAGCCTGGAGGCATTGAGTACGGTGTCAGCTGCGGGCAGTGGAGGCTCAAATGCGTCGAGGTTGACGCCATCAGTTGAAACCTCCAGTGGCTGGACGCGCCGCGTGACCCCGAGCATGGCACCGGTGAGGAAAGGAATATTGCGCGCAAAGCGCACGAGCCGCCGTTCTGGGAGGCGCTCACTGCCAAAGACTTGAACGGCAAGAGCAAGGGGAGGCGTATTGCGCGGCAATTGTACGCCCTGGCCATAGAGAACTGTTACCTTCGTGCCAGTCTTCCGCAATGCACGCACCAGGGTGCGGCCGTAAGACCCGATGCCAGTCGCGGCTTTGCTGAGGAATTGCGAACCGTCGATAAGTACGCTTTGACGAGACATGTTTGCGAGTCCTATTTGAGCTGCTAATCTCAAGAAAAGTCAATGACTTGGGTCGAAAATCCTGAAAATCTGGACGTACAGGATCGGGGCGGTGCGACCACTGGGGTAATCGTTACTGACGCACGTAACCCCTTTGGTTGCCCACGTCTGTTTAGGAAATCTGACGTCCCGCCCACGTCAAAGCTTGATTTTTCGGAGCAAGTCAAAGTCTTTGAAGGGCTTACCATGCCGGGGGTCAAAAGCCAGCGGCAGGGGGAACGCATCGAGCATCGGGGTCGGGTTGAATTCGGCAGGCTGCCAAGATTCATCGATCGCTGCCATTGCGACAGCCCAATCCGTTCGCTGGGCGCGGTCGCACCCAAAAACCGTTAGTTCTGTCCGCCCCAGCCCTGCATAGAGATCACGAACGCGGTGATCGAGCGCCTGATTATCAAGGCGAATGGTTCGACAATCGTTCGATCCCTCGAGGTTGAAGTACATGCAGGGAATGCCGTAGCTCTCTGCAAAGACAAGGCCATGGAGGCTCACGCTGAGAATGCGCCGGCAGGAGGTGATTTCCTCCATTCGCGCCATCATCGCCTCTAGAGTCGGTTCGACCACCGTGTTGATGATCTTGACACGATCCCTCAGTTCTTCCGGAACATGGTACCGGTTGAAGCGAGTATGGGTTTGTGCCTTGGGCGAGAATTCGGTCAGTTCCGTGACGTGAACGATAACCCCCAGATCCCATTTCTTCTCCGCCGCAGCTGGAAAAATCGAGGGAAGGACCCAAACAGGATCACCGTACGCCTCAGGCGCGGGGATGCCGGCATCGATGAATGCTTGTCGCGTGAACGGGCCTCTCGTCGCATGGACACGAATTTTCGTATAGGGAGGAACGGCAAAGTGCCCCAAGCTTTTGTCGAAAGAGTTAAACCGGACGTCGAGACCCGTTCCCCACACGTGAGCGGTGCCTCCTCGGATGTTATGGGCGATTGTGCCAACGCCGAAGATTCTTTCCTTGAAGGAAAAGAATCTTTCCTTGCGGCACACGCGCCCGCTCAGGGCTGTAACCATGACAGCACTCAGAGCATCGCCAATATTGGTATACTGAAGCTCGGGTGATCGTGCCCAGGCGAGCCGAATGGTGCCTTCCGGATCGGAGACGCGCGCGAGAGTACTCCTCCGCAAAACATCGTTGATACGGTCGATACCCTGATAGAATGTGCGACGTGCAGCATGTTGACTTTGACGCGCCAACCGCAACACAGCAGGACGTGCCCGATAATAGCCGGCAATGCTCTTGTGCAATATCCGTCGCGGAAAGCTTACATGGGCATCGTGATACATTGCAACAATCCTATTGAACGGCGCTCATAACTTGAGTTGCAAAAGGTTGTCAATCAGCGGGATGGTCTGAGGTCAGCTAGGCCAAGGCTGGATCCGAACACCCCCACTAGACGAGATGTCTTTGGGCTTAATGTGGTGCTTGGAGCTTACAAATGATCAAAGATCAACGTGGAACATGCCAGGTAAAATGCGACAAGTTCGACTGCTAAGGTTTGTGTTCTTTCGATCATAGAACGCAATGTCTCGCGGAGGGTGAGATCGGAAACCGAACTCGGCGACGACTGCGGCGAATCGAGGTACCGGCGAGAGGATGCTTGATCGCACTGGGGCCATGAGGGCTACGTTTTTGCAGGCACACGGTTTGGATCACGCCCAAGCCGGCAAGCTGCGCGATCGAGTGGTACGGTGAGTTACAGCCGTAATCTCCTGGCTGGTTCCTATTGGACCTGGCCAGCCTGTGCGAATGGTTCGGGCAACCCAGCGTTGATTGCCACCGGTGTCCCAGTCGGGATCAGCGTTGCACTTTCTATCTACTTAGTTCAGCCCCAGCGGATTGCTTATAGATACTCTGCCTACGTGAAGTATCTCATTTAGAGCGCGCTTCTCTCCGGGAACGTACCGGCCAAGCCATTAGTAGGGTGAGTAGTACCGATCGGGTGGTCGGTACGAGGGGCGAGGGGAGGGGCGGTAGTACTCGTCGCCATAATCATCGCGGCGGTAACGCCCATAATCGCCTCCCTCGCAAACCAGCCGACCGTTCCGGTTCGCGGCCTGACCACTCGCGCAATTTCGCAAGTCTAGCCGTGTCGGCACGAGACGACCATACTGATCCTGACACAAGGCCCTTAGGAAGGGGCCGCGCTGTTCGATCCGAGTGCAACTATCCACGAAACTGCCATAGACCTGCGCCTCGGCCTCCGTGCTAGCCGCAACCAAGCTTGTACTGATCACTGCTAAAATAAGAGTCCAACGACCCATTTTCCTCTCCAGATTTCGTATCCTGACGAAGCTTCCATGCCGCATCGGAACAGTAATAAATTTCTGCTGAGCAATCGCTGAACGGGTTGGATAGCTGCTGGGTTCATAGGTTTTGAACGAAACCAGAAGCTGGACCTATGGGAGCGATACCTTTTCAGGAGCAGGCCATGGCTTCGATCAGGTGGATCCAGTCCCTTTTATCCCGGCGCTCGGCAAGGAGCGTGGCAGCTCCATATGAGAGAGCGGCCAGCGACTCTGGCTGTTCGAGGACTGACACCAAGGCGCGACGGAAGCCCTCGGCATCTCCGGTTTGTGCGATGAGCCCGGCCGCGCCATGGCCGATCTGCTCAGGCAGGGCCCCCGCTGGCATGACAAGACTCGGCATGGCCCAAGACAGGGCCTCGGCAATGACCCCTGATTGACTGGCCTCTCTGTAAGGGCAAAGCAGCAGATCATGGCTTGAGAAGAGCTCTTCCGTGCGTTGATCCGAGATCCATCCAAGCTCCAGATCCACCTGCGGCCAGTCGGCGAAGGCTCTGCTTACCTCCGACTCAAGAGGGCCGGAGCCTGCAAGGGTCAATTGCCATCGACGATCATCTTTCAAGGGGTGCAGGGCCTGGGCCAGAAGGTCCAAACCCTTGTACGGGAGGAGGCGGCCATAAAAGAGAAGGCGGACCGGTTCATCGGCTGATTGCCGCTCAGGCAGGAGGGGCCTCTTCGTGGGGTAGACTGCTTCGAGAGGGATCATCGAGATCTTGCTGCTTGATGGCGGAATCCTCTCTGCCAAACGTCGCGAGACATTGCTCGATAAGGTTATGACCCGGTCGGCGCTCTTGATCAGCAGGTCCTGAGTCACACGCTGCCAAGTAGCGGCATAGTCGCCCGGGTGAGGCTCCGCGTCGTGGGCTACGTATATAACCTTGAGATCTCGGTTCCGCAGAGCCCGGATGAAAGGCCATGCAAAAGGCGAGTTCATTGTCATGATGACAGCATCTGGCTTGAGGGCGGCCAAAGCATTGGCATGCTGTGCCAATTGGGTGGGGAGAAACCAGGCTGTCCGCCAAAGGCTGGTGAGACACGGACGGTCAATTGTCAGAAGAGGCAATCCGCTCGCCTCGAATGCCTTGACATCGTTGTTCTGTTTCGTAAGGGACAAGATGACTTCTGTCGGAGTCTGGCTGTCTGTTAAATACTGCGCGAGAAGGAGCGTAAGAAGAGATCCGCCTCCGCGACGGCCCCAATAGTGTAGAACCACACGTTTCTGGTTGGCGGGCATCAGTTTTATTGGCTTGTCGTTCATTTGAACTTGCTAGAGGCTTCTAAATTATACTTCAAGTTCTGGTCGAAGCTCGCATCAGAAACCTCTACTCTCCTGAGCGCCTTGGGCATGGTGAGAACTATATCCGTCTTGCCTCTGCCCAAAGCTCCAAGTGGCATGGGAACTTATAATTTCCGACCCATAGCATAGCCAACAGCTATAGGTCTTTGCTGCGGAAGAAAACACCGTTCACTGAGGACGACCTCTTACAGAGGTAAATCCTTCACGGTTAGCCCGAGCTTGTTCCATGCTAATCCCATATGGATAATGTGAAAGCATCTGGTGCGGTGGAGCGTCGCATCGGGGTTGCCTCCGGCCTTGGCACAGGGCTTAGAACACTGATACTCCTCGGTTGACGTGGGCTTAACCGGTGTTTACGAGGCCAATTATCTATCAAGAAGGGCCGGAAATGGGCGAGGGCGGCAATCATATTTTACCCGTGATCATGTGCGGCGGCTCGGGAACGCGGCTATGGCCCGCATCACGGGACAGCATGCCCAAGCAGTTCATCACTTTGCTGGGTGAGCATTCCACATTCCAGACAGCTGTCCAACGCGTGACCGCGCCAGAGGTCTTTCTCCGACCGACGGTCATCTCGAGCAACGATGTCCGGTTCATCGTCGCCGAGCAGCTGGCGCAAATTGGTTCCAAGGCCGACATCATTCTCGAACCTGTTCAGCGGGATTCTGCTGCCGCCATCGCGGTCGCGGCCTGCCATGCGGCTCGAATCCACCCAGAGACAGTCGTTCTGGTCATCGCAGCCGACCATGTCATCGATGACCCGGCCGCCTTCGCCGCCTCCTGCCGGGCAGCCTTCGAGCCGGCCCATCAGGGGTACATCATGACCCTTGGCGTCGTGCCGCAGTACCCGGCAACGAGCTATGGCTACATTCAGCCAGGCAAGACCATCAAGGGCACAGATGCATCGCGAGTCGACCGCTTCGTCGAAAAGCCGAATGCAGAAACGGCTCAGGGCTATATCGAGCAGGGCTTCCTCTGGAACAGCGGCAACTTCATGTTCCGGGCGGATGTCATGATCGAGGAGTTGGAACGCTTCCAGCCGGAAATCCTGGCCGCTGCGCGGCAGGCGCTCGATGGCGCGGTCACCGATCTCGACTTCGTTCGTCTCAACGAGGAGACGTTCAAGCAGGCGCCCAAGACCTCAATCGACTTTGCCGTTATGGAACGCACTGAGCGGGCAGGGGTCCTGCCGGTTTCGTTCTCCTGGTCGGATATCGGCTCATGGGGAGCGCTATGGGATGCCTCGCCTCAGGACGAGGCAGGGAATGTCCTGCGCGGGAACGTGGAGGTGGTTGAGGCGCGCAACAGCCTGGTCCACAGCGATGATATTCTCACGACCGTGGTGGGGATCGACGACATTGTCGTGGTTGCCAAGACCGATGCGGTGCTTGTGACCTCCCGCAGCCGCTCTGAGATGGTGAAGGACCTCGTCGTCTCGATGCGTGCCAAGCAGCGCCCTGAGGCATCGGAGCACATCCGCATGTACCGTCCCTGGGGTTGGTATCAGCGGATTGATCGGGGCTCCCGGTTCCAGGTCAAGCGCATCATGGTTCAACCCGGCGGGCGTCTGTCGCTGCAGAAGCATCACCATCGCGCCGAGCACTGGGTGGTGGTGCGAGGCACCGCCGAGGTGGTGGTCAACCAGGATGTGGTGATGTTGCACGAGAACGAGTCGGTGTACATCCCGATCGGTGCCGTCCATCGCCTCACCAACCCCGGCCGCATTCCGCTTGAGCTGATCGAGGTACAGGTCGGCAGCTACACGGGCGAGGACGACATCATCCGCGTCGAAGACGTCTACGGACGATAGCAGCTGCCCGATTGATCAGTGGCTCTGAGTGGAATTTTGCGCGGAGCCGGATCCTCGAACCCTGCGGAACAGCAAATCTTAAGGCCACAGGCCACGCAGGGCAGCGGCGTCGTTAAAGAAGATTGGCGGCTTTCAGCTCGGGATCTTGCAGGGATAGACAATCAAGCTGGTCCGCCGGTTGTCTTCCCGCAGTGCACCATGGCGTGAGTGCCGGGCTCTATAGTGGCCCTTCGGCCGGTTACGGCCGCGAAGAGGCTGGCAGCTCCACTATGAGCTGGGACATGGCCAAGCACTCTACTCTGCGAGACAAGCTTGGCCATTGCTGTTAAGACGGGTCCAACTTCTCGGACTCTGAGGCCATGATGCTCCGCCGTCCTTCGTCTCTGCTCTCGATCGTTGCGCTCTCTGGATCTCTAGCCGCGTGTGCGTCAGCATCGTCAATCGGAACGCTGTCCCCCTACATTGCCGTGGGCTACACCAACGTGCAAACCAGCTGTGGCGGCGGATATCAGGTCTATCGCAAGCCTGGAGAGCCAAAGATCCTGGTGCGTGCGTATGAGGTCGCTGAGGTTCGCCGGTCTCTTTGCGAAAAAGTCAGGTCAGACCCGCCGAGGACGGCCACGACGGGTGTAAGATACGAGGACGCGGCGCTCGAGTATCTTGCGACAACCCCGGATCTGAAGGCGTGCACCCTTGCAAGCGGTACTGAGATCACCCGCGTGCATTCCGAGTTTGTCCTAACCTGTCCAGCAGCTCCTGCGGCGGCGATCAGCGTCAAGGGTTAGACCCGTCCTCGATCCTCTTCGATCCTTCCTTCCTCTGGCCAAGCACTGGCGGTTCAGCCGGTGTCTCAACGGGAAGCATTGCTTCATCACATGATCCGGTATCGTGATGATCGAAGGTCGTGGGCAAAGAGTACGGAAGTCCGCGGCAAGCAAATGCCTTGGCATGGACAATCCATGCTTAACTTGGCACCCATGCGGGCCACCTCAGATTGCCTGAGACCATCGCCTGATGAAGCTGAGACTGCTCCTTCTTATGACTCAGTGAGTTACCGGATGGCCGGAGCACCCGTATCGCCCACCTTGCGGGATGATGTCATGGGGGCGATGCCTCGGATGCTGTGCAAGGCAGCTGCAATATCATCCTCCATGATCCGCGCGATCGGATGCCGATAATGAATCTGATCAATGAAGACGTCAGGGCTCTTCAATTCCGGGCGATCATTCCACCAATCGATGGTCGCAGTATTCGGCCGCTCTGCCGCAAAATCGATGAAACGCTGCCTGCAGGCCTGTTCAGACCTGTGTCTCGGTGTGCCAGGGCGAGGCTGCTTTGCCGTGAATACGGGCGGGAACACGAAAACGACCGACAGGTCAGCCGGAAGGGCCGTGAGCTTCTGCTTCAGGGTACTGACTGCCGGGAATGATGGATCAGCAAAGCCTTGCTGTTCGTTTAGCCGCTGGGACAGAAGTTCGCGTCTGCGGGAATGATCTGCCAGAAGCCTCGCGTAGATCGGTTCGTAATCCCAATAACCATCAACGGCAGGTTCGGTCTTCGAACTGCGGACGAGTCCAAGACGCCGGCCCGCCTGTTCCACGCTGCTCATGCTGATCAGGCCCGCCAGATACTCGAAGGGGGAATCGCTGAAGCGCCAGAACGGGAAGGGACTGGTGCCGGTCTGCGTCGGATCATGCGCACACCAAGTATCCCGATTGACTGCAATCACCAGCGCTTTGGCCGTGCCGACATGGTGCTTCATGAACCAGTCGATGATTGTGAGCTGCTCGGGAATCTGCACTCCGGGCACGGAAAGTTGGGCGAACGGAATTCCTGTCAGCGCTGTCAGGCGCGACGGCATGATAAGGGCGATCGTCGAATTGCCGATCACGGCCGCTTCATACGTCGGATTTCGCCCCACGCTCGCTGTCGCATTGACTTCCTTCTGGCCACGCAAGTCAGGCTCGGTCGAGAATGGCGAGCGTCCTGTGTCATAGGGGTCGATCAGGTAAACTCCTCCGAGAAGCACGAGGAAGAGAGCAGCAGTGGAAGACGCCGCCCATAGTGCGAAGCGCTTCCACGCCTGATGTTGAACTTCTGCAGTCATGGGATGCGCCGTCCGTCAAAACTGAAAATAGATGAACTCGTAGTTCGCGGCGTCGCCGATCTGGAGCAGAACTGCCATCAGAACAACCGCAAGCCCGACAGCAATCCAGCGCCGGGGTGGGACAAACTGCATAGCCGTCCACGCCGTTGGCCCTAGGCAGGCGATGGCAGCAGCAAGGGCGATGGCTCGCCACTTGAATGTCTCGCCGATCGACGTGAGCCCGATCAGGCCTTCATAGATCCGAAGGGCCGCATCGAAGCTCGGAGCCCGAAACAGCACCCACGAGAACATGACGAACAGAATCGTCAGCACCCAGCCCGCCGCGGCCGGCATGCGCAGCCCGGCCCGGCGCCAGAGAACGCCTGCGGTAAGCCCAAGACCATGCGCAACGCCCCAAGCGATGAAGGTGATGCCGGCGCCATGCCAGAGGCCACCCAGCGTCATGGTGGCGAAGAGGGCACCGATCTGAACGCCAAGACCTTTGCGGCTGCCTCCCAGGGGAATGTAGAGGTAGTCGCGCAGGAAGCGGGACAAGGTCATGTGCCAGCGGCGCCAGAAGTCCTGAAGGGACGTCGCTGAATACGGTTTGTTGAAATTTTGCGGCAGAACGATTCCGAGCATCAGGGCCATGCCAAGAGCCATGTCCGTATAACCTGAGAAGTCGAAATAGATTTGAAATGTGAACCCGAGTGTGGCCTGCCATGCGTCAAGAGTGGGGATTGCGGCTCCAGCCCCTGCTTGGGCAAATATTGGGTTCACGTATTCTGCCAAGGGGTCGCTGACGAAGACCTTTTTTACAAGGCCGAAGGTGAGCAGGATAAGTCCGCGCCCGAAGCGCTCTGCTGCGTCAGGACGCTGGTACGGCCGTTCGTCGAACTGGTGCATGATCTCGCTCCAGCGAACGAGGGGGCCAGCGAGCACCTGTGGAAAGAACGCAATGTAGAGAGCATAGCGGACAAGGCTGAAGCGGGGCGCCCGCCCGGCCTTGAGGTCGATGAGATACATCACGTGGTGGAACGTGAAGAACGAAATGCCCAAAGGGAGCCCGATGTCCCACTTTGGTGCCGTGACACCTAAGATGGCCTCCGCAAAGCCAGCAAAGAAGTTGAAATACTTGAAAATGCCGAGAACGGTGAGATTCGCGATCAGCGCCAGTGTGATCAGGACCCCTTGGCGCGTGTGCAGGAAGGTCTGGGCAACAAGCCAATTCACCAGGATCGAAGCTGCGAGAACGGGCGCGAAGCGCCAATCCCAGTAGCCATAGAAGAGAAGCGACAAAATGAGCAATAGAGGCAGCCGCCATTGCGGCTGAAAGCGCTCAACCAGCCAATGCAATGTCAAAGAAGCGGGAAAAAAGACGAGCAAGAACGCAAATGAATTGAAGAGCATCAGTAACCAGGATGTCGCGTAGGTTGAACGATGCCGGGACCAAGGACGTCTAGAAGCCTGCTCTCGGATCTTTTTTGCTTCCTCGCTGACAATTCTCTAGTGCGTCAAGGTTTCTTGAACCCCTCGAAGGCATTCAATTGCGGCGTATGATCAAGAAGTCACACTTACAAGATATAACATGCGGATTGTTTTGGCGCGATAATGCTCTGGACCCTTGTTGAGGCGTACTCTCACACTGTGGAGCATCCCTGCGCTCCTGTGAGAGCTAATCCAAACACACTTCCAAGTTAAGACGTCAACATTGGAGTGCGAATGGCTACTGTAGGTAAGCCCATGCCAGTGAGGGCCTTTTCCTGGTTAAGGCGCTGGGAGGCTAAACACACTGCACCGGGCAGATACGCAACGCGCCCGGTGGGTCTGAGATTCAACGGCCAAGGTTAACACTACGTGCATGGCTGCCCACTGGGTGGGCTCTATTTTGCGGGATGTCTGCGGACTCGGCCTAGATGACTAAGATGTCCAGGTTGGTCATTTTCAGTCTCGTGGACAGCTTCGCCACCACGACCTGCTCGGTCACGCCGGTGCCGTCGAGATCGTAATAGAGAACGTCGTTGTTGCGGTCGTAGACGACTCGGTCGGTTGCGTCATGCGCCTCCGTGCCCGTCCAGAAGGCCGAGGATTTCAGGTGGCCATTGCCTCTAAAACCCGTGAGCGGCAATGGCGGGCCACCCCAAGGACCGCGCTGTCATCAACAATGTTGATAGCCTTACCGTTCCATCCAATATCAAGGACGAACGGCTAAGGCACCCCACCGTTGCATTAGCCTTGGCAGTGTAGAGCAAGGCGGTCAGTCGAAGGCTTCGCCCCTGAGCGCCCGATCGTATTCAGGTCGGATTTGACGCTTGCGGCAGAGGAAAGACTACGGATATCAATCTTGGTCTTTCAAAGGATCGTTGCCTGGTCACCTGCTGTCCAATAGGGACTGCTGGCGTGATCGTACACTTGCGATCGGGGTCGCACGACAACTGCATTTGCGCGGACGCTTGCCAGTTCCATGGAGAACAGGTTGTTGCCGATCCCGCTCTATAGATTCGATTTCCAACAGGTGGACGGATGAGCTTGCTAGTCCATTTGGTGTCGTCGGCTATGTCTAGCAGGATGCTTTATCGTGCAACGATCACACCCGAGATCTTGCGTTTCCAAGGGCTATCCTTTCCACACGGCAGCGTCCTTTCTGAGGCTTCTGCCCCAATATATCGGATTTTCTGCAGCTTCGCCTTTCCAGCGCGATGGTGATCATCCTTGGTTTTGACCAAAGCGCATGCTTCGTGGGCTGGAGCCATATTGCTCAGATCATCTGCGCCTCCAAGTTCTAGGGCTCGGATGTGTTCGGCAATCCAGCGTTCGCGCACGCCATCGATCATTCGATGGCATAAGACGCATCGACCGCCCGTTCTCTCCCACACTTGAAGACGCCGGTGTGGCGTGAGCTTCCGGCGAGCAGTCGTTCCCATTTGTTCAACATCGACGAATGCCATGACCACTTCACTCCGGATTGTCCAGTGAGGAACGGCTAGCGTCTCGCGAGAATTCAGCGTCATCTTCGAGGAAATCAACAATGCGCTGAAATAAGCTCTCCCACTCGAGACGCAGACTTTCGCAGGAAGCTACCAAGCTTTTCACTTGATGCTCTCGGTCGGTATTGGGCAGGACTAGGTGGGCCCGCACACCCAAGGAGGCGACTGTTGATTGGGATGCACTCCGTGAGGGAGCCGGCGATGTGACCAGCACCCTGGAAGAAGTGGAGTATGTTGTTCTTTTCATTGTAGCTCTTCATAGATTGGAGCGGGAAAATTCATTGCTTGGTGGGCGCTACAGATTTCAGCCAGGATGACGAGA
This sequence comes from Microvirga sp. 3-52, assembly GCF_018383585.1. GTDB lineage: Bacteria > Pseudomonadota > Alphaproteobacteria > Rhizobiales > Beijerinckiaceae > Microvirga. The sequence continues at coordinate 105,078 of NZ_JAHAMK010000013.1, forward strand.
AAGCGACAGGAACGCAGTTTGCTTGATAGACGCTCTGGCGTAATGAAGAGCAGGTCGAGTAGAGAGTAAGCCGTTGCACGATTGGTGGGGCATGAATTCTATCTCTTTGCTATCATGTGATAGTTTTTATATCATACGAACTCGGATTCGTCAATATGGGATCAAGTGATAGCTTTTATATCACAGGGTCTCAGATACGTGCTGCGCGGGCTTTTCTGCGCTGGAGTGCTGACGATCTCGCTGCCCGTACAAAGTTGGGGGTTGCAACGATACGCCGCGCGGAGGCTCAGGACGGGCCCATAACACTGACGCCTGCCAATGCGGATGCTATCCAAAGTGCGTTCGAAGCGGCTGGCATTCAGTTCATCTTCGGAAATGGCGGTGGGCCCGGCGTTCGCTTGCGCCACCCAGTTCGCGACAACCGCAGCAACGAGTTACAATCTGGTTAGACCAAGTCGGATACTCGGATCTGAAAACCGAGTACTGCGGGCCGAACGCCTGGTCCTATATCGCAGATCGACAGACACAATGGTCCAAGGCTGATCAGTGAGTTTGATCCATGTCCCACAACAGTTCAGATTCTGCTGGCGTGTCTGCCCCACTTGAACCGCGTGAGCAAACCCTCTCTAAGCTCAAGGCGCACCTGCGCTAAGCCGAAGCCGGAACCGTTAATGTACCCTGGTCATCAGTGATACCTGCGACTTGTTCGAGCCTCAGGAATGCTGGCACTTTCTCACGGCCACTGGATATGCGTCCGTTTCAACGTCCGATGCTCTAGCCTGAGCATGCTGCACAAAGGCCTCTGCAACCTTGCGTGCCTCGGTGAGAGCTTTCACCTTACGAACCTGCCAACCTTCTCCGGGAAATGTTGGGATGTATACCAAGAAGGAGCAGGCCCCCGGTATTCCTTTGTCTTGCCTTAGTAAACCTTGCAGCAGGCAGATGTGTCGATGACAAGTGTAATCTGTCCGTTCCTGGGCATTCCGGCGGCCTCCAAGTGTCGATGATTCTGCGGGCCGCAATCGCTTTATCGCTGCCTGGGGCCAAGTCACCAATCGCCGCATACATCGAACGAGAGGAGCACAGGATTACCCGTCAATCTCGCGTAGTCAGGGCTGTGCCGCCGTTCGAGGCGTGCGAAGGGCACGAACGGTGTCAGCGTCGAGCTGCCCGGTTACCGGCAGCCCTTGCCCTTGCTGGAAAGCCTCAATAGACCGGCGGGTGCCCGGGCCGGATACGCCGTCTGCTTTCAGGGGCCCATAACCCAGGATTGTGAGCGTCTGCTGTGCCCTACGGACTTCCTCCTTCGAAGGGGGGAGGCTGACTTCCGCAGGAGGGGCGGGGCCCACTTGTGGCGACACTGTCTCTTCTGGAGCAGCTGCTTGCGCGGAGCCTCCGGAGGGTTGAGGACGCAACGTGTCGATTTCCCCGCTGACCCGAGCCCGAAGATATTCCAGATGCTTCAGTTCCTGCGTAGCGGCCGCAATCTGCTTCTGGATGTTCTGGAGGTCTTGGTGCCTCTCTTTGAACCGCTCCAGTTCCACGGCAAGAGCATCACGGTCTGCACTGGCCGTTTCAGCAGCTTGGGACAAGCGGGTAATCTCAGCCTGTGCGCCCGCCTCCGAAGATCGAGGGCCTAGGAAGGAGAAGCCATAAAGAGCCCAACCAACCAGGGCCAGAGCTATTGTCAAACGGTTCATCACCACGCGCCCGATCCTATTTGCGTCTTGTGTGTCGCCGATATGGGTTGCCGAGGGTATGGCAGGAAGGGGTGAAGAGAAGGTTCATCGATTGTAGTCGGCTGGCTTCGGCTCGCGGAACTCCTTATCGTTCCGCGCCAATACCAAGTGAACCTGATAGGGGAGGGTTATGTCCGGACGTGATATCGTGGACCGACTTAAGGCCGCCTCCGAATGCGAGAGAGATCTCCCCCTCGACGAGGTACAGGCTCTCCTCATCGAAGCTGCCGAGACGATCGAGTTCCTTCGGTCCCTTCTGGAGCCATTGGAGGACATTGGGCTGGCGGACTTGCCGCCCAAGGGCAGTGCTTAGGGAGCGTTGACGGATCCCCACTATTCCCAGGTGTAGGGGACAAAGGCAGGGCTTAGAGCCCGACCATCTTCATACCCGGTTCCGGGTAGCGCGTGCCCGCGGCAGCGCCCGGCGGGATGATGCGATCAATGCGCGCCAGGTCGTCCGTGGTGAGCGTCACGTTCAGCACGCCCGCATTCTCCTCGAGATAGCGGCGACGCTTGGTGCCTGGGATCGGCACGATGTCATCGCCCTGCGCCAACACCCAGGCGAGCGCCAGCTGCGAGGGGGCGCAGCCCTTCTCGCGGGCCATGGCTTCGATCTCGCGCACAAGGTCGAGGTTCTTCTGGAAATTCTCACCCTGGAAGCGCGGTGAGTTGCGGCGGAAATCATCAGCCGCGAGATCGTCCACGCTCCTGATCTGCCCGGTGAGGAAGCCACGGCCCAGCGGCGAATAGGGCACGAAGCCGATGCCGAGTTCGCGCACGGTCGGCAGGATCGCGTCCTCCGGATCACGACTCCAGAGCGAGTATTCGGTCTGAAGCGCGGTGATGGGGTGAACCGCATGAGCACGCCGGATGGTCTGGGGACCGGCCTCTGACAGGCCGAGGTAACGGACCTTGCCCTCGCGCACGAGGTCGGCCATGGCGCCGACCGTGTCCTCGATGGGCGTCTCGGGATCGACGCGATGCTGGTAGTAGAGATCAATCACATCGACTTTCAGCCGCTTCAGGCTCGCCTCGCAGGCTTGGCGCACATAATCGGGCTTGCCGCTGATGCCGAGGCGCTCGCCATTGGGACCCCGCACATTGCCGAACTTGGTGGCGAGCACGACCTTGTCGCGCCGGTCCGCGATGGCGCGGCCGACCAGTTCCTCATTGCGGCCGACGCCGTACATGTCGGCGGTGTCGAGGAAGGTGACGCCCAGCTCGATGGCGCGATGGATCGTGGCGATGGACTCGGCCTCGTCGCCACTGCCGTAAAATTCGGACATGCCCATACAGCCGAGGCCAAGGGCGGACACCTGCAAGGGGCCAAGCTGACGCTGCTGCATGGGAGATCTCCGGTTCTGAAGGGCTAACACGGCCGCAGGCAGGGCGGCATCCGAGGCTTGAATTGGACCGATCCAGTTCGGTTTCAAGTCTCGACGGGGATGGTCTGCACACGTGTCTCATGCCCCAACGGAGCCCATGGTGGACCAGATTTCCTCAAACGAGCGGCCTAAACTGAGCACATAAGCCAAGCCCAGATAGCCTGTCACTGATAATAGGGGCCTTGAAGCAAATCGCAGGCTTCGTATATACCTTTTTGTATATACGGAAGAGCAGATGGCCATCGCCAAGGTTTTCCGGTCCGGCAACAGTCAGGCCGTCCGATTGCCCAAGCAGTTTCGTCTCACGAGTGATGAGGTCGAGATCTTCCGCCGTGGCGATGAAATCGTGCTGCGGGAAAAACCCAGAAATCTGGCCCGCGCGTTCGAATTGCTGTGTGATCTCCCGGATGTCGGGCGTGATGATTTCCCGCCGCAGGAGCGCGAGGGGCTCTGATGGCCCAACTCCAGTATCTCCTCGACACCAATATCTGCATCTACATCCGTCGGGAGCGCCCACAAGCAGTGCTGGACCGATTCAAGGTGTTGCCACCAGGATCGACGACGATTTCGGTCATTACCTGCGGCGAGCTGATTTATAGAGTGCAGAAGAGCCCTGACCCAGTCAAAGCCATGATGATCTTGGACGAGTTGACCGCTTTGATCCCGGTTGTCCCCTTGGCCATTGATGTGGCCACGATCTATGGCAGGATCCGGTCCGATCTGGCTGCCCGAGGCGAACTCATTGGCAACAACGATCTCTGGATTGCCGCTCACGCAAAGAGCCTGGGGCTAACCCTCGTCACCAATAACGAACGCGAGTTCAAGAGGGTTCATGGGCTTGTGATTGAGAATTGGGCTAAAAGTTAGAGAGACCTCTGTAGGCCCACATATTTGCGCGTCGAGGCCTCTTAGGCATCTGGCGCCTCCTGCAATTCGATGCATCAAACCATATGAACCAAAGATGTTGGAGGCTTGATAGCAGACCGACGTCTGCATAGCCCAAACCCGGATGCGGTGAACCGACGCGAGAGCGTTGGAACACCGATCCAACCGATCGCTGCGATGAAAGACCGAAGGAAGCGTGGACACACCAAGGCTCGTAGACAGCAAAATCACTTGAAGTCATCAAGCAGTTTGCGCGAGCGTCGGATCAAGCCCGTAACGCCTTGCGATCTTCAATCGCCTCTTGTGTATGCAATCCGTCCTTAAGCGCGTTCTGATTGCCAATCGGCGCTCCTGATCCTTTCGCGCCCCCGTGCATCCGGCACCGCGTCTTGCCCCGAACCGCCGGCGCAAGGCACGCAGTCCCTGATCGAGTTGTGGCCCCGCAGCGGCGGCTGTTGAGCATTGGGCTGGTATGTCGTTTATGGCGACCCATGGCGCCCTGTCCTCGCGGCGGCACGAACGGGAGCCGCTGGCATTGGATCCAAGGTCTCAACAGGTTTGTGCTCAAGTGCCTTCCCAGGCGGGCTGCCCTCAACTTCAGGACGAGCTAGCATCCGCTCGGTTTGCACATGGCCTACAACTGCTTGGCCGCCAGCCTGGACATTCACGTTCTCGACATTGACTCTGGCCACTCCGATTCCGCGATGCTTGTCGAGAGCCTCCAGTTGGCGGAGGTACAGCGACATCAGTCGCTCAGCCTGTTTGATGTATTCAAAGCGCTGGGGTGAGTGCTGAGCACCTACGAACTGTGTGAGACAGCCCAATGCAGCGTTATGAACGGCAACCATTTGGACCGCGAGACTTCCCTCAAGTGCGTCCTGCGGTCGGATCGCGATCAGAGCGGCGATTGCGGCGTCCATTCGCTGGTCCGTTTCTTCGTCTTTAGAATTTGTTGGTAGCCACAAGGTTTCGAGAAGTTGCTGAATAAGGAGCACCTGAAGATCGCTGTGATTACTACCGGTGGCCTCAACGAGGGAGCTTACGCCGAACTTCTCGAGGAGATTCTTCTCAGAAGGCGTTTCGTCAGTCATCTAGAGCAACGGCAGTTCTGACGGAGTCCTTGGGGCTATGCGGCGCGGCGGCTTCGTGATTCACTTGTCTCAGCCCTCTTTCTGGGAGGAGATGAGCGATGACCAAGTCCTACTCGCTGGATCTGCGCCGCCGAGTGGCGCGCTTTGTCGAGGCGGGGCATTCCTGTCACGCGGCCGCCCGCCAC
>NZ_JAHAMK010000069.1 GCF_018383585.1 Microvirga sp. 3-52
CAGGTTTCGACGATCTCATTGGGCGTGCCCGGACGATACTGGAGCTTTGGGATGATAGCCCGCTCAGCCGCATAACCACCGACCATCCCAGAGGCGCCAAGGAGAAGAACGACCCACAGCATGTTTGTTCACCCCAAGCACTCCGCCGACCCTTGGCTCAGGTGCCATGATGACTGCTTCAAGAATTTCTCACCTCGCCACCCGGTTCCTTATCCTGGAGTATTAGGAAGTTGGCGATGCGCCGCTTGCGATCTGCCTGCCACAACAGTCTTGTCACTACGGCCTATCTGAAGGTCAGCATCAGCATCGCCAGAATTGCCAGAAGCGTCTCTCGCCGGATCATGGCCGCTCCACTTTGATCGCACCGCGATGCATGGCTCGTGCCAGCCGGTCATCTTGTGGCACGACCATGGCGCACCCAGACACCCCAGAAGGATCAACGGTAGAGGATAGATTAGCCTCCCGGCAAACCTCACCGGCAACGAGGCGTGGAGTGCGGATGTGTAGGCAGACGAAGGACCGCTAATGGGATGGTCCGGCCGTGCTTCTGCCCCGCTTGTTCGTAAGCTTTGGGGCTTCGAGCCACGCAAGGAGCACGTCTCATGTCACGGTCTTCTTTCTCTGCCGCCATTGCCACCCTGGGCATCGATCTGGGCAAGAATAGCTTCCACATTGTCAGTCAGGATCAGCGCGGCGCCATCGTGCTGCGGATCAAGCTCTCCCGGCCCCAGCTCACGCAGCGCCTGGCCAACCTCCCGCCGTGCCTGATCGGCATGGAAGCCTGTGCCGGGGCTCACCATATCGGCCGCCAGCTTCAAGCCCTGGGTCATGACGTACGCCTGATCCCGGCCCAATACGTCAAGCCGTTTCTGAAGGGCCACAAGAATGACTATCGCGACGCCGGAGCCATCGCCGAGGCGGTGCAACGGCCCACCATGTCCTTCGTGGCGATCAAGGCCCCGGACTAGATGGATCTGCTCGCCTTGCACCGGGTCCGCTCGCGTCTGGTCAGCCAACGCACGGGTGTGACCAACCAGATCCGCGGCTTCCTGCTCGAGCGTGGCATCACCGTGCGCCAGGGGCTTGCGCCCTTGCGGCAGGCCTTGCCAAGCATCCTGAGTTCGTCCTCTGACGCCCTCTCACCTCGCATCGTTCGCCTCATTGCCGATTTGGCTGAGGATTGGCGTCAGTTCGACGAGCGCATCGCTGAGGTCTCCGCCGAGATCGAGGCGCTGGCGGCTGAAGATGAGCACTGTCAGCGCCTGATGAGCGTGCCGGGTGTCGGACCGATCATCTCGTCCGCTGTCGTGGCGGCGATCGGCACCGGGGCTGGGTTCAAGCAGGGGCGGGACTTTGGCGCCTGGCTCGGGCTGGTGCCCAAGCAGGAGTCGACCGGCGACCGCACGATCCTGGGCAAGATCTCCAAACACGGCAACAAGTACCTGCGGACGCTGTTCGTGCAGGCGGCGCACATCGTGCTGGTGCGCCGGCCGCATGGGGCCAGGCTCGGCCTGTGGCCCTGGATTGAGGCGGCGGGACGACGGCTACACCGCAACNCAGGCTCGGCCTGTGGCCCTGGATTGAGGCGGCGGGACGACGGCTACACCGCAACATGCTGGTGATCGCGTTGGCCAACAAGCTCGCCCGCATCGCCTGGGCGGTGCTGGCGCGTGGTCATGCCTATCAGCCGAGGAGTGCCTCTCATGCAGCCTGATACGAACTTACCTCTGAGACGCTACGGAGGCGGTTCAGATGAACCATCAACGCTGAGGGTCGAACGATGACATCCGTTAGCTAATCAGCAGTTTCCCGTCGAGGTCTGCGAGATGAAGGAGGAGATGGACGAACGGTCTGCCCGGCGCAACCACAAGACTGGGTGCCATGATGGCCCATTGAGGTCTTACCGCTAGTCAGCCTTGGATGCGGGCGGATCCCCATGATGGCCCGGAGCTAAAGCTCCACCACGAAGCCGAATACATTGATGCAGCTCTCACGTTCGTCAGTCCGCCAACATCATCTTGCGACGCACGGCCGAACCATACATCGTGGCACGGGGCTGCCGTTAGCCGAAATTCCGCGTTGGCGGGGTGAGCTGACCTTAATAGGCAAGAGCGCAATGGCTCAGGTTGACCCCATCCTGACCTTCACCAGATAACGGGACCCGGAAGCCCTGCGGCTGCCCCGCAGCGGTCCAAGCGACGCGTCGCCCCGTATCAGTCCGGTTGCGAACGACGCTTGAGCCCGCAACTCCGGATCACCTCTGTTGGCTTGGAGCGATGGGCTCCGTTCCATCCACCCAGGATTGGGTAGCGGCCTCGCGGGCGGTCCGTTCGTCTTGGAAACCCTGATCCGTGGTCTTCTCGAACCCGCAGACGTGGCACTGGACAGAGGCAGTGAAGCACCCGTCTTTCGTGGCAACGCTCAGGACCGATGCCGCGTCACATGAACACTTTGGGCACAATGTCTGGACCATCGGGTCCCTTCTCTCCATAGCGAGGGCCGTCAGCGGATCCAGAGTATCGCAGATGGTCCGGCAGTGTAGCTCAGGACGCCGCGACAAATTTGTGCAGTGCGGAATGGGACCGTTTGTGGGGCGAGCCGTCCGGTGGGGCTTTGCCCGACCACTCAGCAGGAGCCGGGTTTTCAGGTGCCAGGCTTGCCTCGAATGACATGACTTCTCAGAAAGCCAAAGGAGTTGCCTAACCAACAGGCAAATGCGCGCATTATCAGCGATTGGCGAACCTAGAAAGGGCATTCAAGTGGTTCCTGCCTAGTCCTTGCGCAGGTCTACTGGGCGTGGACCAATGCCCAAGCAATAAGCCAAGCGAGCAAGACATGCACCGAATGCATCGGGGGGACTTCACGCCCAAGAGGAGACGTGTGTCTATCGTGTCCTGAGGCGGGTGAGCCAAGCAGCCGCTCTGCTGTGTCTCTGGGCCGCTCACCCTGTCCTCGCCGGGACGCCCGAACCCGCTCCTGTGGCGCCGCCAATCGTCAGCGAGGATCTTCGCCCATCCGGAGAAGCCGGACCGACCTTGGCTTGGATGCAATTCTGCGATCAGCATCCACGGGAGTGCTCGATCGATTCCTCCGAACCGGACACCATCCCGCTGACCGACGGCACCTGGGCCTCCAGGAGATCAACCAGCACGTCGACCGAACGATAGCGGCGGTGCCGGACCAGGATCACTGGGGTGTGGTGGATCGCTGGGATTATCCGGACGATGGGCTTGGAGACTGCGAGGACATGCAACTGCTCAAGCGCAAGCTCCTGGTTGAACGGGGACTGCCGCAACGGGCGATGCGCATGACTGTCGTCATCGATGAGGTGGGCGCCGGGCATGCCGTGTTGAGGGTGCGTACGGATCGCGGCGATCTCATCCTGGACAACAAGAGGGATGCCGTTCTGCCCTGGCAGCAAACAGGGTACGTCTACGTCAAGGGTGAGGGAGCTGATGGTAAGGCCTGGGTCCGGTTCGGGGATCGGATTGCACCTACCGCGACCGCAGCCAAGTAACGGCCGTTCCAGCAATTCGCAGATGGGGACTGTCAGCACGACGTCGGGTCTTGCCCCAAGTTAAACGTTACCTCGCCTGAAGAAGACGACGTTGGCACTGCTCTCAACCGCCTTCTGTAGGTGCGACAGCTCCATGAACGCGTGGGCGCGGTACAGCCTCCACATCGGGCTGGTCACCTCTTGGAAGGGGACTTCCGGGTTGGACGTCCACCAGGAATCCCACTCCTGGGCGGTGAAGTCATCGCCGTAGGCGTGCGTCACAATCAAGTCCGGATCGAAGCCATCCTCGACGCAGAGAGCCTTCGCCCTGGCCCTGATCTGGCTGTCCATGATGTCGGCTGTCTCCTGGACCCGCGCGTACAACATGATCACTCCGCAATCGGCTTGGATGGGGGGAGAGGTTGGCTGCGCTGCTCCATGCAGCGTGTCAGCTCTTGGATGATCCAGCGTCTGGCCTGGCGTTTTGAGGCTCGTGTCATGGTGACCTCCTGCGATGCCACCAGGATCGCTCGAAACACCCCGTCCTTCCGTGACCGGGGCCACACAAGGCTTGTGCGAAAGCCATCACAGTCATTCCTGCGGTGAGGCGGCTCAGAAGAAAGGATTCCCTTTGGTCCTCCCCGACTGGGTAAGCGACCTCCCGGCCTGACCGTGCAGAGGTCAGGCATCACTGGCCAGCCCCACGAGGTGGTCGGGGATCAATGTTCGTGGATGATTGGTTGTGGCGTCGGCGCTACAATAAACCTTCTGGGTTATCTTGCTATGATCCTGGCCGGCATCTCCGTCCTGCAATTGGGGGTGGCGAGTCAGTGTCTAAGTCGGCTCCTGGCACGCCTGAGATGTGAATCAGCATCGAATGCTGACCCGCGAGCCAACTGCCACTAAACGCATGACTTTGCTGGTGCATTCATGGCGTCGACGGGGTCATCATCGCTACCAATCATGCCCCGTCGAATTTTCATTTTGTGTTGCCAAATCAAAGCGTTGCGCCTCCCTCTCCAGGGGCCAACCTTCGATGCCGGTGCACATCAGGGACAGATCACAGTCACCCCGCCTGGCGTGGCCTGCAGGCAAGCAGCGAGGAGTGGACCACCGGCTTTGTGATCGGGGCCGGCACGGCGCACATGCTGACTCAGAACATCTCAATCCGGTCTGAAACGCTCTACTACAACCTGACCGACGAGACGCTGACGCTCGCGCGGGCAGGGGATCAGGTGAGCTACCGCTTCAAGAACGATGGCTGGATCAGCCGAGTGGGCGTCAACGTACGCTTCAGAGAGCTATGACGGAATTTAGGTGACGGGGCCGATCAGGCGGCGCTGTTTGTCGGCATCGGAATGACCTCGCTGCCGTCCTTATTGATCTGGCTTGGGAGAACTTGAACTACGCGGCATAGCGGAATGGCTGATGCCCGAAGTAGCTTCGGATCCTCTCGGGCAGCTTTGTCAGCCGGCGCATATGGCTGATGACGGTTCGTTTGAGTTCGTGCTTGCTGCGGGCGGGCGGCTTG
>NZ_JAHAMK010000070.1 GCF_018383585.1 Microvirga sp. 3-52
ATCCGTGAGATTGCTTGCATAGCGCAGTTCATCTCGCCGATACTGTCGGCGAGTGGCCTCGGTCCAAACCATCTTGACCTCCATCGAATCTTCGCAAATCCGACGGAATCACAGGGGCTTGAGGCCACCCAACCTTTTTCAGTCAGCCTCTTAGAGAATTGAGACAAGATCACCGACGCAATTGGCAAGTCACCGTATACTGAAACACATATCGTCACCGCCTTGCACGTAGCACGCGCCGTCATCATCGGCCGCCGAATCGACTACCAAGAATAACCCTGCTGTTGGTAGTGACATGAGGCACCGATCGAGCCATTTAATAGATGCTTGGTGGGCTTAACGCATGATAGCAATTTTGTATTCTCGAGCAGAAATCGCCCTAATAACATGATGACAAAGGACATGCAGCCCAACAATAGTGCTTGCATCCCTAGTAGTTAGTGTGGAGGTCCCCGGTGAGGGAAAATAATCTGCAAATTTCACTTTTAGTCCTCGCATTTTTGTATTCAGAGGCAAGAGCTAGCGGGGGCAAAGATATTGATGCCGGGATCGGAGATTACGTCTGCATTTCAGAAAGTATAATCGGAATACAATACAAGGAGACGAAGGACGTCGAACGGCCTTCCAAGCCATATTATGCTGGTATAATATCAAAGGAAAGATTGGGGGGTACGCAGTTTTTTTTGAGGATCAAAAAGAATGATGCTGAGCAAAGCTGTATCAACAACCCACTAGATCGGGAGTTTTGTAATAGGCAATATCAAATGCATGCGACAGACTTCCAGACAATACCGGAAGTTGCATTTGGCGATAAGATAGACGATTTTTACGCGGCGTCCGGAAGCTTTCATCTTTTAAATGGAGGGCGGTTCTCTGCCTTCAGATATTTCGACGATAGTCATGATAGCTACTTGGCCCACGGCCGGTGCAGAAAGATAAGCTCCGTCCGGTCAGATTGAGATCTAGAGGCTGTTATGGACCGAGATGTAGTTAACGGCTTGACGGAGCATAATACAGACGAGTGCAATTACGTGCAGGTCTGCAAGAGTTTGAGGTGAACGCTCGTAGTCGCGCACAAGTCGGCGGAAGCGGGTGGCCCACGCAAATGTTCGCTCAATGGTCTAATCACAAATGACAAGTTCTGCCTGACGCGTGCTGGACAGCTCCAGCTCAGCTGGCCGCGGACGCGCCATCGGCTGCGGCGGGCTGTGGCGCCCCAACTCCCTGATGAGGTCACTCACCAGGGAGGACAACATGCGGGGTCAGCGGCGACGCGCCTGGCACGTGCGGCGCACCAGCCTGTCGACGCCCACGGGCCAGCAGTGTTGGGACCGGGCGTATCAGCTCCTTCTGCAGTGGGCGATGACCTCTCCGGAGCCGACCGAGGCACCGGGGTCCCCAATCCTGCCGGAGGTCTCTCATGCGAGTAGCAATCTACGGCCGTGTCTCGACCAGCCACCAGGTCGACCACCAGACTATTGAGCAGCAACTCGGGCGGCTTTCCGCTCATGTTCATGCCCATGCCGCCGAGGGATGGAGCCTCGATCCAGCGCACGTGTTTCGCGACGACGGCTACAGCGGTGCGATCCTCGCCCGTCCGGGTCTGGACTGCTTGCGCGATGCCGTGAAGGGCCGCGAGATCGACCGTGTGCTCGTCACCGCCCCCGACCGCCTCGCCCGCAACTATGTGCACCAGATGGTCCTGCTCGAGGAATGGGCGCAGGCCGGATGTGCCGCCGAATTCCTCGACCGCCCCATGAGCGACGATCCGCATGACCACCTGCTGCTGCAGATCCGGGGCGCTGTCGCCGAATACGAGCGCACCCTGATTGCCGAGCGCATGCGCCGCGGCCGGCTCGCCAAGCTGCGCGCCGGGCTGCTGCTGCCCTGGACTCGTGCGCCCTATGGCTATCGCATGAGCCCCGATCGGCCGCGCGACCCGCACGGCGTCACCACCGATCCGGCGGAGGCGGCCGTTGTCGCCGAGCTGTTTGCCCTTTATCGCGAGCCGGGCACCTCGCTCCTGCAGCTGGCCCAGCACCTGGATGCCCACGGTGTGCCCACTCCGTCGGGCCCACCGCGGTGGCCAAGCCCGACGATCCGGGGCATCCTGCGCAACCCGACCTATACGGGGCAGGTCTTTGCGCAACGCACGTAATTACCCAGGCCCTTGCGCCAACTGGGATTCGCTGATTCCCTGCTGGTATGGGCCGCAGCGATCTTGAACGTTTGAGCAAGGAAGAGCTGATTGAGTTGGTGCTGCGGCTGCAGCGGCCGCACAAGACCTCGCGCACGTCCTCAAAGCCGCCCTCGACCGATCGCAAGGAGCGTCGGGATCAGGCCAAGCCCGGTGGCGCCAAGCCGGGGCAAGAAGGCCACAGCCGCGCCATGAGCCCGGATGTGGATCGCCTCATCGACCATCAGCCGGACCACTGCCCATGCTGCCGTATCAGGCTGTTGACCGATCTTCCTGCCGAGACCGTGAGCGAACACGACACGATCGAGCTGCCCGCCATCAAGCCGTGGATCGAGCGCCATCGGCGCCTGGCGGTGCGCTGTCCGGCCTGTGGAACGCGGGTTGTCGCCCCCGTGCCAGAGGCGGCCAAGGAGACGCCGTTCGGGCCGCGCATCCATGCCATGGCGACTTATCTCAAGACCTTCCAGGCTCTGTCGTACGAGCGGCTGCAAAGTGCATTCGCCAACCTCTTCGGTCTCACGCTCAGCCAGGGTGGCCTGATGAACCTGCTGCGCCGGGCGCAGCGCACCTTCGCGGGCGAGCGCGCCAAGGCGGTTGCGGCGTTGCGCCAGGCCAAGGTCATCGCCTCCGACGAGACCGGCGTCCGGATCGAGGGGAGCAGCGCCTATCATTGGGTGTTTCGCTGCGCCGAGGCGGTGGTCCATCACGCTTCCCCGACCCGGGGTGCCGTCGTGGTCCGGACGATGATGGACGGGCACCGGCCCGCGGTCTGGTGCTCCGACCGCTACAGCGCGCAACGGTGCTCCTGAGCCGCGCCATCCCCGCCACCTGAGCCGCCTGGGTGTATGACTTTTGCAGGCTCTGGATTAGCTCTGCATCCGGAACGTCACGCCCGTGACGGACATCGCCATAGACGTTGTCCCCGGCGAACAGGAACAGCGTAAGCGATGTTCCGATCACACCTTACGTCCGCATGTCTGAGGAGCGAGACTGACGGTCTCTGATTTGGGATCGTTTTGTGTCGATGGTTGACCATATGCTTGAGCCGCCGCGGCCGGTGCGGCGCCTGGAAGTGATCACCGGAGCCGGCGGACGCCGGCGCTGGTCAGCGGATGAGAAAGCACGAATCCTGGAGGAAACGATGGCACCTGGCGTCGTCAGGCCAGGCGCGAGGCGGACGATCCTCCACTGGCCTTTACCCCGGTTGTTGTTGCCCCTGACGTGCCGCAACCCACTCCGGCAGACTGTCGAGAGGCGGTGATCGAGCTTGCCGTAGAGGGCGCCGTCATTCGCGTTCCACGCGGGGTCGATGGAGCGACATTGGCCCTCGTGCTGCAAACCCTCAAGAACCTGCGATGATCGGACCGACGGGTGCTGTCCGTGTTCTCGTGGCCACCAAGCCCGTCGACTTCCGCAAGGGCGCCGATGGATTGGCCGCGCTCGTGCGCGACACCATGGGAGCCGATCCGTTCTCCGGCGCCGTGTACGTGTTCCGGGCTAATCGCACGGATCGCATCAAGCTGGTGTTCTTGGATAGCACCGGAGTGGTTCTGGTCGCCAAGCGATTGGAGGATGGCGAGTTCCGCTGGCCCAAGGCGCAGGACGGCGTCATTCACCTGTCGGCCGCCGAGCTCTCCACTCTGCTCGAAGGGTTGGATTGGCGCCGCGTGCATGCGCCACGACTGTCCTCTGCGCCTGTGGAGCCCAGCTGAGCGGACGCTCCCATCCCTAAGCTCGACTTTGGCCAATCAGGCTGCTCGGCAGAGTGCGTAGACCAGGCATTGCTGAAGTGCCCGCGAGGGTTTTGGTGTTTTGTTCCGATGTTGGGACGTGAGGAAACCCGTTTCACGCCAGATATCCCGCCGCACGGCGGCTAGCGCA
>NZ_JAHAMK010000014.1 GCF_018383585.1 Microvirga sp. 3-52
TACAGTCCGGATTTGAACCCGATTGAGCAGGTCTTCTCACAGATCAAAGCACATTTGCGCAAAGCCGAAGCCCGGACCGTCGAGGCGCTCTGGCGGGCCATCGGCGACATCTGTGATCTCGTCGAGCCCGAGGCATGCCGTAACTACTTCACCGCAGCCGGATACGGATTCGTCTGAATGACCGGTGCTCTAGTTTGAGCCGGAATGCAGGCGAAGAAAAAGGGCCGCCGAAGCGGCCCTAAGGTGGTCATGAAAAGCTTATTCGTCTTTAAAAGTCAGAGGAAACGAAATAACTTTTTTGCGAACGAGATATCTCTACGATATTTATAATAACATTTCAATAAGTCAATATTCTTCCTGCTGAATATAATCCTAGCGTCCACGGTTATCCTGCAACGGACGCCTCCTTCAGAGCATTCCGCGCCTTTTCCTTGTGCTCTTCCGTAATGGAACCAGCCACCTGGGTGATGGCTGCAGCGAGTACGGCTGCGTCATCGGCAAAGCCAAACAAAGGTAGAAGATCGGTGATCGCATCGGTCGGAAACACGAAATAGGCAATCGCACCGAAGAGAATCAGCTTGACGCGGCTCGGCGTCGAAGGGTCCGTGGCGCAGAAGAAGGCAGCCACGAGGTCTTCGGCAAAGGGAATCTTGCCGGCAACTCGCTTCAGCTTGTCCCAGAACCGACGCTTCAGGCCCTCTTCGTCACGGGTCTCCCTGCGTATGGCCTCCATCTCGGCCCTGGTAAAAGGCTTCGTGAAGGGTTCGCTCATGCAATCTGCTCCTTCCATGGTCTGCGTTCCCGTCCCGTCGAGGATAGCTTAAGACGTCTCCGGAAAGTGGGAGAAAAGCGATGAAGCTCGACAAAATGATGGCAGCGATCGTCACCGGAGGAGCCTCGGGCCTCGGCGAGGCGACGGCGCGCATGCTCGCCTCCGGCGGCGCGAAGGTCGCCATCCTCGATATGAACGCCGAGCGCGGCGAGGTGGTTGCGCGGGAAATCGGTGCAGTGTTCTGCAAGGCCGACGTCACGGACGAGGGTTCGATCGATTCGGCGCTTGCCACGGCCCGCGCGGCCAACGGCATCGAACGCATCCTCGTCAACTGCGCCGGCATCGCGCCGGGCAAGCGCACGGTCTCCAAGAAACGCGAAACAGGCGAACTGATCCCCCACGACGTGGCAAGCTTCCGCCGCGCGGTCGAAATCAACCTGATCGGCACCTATGCCATGATCGCGAAATGCGCCACGGCCATGGCCGGGCTCGATCCGGTGACGCCTGACGGCGGGCGCGGCGTCATCGTCAACACCTCATCGGTGGCCGCGCAGGACGGGCAGATCGGACAGGCGGCCTATGCCGCCTCCAAGGGCGGCGTGCTGGGCCTGACGCTTCCCGTTGCCCGCGACCTGTCCGGCTTCGGCATCCGCGTGATGACGATCATGCCCGGCCTGTTCCACACGCCGCTCTTCGAGGGGATCGCGGAGGATTACCGCAAGGCGCTCGAAGCCAATGTGCCGTTCCCCTCGCGCCTCGGCCGTCCGGAGGAATATGCCACGCTGGTGAAAGCGATCATCGAGAACGACATGCTCAACGGCGAAGGCATCCGCCTCGACGGCGCGTTGCGAATGCAGCCGAAATAGGAGGCGCTTACGATCCTTTGCCCCGGTTCTCGGGATAGCTCTCGAGATCGGGTGTGCAGAGCCAGGATTCGCGGCGCTTGGCCCAGGCCTCGTAGGTCGGGGAGAAAAGATTCGGCTCATCGAAGGCGCCGAGCTTGATCTCGATCTCGGTGTCGGAATCCCGGTCGAACACCTGCGAGCCGCAAGTCGGGCAGAAGCAGCGCTCGGATTCCGGCGTGGCGGACCAGCCCCGAAAGTCGCCCGAGATCGTCACCTGATCGAGGGCGAAGATCACGTAGGCGTTGAAGGGACCGCCGCTGATCTTGCGGCAGGTCATGCAATGGCAGAGCCCCACGCGCTTCGGCTCGCCCCGGGCCTCGAAGGTCAGCTGCCCGCAGGCACAGCCGCCCGTGCGGATGGGTGCTCCCGCCACGACTTCACCTCTTCGCCAGGCCCGCCGCCATCTGGTCCATGCGCTGGGCCAGTTCGATGTCGCGGCGCGTCAGGCCCTTGGCGTCATGGGTGGCGAGGGTCACCTCGACCTTGTTGTAGGTGTTCGCCCATTCGGGATGGTGGTTCATGGCCTCGGCCGCGAGCGCGACGCGGGTCATCCAGCCGAAGGCCGCGTTGAAATCGTCGAAGACGAAGCGCTTGTGGATGGCGTCGCGGCCTTCGACGAGCGCCCAGCCATCGAGGGCGGGCAGGAGTTCGGAACGTTCGGATTCGGTCAGGCGGGGCATGAGCGCATTTCATCGTGAGGAGGAGACCTGCCTTAGTGATGAAGCGCAGGGGCGATGTTTCAAGGCCTCATGCGATGTTGAGGAGCCGAATGAGGCTCAAGCTGATCGCGATCAGCACCAGGAGCGAGAGCGTCACGGCGAGCGTCACCCGCGCGCCGACGCTTTTGAGAACCTTGAGATCGACGCCGAGGCCCAGTGCCGCCATGGAGATGATGGTCAGGAGCGTCGCCGCCGGAACGATGATCTGCAGGATCGCATCGGGAATGACGCCGAGCGAGCGCAGCACTGCGAGGCCCAGGAAGCCGACGATGAACCAGGGCACGAGGCGGTTCCAGGACAGGCTCGGCTTCGCGTCTTTCGTGCTGCGGCCTGCGACGAGCGACAGCGTGATCACTACCGGCCCCAGCATCAGCACGCGCACGAGCTTCACCAGGGTGCCGAGCTGCGTGCTGACGAGGCTCACCGGCACGGTGGCGGCCAGAACCTGAGGCACCGCATAGACCGTGAGCCCCGCGAGTACGCCGTATTGCGTCATCGACAGGCCGAGGAGCGGCACCAGCAGGGGCAGGGCGAGCACGACGATCACGCCGAGAATGGCCGTGAACGCAATGGAGGAAGCCACGTCCTCCGGCTTGGCCCCGATGACCGGCGCCACGGCGGCAATCGCCGAGTTGCCGCAGATCGAGTTGCCGCAGGCGATCAACACCGCCATGCGCTTCGGCAGCCCGAGCCATCGACCGAGCCCGTAGCTCGCCCCGATGGCCAACACCACCACGACGGCAATGCCGATGATGAGGCTAAGTCCCGCATCGAGAACCGCCTGAAAGCTGATCGAGGCCCCCAAAAGCATGACGGCGACCTCGAGCAGGGTCCGGGCGGAAAAGCCGATCCCGGGAACCCAGCGCCTGTCCGGCGTCCATAGGGTCCTGACGATAGTGCCGAGCAGGATCGCGATGACGAGCGCCTCCAGCCATGGCCGACCGGCCCAGTGCTCCTCGACCCATTGCAGCCCCATCGCCGCAAGCGCGATCGCCGCGCACAGGGCTATGCCGGGCGCCAACTGCGCGATGCGGTTGCGGATCATGGAAAGTCGTTCTGCTTCGGGCTCTGGCTCCGGGGCTAGTCCCAAGGCCGGCAGGATGCAAGCGCGAAACTCACCTTGTCATCCCCGGCGGCCGCTGGCCGGGAAGGAATCTGACCCTCTCCACGTCATCACCGGCCTCGTGCCGGTGATCCCGATTGTCTGAGGTGCAGCGCTCTTCCAACCGGGATGGCCGGGACAAGCCCGGCCATGACTCTGAGGATGACACTGGGGTTTCGGTCTTTCCTCAATCCGCAAACCCGTCCTCGATGGCGCGCCAATCCTGCGTCAGCGTGAACGAATCACGGTCGATGACGATGAAGCAGCCGCCGCCGGGATGTTGTGGGCGGCTTTCCTTGCCGATCTCCACCTTCTGCAGATGGGCCGTGAGCAGGCATCCGACGGCGCCGTGAGAGACCACGACGATGTCGCCGGTGGTCTCGTCCTCGCGCAGGATCCGGCCGACGGCATTCACGATACGCGTCTGCGCGTCGACGGCGCGCTCCCAGCCGCGGATGCTCTCATGCGGGTGGCCGAAGAACTCGCGCACCACGTCCCAGAATTCCGGCGGTGCGATGTAGCCCGTAGCGGAACGGTCGTTCTCGCCCAGATCCTCGTCGGTACGATAGGACAGGCCGAGGCGCTCCGCCACGATGGCGGCGCCGTCCATGGCCTTGCGTTCGGTGCTGGCATGGATTGCGGACACGTCCCTGCCGGCGAGCAGCCCGGCGAAACGCTCCATGCGGGCGCGCCCGGTGGCGTTCAGGGGCCATTCGGGAATGGGCTGGTCGGGGTCGATGACCACTTCGGGATGGGTGATGAAGACGAGGGAAGCCATGGGCGCGATGTAACCTGCCCACACCCATGCGTCGAGCTAGCTCAACGGATAAGCCGCCTCGATGACGTAAGGTCCGCCGCCCACGGAGTTCCGGGAGGAGTACAAGACGAAGCGATCGGCCGTGAAGTTCAGTTTTTCGAAATGACCTCGAGTCGCGATGTAGTCTGCGACGTCGATGGGCGAGACGTTGCGCAGGCGCGCCAGGGTCACATGCGGCGTGAACTTGCGCGTCTCCGGGGGCAGGCCGACTTGGCGCAGAAGGCGTTCCTGCTCCGCCTGCAACTCGTTCAACGCGCCGTTGCCGGAGGTGCGGGCGAAGACGGCGCGGGGCTTGCCGCCGCCGAAGGTGTCGAGTCCGTCGATGGTGATGGTGAGAGGAGCGCGTTGGCGCCTCTCGCCGAGGATCGAAGTGACGTCATCGGCCATGCGCTCGTCGATATCGCCGATGAAGCGCAGGGTCAGGTGATAATTTTCCGGATCGATCCAGCGCGCTCCGGGAAGGCCGCCGCGGAACGTCGACAGGGCCAGGGCGATCTCGGGGGGGATCTCGATGCCGGTGAACAGGCGGGGCATGTGGCACCTCCCGAGGCTTGCTGGTGCGAGTCAGACGATTGGTGAGAGGGTTTGTTCCCCGTGGCAGGAGCCCCCCTACGTCATCACCGGCCTTGTGCCGGTGATCCCGATGCGAGTGGCGCCGCGCTTCACAGGATCGGGATGGCCGGGACAAGCCCGGCCATGACGTGAGAGGAGACTATGGGCACGGATTGCAGTGCTCGACATGGATCGCGTTGATGCGCTCCTCCAGCTCCGGCGTGATCGTCACGTCGATCGACGCGATATCCGTCTTCAGCTGCTCCATGGAGGTCGCGCCAATGATGTTCGACGTGAGGAAGGGGCGGGAATTGACTAAGGCCAGCGCCATCTGGGCCGGATCCAGGCCGAATTCCTTCGCGAGCGCGATGTATTTGCGGATGGCGGCCTCGGCGGTCGGGTTCTCGTAGCGCTGGCCGCGGCTGAACAGGGTCGTGCGCGCTCCAGCCGGGCGGGCACCGTCGAGGTACTTGCCTGTCAGATACCCTTGCGCCAGCGGCGAGTAGGCGAGCAGGCTGACATTCTCGTGCATGGTGACCTCCGCCAGCGCGACCTCATAGGTGCGGTTGAGGAGGTTGTAGGCGTTCTGCACCGACTGCACGCGGGCCTGGCCCTTGGCGTCCGCATGCTTGAGGAAGGTCATGGTGCCCCAGGCGCTCTCGTTGGAGAGGCCGAAATGGCGGATCTTTCCGGCCTTCACCAGGTCTGTCATGATCTCGACCGTCTCGGCAATGGGGTGTGATTGTCCTTCCTGATGACGGAAGATCGTCGGGTTCGAGCCCCAGGGCATGGGGCGGTCGGGCCAGTGAATCTGGTAGAGGTCGATATAGTCGGTCTGGAGCCGCTTCAGGCTCTTGTTCACCGCTTCCTCGATCTGGGCGCGCGAAAGCTCACCCTTGGAGCCGTCGTCCCTAAACCAGGTGCTGTCGGAGCGGCCGATCACCTTCGTGGCGAGGACCACCTTGTCACGGCTGCCCCGCGCCTTGAACCAGGAGCCGATGATCCGCTCGGTGGATCCTTGCGTCTCCGGGCGGGGTGGGATCGAGTAAAGCTCGGCCGTGTCGAAGAAGTTGATGCCCTTGTCGAGGGCATAATCCATCTGCGCATGGCCGTCCGCCTCGGTGTTCTGCTGGCCCCAGGTCATGGTGCCGAGGCAGATGAGGCTGACATTGAGGTCCGTGCGGCCGAGGCAGCGATATTCCATGGGTAAGCTCCTCGCGGGGACATGATCCGCCGCGTTCAGGCAAGAATGAGGCGCTGAAGACGATCAGCGCTGGGAAAGACGGGCGAGAAAGCTCTCGACGCTGGGCAGGATGCGCTCGACGATGATCTCGACGCCCTTGGCTGTCGGGTGCAGGCCATCGGGCAGGTTGAGGGACCGGTCGCCGGCGACGCCATCCAGGAAGAAGGGATAGAGCACAAGGTCGTGCTTCTTCGCAATGTCCGGATAGATGCTGTCGAATTTCTGCACATAATCCGGGCCGAGATTGCGCGAGGCGTACATGCCCGCGAGCAGGACCGGAATGTTGCGGCTTTTCAGGCGCTCGACGATGGCCTCGATGTTCCTGCGGGTTCCGGCCGGGTCGAGGCCACGCAGCATGTCGTTGGCGCCGAGTTCCAGGATCACCCCGTCGGTGCCGTCGGGCACGGACCAGTCGAGCCGGTCGAGGCCGCCGGAGGAGGTGTCGCCGGAGACGCCCGCATTGGCGACCTCCACCTTGTAGCCCTTGGCCTTGAGGGCACGTTCCAGCGCCACCGGAAAAGCGGCCTCCTGCGGCAGGTTGTAACCGGCGCTCAGGCTGTCGCCCAGTGCGACGAGGCGAATCGATTTGCTTTGAGCGTGAGCTGCGGGGAGGGGGGCGACCATGGCGGCAAGGGCCGCCGCACACGCAAAAATGATCGTCATGAATGGGCCGGATTGGCGCTTCATCGATAGGCTTCCCATGTCTACCGGACTAGAACCGGGTAACTTCCAAGTTTCCAACACATCGGGTGAATGGGTATGCAGGACAAGGCCATCGCGCTGCACGATGTCGATTTGAGCCTCGGGCGCGGGGCCGCACGGGTGCATATCCTCAAGGGAATTTCTCTCGAAGTCGACAAGGGCGAGGCGGTGGGCCTGATCGGCCCTTCGGGCTCGGGCAAGTCGACCCTGCTCATGACCATGGCCGGTCTCGAGCGGCCCGATTCGGGGAAGGTAATCGTCGACGGCACCGACCTGTCGGGCCTGGACGAGGATGCGCTGGCCCGTTTCCGCGGCCGGCGGATCGGCATCGTGTTCCAGTCCTTCCATCTGGTTCCCACCATGACGGCGCTGGAGAACGTGGCACTTCCGCTGGAACTCGCCGGCGAAAGCAATGCCTTCGAGCGGGCCGAGGCGGAATTGCAGGCGGTCGGCCTGGGCCATCGCCTTCATCATTACCCGGCGCAGCTTTCGGGCGGCGAGCAGCAGCGCGTGGCGATTGCCCGCGCCATCGTGCCCAATCCTGCCATTCTCGTTGCGGACGAACCCACCGGCAATCTCGACGAGAACACGGGCGGGTCCATCATCGATCTGCTCTTCGCCTTGAAGCGCGACCGGGGTGCGACCCTCGTTCTCGTGACCCACGATCTCAATCTCGCCCGCCTCTGCGACCGCATGGTGCGTCTGCGCTCGGGGCAGGTGGAGGCCGGCGCGGCCTCGGTCGTGGCGTAAGGGGGCAAAGGTCATGCACGGCTCCCTTCCCGCCACGCCGCAGCGACGTCCGGCATCCGCGTCGCGCCTGCCCCTCCTGCTGCGCCTCGCCTTCCGGGAATTGCGCGGGGGCTTGAGAGGGTTCGGCATCTTCCTCGCCTGCATCGCGCTCGGCGTTGCGGCCATCGCCAGCGTCTCGTCCTTGTCCCGTTCGCTGACGGAGGGGATCTCCCGCGAGGGCCGGCGGATTCTCGGCGGCGACATGGCTTTCTCCCTGCTCCAGCGGGAGGCGGGTGCGCCTGAGCGGGCGTTCCTCGAGTCGAAGGGCCGGGTCAATGTCGTCGCCACCATGCGGGCCATGGCGGTGGCCGGCGAGAAGGGCTCAGGGCTGGTGGAGATGAAGGCCGTCGATGGAGGCTACCCGACTGTCGGCGCCCTCGAAACCGATCCGCAGCTTTCTCCTGCCGACCTCTTCTCCGAGCGCAACGGCGCCTTCGGGGCTGCCGTCGATGCGGCACTTCTCGCCCGCCTCGACCTGAAGGTGGGCGATCGGGTAACGGTCGGAGCAGCCAACGTGGAATTGCGGGCGCGCCTCGTCTCCGAACCCGACAAGATCGCCGACGGCATCGGCTTCGGGCCGCGTCTCCTGCTCTCGCAGGACGCCCTGAAGGCGACCGGCCTCGTCCAGCCGGGAAGCCTCGTGCGCTGGACCTACCGGCTGATCCTGCCGCCCAATGTGTCCACGGAAGAAGGCCTGACCCAGATCGAGGCGGAGGTGAAACGCGTCCTGCCGGAGGCCGGCTGGAACATCCGCACGCGCCTCAATGCCGATCCGCGATTTGCCCGCAATATCGAGCGCTTCACCCAGTTCCTCACCCTCGTCGGCTTGACCGCGCTTCTCGTAGGCGGCGTCGGCGTTGCCAATGCGGTGCGCGGCTTCGTCGACCGCAAGCGCGCCTCGATTGCCACCTTGAAGAGCCTCGGGGCTCCCGGTGGGCAGGTGGTGCTGCTCTACCTGATGCAGGTGATGCTGATCGCGCTGGTCGGCATCGGCATCGGTCTGGCCTTCGGTGCCGTCCTGCCGTTCGTGGTCACCGGGCTGTTCGGCCATCTGCTGCCGATCCCGATCCAGCCGACTCTGGCCTGGAGCGAACTCGGCATTGCACTGCTCTACGGCATCCTCACGGCCCTCGTTTTCGCGCTGGCGCCCTTGGGGCGGGCCCATGATGTACCGGTCTCCGGTCTCTTCCGGGACCAGATCGACCCGGAGCGGCGCTGGCCGCGCAAGCGCTACCTGATCGCCCTCGTGCTGTCCGTCGCCGCCCTCGTCGGACTGGCGTTGCTCGCAGCCTACGACCGTCGCATTGCCCTGATGTTCGTGGGCGCGGCCGCCGGGTCCTTCCTGCTCCTGCGCCTCGTGGCGCTGGGAATCATGGCGCTTGCCCGCCGCCTGCCGCGTCCTCGCAGCACCCCGCCGCGGCTTGCGCTGGCCAACATCCATCGGCCCGGTGCGCTCACCCCCTCCCTGGTGCTGTCCCTGGGGCTGGGAATCACGTTGCTGGTCACCCTGGCGCTCATCGATACCAACCTGACCCGCCAGCTGACGCAGAGCCTGCCGGAGCGGGCACCCAGCTTCTTCTTCCTCGACATTCCCAACCAGCAGGCGGATGCCTTCGAGGGTTTCCTCAAGAACCAGGCCTCGGAGGCCCATATCGAGAGAGTGCCGATGATGCGCGGGCGTCTCGTGACGCTCGGCGGGCGGCCCGTCTCTGAGGTCAAGGCGCCTGAGGACGTATCCTGGGTGCTGGAGGGCGACCGCGGAATCACCTACGCCAAGGCGCCCCCGGAGGGCTCGAAGGTGGTGCAGGGCGAATGGTGGCCGGAAGACTACCGGGGCAGGCCGCTCGTCTCCTTCGACCGCAAGATCGCGGAGGGCTTGAGCCTCAAGATCGGCGACGAGATCACCGTCAACGTGCTCGGTCGCAACATCAGCGCCACGATCGCCAACCTGCGCGAGATCGAATGGCGCTCGATGGGGATCAACTTCGTCATGGTGTTCTCTCCCAATGCCTTCGCCGGCGCGCCGCACACGCATCTGGCCACCGTCACCTTCCCGAACGGTTCGGATGCCGCGCTCGATGCCCGCATCCTGAGAAGCTCCGCCCAGGCCTATCCCATGGTCACGAGCGTTCGGGTGAAGGATGCCCTGGAGGCGGTGAACGACGTGGTCTCGCAGCTCGTCATGGCGATCCGCGGCGCGAGTTCCATCGCGCTCGTCGCGAGCCTTCTGGTTCTCGCCGGCGCCCTGGCGGCCGGCCACCGGGCGCGACTCTACGATGCGGTGGTGCTGAAGACGCTCGGCGCCACCCGGGTCCGGCTGATTTCGGCCTATGCGCTCGAGTATGGACTGCTGGGCCTGGCAACGGCCGTGTTCGGCCTGTTGGCCGGCACGATCGCGTCCTATTTCATCATCACCCGAATCATGAACCTAAGCTTTACGTTAGATCTCTCGGGAGCCGTGCTGGCATCTCTGCTCGCCGTTCTCGTGAGCGTCGGATTAGGCCTGATGGGAACTTGGCGGATCTTAAGTCAAAAGCCGGCTTCATACTTAAGAAGTCTTTAACGTCCGGGCCGTCGGCCGGGCGTTACAAAAAAGCGGCCTGCCCTGATGAAGAGCAGCGTGATTTCTGCTCTTCGTTCTTCTTCTTCACGAAGGTTTGAAGCTTGGCTCTCCCCCTTGCGGAATGGAGGCATCCCTCTCATATTTCAAGTGCCGTCGAAAACTTGCGGCGGCCGAGGGCTGACTTCCCAGCCTTTCGAGGGAACATCAACGGGACACCGTGAGAAAGGGCTCCGATGCAACCGTATGAGCAAAACCAATCCGCCTATGGCACCGGCTTTGCCCGGACGGAGGCACAGGTCGACCAGGGCCTGCGTACCTTCATGCTCGGCGTCTACAACAACATGATTCTGGGCCTTGCCATCTCGGCCCTGGTCGCACTCGGCGTGAACATGCTGGCGGTCACCAGCGATCCGTCGCAGGCTGTTGCCCGCATGGGCGGGGTCGGCCTGACGGAGTTTGGTCGGATTCTGTATGGCACGCCCCTGATGTGGGTCGTGGCGCTGGCGCCTCTGGCGTTCATCTTCCTCTTCTCGTTCCGCATGGACCGGATGTCTGCGGCTGCGGCGCGCGGCACCTTCTTCGCCTTCGCGGCGGTGATGGGCGCCTCGCTCTCGACGCTTCTCATCCGCTACACCGGTGCGAGCGTCGTGCAGGTGTTCTTCATCACGGCCGCGTCCTTCGGCGCGCTGTCCCTGTGGGGCTACACCACCCGCCGCAGCCTGTCGGGCATGGGCTCGTTCCTGATCATGGGTCTGGTCGGCCTGATCCTGGCCTCGATCGTGAACATCTTCGTCGCGTCGAGCGCCCTGCAGTTCGGCATTTCCGTGATCGGCGTTCTGATCTTCGCAGGCCTCACCGCCTACGACACGCAGAAGCTGAAGGAGATGTACCTGTACGGCAACCTCGACTCCGAGGCCGCCGGCAAGGCCTCCGTGTTCGGCGCCCTGACGCTCTACCTGGACTTCATCAACATGTTCCAGTTCCTCCTCGCTCTCGTGGGCAACCGCAACGAGTAAGGACCAGCGGATCGAACGATCACGAAGCCCCGGCCGAAAAGCCGGGGCTTTTCTTTTGGCGAGTGTCGCCCGGCGACCCGCTACGCCCCTGGGGGGCGATACCCGACCGACTTCGCCTTTCCGAGGGCTGCCATCAGTTCCTCGACGCTGAGGAGGACCGTCGTTTCGCACGAGCGGAGCGCGCCTCCCGCGCCGATGGCAAGCACGACGGCTGCCATCGACACGTTGTCCGGCGCCTCCCATAAATTCCAGCCATCGTGTTCGCCGAAGGCGTACCAGAACCCGTGCAGCTTTCCGCCGACCGACTCGATGTAGGAACGGGCCGCCGCGCGTCGATCCTCGGGGCTTTCGATCAGGCGCGCCCACGTCTCGGGCGTGTAGCTGAAGCGCGTAAGATACATGGCCATGGCTCACCTCGTCCTTAGAGTTTGGCCCCAGCGAATGCAGTTAACGCTCAAACCGGACATGCGGCGAGTCATTTGCGCATGCGCGCTGGTCAAATAGACGGATGCCAAAAGACAACAGGCTTATGCCTGTCCCGAAGGCGCCGAGCGGTAGCCGAAACAGGCACTCGCACCAGCCGCAGCGGCGCAGATCAGAGTCACCAGCCCGAAACCGCCGATCATGGCCGCCGCGTAGATTTCTTTTACGCCGTCGGATGGCGAGGCCGACATCGGCGGGAAGGCGCCGAAGGTCGCCTGCGCGAAGAGATCGGCCATCTCCGGCGATGCCCACAGCGCAGCCTGCCGAAATCCGAACGTAGCCACGACGCCCAGTCCGGCGACGGCGATGAGGCCCGCGACGCGGGAGATCGCGTTGTTGACGCCCGAGGCCACTCCGATGCGCTCGTCGGGGGCGGCATTCATCACCGTCGTCGACAGCGGCGCGACCGTGATTCCCATGCCCAGCCCCATGACGGCCATGACCGGCACCACCGCGATCCAGTAGCCGCCATGGAAGACAGCAGGGGCCAGAAGCGCGAAGCTTAAGGCCGTGATGAGGGGACCCACGGTGAGGAGCATGCGGGTGCCGAACCGGTCGGCCATGGCGCCGCCGCGCCGGGAGAGCACGGCCATGAGGATGGTGAAGGGCAGAAATACGGAGCCTGCCTTGGCGGCCGAATAGCCATGGGCCTCGATCAGCGCCGCCGGCAGAAAGAACAAGGCGCCGCTGAGGGCGAAATAGAGCAGCAGGGTCAGCGCATTGACGTTGGCGAAAGCCGACACGTGAAACAGATCGAGGGGCATCATCGGCGCGGCACAGCGCTTCTCGTGCAGCACGAAAAGGCCGAGGACCGCCGCACCGGCGAGGGTCAGCAGGATCGCGATGGCCCGATGGCTGTCCCATTCGCCCAGCGCCGTCAGCCCATAGGCGAGGAGACCGAGCCCGGCGACCGCCAGGACGGCACCCAGCCAGTCCATGACGGTCTCCGCCGCCGGGCTTTCCGGCACATGCCGCCAGCACAGCCAGAGCGCCAGCACGGCAATGGGGACGTTGATCCAGAAGATTGCCTGCCAGGGTCCGTTATCGATGAGCCAGCCGCCGAGAATCGGCCCGAGGGCTGCGGCGATGCCGGAGGCTGCCGCCCAGGTGCCGATGGCCTTGCCCCGCGCATCCTTGGGGAAATGAGCGCTGATCAGGGCGAGCGATCCCGGCACTAGCAAGGCGCCGCCGATCCCCTGGAAGGCCCGGGCCGCAATCAGCATCCCGGCCGATCCCGACAGGCCGCACCATAGGGAGGTGAGGCCGAAGCAGGCGATGCCGATCATGAATATCCGTCGCAAACCGTAGGCGTCGCCGGCTGCCCCACCAAGGAGCAGAAAGGCTGACAGGGTCAGCGCATAGGCATTGGTGATCCATTGCATCTCGGACAGCGAAGCCTGTAGGCTCTCGCGCATCTGCGGCATCGCGACGGTGACGATGGCGCCATCGGCAAAAACCATGCTGGAAGCCAGAATCGCAGTCCAGACCACATAAGCCTGCGTCCTGGAGGCGGTGGATGGCTGCGGCTTGCTGGGGCTGAGCTCGTTCACGCGCAGGCCTTTCCAATGATGCTCCATGTTTAGGCAGAAGGACGATAAAAAGACAGTCTTCCCAATCCTGAATGCTATTCCCTCCTTCTCTGGAAGTGCTTTAAAAAAATCCCATGAGCATTCTCGTCCGCCCTTCGTCCGAATCCGACCTCGATGCCGTCACGGCCATCTATGCCCATGCGGTGACGCATGGCACGGCCTCGTTCGAGCTCGACCCTCCCGACGAGGTGGAGATGGCGCGCCGCCGGGCCGCCATTCTGGAGGGTGGCTATCCCCATCTGGTGGCGGAAAAGGACCGTGCGATCCTCGGCTATGCCTATGCGGGCGCCTACAGAACGCGGCCGGCCTATCGTTCGACGGTGGAGGATTCGATCTATGTCGCGCCGTCCGCCCAGGGGCAGGGCGTCGGGCGCCTGCTGCTCGCCGCTCTGATCGAGGAATGCGAGAAACGGGATTTCCGGCTCATGGTGGCCGTTATCGGCGACGAGGAATCGAAGGGCTCCATCGGCCTGCACCGGCGCATGGGCTTCGAGCCTGTCGGCATCCTGAAGGGCATCGGCTACAAGCACGGGCGCTGGCTTTCCACCGTGCTGATGCAGCGGCCCCTCGGGTGCGGCGTGCAGGAACCGCCGACGCGCCCGATCTGATCAGCGCCGCGTGTGCGCCGCGGCTCTCGTCCCAAGGAGCAGGGCCAAGCCTGCTAATGCCATGATCCCTATGGCGGTGCTGGTCTGGCGCGCCGAGAAGGGCAGACCTTTGCGATCGCGCCACCCGCCGCTCACGCCCCTGCCTGTCGGAACGGGCTGCAGCAGCGCCCCTTGCGTACGTGGCGCAGGGGACGCGCGTTCGAGCGCCCGACGCATCGCCGCACCCATGAGACGCTCCGTCCGGCGGGGAGCCAACGCATAGGCGATCTGTGCAGCCCGCGCCGGCCATCCAACAGCCACCTCGTCGCGCGGCCGGTGCACGAGCGAAACGAAGGTTTCGGCCACGTCCTCAGGAGCGTAGATCAGAGGTCCCAGATTGATCTTCCGGCCCGAGACGTTCGCCCCATGCTCGAAGCCGGGCGTATCGATGATGGCGGGGAACACGCCGCAGACATGGATATCCGGATGATCCCCCAACTCCTGCCGCAGGCTGGCCGAGAATCCCCGCAGGGCGAACTTGGAGGCCGTGTAGGCGGCCGCAAAGGGGCTCGGCGCCCAGCCTCCGAGCGAAATGTTGTTGATGAGAATGCCGCGACCTTGGTCGAGGAAGACAGGCAGGACCGCATAGGCACCGTGCATGGACCCGAGCAGGTTCACCTCGATCGTGCGGCGGTGGAGGGCGATATCCGCATCCGGATAGGGGCCGAACACCCCCGTGCCCGCATTGTTGATCCAGACATCGATGGCGCCGAAGGTGCGCCGTGCCGCCTGGGCCAGATGTTCGACCGCTCCGGCGTCGGTTACGTCGGTGGGCACGGCGATGGCCTGCGTGCCGAGATTCCGGCACTCACGGGCGACTTCCTCGATCAACTCTGTCCGGCGTGCTGCAAGCGCCACGTGGGCACCACGCTTGGCGAATGCGAGCGCCGCGGCGCGGCCGATGCCGCTCGACGCGCCGGTAATCACGACGGAGAGGCCGGCCAAGTCGCGCGTCATGAGGTGCCTCGTCGTTGCCGCTGTCATAGGGCCGCATCGTCGCAGAAGCCGGTTCGGCTTCTGCGACATCATCCCTGCAACGCGATGAGCAGTAGGGTGTTCCAGCCAGCGGAGCGGCCCCTGTACCGGTCCTAAGCCGACACAACCTTCGGTTTGTCCAGCACGCGCAGCACGCGGTCGAGTTCATGTCCGCGCTTGAGGATCAGGCCTGTCGAGACGACAACCGAATAGGCGCCCTGCTTCTTGGAAAGTTTCGGGTCTTTCTCAATCCTGTAGAGGGGCATTTCGGACGTGCGTCGGAAGATGGAGAAGACGGCCTTGTCGGGCATGAAATCGATCGCGTAATCGCGCCATTCGCCGGCCGCCACCATGCGGCCGTAGAGATTGAGTATGGCCTGCAACTCGGCACGGTCGAAGGACACCTGTTTCGGCGCGGCGGGGAAAGGAACGATGTGGGCCGAACCCTGCATCGAGCCGCCGCGCAGCGGCTCTGCGATGTCACCTTCGCTCATGAAGCCTCCCATGGCTGGTCAACGTATCCTGATGATGGGCTTCGGCGGCTATGGGATCAACCCATGATCACACAATGAATCACGGGTTCTTTTGCAAATCTTATTCCTGCCTCAATCGCGCCGTGATGGAGCCGCACTGAATGCCGTTAATACTCAAGTTGCCTCGACGGCCCGGCTCTTTGAACGGCTTGGACACGTCAGCCCCCCAGCCCTCTGAGTCGCGCGAAGGGCCGGGCCACCCTCGAGACACAAGGCTGCCTTTCAAGGCAGCCTTTTCCTTTGTTTAAAGGGCTTTGCGATGGTCCAGATCGCAAAGCCCTCTTTTTTGTCGGTTAACGTTTGCTCAACGCATCCGACTGAATCTGTGAGCCTGATGAGCTCAACAATCATCCATGACCTCTCCACGTCATGGCCGGGCTTGGCCCGACCATCCCGATCCATTTCGGCGCAGCGTTTTATCTGATCGGGATCACCGGCACGAGGCCGGTGATGACGTGAGAGAGTGTCTAAAATCCTGACAGAACGATCTTGCCTCGCGCGCGGCCGCTCTCGATAAAGGCATGCGCGCGCTTGAGGCTCGCAGCGTTGATCGCACCCATGACCTCAGCCAATGTCGTCTTGATCGTGCCAGCATCCACAAGGCGCGAGGCCTCGTTCAGGATCTCGTGCTGCCGCTCCATGTCGGCGGTCTGGAACGTGGAGCGCGTGAACATGGATTCCCAATGGATCGAGACGCTCTTGCCCTTCAGCAGACTGATGTCGAGCGGCGTCGTCGGATCGTCGATCAGGGCAAAGCGCCCTTGCGGCGCAATGGTTTTCGCGATTTCCGCAAAATGGGTCTCGGTATGCGTGATCGAGAACACGAAAGCCGGGGCGCCGATCCCCAGCGCCTCCACCTGCGCGGCAAGAGGCTTGCTGTGATCGATCGCATAATGGGCGCCGAGCTCCTTGACCCAAGCCTGCGTGTCCGGCCGCGAGGCGGTGGAGATCACCGTCAGATCTGTGAGCTGGCGCGCGAGCTGAGTCGCGATGGAGCCCACGCCGCCGGCGGCGCCCACGATCAGGATGGCGTTCGCCGCGCCCTTCACCGGACGCTTGACCTCGAGCCGGTCGAACAGGGTTTCCCAGGCGGTGAGCGTGGTGAGCGGGAGGGCTGCCGCCTCCTCGAACTTGAGGGATTTCGGCTTTGTGCCCACCAGCCGCTCGTCGACCACGTGGAACTCTGCATTGGTGCCTTGCCGCGTGATGGCGCCGGCATAGAACACCTCGTCGCCTGCCTTGAACAGGGAGACGTCCTTGCCGACGCCTCTGACGATCCCGGCCGCATCGAAGCCCAAGACCTTCACGCCGCCCGGCTCCGGTTGAGCCCGCATGCGGACCTTCGTATCGACAGGGTTGAGGGAGACCGCCTTGATCTCGACGAGGAGGTCGCGCGGGCCCGGCTCGGGACGGGGCAGGTCGACATCGATGAGGGAAGCGTCCTGATCAATCGGAAGGGATTGCTGGTATCCGACGGCGCGCATGGGAGGTCTCCTGTTGACGGGGAGATAGTTGAGCATAGTCTTACGAACCGCAAGAACGCACAAAAACAGCCCATAGTGTCGAAAAGGATACCGTGATGCCGCAGAAAGTGCAGAGGGTTCAAGGCTGCGCCGTCGAAAGGACGATGAGCCTGATCGACGGCAAGTGGAAGATCATCGTGCTCTACAAGCTCCTCCGCGGAACCTTGCGTTTTAACGAGTTGCGCCGGCTCATCCCGTCCATCACCCAGCGCATGCTCACCCACCAGTTGCGCGAACTGGAGGCTGACGGTCTCATCGTCCGGACCGTCTACGCCCAGGTTCCGCCCCGGGTCGAGTATACGCTCTCGGCCCGAGGCCGCTCTCTGGAGCCAGTGCTCATGGCGATGAAGGAATGGGGCGACGTAAATCTGTCGTCCCAGGAGGCCAAGGCAGCGTAAAGTGTCTGTGCAATGCAGCAACTTTACCTAACTTTGTTCAGAACCTTATGCTTTTGTTGCGCAACCTGCCACACTGTGGCAACGCTCCCGCGGCCAGCGCATCGTGCGGAAAAGTGGATCCAATTTTCCGCACGATGCGCCAGTTCAAAGATGAGCATTCTTCGGCGAAGTGAATCCGGTTCACCGAAAAATGCGATAAGGCAGAGGGAAGAGCTGATTTCACAGGAGTGGAAACAGCTCCAAACATATTAAGAGGATGCGCGCATGAAGCTGGATACACCGACCAGCGGAAGCGAATTGACGGCGGAAGCCGTCGCCGTGCTGGAAAAAGGCCATAAGGCCATCCCGCCAACCTTCGTGCGCGATCTGTACGGGCGTGTCCCGCCCGAGGATCTGGCGCCCTACTCGCCGCAGACGCTGGCGGATCTCGCTGCGGAAGCCTTCGATCATCTCAAGGCCTCCCGCACCGCCGAGGGCGCGGATATCCGCCTGTTCGATTTCGAGATCGAGCGTGACGGCCGGCGCCAGGACGTGATGGTGCTCGAGATCGTCAACGACAACATGCCCTTCCTGCTCGATTCGACCCTCGCCGAGGTCGTGGACCAGGGTTATGAGCCGATGCTCGTCGCCCACCCGATCCTGGCCGTGGAGCGGGATGCGGGCGGCGCTCTCGTGCGCCTGGTCGGCGAGGCCACCGCCGCCCTGCGGCTCGGCGTCAAGCGCGAAAGCTTCATCCATATCCATCTGCCCCGACTTGACGATCCCGAGACCCGGACCCGCCTGATCGAAGCCATGCGCCTCGTCCACAGGGACGTCTCCGTTGCGGTCCATGACTGGCCGGGCATGCGCTCCCGGATCGCCGAGATCGTCCACAATTACCGCCTCAATCCGCCGCCGCTGCCGGAAGACGAGGTGAAGGAGGCCGTCGCCTTCCTCGACTGGATGTCGCGGGACAACTTCACGTTCCTGGGCCTTCGCGAATACCGTCTGCCCTCAGGCGACACTGCTGCCGATCCCGTCGAGGGCTCGGGCCTCGGTCTGCTCCGCGATCCATCCGTGCGCGTGCTCCGTCGCGGCCGTGAACTGGTCGGGATGACGCCGGAAATCCGCGCCTTCCTAGCGCGTCCGCAGGCGCTCATCATCACCAAGGCGAACGTGAAATCCCGCGTCCACCGCCGCGCCCATCTCGACTATGTCGGCGTCAAGCTGTTCGACGACAGCGGACATCTGCGCGGCGAGTTGCGCATCGTGGGCCTGTTCACGGCAAGCGCCTACACCAACACCACCGCCGAAGTGCCCTATCTGCGCCACAAGGTGGCGAAGGTCGTCGCCCGTGCGGGCTTCGATCCGGCGAGTTATGCCGGCCGCGCGCTCCTCAACGTGCTCGAAAGTTATCCGCGCGACGAGCTGTTCCAGATCGACGAGGACACGCTCTATCACTTCGCCATCGAGATCATGAACCTGTCGGAGCGTCCCCGGGTGAGGGCGCTCGCCCGCACCGACGAGTTCGACCGCTTCGTCTCGGTGCTCGTCTTCGTGCCCAAGGACCGTTACGACACCCAGGCACGCCAGCGCATCGGCCAGTTCCTGGCCGGCATTTATGAGGGGCGCGTCTCCGCATCCTATCCGGATTACCCGGAAGGGCCGCTCGCGCGCACCCATTACATCATCGGTCGCGACGAGGGCGAGACCCCGGATGTGCCGCGCGAGACCCTGGAGAAGGGCATCGCCGCCATCGTCCGCACCTGGAGCGATGCCCTGCGCGACGCGCTCGACGGCAGCGTCGGCGGCGCCCGGGCGCGGGCGCTGGCATCCCGCTATGCCGAAGCCTTCAGCGCGGCCTATCGCGAGGCCTTCGGGGCGGAGCAGGCCATCGCCGACATCGCTCTCCTGGAGCAGCTCTCGGAGGCCCGTCCCCGCGCCGTCGATCTCTATCGCCGTGAAGGCGATGACGAGACCCGCGTGAACCTGAAGGTGTTCTCGCTCAACGTGGCGCTGCCGCTGTCGGAGCGCGTGCCGCTCCTGGAAAATCTCGGTTTCCGCGTCGTCAATGAGCGTACCTATCGGGTCGCCTTCAGCGCGACGGACCGGGTGTGGCTCCACGACATGACCCTGGAGCGCGCTTCAGGTGGCGCGATCAAGATCGACGAGATCCAGGCGCTGATCGAAGCGGCCCTGCTCGCGCTTTTCCGCGGCCTCGCCGAATCGGACGGCTTCAACCGCCTCGTGCTCGAGGCGGGTCTCGGCTGGCGCGATGTCGCCATGGTGCGGGCGCTCGGCCGCTACTTGCGCCAGATCCAGGTCACTTACGCGCAGGACTACATCGCCGAGACGCTCGCTCGTCACGGCGCGATCGCCGCCGATCTCGTCAGGCTCTTCTATGCGCGCTTCGACCCGCGCAAGGACGACGGGCGTGCCGCTGCGGAGGCCGCGATCCGTGAGCAGATCGAGGAGCAGCTCAAAGAGGTCACGAGCCTCGATGACGACCGGATTCTGCGCCGCTTCGTCAATCTGATCGAAGCCGCCATCCGCGCCAACTTCTTCCAGCTCGAGGACAACGGCCTGCCGCGCCAGACCATTGCGTTCAAGTTCGAATGCGCGAAGGTGGAAGGCTTGGCCCTGCCGAAGCCTCTCTACGAGATCTTCGTCTATTCGCCCCGCGTCGAAGGCGTGCATCTGCGTTTCGGCAAGGTGGCGCGCGGCGGCCTGCGCTGGTCCGATCGTCCGCAGGATTTCCGCACGGAAGTGCTGGGCCTCGTGAAGGCGCAGCAGGTCAAGAATGCGGTCATCGTGCCGGTGGGCGCCAAGGGCGGCTTCGTGCCCAAGCACCTCCCGCCCGCGAGCGACCGGCAGGCCTGGCTGGCGGAGGGCACCGAGAGCTACCGCATCTTCGTGCGCACGCTCCTGCAGCTCACCGACAACATCGTCGGCGACAGCGTAGTCCCGCCGGCCGACACCGTGCGCCACGACGGCGACGATCCTTATCTCGTGGTCGCGGCCGACAAGGGCACGGCCACCTTCTCCGACATCGCCAACGCGCTCTCCATCGAGAAGGGCCATTGGCTCGGCGATGCCTTCGCGTCCGGCGGCAGCCAGGGCTACGACCACAAGAAAATGGGCATCACCGCCCGCGGCGCCTGGGAGGCGGTAAAGCGCCATTTCCGCGAGATGGACGTCGACATCCAGACCACGCCGGTGACGGTGGCGGGCGTCGGCGACATGTCGGGCGACGTGTTCGGCAACGGCATGCTCCTGTCGCGGGCCTTGAAGCTCGTGGCGGCCTTCGACCACCGCGACATCTTCATCGATCCGAAACCGGATCCTGAAAGCTCCTTCAAGGAGCGCGAGCGGCTGTTCAATCTGCCCCGTTCCAGCTGGCAGGACTACGACAAGGGGCTGATCTCGGCCGGCGGCGGCGTGTTCCCGCGCAATGCGAAATCGATTCCGCTCTCGGACGAGATGCGCGCGCTTCTCGACATCGACAAGCCCCAGGCCACCCCGGCCGAGGTGATGAACGCGATTCTGAAAGCCCGCGTCGACCTGCTCTGGTTCGGCGGCATCGGCACCTATATCCGCGCATCCACCGAGACCGACGAGCAGGTGGGCGATCGCGCCAACGACGCGATCCGCATCAGTGGTCCGGAGGTGCGCGCCAAGGTGGTCGGGGAGGGCGCCAATCTCGGCGTGACCCAGCGCGGGCGCATCGAGGCGGCGCAGAGCGGCGTCCGCCTCAACACGGACGCCATCGACAACTCCGCAGGCGTCAACACCTCCGACGTGGAGGTGAACATCAAGATCGCGCTGACCACGCCCGAGCGCGACGGACGCCTCACCGAGGCACAGCGCAACGAGCTCCTGGCCGACATGACCGAGGATGTCGCAGCTCTCGTCCTGCGCAACAACTACCTGCAGAGCCTGGCCATCTCGCTCTCCGAGCAGCTTGGCGTCGCGGATCTCGGCTTCGCGCGCCGGCTCATGCACATGCTGGAAGCGCAGGGACGCCTCAACCGGTCTGTCGAGTATCTGCCGGACGACAGCACGCTGGCCGAGCGCGGGCGCCGTGGCGAGGCCCTGACGCGGCCTGAAATCGCGGTGCTTCTGGCCTATGCCAAGCTCTCCCTGCACGACGAGCTGCTGGAAAGCCCCGTGCCGGACGATCCGTATCTCGGCAAGGAGCTGGAGCGCTATTTCCCGACCGAGATGCGCGAGCGCTTTCCGGATGCGATCGCGACCCATCGCCTGCGCCGCGAGATCATCGCGACGCAGCTCGCCAACGCGATCATCAACCGGGGCGGACCGACCATGGTGGCCCGCCTCGTCGACCAGACCGGCGCCGATGCGCCCACCATCGCGGCGGCCTATGCGGCCACCCGCGATTCCTTCGGCCTCACCGAGATGAATGTCGCCATCGATGCCCTCGACGGCGTGGTTCCGGGCAGGATGCAGCTGCATCTCTACGGTGAGCTGCAAGATCTCCTGATGAACCGGATCGTCTGGTTCATCCGCAACGTGGATTTCGTCAATCACTCCCTCGACGAGATCATCGGGACCTACCGGGCCGGAGTCGCCGAGGTCGAGCGCAGCCTCACCGAGACATTGTCGCCCGAGGCGCAAGGAGCGTGGCACGAACGCACCAAGGCGCTGATGGATGAGGGCACTCCGGAGGATCTGGCGCGCCGCATCGCGTCGCTGCCCGATCTCGTGGCGGCTCCCGACATCGCGCAGACGGCGCAGAAGACCGGCAAGCCGGTCAGCGACATCGCCCGCACCCATTTCGCGCTCGAGGCCTCGTTCCGGCTCGGCGCGCTCATCAATGCGGCACAGCAGATCAATGTCAGCGACTATTTCGACCGTCTGGCGCTCGATCGGGCCATCGACAGCATCGCCTATGCCCACCGCGGCCTGACGGCGGAAGTATCGTCTCAGGACGTCTCCGGCATCGAGGCCGTGCGGGCCTGGAGCGAGAAGCGCGGCGCCGACGTCAACCGCATCAGAAGTGCGGTCGACGGCATCGTCTCGTCGGGCCTGACATTGTCGAAGATCACCGTCGCGGCAAGCCTGCTCGGCGATCTCGCGCGGATGACCTGAGGCCAAAACTCTCCTCCCTTGCAGGGAGGAGTTGGAAGTGGGGGAAGTGGCGGGGTGCAAAGCTGAGTAAGACCTTTCCGTCATAGCCGGGCCTGTCCTGGCTATCCCGATCCTGTGAAGCGCCGCACTTTTCCAAGTGGGATCACCGGCACAAGGCCGGTGATGACGAGAGACGGTGAGCGTTGACGATAATTCAGCAACAGCCTGGAAGCCAAAGCCCAGTGAGAGACATCAATCCCCTTGCGCCCTCACACAAGGCCTCGCGTCCCGCGATCCTCGGCTGGCTCCTGTTCGATTGGGCCTGCCAGCCCTTCTTCACCCTGGTCACTACCTTCGTCTTCGCGCCCTATTTCGCCTCCGCGCTCGCGCCCGATCCGGTCACGGGTCAGAGCCTGTGGGGTTATGCGACGGCAGCGGCAGGGCTCGTGCTCGCCATCCTGTCGCCGGTGCTCGGCTCCATCGCCGATGCGACGGGGCCGAAGAAACCCTGGATCGCGTCCTGCGGCCTCGTGCTGTTCATCGCATCCTTCGCGCTGTGGTACGCCGCGCCGGAACAGCCCCATGCCATCATGGTTGCCCTCATGGGCTTTGCGCTCAGTACGGTGGCGGTGGAAGTGGCGGCGGTGTTCAACAACGCCATGATCCCGCATCTCGTGCCGCCGGAACGCTACGGCCGCCTCTCGGGCACGGGCTGGGCGATGGGCTATCTGGGCGGTCTCGTGTCGCTCGTGATCGTGCTCGGCTTTCTCGCCGCCGACCCGGTAACGATGAAGACGGTCTTCGGCCTGCACCCGCTGTTCGGCCTCGATCCGGCGACGCGCGAGGGCGACCGCATCACGGGACCGTTCTCGGCCCTGTGGTTCCTCGTCTTCGTGCTGCCGCTCTTCCTCTTCACGCCGGACGTTCCGCGCTCGGGGATGAGCCTGAAGGAGGCGGCCCGAAAGGGGTTCGAGCAGGTGAGGGGCACCATCGCCGACGCGCGGCGACACGAGAGCGTCGGGCGCTTTCTCGTCGCCAACATGGTCTATCAGGATGCCCTGGTGGCGTTGTTCGCCTTCGGCGGCATCTACGGGGCAGGCGTGTTCGGCTGGCAGGCCATCGAGCTCGGCATCTTCGGCATCCTGCTCACCGTCACCGGCACGCTCGGCGCGCTGGCTGGCGGACGGCTCGACGACCGCATCGGCGCAAAGCCGGTGATCCTCGGATCGATCGCCATTCTCGCGCTCGTCTGCGTCGGCGTTCTCTCGCTCGGGCGCGATCATATTCTCTTCGTGGTGCCGACCGCGCCGCCTGCGGCCGACGACGGCCTCTACGCCTCCGCGCCTGAAAAGCTGTTCGTGCTGCTCGGCCTCGTCATCGGCGCCGTGGCGGGACCGCTGCAGGCCTCTTCGCGCAGCCTGCTCGCGCGGCTGGTTCCGGCCCACGAGGCCGGGCGCTATTTCGGCCTGCTGGCACTCTCGGGCAAGGTCACGTCCTTCCTCGCGCCGCTCGCCGTGGCCGTCGCAACGGCCGTGTTCCAGACGCAAGCCGCCGGACCGGCGGTGCTGATCCTGTTCCTGCTTGTCGGATTCTGGCTCCTGAGCGGCGTGAAGCGGGTGTGAGCGCTGCTCACTCCAGCGTGACGGCCGTGCCGCTGACCGACACCATCATCATGCCCTCGTTCTTGCCGAGCGCGCCGTAATCGAGGTGGACGCCGACGATCGCATGGGCGCCGAGGCGCTGGGCCTCCTCGATCATCTCCTGGAGGGCGGTGTCGCGTCCATCGCGCAGCACGCGCTCGTAGGATCCCGCGCGTCCGCCGACCACGTCGCGGATGGAGGCGAAGAAATCGCGGAACACGTTGGCGCCGAGAATGGCCTCGCCCGAGACGATGCCGCGATAGGAAGCGATGCGGCGGCCTTCGATGCTCGGCGTGGTGGTGATGATCATGCATGTCTCCTTCTGCTCCGCTTCAGATGGGAAGGGAGAGGAGAAATGTCATCATCATGATGGGGGAGCGGGCGTCTCGATGAGACCTCCACGCCGTGTCACGTCATGGCCGGGCCTGTCCCGGCCATCCCGATGCGGTGAGGCGCGGCGCTTCACTCAATCGGGATCACCGGCACAAGGCCGGTGATGACGGTGGATGAGCCGCGACGGACAGCATCATTCTCAGTGCCGGAAGTGCCGGTGGCCCGTGAACACCATGGCGAGGCCGGCCTCGTCGGCCGCCTTGATGACCTCGTCGTCGCGCATGGAGCCGCCGGGCTGGATCACCGCGGTGGCGCCGGCCTCCGCTGCGGCAAGCAGGCCGTCCGCGAAGGGGAAGAAGGCGTCGGAGGCCACCACCGAGCCCTTGGCGAGGGTCTCGGGAAGGTTCGCGGCCTTCGCGGCCTCGACGGCCTTCCAAGCGGCGATGCGGGAGGAGTCGACGCGGCTCATCTGGCCGGCCCCAATGCCTACCGTCGCGAGATCCTTGGCGTAGACGATGGCGTTCGACTTCACGTGCTTGGCGACGCGGAAGGCGAAGCGCAGGTCCTCCAGCTCCCGGTCGGTGGGGGCGCGTTTCGTCACCACCTTCAAGTCCATGGCGTCGACCACGGCGTTGTCCCGGTTCTGCGCCAGGAAGCCGCCCGCGACCGTGCGCAGGGTCAGGCCCTCCTGGCGCGGATCGGGCAGGCCGCCGGCCAGCAGCAGGCGCAGGTTCTTCTTGGCCGCCACGATGGCGATCGCCTCCTCGGTGGCGTCGGGCGCGATGATCACTTCCGTGAAGATCTCGGTGATGGCCTTGGCAGCCTCCGCGTCGAGCGGCCGGTTCATGGCCACGATGCCGCCGAAGGCCGAGACCGGATCGCAGCGCAGGGCCTTCTCGTACGCCTCGCGCAAGGAGGTGCCCTCCGCGACGCCGCAAGGGTTGGCGTGCTTGACGATCACGATGGCGGCTGAGCGCTCGGGCGCGAACTCCGCCACGGCCTCGTAGGCCGCATCGGTGTCGTTGATGTTGTTGTAGGAGAGCTGCTTGCCCTGCACCTGGCGCGCGGTGGCGACACCCGGGCGGTTCTCCGGCGTGCGGTAGAAGGCGGCGCTCTGATGCGGGTTCTCGCCGTAGCGCATGACCTCCGCGATGGCGCCGCCGAGCGCGCGGAAGGGTGGCGTCTCTTCGCCGAGCTCGGCGGCGAACCAGTTGGAGATCGCCGCGTCGTAGGCAGCGGTGCGGGCATAGGCCTTCTGGGCCAGGCGCCGGCGCAGGGTCAGGGTGACGGAGCTGTCGTACTTGGTGAGATCTTCCAGAACGGCGCCATAATCGCCGCCGTCCACCACCACGGCCACGTCGCCATGGTTCTTGGCCGCCGCGCGGATCATGGCGGGGCCGCCGATGTCGATGTTCTCGATGCAATCGTCAGAGGGCTTGCCGGCCGCGACCGTCGCCTCGAACGGATAGAGGTTCACCACCAGGAGGTCGATGGGCTGGATGCCATGGGCGAGCATCGCCGCCTGGTGCTCCGGATTGACCCGGATGCCGAGCAGGCCGCCGTGGACGGCGGGATGCAGCGTCTTCACGCGCCCGTCCATCATCTCCGGAAATCCCGTGAGCTCGCTCACGTCCTTCACGGGCAGGCCCGCCTCGCTGAGCGCCTTATGCGTGCCGCCGGTGGACACCAGCTCGATGCCGCGCTCGGAGAGCGCGCGCGCGAAGTCCACGAGCCCCGTCTTGTCGGATACGGAAAGCAGAGCGCGGGATACGCGCTTCAGGTCGCTCGGCATGGCGGCCGCTCCATTCAAGGAAAAAGATGCGGGCGCGATACCACGGCGGGCCGGGGATGGGAACCGGGGAGGACTGTGTTTCAGGCTGCTCCCTTGCGCAGTGGGCGGCAAATCCGTTGTCGCTGATCACTGGCATTCCATAGGACCTGAACAGCGCAATCCACCTGCTAGAGCCCTTTCGATAATATCAGCACGTTCTGACACACTGACCTTGGGCAAGATAGAAACTTTGTATCCAAGGGATGGGTAGGCTTCCAGCAGGCGAGAATACTCAGCCTCCGCTGCTTTCATGTCGTGACGCCGCTCTGGATCATTGACGTATATTTCTGGCCATGGCGGCGTCAGGAACACAGTTTGGTGGTAGCGGTGCGACTGAGCGAGTGAAGTAAGAATCGGCTCGTTCGTCAGGTGCTGTAGAAAAGCCGCAGCATCCACCAAGCTCCTGTCAAAGAACACCCATCCATTCAGAGTTGCTGCTGCTGCTCGATCTTCCAGGGCCATAGCGACTGCACGTTGAGAAAATGCCCGTTCGTCTTTCCAGGGAAGCGCCGTCCCACCTTCTTGCAGTTCTTGTTTGACGATTCGTCGGCCAGGCTCCTCCACCATGCGGTGGCCACGCCTGCCAAGCTCAGCAAGCAAGGTAGATTTGCCACCGCCTGAACAGCCGGAAATGATGACAAACCGCTCCATTCACCCTCTTCTGTTTATGGTGTCGCGACTATTCCCATGAACGGCCTCATCAGAGATGCAGCCCACCCCTGTTTCAATATCTGCGGCACAAGGGACTAAAAATCCCACACGTGCATAAGCAGCACTTTTCACAGGACTATCTTCAGATCAGCTCCGGTCCTGGCTCTGCAGTCTGCTCGGAGCTGAACGTGCGGGCGAGGCGCTCGAAGCGCCAGCGCACGGTCGGGGTCTCGCCCGGGCGGATCGTCAGTACGATCTGCTCGGTGCGCCGCATGCCTTCTGCGGTCGCCAGGAATACGCTGTCCTCGAGCTCCGCCTCGACCGGAGCGGCCGAGAACTGCCAGGCCTCCCGGTTGGGCAGCACCAGCATCACCACGCGGCCGCCTTGCGCGCGGCTCGCCCTGATGCCGGGCGCCAGGTGGAAGCGGATGATGGCCTGCACGGTCCCGGCCTGACCGCCCTCGCTCCAGAAATTGTCCTCGCCTTCCAGCACGTTGCCCTTGGGGGCAAGCTGCCAGCGCCGCTCGTGGGTGATGCCGAAACGGG
Source organism: Microvirga sp. 3-52 (assembly GCF_018383585.1). Lineage (GTDB taxonomy): Bacteria > Pseudomonadota > Alphaproteobacteria > Rhizobiales > Beijerinckiaceae > Microvirga. The sequence goes on from NZ_JAHAMK010000014.1 coordinate 27,397, forward strand.
CTTTATATCCGTCATGGCTGGCGCTCAGCAGCTGGGCGTGCTCGCGTTCGCTGCGCTCCGCCGTCACCCGCTCCGGCGCGCTGATGACCACGGGGCCGACCCGGCGCAGGATCCAGGCGGAGATCCGGCGGTGCAGCCAACTCCCCTTCTTGTCGACGATCTGACTGGACGAGACGTCGTCGATGGAGGCGGTGGAATGCGCCACCGTCGAACGCGAGGCCTGGATGATCGCATTGCCCGCGATGTAGGGGGTGCCGCAATTGACCACGATACGCTGGGCGGCGCTCGAGAACTCGAAGGACAGGCAGCCGGCCCCGGCATCCTGGGACAGGGGCCGCGGCGGCGGAGCGCCCACGTCGGCGACGAGCAGCGTGCGTCCGGCCTCGAGCCGTTCGTAGCCCGAATGGGGCGCGTGGTGAATGGGCTGGCTGCGCATGTCGTCGTAGGTGAGCAGCGTCGCCAGATGATCGGCCGCGGTCACGCCCATGCCGTTGAAATGGGACAGCGTGCCGTCCCCGTGCCGGAACAGCCGCACCATCGGCAGCATCCGGTCGATGGCGTGGAGCAGGGCGTCGGGCGTGTCGACCTCTCGGCTGGCGAACATCTGGCGCAGGGGCAGAAGATCGAACAGGAGATCGACGATGATGCGGGGATTGCGGCTCGCATGCCCGCCATCGGCCAGGATCTGCCATTCGAGTTCGCGGGCGAGCAGGCGGCTCGCGCGCCTCAGGTTCCGCTCGAGGCCCTCGCAGCACAGGCCGGCATAACAGAGCGCAATGGCGGCCATCAGCTGCTGGGAGGGCAGGGCGCCTGAGCGGACCTGCCGCTCCAGGGTGCGGACATGCTGGCCGATGATCTTCAGGAAGCGCTGGTAGAAGGCGTGGTCGGCGCCTTCCAGGATCAGCGGCGACTGGCTGATGAACGACATGAGCCGGCGCGCCGTGATCTCCGGGCTGCAGGCGATCCGCTTGTCGCCGAGCTTCGATGTGACGAACTCGTCCACCAGGGAGCGGGCATTGGCCTGGGCGAGCGCCGTGCCGGCCGCCCGCAGGTGCCGCAGCCAGCCGAAGCCGTAGAGCGCCTCGCCCCAGGCGCGGCTCGGCGGCGTGAAGGCGAAGGGGGAGCGCCCGCTGGTGGTGATGGCGCGGCCGGAAAAGGCGAAGAAGCCGGAATAGATGTCGGTCGCGATGGTGGGATCGGCCGTGCGCAGATCCTGGGGGGCGAAGAGAAGCCGCGTCGGCACCGGCGCGCTGGAGAGCCGGGACAGGCTCCAGACCGCGCTTTCGCGCATGGCGCGGCCTGCCTCGCGAGCGGCAAGCCTGTACAGACGCCAGCGATCCGGCCCGAAATCCACCCGTGGCGCTCCCCTTGTTCGCTTGAATCCCAGCCAACTTAGGTGAGGAGTTCCTGCTGACCGGTTAACAACAGGTAAGGGAGGATTCACTATGATCGCGGTCCCTTGTGCACAAACCGTGCGACAAAGAAGCCGTCGAGGCCGCTGCGATCATGCTCCGAAAGCGCCAGCTGGCTCGGCAGCGTGCGGATATCGCCCTCTGGCGTGATGCACTCGGCGACGCCGCCGATCTCGTCGGGCGCGATGGGCATGCGGATGAATTCGGGATGGCGGTCGAGGAAGCCCTCCGCCTGGCGTTCGCCTTCCTCGGCTTCCAGCGAGCAGGTGCAGTAGACCAGCCGTCCGCCGACTTTCAGGAGGCCTGCCGCCTTGTCGAGCAGGCGGGCCTGCAATCCGGAAAGCTTGCGGATGTCCTCCTCGCTCTTGGTCCAGGCCACGTCGGGATGGCGGCGGATGGTGCCGGTGGCCGAGCAGGGGGCATCGAGCAGGATGGCGTCGAAGGGGCCTGAGTCGAGCTTCTCCGCGTCGATGGCGCGGGTCTCAGCCTTCAGGTGGAGGCGGGAGAGGTTCTCCTCGAGCCGCTGCAGCCGCTTGGCCGAACGGTCGACGGCCAGCACATCGGCGCCGGCCGCCGCGAGTTGCGCGGTCTTGCCCCCGGGTGCGGCGCAGAGATCCGCGATGCGCTCGCCGGGCTTCGCCTGCAGCAGGCGGGCCGGCAGGGCGGCGGCGGCATCCTGAACCCACCATTCACCCTCCTCGAAACCGGGCAGCTCGCGGATGGCCGTGCGCTCCTTCAGGCGGACGCTGCCGGTGGGCAGGAGAATCCCGCCGAGGCGTTCCGCCCAGGCTGCCGGATCGCTTTTCACCGTCAGGTCGACGGAGGCCAAAGAGCGGTGCGCCTCGGCGATGGTCGTGGCGAGCGGCTCGCCGTATTGCGCGATCCAGCGCTCCTCCAGCCAGGTCGGCGTGTCGAGCCAGGGATCGTCCTGGCTCAGGATTTCCTCGCGCTCGCGGGCGACGCGGCGCAGGACGGCATTGATGAAGCCACCGGCGTGATGGAGCTTGGGATCGTTCTGGGCAAGCTGCACGGCGCTGTCGACGACGGCATGGTCGGGCACGTCGAGAAACAGGATCTGCGCCGCGCCGGTGGCCAGCAGATGCATCAGGCGCTCGTCCTTCGGCGGCTTGTTGAGCCGCTCGTTCAAGGCCCGTCCGAGGGTGCCCAGGCGCCGGAAGGTCACGATGGCGATGGCGCGGGCGAGCGCCTCGTCGCGGCCGGACAGATTTTCCGTCTGGGCCAATTCCTCCATCACGTCGTCGAGCGGCACGCGCCGCTTCATGGCTTCCGTCACCGCCATCCAGGCAAGGCGGCGGGGCCCGAGGCCTGCCTGTTCGTCCGATTGATTCAAAACGTTATCCCCAGGGCCCGCGGCGGGTGCCGGTCGAGCCTCCGATTGAGCCCCCGGTGGAACCCCAGGGACTCGATGAACTCTGCGCGAAGGAGCCGGCGGGCTGCGCCGGCGTGCCCATCTCCTGCGCCAAAGCGTGCAGGGCCGCAATCCGGTTTTCCGTCGCGGGATGAGTGGAGAACAGATTGTCCACGCCTTGCCCGGAGAGCGGGTTGATGATGAAGAGCGAGGCGGTCGCGGGGCGGCGCTCCGCATCGGGGTTCGGAATATGCGCCACGCCGCCCGCGATGCGGGCGAGCGCCGAGGCGAGCGCCAGCGGCTGGCCGGAGATCTGTGCCCCCATCCGGTCGGCGTCGTATTCCCGCGAACGGCTGATCGCCATCTGGATGATCATGGCGGCCAGGGGTGCCAGCAGCGCCGTGCCGATCATCACGATCGGGTTCGGCCGGTTCTCGCCCCGGCCGCCGAAGAGGAAGCCGAACTGGGCCAGCGTCGCGATGGCGCCGGCAATGGTCGCGCTCACCGTCATGATCAGGGTGTCGCGGTTCCTGATATGGGCGAGCTCGTGCGCCATCACCCCCGCCACCTCGTCAGGGGAGAGCATGTGGAGGAGGCCCGTGGTGGCGGCGACCGCCGCATTCTCCGGGTTGCGCCCGGTGGCGAACGCATTGGGTTGCGGATTGTCGATGAGATAGACCCGCGGCATGGGAAGGCCGGCGCGCCCTGCAAGATCGCGCACCATATGGACCAGCTCGGGCGCCGTGCGCTCGTCCACCTCCACCGCGTGATGGGCGGCGAGCGCCAGCCGGTCCGAGTTCCAATAGGCGAAGACATTCGTCGCGAGGCCCAGACCCAACGCGATCATCATGCCGGTGCCGCCGCCCAGGAAATAGCCGACGACGCCGAACAGGGCCATCAGGCCCGCCAGCAGCATTCCGGTCTTGACGGTGTTCATCGGGGTCTCCACCTCGTGGTCAACACGAAATCCATCCGTTGAACCCTATGTGGGAACGGTCCAGCTCCCTCCCAAGGGTTCTTCCTCGAAGTCCGGCTCGCCGTGAGACCTTCCCGTCATGGCCGGCCATGACGAGGCAGGGCCGGAATGCGGTGGGGCGAACTTTCAAGAGCTTCCTCCCAACGGGGCGGAAATCTGGCATAAGGCACCTCATGAGCATGAACGACAATACTCCCCCCGAAGGCCCCGTCGAAGGCGCGGCTCCCGGCAAGCCCCTGTCCCCTGCGGCTCAAAGGGCTCTCGCGGAGGCCGCCCAGCGCCGGCTCGAGATCGATGCCCGCGCGGCCGAACTCGCGAAGCAGAAGGAGTTCCAGGGCCGCGGCGGCCTCGAGCCCGTTCGCTACGAGGATTGGGAGGTGAAAGGCCTGACGAGCGATTTTTAGAGACCATTTTTTTCGGCCTCATGTCACATCTGGCATCGCTGCCTCGTCTTAGCATCGTGAGCAACACGATCCATGAGGACCAAGACGATGAAAGCCCGTTTGATTCCCTTCGAAGTCGCCCCCGGTTCCCTGAAGCCGATGGTGGAGCTGGAAAAGACCCTGAAGAACAGCGGTCTGGAGCACAACCTGCTCGAGCTGGTGAAGATCCGCGCCTCGCAGATCAACGGCTGCGCCTTCTGCCTCCACATGCACACCAAGGATGCCCGCGCGAGCGGCGAGACCGAGGAGCGGATCTATCTCCTCAACGCCTGGCGGGAATCGCCGCTGTTCAATGACCGCGAGCGGGCTGCGCTCGCGTGGACCGAAGCCCTGACCCTGGTGGCCGAGACCCATGCTCCCGACGAGGATTATGCGGAGCTGAGCCGGCACTTCACACCCGTCGAGCAGGTCAATCTGACCCTGATGATCGGCGCGATCAACACCTGGAACCGTCTGGCCATCGGCTTCCGTTCGATCCATCCGGTCGAGGCAAGCCGTGCTGCCGCCTGACGGCGACGCGGCGGACCGGTTCCAGCCCCTCAGGCCGGGGCTGGTCCGCCTGGCCTACCGCATGCTCGGCTCCATCGCGGAAGCCGAGGACGTGGTGCAGGAAACCTATATCCGCTGGCACCAGACGGACCGGTCCGCCATCCGCGAACCGGGCGCCTTCCTGTCCAAGACGGTCACGCGCCTGTGCCTCGACATCCTCAAATCGGCGCGGGTCAAGCGCGAGACCTATATCGGGCCCTGGCTGCCCGAGCCGGTCCTGGAAGCGGAACAGGAGGACATGAGCGAGGATCTGTCGCTGAGCCTGATGATGGCCCTGGAGCGGCTTTCGCCGCTCGAGCGCGCAGCCTTTCTCCTGCACGACGTCTTCGGGCTCGGATTCGACGAGGTCGCCACGACCCTGGACCGGGACCCGGCCGCTTGCCGCCAGCTCGCGGCCCGCGCGCGAAAGAACGTCCGCGCGGACCGGCCGCGCTACGCCATCGACCGGGATGAAGGCGAGCGGATGACCGATGCATTCTTCGCCGCCTCGCGCAGCGGCGACCTGACGGCGCTGCGAAATCTCCTGGCGGAGAACGTCGTCTCCTACACGGATGGCGGCGGCATCCGGAATGCGGCCCTCAACCCGCTCTTCGGTTTCCGCCGGGTGTCGGGCCTCTTCATGGGCGTGGCGCGCAAGGACGAAGGCCAATTGCCTCCCGTTCTCTACAAGGGGCTGATCAACGGATTGCCCGGCTTCGTCACCCTCGAAAAGGACGGCATGGTGCAGACCACGTCCCTCGACATCGAGGATGGCCGCATCGTCGGGGTCTATATCGTGCGCAATCCCGAAAAGCTCCGGCATCTCTCGGATCTCGCAGGTGCAGCGGACGTGGCGAATTAATTGGTGAAGACCCATCAGGAGCGAAAGCACCTGTTGTTCCCTCGCCGGCCTCCCGCTACCTTGCCGCAAAAGGGGAGGGCGCATGGCTGGGGCGGGCGAGACGGCGCGGCTGGGAATGTTCCGGGACCTGTTGAGCGATGCTCACCGGGCGCTCGATCTCCAGTTCGGCTTCGAATTGTGGGACGGCTCGACGATCCCGGCTGATCTGCCGTCCTATGCCATGCGTCTCGTCATCCGGCGCGAGAGCGTGATCGCCGCCCTCCTGCGCCGCCCGAACCTGGACACGGCACTCAACGCCTATGTGGCGGGGCTCATCGATCTCAAGAACGGCACCATCTTCGATCTCGCCTCCCAGCGCCCGCAGAAGGCCGGCAGGCGCCTGAAGGCCTTGAGCAAGCTGAAAGCTCTCAAGACCGCGTATCATTTCCTGCGCGCGCCCGCCGACATGCCGCGCCCGCTCGCCCGGGTCGAGGACAAGCCGGACGCCCGCGACGGGAAGCCCCGGACCAACAAGCAGAACGTCGCCTACCATTACGACGTGTCGAACGAGTTCTACCGGCTCTTCCTCGACCCGGAGATGGTCTATACCTGCGCGTACTTCCAGCCGGACTGGCACGACGACATCGCCCGCGCGCAACGGGACAAGCTCGACATGATCTGCCGCAAGCTGCGGCTCAAACCCGGCGAGCGCCTGCTCGACATCGGCTGCGGCTGGGGGGCGCTCATCTGCCACGCGGCGCAGCATTACGGGGTCAAGGCCACCGGCGTGACGCTCGCCGAGGAGCAGGCCGCGCTGGCGCGGGACAAGGTGCAGCGCCTCGGGCTGCAGGACCGGGTCGAGGTGCTGGTGAAGGACTTCACCCAGATGGAAGGCGAGTTCGACAAGATCTCGTCCATCGGCATGTTCGAGCATGTGGGAATCGCCAACCACCCGGCCTATTTCGGCGCCGTGAATCGCCTGCTGCGCCCGCGCGGGCTTTATCTGCATCACACCATCGCACGGCGCGCCAAGCGCAGCGACAAGGCGTTTCAGAAGCTCAAGCCCGAATACAAGGCGCTCACCCGCTACATCTTCCCCGGCGGTGAGCTCGACCACCTGGGCATGTCCGTTTCCAACCTGGAACGCCACGGCTTCGAGGTGCATGACGTGGAGGCCTGGCGCGAGCATTATCAGCGCACGACGAGGCTCTGGTGGGAAAGCCTCAATGCCCGCCGCAAGGAGGCCGAGGCGCTCGTCGGGCCGGAGAAGACCCGTATGTGGCTGCTCTATCTCGCCGGCTGCTCGCTCGCCTTCGAGCGCGCGGCGGTGGGCGTGAACCAGACATTGGCGTCGAAGCGCGCGCGCGGGCCTTCGGGCCTGCCGCCGACGCGGGCGGATTTGTATCAGCCGCTGTAATCGAACTCACTCGTCATCCTGAGTGCCTGGCTCCTGGAGGAAGGCCGTGGAGCGCCGCGCCCTTCCAACCGGGATGGCCGGCACAAGGCCGGCCATGACAGCGAGGGAAGCGTATGGTGAGCCAGGCTCTCGGGATGAGGCTGTAGAGGTACAAAGCTAGATCTCTTAAGCGTCGTCCCCGGCTACGGCACCACCACCACCCGCGTGCCCACGCTCACCTGATCGTAGAGATGGACGATGTCCTCGTTGAGCATGCGGATGCAGCCGTAGGATGCGTAGGTGCCGATGGAGCCCGGGCGGTTGGTGCCGTGGATGGCATATTCGTCGAGATTGAGGGTGAGCGCCCTGGCGCCCATGGGATTGTTCGGGGCACCGCCGGGGATCACGTCGGGCAGGCGCGGGTTGTCGCGCTTGACCTCGGCCGGCGGCGCCCAGGCGGGCCTGACGTATTTGCCGTCGATCCGCGCCTCGCCGAACCATTGCTTGCCGGGCTTGCCCACCGCCACGCGGTAGCGCAGGGCCGTGCCGTCGCCGCGCACGTAATAGAGCCGCCGCTCGGCCGTCTTGATGACGATGGTGCCGGGCGACACGCGCCCCTCGAAGGGCACGACCTCCCGGGCGGACGCGCCGCTGCTTGCGGCGACGACCGCGATGACGGCGGCGATGGCGAATGCGGCGCGCGCGCCCATGTCTCGAACCCTCCTGCGGAACATGCGTGAGGGTGAGACGCGAGAGATAAGGCTACGGTTCCAGCCTGGCCTGCCGGTGCAGGCTCAGATCACCGGATCCCAGGCCAGCATCCGGTCACGGGCGTCGTGCGAAACCGGGTGCGGATGGCGGTTCAGCATCCGCGCATGCAGCTGCTTCACCGTGCGGCTGGCGGTCGTGAGGAAGAGGAAGGGCAGGAAGGCGTGGACCAGGGCCGCCAGGCCCGCGACGAGCAGAGGGCCGGCGAAGCTCAAGGCGACGTTCATGTGCTCAAAATAGCTCTCACCCGCGGATTCCGGATGATCGGTGAAAAGACGCTTCAAGGCCATGGAACGGGCTCCTGGAAGAACGGGCTCGACCCTACTCTTCGAGCACGAGGAGCTCAACGGCGTTCCTCCGGCCAAGGTGTGCGTCCTGGCACGTCACGGGCGTTCATCGGACGCCGTCAATCGTGCTTCACGATGGCTTCGTGCAAAGAAGATGGCCGGGATCGTCCCGGCCATCCTGTCCATGCTTTGCATCGCGTTCGGCTCAAGCCGCCTGCGTGCGCTTGTTCTGGCGGTTGGTGATGAGGTCGTCGACCACGCCGGGATCGGCCAGCGTCGAGGTGTCGCCGAGCGAGCCGAACTCGTCCTCGGCGATCTTGCGCAGGATGCGGCGCATGATCTTGCCCGAGCGGGTCTTCGGCAGGCTGGGGGCGAACTGGATCAGGTCGGGCGACGCGATGGGGCCGATCTCCTTGCGCACCCAGGCGACGAGCTCCTTGTGCAGCTCCTCGGACGGCTCCTCGCCGGCCATGAGGGTCACATAGGCGTAGATGCCCTGGCCCTTGATGTCGTGCGGGTAGCCCACCACGGCGGCCTCCGACACCTTCGGATGCGCCACCAGAGCGGATTCCACCTCGGCCGTGCCCATGCGATGGCCGGACACGTTGATCACGTCGTCGACGCGCCCGGTGATCCAGTAGTACCCGTCCGCATCGCGCCGGCAGCCGTCGCCGGTGAAATACTTGCCAGGGTAGGTGGAGAAGTAGGTCTGCACGAAGCGCTCGTGATCGCCATAGACCGTGCGCATCTGGCCCGGCCAGGAATCGGCGATCACCAGATTGCCCTCGGTTGCGCCCTCCAGCACCTTGCCGTCCGCATCCACGATCTGCGGCTTCACGCCGAAGAACGGCCGCGTGGCGGAGCCGGGCTTGAGCCGGGTGGCGCCGGGCAGCGGCGTGATCAGGATGCCGCCGGTCTCCGTCTGCCACCAGGTGTCGACGATCGGGCAGCGGTCGTCGCCGACCACCCGATGGTACCATTCCCCGGCTTCCGGATTGATCGGCTCGCCAACGGAACCCAACAGACGAAGCGACTTGCGCGAGGTCTTCTTCACCGGCTCCTCGCCGGCCTGCATCAGCGAGCGGATCGCGGTCGGCGCGGTGTAGAAGATGTTGACCTGGTGCTTGTCGATCACCTCCCAGAAGCGGGAGATGGTCGGATAGGTCGGCACGCCCTCGAACATCAAGGTCGTGGCGCCGTTCGCCAGCGGTCCGTAGAGGATGTAGGAATGGCCCGTCACCCAGCCCACGTCGGCGGTGCACCAGTAGATGTCGCCGTCGTGGTAGTCGAACACGTATTGATGCGTCATCGCCGCGAAGATGAGGTAGCCGCCGGTGGTGTGCAGCACGCCCTTGGGCGTTCCCGTCGATCCCGAGGTGTAGAGGATGAACAGCGGGTCCTCGGCGTTCATCTCCTCGTAGGGGCAGTCGTCGGACACCATGCTGGCGGCTTCGTCGTAATAGACGTCGCGGCCCGGCACCATGTTGACGGCCGAGCCCGTGCGGCGCACCACCAGCACGTGGTCGACCACGCCGGGGCCGACGCGCTCGATGGCGGCGTCCACATTCACCTTGAGCGGCACTTTGCGGCCGCCGCGCAGGCCCTCGTCCGCCGTGATGACGAAGGCGGACTTGGCGTCCTGGATGCGGCTCGCCAGGGAATCCGGCGAGAAGCCGCCGAACACCACGGAATGGATCGCCCCCAGCCGCGCGCAGGCGAGCATGGCATAGGCGGCTTCCGGGATCATCGGCATGTAGATCGTTACCCGGTCGCCCTTCTCGACGCCGCGGTTGCGCATGATGTTGGCCATGCGGCAGACCTCCGCGTGCAGCTCGCGGTAGGTGATCGTCTTCGATTCGGACGGGTCGTCGCCTTCCCAGATGATGGCGACCTGGTCGCCGCGGGTGTGGAGATGCCGGTCGACGCAGTTATAGGCCACGTTGGTGACGCCGTCCTCGAACCAGCGGATCGCCACGTTGTCGGGGCCGAAATTGGTGTTCTTGATCCGGGTCGGGGCCTTGAACCAGTGGATGCGCTTGGCTTCCTCGGCCCAGAAGGCCTCCGGGTCCCTGATCGAAGCCTCGTACTTGGCGAGGTAGCCCGCATCATCCAGATAGGCGCGATGCGTCCACTCGGCCGGCACGTCGTAGATCTTCTCTTCCATGGCGCTTCTCCCAGACGCTTGCCTGATGGATTTAGGTCTAGATTTACGGAAAGAGAGAGGGTCGGGGCAAGCGGGACGGGATCGGACTTTGGTCGCTGATGGTTTTTGGCGGCCATGAGGGGAAGAGCGTCATCCCGGGGCTGCGGAGCAGAACCCGGGATCGGCCCGGGGACGGGGCGCTTCTCCTCCGTCATCACCGGCCTTGTGCCGGTGATCCCGATTGCTGGGGGCGCTGCGCTTTTCTGATCGGGATGGCCGGGACTGATCCCCGGAACAAGTCCGGGGACGGCCATGACGGAGTGGGTGTCATCCCCGGCGCACGCAGTGCGGGAAGGGGATCCCTCACGCGCTTGGGATCATGGATTCCCTTCGCCTCCGCCGCCCTCCGGCCGGGAACGACACCGCGGTCTTACAGCCCGTCCATCCGGCACGTTCCGTCTCGTCTGCGCCTGATCGCGAGGAATCATCGGCTATCCGGCAAAGAGGAGCCGCCGCCTCATCCGATCCGCCTCATCAAGCCGGGCGGATCCATGAAGGGCATGATCAGAATTACGGCCTCCGCCTGAGCCGGTTGCAGGCGGCAGAGACGGCGGCAAACAGGAGGCTTCCGGCGAGGGCGCCGAGCCCTGCATCCGTGAGAGCGTGCATGAACGGGCTATCCTGGAAGAACCATCCATCGTTGGACGCGTGAGACACGTACCCCACCATGCCGCCCAGGGTCCCGAGCATGGCTCCGTAACGGGCGAGTTGGGCCGTGTCCCATGGCTTCGTCGGAGGCAGGTTCCTATCCATCGCCGAGCCCTACAGCCTGAGCCCTTGCCGGTCCAGACAGGTTCAAGAGGTTCGTGCCGACTCGAGGCTTTTGACCGCCTCGCCCTTCAGGTTCCAGGATGCACCGGACGGTCACCCGCCGCCTCATCTCCGACTTGGCGTTGTCGGAAAACCTTCTTGCAAACTTGCAAAGACAGCCGCCGTGCAATCGATTACACGTCGCAGAATGAACGATCGTGACCATACAACGCGCCTAAGGCTGGAGAGCATCGAGGCTCGCCTGACCCGTCACCACAGGACGACCCGGCTCAGTCTGATGCTGCTTTCCACCATCGGGGTCGTGGCGCTTGCTCTCCTGGGCTACATCATCACCCGCCTCTAGAGCATCGGACCCAAAAGTGGACTTGCACTTTTGGGATTGATCCGATGCTTCCTCCTTTGGTGAGCGCATCGTCAGGTGCGCGAAAACCGGATCCACTTTTCACGAGCGCGACACCCACCACGTCATGGCCGGGACACGCCCGGCCATGACGTGGTGGGTGTCATCCCCGGCGAGCCGCAGGCGAGGGAAGGGGATCCACTCACATGATTGCTAGGGATTCCCTTCCCCTCCGCTGCGCGGCCTTCCGGGAATGACAAGGAAAGTTACAGCCCGCCCATCCGGCACACGATCGCCCATTCCTCGTCCGTCACCGGCTGCACCGAGAGGCGGGAATTATTGACCAGGATCATCTTTTCGAGGCCGGGCTGCTTCTTGATGTCGTCCAGCGTCACGGGCTTGGGGAACGGCTTCACCGCCCTGATGTCGACCATACCGAACTTGCCCGTCGCGTCCGTGTGGTCGGGGTAGTATTCCCTGATCACCTCGACGACACCGACGACCGCCTTGCCCTCGTTGGAATGATAGAAGAAGCCCTGTTCCCCCTTTTTCATGGCTATCAGGTTCTGCTTGGCCACGTGGTTGCGCACGCCGTTCCAGTGGGTGCCCTTGTCGCCTTCCGCCACTTGGGCATCCCACGACCAGACGGAGGGTTCGGATTTGTAGAGCCAGTAGGCCATCGACGCGTACTCTTCTTTAGTGCTGCATGATCATGCCGGAAAACCGGTATCCGCTTTTTCGGATCATGCTCAGTGCTCGGACTTGATGGGACGGTTCATGAGCGCATCGACCGCCTGATCGAGGGTCCATGCGCCGGACAGGACCTGCTCGACGGCTTCCGCGATCGGCATGTCGATGCTCTTCGCCCGCGCGAGCGTCACCAGGGCGCTGGCGGTGGCGGCGCCCTCCACCAGCTTGCCGCCGGCGGCCTCTGCGACGCTCATCCCCTGGCCGAGGCGCTGGCCGAAGGCGAAGTTGCGGGAATGGGCCGAGGAGCAGGTGAGCACCAGATCGCCGAGCCCCGAGAGCCCCATCAGGGTCTCGGGCGTGCCGCCATAGGCGCGGGCGAAGCGCAGGAGCTCGGCGAAGCCGCGGGCGATCAGCGCCGCCTTGGCGCTCTCGCCCAGGCCTTTTCCGGCCACAGCCCCGCAGGCGATGGCGAGAACGTTCTTGGCCGCGCCGCCGATCTCGACGCCGCGCACGTCGCCTCGGTGATAGACGCGAAGCGTCGGGCCGGAGAGGGTCGTCGCGAGGTCTTCGGCCAGAGCCGCGTCCCGGCAGGCGAGCGTCACGGCGGTGGGCAGGCCGCGCGCCACGTCGTCGGCGAAGCTGGGCCCTGAGAGCACGGCCACGGGCGAGCCGGGACGCACTTCTTCCACCACGTCGCAGAGAAAGGCGCCGCTCCCCCGCTCGATTCCCTTGGCGCAGAGGACCAGCGGCGACCCGGCCGGCAGGACGGCGGCCAGCGCCGCGCTCATCTCCCGCGTGGTCTGCGCAGGCGTGACGAGAAGCACGGCGCGCGCGGAACCCAGATCGTCCAGGGCGGCGGTCGGACGGATGCGATCATGGAGTTTCACGCCGGGCAGGAAGCGCTCGTTGCTTCGCGTCGCTGCGAGCGTTGCGGCGTGCTCGGACGAGCGCATCCAGAGCACCACGTCGTTGCCCGCGCTAGCCGCTGCATTGGCGAGCGCCGTTCCCCAGGCGCCCGCTCCGGCGATGCCGATGGTTTGGACCTGTGCCTTCATGTCGGAGACTGCCGGTCGGTGCTTCGCCGCTCCTCAAGATCGGGTCGGATACTCCCCGCTTTCGTCATCACCGGCCCTGTGCCGGTGATCCCGATCCAAAAAGCACGGCGCCTCACGGAATCGGGATGGCCGGGACAAGCCCGGCCATGACGGGGGAGGAGCCGGAGGTCGGTGAGAGAATCTCTCAAGGCGACCATGTCACGCCTTCGCTCCGGCCTCGTCGCGGCTGGTATCCAGCGGCCAGCGGGCGCGGGCCGGGGCCGCGATGTCGTCGATCAGGCCGAGGCGCATGCGCTCGAGGCCCGCCCAGGCGATCATGGCGCCGTTGTCGCCGCACAGATGCAGCGGCGGCGCGACGAGCTTGAGGCCGGATTCAACGGCGAGCCGCTGAAGCCCCTGGCGCATGCCCTGGTTCGCCGCCACGCCGCCCGCCACCACCAGCGCCGTCGGGTGGCCCGCAATCTCCCGGAAGGCGCGCAGCCCCACGCGGGTGCGGTCGACCACCACGTCCACGATGGCGGCCTGGAAGCCGGCGCAGAGATCGGAGACGTCGCTGGCGGTCAGCGGCGCGATCCTTTCCGCCTCGATCCGCACAGCGGTCTTGAGGCCGGACAGCGAGAAATTGGGTTCCGCCCGCCCCTGCATGGGACGGGGGAAGGCGAAACGCTCCGGATTGCCCTTGGCCGCCTCCTGCTCCACATGCGGCCCGCCGGGATAGGGGAGGCCCAGCATCTTGGCGACCTTGTCGAAGGCCTCGCCGATGGCGTCGTCGATGGTGGTGCCGAGCCGCACGTAATCGCCGACGCCGCGCACGGCCACGAGCTGGGTGTGCCCGCCGGAGGCGAGCAGAAGCAAGTACGGGAAGCCGATGCCGTCGGTGAGGCGCGCGGTGAGCGCGTGGGCCTCGAGATGGTTCACCGCCATCAGGGGCTTGCGGGTGACGAGCGCGATGGCTTTCGCCGTGGTGAGCCCCACCAGCACGCCGCCGATCAGGCCGGGGCCCGCTGCCACGGCGATCCCGTCGAGATCCTTCACGGAGCAGTTGGCGCTTTTCAGCGCGCGGGCGATGAGCCGGTCGATCACCTCCACATGGGCGCGGGCCGCGATCTCCGGCACGACACCGCCGTAGCGGGCGTGTTCGGCGATCTGGCTCAGGACCTCGTTGGAGAGGATCTCACCGCGTCCGTCGAAGCCGACGTCGACCACGGCGGCCGCGGTCTCGTCGCAGGTGGTCTCGATGCCTAGAATGCGCATGGTCGTCGGCCGCTCGATTAAGGTGTTGTCCGGGCTTCCGGCCCGACGCTCCTCCCCCTATAGTCCGCCGCGCCGCACAAGATCAAACGTGATCAAAGGCGAATATTGTTTTTGGCTTGTCTGACACAACGCCGGCCTCATCCTGAGGAGGTCGCGAAAGCGACCGTCTCGAAGGAGGATCCAGAGAGTACTGGAGGCGCCTCGTCCTTCGAGACGCTTCGCTCCTCAGGATAAGGCTGAAGGTGAGTTTCGTCAGAAACCTTTGATTGGAGAACCCAGCCAGAATGGCCTCTTCCCCCACCCTGGTCATCGGTACGCGAGGCAGCCCCTTGGCCCTCGCGCAGGCTCACGAGACGCAAGACAGGCTGGTCGCCGCCCATGGCTGGACCGTGGAGCACCTGCCCCTGTCGGTCATCAAGACCACGGGCGATGCCATCCAGGATCGGCCCCTCTCGGAGGCCGGCGGCAAGGGGCTCTTCACCAAGGAACTCGACATCGCGCTGCTCGAAGGCTCCATCGACCTTGCGGTCCATTCCGCCAAGGACCTGCCGACGACCCTGCCGGAGGGCATCGTCATCGCCGGCTTCCTGCCCCGCGAGGACGTGCGCGATGCCTTCATCAGCCATCGCTTCGAGAGCCTGAACGATCTGCCGCAAGGAGCCGTCGTGGGCTCCGCCTCCCTGCGGCGGCAGGCGCAGGTGCGCCGGTTGCGGCCGGATCTCCAGGTGACGCTCCTGCGCGGCAACGTGCAGACGCGGCTCGCCAAGCTCGAGCGCGGCGAGGTCGACGCGACACTCCTCGCCATGGCGGGCCTGCGCCGCCTCGGGCTCACCGATCACGTGACGACCGTTCTCGAGACGGAGGACTTCCTCCCGGCCGTGGGGCAGGGCGCCATCGCGGTCGCGATCCGCGCCGAGGACGAGCGGGTGCGCCAAGCGCTTCACCCCATCCTCGACGGGCCGACCGGCCAGGCGCTCGCCGCCGAACGGGCCTTCCTCACCATCCTCGACGGCTCCTGCCGCACGCCCATCGCGGGCCACGCGCGGCTGATCGGCGGGGAGCTCGAAATCCGCGGTCTCGTGCTGCGCCCGGACGGGTCCGAGAGCCTGGAGGCCGTTCGCCGCGGCTCGCCCGACGACGCGGTGGCGCTCGGGCGCGAGGCCGGCTCGGAGCTGCGCGCCCGCATGCCGGCCGACTTCTTGAAAGCCTGATGCGGGTTCTCGTCACCCGTTCAGCCCAGGATGCCCGGCGCACGGCCGAGAGGCTGGCGGCGCTCGGCCACCGGGCCTGCCTTGCGCCCGTGACCCGGATCGTGCCGACGGGCGATCCTGCGCCTGACGCGCGCTACGGTGCTCTCATCGTGACCAGCGCCCATGCGGCGGAGGCCCTGGCGGCTCTGGATCGAGGGAAGCCCGTCTTCACTGTCGGCGAGCGCACGGCCGAGGCGGTGCGCTCGCAAGGGTTCGCCGACGTGACCATGGCCGAGGGCGATGCGGTGTCTCTGTCGCGGCTGATTCGCGGGCGATTGCAGCCCGGCCTTGCTCTTCTTCATGTGACGGCCCGTCATCACAAGGAGGAGCCGGCGGCGTCCCTGCGCGCGGCCGGGTTCACCGTGCTGCAATGGCAAGCCTATGAGGCGAAAGCCGTCGAGCATCTGCCTGAGGCCGCCATCGCGGCCCTGCGCACTGGCCAAATCGGCGCCGCGCTCCATTATTCACGACGGAGCGCGGATCTCGTCGTCCGGCTGGCGGAGGAGGCGGGCGTGGCATCCCACCTGAGAGCCTTTCTCCACCTCTGCCTCTCGGCCGACGTGGCCGCGCCCCTCACCGCGGCCGGCGCCGCAACCCTTGTGGCGGGAGACCCTTCCGAGGATGCGCTTCTCAGGCTCCTCGAACCGCCCCCATGAAGCCGGTCGCCGCTTTGTCAGGATCCTTGGCGATAGGGAGCTTTGCCATATGAAGGGGATCGTGGTCCGATGGGGCCGTCCGATTTGCGATCGTATCGCAGGAGGGAACGAAACGCTGCGCCCAAGCTTGCCTCAATTGCATTTCACACTGACCCTTTGAAGATCTCGCGCCAGGCGAATCCCCCTGGCGACCCGTGCAAGAGTGACCCGTGACCGACTCATCTGATCCTCGACGTCCGAAATCGTCCCGCAAGAAGCCCTCGCGCGAGCCGGCGACCATCGACCTGAAAGCGACCGTGATCGACGACGGCGTCGCCCCGGCCCCTGGCCCAGGCCCCGAGACCCAGGATACCCTGGGCAACGACACTCCGGGAAACGACGCTCCGGGAAACGACGCTCCGGGAAACGACACGGTCGGGCAGGACGCTCTTGCGGGGGCTCCCACCCAGGAGACGATTCCCGCAGGCGAGACGGCGGACGCGAGGCCCGACGAGACCATCGCCAGCGGCAGCGAGCCTCCGGCCGAGGACCTGGTGGCCTCGCCGGAAGCAAGCCTCGATTCCGGGATCGGCACCGACACGCTTCCCATCGGGGCTTCCGTCGACGAGCCCGGCGAACGGGTTGGTAGGCAGGATACCGTCTCGTCTGACAGCTCCTTCCAGGAGCCTTCCGCATCCCGGACGCGCGAAGACATCGTACCGCCCCCCGCTCAGGAGCGGCGCAGCTCAGCCGGTGCCCTCATCGGTTCGGGCTTGCTCGGGGGCCTCGTCGGAGCCGGCCTCCTCTATGGATTGCAGGCCTGGCAGGGCTCTCCGGCGCAGGACGACCCGCGGTTCGCGCAACTGGAGCAGCGCGTGAATGCGCTCAGGCAGCAGCCGGCTCCCTCCGGGCAGCCGCAGGCCGGCACGCAGGCGCTGGAGGGCCGCCTCCAGGCGCTCGAAACCGCCCGTGGAGAGCTCGATCAGCAGCTCCAGGCGATTCAGAACACCGCCCAGCAGGCCGCCAGTCAGGCTCAGGAGGCCTTGAACCGTCCGCCCCCTGAGGTCCCGCAGCCGGCGCCGCAGAACGAGGCCGCGCTCACGGACCTGTCGAACCGTCTGTCCGCCCTGGAGGAGCAGGTCCGGGCGAATGCCCAGAACGCGACGAACGCCGCAAACGTCACGCAGGAGCTCGATCGCCGCATCGCGGACCTGGACCGGCGCTTTGCGGATCAGGACCGTCGGTTCGGCGAGGCGGAAAGGCGTTTTTCCGAGACGGAGCGTCGGTTCACGGACAGCGACCGCCGTTTCACCGAGCAGGAGCAGCGCCTTGCAACGCTCTCCCAGCAGGCGGCGGAGAACACCCGGAACGCCGAGGAGGCAGGCCAGATCGGAACCAAGGTCGTCCTCGCCGGGCGCCTGGACGATGCCCTGAAAAGCGGCGCGCCGTATGCTGAAGTGCTCGACGGCGTGAAGAAGGCCGGGGCCGATGCCGGCCGCGTGGCGCCTCTTGAGCCCTTTGCCCAGCAGGGAGCTCCGACGGCGACCGAACTCGCCCAAGGCTTCGAGCCGGTCGAGACGACGATCCTGCGCGAGAGCCGCGGCCCGGCCGAGGGCTGGACCGACCGGCTCCTGCGCATGGCCGACCGCGTGGTGACGGTCAAGCCGGTGAACGAACCGGGCTCGACCGGCGTTCCGGCTCTTATCGTCCGCATCAGGCAGGCCTTGGAGCGCGGCGACGTGGTGGAAGCCGCCGCCGCCTGGGATGCCCTGCCGGAGCCCTCGCGGAGGGTCTCCGAAGATTGGGGTCGGCAGGTCCGGGGCGTCGCCGAGGCGCACAAGGCCGCCCAGGCGATCAGCACCGACGCTCTCGCCACCCTCAACCGTACGACGCAATAAAAGGATCAGCCCTGCATGTGGCGCGCTCTTGTTTTCATCGGTCTTCTCTGCGTCGCGGCCTTTGGCGCGGTCTGGCTGGCCGACCGGCCGGGGACGGTTCTGATCACCTTCGGCGGTTACGAGATTCAGATGTCGGTGGCGGTGGCCGCCATCGCGCTGGCCGGCTTGGCCCTCGCCCTGGCCGTGCTCTGGTCCCTGGTCACGGGCCTGATCCAGCTTCCCTCCCGCCTGACCTTCGCCTCGCGGGCGCGCCGCCGCTCTCGCGGCTATCAGGCCGTCTCCAGGGGCATGGTGGCCGTGGGCGCGGGCGATACCATCGCGGCCCGGCGCTATGCCAACGAGGCCGAGCGCCTGCTGGGCCGGGAGCCGCTGACGCTGCTGCTCAAGGCGCAGGCCGCCCAGGTTTCCGGCAACCGGGAGGCTGCCGAAGCCGCCTTCACGCAGATGATGGACGAGGACGAGACCCGGGTGCTCGGACTGCGCGGCCTCTTCGTCGAGGCCCGGCGCCGGGGCGATCCGGCATCGGCCCATCAATATGCCTCCGAGGCGGTGCGCCTTGCGCCGGCCGCGGCCTGGGCGAGCGACGCGATTCTCGAGGCGCGCTGTGCCGACCGGGACTGGCGCGGAGCGCTCGAGACCATCGAGCGGCGGACCTCGCTCGGCCTCCTCGACAAGAAGACGGCCAGACGTCACCGTGCCGTGCTTCTGACCGCGGATGCCCTGGAGCGGGTGGACCGCGATCCGGAGGGCGCGCTCCGAAGCGCCCAGGATGCGGCGAAGCTCGCTCCCGATCTCGTGCCGGCGGCGGCGCTTGCCGGCCGCCTGCTCTCGCGAAAGGGTGATCTGCGCAAGGCGGCCAAGGTGGTGGAGACCGCGTGGCAAAGTCTGCCGCATCCGGATCTGGCGGAGGTCTATCTCAACCTGCGCCCCGGTGATTCGGGCCTCGACCGTCTCAAGCGGGCGGAAACCCTCTCCCGCCTCTCCAAGGGCGCGCCGGAGGGCCGGCTCGCCGTGGCGCGTTCCGCCCTCGAGTCGCGCGAGTTCGACCGGGCCCGCGATGCACTGGAGCCCCTGCTGCAGGACCGGCCGAGCATGCGGGTCTGCCTGCTCATGTCCGACCTGGAGCAGGCGGAGCACGGCTCCACCGGCAAGGGGCGTGAATGGCTCGCCCGCGCCACCCGCGCGCCGCGGGATCCGGCATGGATTGCCGACGGGGTCGTGTCCGATCACTGGGCGCCGATCTCGCCGGTCACCGGGCGTCTCGACGCCTTCGTCTGGCAGGCGCCGCCGGACGTTCTGATCGCTCCCGAACTCACCCTTCATGACGACGTGACCGCGGACCTCGACGACGAGGTCAGGGCATTGCCCATTGCGGCAGTGGAGGAGCCTGCTCCTGCGCCTCCCGTCAGCGAACCCGCTTCCGTGACCGAGCCTCTGCCGGCAGAGGCAGAGGTCAGGGCCGAGACCGTCATTGCCGAGCCGGTGAAGGAAGAGATGCGGGAGGAAGCTTCGGTGCCCCAGCCCGAACCCGTCGTCTTCCCAACCACGCCGCCCGACGTGCCGAAGCCGAAGGAACAGGCGTCCGCACGCCGCAGCGTTTTTTCGGTCTGGTAGGCCCTTCCGGCCCTTCCCTCCCTTGCCAAGCGGCGGGGGAGGGGTTAAGAGGGCGGCCTCTCGGATCGCAACAGTTGCGATGCCGCAATAGCTCAGCTGGTAGAGCACCTCATTCGTAATGAGGGGGTCGGGGGTTCGAATCCCTCTTGCGGCACCATTCCACTCCTGGCGGCAGTGTCAGGCTGGAAGGCATGGCAGGGGGTCATAGCTCAGTTGGGAGAGCGCTTGAATGGCATTCAAGAGGTCGGCGGTTCGATTCCGCCTGGCTCCACCATCCTGCCAAGACTGAGACGGAGCGTGCGGGTGTAGCTCAGGGGTAGAGCACAACCTTGCCAAGGTTGGGGTCGAGGGTTCGAATCCCTTCGCCCGCTCCATTTCCTTGAAGAGGAATTCATCGACAAGGCGCCTTCGGGCGCCTTTCGTGTTTTTGCGCGCGGTCATTAAACGGGCCCGTTCCATTTAGTGGAACGGGCCCGTGGTGACTCGAGGTCACACGTCATTGACGTTCATCCGGATAAACCGGTCATAGGATGTAAATTGTCGAGCTGAAGGGTGTCTCCAACGCTCAATGTCTCGACGCGGAGGGGGTCTTCAGCCCAGGCGATATCGCTATGCGAGCCTCCATCCGTTCAAGCCGGGGCGGGTGCCCGGTTCATCGACGCTGCGGAGCCGGCTTCGGTCAGGAACCCGCTCGAACAAGCATGCCGCTCCGCTCTCTGCGACGGGCTTTTCTCCAGGAGTGAGATCGCGCGCCGTCAGAGATAAAAGGATCTCGAACGCTGCTTGTTTCAGCGTAGCGGAAAAGAAAAAAGCCCGGCTGACAATTGCCGGGCTCCGGTAGCCGTGAACCGCTTCAAATGAAAAGGCCGCAGTTACGCCGCCTTGACGCCGTGGAGGAAGGTCTCGACCTCGCGGCCGAGATCGTGGGAGTGGCGGGCGAGTTCCTCGGCGACGCTCAGCACCTGGGAGGCGGCGGCGCCGTTTTCCTGGGCCGCCTGCTGTACGCCCACGATGTTGCCGGTGACCTGTTCCGTGCCGCGCGCCGCCTCCTGGACGTTGCGGGCGATCTCGGCCGTGGCCGCACCCTGCTCCTCCATGGCGGCGGCAATCGAGGTCGAGATCTGGCTCATCTCGGTGATGGTGCGGGCGATCTCCTGGATCGCCGCCACCGTCTGCTGCGTCGCCTGCTGCACCGAGCCGATCTGGGCCGAGATCTCCTCGGTAGCCTTGGCCGTCTGGGTGGCCAGGTCCTTGACCTCCGAGGCCACCACGGCAAAGCCCTTGCCGGCCTCGCCGGCGCGCGCCGCCTCGATGGTGGCGTTGAGGGCCAACAGGTTGGTCTGGCCCGCGATGGTGTTGATCAGCTGCACCACATTGCCGATCTTCTCGGCGCTGGCCGCGAGGTCCTGCACCGTGGCGCTGGTGCGCTGGGTCCCGGCCACGGCCCGTTCCGCCACCTGCGAGGACTGGCTCACCTGGCTGGCGATCTCGCGGATCGAGATCGACAGCTCCTCGGTGGCGGCCGCCACCGTCTGCACGTTCGAGGAGGTCTGCTGGGCGGCGGATGAGACGGTCACCAGCTGATCGGCGGCCTGCTCCACGCCGGCCGTCATGGTCTGGGCCGTGGCCTCCATCTCGGTGGCCGCCGAGGACAGCCCCTGGGTCAGGGCCGACACCGTGGCGTCGAAGCGCTTCGTGAGCTGGTCCAGAACCTCAGCCCGGCGCATCTTGGCCTGGTTCTCGGCCTCCTGGGCGGCGGCGAGGCGGCGGGCCTCGACGGCATTGTCCTTGAACACCTGCAGAGAGCGGGCGAGCGCGCCCACCTCATCCTTGCGCTCCGTGCCGGTCACGTCCACGGACAGGTCGCCGTTCGCCAGGTGACTCATGGAATCGGCAACGCCGTTCAGCGGACGCGCGACACCATAAATCATGATCGCTCCGAGCAGGCCGATGGCGATCGTCAGGCCGAGGACGGATGCGGTGATCAGGTGCGTCGATGTGCTGGAAGCAAGTTCGGCGGCTTCGGCTTTCTCCCGATCGAGGGCCTGGATGCTTGTATCGATTCTTTGATCGAGCGCATGCATCGCCTTGTCGCGCAGAATCTGCCCCTCACCGGTCGACAGCTTGAAAGCTTCGTCGCTTTCGTTCAGCTGCGTGTGGGCAATGCTGCGCCCCATGACGGCAAAGTATTCCTCGATGGTCTTCTTCAGCTCCTCGTTGGAACGGCGGACATCGGGCGTATCGGAGAGTGCGATGAGATTGTCGAAGTCCTTAAGGGCGGCCTCTTTCGCGCCCTTGAACAGCGTATCATAGGCCAGGATCTGCTCGACCCGCGTCTCGATGATCAGGTTCTTCTCCTGGATGGCCGCGTCATTGACATTGGCTTTCGCGCTGAGCGCCGTGCTGCGCCGTGCCGCGTGGTTGTCGACGATCAGCTGAGTCTCGCTCGCGAGCGTATCGAGGCTGGATTTGGCGAAAACGATCAGTCCTATTGTCACGGCGATGAACAATGCCACCGGAATGGCGAGTTTCGTGATCAGCTTGAAGTTGTCGAGCACATTCATTGTCGTCTCGTTATCCTGTCCGCATTCCCGCGCACGCTGCGCGCGTCCTTACGACGCGCCAATTTCAGGTTCGCAGGAATTAGCTCCTGTAGCTTGTGCCAGGCTGGCCGGCGGCTGCCGATACTGTGCTGGCTAAGAACCAAAATTCGCCTTGGCCCATCTCGTCTTCGGGAGCCATGCGACGGACGCCCGGCATTCCTTGCGCGCCCACGGAAAAGGGCCGCTGTCTGCGGCGGCCCTTCCCGGCGATTGTCCCTTGGCGTGACGAGGCTTCGCTCCTACGCGGCCTTGACGCCGTGGAGGAAGGTCTCGACCTCGCGGCCGAGATCGTGGGAGTGGCGGGAGAGCTCCTGGGCGGCGCCGAGCACCTGGGAGGCGGCCGCTCCGGTCTCGCCGGCGCCCTGCTGCACGTCGCCGATGCTGCCGGTCACGGCTTCCGTGCCGCGCGCCGCCTCCTGGACGTTACGGGCGATCTCGGCCGTGGCCGCACCCTGCTCCTCCCTGGCGGCGGCAATCGAGGTCGAGATCTGGCTCATCTCGGTGATGGTGCGGGCGATCTCCTGGATCGCCGCCACCGTCTGCTGCGTCGCCTGCTGCACCGAGCCGATCTGGGCCGAGATCTCCTCGGTGGCCTTGGCCGTCTGGCTCGCCAGCTCCTTGACCTCGGTGGCCACCACGGCAAAGCCCTTGCCGGCCTCGCCGGCGCGGGCCGCCTCGATGGTGGCGTTGAGGGCCAAGAGGTTGGTCTGGCCCGCGATGGTGTTGATCAGCTGCACCACGTCGCCGATCTTGGCCGCGGTGGCGGCCAGGTCCTGCACCGCCGCATCGGTGCGCCGGGCGCCCTGCACGGCCCGCTCGGCGATCTGCGAGGACTGGCTCACCTGGCTGGCGATCTCGCGGATCGAGATCGACAGCTCCTCGGTGGCCGCCGCTACCGTCTGCACGTTGGCCGAGGTCTGCTGGGCGGCCGACGAGACGGTGACCGACTGCTGCGTGGTCTGGCCNCGCCGCTACCGTCTGCACGTTGGCCGAGGTCTGCTGGGCGGCCGACGAGACGGTGACCGACTGCTGCGTGGTCTGGCCGGCGATCGACGTCATGGACTGGGCCGTGGCCTCCATCTCGGTGGCCGCCGCGGACAGCCCCTGGGTCAGGGCCGACACGTTCAGCTCGAAGCGCTTCGTGAGCTGGTCCAGAACCTCAGCCCGGCGCATCTTGGCCTGGTTCTCGGCTTCCTGGGCGGCGGCGAGGCGGCGGGCCTCGACGGCATTGTCCTTGAACACCTGCAGGGAGCGAGCGAGCGCGCCCACCTCGTCCTTGCGCTCCACACCCGTCACCTCGACCGCCAGGTCGCCATTCGCCAGCTGCCCCATCGCAGAGGTCATACCGGACAGCGGACGGGCGATGGCAAACACGACGATCGAGCCGAGAAGAGCAATCGCGAGGGTCAGGCCGAAGACAGACGATACGATGAGTGTCGTGGAGGTGCTGGACGCCATGGCTTCCGCTTCCTCTGCAGCGCTGTCGAGACCCTGCTGGTTGGCGTTGATGCGCTCGGTCAAGAGATCACGGACCTTCCTGCGCACATCGCGCCCTTCACCATTCGAGACCTGAAGGGCAGAGAAATCGTCATCTTTCGCACCGAACGCGACGCTCTTGTCCATCAGATTGAAGTAATTGACGAGATGGGTCTTCAGATTCTCGTTGATGGCGCGGCGCTCTGCGGTGCCGGAAAGGGCAGTCAGCTCGTCCATGTGCTGCAACGCCAAACCCTTGTACTGGTGATAGACACCCTCGGAACTCTTGAGACGGTCTGGCTCCGTCGAGGAAAACAGGATCAGGTTCTTTTCCTGGATGCTCGCTTCATTCACCTCGGCATTGATCTGCAGGATCTTGGTCAGACGAGCCATCTCGACATCGGTCAGTTCCGTGGTGTCGGCCGTCAATGCATCGAGGCCGGTTTTCGCAATGGCAACCAATCCGATGGTGATGGCAACAAAGATGATGGCGGGAATCGCCAGCTTGACGATCAATTTCGAATTATTGAGAAAACGCATGGTCCTTCGATGACCTGCCCGCATCGCCGCGGGAGGCGCGCGCCCCCACGACGCGCTTGCAACAGGTACCTCGCTTATAATCGTTCTATGTTGCACCGCACATTACGGGAATTACTTAGTAGGGCAAAATTTTTGTAATAAAATGATCTCCATTTATAGATATCTATTAACCTGATATTCAGTATTTACTTGTTGTTAATGTTTAGGCGTGGCGAGGTTCCTTCCCACAAGCCCTATCGCAGCGCGACGGAAGGATATTCCGCCGCAGAAACCATTCGCCCCAACCTTGAGGTTGGGGCGGTGCTCAAGCGAGGCGAAGGTCGCAGATGGCTGCCAGGTCCTAAGGTCACGACGCAAGCCGATTTTCAGGCTGCTCGAAGGAGAACAATCCAAGGCCGGATCGGATGTCGTCCAGGGTTGCCTGCGTCTTCTCCCGAGCGGCCATGGTGCCCGCACGCAGAAGATCGAGGACATGGCAGGGATCCTTTTCCAAAGCGGCGCGGCGCTCCCGGATCGGGGCGAGGAGAGCCTGTAGAATCTCTTCCAGACGACGTTTCACGACCACATCGCCGAGGCCGCCGCGCCGGTAACGCGCTTTCAGCTCTTCGAGGGTCGTTCGGTCCTCGTCGAAGGCGTCGAGATAGGTGAACACGACATTGCCCTCCACCGTGCCGGGATCGGCGGCGCGCAGATGGTTGGGGTCCGTATACATGCGGCGCACGGCGTCCCGGATCTCGTCGGGGGTGGCAGAGAGGGGAATGGCATTGCCCTGCGACTTGCTCATTTTCGCCCTGCCGTCGATGCCGGGCAGGCGCCCGACGGACGGGATCAGGGCCTGTGCTTCGGGCAGAACGTCGCGGCCGATCTGCCGGTTGAGGCGGCGTACGACTTCATTGGTCTGCTCGATCAGAGGCGCCTGATCCTCGCCCACGGGCACCACAGTCGCCTTGAACCCCGTGATGTCGGCGGCCTGCGCTGCCGGATAGCAGAGGAAGCCCGCGGGAATGTCGCGCCCGAAGCCGCGCACCTGGATCTCGTCCTTGATCGTCGGGTTGCGTTCGAGCCGCGCGACGGTGACGAAGTTGAGATAGAGCAGGGTGAGTTCGGCCAGCGCCGGCAGACCGGACTGCACGCAGATCGTCGTCTCCGTCGGATCGATGCCGACGGCGAGATAATCGAGTGCGACTTCCAGCACGTTCCGGCGCACCTTGGCCGGGTCGGACGCATTGTCGGTGAGGGCCTGGCAATCGGCGAGCAGCAGATACTGCCGGTGGCTGTGCTGAAGGGCGACGCGGTTCTTCAGGGATCCGGCATAATGGCCGAGATGAAGCGGACCGGTGGTCCGGTCTCCGGTCAGAATGATGGGGCGCTGGTCAATGTCGACGGACATAGGGCTTCTCCAGATGAGAGCCGCCGTGACGAAGGACTTGGGTCGATAGAAACGAACGATGTCTGCCGCACACGGCGGCTACGTTCGTTGCGAAAAAACATGACGACGTGCCGCTCCTGTCAGGAGCGCCACCAAAGGGTTCTGGTCGGGGTCGCGCGGTCGTTCATGCGCCCAGGAATGCCACGAGAGTCGTGCTCGCGCAAGAACCCGACGCCCTAAAGAACCACAATTCCAGCGTGCTTGGCCTTGTTGTCGGGCTCCACATGGATCGTGATGAGCGCGTCCTCCACATCGGCCTTGAGCGCCCGCTCCAGGCGATCGCAGATGTCATGGGCGTCGGTCACGCTCATGCGGCCCGGCACCACGAGATGAAAGTCGATGAAGGTCATCCGGCCCGCATGGCGCGTGCGCAGGTCGTGGGCTTCGATGGCGCCTTCCGCGTTCACGGCGATGATCTCGCGGACACGGGCGAGCGTCGTCTCCGGCAGAGCCTCGTCCATGAGGCCGCCGATGCTTTCCTTGACCAGGCCCCAGCCGGACCAGAGGATGTTGAGGGCAACGAAGGCCGCGAGAGCGGAGTCGAGCCAGATCCATCCGGTGAAGGGAACGAGCAGGAGGCCGATGATGACGCCCACCGACGTCATCACATCGGTCAGGAGATGGCGACCGTCGGCCACCAGCGCGGGCGAGCGCAGGCGTCGCCCCCGGCTGATCAGGAGCCAAGACCAAACAGCATTGATCACACCGGCCAGCGCATTGACGGCAAGCCCCTGCATGGGGGCGTCGATGATCCTTGGAGCAAAGAAGCCGAAATAGGCTTCCCGCAGGATCGCCAACGCGGCCACGATGATCAGCACGCCTTCAAGGACGGCAGAAAAATATTCCACCTTGTGGTGTCCGTAGGGATGGTTTGCGTCGGCCGGCGCGGCGCTCAGGCGCACGGCCATGAAGGCTGCGACCGCCGTCACCACATTGATGACGCTCTCCAGCGCATCCGAATAGAGCGCAATGCTGCCCGTGATGTAATAGGCGGCATATTTCAGGACGAAAACAACGGTTCCGACGAATATGCTGCCGAGGGCAAGTTTTTGAATCTTGTCCATGGGGCGATGCGCAACAAGAGGGCTCTGCGGGAAACGAGGCGACCTTATAGACGGTGTTTCTTCAAGCGCAAGACTTTGTTTTTACTTGCAATTCGTTCGCAAATTCACGTTTGCGGAAAGACATTCCCTTTCCAGGTCAAGCCTGATCGCGCAGGATGAACAGTTTGCTTTCACTGAGATCTGACTTCGGCAGGGAGCCGGTCATTCCGGGATGGCTGTCGCCTTGAGCAGAAGCTTCCCATAGTATTTCGACAAGGAGGGAGCGAGCGTCTGACAATGCCGGACAAGCTCGAGGGCTTCCACCCGCTGTCCCGCGCCGATGCTGTCGAGAACCGTAGGATGCAGCTCCATCAGCTCCGCTAGCGCCGGATCCTGCCCCTGCGTGGCGGGCGCCAGAATGGTGAAGATGGCCGTTTGCTCGGCGCGTCCTTTCACGGCGATGCGGTCGAGTTCGATCAGCACGAAATGCTCCTGGAGCGCTTTCGCCGTCGCGGGGCCGAGCACGATGGAGACACCGTATTCCTTCGACAGACTCTCCAGGCGTGAAGCGAGGTTCACCGTATCGCCGAGGACCGAGTAGTCGTAGCGCCAGCGCGAGCCCACATTGCCGACCACGCAATCGCCGGTGTTGATGCCGACGCCGATGGCAAAGCGAGGTGCATCCTCGCCCTGTTCCTGCCGCAGCTCGGCATTCAACGTTTCTACCGCTTCCAGCATGCGCATGGCCGCGCGCGCGGCGCGAAGGGGATGGTCCGGGCTCGGCAGCGGCGCGTTCCAGAACGCCATGACGCAATCGCCGATATACTTGTCGATGGTGCCGCCTTCCGCGAGCACCGCTTCTGAGAGCGGATCGAGCAGGCGGTTGATGAGGGTGGTCAGCCGCTCCGGCTCATCTTTCAGCGTCTCCGACAAAGTCGTGAAGCCGCGCACGTCGCAGAACAGGATCGAGAGATTGCGGCGCTCGCCCCCGAGCTTCAGGGCGCCCGGATCGCGCGCAAGCTGTGCCACCAGATCCGGCGAGAGATAGCGCGAGAAAGCTTCCGACACGGTGCGGCGCAGATGCCGCTCTCGCGCGTAATCGAGCCCGAATCGTGTCCCGAAGACGGCGAGCGCCGTCGCTGCCGGCAGGGCCGGCGGTACCCAGACACGGCCGAGGCGCAGCACGGCCCATGCTCCGACGAAGAAGAAGGCGATCAGGAAGGCCGCTGCCAGCCCGGTTCGCCAGGAGACGCCATGAGTGGAGAAGGCTGCGGCCAGAAAAGCGCCGGCGATCACCAGAAGCACCATGACGAGCCGAGGCACGGGCAGCACGTAGAGATTATGACGGAGATTGTCGAGGATCGTGGCCTGGACCTCCACGCCCGCCATGAGCGTGCCCTCGGTCAATGTATAGGGTGTCGGGAAGGTATCGGGCGCGCCGATATCGGCAGAGGTCGCCTGCTTCAGGCTCAGGCCCACCAGCACGGTCTGATCCTTGAAAAATCCCGGCGGCAGAAATTCTTCCGGATCCAGGGCCTGGTAGTAGGAAACGGTCGGGTAGGAGCGGGCCGGCCCGAAATATTGGATCAGGGCCCCATCCGGAGCGGCCGCTTGCGGTTCACCCTTCAGGCGAAGCGCTTCGGCGGCCAAGCTGTCCTGCACCGGCGGCATGCGGCGCAGATAAGCGTCCCCGTCGAGGTGCACGGAAGCCACGCCGACTGCCGCGCCGGCCTCCAGGAACGGCTCGAGAGGGCTGACCCGGGTGACCTGGATTCCCTGCGCCAGCGGAGTGGTCACGTCGTCCGCGGCCAGCACCACGTCCGGGCCGAGCACCTTTGTGAAAGCCGCATCCGCGTCCTCCGCGGTCGGGTCGGCGAAGATGATGTCGAAGACGATCACCTTCGCACCCGCCGCCCGCAGGCTCTCGACCAGTTTGGCGTGAAGCTCCCGGGACCAAGGCCAGCGCTGGCCGATTTCGCCGATGGACGGCTCGTCGATGGCCACGACCACGGCGCCCGGCTGCGCGGGCAGAGGCGGTGAGATGACCGAGAGGATATCGTAGAGCCTCGCCTCGATGAGGCGAAAGGGCGGGAAGAACAGAACCGGCATCAGCAGAGCCGCAATGAGCCCGGCCATGGCGAAATGGCGCCAGAGAGGCTCCCCCCTGGCATGATCGGTTGATGTTGTCTGTTTTCCGTTCACCTAGAACCGAGCCTTGACGCTGGCCGCGACGGTGCGGCCCGGAGCCGGAATGTCGAACCCGAAATCATATCTCTGGTCGAACAGGTTGAGCGCCGTCAGCCCGACCTGGAAGCGCCGGTCCGGTGTCTCCCAGGTCAGCGCCGCGTCGGTCGTCCAGTAGGAATCCAGGCGGTCGTTGTCATAGGAGCCGGAACGCTCGCCGATGAAATTCTGGGTCAGGGTGAACCGCAGGCGGCTCGGATGGACGAAGGTCACTCCGAGGCGGGCGAAGCGCTCCGGAATGTAGGGCACCGGCTCTCCCACGCCCTGTCCGTCCCGATCTTCCGATGTTGCCAGGATCTTCGAGGTCGCTCCGCCAACGGTGCCGAACACGCCGATGCCGTGACCGAGCCAGACATTGACCGTGGCGGCGAGCCATTCGGCACGGGCCCGGTCGATGTCTTCGAAACTGGTCAACGTGTTGATTCTTGGAACGTTGAGATCGTTCAGTGTTTGGCGCTGATATTCCAGGGCCGTGAACACATGGGGCGTCCATTCCGCGTCCCAGCGCAGCACGAGGCTCTTCGTCGGTCCGCTTGCCGGCGTATCGTTCGGGATCAGTCCGACAGTCGTCGTCGGTGCGAGAGTGTAGCTGAGGAAAGTATCGGCATTCTCGATGTAAGCGGCGCGGAGCCATTGTCCTTCCAGCGGCGAGATGCCGATGCCGAAGCGGGGCGATGCCCAAACATCGGGTTTGGCATTTTTCACATCCAGGAAGGTGCGATGGATGCCCGCCTGAGCCTCGAACCAGTCGTTC
This sequence comes from Microvirga sp. 3-52, assembly GCF_018383585.1. Taxonomy (GTDB): domain Bacteria; phylum Pseudomonadota; class Alphaproteobacteria; order Rhizobiales; family Beijerinckiaceae; genus Microvirga. The sequence goes on from NZ_JAHAMK010000014.1 coordinate 57,216, forward strand.
GGGCGCCATAGAACATCGGCATAGGCGCGACCGCCGCGGAAGGGGCTGTCGAAGGTCGATGCGTTCTGCAGATATTCGTCCGGTTCCGGAAACAAGTACCTGTAAGTCTCGCTGAAGCCGTTGTATCGCGCCTTGCCGGCCTGAGCCTCCAAACCATAGCGCAGATTGAAGTCGCCGATTCCGATGGCGTGGCTCACCGCTCCGACGACACCATCCATGCGCTGCTTCTCCTGCCAGAGGGTCTGGACAGTTGGAAACACGCGATAATCCCAGATTTCCCCGCGATCGAGCGTATCGTTCCGGGTTGCGAATACCGCTGTCGTGAGGACATTCCGGTAGCCGAAGCTGTGGCTCCAGCCCGCCACACCGAAGAGGTTGGTCGAATCCCGCTCGATATGCTGCGTGAAGTCATAACGGTCGATATCCGTCAGGCCCGGCTGTCCCTCGTTCGCCCAGCCCATGAACATGAACCGGTCGGCGGCATTCGGGGCCGTGCCGAGGCTGAACGTGATTCCTCTTCCCCTCTCGTTGTCGGCGGTCAGATTGCCACGGGCCTCGTTGGCACTGGCCGACAGACTGAAGCTCGTCGGCAGCGGTTCGTTCGAGAAGCCGTTGACCAGCACGCCCGATTGCCAGCCGACCTTGCCGCCGCGCACGATCGCACCGCCCCCGATCTCGGTGTCGAGGAACGGCCGGCGGATGGGGTCGAAGCGCCCGATACGGCCGGCCACGGCCAGAGGATCGAGAAGCAATCCCTGGATCGAGAGGTTCAGGGCCGCACTGTTGAGCTCCGTTCCTTCCGCCGCATCGAGGGTCGGTTCCGTGGGGAAAAGGCCCGGCCGGCTGACGATGGCCTGATCGAAATATCCTTGAGCCTCGAAAGGATCGAACGTCCTATCGGCATAGAAGCGGCCCCAATCGTGCAGATTGATGAAGCGGTAGGCCTGGACCGGGTAGGAGCCGGTCTGCTTGCTGACCGAGATCCCGGCATAATCTCCACCTCGGGCGCGGTATCGCCGCAGAGCCTCGCGCGCGGCAAGGATCGCCTCGTCGGCAAGATAGAGATCGAGAGCGAAGGCCGTGCGCAGGATGGGAACGATGGGTGCCCTGGGATCCAGCCGATCCGCATTGTCGAGGGCCTGCCAGGCGAGTTCGTAGTCGCCATTCTGGAAATAGGAATCTGCCAGGATGAGTTGGTCGTTGGACAGGGCCGGATTGACGGCGGAGCCGGCCAGCATCGATTCGATCGCGTCCGCCATCCTGCCTTTCTGCAGAAGATACCGCCCGCGGGCCGTGTAGGCGGTGGTCGGATCGAGCGCCAGCGCCTTGTCGATGAGAGTGCCGGCTTCTTCCACCCGGCTCTGATCGAGGAGGAGGATGGCCAGGTTGGTGTAGGGAATCGGATTCTGCGGCTCCATCTCGAGCGCACGCCGGAAGGCGGCTTCAGCTTCGATGAGCGCGCCCCGGCTCTGTTCGAGCAGGCCGATCTGGTTCAGAAGCGAGAATGACGGATCGGTCTTCACGACCTTGTAGAGGTCGGCAAGAGCGCCATCGATATCCCGGGCATAATCCGCCTTGATCGTCGCCCCGAATGCGATCACGTTCGGATCGGTCGGGTCGATGGCGCGAGCCCGTTCATACGCCGCGTACATATCCTCGCGATGATCGAGATCCTGGGCGAGAGACGCCGACAGAATGGCGAGGCCGGCATCATTCGGGAATGTCTTTTCCGCCGCGGCAGCCTCGGCCGCAGCCGCCTTCAGATCCTGACGGAAACCGGTGAGATAGGCACTGATCTCTGCCGTTCTGGGATCCTTGACCGGAACCTTCGGAGCCGGCTGGACCCGCTTCGGATCCGCCAAGGAAGCCGCGGCATAGCGGCCATACTCGGCCCAGCCTCGCCGCCGGGGATCAAGGCCCAGCTTCGCCCGTTCGAACAATTTGATGGCGTCCTGCCAGCGGCGGTCTGCACCGGCCATCAGAGCTTCGAGATAATCGGCACGGGCACGCTGCACCCTGGTCATCGTGCGGTTGCGCGCTTCTGCAAGGGGAGCTGCCGCCGCACGCCTGCCGTTGGAATTCATGAGGCTTTCGGCGAGGGTGAGCCAATCTTCCGTCGTGCGGGTTTCAGGGGGCAGGGCCTGGATTCTGGTGCTCTCGGCCTCGAACTGCGTGTTCTCCAAGGTTGTCGTCGGCAGGTTGATGAACACCTCGCGCATCGACATGTAGAACAGCATCTGCTCGCGATCATTGGGGCTGACGAGCACGAATTTCGTCGGCGCCTGGCCGACCGCCGCCACGGCCCCTTCGCCCTGGCGGACCGTCACGGCTCCCTGCGGGTTCTTGAGCTCGACGACGCCTTCGAGCACGACGAGCGAGGTCTTGCCCGCGTCGTCCACCGACAGGGACCAGTCGGTGCCGCGGATCGCCGCGACCGCCGCTGGTGTCTTGACGTCGACACCCGAGCCGCCGCGGGCCGCGCGGGCCCAGATATTGCCGCCCTGGAGGCTGAGCTGGGTCGCGTCGGCCGGCCCGCTCGCCACGTCGTTGACGGTCAGGGTCGAGTTGCGGCCGACGCGGATCTGGGTCTGATCGTTGAACAGGATCGCCAGGTTGCCGATGGCATTGGTCCGCAGGGTATCGCCACCGACGAGGCTTTGCTGGAGCTGGGCGGCCCGCCAGAGATCCTCGCGGACGAACCGCATCTCCTCGCCACCCTTGGCTGCCACGATGGCGCCCGCGGCGGGCGCCTGGCGCGGCAGGGGGGATTGGGCCTGAGCGTCGCAAAGAGAGAGTGCCAGGACGCTTGTGGCGGCCAGAAGACTGAGGGATCGGAAAGACATGGAAGACCGGCTCGATCGAAAGGTTACCTGCTTTAACGTTACTGGAACTTAGCAGGAAGAGCCTAGGAACAAAGCCGATTCACACCATGGATGATGTGTTTTGCAGCACAGGGTGAACGATTGCGGCATTAACGCCACAGATGAGGCATCAAATTCGGGCGAATCTGCCGATTCAGGCTGTCTTGCCGCGTGCGACCAGCAGTTTCTGTTTCAGATCGTGCTGGGCAAAGGGCTTCTGCAGAACGGGGCGGTCGCGGAAGGCGTCTCGGATGCCGGCGCTGCCGTAGCCCGTGGAGAACACGAAGGGGATCGAACGCTGCGCCAGGGCCTCGGCCACCGGGTAGATCGGCTCGCCGGCCACATTCACGTCGAGGATGGCCAGATCAACCTGTTCGCGGGCCACAGCGTCAAGGGCGGCCGACAGCCGGGCGGCCGGGCCGATCACCTCGCAACCGAAGTCGAGCAGCATGTCTTCCAGGAGCAGGGAGATCGCAGCTTCATCCTCAACGACGAGAATACGCAGGCCGTTGAGATCGCCGTCGCTGGTTACGCTGTCGGTCACGGGTTCACTTTCTTTCACGCTGGAGCGCTGGTCGATGGCTCAGCAGAGCAGGAAACAAGATGCGCTGGATATTCTGGACTTCAAGCCTGGAGAATCAGACGCTTCTATCATTTTTGCGTATCCATGCAAAAACCGGGCTGTACCGGGGCGATCTATGATATCGTTATCTGATCTTAGAGCGGCAGGCGGCTCTTGCCTAGGTGTCTTCCTCCTTAAGATGATCCGGCAAAGGAATGGCAGAAATCGGCTGGCGCTGCCCCCTTGCGGAGAACGCATCTTGTCCCGAATAATCGGCCCATGTTCCCGCGTGATTGCTCCCGTTTCATCATGAACGCCTCCGCATCGGATCGAAGCCATGCCTAGGCGGCGCTCCAAGGCACCCGTTCTCATCGTTCTGCATCAGGAGCACTCGACCCCCGGTCGGGTCGGGCGCTTGCTCCTTGAGCGCGGCTACCGGCTCGACATCCGCCGCCCCCGCTTCGGCGATCCATTGCCGGAAACGCTCGCGGAGCACACCGGAGCCGTGATTTTCGGCGGCCCGATGAGTGCCAACGACCCGGACGACTTCGTCAGGACGGAGATCGACTGGATCGAGGTGCCGCTCAAGGAGAACAAGCCCTATCTCGGCCTCTGCCTGGGCGCCCAGATGATGGCGAAGCATCTCGGCGCCGCCGTCTGGGCCCATCCCGAAGGCCGGGCCGAGATCGGCTATTACCCGTTGCTGCCGACGGCCGCCGGCGAGGCCCTCAGCAGCGATTGGGGCGTTCCCTGGCCGAGCCATGTCTATCACTGGCACCGGGAGGGCTTCGACTGTCCCGCCGAGGCCGAGACCCTGGCGACAGGCGACGATTTCCCGACCCAGGCGATTCGCGTCGGGGAGAAGGCCTTCGGTCTCCAGTTCCACCCGGAGGTCACCCATGCCATGCTCTGCCGCTGGACGGTTCACGCCGAGGAGCGGCTCAGTATGCCGGGTGCGCAGGATCGGGTCCGACAGCTGGCCGGGCGCTTCCAGCACGACCCGCATGTCTCGCGCTGGCTCGACCGGTTTCTCGATCACTGGCTCGACGAGCCGATACCGAAGCGCTTGCTAGCCTGAATTCAAGTCGCATCGAACTCGAAGGGCGAGACGCCCCGCTTCATCTCGTCGACGATCAGCGCGTGCATCAGGGGAGGGGCGGCGCGTTGCGGGCAGGCGGCGCGCTCGCACAGACGGCAATTGATGCCGATCGGCGTCGCATCCGACGTGGCCGGGTCGAGTCCGCGCGCATAGACGAGGCGATGGGCGTATTTCAGCTCGCAGCCGAGGCCCACCACGAATTGCGGATCGGGCGCTCCCCAGGGGTTGAAGGCGCGCTTGACCGTGCGGGCGATGGAGAACCAGCGCGAGGAATCCGGCAGTTCGACGATCTGGGTCGCCACCTGGCCCGGCATCCGGAAGGTGGAGTGCAGGTTCCAGAGCGGACAGGTGCCGCCGAATTGCGAGAACGGGAAGCGACCCGAGGAAAAGCGCTTCGAGACATTACCGGCCGAATCCACCCGCACCAGGAAGAAGGGGATTCCCCGGGCGCCCGGACGGGCCAGTGTGGTGAGCCGGTGCGCCACCTGCTCGAAGCTGGCGCCGAAACGAGCGCCTAGCACCTCCACGTCATAGCCGAGCGCCTCGGCCGCCGCACGGAACCTGCCGTAGGGCATCATGAGGGCGCCGGCAAAGTAATTGCCGAACGAGACCCGCAGCAGCCGCCGCGCCGGACCGTCCACGGGCTCCAGGCGGGCGGCGAGCGCGTCGATGGTCTCGCGCATCTCGGCGAACGCCAGTTGGTAGGCAGCCTGGAAGGTCCTGCCGGAAGGATCTACCAGTTCGGAGATCAGGAGTTGGCGCCGGTGATGGTCGTAGCGACGCAAGCAATCCGGCATCACGTCGATGGGCATCACGCGCACCCGGATCCCATGCCTGGCGTGCAGGCGCTCGGCGATGGCGAAGAAGGGCTCGTGGCCCGTGACCGCGAGATCCGATGCCAGGGCCTCGGCGGCCTCGTCCAGCTCGGCGAAATGGTTCTTGGCGTCGTGGATCAGCTCCCGCACCCGGTCGACCGGGTTGACCTGTGGGGCGTCCTCCGCCCGGTCGCGGTCGCTGAGGCTCGGCGTCACCGCCTCGCGGGCACCGCGCATGGCCTGATAGGCGCGGTAAAGGCGGTTGATGGCATCGACCAGGGACGGTGCGCTCTCCACGGTTTCGCGCAGTTCGAGCCGCGCCACCGGCGTGGAGCGGAAGAGCGGGTCGGCGAAGACCTCCTCGAGCTCCGAGACGGTGCGCTCGTGATCGTCGTTGGCGAATTCGCGCGGGTCGAGCTGATAGGCATGGGCGAGGCGGATCAGTACCTGCGCGGTGATCGGGCGCTGGTTGCGCTCCATCAGGTTCAGGTAGCTCGGGGAGAGCCCGAGCTCCTCGGCCATGCGGGATTGGCTCATGTTGAGCTCGCGCCGCAACCGCTTGAGGCGGGGACCTACGAAAAGCTTCCGGCTCTCATCCATGTTGTAAATCTTTTTACAAGTTTACACGACCCGTCGAGTCAAAGCTTTACAAGGCGACTTTTCTTTTGAAATCCATCGTTGAAACAAAAGCTTCTTCGCGGATTATGAAATCAAGACGTCCTGCTGCTCTGCAATAATTCTGGCCTGCAGGATTGTTTTGTCAAGAAATGTAAAAGGAAGCATGACCATGGATACCCAGCCGAACCCGGGATTGCTGCAAGACCCGATCCCCGCCGCTCCCGAGGGACGCTTTGACGGCATCCGCAGGCCCTATTCGGCCGAGGACGTGCTCCGGCTGCGCGGGTCCTTCCCCATCGCCCACACGCTCGCCGAGCGCGGCGCGCAGCGCCTGTGGCGGCTCCTGCACGAGCGTCCCTACGTTCATTCGCTCGGCGCCATGACCGGCAACCAGGCCATGCAGATGGCCCGGGCAGGCTTGGAGGCGATCTATCTCTCCGGCTGGCAGGTGGCGGCGGATTCGAACGTCGCCGGCGCCATGTATCCCGACCAGTCGCTCTATCCGGCCAATTCCGGCCCTGAGCTCTGCCGACGCATCAACCGCACCTTCCAGCGCGCCGACCAGATCGAGCATGCGGAGGGCGGAGCGAAGCGGGATTGGTTCCTGCCCATCGTGGCGGATGCGGAAGCGGGCTTCGGCGGGCCGCTCAACACCTTCGAGATCATGAAGGCCTACATCGAGGCGGGCGCTGCGGGCGTGCATTTCGAGGACCAGCTCGCCTCGGAGAAGAAATGCGGCCATCTCGGCGGCAAGGTGCTGATCCCGACCGCCGCGCATGAGCGCAATCTCATCGCCGCGCGGCTGGCCGCCGACGTGATGGGCACCTCGACCCTCATCATGGCCCGCACGGACGCGGAATCGGCCAAGCTCATCACCTCCGACGTGGACGAGCGGGACCGGCCCTTTATCGAGCCCGACAGCCGCACGCCGGAAGGCTTCTATCGCCTGAAGGACGGCACCGGCCTCGACCATTGCATCGCCCGCGGCCTGGCTTATGCGGACCTCGCCGACCTGCTGTGGTGGGAGACCTCGCATCCGGATCTCGACGATGCGCGCAAGTTCGCGGAAGCGATCCACAAGCGCCATCCGGGCAAACTGCTCGCCTATAACTGCTCGCCCTCGTTCAACTGGAGTAAGAAGCTGGACGACGCCACCATTGCCAGGTTCCAGCGCGAACTCGGCGCCATGGGCTACAAGTTCCAGTTCGTGACCCTCGCGGGCTTCCACCAGCTCAATTACGGCATGTTCGAGCTGGCGAGCGGCTACCGCGACCGCGGCATGGGCGCCTATTCCGAGCTCCAGGTCCGCGAATTCGCCGCCGAGTCCGAGGGCTACACCGCCACCCGCCACCAGCGGGAGGTCGGCACCGGCTATTTCGACCAGGTCTCGGTGGTCATCACGGGCGGCAAGTCCTCCACCACGGCGATGGCGGAATCGACCGAGACCGCCCAGTTCCAATCGTCCGCCAAGCTTCAGGCGGCCGAGTAGGCCTCAACAACCCTCAACCCTTGTCAGCAATGGAGATCGACAATGCATCAGTCACGTTTCTGGGTGGTCGGCGGCGAGTACACCTCCTGCAACTGCGAAACCATCGTCCACGGCACCGAGCGGGTGGTCGGGCCCTTCGAGAGCCGCATGGAGGCCGAGCGCACCTGGCGCACCCTGTCGGAGGACCACCGTCCCCAGGCCCAGGTTCGCTTCACCATCGCCCAGGAGCCTCCGACGACCTTGAGCGCCTGAGAGGGCAAGCGCCGTCGCTCCCTCTCCTCACGGGAGGGAGTGATCGTGTGAGACCTTTCCGTCATGGCCGGGCTCGTCCCGGCCATTTCGATTTCGTGAAGCGCGGCGCTTTTCCGGTCGGGATCACTGGCACAAGACCGGTGATGACGTGGCGGGGAGCGTTGCCGAACCTCATCAAGCACCTGCTCCGGCCTTCCGCCCGAGCCTCAATCCCTCCCAGCATAGAGAGGGAACAGTCGGGCGCTTGTTGCGCGGGCATCCCGGGCTCGGAACTCCGTCAGGATCTTTTACCGTCACACGAAGTTTTTATCTTCCCGTCGATTCTTCTTGCGGATCCCCCTGCCTAAACCGCCCGACTGTCCTAGAAACAGCAGGGCAAGGTTCCTCAAGGGGGTTCGCATGAAGTCCGTCCTCAAGTCGCTCACCTTCGCTGCCGCCCTGGCGTTGGCAGCGGCGGGCGCCGCCAAGGCCGATGTGGTCGTCTCATCGAAGATCGACACGGAAGGCTCGGTTCTCGGCAACATCATCCTGCTGACGCTCGATGCCAACGGCATCAAGACCCAGGACCGGATCCAGCTCGGGGCGACGCCGGTGGTCCGCAAGGCCATCACGGCGGGCGAGATCGACATCTATCCGGAATATACCGGCAATGCGGGCTTCTTCTTCAACAAGGCAGACGATCCGGTCTGGAAGGATGCGGCCAAGGGCTTCGAGATGGCCAAGAAGCTCGATTACGATGCCAACAAGATCGTCTGGCTCGATCCATCGCCGGCCAACAACACCTGGGCCATCGCGCTGCGCAAGGACGTGGCCGATTCCAACAAGCTGAAGACGCTGGCCGATTTCGGCCAATGGGTCACCAAGGGCGGCAAGGTGGTGCTGGCGGCCTCCGCCGAATTCGTGAACTCGGACGCGGCCCTGCCGGCCTTCCAGAAGACCTATGACTTCAAGATGAAGCCGGAACAGCTCATCGTGCTCTCCGGCGGCGATACGGCGGCCACCATCAAGGCGGCGGCCGAGCAGACCAACGGCGCCAATGCCGCCATGGTCTATGGCACCGATGGCGGCATTGCCCCGTCGGGCCTCGTGGTGCTGGAGGACAACAAGGGCGTGCAGCCCGTCTATGCCCCGGCGCCGATCATCCGCGAATCCGTTCTGAAGGAGAACCCGAAGATCGCCGAGATCCTAAAGCCCGTCTTCGCATCCCTCGACCTCGCCACGCTCCAAGGGCTGAACGCCCGTGTCCAGGTCGGCGGCGAGCCGGCGAAGGCCGTGGCAACCGAGTACTTGAAGTCCAAAGGATTCCTGAAATGATCTGAGGGTCTGATTTCGGAGGACGAGGGCGTCTCGAAATGCCCTCGAGACGCAGCTACGCTGCTCCAAAGAGTCTGTTTCGTCATTGAGACTTTCCCGTCATGGCCGGCCTTGCGCCGGCCATCCCGATCATGAAAGGCTCGGCGCCTCATGCAACCGGGATCACCGGCACAGGGCCGGTGATGACGAGGCATGATGAGGGAGAGATTGATGGGATGCACTCTCAGGACGCAGGCGGCGCGATAAGGGCCGGAAGCTTTGTGAACACGATATCCTCCCGAACCACTGCGCCCGACATGCCTTCGTTGCGTCCATCCATATCCCTCGATCGGCTCGGGACCGTGATCGCCATTCTGATCGGCGTCGCGCTGTTCGCCTCACCCTTCGTCATCTTCCGCGCCAACCGCATCGTGGCCGGCGAAGGACGGATGCTGGTCGATGCGCTGCCTCCTTCGGGCGCCATCGGTGTGACGATCGTGGCGCTCGGCGTGGCGTTGTGTGCGGCGCTCGCCCGCGCGCCCCTGATTCGCCTCGCGGCCGCTTCCGTCGGCCTGTGCGTGATCTTTCCGGCGGTCGGATGGTCGGCCGGATTCGTGACGCCGGCCGGCAACACCTTTGCGCGCGTCTCGCCGTCTCTCGGCTTCTGGCTTCTCGTTCTGTCCTTCGCGCTCCTTGCCGCCGATGCGCTGACGCGCCTGCGCCTGGGACCGTGGGCGCGGCTCGCCGCCATAGCCGTGGCGGCGGGCGCGATTGCGCTTCTGCTCTCCTCCGGCGCCTGGGACGATCTCTCCCTGCTCAAGGAATATGCGAACCGGCAGGACACCTTCTGGCGCGAGGCGCGTCAGCATCTGTGGCTCGCATTCGGCTCGATGGTCGCCGCCTGTCTCGTCGGGCTGCCTCTCGGCATTCTCGGGCACCGCATCCGTCGTTTGAGAACGGCGCTCCTTCAGGTGCTGAACATCGTCCAGACGGTTCCGAGCATCGCGCTCTTCGGCATTCTGATCGCGCCGCTCGGGTACCTGGCCACGCACGTGCCTCTGGCTGCGGCCTTGGGAATTCGCGGCATCGGGGCCGCACCGGCCTTCATCGCGCTCTTTCTCTATTCCCTGCTGCCGGTGGTCGCCAACACGGTCACCGGATTGAACCAGGTGCCGGCCACTGTCACCGATGCGGCGCGCGGCATGGGATTGTCGGCGCGCCAACGCCTGTGGCAGGTCGAGCTGCCCCTGGCGCTTCCCGTCATCCTCGCCGGCATCCGCATCGTGCTGGTCCAGAACCTCGGGCTGGCCACGGTGGCGGCGCTGATCGGGGGAGGGGGCTTCGGCACCTTCGTCTTTCAGGGAATCGGCCAGACGGCCATCGATCTCGTGCTCCTGGGCGCCATTCCGACGGTGGTCCTGTCGTTTGCCGCCGCCATCATCCTCGACGCGATCATCGATCTCAGCAGGCGGGGCTCCTAGATGATCGAGATCGACCATCTCACCAAGCGCTATGGCGCGACCACCGTCGTCGAGGACGTGTCCCTCCGGGTCGACGACGGAACGATTGCCGTCGTCGTCGGAACGTCGGGCGCGGGCAAGTCGACCCTGCTCCGGATGATCAACCGCCTGATCGAGCCGAGCGCGGGCCGCGTGCTCATCGACGGCGAAGACACCATGTCGATCCCGGAGGATCAGCTGCGGCACCGGATCGGTTATGTGATCCAGGGCTATGGGCTGTTTCCCCATCGCAATGTCGCCGAGAACATCGCCACGGTGCCGCGCCTTCTCGGCTGGGACAAACGGCGGATCGCGGACCGCGTCGAGGAGCTGCTCGACCTGTTCCAGCTCGATCCGGCGGAATTCGCCCGGAAATTCCCGCACGAACTGTCCGGCGGCCAGCAGCAGCGCGTGGGCGTCGCGCGCGCGCTGGCGGCAAAGCCCGCACATCTCCTGATGGACGAACCTTTCGGGGCGCTCGATCCGGTCATCCGCAGCAAGGCGCAGGACGACCTGCTCGCGATCCAGCGCCGTCTCGGCACCACCATCCTTCTCGTCACGCATGACATGAACGAGGCGTTCCAACTGGGCGACAGGATCGCCGTCATGGATCGGGCGCGGCTCCTGCAATACGCGACACCCGCGGAACTGCTGACGCGACCGGCGGAGGCATTCGTCGAGCAGCTCGTGGGAACGGCGGAAAGGCCCTTCCGCCTCCTGTCCCTGAGGTGCGTGCAGGAGGCCCTCGAGCCGGGAGGCGCGGAAGGGGAACCCATCCTCGTCACCGACTCCTTGCGGGATGCCCTCTCGCGGCTGATCTGGACGGGACGGGACGTGATGCCGGTCGCGGATTCCGCCGGTGCTCTCGTCGGGCGGGTCAGCGTGAAGGGCATCATGGAACACGGGCGGTCCCTCGCATGAGCGGGCGGTCGTTCGCCTTGCGCGGAGCGGCGCTGCTCCTGCTGGTGCTCTTCGTCACGGCGCCGCAGCTTTTCGCCTTCGCGTTCAAGCCACTGACCACGAACGACGCTCCGGCGATCTACAACCAGGGCAGCCTGCTCGCCCTGACCCTGTCGCATCTGCGCATCGTGTTTCTGGCGACGCTGGCCAGCACGATCCTGGCCGTGGGGCTCGGCATCTTCGTCACGCGGCCTTCGGGCCAGGAATTCCTGCCGCTGTCGCGCAGCCTCGTGAATATCGGCCAGACCTTCCCGCCCATCGCGGTTCTGGCGATTGCGGTGCCGCTCGTGGGCTTCGGGGAAAAGCCGACCTTCATCGCGCTTTTCCTCTATGGCCTTCTGCCGATCTTCGAGAACACGCTCACCGGCCTTATGGAAGTATCCCCCCAGACCCTGGAGGCGGCCAAGGGCATGGGCATGAACCCCCGTCAGCGCCTGCTGCAGGTGGAACTGCCGCTCGCTCTGCCGGTTATCCTGGCCGGCATCCGTCTTTCGGTGATCATCAGCCTCGGCACCGCCACCATCGGTTCGACGGTTGCGGCCAAGGGATTGGGCGAGGTCATCATCGCGGGCCTTCAATCCAACAACGTCGCTTTCGTGCTGCAGGGGGGGCTGGTGGTTGCTCTGCTCGCCGTTCTGATCCACGACGGATTGGGAATGGCCGAACGAATGGCCACCCGAAGGCTGGGCCGCCCTGTGGACGAGATCTCATGACGCTTCTCGAACGACTGAAAATCGAAACCCGCCCGGCGCATGACCGGATCGAGGCCGCCATCGATCTCGACCGCCGAATCGCATCGCGCGACGCTTACAGGGATCTGCTGATCCGCTTCTACGGCTTTCACACGGCCTGGGAGAGCGAGGCCGCCGGCAGGATTGCCGACCGGAAATTTTTTCAGAGCCGCTGCAAGACGCAGCTTCTCGCCAGGGATCTCGAGGCCCTAGGACTAAAGTCTGACGACATCATCCGTTTGCCACAATGCCGGCCTCTCATGCCCTTGCCGGCGCCTGAAGCGGTGCTGGGGAGCATGTACGTGGTCGAGGGCTCGACGCTCGGTGGCGCCATCATCGCGCGCGAGGTGGAGAACCGACTTGGCCTGACGGCGGAAACGGGCTGCGCCTATTTCCGCAGCTATGGACGTGATATTGCCGCGATGTGGAAGTCGTTCGGCGCGGTGCTCCTGAAAGCCTCGTCGCCGGAGGCGGACGATCTCATCGTCGGGGCCGCGCAAGATACCTTCACTGTGATGCATCATTGGCTGTGCGAGACCCCATGACCCTGCAATCGCCGCAAGACATCGATCTGACCGCCTGCGACCGGGAGCCGATCCACATTCCGGGCAGCGTCCAGCCGCACGGAATTCTCGTGGCGATCAGGCTGTCCGACAGGACGATCGCCTATGCCAGCGCCAACATCGCCGAAGTCTTCGGCCTCGATCCGGAGGATGTTCTCGGCCGTCCCTTCGAAGAGGTGCTGCCGGCCTTGAGCGCAGCATTCGCCGCGCAGCTGGATGATCCGCCATCGGCGGGGAGCACCCGCTTCGTCCGGACCATCCAGGTCAGGACGGCGCAGGAGGAACGATTCTTCGAGACGGCGATCTCCCGCTCGGGCGATTGCGCGATTCTGGAACTGGAGGAGCCGCCGCAGGGTGCGGTCTCCAGCATCGATTCGCTCTATCCCACCTTGCGCCGCTTCGTGGGCCAGCTGCAGGGAGCGCCCACCGTCGAAGTCCTGTGCCATCTGGCCGCGCAGGACATTCGCCGCATGACCGGCTTCGACCGGGTCCTGATCTACCGGTTCGACGACGCGTGGAACGGCACCGTCATCGCCGAGGATCGCAACGAGGTTCTGCCGTCCTATCTCGACCTACGCTTCCCGGCTTCCGACATTCCGGCCCAGGCGCGAGAGCTCTACCGGCGCAATCGGCTGCGTATCATTCCCGATGCCAATTACACGCCCGTTCCGATCCAGTCGCGCGATCCCGCGCCTCTGGATCTCAGCGACTCGGTTCTGCGCAGCGTCTCGCCGGTGCATCTCGAATACATGCGCAACATGGGGACGCTCGCCTCCATGTCGATCTCGATCCTGCGCGACGGCAGTCTGTGGGGCCTGATCTCCTGCCACAACAAGGAGCCGAAGCGGGTCTCGCTCCAGGTGCGCAACGCCTGCGATTTCCTGACGCAGATCTTCGCGCTGCAGCTGGAGGCGCGGGAGAACACGACACTGGCCGAGAACCGGGTGCGCCTCGGCGCCGTGCAGACGCGGCTTCTCGCCCACATGGCGGCGGAGGAGCATTTCATCGCAGGGCTGGTGAATCATGCGGACGATCTGATGATGCTGGCGGGCGCGCAAGGGGCGGCCGTCCTGACGCAGGACCATTGCTGGTGCATGGGGCAAGCCCCCAACAAGGATCAGGTCAGGGCGCTGGTCGATTGGATCTCGCAATCCCATCAGGAGGATGTCTTCGCCACCGACAACCTGGCGGACGTCTATCCCGCGGCGAGAGCCTATGCCGACCGGGCGAGCGGCCTTCTTTCCATCTCGGTCTCGAAGGTGCATGCGAGCTACGTGCTCTGGTTCCGTCCCGAGGTCGTGCAGACCGTCAAATGGGGCGGCAATCCGCAAAAGCCCGTTCAGGAGGAGGCGGGAAGCCTGAGGCTCCATCCCAGGCGCTCGTTCGAGACCTGGAAGGAGACCGTGCGAAACCGCTCCCTGTCCTGGGACCGGAGCGAGGTCGAGGCGGTCAAGGAGCTGCGCAACGCCATCGTGGGAATCGTCCTGCGCCGGGCCGAGGAGCTGGCATCGCTCTCGGAGGAGCTGCGCCGCAGCAACAAGGAACTGGAGGCGTTCTCCTATTCGGTGTCCCACGACCTGCGGGCCCCGTTCCGGCACATCGTCGGCTATTCCGAGCTCCTGAAGAAGCAGGAATCGAGCGAATTGTCCGAGAAGGGCAAGCGCTACGTCGACACGATCATCGAGGCCGCCTACACGGCCGGCACCCTCGTCGACAACCTGCTGCGCTTCTCGCATATGGGCCGCACGGCCCTGAAGCCCCGGCCGGTGGACGTCGCCGCCCTCGTCAACGAGATCAGGCAGAAGCTGGCCGTGGAGCATGGTGGCCGCCGGATCCAGTGGATCGTCGGGGACTTGGCCCCTGTGAATGCGGATCCGGTGCTGATCCGGTTGGTATTTGAGAATCTGCTCGACAATGCGGTAAAGTACACCCGCACCCGGGAGAAAGCGCGCATCGAGATCGGCTCCACCCGCAAGGATGGGGAGACGATCTATTCCGTACGCGACAACGGCGTCGGGTTCGATATGAGGTACATCGACAAGCTGTTCGGCGTTTTCCAGCGTCTCCACCGGATGGAAGAATTCGAGGGAACGGGAATCGGGCTGGCCAATGTTCGGCGTATCGTTGAACGGCACGGAGGCCGGGCCTGGGCCGAAGGTGAGCTCGACAAGGGAGCGACCTTCTCCATCGCCCTGCCGGATCATGATGAAGGAGCGGCGTGAATGCCGGAGTTGAAACCGATCCTCCTGGTTGAGGACAATCCGAAGGATCTCGAACTGACCATGGCGGCCCTGGAGCAGAGCCAGCTCGCCAACGAGGTCGTCGTGGTGCGCGACGGCGCGGAGGCGCTCGATTTCCTCTATCGCCGCGGCGCGCATGAGAGCCGCAACACCAGCGACCCGGCCGTCGTGCTGCTCGATCTCAAGCTGCCGAAGGTCGACGGGCTCGAGGTGCTGGAGACGGTCAAGGCCGATCCACACCTGCGGCAGACGCCGGTCGTCATGCTCACCTCCTCACGGGAGGAAAGCGATCTCGTGCGCAGCTACGAGCTCGGGGTGAACGCCTTCGTGGTGAAGCCCGTCGGCTTCCGGGAATTCTTCGATGCGATCCAGGACCTCGGCGTGTTCTGGGCCATCCTCAACGAGCCGCCGCCGCGGCGCGATGGAGCTTAGGAGCGTCGATGGATCGGCCGTCCGTCATCCAGTCCGATCGGGTGCTGCGCATCCTCCTCCTGGAGGACAGCGCTCTCGATGCTGAATTGGTGACGGAAGCCTTGATCGACGCCGATCTTTCCGTCTCGATCGAGCGCGTGGTATCCGCCGACGAGTTCACCAGGGCGGTTCGGGACGAAAGCTGGGACCTCATTCTCGCCGATTACCTCCTGCCTGCCTTCGATGGCCTGAATGCCCTCGAGATCGCCCGGGAGATCTCCCGGGCCACGCCTTTCGTCTTCGTTTCGGGCGCCCTTGGCGAAGAGGTTGCCGTCGAGGCCCTGAAGCGCGGGGCGACGGATTATGTGCTGAAGGACAAGCTCGACCGCCTGCCAGCCACGATCCTGCGCGCCCTGGCGGAAGCCCGCGAGCGTGGCGAGAGAAAACGGGCACAGGAAGCGCTGCAGCAGATGCTCGACGAGCGCACGGCGCTTCTGCATGAGCTCGATCATCGGGTGAAGAACAATCTCCAGCTGCTGCTCTCCCTGGTCGGCATTGAGTTCCGTCAGGCCGAGGACGAGCATGTGCGCCAGGCGCTCGGTCGCATGAAGGAGCGCATGCAGGCCCTCGGCGCCGCCCATCGCGACCTCTATGACAGGCAGGGGTCGACACGGTTCGATGCTTCGAGTTTCGCCAAAGGATTATGCCAGGAGCTGACCTCGTCTCTTTCGGGCGTGAGGATCACGCCGGAATTCGAAGTCGAGAACGTGGAGATCGAAGCCGCGAAGGCGGCCCCCATGGCACTCCTGTTCAACGAGATCGTCGTCAACGCGCTCACGCATGCCTACAAGGAGCGTCATGGACAGCTGAAGCTCGTGCTCCACGTCAGGGACGGGACCCTGCTCTTCCAACTCTCGGATGATGCCTTCAGCCTGGAGGAAAAGGAGGCAGCGCGGAAAGGCGCCTCCGGCACCATCCTGAAAGCCCTGGCGCGCCAGCTCGATGCTGATGTGGAGTGGCCGCGCGAGGATCCGTCCACGCTCGTGCGCGTCCTGATTCCGGTTCAGGACAGCTAGCATGGCCGACCGGGAACCCGAGGCGGCAGACAGAACCCGACAACCGAACAGGCATCTTCCTGAAGGGGCCCGCACGTCGTTACGGCAGGTGCTGTGGGGGCTGGTTTTCGTTCTCGCCCTGCCGACCATTCTCGTGGCTGCTGCAGGGCTCTATTCAAGCTACCGGGCCGAGCGGCAGGCCACGGATCTGCGCATGCAGGAGACGGCCCGTGCGCTGAGCCTCTCGCTCGATCGTGAAATCGAGAAATCTGTGGTGGCGCTGCAGGTTCTGGCGCAGTCGTCCAGCCTTGCCAAAGGAGATTTCGAAGAGTTTTATCACCGTGCGAAGAACACCGGGCTCGCCGAACCCTCCTGGATCGCTCTTTTCGAACCCGGTGGTCGCGTTCTCTTCAACACCCTCGTGCCTTACGGCGTGATCCTGCCGAACAGCAATCGCCCGGATGTGCTGCGGCGCATTCAGGAAACCCGCAAGCCGCATGTATCCGACCTCTTTGCGGGCTCGTTGACGGGGCAGCGTCTGGTCACCATCGATGCCCCGGTCATTCTCAATGAAAAGGTTGCCTACATCCTGTCGCTGGCGATCACGCCGGATGTCTTCCAGGAGATCATTCGGGATCAACGGATCGCCGGCGACTGGAATGCCGCGGTGCTCGATCGCAGCAGAAAGATCGTGGCCCGCTCCCGATCGCCGGAGCGATACGTGGGGCGGCCCGCAAGCCCCAATGTTCAGGACGCCCTTGCGGCCGCGCAGGAAGGACATCTCCAGAGCGTGACCCTGGACGGAATTCCGGTCCGCACCTATTTCAGCCAGTCCCCGGCCTATGGCTGGTCCTTCGTTCTCAGCATACCGGAAACGGAACTGGCCAAATCGGCTCAGCGCCCCCTGTTCTGGCTCACGATCCTCGGAGCCGTCATTCTCGGCGGCATTCTCCTGGCGGTTCTGCTCTCCCGTTCCATCGCCAAGCCGGTCGATCAGCTCGTGGCTGCAGCCCGGGCCCTCGGGCGTGGAGACGAGGTTGCCGATCCGGCGACGACGCGGGTTCTGGAATTCGACACGATCAAGAAGGCGCTCGTAGAGGCTGCAGCCGGCATCCGACAGCACCAGCGCGAGCGGGAAGTGGTTCTCGCCCATATGGCCGAGAGCGAGGCGCGCCTGCGCCTGGCGCTCAATGCCGGGCATCTCGGCTCCTGGGAGTTCGTCCCCGCCACGGGGGCGCTCACCACATCCCCGCTCTGCAGGGCGAATTTCGGCCGCGGACCGGACGAGCCGTTTTCCTATGCGGATCTGGTCGGGTCGATTCATCCCGACGACCGCAGCATGCAGGCGGAAGCCGTCGCGCATGCCCTCGCAACCCGCTCGGATCTGCACGTGGAACATCGCGCGATCTGGCCCGATGGGAGCGAGCGCTGGATACGGATGAGCGGCCGCATGAAAAGCGGACCCGACGGACAGGTTTCCATGGTCGGTGTGTCTCAGGACATCACCGAGCGCCGCCTCGCCGAAGAGCGGCAGGCGCTTCTGCTTCACGAGCTCAATCATCGGGTCAAGAACACGCTGGCGACCGTTCAATCGATAGCGTCCCTGACCAGGCGTTCAGCCGAGAGCAGCGATCCGGCCGCCTGGAACGCGTTCATGGACCGGCTGCATGGGATGGCCAAAACCCATGACCTTCTCACGGCCACCCAATGGCAGGGCGCGCTTCTGGAAGACGTGCTGAAGAACGAATTGGAGCTCTATCAGGATGGCATGCGGCAGCGCATCCGCCTGCGGGGCCCTCGGATCAACCTGCATCCGGGTGCCGTCCTCGCCCTGGGCCTTGCCGTCCATGAACTGGCGACGAACGCCGTCAAGTATGGCTCCCTGTCGGTTCCGGACGGCAAGGTGCATGTCATGTGGGCCGTCACCGCAGCTGCAGGCCAGCCTGCGCTTCTCGTGGAATGGGTCGAGAGCGGCGGCCCGCCCGTGAAGAAGCCCGAGCGTCAGGGCTTCGGAACGAAGCTGATTCAGCGCGGCCTCGCACAGCAATTGGGAGGCGAGATCAAGCTCGATTTCGCACCGACGGGTATCCGCTGCGTCATCACCTTCCCGATTTCCACCATGGCATCCGATCAGAACGACGTGGATGAAGTCCGCGAGCGTTATGCGTCGTGATGAGGAACCGCATGTTACACGCCGTGTCGTTCCCGTTGAGGGAAGAGGACGTCAGCTTTAGGAGCCTATGAGCTCGAGGATAACGCGCCCCGTCACCACCAGCCTTGTGCCGGTGATCTCGATCGGTTAAGCGCGGCGCTTCGAACAATCGGGATGGCCGGGACAGGCCCGGCCATGACGGCGGAGGGAATGCACTGGTGTCATTCCCGGCTGACGCTCTAAACCAATGTCCTCTCATCCGGTGCCCTCATGACGACGATCAGAGACAAGCTCGAAACCATTCTGGCGCGCCTTGCCGGGCGCGCGGCCGACGAGCGGGTGTTCCTGCGCGTCTATGAGGACGCGGCGCGCATCGCCGCCGATGCATCCGACGCGCGACATCGCGCGGGCCTTTCGTTCGGTCCGCTCGACGGCGCAATCGTCTCGATCAAGGACCTCTTCGATGTGGCGGGCGAGACCACGCTTGCGGGCTCGATCGCCCTGCGCGATGCACCTCCTGCCGACCGGGACGCTATCGTCGTCCGTCGTCTGCGCCAGGCGGGTGCCGTCATTATCGGCAAGACCAACATGGTGGAGTTCGCCTTCTCGGGCCTCGGCCTCAATCCCCACTACGGCACGCCGGGAAACGCCGCCGATCCGTTGCGAATTCCGGGTGGTTCGTCCTCGGGAGCCGGCGTCTCCGTGGCGGAAGGCACGAGCGAGATCGCCATCGGCAGCGATACCGGCGGTTCCGTACGCATTCCGGCCGCGCTCAATGGCGTCGTCGGCTTCAAGCCGACCGCGCATCGCGTGCCGCTGGACGGCGCGTTTCCGCTCGCGCCCAGCCTCGATTCCATCGGGCCGCTGGCTCGCTCCGTGCAGGACTGCGCCTTCACTGATGCGGTCATGGCGGGCGAAGAGCCGCGCGTGTTGAATCCGCACCCCTTGGCGGGCCTGCGCATCGGCGTTCCACGCGGACGTCTGTTCTCGCAAACCGAGCCGATGGTGGAGCAGGCCTTCGAGGCTTCGCTGACGCTCCTGTCGAAAGCAGGTGCCAGGATCCTCGATCACGGCATCGAGGATCTGCTCGAGGCCATGGCGGACACCACCATCACAGCCTCGATCGCGTCCATCGAGGCATCCGAGGTTCATGCGGATTGGCTGGACACGAAGGCGGCGGAAATGGATCCGCGCGTACGCTGGTGGATCGCGCGCAGCGGCACCGTACCGGCGCCGGTCTATATCCGCATGCTGCGCCGCCGACAGGCGCTTGTCGCAGCCATGGACAAGCGTTTGTCGTCTCTCGACGTTCTGGTGCTGCCGACCACCGCCATCGCAGCGCCCCTGACCGCCCCTCTCGAAGCCGACGACAAGCTCTACAACAAAACCGACGGTCTGATCCTGCGAAACACCATGTTTGGCAACCAGTTCGATCTCACTGGCATCTCCCTGCCGATTCGAGACACCGAACGGCCCGTCGGCCTCATGCTCGTGGCGCGAAATGGTCACGACCGGCGGCTTTTGGAGATCGCTGCAAGCGTCGAGACGATGTTGGCGCAGGAAACGTGAAAGGCACGGAATGAGAGACTGGAGCGTTATGCTCATTCCGGATCCGTCCATGCGAGAAGCCGGATGATGCGTCGACTTTATCTCTGCCTGGGTTATGCAAGCCTCGCGCTCGGCATCGTTGGCATTTTCCTGCCTGTCCTGCCCACGACACCTTTCGTGCTTCTGGCAGCCTGGTGCTTCGCCCGGTCGAATCCGGCTCTTGCCGAGAAGCTGTACGGCCATCCCCAATTCGGTCCGCTGCTGACCGTGTGGCGCGACCAAAGGGCCATTCCGCGGCACGCGAAAATCTATGCACTGGTCGCACTCGCCCTGTCGTATGTCTTGATCCTGTGGCTCACGGAAAGCCGAATCCTGCCCGTCATTCTCGCAGCCATCATGGGCAGTGTTGCCCTCTACATCGCGACGCGGCCAACACCGCGCGACAGAGCCGATGCCCCGCTGTCGGATGCTTGTGATCGGTAAGATCGGAGCATGCTCATCGTCGCTCCGTAAGGCTATATAAGAGCTTCATCTTTGCAGAGCATCTTATGTTTGGCCAAGGTTGTGCCATGTTGCGGCCCAGGTTCCGGGTAGGCTGCAAGCTTCACGATTGAAGGAGCCACATCATGCGCAGCCTCAGCTTGTCAGTATTCCTGCTTGCCTCAGCCGCGATGCTTGCGCCGCTTCTGATTGCAATGGCTTATGCCGCGAGTGTATTGACCTCGGCCTTGATGTTTCCCTGAAACGCTATCACTTTCATCGTCTTTCATTGAGCAATTCACTGACGGCGGCTGCGGATTGGAACCACATTTGTGAGCGGGCGTTGGACTGCGATTGTTGAACAGGACTTTTCAGATGCGAAAAATCGTTTTCCTTGCCGTCGCTGCAATCGGGTCAGGTCTCTTCGTTGCCTCGCCCGCTCTGGCCCAGCCCCAAATCCAATTCGGCATCGGACCCGATGGTCGCCCGCAGGTCGGCGTGCGTGATCCCGAGCAGGAGCGCTACGAGCGCCGCGAGCGCCGCGAGCGTCGGCAGGACGATCGTGCCCGCGCCTACGAGGCTGGCCGCCGCGACGCTCTGCGTGAAGAGCGCCGCTACGAGAGCCGCTGCCGCAACATCACCATTCAGGAAGAGAACGAGTGGGGCCGTACCGTCACGCGGCGGGTCCGACGCTGCGACTGAGACTGATCCCCATCCTCTGATGTCGGGCCGCGCCGCCTGCTGGTGCATCATGCGCAATCCAGAGGTTGGCTTCAGCGACCCGCAGGGTCACGCCGTTGAAACGTGGTCCCGGCTTCCCGAGGAACGACGCTCTACGTCCGAGGGTTCGCGATTTCCGCCGTGAGCTTGGGAAGTTCCTTAGTCATCCAGTCGATCATCTGATCGCTGGTTTTCAGATGGCTGGGCATGGGGATGAACGGGCCATGGGATTCGTAGATGGCCATAGGGTCCCGTGCCCCCAGAATGGGGTCCAGATCGTCCTCGATCTCAGGCGTGATGGTTCTGCCGCCGAACCATGTGAGAAGCATCAGAAGCATCCCGACGGCGCCGGCCAGAACGACGAGCAAGGATATTGCCAAGTCTGCGACCACTTGTTCCTTCCTTGAGTTCCGAAGCGCTTCCTGAGGAGAGCCTATCACCGAAAGACCTGCACTCCAACGCTGCAAAGCGGGCCGGGCAAGGCAGCGTCGCGCCTCGATTTTCGCAGATGTGAGGAACCGCGCTCAAGACCTTGAGGTTGAAACTTAAATCACCTCATGCGTGACGAATGCGGCCATGAGGGAAGGGGTGCGGAGCGGTCGATCCTGTCGGATGGGAGGCGCCCATGAGAACGTATTATGTGTTCCAGTCCACGACGACCCCCGCTCTTCGCGGCTTCACGGAGAGTGCAACGGGAGAAATGCTGCCGGCCGAACATGGACCTTGGGTTCTCAGCCGGCAGGTCGGCCCTGATGACGAGTGGACGCTCAATGTCAGCCGCGCCGTCGTGGCAGCCGGACTCATCGAAAACGGCTATTATCTCTGGGGTCCGATCAATCAGACGGCAGCGTGGCATCCGGTCATCGAAAGCGACCGGGTGGAAGGCACGGCTGTCTACGGCTCGGAGGAGACCCAGATCGGCACCATCAAGCGCCTGCTGATCGAGAAGGTGAGCGGACGGGTTCTTTATGTCGACGTGACCTTCGGCGGATTCCTGGGGATCGGGGTTCATCATCATACGATCCCGTGGGACAAGCTGTCCTACGACAAGGAGCTCGAGGGATATCGCACCGATGTGACGGCAGCCCAGGTCCAGGGCGCACCATCGTTCTATGGCGACGATCAGGTCTGGCCCGATCGCAAGCGTGAGCAGGAGATGCGGGATTACTGGCACGACATCCCGAGAGGTCCGATCTGATCGCCGGGGCTGCCCCACAAGAACCGCCCTTTTTCCCGACAAAGCCTCACGGTGGGAGCGCGGGGCTGATATGATGGCTTCGTCCCCTGGTTCCTGGAGGGTGCCATGATGGAGCATGTGTTCAAAGTCGGAGAGGTCGTGAGGCCCCGATCGACCAGTCATAATCTGCCAAACGACCTTTTCCGGGTTCTGCGCCTCCTGCCGTCGACGGCAGGAGGCGTCCCGCTGTACTGCATCAAGAGCCAGGCGGAGCTGATCGAGCGGGTCGTCGAGCAGAACGACATCGAGGCGGCGCCGCGCTGAGCATGGAAGGTTGCGCGGCAGGTCCCAAGAGACATTTTCATTCCATGAAACGTAAAGCAAAGTAATGCGTTGAACTTCCATGCGCCACAGACGTGGAGATGGATTGATGAAGAAATCAACTTGGCTATTAGCTGCTGCTTTACTTGGATCGACTATCGCCGCTTCGACCCCATCATCTGCTCAAGTGCAGTTCGGCATCGGCCCCGATGGTCCGAACGTTCGCGTTGGGCCGGATAATGACCGCTATGAGCGCCGTTACATCGAACGTCGTCGTGTCTATGACCGGGACGACCTGTCGACCGGGAGCATCGATCGCTGCCGGACCGTTGTGATCCGCGAGGAAGAACCTGACGGCGACATCGTCACGCGTCGCGTGCGCCGCTGCCGCTAACGTCCTGAAATTGACTCCGGAATATGCCTGAGAGGTGCGCTGCCTCTCAGGCATTCTCGTTGCGTGGACTCATCCCGACACCGCACGATGCGCTAGAGCATCGGACGAGAAATCTGACTCCCGGGGTTTTGGGCTGGCGCGATCCATGATTCACTCTCTGGACCGGGAGGTGGATCATGGGTCACTGCTATTCTCTCGATCTTCGGGTGCGGGTCGCCGACTTTGTCGAGGCGGGCCATTCCTGCCGGGCGGCGGCCCGCCACTTCGGGGTCAGTGACAGCTGCGCCATCAAGCTGATGCAGCGCCAGCGGCACTCCGGCTCCCTCGCGCCGGCCCGTCAGGGCCGCCCGCCCGGACGCGGCAAGCTGATGGCTTGTGAGGCCTTCCTGATCCAGACCGTCGAGGCCGAGCCGGCCATCACCATGCCCGAGCTCGCCGCCCGGCTTCTGGACGAGCACGGGATCGTTGCGGCTCCCGCGATGCTCTCGCGCTTCCTGTGCCGGCGTGGCTTCACGTATAAAAAAACACCTGATGGCGGCGGAGTGCGTACGCGCCGACGTGCGGGATGAGCGCCGGGTCTGGGTAGGCCAGCGCCAGCCGCGCATGCGCCAAGAGCCGCACCGATTGGTGTTCCTCGACGAGACGTACGTCAACACCAAGATGACCCGCCTGCGCGGACGCTCTCGCCAGGGAGAGCGGTTACGCGCGAGCACTCCCTTTGGGCACTGGAAGACGCACACCTTCATCGCAGGCCTGCGCTGCCATGAGCTGAGCGCGCCCTGGGTGATCGATGGCCCGATCACCCGGTCTGCGTTCGACATCTACGTCGAGACGCAGCTTGCTCCGACGCTGAGATCCGGCGATGTGGTGATCCTCGACAACCTCGCGGTCCATAAGAGCGAGAAGGCCGCCCAGTGCCTGAAGCAAAGAGGGGCCTGGTTCCTGTTCCTGCCTGCTTATTCGCCCGACCTAAATCCAATTGAGCAGGCCTTCGCCAAGATCAAGGCACACCTGCGCAAGGCCGAGGCGCGTACCTTCGACGCGCTGTGGCGCGCGCTCGGCGGCATCTGCGATTTGTTTGAGCCGCAAGAATGCTGGAACTACCTCAAGGCAGCTGGATATTCGTCCGGTTAACCGTCCGATGCCCTAGAGCTCACGCGGCCGCCGCATGCTGCGTCTGATGTGACGCTACATCGGCCGTAATCGCCGGCGTCATCATGCGCCCGCGGTTGATCAGGGCCGCGACCGCGGATGCCAGCGACAGCGCGGCTTGGTCCGACCGTCCGAGCTGCAGGCAATGCACGTAATGCCGCATCAGCTCAACCGTGACGTAATGAAAGGCCACGTCCGACCCGCGGGCAACCTTCATCCTCCGCGAGGCCGTCATCAGCTTGTCGAGATACAGGGATTGCTCGACCTGCGGCTCCGCCAGGAAGCCGCTCAAGCCCCCGAACATGTGCTCGAAATGATCCCACAGGAGAGCGAGGTTCTTGGCGGCCTTGTCCTGCTGGTCCGGTACAAGCGCCTGGAACTCGGCCAGGAGTTCCCAAACCGGATCCGACTCCAGCGCCTTGTTCTCAGCGCTGGCCATCGGAATGAAAGGCAGAAGCGTCCGCGTGTGCGAGAGCAGAGCGGGGCGCAGCGCATCCCATCGGGCAAACACCTTGGGTAAAACGATCAGGGCGGTGGCGAGAACGGTCCGGTCGAGCACGGCGCCGGTGCGCTCCAGCGCGGGGCGCGCCGCCTGCCTGCAGGTCTCGATGAATTGCCAGCGCAGAAGGCAGAGCCTGTAGAAATGTTCGAGCTTGTCGATGAGGCCGTGTTGCGGTTGTTGATCCACAGACCAGGGAAAGGTGAAGTCACTTCGAGACTGAGGCGGGCTGCTCATAAGGCTGATGATCCGATCCGCAAATCGCTTCCGACACGGGTTGGGTCATACAGGAGCAATCCAGGCAACTTTGAGGCTTCCGTCCTCATCACGTAAGTACGTTTGGTCGCAGCGGAATTTCCTCTTCGCGTCAGGATTATAGGGCCATCATGATCTTCGGGGTCATTCCCGGCAGAGCGAATGGCCGAGCCTTGAACCGTCGCCCGCCGTTCTTACATCTCAGAGGACCCGATCCGGGCCCCTCTGACGCGAGCCATGCCGGCATTTGCGTGATGTCGGATCTCCTTCGATCCGTTCGCCGGCACAGAGGTGAGAATGCTTCAAGACCTTTTGGCGACCATCGTCAGCATGCTGATCGTCGATCCGCTCCAGGCGGAGATGAGCGAGCGCCTGGCCCGGGTCCGCGCCCCTCAGGCCGTCATCGCCGACGTTCGCACCTGCGCCGCATCCTCCCTGCCGAAGCTGGCCGACCGGGCCATGGCCGAGCCGCTTTGGGTCGTCACGACCGCGCTCGACGTCTGGATCGGCCGCACCGCTCCGGAAGCGATCCTCGGCGGCACAACGGCCCAGTGCGATGCCGCCGTCAGAGCGGCCAGGGTCTATCTGGAGAGCCGTGGCGCGTGATCCCGCATAAGGTCCGGTGAAGCCGGGTGTGCTCCGCTTAAGAAGGGCCGCCGGCCGCAGGTGCTACGGCCGAGAGAAGGCGAGGCAACGGGCGCGAGCTGGATGAAGCTCGCGCTGTCAACAACACATGATCGACACGGGATCGCTGGCGGGGAAGGTTTCTTCCAGTGCCAGATCGAGCCTTCGGTCGAGATCCGCCGGGTTGTTGGCGGTTGTGTCGATTGCCTCATCGCGCATTGGCCTGCTCTCAATCGGCCTGGTGATCAATGCGGGACCGTTCTGGGTTGTCCGAGTTTCGTTCTGTTTCATCATCTTCTCCATCGGTTGTGCCCATCGCGGGGCAAGCATGGTTGAGGCAGGCACGACATTTCCCGCCAAACGCCCATCACGAGAGAGTGCAGGCGCAAAGGGTTGCGATCCTCATGGCAAAGATCTCCTGGACTTCGGGACATCTTGCCCCGCGCGGGGCACCCGGAACGTGTCCCAGGACACCCATGCGGCAAAGCCCAAGACCGCAATGCCGTAAATGCCGAGAACCTTTCCAGACTCGATCGTCATTGCCCCGAGGACTCCGAGCACCAGGCACACACCACCGAACAGGAGGGCGTGCTTCAGGATTGCACGAAGGCGCGTCATCGGATTTTCCTCCGGCATCACGAAACGGAGCGGGATCGCAGGATCATCCGATCCTGGATCGACCGGATCCCCAAGGTGTTCTCGGCTGCGACGAGGATCGCCTCACGCTCTGCCGCCGAGTCCACGAGCCCGGCAATGTCCGCGTTGCCGCGATGCACCGAGATGTGGACGAGCCGGTGAGAGGGCGTCACCGTCTTCACGCGGGCCGTCAGGTCCCGCAGGATCGTGTCGTCCGCAGGGGGCTCGGTGAACGGTGAAGCGCGGTGGCGCGCCACCGCCTTGACGAGATCGCTGCGGCTGACGATGCCGACGAGAACATTTCCTCGGACGACAGGAAGTCGCTTGAGCCGCCGCTTCTCCATGACGTCGGAGACATCCGCAAGGGTCATGTCTTCCGTGGCCGTTGCGACACGCGGTGTCATGACGTGCCACGCCTTCCGACCGTGGGCCCGCACGTAGTCGGCGGCTTCCGCCTCGATGTCGGCGAAGACCTTGCGCCACCAGGAGCGCCGGCGCTGGGTTCCAATTTCAGCCCGCCGGATCAGGTCGCTCTCGCTGACAATGCCAAGGAGACGTCCATCGACACCCACGACGGGCACGGCGCTGATCCTCCTGCCGGTCATCACACTGGCGATTTCGTTCACCGGGGTGGCCGTCGCAACGGAGATCACATCGCGCGTCATCACATCCGCGACGGTGAGCGGAAGTGGCGTCTCGCCTGCGGGCCGACGCTGTGATCTGCGGTTCTGGTCATGGGGTTGGTTATCAGACGAGCGGTCAAGCGCTTCCCGCCTCAGACGCCACGGCAACAGCGTAATGAGGCCATCGCCGTCAGGAACGGGCGATGGGCCAGCAGTTGGCGATGGCTGCAGGTAAGGAGAAAGCGGCTCGGTCGAGTGTCGACGATTCACGGTCATGTCTTCTCCTCCGCGCGGCGCGGCATGCAGAAGGCTGAGGGACGATCCTGACGGGCGCATGCCGCGCCGGCCCCAGGAGGGGCGTCTTGAATCCGAGGATTGTTCAGGAATCGTCATGACCCCGAATAGCGGACCGCCGCGACGGGCAGGTCGGCCTTCGGGGTTCAATGGTCTGCTTGGAGGCGCCCCGCGCGAAGACTCGAAGGATGACACAGCGTAATCATGACATCCTTTAGATAAGGCTTGGGATGCACGGGTTCAAGCTCAGGCGGTCAGAGACGATGGACTTGAACTTACCTTGCCGGCGAGCGTTGCCATAATGCCATGAACACACGCATTCTCATGCGGCGCATGCTGTTCCGGAAAGGACTTCTCCAAACGGGCGGTTAAGCCCGCGGCGGCGCGGAGGCGTCGCCCCGGGTCGATTGTCTTCGCCCTGTTCTCCGGAAGCTTGAGGCGGCCCGTATACCCGGGTCGACATTGATGATGGCATTCACCATGATGGTATCCTTGATCACGCCTGCGCGTGTGATTTCACGCCTGAGCACACGCGACGTCCGGCACGTCGTCGACGCACTCACCGGCATCGCGGCGGACAGCGCAGCGCTGGACCACGAGGTCGTCCGCGACGCGGCTCTGGAATGCGGAGAGGCGTCTTGCTTTGGCTTCGGCCGCGGCGTCGCGGTTCCCCACGCTGTAATCTCCGGTCTTGAGCAACCCATCGGCGTCTTCGCGCGTCTCAGGCCCGCGCAGGACTTCGGCGCCGCAGACGACATCCCTGCCGATCTTGTGTTCCTGCTGCTGAGCCCTGGCGGCGATGATTCCACGCATTTGCGGGCCCTGGCCTGCGTCGTGCGCCGCCTGCGCGACCGCGAGATCGCATCGCGTCTCAGGTCGGCGAAGGACGCGGAAGCCATCTATATCGTGCTGACGAGCGACGTTTGGCGTGAGCCTGGCGAAGGTCCTGAAACCGGACATTCCGCCACACCGCGCCCATGCGGTTTGACAAACGGGTCAATGTATCCCAGCTTAAGGACACTATGTTGAGCTTCGCACAATACCATCGCGGCCTGCACCGGGCAGGCAACCTCA
The DNA here is from genome assembly GCF_018383585.1 of Microvirga sp. 3-52. Taxonomy (GTDB): domain Bacteria; phylum Pseudomonadota; class Alphaproteobacteria; order Rhizobiales; family Beijerinckiaceae; genus Microvirga. The sequence goes on from NZ_JAHAMK010000014.1 coordinate 85,613, forward strand.
TCGCGGGCAAGTAGCCCCGAGCTCGACGTGCATCCGCACCCCGAGTTCGGGGGAGCGCAAGATCCTTACACCTTCGGACATCTTGTGAGGCCGGGTGCTGGCGCATCCGGTGCGGCGGTATGCTTCAACACTTCTTCAAACTTGTTTTCCGCACGGCGGAGCGCAAACCCGTTCAAGCCGGAGGCCGACGGGGCAGTCTGCGGATGGGCGAAGCACGCCCCGATCATCAACGTCCCACAGCAGAATTCCTGGCGCAGGTGCTGAGGTCGGCACTCGCCCAAAAGAATGCTGAAAGCAGAGGAGACCGTGCCGTGCATCAGCCTTCGTACGAACCGCCGTCGCAAGACGCGGAGCTGCCGGACGAGAAGGTTGTCCGGCTGAGGCCGCGGCGACGCCCCACGACGGAGCAGATCCCGAACCCGCCAACTCATGACGGCGACAACGATCCCGGACCGTCGGCAGCCTGAATCCTGCCAACAGCCCAACAGAACAGGAAACATCCCATGACCAAGAAAATCAGCGGCGCCAAACCCCGCATCATCCTGACCTCCGCCGACTACGAGAAGCTCTCGGTTTTCGCCAACGCGGCCGCGAATACGATGCCCGATGTCGCAGCCGAACTTGCCGAGGAGCTCGACCGCGCACACGTCCTTTCACCGGGCCGCCACCCTGTCGACACCGTCTGCATGGGCTGCGAGGTCGACTTCCGCGACGACGTGACGGGTCGGGTACAGACGGTAATCCTTGTCTATCCGAACGAGGCCGACATCTCGAAGGGACGCATCTCGGTACTGACCCCCATCGGAACCGCCCTGATCGGGCTTCCCGTCGGCAAGTCGATTGACTGGACCACGCGCAACGGGGAGTCGAAGCGGCTGACGGTGCTGCAGGTGCGCGAACCTGCAGTCGTGGAGTACCAGCCCGCATAAGCGCGCATGCCACTGAAAAGTCGTGCGAACAGTTCGCCATGAGGCCGTCGCCGGCCGCTTGGCCCTGCTGGCTGCTGTAACCGGCAGAAGTGCTGCCGACGGCAAATGAATGGCCGAGACGAACCGTCCCGGTATGAACGCAAAGGCTGGCATGCACCGGTTGGCGCATGGCTTCGAGAGCCCTGTGCATCATGCTGACCGAGCGACAAGACTGCCTATTCTGCCCGCAGACGGTTGCACCATCCCATGACATCCGATGCTGCAACGGATGCCCGATGTGGATTCGCAAAGGAGATTGCCATGAACACTTGCCTGAACCTGCCCCCGATCACGATAGCAAGCTCCGACCATCGCCGCCTGATACGCACGGCCGAGAACCTCGCCGAGCAAGCGCATCCGCTCGCGATGCCCCTGCTGCAGGAGTTGCACCGCGCATCGGTGCGTGAACCGGACGAGCTCCCGGACGACATCGTCACGCTCGACACGTTCGTCACCTATCGGCTCAGTGGTGACGGCCCGTTGGAAAAGCGAGCCTTGATCCATCCGGACGACCGCGTCTGGCCGCCCGCCGAGGTGTCCATTCTCACGCCGGTCGGCCTGTCCCTTCTCGGGCTGCGCGTCGGCGACAGGATGCCGTTGCTCGGCGTGGACGGATCGCCCGACGCGTGCGTCGAGGTCGAGGCCGTCGGCCCAAAGATCGTCGGCGCCTTCAGGCCGGTCCAGATGCAATAGGGGCTGGGGATGCGAGTGTCGAAGGTGATGATCCGATGAGGTTTCTTCTCACGCGCCCGCAGGTGCAGTGCGAGGAGCTCGGAACCGTTCTCAAGTCCAATGGTGTCGAGTGGCTGGGCGAGCCGCTGCTGAGGATTACTCCGGTCCGCTGGGATCCGAACGTCCTGGCCAAGCCGCAGGCGGTTCTGCTCACCTCAGCCAATGGCTCGCGCGAACTGCTCCAGATGCCGGGAGTTCGCCGTGACCTGCGCGTCTTCGCGGTCGGACCGGCCACGGCGGTGGCTCTGCAGGTCGCCGGCTTCTCGAATGTGCAAGCCGCAGGAGGAACGGCCGCGAGTCTTATCGCCCATGTTCGCCGGCATGTCGATCCACACGTCGGGCGGCTGCTCCACCTCAGTGGCCACGACATCTCGGTCGACCTGGCAGCCGGCCTTGCTCCAGCCGGGTTCTCGGTCGACCGGGTGATCGTCTACCGTGCCTGTGCGGTGGAACGGTTGAGTGCACGAGCCCTGCACGAAATGTCCTGGAACCGTATTGACGGAGCGGTGTTTCTGTCCGCGCGAACGGCGGCGATCTTCTGCAGCCTGGTCATCGCGGCCGGCCTCGTGGATGCCTGCGCGCACATGACGGCCGTCGCCATCAGCCGCAACGTGGCGGAGGCGCTTCGGCCGGCAGGCTTCGGCCAGGTGGCGGTCGCCGCGTCACCTTGCATCGACAGCGTGATCGAGACCGTTCTGCGCATGGCAGGATGCCAAGAGCTGACGGCGCATCATGCCGATGCGTTGTTGAGATGAACGCTGCCCGACGGCAGCTGCGAGCAGCATGAACCCTCGGGTATCTACAGCCGACCCATGCGATCATCGGGATGATCCGCCGTTCCTGAGCCAATGACCACTTGGTACACAAAGTAGCACGCTAAGATCAGCACGACGGCAGCAAGCACTTGGCTCGGCAACTCCAATCCTCCTTTCGTGATTCAGTTGAGCGATGCAGAGTCCTCAAGCTTTCCGGGAAGCGCGGGGCTTTCTTCGCACGGATGTGTAGACGTGCCTCATGAGATTTCCCTCCATGGCTCGACGAACCGTCCATGCGGCTGATGGAGGACGTGCAGGAGCGTCAGGCTGCGCCATCCCTGCGGCGTCCGCCATGTAATCGACTGATCCTCCCTGAGGCCGATCAGAGCCGCGCCTTCCGGAGACAGCACGGAGATGCAATCCGCCTGCCCGTCATCCTCATCGGGATAAACCAGCATGGCGCACCGGACATCCCAGGTGACATCATCGCGGAACTCCAGCCTCGAGTGCATCGTGGCCACGAACGGCGGAATGGCACGTGGCGTCAGGATTGTGGCCCGGATCAGCTCGTTGCCAAGCATCTCCGCTGCAGGCCGGTCCCGCCGGCTGCTCAAGCCGAACGATGCGAGAAAGGCGAGACGGTCGTAATCGCCCGCCGAGATCGTTACGGGCGGAAGGCATTCCTGCTTGATCACGATGTCTTCCTTCACCTCAGATCCACGTGATGCTGCCGGGGGTGCGCGTCACCGTCGAACCGTCATCGAGGAAGCGAAGGCCGATGCCTTCCACGTACACCTCGCGGACCCTGCCATCCTCCACGAACGCCATGCGGTCACCGACGCGCAGGCCCAGGAGCGCCGTTCCCAGCGGCGTGGTCACGGAGATCTCCGCACCGGGCCAGATCAGGTCTTCGGGATGGACGAGCAGATGGGCACGCGACTTCACCTCGTTGTCGATGCGATAGATCACGCGGCAATTCGTCGAGACGACATCCTCCGGCAGCGCCGACGGATGGCAAATCTTCGCGCGGCGCAGCTCCTTGAGCAGGAAATCAGGCTTTCTCCGGTTGTGCTTCTGCCGGATCATCGCAGTGAACAGCAGACGGTTGTAGTCGTTGGTTGCGAGGGTGATCGGGGGGAGATCGTACCGCGTGTTCATGAAAGCCTCCTCAGAATGGTCGACTGCCGGACGCGCAAGCGCACGTTCCCGCAGGGAGGACCGACGTGACGGGCCGGCACGCGCATCGACGGCGCATGCGACGGCTCAATGATTGCGTGAGAGAGATCTGATGCCCCGAAGCGCCGGCGACCACAGCGGGTCAAACCGGCTCCTGGGGCTTACCTGCCTGCTTTGAGGCAGCCCGCATGCGCCAGAAGGCGAAGATTTTTCACGAGCTTGATCATGACACTAACAAGATAGCCCTGTTGCCTGCGAATGCAAGGTTGCAGGGGCGTACGCGAAGGGAGTAGGCGGCCGGCAGGAACAGCAAATGGACGCAGCCCTCACCAGGATGTTGCGCTCGGGAACGGAAGCCGCCATTAAGGTTCCCAAACGGCAACCTGCCCCAATTGCAACAACACACAGGAGTGAGATCAATTGCATGCAGCCTCCATGCTGGACCAGGCCCTGACACGCCTCGACGAAGCAGCCCGGCACCTCGACCTCGACGCGGACGTTCTCGAAAAGTTGAAGTACCCGCGTGAGACCACCAAGGTCCGCCTGATGATCCGCATGGACGACGGCTCGCGCAAATCCTTCATGGCCTGGCGCTGCCGCTATGACGACACCCGCGGCCCGACCAAGGGCGGCATCCGCTTCCACCCGGATTCGACCATGGAGGAGGTGGAGACCCTCGCCTTCTGGATGACGTTCAAGTGCGCAGTGATGAACCTGCCGTATGGCGGCGGCAAGGGCGCCGTGCAGGTCGATCCCCACACCCTCTCGAAGGCCGAACTGGAGCGCCTGTCGCGTGCCTACGTCCAGGCCTTCTCCAAGATCATCGGGCCCGACCGGGACATCCCTGCGCCGGACGTCTACACCAACTCCATGATCATGGGCTGGATGGCCGACGAGTACGCCTCCATCGTGGGCGAGGCGACGCCGGCCGTGATCACCGGCAAGCCCATCGCACTTGGCGGATCTCTGGGGCGTGACGATGCGACGGCTCGCGGCGGCTACTATCTCGTCCAGCGCCTGGCCCGGGATCTCGGGCTTGAGCCGGGAGCGCGGGTAGCCATCCAGGGCTTCGGCAACGCAGGCCAGCACATCGCGCGGCTGCTCGGGGCCGAGGGATACACGATCGTGGCGGTCTCCGACTCGAAGGGAGCGATCCACTGCCCGTCGGGTCTCCACATCGGCCAGCTGCTCGCAGCCAAGGGCCAGGGGAGTGTCACGAGCCTTGCCGGGGCTGACGGCGTCTCCGCTCTTCCCGCCGAGGACCTCGTTTCAGTCGATTGCGAACTGCTCGTTCCCGCCGCCCTGGAGGACATGATCCATGAGGGCAATGCTCCCGGGGTCAAGGCTCGTGTCGTTCTCGAACTCGCCAACGGTCCGGTCACGCCCGAAGCCGACGAAATCCTGGCTGCCAAGAACATCGTCGTTCTTCCCGACATCCTGGCGAATGCCGGCGGCGTCACCGTTTCGTACTTCGAGTGGGTGCAGAACCGGCAGGGTTACTACTGGATCGTCGAGGACGTGCATGCGCGACTGAAGAGCATGATAGAGCGGGAGGGGGAAGCCGTCTGGGCGCTGGCCCGGGACAAGGGCATCACCCTGCGCAGCGCCGCCTATGTGCACGCGCTCTCGCGGCTCGCGGGCGCCATCGAGGCGCATGGCACGCAGCAGTTCTTCACCAGCTGACGTCCGGACCAGCACCATCATGAAACCAGTGCCCCGATTGCGGGGCGCGGCTGGAGCACGGCGCCGAAATGGCCCTGTGGTCAGTCTGCCGCGCGCCCTGTCGAAGCTCGGATTCTGCTCCCGCACGCAAGCCGAAGCCCTGATCACGGAGGGGCGCGTGCGCGTCGACGGCCGGGCGATCCGCAACGTGGCGGCCCGTGTCGATCCCGGACGCGCCCGCATCACCGTCGATGATCAGCCGGTCGTGGCCGGGCGCAAGGTCTATCTGATGCTCAACAAGCCGCGTGGCCTGGTCACGACCCGCGACGATCCGCAGGAGCGGGCCACGGTCTACGACTGCTTGGAAGGGCTCGATCTGCCGTTCGTCGCGCCCGTGGGACGACTCGATAAGGCGAGCGAGGGTCTGCTGCTCCTGACCAACGACACGCGCTGGGCGCAGCACGTGCTCGATCCCGCGTCGAACGTCGAGAAGGTCTATCACGTCCAGATCGACCGTCTGCCGGACGAGACAATGCTGGAACGGCTCCAGGCGGGCATGGTGCTCGACGGCGAGCGCCTCGTCGCGCGATCGGCGAGAGTGCTCCGCGCCGGCACGCGCAATGCCTGGCTCGAGGTCGTCCTGAACGAGGGCAGGAACCGCCAGATCCGCCGCTTGCTCGGTGCAGTCGGCGCGGAGGTCCTGCGCCTCGTGCGCGTCGATGTAGGCGGATTGCGGATGGGGGAGCTGCCAAGGGGCGCGGTTCGGCACCTCTCGCCCGCCGAGAAGGGGATGCTGGACGTCCCGGCCCGCGCCTTCTCTACCGCGCTCAGGCCTCGGCCGGCGGGGTCAATCCAAGATCGCTGATCTTGGCCCGGACTTCTGTGATCGAGCGCTTCAGCTTGAGGCTGATCACCGAGGCGGGTGCCCCTTCCCTGACCAGGGAAATCAGCGCTTGGACGGCTTCATAGGACCAGTAGGACGCGGTCGGATTCATGATCTCCTCCAGCTATAGGCCACGTTACCTCAAGAGGTAGGATGGCATGATGGGAAATCCAATGGCTCGAGCTCATCCGGCGGCGGCAGCCGGATTGAGGATCCTGTCTGTGGACGGCTAGGCTTGGGGCGTGAGCGACGCCGGCTCGATCTTGCCGGGTCCGAGGATGTGGAACACGGCGCAGCCTGAGGCGAGCAGGTAGTCGGCGATGATCCGGCGGTGACAGCGCCACCACACCGCCTCGGCGCACATGATGGCCGTGACGTTCGCGCCACCGAGAGTGCGCAACTTCTTGAGGCCCGCGCGGAACGTGTCAGTCAGGGCATAGTCGGCATAGTTCCGAAAGCTGCCATTCTGCCAGTATGTGTTGGGAGAGGGCTCGACCATATGCGGCTTGCCGCGGAGCCCGCCGAGCTCGGCGATGTGCTCATATCTGATTTGGTAGCCGGCGAGGCTCTCGGGCAGAACATCGCGGTTGAACTGCGGGTTCGTCCGGGAGCGCGGAACCGTTCGGACGTCCGCCACAAGTCGGACTTTCGCCTCGCGGAGGAGGTCCACGAATTCCGGAATGGTACGGGTGGAGTGCCCGATGGTGTAGAACGGGTTTGCCATGCCTGTCAGTGAGGACTCGGGGGTGCAGCTGCGTCTGCCAGCTTTTCCCTCAGGCGTCTGATTTCTTCGAAGCGGCTGGTCACGTCCCGCATCACGGCAGCGAGGCCCTGCTTCTGCCCTTGCTCGTCCTTGAGCGGCACGATGGTGAACTCCAGCGAGATCTGGTGTCCATCCTTCCGGATGCCCGGCACCGAGAGGAGGTCGCCTGCGCCGTAATGACTCTCGCCGGTGGCCATAACCCGGTGGAAGCCTTCCCAGTGGCGCGGGCGCAGGCGCTCCGGGATGATGAGGTCCAGCGGCTGCCCCAACGCCTCGTCCGCGCGATGGCCGAAGATCCGCTCTGCGCCGGGGTTTCACAGGCGAATGATCCCATCGCGGTCCGTTGCCACCACGGCGTCGGCCGGGGCCGTAAGGATCGCGTTGGCCACGAGCTGGGTCAGGTCCATTCAGGCCTCTTTTCCGTTCCGCGTCCTATTGGACCGTGGGACATGATCATTCGTCCGGAGGAAGTTCGATTCCAAGTCGGGTCAGCACGGCCTCCGTCATCCGGGCGCAGCGGGCGCCGGCGCACGGAAAGACGTCGCACACGGCCGACGCCAGGGTTCTGTCCAGGGACTGACGCAGAAGACGCCGGGCGCGGTGAAGCCGCGTCTTCACCGTCTCGGTCCTCAATCCCAGATGGGAAGCGGTCTCTTCGACGCTCATTTCCTCGATGTCGCGCAGCATGAAGACCACACGAAAGTGTTCGGGCAACTGGTCCACGGCGTGTTCGAGCAGACGCCGTACCTCGGTCCGGGCGGCGGCGGCTTCCGGGTCGCTGTCCTGGTGGGCCGACGGCAGGTAGATCACGCGGGCCTCTCCTTGGTCGTTGATGGCATCGATGTCCTTCAATCCAACGGTGATGCGCCGCCGTCGGAGTCGGCCCAATGCCTCATTGAGCGCAATGCGCGTGAGCCAGGTCGAGAGTTGCGCTTCGCCACGGAAGCCGTCGAGATGGGTGAAGGCGCGAACGTAGGTCTCCTGAACCACGTCTTCCGCCTCGTCCTCATCGTTGAGGACGCTGCGGGCAACACGGTAGAGCCGACGGTTGTGCCTCTGCATGATGAGCCGCACCGCGGCGCCGTCCCGGTTTCGCGCCCGCTCCACCAGCGCCCCATCATCGAGCCCGTCCAACCCTGTCGCCGCGACCGCTGCCGTTTGCATGGCCAGCTCCTATCTCTGCCTATTAGATGGGGCGTCCGAACAAAGGTTCCCAACCGTGGTCTGGGGATGAGAGGGCAGGGTCTTTCAGCACGGCGGGCGCCCGGATGGCGGGAGCGGCCGAAGCATCTGAGATTGGGCCGCCGCCTCCGGGCCGGTGGACTGGGATGCGAAGCCCGATCGGTTTTCCAGGCTGACGTGGAGATGGCGGTGGATGAGTGGGAACCCCAACCCCAAAGCGAGGCCCCAGAACAATTGGGACAGCAGCAGACCGGTGGCCGGATAGCCCTGGAGGATGGGCTGGTCCGGTAGCCATTGCAGCAGCGGGACCGGCCCGAGCATCCAGAGGACGAAGCCGAACGCCATTCCGAAGAGCCAACCGCCCCGTGGGTCATTGGCCGCCCGTTGGAACAGCCAGCCGTACAGGGCCCCACCAAGGAGCATCAGGCCAGCAAAGGCGAGACCGGCAGCGAACACGGACGTGCCGATTGCCTGGGCAGGAGCGTCAAGCGCTTGGAATCCGACGAGGACCGCCAGGGCCGGAACCGCTGCCAGCACGCCCGCGATAGCGCCTGCGAGACGAGGCCGTTGGGTAGGGCCGGCATCGAGGCCATGGGCTTGGAGCATCCTAAGCATGGATCCGTCTTGCCTCTCGTGCTGAGACCTTCAAGGCTTCTTCAAGCGCCGCCTCGATGGATGGTGCCCCGCTGAGATCTGCTCCGAAGAGGCGCACGAGATGCTGGTAGGCGAGGCCAACCACTCTGGGATCGCGGTTGAGGTCGAACAGGCCGACAGGATTGACGTTGCCGAGCGGCTCCCGCAGCGCGATGTCCCAGTCGACCTGATCGGTCAGCGAATACCAGGTGAAGCCCACGACCGGCACGCCCGTCTGGCGGATCAGTTCCACATTGTGCCACTGCCGCCAGAGCCAGCGCGGCCCATCGCGGGCGTCCATTCGGTTGGTCTCGGTGTGCATCATGGGCCGCCGATAGCGCCGGTAGTACTGGCCGGCGATGGCGTACCACCCGAACAGCTCGCCCAGCGCCTGCGCGTGGCCTGCGCTGTCGATGAGCTTCTCGTTCCACTCGTAGTAGTCGACACCGAGAATCGAGCGGCTGCGCACGTCCTGCTGCATGAACCAGGCATACTCCTCGTCCGGCATGCCATGCCGGTGGAGGTAGGCGCGCATATCCTCGTGCACGGGATGGGCGTAGAGGAGATCCAGCGGCAGGAAGCGCCGCTCGTTCTCGAAAGCCGCGATGCGGCGGATCTCGGGATCGGGACAGCAGGGCTGGTAGAACTCGCTGCTTTCGCTGTTGACGAACACGGCGTCCGGGCGCTCGGCCGCAATCGCCTGCATCATCAGCACATTGGCCTTGGCGAGGTGGCGGACGGCCGCGACGAACGCGCTCTCGTCACGGCACTGCTCGTTCCAGAGACCTTCGAGTGCACTGAGCTTGGCACAGACATACATCTCGTTCACCGGGGTGTAGAGCCGCACCCAAGGATAGCGCCGGGCAAACGCCCGGGCATAGTCGGCGAGCGCTTGCGGCACCTCCGGGTTCTGGAAGTTCTGCAGCCAGTCGGGCAGGCCGAAGTGGCACAGGTCCATGATCGGCACGATCCCGAATCGCTGCATTTCGGCGGTAACCTCATCCAGAAAGGCCCAGTCGTATTGTGCGGGTCCGCGATGGATGAGGTGCAGGGGAGGCCCATAGCGCAGATAGTGCAGGCCGAGGTCGCGCACGAGTTGAAGATCGGTGCGCCAGTGGCGGTAATGGCCGCAGGCCTCCATCTGGTCCATGCGCCACCGCCCTTTCTCAAGGGTGGGATAGCTGCATTCGATGCCAGTGGCGAACATGAACCCGCGATCGGGCGGGGCGGAAGCCGAACCGACGGGGTGACGTGTTCCGATGGATCGGGATCTCAGGCGCGGCGGCCGGTTTGCCCGATAGCCGACAGGCCGCGTGTAGAGCCCGCCCAGCACGGTGCCCCAGATCAGGTGGCCAACGGCAATGGAGAGCGGTTCGTGCGCTCCGTTGCTCAAGCCGAACAGCCCTGAGGAGGACATCTCGCCGCTTTGGACCAGCGGGTGCATGAGGTCGAACTGCGGATGCATGATGAAGATCGCCAACGGCATGGGCACGAAGGCGAACACCATGCCCTGCAGGACCGGGCGCAGCGGCAGGACGGACCAGAAGAAGTAGGCGTAGAAGACGGCCCAGATCGCTCCGACAGGCAGGTGGACTGACATACCGGCCAGCCAGGACGCCCATGGGCTTGCGTCGGGAAGAACCAGGGTTCCAAGCGTCATGACAAGATCGAAGAAGGGTACGCCGGCCCAGATCAGAAGCCGGGCAGCGATTTCCCAGGCAATAGCGCCCGCCATGCCGGCGAGAACCGCCTTCGCGTAGGCAACCGAGCGGATCATGGCGCCCTCGTGTATGTCTGGCAGGGCCTCGATGGTCGGTCATTGGATGGGCGGGAGCCTGGAAGGTTCCCGCCGCTGTCGAGGCCGGCACCTAAGCAGGCCTGACGACGCCGCGGCGCATGATCTCCTCGACGGACGGAAAGGCGCGGAGTGCGATTTCGGGGATGGTCTCTCCGCCCGCCGCTTGCGTCGACAGATCGGCAGCAGAGGATCTGCCCGGTTGACCGACGATGATCCGCCCGACCATGCCCGCATGCTCGTGCGGGATGCAGAAGAAGTCGTACACGCCCTCCACGGTGAGCGTGACCGAGAAGGTCTCGTTCGGCAGCAGGTAGTCCGAATTCCAAGGCTCGGCGCCTGCCGGAATGCGCAAGGGACGCTCGAGATTCTTCGAATGATAGGCCGTCGCCGTATGAGAGTTACCGCGGTCGAGGTTGATCCAGCGGATGGTCTGGCCAGGCTGAATGCGCAGGCCGATCGGATCGAACCAGACATGCGAGCCATCCGCCTTGCCCTGCATCCGGATCTCGACCGCCTCAGCGGCAAGTAAGTGCCGGGGCGATGCGAGACCGGCGAGGAAGCCCCCACCGATCCGCAGGATGTCTCTACGATCGATCGTCACTTCGCCGCCACCCGGGTTTCGTCGGCCTTGGGCACATGCCAAAGGACGACATGCACATGGGGCTTCTCGACGCCTGGGTGCCCGGCGTTGAAATAGACGTCGACATGATCGACCTTGCCGCCGGGCGCGGCGAGATCGTCGAAGCGCTTGTCCTTGTTGGTGAGGTCGTCGATCGGGAGCATGTAGACCGTGCTGACGAGCCGTCCGTCGCGGTCATATGCCAGGAACGGACCGGCCGGCAGGGTCGTGGGATCGACATAGAGCTGACCGAGCCCCGGCAGGAAGTCGGGCAGTTTCACGAGTTCGCTCACCTTCTTGTAGGCCCCTGTCGGCGGGGCCTTTTCGACCTGATCGGCGGCCTGGGCCGGCAGGGCGAAAGCGGACAACAGGGCGAGCGTGGCGACAGCAATCCTCATGGCATCCTCCGTTGGAGCGCAGACCCTGTTTCGAGCCTGTGCGTCCCCATTGGATGAGGGCTGATCCAGAAGGTTCCCGAATTCTGGGCCGGGCGCTTGGCGCAGGTTCACCAATCCATGTGTGGGAAAAGCAGGCCTTGTGCCACTGCTCAACCATCGCGCCTTGATCCACGAGGTAACCTCCCGCTGAGGCCTGGGCGCCACCGTGTTCTGACTGGGTACGACCGATAGGTCCTCATCATGGCACCGGATAGCCGCGTGCATGTCTGCTTGCACCAGTCGCGACATCGCCCTAGGTTCAACCATAATGGGTGACTTGGCGTTGCCCGTGCAAGAGCATCCTGAATGCCGCTATTGTCTCCCGAACAGTGCCGTGCCGCCCGTGGCCTCCTGGACTGGACCCAGGAGGAACTCGCCGAACAGGCGGACGTCTCGCGCAGCACCATTCGCGATTTCGAGAATGGGCGCCATCATCTCCACCCTGCGACGGCGGCACAGGTCGTCGCAGCCTTGGAGCGAGGGGGAGCGCTGCTGATTCCATCCGACGAGGCCGGCCCGGGAGTGCGGCTCCGCAAACCCGTTGGCTAGAGCATCGTGCTGAAAAGTGGACGCGGTTTTCGCTGACGCGGCCCACTGGGTCCGCCCCGAACGATGCGCAGTTCCGATACTCTGGGAGTTAGGTCAGCCAGCCGCGGAGAGCGAAGGCTGAGCCGACCGGCGCCGGGCCCAGCAGCCATTATCGGTACATCGACGGGGTTCCTATGCCGGAGGGATCAGATCCTCCGCCACTTCCGCTGCCGGAACGTCCGTGCTGCCTTCGGTTCGGTCGCGGTAGAGCGCCGCCCGGACGAGCAGCATCAAGGTCACCGGCGTGGTCAGGGTGACGAACACGGCGATCAGGATCTCGTGAACGACCGGCCGCGCCTCGAGCACGCTGAAGCAGAGTACGGATCCGGCCAGGATGCTGACCATACCCAGTGTTGTGCCAAGCGTGGGTGCATGGACGCGCTTGTAGAAGGTGCCGAGCCGCAGGAGCCCGAGCGACCCGATCAGGGTGACGGCCGCCCCGATCAGCACGAAGAGGGCGGTCAGCAGTGCGGCCCAGGCCGGCAGGGTCCCTGCTGCGTTCATTCGATCACCTCCCCGCGCATGAGGAACTTGGCGAGCGCCACGGTCGAGACAAACCCGAGGAGGCCGATCACCAGCGCGGCCTCGAAATACAGCGTGCTGCCCGTGCGAATTCCGAACGTGACCAGCATCAGCATCGCGTTCACGTAGAGCGTATCCAGCCCCAGGATGCGATCCTGCGCCCGTGGACCCGCGACGAGACGGTAGGTGGCGCAGCACATGGCCAGACCAAGCATGACCTGGGCACTGATGATGGCCCATCCGAGGATGGCGAGAGGGCTCATTCGAAGATCTCCATCAGCCGCCGCTCGTAGCGGTCCTTGATCGTCCGGACCCACACCGTCTCGTCGATCAGGTCCAGCACATGCAGCAGCAGGGTTCCCTTGGCGGCATCGTAGCTCACCCAGATCGTACCCGGGGTCGAGGTGATGATCACGGAAAGAACGGCAAGCCCTTGGCGATCACGCAGGTCGAGCGGAATGGTCAGAAAACCTGCATTCACCCCTGGCTCCCGGGAACGCACGATGATCCGGCCCACCGCGAGGTTCGAGCGGAGGATGTCGATCAGCACCATGCCGGCAAGCCGCAGGGCTGCGCCGGGACGGCGGATGCGCGGCTTCTCGGGCCGCAGGGCCGCCATCGCCCAGGAAGCTAGGACGGCGAGCACGCTCCCCAGCACCAGATGGCCGGGCGAGACGCTCTGGTTCAGCAGGAGCCAAAGGGCGAGCAGAGCGGCCGAGAGGAGAGGATAGGGCAGGAACCAGCTCATGGGCTATCCTCCCCGTCGTTCGATCCGGTTCTCGGTGCGGACAGCACGCCCGTGACGTAGCCCTGCGGGGTGCGGAGGGCTTGCATGGTCGCCTCCATGTAGCGCATGGCCGGGCCGCCGCCGACGGTCAGGCCGAGGCAGAGCAGCAGAAGGCACAATACCGGTGCCATCTCGATGACCCGTACCCGGGGAACGCTGTCGTCCAGGCGGGCCCAGAAGCTGCTGATCCCGGACCGGGTCATCGCGATCAGGGTCGCCAGGCCCGACACCGTCAAGAGGCCGATCAGCATCCAGGTCGAGGCCTGGACCGTGGCGCCGTCCGTCTTCAGCATCGCCACCATCATGCCGAACTTGCCGATGAAGCCCGCAAGGGGCGGGAGGCCTGCCAGAAGCAGCGCGCAGGCGACAAAGCTGCCGCCCAGGAGGGCCACCGTGGCCGGAATGGCCACGCCAACTTCCTCGTGCTGGGGGCCATCATCGTCACCCTCGCCATAGGCTTCCATCGTGACGGCCAGCACGTCGGCGCCGGGATCGCGCAGGCGCTCGACCAGTTCGACGAGCAGAAAGAAGGCGGAAATGCCCAAGGTCGAGCTGACGAGATAGAACAGGGCCGAGCCGATGACCGTGCCGCCCCCGGTCCCGATGGCAGCAATCAGCGTGCCGGACGAGATGAGGACGCTGCATCCGGCGAGCCGCGACAGGGACTGCGAGGCCAGAACGCCCACGGTGCCGAACGCGATGGTCAGCATCCCGATGACGAGCAGCCCGTCGCCGCCGAACCCGGCAAGCGGGCCGGCCGCCGGGCCGAACACCAGCATCCACAGGCGCAGGATGACGTACACGCCGAGCTTGCTCATGATCGCGAACATGGCGGCGGCCGGCGCTGAGGCGGCCGCATAGGTCGTCGGGAGCCAGAAGTTGAGCGGCCATGCGCCTGCCTTCATCAGGAACGCGGTGCCAAGGATCGCCGCCGCGGCCGCAACGAGGGTTGCATCCCCCGGCGCAAGGGTCGGGATGCGGTTGGCGAGATCCGCCATGTTGAGCGTGCCGGTGACGCCGTAGGCCAGGCTGGCGCCGATGAGGAAGAGAAACGAGCCCGTCAGGTTGATGGCGATGTAGGCAAGGCCCGCCTTGACCCGACCGATCCCATCCCCGTGCAGAACGAGCCCGTAGGATGCCGCCAGCAGCACCTCGAAGAATACGAAGAGGTTGAAGAGATCCCCGGTCAGGAAGGCGCCGTTGAGGCCCATGAGCTGCAGCTGGAAGATCGTGTGGAACCGCGGCCCCGCGCGATGCCACCGCGCGAGCGAGTACAGCAGCGACGTGATGCCCAGCACGCTCGTCAGCACCAGCATCAGGGCCGAAAGCCGATCCAGCACCAGCACGATCCCGAAGGGCGCGGGCCAGTTCCCGAGTTGATAAACCGACACGGCCGATCCGTCCGGCCCGGCAGGGGGCAGATCGGCCAGGCGCAGCAGCATGATCGACACGGCCAGGAGGCCAAGGGTGGTCGCAACGCCGATCCCGCCCTTGAGGATGCGGTGGCGCTCCTCGAGGAGGAGCATGACGGCTCCGGAGACGAGCGGCAGCAGGATCGGCACGATGATCAGGTGGTCGAGCAGGCCCGTCATTGTCCGTCCTCACGGCCGTCGACGTGGTCGGTTCCCGTCAGGCCGCGCGAGGCCAGCAGGACGACGAGGAACAGGGCGGTCATCGCGAAGCTGATGACGATGGCCGTGAGGACCAGCGCCTGTGGCAGGGGATCGGTGTAGAGCGCTGGGTCGACAGCCTCCGTGTTCTCCAGGACCGGCGGTGCTCCGATCCGCAGCCGGCCCATGCCAAAGATGAACAAGTTCACCGCATACGACAGCAGGGACAGGCCGATAATGACCTGGAACGTGCGGGGACGCAGCAGGAGCCATACGCCCGAGGCGGTGAGGATACCGACCGCCAGCGCGAAGACGAGCTCCATCATGCGTTTTCCTTCGCCACGGCTTGCATCGTGGGGGTGTACGCCCGCCGGGCGGGGCGCGGGTTGCGAATGGACTGGTGTGCGAGCGCGATCAGGATAAGCACCGTCGCCCCAACGACGACGGCAAAGACGCCAAGGTCGAACAGGAGCGCAGTGGCGGCGGGCACCTTGCCGATGGCGGGAACGTCCAGATACTGGAAATAGGACGTCAGGAACGGGTGGCGGAAGAGCCACGCGCCCATTCCGGTGGAGGCCGCGCAGAGCAGGCCGAGGCCCATCCAGAGAATGGGGCGAATCCGCAGCCGCGCCTCGATCCAGCGGGTTCCGCCGGCCATGTATTGCAGGACGAGGGCAATCGACATCGTGACCCCGGCCGCGAAGCCTCCGCCCGGCAGGTCGTGACCGCGCAGGAAGAGGTAGATCGCAACCGTGATGATGACCGGGAACAGCCACTGCATGATCACGGCAGGGATCGTGAGGTAATCGGCGAGGGTATCGCCGACGGCACGGTCCAGGCTGGCCCGGTCATGGGCGTCCTGCACCTGCTGCTGCTCGGGCGCGGCGACGCTCTCGGGTGCGGGGCGGAATCGGCGCAGCAAGGAGAAGACCGTGATGGCCACCACGGCGAGCACCACGATCTCGCCGAAGGTGTCGAAGCCGCGGAAATCGACCAGAAGGACGTTCACGACGTTGCGTCCGCCGCCTTCGGAGTAGGCGTTCTCGATAAAATAACGCGAGATCGTGTCCGGGAGCGGCCGCATGAGCATCGCGTAGACGACCAGAGTCATTCCCGCGCCGGACGCGACAGCCAGCATCAGGTCCCGGACCCGCCGCACCCTTGCCCGCACTCCCATCGTGAGGCCTTCGCCTGCGGTCTCGATCCGCTTCGGCAGCCAGCGCAGGCCGAGAAGGATCAGCACCGTCGTGACGATCTCGACGAGAAGTTGGGTGATGGCGAGATCAGGCGCCGAGAACCAGACGAAGGTGATGCAGGTGACGAGACCAGCCCCACCCATCAGGACCATGGCTGCGAGGCGGTGGTACTTGGCCTGATAGGCCGCGCCGATGGCACACAGGCTGCCAACGATCCAGAGCAGGAGGAACGCGGGGTCGAAGGCTGTGCCTGGACGGGAGCCCGCCTCAAGCCCCTGCCGATAGAGCGGCCAGAGTGGCGCGAGCACCGCGAAGGCCACCAGCAGCCGCAGTTGCGGCTGAAGCCGCTGGGTGCCGAACAGACGCTCCAGGGAACGTGCCCACTTCCATGACAGCGTGACCAGCACCCGCTCGAAGATGCGCTGGCCCTTGAGATGGCGCACCAGGGGAGGGCCGTCGATGCCTTTCTTCAGGTGCCGCTGCAACGCCCAGTACAGCGCAATGCCGCCGATAAGGGCGATCACGCTCATGAGGAGCGGTTCGTTGAAGCCGTGCCAGATCGCGAGGCTGTAGTAGGGCGTGTCCGGCCCCAGAACCGCCCGGACCGCCGTCGACAGGAAGGGCTTGATGGTCATCGCCGGCAGGATGCCGACAAGCAGGCATGCCAGGACGAGGAACTCGATGGGAAACCTCATCCAGTGCGGCGGCTCGTGCGGCGTGCGCGGCAGATCGGTCGCGGGCGGGCCGAAGAACACGCCGTGGATGAACCGGAGCGAGTAGGCGACGCTGAAGGCGCTCGCCAGCATGGCGAAGTACGGCAGGGAATGGTCGAGAAGCGAGTCGATGTGGAAGGCCGCCGCCTCGGCAAAGAACATTTCCTTGGACAGGAAGCCGTTGAGCAGGGGCACGCCGGCCATGGCGGCGGCCGCCACCATGGCCAGGGTCGCGGTGATCGGCATGAACCTGAACAGGCCGCTCAGGCGCCGGATGTCACGGGTGCCGGATTCGTGGTCGATGATGCCAGCGGCCATGAACAGTGACGCCTTGAAGGTCGCATGATTGATCGTGTGGAAGATCGCCGCGACCGCCGCAAGCGGACTGCTGAGCCCGAGCAGGAGCGTGATGAGGCCGAGATGGCTGATGGTGGAATAGGCGAGGAGGCCCTTCAGATCCTGCTGGAAGATGGCCGCATAGGCCCCGAGAAGCAGGGTGCAGAGGCCGGCCGACACCACGATGTAGAACCAGGCTTCCGTGCCGGACAGGACGGGCCAGAGCAGGATGAGCAGGAACACGCCGGCCTTCACCATCGTGGCCGAATGGAGATAGGCCGAGACCGGCGTGGGGGCGGCCATCGCATGCGGGAGCCAGAAGTGGAACGGGAACTGGGCGCTCTTGGTCAAGGCGCCGAGCAGGACCAGGATCAAGGCAGGCAGGTAGAGGCTGCTGCTGCGGACGCGGTTTCCGGAGGCCAGCACATCGTCCAGGTCGTAGCTGCCGACGATGTGCCCGATCAGCAGGACGCCGACCAGCAGGCACAGCCCGCCGGTGGCGGTCACCGTCAGCGCCATGCGCGCCCCGTCGCGGGCGCTGGCATTGTGGTGCCAGTAGCCGATGAGGAGAAAGGAAAACAGGCTGGTCAGCTCCCAGAAGAAGACCAGCTGGATCAGGTTGCCGGACAGAACGATGCCCAGCATCGCGCCCATGAAAGCGAGCAGGAAAGCGAAGAAGCGTGGCACCGGGTCGGCGGGCGACATGTAGTAGCGGGCATAGAGGACCACCAGAAGGCCGATGCCGGTGACCAGCATGGCAAACAGCCAGGTGAAGCCGTCCATCCTCAGGGTGAAGTCCAGGCCGAGGGTCGGCAGCCACTCGACGCTCAGGCGTAGAACGCCGCCACGGCCAACGGCCCGGTACTGGAAGCCAGTCAGAACCATGCAACAGAAGGCGATGGTACCGGCAAGGAAGGCGGCGCCGTTCCTGGCGTTCTGGCGCAGGAAGATGGCAACGAGGCTCCCGATGAAAGGAAGGGCGACGATGGCCAGGAGGGGCATGCCACTGGACATGAGTGAGGCGGTCTCCTTCCGGGGCTGGGGAGCGCGTGCGAAACTCCGAAACTGGGGTAATATCGCCCAATATGGTTGACATAAGAGGCAATACGCAAGGACTTATCCTGAAAAAATTTGCGCCAGGGTTCGGCCTAGACCGATGTGGGCGGCCGTGCGTCCATCGGTCCCTGCCCGAACCGTAAGCGGCCTGGATGCGCGATCTCTGGCACGAGGCCCACACCGCTCCGACCGGTGTGGCGCCCGCCCGCAACGGGGGCTGGATTCCTTAAGTGGACGGCTCCATGCCGGTATCGGCGGTGCGCATGTCCGGGAGGACCACCACCGGGGTTCCGACCGGGACGCGGCTGTACAGGTCGAGAATGTCCGGATTGAGCATGCGGATGCAGCCGCTCGACACCGCCTCGCCGATGGTGTCGGGCTCGGTGGTGCCATGGATCCGGTACAAGGTGTCCCGGCCGTCCTGGAACAGATAGAGCGCTCGCGGCCCAAGGGGATTGCTCGGTCCCGCAGGCATGCCGTTCGCCCAGGGCCGGTTGCGCTTCGGATCCCGCTTGATCATCGCGGCGGTGGGCGTCCAGCGGGGCCACGCCGCCTTGCGGCCCACCTGCGCCCGGCCGGCCCATTTCATGCCCTCGGCGCCCACCCCGATGCCGTAGCGGATGGCGCGGCCGTTCTCCCGCACGAGGTACAGGTGGCGGTTGGCCGTGTCGACCACGATGGTACCGGGCCGCTCCGGGCTGTCGTAGGCGACTTCACGCCTGAGAAACTGCGGATCGACGGTCGAGATGTCGGTGGCCGGAAGCGGGAATTTCTCGTCCGGCTGCGGTCCGTACATGGCGACGTAGGTCGGATGCGGCGCCTTGAGATCGGCGTCCTGAGGCGTCTGCGTCGAGACGCAGCCTGCCAGGGTCAGGGCCAGCAGCGTGATGCTGATCACTGCAAGATGCATGGACGGGTTCTGACGGGAGAGGAGGCGGAAACGGGACATGGGGCAGTTCGCTTTTTGAAGGGAGATGACGGGATGACATCCGCGCGGCCGCACGTGCCCGTTGCGCCGCACGGATCCGTGACGGTTCGCGAGCGCGGATGCGCACAGCCGGAGCGGGTGCCGACCGGAGGGAAGCAGGGGTTCAGTCGGTGACTGTCGGCGCCGGCTTACAGGGCGTGCCGTTGATCGCGCGGCGTGGATGCGGGCCGGGACGACTCGGCGGTTCGCATGAGGATCGTCGGATGGGGAAAGGCATGATCAGGCTCCGGAAAGGCTCCGCGCACGGATTGCGCGCGAGCCCCCTCTGTCATTGGCCTGAGAGCTTCATCGCAGCCGGCTTGAACGGCCGCGACTTACACCTTGGGCGGGAGCGGGACGCTCCGCTTTTCAGAGTGTTTCACCGGTAAGCGGTCCTCGGTGCCTGAGAGTTTCCGGGGCGGTTGCTCCTTCGGCGGCCAGCACGCTGGCTCTCTCCCGCTCATTGCCAAGCTCAATTGATCTTGTTTTGTGTCATAATTGTGTTGAGGGTGCGCGATCCCTCCTGCCGGAGATGCAGGAGCCTACCGACGTCTTGCCGCGATACCGCGCCCGTTAGGAACTTCCCCGATTGTCAGGTCAGCCAGAACCGGATGACAAGGCTGACCGTTCCCGTTGCGCCGACGCCGGCGGCCCAGAGACCGATGAACCACAACCATCGTCTGATGGCGGAGCCCCCTTCGAGATCATCGGTCATCAGTGATACCCCTCGTGCCCGGTCTTGCCACGGAACACCCAATACGAATACCCGGTATAGGCGAGGATGATCGGAATCAGCACGCTCGCGCCGACCAGCATGAACAGCAGGCTGGCATGCGGCGCCGCGGCCTCGTGGATGGTGACGGCGTTCGGCACCACGTGCGGGAACATGCTGACACCCAGGCCCAGCAGGCAGAGGGCGAACAGCGCCAGCGTCAGCAGGAACGGCCAGTACTCCCAGCGGCGCATCAGGCTCACCAGTAGCATCCCGGAGCAGAGGCCCACGAGCAGCGGCACCTGGGCGGTGAACAGCACCTGCGGCCAGGCGAACCAGCGCTCATAATAGGCGCCGCTGAGGAACGGCGTTGCCGCGCTGACGAGACCGATGCAGGCGATCAGCCCGACGGCGAGTTTGCCGGCGAGGCGGAAGCTGTGGTTCTGGACGGCGCCCTCGGTCTTCATCACCAGCCAGGTCGCACCAAGGAGGGCGTAGCCAACCACGAGGCTGACCCCGACCAGCAGGCTGAACGGCGTGAGCCAGTCCCACCAGCCGCCCGCATAGGAGCGTCCCTCGACCACGATGCCCTGGAGCAGGGCACCGAGCGTGATCCCCTGTGCGAGCGTCGCCACGAGCGAGCCCGTGGTGAAGGCAAGATCCCAATAGCGGCGGTGGCCCGGGTCGCGCCAGCGGAACTCGAAGGCGACGCCGCGGAAGATCAGCGCCAGCACCATGGCGATGATCGGCGCGTAGAGGGCCGGCAGGATGATGGCATAGGCCAGCGGAAAAGCGGCCATTAGGCCGCCGCCGCCCAGCACCAGCCAGGTCTCGTTGCCGTCCCAGACCGGCGCGACCGAGTTCATGGCGCTGTCGCGCTCCGGTCCAGGACTGAAGAACGGGAACAGAATGCCGATGCCGAGATCGAAACCGTCCATCACCACATAGGCGAAGACGGCAAACGCGATGATGAAGGCCCAGAGGGTCGGGAGATCAAAAACAGGAATCATGATTCAGGCCTTCGCGCCGAGGGTACGGGCGGGATCGACAGAGGGTGCCGGCGTGATGCCGGCGGTCCGGATCGGCTCGCGCCCGGCCTCGGGCCCGGTCTCACCCGGATGCGGCGGCTTGCCCATGAGCTTGAGGATGTACCCGGTGCCAGCCCCGAAGACGATGAAGTAGACGACGATGAAGGTCAGCAGCGACACGGCCACGGCCGGAGCCTCGAGCGGCGAGGCCGAGGCCGCCGTCCTGAGCAGGCCATAGACCGTGAAGGGCTGCCGCCCGACTTCCGTGGTAACCCAGCCGGCAATGACGGCAATGAAGCCCGAAGGTCCCATCGCGAGCGCCAGCCGGTGCAGCAGGCGCCAGTCATAGAGCGTGCCGCGCCACCGGGCGAGAAGGCTGAGCGCTCCAAGCCCCAGCATTGCGAAGCCCAGGCCCACCATGATGCGGAAGGACCAGAACACCACGGGCACGTGGGGCCAGTTGGCACGGTCGACGGTGTCGAGCCCGTTCAAGGGTGCATTCAGGTCGTGCTTCAGGATGAGCGAGGAGGCCTTCGGGATTTCGATGGCGTGGCGCACCGTGCCAGCCTCCTGATCGGGGATGCCGAACAGGATCAGCGGTGCTCCGTCCGGATGGCTCTTGAAGTGCCCCTCCATGGCCATGACCTTGGCGGGCTGGTGCTCCAGGGTGTTGAGCCCGTGCATGTCGCCGGCCAGGATCTGGAGCGGGGCGACAACGGCGACCATGCCCATGGCCATCGAGAACATCACCCGGGCGCCCTTGTTCGTGCGCTCGCGCAGGAGGTGCCAGGCGCCGACACCGCCCACCACGAGAGCCGTGGTGAGGTAGGCCGCCATCACCGTGTGCACCAGGCGGTAGGGGAAGGACGGGTTGAACACGATGGCCCACCAGTCCTCCGGCACGAACTGCCCGGCCTCGTTGACGCCGTAGCCGACCGGCGTCTGCATCCAGGAATTGGCGGACAGGATCCAGAAGGCCGAGATGAAGGTGCCGATGGCGACCGCCAGCGTGGCGGCGAAATGCAGCCGTCGCCCGACCCGCCCCATGCCGAAGAGCATGATGCCGAGGAAGCCCGCCTCCAGGAAGAACGCGGTCATGACCTCGTAGGCCATGAGTGGGCCGATGATCGGCCCGGCCTTGTCGGAGAACACCGACCAGTTGGTGCCGAACTGGTAGGACATGACGATGCCCGAGACCACGCCCATGGCAAACGCCAGGGCGAAGATCTTGAGCCAGTACTTGAACAGGTTGAGATAGACCTCGCGTCCGGTCCACAGCCACAGCCCTTCGAGCACGGCGAGATAGCTCGCGAGGCCGATCGAGAAAGCCGGGAAGATGAAGTGGAACGAGACCGTGAACGCGAACTGGAAGCGCGCCAGCAGCAGGGCGTCGAACTGGTCGAACATGCTACTTGTCCTTGGCATCGTCGCGGCGGCTCTTCTTCGAACCCGGCACGAGGAAGAGGCGGTCCTTCATCTCCAGGATCTTCTGCACCTTCGCGCCCAGAGTCAGGAGCTGGACGAGGCGCTCCGTGTCGAGCCGCTGCACGTCGGCATACCAACCGGTCAGAAGCTCGAAGAGATCGTGCATCTCGCGCATGCGCTCCTGGGCATGTCGCTCCTCGGCGCTGGCGGGCTCCTGCATGAGCACCTCGCGCAGGAGGGTCATGGTCGGGTCGATCTCCCGCTTCTTGCGCTCCTCGACGAGGGTGCGAACGATCTGCCAGATGTCATCAGGGGTAGCAAAATAGTCGCGCCGGTCGCCTGGCTTGTGCTGGAGCCGCACGAGGTTCCAGGCCTGGAGTTCCTTGAGCCCCATGCTGACATTGGAGCGTGAGACGCCGATCCGCTCGACGATATCCTCGGCGTTCAGCGGCTCCTTCGAGAGGTACAGCAGGGCATAGATCTGGCCGACGGTGCGGTTGATGCCCCAGCGGGAGCCCATTTCGCCGAAATGCAGCACGAAGGTCTGGACGAGGGGAGGGAGGTTCATGATTATTCCGATGTTTCAGAATTTTCTGAAATATCGGATGTGCACTGATCCAAGTCAAGCCAGCGGGGCTGACACACGCCTGCAAGCGGCATGTCGGCCCAGCCAATCCTGCTGCCATCAAGTAACGTCCAAGTTTGAGGTGCGAAACAGCCAAGATTAATCTATGTTAATTAAATTGTCGATTGTGACATCATCTTATCGAGATGGCGAATCCGGCTTCTTGGTGATGTCAAGATACAGTATTGTAGGCTAAATGGGGTACGACTTGGTAGGCCTGGACCTTCCGCCCAGCGTAGCATTTGATGCTATCAAACACCTGGGAGGAAGCATTACATGGTCAATGTTGTCGCGTCGGCGGAGTTTATCGGTTTTGATGGCAGCAGAAGCATCTACCGGGTTGATCTGAGCCAGCTTCCGTCGAGCACCGTTCAGTCCATTGCCCTCCTTGATGACGGCGTGAAATCAGGGGGAAGCGGCGGCGCATCCGGAGCGGACATCGACTTCGTGGCGATTGCGGACGGCTTGTACGCCTCGCCTGCTGACATCCCGTCTTCCGTCACCCACAGCACGCTCAATGCCGATGTCGTCTACAATCCGGGCTTTGTCGCGCAGTGGCTCCAGGGCGACCTGGGGCCGTGGGACACCCCCGGCCTCTTCGGCACTGCAGCTGGCCACGTTTACGACCCGGCGAGAGCCACCCTCGGCACCATGGATGGGGATCTCAATGGGAGCACCGGGACCTTGTCTCTCGGCGAGGGCGGACAGGTCAGCCTGCTGTTCAACGCTCCCATCACGACCGGCGCCAGCGGCTCGGCCAAGCACTACCTGTACTTCGCCGATTTCGGCAGCCGCGGCCAGTACGCCGACACCGTGAAGGT
>NZ_JAHAMK010000071.1 GCF_018383585.1 Microvirga sp. 3-52
CGGCTCAAGGCAAAAGCCCCACGTAGCCTTGAAGCCTTGGAGGCAGAGCTCAAACCAGCCCTCGACACCATCAGCGCAAAGGATGCTCAAGGCTGGATCAGGCATGCCGGCTATGCTCTACACTGAGACCAAAAGCGCTTTAGGTTCGGCAGGAGAAGATGGTCAACGGCTATGTTTGAGACTCGTTCTGAGTTCAGAAAAACGCAATTTATAATAGCTCTAAAGTCATTCTGCGCGGCTTGAAAGATCTGCCGGAATGGGGAATGGCCAATCTGCCTTGCGAGACCATCATGAGATCGTCCGGCTTTTTTGAACGGGATTTGAAGACATAACAATTGTGGCCCCTGCACCTGAAGAACCTTTCCTGAAGCTCGGACGGCTTCGCCTTCTCTTGGCGCTCGACGCCCTGCTCATGGATGGAAGCGTCAGTCGAGCGGCCGAACGGATGGGAATGGGAACGCCTGCCATGAGCAGAATCCTCGGGCAGATCCGCGAAGTCTACGACGATCCCATCTTCATTCGTTCCTCGAGACGCCTGATCCCGACGCCTTTTGCCGAATCCATGCGCCAGCGAATTCGCGCCCTGGCAGCCGAGGCCGAAGCGCTTCTTCGGCCGCAGGAGCGGTCCTCCAAAGGCTTCACCATCGATCCCGCAGCATGGTCGGGAAGCCCCGTCATCGAAGCGGCTCCCCTGGCGGTGAGGCCGAGCATCCTGCTTGAAGGCGAACCGCTTCCCGAGTCCTTTGCGCGCAAGCTCGCGGTCATCGGAAAAGCGAACGATGCACAAAAGCGGCTTGCGAAGCATGTCGCGACGATCGGAGCCGGGATCGGGCACAGCCGTCCCCTGACGACGAGCGAAGCGGAAGATGCGTTCTCCAGCATTCTCGCCGGAAGGGCGGATCCCGTGCAGGTGGGTGCTCTGCTGTCCGTCATGCATTTCAGGGGAGAGACTGCCGCCGAACTCGCCGGTTTTGCGCAGGCAGCGCGCACTCACATCGGATCGGCAGGCCGAACGTCATCCTCCGTGGACCTGGACTGGCCGGCTTACATCTCTCCGAAATCCAGAAGAATGCCCTGGTTTCTCCAGGCCGCAAAGCTGCTTGCCCAGTCCGGCTACCGCATTCTTCTTCATGGCAACGATGGAGCCGGTGATATCAGAGGCACGCTCGTATCCGCGGCCCGGGCCATCGGCATACCGGTCTGCGCGAGCCCCGCCGCTGCCGCCGAAGCCATTGCAGAGCGCGGGATCGCCTATATCCCGGTTGCAGCCTTGTCCTCGCAGATCTACCGCCTGCTGTCTCTCTACAGCGTGCTTGAGACGCGCTCGTCTATCAATTCCCTGATGCCGCTTCTCAACCCGTTTCTTGCTTCCGCATGCATGATGGGCGTCGTGCGCCCGGCCTATCGTGAACTGCATCGCGACGCGGGGGCGCTTCTGGGATGCAGGAGCATGACAATCCTCGGTGGAAGCCGCGACGCCGCCGAGGCTACACCCTTCCGCTCGAGCACGCTCCTGCGCCTTGTCGACGGCACAGCAGAGGATCTCTTCGTCCCCGCACGGCCGGAGCCGAAAGCCTATCCTCTGACCGGCATGACGAGCTTGGAATACTGGCGTGCGGTCTGGACGGGAACGATACGCGATGAGCGCGCCACGGACATCATTACCGCCACCGCCGCGACTGCACTTCTGACCGTGGCAGGAGGCGATGCAGGCCAATACGATCCATGTCGGTTGCGGGCACGAGAGCTCTGGGATGCCCGAAGAAAGTGTGCCTCCTGAGGGCACGATGCAACGATCGATGGCATAATCCCCTAGTAGGATCACGCAGTCCCGCCGCTCGGTTCCATCCTTCGCTTCGACGATCTACCGTTCGTCCTCATAAAGCGTTAAGATGCGACGCCCTTTGAGGCGCGATGGAGGGAATGATGGCCGTCAGACACGGGTTGATCGTTGCTCTGTTGTCTCTCGCTGGGATCGCAGGTGCGGTCATGGCGCCAGCCAGCGCCGCCGCCTTCACATGCCCCGAAACCACGGCCACAGGCACACCGGTAACCGCTCTCTCGCCCAGCGACCTGTATTCCGGGGCGGACGACGTCACCGCAAGCAATCGGCTGGGGGAACTCATGACCGATCTTCGCAGGAGCGGGATGAAGCCTGCACTGATCGCCGACCAGCTGATCGGCGCCTATTGTCCGCTCGTCGCCGCCGACGGCACCCTCTCCGAGCAGCAGAAGGCCGATCGGGTTCGTCGGTTTGCACGATTGGTCACAGGGTTGGCCTACGTGCCGCCCAATCCCGATGAGGTGGATGTTCTCGTTCAGACGGCCCTGACCCCGGACCTGCTCAGACAAATCGACGAGGCAGCGGGACGGGCTGGAGTATCGCGTGACGAATGGATCGAGCGAGCGATCGAACGTCAGCTGGCGAACCCGTGACCTGCCGACCGGCTTTTCGGCGGACAAGCGACAGTACCGCTCGGCATCCGCTGGGGGCAGTATCAGGGTAGAGCCCGCTCGCACCCGCTGAAACCAAGGAGAAAGAATGAGCGCCCCGGCGTGAACCGGGGCGCCAAGTTGGGGAGGACCGCGAGGATGCATTGATCCTAGCGATTTAATCCTCGGATGCTGTGAGCCAGGTCACACAGGACCTCCATGAGCCGCCGCTCGCAATTGCGCCACACGTTGTGTGACTTTCGTCGCAGAGCGACTCCTTCCTTCCGGGTAACATCGATGTAATTCAGGAGGTCGGCATGTGGGTCATCTCTCATATCGTGTTCGCATATCTTCATTTCGTTCCAGGCGGCAACGGAGGCTGGACGAAAGGTAACGACTATCCCTGTTTTTCGACAGAAGACCGGCGAGATGTCGCGATCCCGTTCGAGGGCTATTGGCGGCGTGTAAGCTAAGAGACGGCTCAGCAGGCCGTGGGCGAATAATGATCAACGATGCCAGCTGGGATGTCCGCAGAAGGTAATCCCGTTCCTTCGCGCAAGTATGCAGACCTGCCAGGTTTGCCCTAACAAGCCGCTGTGCATCTTAAAGAATCTCACGAGATCCCTGAGAACACAATTCGCTGACCGATCGAGGCTGACACGCCTCGATGCACATTCTTCGCGATTCAAGGTCTCGGAAACACTCGAGCGTGACCGTCAGGTGAGTTCATCGCCAGTGCTGGGAAGTCTCGACCGAAGAACCTGATGGTTCAGGTTCCGCTCTTATCGACGATCAACGGCAACTTCCTAAAGCGCTTTTGATCTGGACTTGAATCCATTCGGGTGGGCTGTGCGTTGACAGGCATATGGCCCGGGAGGCAAGCCATGCCCCAGCCCTATTCCGCTGATCTGCGTGCGCGTGTTCTGGTCGCCGGTGCGCGCGGCGACCTTCCTCA
>NZ_JAHAMK010000072.1 GCF_018383585.1 Microvirga sp. 3-52
GCGGCCACGGCCGAGATCGCCCGCAACGTCCAGGAGGCGGCGCGCGGCACGGAAGCCGTGACCGGCAGCATCGGCGACGTGCAGCAGGGCGCCGGCGAGACCGGAGCGGCCGCCTCCCAGGTGCTCGGCGCAGCACGCGAGCTCGCACGCCACTCCAGCGATCTCGGCCAGGAGGTTTCGGCCTTCCTATCAGGCGTGAAGGCGGCCTGAGCCCGGCCCAGACGGAACTTTCCATTCGCGCCCGGCTCACCCGAGCCGGGCGTTTTCTTTTGGCACGTCAGACGAGATGCTTCTCCAGACGCAGAGCCTCTGATGCCACTTGCTTTCAGAAAGCGATGGAAACCCAGGTTGCGAGGCTTATATGGGAGGAGCCCCCTACGAGATCCGTTTCATGCCCGAGACAGACGAACAGCCGGAAGATGAACTGGAAGAGCTGAATGGCACGAAGCGTATCAACTTCCGTGATTATCCGAGCTCCGGCCTTGTGGTGATTGCAGCCCTCAGCTCAGGCTTGGGGTGGATGCTGTTCAAATGGCTCGGCAAGAAGCGTAAGGCGCGGAACGGCGCGCCTGCCGAAGATGGAACGATCCCGGCCTCCCCTCCTGAACCAGGATCGTCAAGCGATCAGAAATCCTGAATCGGAATGCCCGCTTCCATGAAACGTGCTGCAGCGCACCGCCTCCTGAGCCCCATGGGATTACGTTAAGGAAGTTGGCAGGAGGTTTCTATGGCCCGCGACGCTGTTTCCTTCGTTCTCGGCATCATCGCCCCCGTGGCCTTGGTCGGCTGGCTTCTTGTATTACACTGACGGGCCATGTCGTTGCCAAAGGGTCTCTATGACACTTGCCTACACTGTCGCACTCATCACCTGCATCGGCGGCCTCACATCGAGTGGGGCTGCTCTCTCGGCCGAACTGATGCAGGGCCGCTGCCGGATGGACTATTGCGCCTGGTTCAGTATCGAGAGCCGCGACATCGTCGGCTCCAACGCGAATGGTGCCCTCGTCAAGGTCATCTCCAGGGAATGGACCTCCCATCACCCGAACGGCAGCTATGACAAACGCCGTCCCAAGACAGGCGGTGAAGCATCGACAGGTTACTACTTCTGTTCCAAGACGAAGCCGCTGGCGATCTGGCAGGACGATGCAGGACCATGGAAGGTGGCCGTCCTGAACCTCGCTTCGCCATCCGGGGCCGAGGAGAATGCCGTCATCGAGTATTTTGCCGTCTGCCATGGCGTGCAGAGCGGGCATGACACCAGCGATACATTCGATGCTCTCACGAAGCGATTCGGCTATGCACCCGTCGAGGCAGCAGATCTGCGAGACGTGGCAGGACCGGAGGACGTTCTAAAAGACTAGCCGTCGCGTGCTTTTCGTAACCACTCGTTTACCTTTCAGGCGCAGCCTTCGCATGTGCCTGGCTGGCACGGTCCTCCCTCTGGTCGCAACGGCGGCCTACCTAGAGCGCCAAACGATGGGCGCTCTTTCTTTGGGAAGATCCGAGATGACACGTACCTGATCATCACCTCACGTCTGCCAGCCCCCCAAGCTTCCGTGTCTTTTATGTATCGTATTAAAGATAGTACCTATAATATTTAAATGATTTATCTACTCCTACGATCTGATTTCGGAATAGTATAATTACATATGAGCTGCTTTTCTACTTCAAAGACAGGAAATTTGCTTATTGTACTAGCACAAAATCGCAACGAAATAGGCAATATAGATCTCAATCGCCACGGTATGCCTAGCGCGCAAATTAAATAGTCTTAATACTTGCGCTAATCCTGCGTTCGTTCCATCGCCACCCTGGAAATTCACCGACTCGTCGTCCTGGCCGTGGATCTGACCGACGACGATCCTGCCGCCCATGCCGTCGCGGTTCGGGGCACCATCGACTTCAAGGGTAGCGCTCATAAAGCCGTCCGTCTGGAGGTTCCAGGTGGGATTGGCGGTGCCGTATCTACAAGTCAATGAGCATGATCAGCAGCGTGTGGCAGTCGGATACATTCTACTTCAAGGCCGGCGCTTACCTCGGTGCGAACGAGAGCAATGGTTCGGGCTACGGCCAGACCTCATTCTACGCCCTGAGCTTCAACCATAACGGCGTCGTTACTTCATCGACGCAACCGACTCCGACGCCGAACCCGATGCCCGGGACAGGCGCGCTATCCTACTACGCGGACGGAAGCGGCTCCGATCCAGACCGGAGCCGTTTTTCTCTATGCTAAAGCGCTTTTGGTCTCAGTGTAGAGCATAGCCGGCATGCCTGATCCAGCCTTGAGCATCCTTTGCGCTGATGGTGTCGAGGGCTGGTTTGAGCTCTGCCTCCAAGGCTTCAAGGCTACGTGGGGCTTTTGCCTTGAGCCG
>NZ_JAHAMK010000073.1:0-2241 GCF_018383585.1 Microvirga sp. 3-52
ACGTGTACTGGACCACCTGCTGTGAGCGGTGTGCCCTGAAGGAGCAGTGTACGACCGGCAAGCAGCGGCGCATCAAGCGCTGGGAGCACGAGGATGTGCTCGATGCGATGCAGGAGCGGCTCGACCGGGCACCGGAGACGGCGCGCCTGCCGGCGGCAGACGGTGGAGCACCCGTTTGGAACGATCAAGGCCTGGATGGGTGCCACGCACTTCCTGACCCGGACCCTGGAGCGGGTGCGCACCGA
Source organism: Microvirga sp. 3-52 (assembly GCF_018383585.1). GTDB lineage: Bacteria > Pseudomonadota > Alphaproteobacteria > Rhizobiales > Beijerinckiaceae > Microvirga. The sequence continues at coordinate 246 of NZ_JAHAMK010000073.1, forward strand.
GATGAGCCTGCACGTGCTCGCCTATAACCTGAAGCGGGTTCTGGCGATCCTCGGGCCAGGACCGCTGCTGGCAGCAATCCAGTCCTGAGGGGGCATCACTTTAGACCCCAAGCTGATCACGATGGCTCGGACATCAGGGAGACTGACGTCCAGCCTTGTCGAAGAGCCAAACGGCCGCTGGCTCTCGTGCTCCAGCCGATCAGAGGACCACAGAGGTGATCTCACTCGGTCGCTATCTGCGTTTTGACACAGCCTCGACCCACTCCGGACCTTCCGGAGTTTGCACACAGTAAGGTCGATGCTTTGGTGGGAACTACATTGGCGCTCATAGGTCAGTGCCCGAGCCGCCAGTGGTGCCGATACACATGCCAACGCGAGCCGGTGCCTCCCATCCCGTCGCCGTTTAATCTATGTTAGATTGCCAGGCCAATCGGATGCGGATCGCCTAGCCAGACACATCGACGGCACCGCGACAATCTCCGTCGTCCGGTTGTTCCCTCGTCCTGGAGCTGCGCCATGGGTGACCTGTCCTCGCCGCGGACCGCATCGGAGAAACGGCAGCAGCGTGACCTGCGGGGCCGCATCAGAGCGGCGGAAGAGGTCGACCATGCAAACGAGCGGCTCAGGTCCGTCCTGGCCAGCGTCAGCGACTGTTATTTCACTTTGGACAGGTCTTACCACGTCACCGACCTCAACGAGGCGGCGAGGGACTGGGTGGGGCCGAAGCCGGACAGGGTTCTGGGCACGTGCCTCTGGGACCTGTGCAATCCTGATGCCGAGTGCAGCCGCTTGATCCGCGAGGGCATGGAGGGGCGCCGCCGCATCCGGCGTGAGGTGATGTCCGGCCTGCGGCCCGGCCGCTGTCTCGATCTCCTGGTCTGCCCCTCGACGGAGGGATTGAGCGTCTTCTTCACCGACGTCACGGAACAGCGTGCCGCCACGGCGGCCTTAGACGAACTCGCCGGGCGCTTCCTGACCCTCCAGGACGAGGAGCGGCAACGGATTGCCGAAGAGTTGCACGACTCGACCGCCCAGCATCTCGTGGCAGCCGACCTCCACCTCATGCGTCTGAAGCAGTACGTCGGCTCTGGAGACGGTCAGAAGGTGCTCGACGAGGCGGCGGACGCGGTGGAGGAAGCCGCCAGGGAGCTGCGCACCTTCACCTATCTGCTGCACCCTCCGGGCTTGGAGAATGGCGGCTTGGCTAGAACCGTGCAGGCTTTTGCGGCCGGCTTCGCGCGCCGGACAGGTCTGAACACGTCCGTCCGCATGCCCGACACGGCCGACAGCCTCCCCTTCGATGTCCAGCGTGCGCTTCTCCGGGTCATCCAGGAGGCGCTGACCAACACCTATCGGCATGCGGCCGCGTCCCGGCTGATCATCGACCTGCGGGTTGGGGCCGATACCCTGAAGCTGCGCGTCCTCGATGATGGCTGCGGGTTATCCTGCGGCGTCCGGAAGGCGGCTGAGGGCGGGGCCCTACTCGGGGTCGGCGTCACCGGTATGCGGGCCCGCATGCTGCGGTTCGGCGGCAACCTGCGGCTCCTGAGCCACGCCCGGGGTACGCTGGTCGTGGCCACCCTGCCGCTCGGGTTCGCGTCTGACCTTGGGAGCGGTCGGGAGCCTGCCGCCACGAGTCCATTCGCGGTGCACTGACATCCTTGCGGGATCATTCGTCGCCCAAGACGACCAAAGAGCTTGGTCCGCTTCGGCGCTCATGAGCCGACGTTGGTCGAGCTGCCGGGAGGTGAAACATTGACCCTTTGCAGACCGTCCCCTGCGATAGGAATGCTAGCTAAAACCCTAAGGCTCTCGTACCGGCTAGGCCAGTGGCATACTGAAGGTAAAGCGCGTCTCTTCCTGGACTGAGGTCACATCGAGCGAGCCACTATGGGCGTGTGCAATCTCCCAGGCAGGGTTGTTCGGGTTGCCGAATCCGCGCGAGGGCGTGTAAGTACCTGTCCTTGCAAAGATGAAAGTCGATCCATGCAAGTAC
>NZ_JAHAMK010000073.1:2271-3887 GCF_018383585.1 Microvirga sp. 3-52
GGCAACAGTTGAAAACCAGCCGCTTGCGGGACGTCGTGAGTGGATCGGGCTCTGCGTTCTGTCGATCGCCTGTCTGATCTACTCGATGGACCTATCCGTCCTCTTTCTGGCGATGCCCGCCATCGTGGCGGATCTCGATCCGTCGGCATCGGAACTTCTCTGGATCAACGACATCTACGGCTTCATGGTTGCTGGCTTCCTCGTGACCATGGGCACGCTCGGCGACAGGATCGGCCGCAGGCGCGTACTGCTCATCGGTGCCTTTGCGTTCGGCGCGGCGTCTGCGCTCGCCGCGTTCTCGAGCACGGCGCAGCAGCTCATCGTTTCGCGCGCGCTGCTCGGCATCGCCGGCGCGACATTTGCTCCCTCGACCTTGTCCCTTGTGGTCAATCTCTTCTCGAACGAAAACGAGCGGCACCGGGCGATCGGCATCTGGGGCGCCGCCTTCGCGTTGGGGGGATTGGTGGGGCCTCTCATCGGTGGTGTTCTGCTGCAACACTTTCATTGGGGATCGGTGTTTCTGATCAACATCCCGATCATGCTCGCGCTGCTGGTCGCGGCACCCTTCCTGCTGCCGGAATACAGACACGAGGGCGGGGAGAAGCTCGATCTGCTTAGCGTAGCGCTCTCGCTCGGAACCGTGCTGCCGATCATCTACGGCTTCAAGCACATGGCAGCCGACGGCTTCGAGCCGCGCCAACTGGTGGCCATCGCGGCCGGTGTGCTCGTCGGCGTGCTGTTCGTGCGCCGTCAGAAGAGCCTCGCACATCCGCTGATCGATCTGCGCCTGTTCCGTATTCCGGCGTTTACTGCCTCGCTGATTGTCAATCTGGCTGGCATGTTCTTCGTGTTCGGCGTGTTCCTGTTTCAGAACCTGTTTCTGCAACTGGTTCTCGGCCTGTCGCCGCTCGAGGCGGCCTTGTGGTCCGTGCCGTCCGCGCTCGTCTTCACGATCATGTCGTTTCAGGCGTACCGCTTCACGAAGCGTCTCGGGCCGGTCAGGACCGTTCTCCTTGGGCTGCTCGTCTACACAGGCGGCGTCGCTGCGATGGCGGTCGCCGCCTATGCCGAGAGTCTGGTCGGCGTCCTTTCAGCCAGTATGCTGGTGGGTCTCGGCTTCGTGCCGGTCGTCCTCACCACGACGGGCCTGATCGTCGGCACCGCACCGCCGGAGCAGGCGGGCTCCGCCTCCGCTATCTCCGAGACGAGCGCGGAGTTCGGCGGCGCGCTCGGCGTCGCCATTCTCGGAAGCCTCGGAACGCTGGTTTACCGCATGACCATGGGCGGCGTGGACCTGAGCGGGCTGAACGCCGCGCAGCAGCTCGCTGTCTCCACCACCCTCGCCGGCGCGGTCGAGACCGCCAAGGCGACGGGCGCCACCGCGCCAGCATGGCTGGACGCGGCACGCAGCGGCTTCTCGCTGGGCTTTGCCGCCTGCTGCGCGCTCGCGGCCGTCACGCTGCTCGCTCTGGCGGGTCTTGCTCATAGGATCTATTCCAGCGCTCATATCGATGAGAGCGCGGCGATGCCCCACTAAGCGTCGCTTGGAGCACTCCAAAGCTGACCTCCTTCGCATAGTACGCATGAGTAGGGTTGAGCAGTATCGTCGCCCCAAC
>NZ_JAHAMK010000015.1 GCF_018383585.1 Microvirga sp. 3-52
CATTCGGTGGTTGACCTTCAGACGGCCATCAACCGCTACGTTGCCGAGACGAACGCCAGTCCCAAGCCCTTCACGTGGACGGCTGATCCAGATGAAATCATCGCCGCCGTCAGGCGTGGGCACCAAGCGTTAGATTCCATCCACTAGAGTCGATCCTTTGGGTGAACAACGACGCACCTTTAAATCCAGATTATTTACATGGCATATTTCGAGTACACCCCCCGAAGCACGTTATACCACTACACAAGCAGCGCCGGGTTTGAAGGGATAATCAGATCAAAGGAGCTGTGGCTATCTGATCTAAAGAACTCAAACGATCCGAGAGAGCTGAGAATCGGATATGACAACGTTTTTAATATCTTGAACGCTTCAAAAAATAAGGCTTCAAGCAATCTTAGCCGTCACTTTATTGAATATTTAGAAAATGACCTAACGTCTTACTTCAGCAACACAACTCCTTACTGCCTATCTTTAACACATTCGGGCGACTCGCTTCCGATGTGGGCCACTTATGGTGCTTACTATACTGGGTTGTCGATTGGGCTCCGGCCTACAGCAATCGTGGATATGCCTGTCAGAGTTCAAAAGGTGCGATACCCGAACATCATCCCTGACCAAGAAACTATTGGGTTGATTAATGACTTAGCAGAACAGGCCGCTAGCCATGATACGTTCTTCGCGAAGGCAGAGGTTGTCTCAGGGGTCTTTTCAATAATCACGTCTATTAAACACGATACTTGGTCATATGAAGCTGAGGTGAGGCTATTACATGCGCAAAGGAACATGCCCCCAGAAAAGCATTGGCATCCAGCCTTCTCGATGACCGCACTTCTTCCTGATGATCAACCTGTACTCTGGTCAGAGCCTCTAGTGCGCAACTCAGCAGCGGGAGAAATAAAATACCTCAAGTTTCCCTTTGGTCGTTATCGTCAAGGCACATTCGATGCTTCCAACGCCATTGAGAAGGTCATTGTTGGCCCAAACTGCGACCTGTCCCCATCCGCTGTTGATGTTCTTCTGCGAGAGAATGGATTCGTGGGCTATACAGTAGCAATATCCAATTGTCGGATCAGAATGTAAAATCTCGCTAGTGACAGAGTCATAGAGAGCCTTTGCGCCATAAACGGAACTACATCTCCAAGAGAATACTGAGCCACTAAAAAGTCTCTCATGGTTCCGCCTTTTAGCTTCCGCCATGTGAGCCTCAGGTTATTCGGAAGGTCAAAGAGCTTCTGCAAGGATCGCAATGACTTATCGTTATTGCTGTTGCGACCCAGTAGGTGAGTGAAGCACCTGGAGATTCTCCAGTCTAAGATCGTAAGGTGCTATTACCTGCAACCGGTCTGGGTTAGCAGGTGGAGCCTGTTTTAAACGTCGGGGGTCTTATGGACGAGATAAATAGCTACTCTTTTACAGGACCACCGCGCTGTCTGCGCTTCAAGAGTTCGTCCATGATGCCCTGACAAAGATGGGGAACTCCTTCCATATTGCGTTCAGGATTCTCATTGGTCTTCGCAAGTCTCACGACGGTAGGAAACACTGGGCTGGCGCTCGTGGGCGTGAGCACAAGGAACCCCTTATCGTCGATCTCTAGGTCAAACGTGCTAACCGCTACCTTCTCCCCGCCGACAAAGTCGTAGGCTAATCCGGTGGTGCCCCACCATGTGTTGCTTCCCTCGAACTGTACATATTTCCATGGCAGGAACGCACACATGCGCGGGTTGTGGATCGATCCTGTGATCACTCCTTCCTCGACCTCGACGCTCAGCCAAACGACGTTGCTTGCTGATTTATTTGCCCATTCGGCGGCGTCCACGAATCCCTCACCGCTATTCGTCCAAGTGCCCGTGATTGCGGCGTCATCCCGCCCCCAGTTTTGTAGGTCATGGATCGCTTGGAGAGCGTCCTTCCCATCTGCGAGAAGCCCGACCACGAGGGCTATCGAAGAGAATAGCCCTCCGATCCATGCCAACTTCTTCAGCACGTTTCGTGTCATGGGAACCCTTTATTGCTACTCTCTTGCGACATACCCTTACTTTGCTAAGCAGATAGGGTGAACAGGTACTGGGCAGTTACCCCACGTGGTGCCGAGGGAACTTCGCCAAAGCTCCAGCCAACATAGTTATTGGGGGTGCCTCGTACTTCCTGCCTACTGACGTGACTTTATGCCCGGTGATAGCGTCTCGGATACGCTCTTCAATCCCTGCTCCCAAGGCGATGGTTTTCCATGAGTGCCTCCACCCATGCTGCGGGTCCACGTCTCTGTCCTTCAATCCAGTTGCTTCGCGCACCCAGATCGCGAGTTGCTGCGCTCGGATTTCAGCAGGGTTGGTTTGCGCCCCTTCTCGATGACGTGATTCGTCGTAGAACAGTGGCTTACTTCCACAGGATCTTGCGAATTCTAAGAAGCCTTGCTCAATCAAATGAGAGTGGATGGGGACTTTGCGGGGAATGCCAGTTTTCGTCCTCCAGAGGTGCATGACAGGGATGCCCTCCTCTATCCAAATGTCTGTGCCGCGAAGATGGCAAAGTTCTCCAATCCGAGCCCCAGAGTAAGCAGCCAGCCAAGGACACCAACGAGCCGCATTGGAAATCGACAGGTCCTTTGGATGAGGCATCACGTCCAGAGCAGCTTTGAGGATCGCCCTCATCTCGAAGAGCCGAAAGGTTCGCTCTCGTCTCACCACCAACTTGGGCCCATCCAGACGAACCCCTGCGGCAGGATTACTGGCAAGCACCCTCCCCCCAGATCGGTCCATCGCCCATCTGAACATAGAACTTGCAGCAACAAGGTCGTTCTTATTCACGGCTCTGGGGCTCACACCTTCCTTATCGCGCCTATGCTCCGCCCAAGCGTGGAGATCATCCCCTGAGAGGGATCGGACATCAGTTCCCGTCGTGAATGCAGCAAGCGACCTCAGGCTGGCTTTGTACCGCTTCAGGGTGTTCTTCGCCTTCTTATCGGATTGATAGGCAAGCCATCTCTCTAGCAATGCATCAACCGTGAGCGGAGGCTCCTCGGCCACAGGCTTGGAGGAGACAATTACGGGCGCTTGTTGGCTGGTGCGGGATAGGATTGGGCTAGGTTGGTGGTAGGTACTGATCCCGATCCCCGCCCGGTGCGCCTCCCAGAACCGCTTCAGGGCTACATCGGCGATGGCATGAAGCTGCTTGGCCTCGGAGGTGTCCCTCGTATGCAGGGACATCTGGACCATCTCGCCAATCTTGACCGTTTTCACCTGCCCACCAAGCGGCAGGGACACGAAGGTGCCCTTGAGGCTCTTCAGATCGCTGGGGGTACGCTGCCGAAGGTGGAGTTTGCCCGTCTTTTTGTCCTTCCACGGACGAGCCATCGTGAACGCCATGTGTGAGACCCCTGTGTGAGACTAGGGATCTGCAAGAGCGTTGAAGGATTAGGAAAATCGTTGATCAGAAAGGCGTTGGACCACTTGGGTAAGTGGTGCCCAGGAGAGGACTCGAACCTCCACGGTGTTACCCGCTGCTACCTGAAAGCAGTGCGTCTACCAATTCCGCCACCTGGGCCTGCCTGTTCGGCGAGGCTTCGTTTACGGTGCTTCTGGCGGCACGTCAATCGCTGAAAGTGCGACCGATGTGCTTTCTTTATCATGCACCTCTTCACAGGGGAGCGGCGTTTGACTAGAGACATTTTAAATTTCACACCCAAGCTCCATGCAAGTCCCTCTCAGGGCAGGAGAGTTTCATGATCGGTGCCCTTCGCACGCCTGAGCAGCAAACCGTCACGGTCTTCGGCGGATCGGGCTTCCTCGGCCGCTACGTGGTGAGCCGTCTGGCCGAACGCGGCTATCGCGTCCTCGTGCCGACCCGCCAGCCGAACCTCGCGAATTTCCTGCCCCTGGGCAAGGTTGGCCAAATCAACCCGATCCACGCCAACCTGCGCAACGAGGATTCGGTGGCTCATGCCGTGGCCCGGGCGGACCATGTGGTCAACCTCGTCGGCATCTTGCAGGAGAACGGCCGCCAGCGCTTCGATACGCTCCAGGCCAAGGCCCCGGCGATGATCGCGCGGCTCGCCAAAAAGGCTGTGTCCATCGTCCATGTCTCGGCCATCGGCGCCGATGCGAATTCCGAATCGGCCTATGCCCGGTCCAAGGGCGAGGGCGAGGCCGCCCTGCTCCAGGAGAGGCCGGATGCCGTGATCCTGCGCCCCTCCCTGATGTTCGGGCCGGGCGACAGCTCCTTCAACCGCTTCGGGACGCTCGCCCGCATGCTCCCCGTGCTGCCGCTGCCGGGCGCCGAGACCCGCTTCCAGCCGATCTATGCGGGTGATGTGGCCGAGGCCGTCGTGCGGGCGGTGGACGGCGCCGTGCCGGGTGGCCGGGTCTACGAACTCGGTGGGCCCGAGATCCGCACCATGCGCCAGATGATGGAATTCGTCCTCAAGGTCACCGAGCGCAAGCGCGTCATCGTGCCTGTGCCGAACAAGCTGGCCCGGACCATGGGCAGCACCCTGGGCTTCCTCGACATGCTGACCTTGGGCCTGATCCCGAACGAACTCGTGACCACCCGGGACCAGGCGATCCTGCTCGAGACGGACAACGTGGTCTCGGAAGGCGCCCTGCGCGAGAGCCGCACGCTCCAGGGCCTTGGCCTCACGCCCACCACCATCGAGGCGATCGTGCCGAGCTACCTCCTGCGCTTCCGCAGGACCGGCCAGTTCGATCTCAAGCGCAACGCGACGACGACGAATCCGGACCTGCTCGCGCCGCGCTCAGGGGGGACCGGATCCGACTTCCACCCGGAGCGGGCATCCGGTCCGGCCGTGGGTCAGCAGGCGAGCCACTGAAGGGATTGAGAGGCAAAGCCTTCAGGCTTTCTCGATCGATGTCCGGGTGTCACGGCGAAGGGGCATCCGCTTCGCCGGATTCTGCGTGAGCTTCTTGTGCAGGTGAACCATCAGGGCCGCGCCGAAGATCGGCGTGATCAGGTTCACCACCGGCACGAGCACGACAGCCGCCACCACGGCACCCGCGGCCAGCACCGTGCCCCGGTGCTCGGCGCGCAGGCGCGTCACGTCCTCGGCCGACCAGAAGCGGCCCGCCGCAAGCTCGAAATATTCCCGGCCCAGCAGATAGGCGTTGGCGATGAAGAACACGCCGATATTGATGCCGGGGATGAAGAACAGGAGCAGGGCGACGAGGTTCACGAGGAGTGACAGGCCGGCGAAACGAAGGCCATAGAAGATGGCCTTTCCGAAAGGCAGGGGCTGGCCCGGTGGATCGGCAGGATAACTCCTGCGCTCCACCACCTCGGCCACGTCGTCGAGGAAATAGCCCGCCACGATGGCGGAGATCGCCGGCAGCAGATAGATCAGAGCGACGAAGAGGCCGAAGCCCGCGAGGAAGAACGCGAAGCTGTCGATGATCGGATAGGTGGCGCTCAGATCATGGTTTGTGAGGAAGATGTCGAAGAGCTTGGTCAGGCCGAGCCAGACCAGGATGAGCAGCGCCACCGTCAATCCAATCGACTTCCAGAGAATGCGCCGCAAAGCGGGCGAGAATACCTCGCGAGCCGCTGCGAAAACCGACTGGATCAGCATAGATGGTTCGTTTCCTTTCAGGGCATCCCTTGATGCGGGAGGCGAACCTTACTTATGAACGAACCCGCCGCAAAGCGAGAGGTGAGACCATCGTGTCATCGGAAGGCGAAACGCCGGCAAGCCTGAATACGAATCCGGATGTGGTGATCGTCGGTGCGGGAAGCGCCGGGATCGCCGCGGCACGGCGCCTGCTGGCGTCCGGTCTCTCGGTGACGGTGCTGGAGGCGCGGGGCCGGATGGGCGGACGCACGGTCACGCGTCCCTTCAAGGGCCATCCGCTCGATCTCGGCGCCCACTGGCTCCATGCGGGTCCGATCAATCCTCTCGTGAGGCTCGGGCATCGACGCGGCGAGCCGCTGCGCCGCGCGCCGGTGGACGGGCATTTCTTCGTCCACGGCAGGCCGGGCAGCCGAGCCCAGCGGGCGGCCCTCGACAGCGCCTTCGCCATGGCCGACCGGGCGATGACCCAGGCGGCCAACGCCTGCGAGGATCAGCCGGCGGCCAAAACGCTTCCGCCGATGGGACCGCAAGGCCGGCGGGTCGCCGCCATCCACGGCCTCGTCTCGGGCCGCCCCCTCGACGAAGTCAGCCTGCACGATTTTCCGAGCATGGAATATTCCGACAACCTGTTCATCGCGGGCGGCCTCGGCGCCTATGTGCGCCGCCTCGGCCATGATCTGCCCGTGCGGCTCAACACCGTCGTCCCTGCCATCGACTGGTCCGGACAGGGCGTGCGGGTCGATAGTTCCGCCGGAACGCTCCAGGCCAGTGCCGTCATCGTGACCACTCCGATGGCGGTGCTGCAGCAAGGTGCCATCCGCTTCGCGCCCGCCCTGCCCAACACGGTGGGCGAAGCCGTTCACGGCTTCACGCAGGGCGTTTACGAGCACGTGATCCTGCATTGGCCGGATTCACCCTTTCGCGGTGCGGACCGGCTGGCGAGCCTGACGGGAACCCACCGGCAGCCCCCGGGACTCCTGACCCGCATCGACGGCACGCCGTTCCATTTCTTCGAGCTCGACCAGCCCACCGCCGCCGCTTTCGACCGGCGGGATATCCATGCGCCCCATCGCTACGCACGCGAGGTGCTGGCGGAGCATTTCGGCTATCGGGCGATCCGGAATCTCTCCGCCGTTCACAGCACCGCCTGGCGGCACGATCCCTGGGCGCGCTCGTCCTGGGCCGTGGTGCCGCCGGGGCTTTATGCTATCCGTGATGCCCTTAAGGCGCCGGTCGGGGAGCGGATCTGGTTTGCCGGTGAGGCGCTGTCGCGCGCCCAATGGGGCACGGCCGGGGGAGCCTGGGAGGAAGGCGAGAGGGCGGCCGGAGAAGTCGTCGCGCAGCTGCGCCGAGGCTTTCAGGGCTGATCCAGGCCGTTGTCCAACCGGGTACGGACCCAGTTGACCGCCTCGTCGAGATCGACAAGAACCGGCGGCCTTGCACTGATCATGCTGCCGCAGGGACCGAAACCTGCCTCCAGGAACCAGCCCTCCGCCTGCCCCCGCCCGCCGGCGGTTTCCTCCGGGGTGACCCGGACAAAGACGGCGACCAGCTGGCCGTCGGCGAGGATGAGCTGTCCCTCGTGAGAGCCGCCGTTGGCCATGACCGGAATCGGCTGGAGAGTAATGTCACGCATCGCTTGTCCGCACGTCAGGGCTACCGGTCCTCGTTCTGGAGGCTGAGATAGGTCGAGGTGAACTCGCCGACCTTCTTCAGCCGCTCCCAGTCGAGAATGGTCAACGCATCACCCTGGAAGCGGATCAGTCCCTCCTTGCGCAGTTCCTGCAGCACGCGGTTCACATGAACGGTCGAGAGGCCCAGGGTATCGCCCAGTTCGGCCTGGGTGACAGGCAGCTGGATCGTATCGCCGTCGGCCCGGCCGACCGCCTTCAGGCGCAGAAAGAGCTCGCAGATCAGATGCGCCATGTGGGCCGTGGCGGAGAGGCGGCCCATGGCCGTCAGCCATTCCCGGTGAATGGCCCCGTCGATCAGCGTGCTGAGCCATAGCATCCGCGTGAGATGAGGATACTCGTCAGTGATCTTCTCGAGAGTCGCGTGCGGAACGGTGGCGATGCGGCAGGTGGTCAGAGCCAGCACGCCATGGTCCATCGTCTTCAAGAGAAAACTATGCAGATCGAGGAAATCGCCCGGAACATGAAGAGCCGAGATCTGCCGCCGTCCGTTCGAGACGATCTTGTAGCGGGCAGCAAAGCCGTCCAGGAGCAGGGAACTCTCCGTCGGGCGGTCGCCCTCGCGCACGATGTCCTCGTCGGCCTCGACGACCCGAATCCGCGCAATCGCATTTTCCAATGCCTTCTTCTCATCGTCGGAAAGCTGATCGCGCTGTTCGAGCTTTAGAATCAGAGGGTTGGTCATTCGGGCCGTTCAGGGGTCAACACGATCCTGTTCTGGCCAAACTCCCTTCTTGGCCGCACTCACATATGTTTATGCTCAGGATGGATTTTGGTTGCATGGAGCCTCCGCCAACATCTTCGCGTTCGTGAAGAATGGAGGGCGTCCGCCCGCCGATCGACGAGGCGTTGGGATTAAGGCCGTCCAGTGGCCTTGAGCGTCAGTCCAGAAGGGCCCGTATCGCCCTGGCGGGGACCTGTTCGCCATAAGGTTTGGCGATGAAGACGACCTCGCGCGGGAGCATGCCGTCATCGGGCTCGAGATGGCCGGAGGTGATGACCACGGAGATGTGTGGCCATCGACTGCGGACGAGGGACGCGAGTTCGAGGCCGTTCATGGAGCCCGGCATCCGTACGTCTGTGAACAGAACCCGGATATCCGTGCGGCGCAGCAGAGCTTCCTGGGCGGCGTGGGCATTGGCGGTTTCGATCACTTCAAAACCGGCATCTTCAAGTGCATCGGCGGTCGCCATCCGAACGAAGGGCTCATCCTCCACAAGGAGCACGACGGGTCGCAAGGGTGACGTATGGCCGTTCATCGAACCGGGAGCGCTCCCCGCAGGATGGTTGAAGGTTACGCAGGTCGAACAACTCGAATCATCTGGATTAACATATGTTATCGTTATTCCGGGACAAGGAAAATGTTCGGCAGGCATGCGGGCCGCCGACGGCGCCATGCTTTCCGGTCGAACACCGTCAGAGCATGCTGGGCAGAACCCGGTCCGGCGGCTTGTGGCCGTCGACGAAGGCCCTGATGTTGACGATGACCTTTTCACCCATGGCCACGCGTCCCTCGTGGGTGGCCGAGCCCATATGGGGCAGCAGCACCACCTTGCCCTGCTTGGCGAGCCGCACGAGGCGCGGGTTGACCGCCGGCTCCTCCTCGAACACGTCGAGGCCGGCTCCCGCGATGGCGCCGGCCTCGATGAGCTTGGTGAGAGCGCTCTCGTCGATGATCTCGCCGCGGGCCGTGTTCACCAGGATCGCATCGGGCTTCATGAGCTTCAGGCGCCGCGCGGAGAGCAGATGATAGGTTGCCGGAGTATGCGGGCAGTTCACCGACACGACGTCCATGCGGGCCAGCATCTGGTCGAGGGATTCCCAATAGGTCGCCTCGAGCTCCGCCTCGATCTTCGGCGGCACGTGGCGGCGGTTGTGATAGTGGATCGACAACCCGAAGGCCTTGGCGCGCCGGGCCAGCGCCTGGCCGATGCGGCCCATGCCGACGATGCCGAGGCGTTTTCCCGTGATGCGCCGGCCCAGCATCCAGGTCGGCGACCAGCCGGTCCATTCCCCGTCCGGGATCACCCGGGCTCCCTCGGGGATGCGGCGGGCGACGGCCAGGATCAGCGCCATGGTCATGTCGGCCGTGTCCTCGGTGAGCACGCCCGGCGTATTGGTGACCGCGATGCCTTTGGCCACGGCAGCCGTAACATCGATGTTGTCGACGCCGTTGCCGAAATTGGCGATGAGCTTCAGGTTGGGTCCGGCCTGTGCCAGCACCGAGGCGTCGATCTCGTCCGTGATGGTCGGCACGAGCACATCGGCCGTCTTGACGGCCTCGGCGAGGTCCTCCGGGGAGAGAGGCTTGTCCTCAAGGTTGAGGCGCGTGTCGAACAATTCGCGCAGGCGCGTCTCGATCACATCGGGGAGGCGGCGGGTGACAACGACGACAGGTCTCTTTTTCATCGACTTCAAGCGTCCCCAGCACTGAAAAACCCGCGAAGTTTAAAGAGTTTCACGCTCTCTTAACTCTACTTCGGCGATCAAAGGTGACGACCCGCCGCGTGGCGGTCTCCGTCAAGCTTCTCTACCAGAGCCTCAATCCTAGACAAAGCCACTATCCGGGGGAACCATGCGCAAGATCGTCCTTGCCCTTGCTCTTGTCAGCCTGAGCGCCGCATCGGCGCTGGCACAGCAGCAGCCTCCGGGCGGGCGTCTCGGCACGGGTCTGCCGGTGCCGCGCTATGTGAGCCTCAAGACGGACCGGGTGAATCTGCGCGAGGGTCCCTCCAAGGATCATCGAACGGCCTGGGTGTTCCAGCGTGCCGGCCTGCCGGTGGAGATCATCGCCGAATACGAAACCTGGCGGCGCATCCGCGATTCGGAAGGCACGGAAGGCTGGGTCCTCCATTCTCTCCTGTCGGGGCGGCGCACCGCCCTCGTGATGCCCTGGGCCAAGAGCCAGCAGCCTCCGATCAGCCTGTTGGACCGGGCGGAGGAGAAGGGCGGCGTAGTGGCTCATCTGCAGCCCGGCGTGATCACCAACATCAAGGGCTGCGACGGCAAATGGTGCCGCGTCATGATCGTGATGGACGGGGCCCGCGACGTGGACGGCTACATCCAGCAGGAAAAGCTGTGGGGCGTTTATCCCAACGAGACGGTCGAATAGGACGTTTCCGATTTATCAAGCTTTTGGGTCTTAGAAGGAAACATCGTTTCGCAGAACCTGAAAGCCTGCCTCCATGTCCCTCAACCTGAGCTTCAAGCTGCTGCCGATCCTGGCCCTGGTTCTCGGCATCGCGTCCATCGTCGCTCCGCGCTTCCTGAACATCTTCGTGGCGATCTTCCTCATCGCCTACGCCCTGGTCGGCTTCGGTTTCATTCGCTGAACATCCTGTCCATCGTCGTTGCGGTGCCATGCTACGCTCGCTCCGCAATGGCAGGACATGGCCGCCGCAATTTTTTAAACCAGCCGCCGCATCAAACGCTGACCGAAGACGTTGAACGCGAGGCCCAGCACGATCACCGCTCCGCCGACGGCCTCGATCGGGTGCATGGCCTCGCCGAGGATGAGGGCCGAGCCCAGAATGCCCGCGACCGGGACGAACAGGGCGAAGGGCGTCACCGTGGCGGCCGGGTGGCGGGACAGGAGATAGGCCCAGATCCCGAAGGCGAAGATTGTCGTCGGATAGGCGAGATAGGCCACCGCCAGGAGGGTGCCGCCGTCGATCCGGGCAAGGGCGGAGATCACCTGGCTCGGACCGTCGAGCCAGAGCGACAGGCCGAACAGCGGCAGGGGCGCCACGAGGCTCGACCAGACGATGAAACCCAGCATGTCGACCCGGCCGGCCCGCTTGGAGATGATGTTGGCCACGCCCCAGGCGGCGGCGGCCAGCACGGTCATGAGAAAGGGAACGGCGCCGCCACCGGTCATGCGCGGCCAGGCGATCAGCACGAGGCCGAGGCTGGCCACGAAGCCGCCGATCACCTGATGCAGGCCGGGGCGCTCACCCATGAACAGGGCCGCAAAGAGAATCGTGAAGAAGACCTGCGCCTGCATGACCACGGAGGCGAGGCTTGCCGGCATGCCCAGGCTGAGCGCTGCGAACAGCAGTCCGAACTGGACGACGCCGAGGAAGAAGCCATAAGCGACGACATTGCGCCAGCCGGTCTTGGGCCGCGGGACGAAGAAGACCGCCGGAAGGGCCGCGAGGAGAAAGCGGAGCGCGGCCAGCAGCAGGGGCGGCGTGGTGCCGACCCCGAGTTTGATGACGACGAAGCTCAGGCCCCAGAGGGTGGTGACGAGGAGGGCGACGAGGCTATGGCTGAGCGGCATCTGCTGGAGCATCGGACCCGAAAGCGGCCCATCGTCGATGCGGAAAACCGGGTTCGCTTTTCACCCGCGTGGCCCTTCGGGTCGCCGACGCGGACCTCTGGTTCCGCACAATGCGCTGAGACCGGAAGGCCGCTCACTCGAAAGTTAAGGAGGGGCGTCGACTTAGACGCTCTTGCGGCGGAGACGCACGATGACTTCGACGCCGGCCACTTCCATGCCCTCCGGCGGCTCGGGCAGCTCCGCGACGCTGACGCCGGACGTGAGCGGCATATCGACGAGCTCTCCCTCCTCCTCCAGGAAGAAATGGTGGTGTTCGGTCGGGTTGGTGTCGAAATAGGCCTTGGCCCCGTCCACCGCGAGCTGGCGCAGCAGGCCCGCTTCCGTGAACTGGTGCAGGGTGTTGTAGACGGTCGCCAGCGAGACCGGGACGCGGGCGCGGGACGCCTCGTCGAACAGCATTTCAGCCGTAATGTGCCGGTCGCCCTTACCGAACAGGAGCCAGCCCAAGGACACGCGCTGCCGGGTCGGGCGCAGGCCTACACGGCGCAGCTTGTCCCGCAATTCGGACACGGGGCACCCCCTCCGGTGAGCCGGAGCGATGGTAGACTCGATATAGGCAGACAAAGGATCGGTCATTGGCGGAACTGAATGAACGGATGGGCGCTTCTAACATCACAATCATAGGAAAGCGAGAGGGTTACTGCAAGGCTGCCCCGCGATGGCGGCTGAAATGCTCCTCACCACAGCCAAAGAATCCCGGCGCAGGTCCTTTGATGGATGGCCAAGCCTGTGCTACCAGA
The DNA here is from genome assembly GCF_018383585.1 of Microvirga sp. 3-52. Lineage (GTDB taxonomy): Bacteria > Pseudomonadota > Alphaproteobacteria > Rhizobiales > Beijerinckiaceae > Microvirga. The sequence goes on from NZ_JAHAMK010000015.1 coordinate 12,349, forward strand.
GCCCGCACCCTGGTCTCGAGGCTTCCTCGAGGCCGCTTTTTGAAGACGCAATGAAAGGATCGGCATCCGGAATGGCCCGCCAGTCCAGCTTTACTTATGAAGAGCTCCTTGCCTGCGGGCGCGGAGAATTGTTCGGCCACGGCAATGCGCAATTGCCGCTTCCGCCCATGCTGATGTTCGATCGGATCACGTCGATCGGCGAGGATGGCGGCGCCTATGGCAAGGGCCACGTGGTGGCGGAACTCGACGTGCGGCCGGATCTCTGGTTCTTCCCCTGCCACTTCAAGGGCGATCCGGTGATGCCGGGCTGCCTGGGCCTGGACGCGCTCTGGCAGATGACGGGCTTCTTCCTCGGCTGGGGCGGCTCGCCCGGACGCGGCCGGGCGCTCGGCGTCGGTGAGGTGAAGTTCTCCGACCAGGTGCTGCCCACGGTCAAGAAAGTGGTCTACGGCGTCGATCTCAAGCGCGTCTTCCGCTCGAAGCTGGTGCTCGGCATCGCCGACGGCTGGCTCGAGGCCGACGGCCGCCGGATTTACGAGGCCAAGGACATGCGCGTCGGCCTGTTCCAGTCGGAAGAAGCCGCAGGCGGCTAGGCTTTCTGGCGCTGACCCAAGGTCAGTGCCTGTTCCATCCTATTGACAAAGCGCGGTCTTTTTTAAAGAACCGGCCTTGCCGCCTGGTGCATCGTGCGGAACCGGGATCCGCGTCGGCGAAATTTGGATCCGGTTTTCCGCGCCGAACGATGCGCCGGTTGAAAAATGAGCATTTGGAGCGATCTCGAAAGGTCCTTCTCTTTTGGGTCCGATGCTCTGGCGGCCGGGCCTTCGACCTTGGGATCACGCTTTCATCCCATTCGCATGGCTCAGTGTTGAGAATGAGCAGGGTCGACCTTACGTGTTGAGACGTTAAGGCTGGCTGTATGGTCCTTTGAAGAGGTAGGCTATGAGGCGCGTCGTCGTCACCGGAATGGGCATCGTGTCGTCCATCGGCAACAACACGCAGGAGGTGCTTGCCTCTCTGCGCGAAGCGAAGTCCGGCATCAGCAAGGCCGAGGATTACACCAGATACGGCTTTCGGTGCCAGGTTCACGGCGCTCCGAGCCTGAATCCGGAAGAGATCGTCGACCGGCGCGCCATGCGCTTCCACGCCAAAGGCACCGCCTGGAACCATGTGGCCATGGATCAGGCCATTCGGGACGCAGGCCTCGAGGAGAACGAGATCTCCAACGAGCGCACCGGCATCATCATGGGCTCGGGCGGGCCGTCCACCCGAATCATCGTGGAAGCGGCCGACATCACCCGCGACAAAGGCCCGAAGCGCATCGGTCCGTTTGCGGTGCCGAAGGCCATGTCCTCAACGGCCTCGGCCACGCTCGCCACCTGGTTCAAGATCAAGGGCGTGAACTACTCGATCTCGTCGGCCTGCGCGACCTCGAACCACTGCGTCGGCAACGCCTACGAGATGATCCAGTATGGCAAGCAGGACGTGATGTTCGCCGGCGGCTGCGAGGATCTGGACTGGTCCATGTCCAATCTCTTCGACGCCATGGGCGCCATGTCCACCAAGTACAACGACACCCCGGCCCGGGCCTCCCGTGCCTATGACGCGAACCGCGACGGCTTCGTCATCGCCGGCGGTGCGGGCGTGCTGGTGCTCGAAGAGCTGGAGCACGCCAAGGCCCGCGGCGCCCGCATCTACGGCGAGATCGTCGGCTACGGCATGACCTCGGACGGCTACGACATGGTGGCCCCATCCGGGGAGGGCGCGATCCGCTGCATGCGTATGGCCCTCAAGGACGTGCACAACCCCGTCGACTACATCAACCCGCATGCCACCTCGACTCCCGTCGGCGACCAGAAGGAGATCGAGGCGATCCGCACGGTCTTCGGCTCGGGCGACAAGTGCCCGCCGATCTCCGCGACGAAATCGCTCACCGGCCACTCGCTCGGCGCCACCGGCGTGCAGGAGGCAATCTATTCGCTCCTGATGATGAACAACCGCTTCATCTGCGAGAGCGCCCACATCGACGAGCTCGATCCGGAATTCGCCGACATGAACATCGTCCGCAAGCGCATCGACGATGCCAAGATGGACACGGTCCTGTCGAATTCCTTCGGCTTCGGCGGCACGAATGCCACACTCGTCTTCAGCCGCTATAACGGGTAAGACGCCGTCATAAACCTGAGACAGCTCCATGCGATGCCCCGACATATTCAGGGGACTTCGCATGGACACGCTGAATCTTACCGACATTCCGGCTCGCGATGCACACTTTCATAACAATTGGCGTCGCACCATGGAGCCGATGCATAAGGGGACCCAAGTGACCGGTCTGATGCAAGGAAAGCGCGGCCTCATCATGGGCGTCGCCAACGACCATTCCATCGCCTGGGGCATCGCCAAGACCCTGGCCCAGCACGGAGCGGAGCTCGCCTTCACCTATCAGGGCGAGGCCCTGGGCAAGCGCGTCGCGCCCCTGGCGCAGTCGCTCGGCTCCAATCTCGTCGTCCCCTGCGACGTGGAGGACATCGCCTCCGTCGATGCGGTATTCGAGGCCCTCGACAGGACCTGGGATGGCCTCGACTTCGTGGTCCACGCCATCGGCTTCTCGGACAAGTCGCAGCTCAAGGGCTCCTATGTGGACGTCACCACCCGCGAGAATTTTTCCCGCACCATGGTGATCTCCTGCTTCTCCTTCACGGAGATCGCGCAGCGCGCCGCCAAGCGCATGAGGAACGGCGGGTCGCTCCTGACCCTGACCTATGGCGGCTCGACCCGGGTCATGCCGAACTACAACGTGATGGGCGTGGCGAAGGCGGCACTGGAAGCCTCCATGCGCTACATCGCGTCCGACCTCGGTCCGCAGGGCATCCGCTGCAACGCCATCTCGGCAGGCCCCGTGCGCACCCTCGCCGGCGCCGGCATCTCGGACGCCCGCCTCATGTTCACCTACCAGAAGGCCCATGCGCCCCTGCGCCGCACGGTGACGATCGAGGATATCGGCGGCTCGGCTCTCTATCTGCTCTCCGACCTGTCCAACGGCGTGACCGGCGAGATCCACTATGTGGATTCCGGCTACAACGTCATCTCGATGCCCCGCCCCGAGGTGTTGAAGGCGCAGGACGCCGCAGGCGTGACGGGCGAAGAGGGCTGAAGGCCCTCTTCTGTGATCCTCTGACAGTTTGAATGATTGCGTTCGACGCTCCCTGCAACTGAGCGGGTGTCGGGGTGCACCAGCCGGCAAGTCTCCGGACCTTGCCGGTCCCAAGAGCTGCTTCTCCGGACCTTGAGCGTCACATCGAAGGATCGACGCTTAACCTTACTAATAAATCATCAATAAAAAACGAGTTCTCCAGGCTTCTGGGAAGGCCACATTAGTTCATTTCTCCTAATGGACAGGCATCGTAATATAGGCCAAGAATTTATTCGATATTCGCGGCATTCTGGTTTGCGAAATGCAATGGAATAATGATGTCGGCCTTGCTTTGGCACATGAGAGATCTCGTGAAGATTCAATCGTGCCGCAAAGGAATGACCCAACTACTTATGACAGTTTGTATCATTACGCATTCGCCCTGAGCCGGCAGATTCCCTGGCTCGCCGACGCGGAAGGAAAGGTCGTTCAGGTCGGGCCCGGCTGGGAAGAATGGATCGGACAGCCCCCCGAGCAACTGGTCGACAACGGTTGGGTGAAGCTGGTTCATCCGGACGACGTGCTTCGCCTGATCAAATCCAGGCGCGAAAGCCTGGCTGCCGGAACCCCCTATCAATGCGAGTATCGGATCAAGGCGGCCGACGGCAGTTACCGCTGGTGCCGCTCCAGCTCGGCCGCGCGACGAGACGAGACTGGAGCCGTCATCTCCTGGTATGGCACGACCGAAGACATCCATGACCGGAAAGAAGCGGAGCTCGCCCTGCAGGGCCACGCCCGCGTGTTGGAAATGGTCGCCGCCGGCCAGCCCATCGGCGAGATCCTCGCCGCCCTCTGCCTTCTGGCGGAAGCGCAGCTTCCCGGCGCGAAATGCTCGATCCTGCTGCACGATTCGGACCGCGGGCTGCTCCGGCACGGTGCCGCGCCGAACCTGCCCGCCTCCTACAATGCCGCCATCGACGGTCTGAGCATCGGACCTGTTACAGGCTCGTGCGGAACCGCCGCTCATTCCCGCACGAGCGTCATCGTCACCGATATCGCGTCCGATCCCTTATGGACCAACTGGCGCGACCTTGCGCTGTCCTGCGGATTGCGGGCCTGCTGGTCGAAGCCGATCTTCTCGCGCTCCGGCGATGTGCTCGGCACTTTCGGGTTCTATTACGGCGATCCCCGCACTCCGACCCGCGACGAGATGGAGCGCATGGATGCCGTGCTGCATCTGGCGGCTCTGACCGTCGAGCGCCAGCGGAGCGAGGTGGCCCTGCGCGAAAGCGAAGAGCATTACCGCTACTCGGTCGAGCTGAACCCCCAAATTCCCTGGACGGCGGACAGTGAAGGCAACGTCCTCACCACCTCCTCCCGCTGGAACCAGATGATGGGCGTCTCTCCCGAAGAGACGGCGGGCTCCGGCTGGGCCAAGGCCGTGCATCCCGACGATCTGCCCCTCGTTCGGGAGAAATGGTTCGAAGCTGTCCGCACGCGCAAACAGCTGGATGTGGAATGCCGCGCGTGCCTCGCCGATGGCGGCTACCGCTGGTTCCGGAGCCGGGCCATCCCGCGTCTCGCCGAGGATGGAACCGTCCTGCGCTGGTATGGAACGGTTGAGGACATCCATGACCGGAAGCTCGCGGAAGAACGGCTGCACTGGGCGGCCTATCACGATGACTTGACCGGACTCGCCAACCGCAGGCTCTTCCGTGAGCGCCTCCAGCAGGCCCTCGACGAGAAGTCGTCCGCCGGGCACGCCACGGGCCTGCTGGTGATGGATCTCGATCATCTCAAGCAGATCAACGACCGATTCGGCCACGATGCCGGCGATGCTCTTCTGAAGGAATTCGCCCAGCGGCTGCGCAGCGTCGTGCGATCGGTCGACACCATCGCCCGTCTGGGCGGCGACGAATTCGCCGTCATCCTGCCCGAAATCGCCGGAGAAGGCGATGTGGCTGCGATGGCGGACGCCATTCTCGCCCGCATGCAGGGACCGCTGAAACGCGAGGGCAAGCTGCTGGACTGCCGCACCAGCATCGGTGGCGCTCTCTCCGTCGGCTTCGCCATGAGTCCCGAGGAGCTTCAGAAGCAGGCGGATCTAGCGCTCTATCGCAGCAAGACCTCCGGGCGGGGCGCATTCAAGATGTTCGTCACGACCATGCGGGAGGAGTCGCAAAGAACGGCTTCGGCCCTGGAAGTGGCCGCACGAGCGGTTGCGTCCGACTGGATCGTGCCGTTCTATCAGCCCAAGGTCGTGCTGGCCACGGGCGCGCTCGGCGGGTTCGAGGCACTGTTGCGCTGGCATCATCCCCGCAGCGGCATCCAATCGCCTGAAAAGATCGCTCCCGCCTTCAACGACACGGAGCTTGGAACGGCCATCGGCGAGCGCATGCGGTCCTGCATCTTCAAGGATATGCGCGGCTGGCTCGATGCCGGTCTCGCGTTTGGGCGCATCGCCATCAATGCATCGGCCGTGGAGTTCCGGCGCGACAATTATGCGGAGCGCGTGCTCGACGACTTGAGGGGCATGGACGTGCCGGCCCGCTGCCTCGAGGTGGAGGTGACCGAGAGCGTGTTTCTCGGTTCGGGCGCCGAGTTCGTCGAGCGGGCTCTGCGCACGCTGAGCGCGGAGGGCGTGACGATTGCGCTCGACGATTTCGGCACCGGCTACGCGTCGCTGTCGCATCTCAAGCGCTACCCGGTGGACGCGATCAAGATCGACCGGACTTTCGTGAACGGGCTTGAAACGGATGCGGACGATGCCGCCATCGTCCGGGCTCTCCTGAGCCTCGGCCGCAATCTCGGCATCGAGGTCGTCGCCGAAGGAGTCGAGAGTGCCGTTCAGGCGACCCTTCTGCAGCGCATGAGCTGCGACCTCGTCCAGGGATACCATTTCGGACGCCCCATGCCGGCCGAGGACATCACGTCCTTCATCACATCATGGGCGGGGGTGTGACCCCCCTCATCCTGCGACCCCGTCATAGGACAGGGCCCAGCCGGATCCGGTGAACCGGCATCGTCCCGGCGAAGCGTTCTCCTTCGTGCGACAGCACGGTCTCGTAGCCTCGCGGCACGCGGGATATTTGCCAGGGTGGGGTGCCCGGAATGCACTCCCGGGAGATCGCCGCCAGTTCGTGCTCATCGAAACCAGATTCCAACAGGCTGCTTCCCTTTTGTTGCGGCGATTCTCTGCACGATCGGCATGGGTTGCAACGGGATGAACCTGCCTCCCGACCCTCACGAGGGTGTGAGAAACAGAACCTTGGCCTTGCCATCGCCATGATCGACCGGCACGAGGGGCTCTCCTTACGAGAGTTTCGTTCATGATCCTGTCCCGCCGCGTTCTTCTCGCCGGTCTCGCCCTGTCCGGCACGAAAGCTCCCGCCTTTGCGCAATCCGCGCCGGAGCCGCAGTTGATCCCGGTGGAGCTGATCGAAAATGCCCTGAACCTGCCCTCCGTCGTGCGCATCGGCCACAAGCATGGCGATGTGATCATGGTGGAGTATTTCGATTACAACTGTCCCTGGTGCAAACGCTCGGCACAGGCCCTGCCCGATCTGCTGAAGGCAGAGCCCGATCTCTCCTATGTGCTGGTGAATTTCGCCGTGCTCAGTCCGCAATCCGTCGCCGCGACGCGCGCGGCCCTGGCCTATCTGCAGCTCTATGGCCCCGAACGCTATCTGCCCTTGCATCTTGCGCTGTTCGCGTTGCGCGGCACGGTCGACGGCGAACGGGCGCTGGCCGAGGCCGAACGGCTCGGCGGGGACCGCCAGCGCATGACCGAGATTGCCAACAGCGACCGGACGACCGGCTGGATGAAAGATGCGTTTGCCACCGGCAACGATCTCGGACTTGTCGCAACTCCGTCCTTCCTGATCGGGACGGAGGCTTATATCGGCGGCATGAGCCTGGAGCAGAAGCGCGAGGCGATTGCACGGGCGAGGGGCTGATCGCCAGATCAAGTCCGGGGACGGCCATGACGGAAAGGCTTCACCAGGCTGAATAACCCCACGCCCCCCGACAAGGCGGAAAAGTTGCGGCATATCGGGCGACCCGCTAAGCCCGGTGGAAATGTCGCTCATCCGCTCCTCGCTTCTGGTCGGCCTCGGCTCGATGGCCTCACGCGTTCTCGGCTTCGTCCGGGACGTTCTGTTCGCGCAGGCACTGGGAGCCGGGCCCGTGGCGGATGCCTTTCTCGCCGCCTCCCGCCTGCCCAACCTGGTGCGCCGCATCGTCGGTGAGGGCGGGCTCAATCCGGTACTTGTCCCGGCTCTCAGCCGCCTGGAGCCTGACGATGCGGCCGCCACGGCCGGTGATGTGCTGAGCGTCTTCGGGATGGCGCTGCTCGCGCTGACGGGCCTGGTGGAGATCGGGGCGGGACTTCTGGCTTTCATCCTCGCCCCGGGGCTGCACGACGATGGCGGGACGCTGGCGCTGGTCACGCTCTATACCCGCCTGTCCTTTCCCGTCGTGCTGTGCGTCACCCTCGCGTCCATCGGCGCCGCTGTCCTGAACATGCGCGGGCGCTTTGCCGCGACGGCGCTTGCCCCGCTCACCGTCAATGGCGGCCTGATTCTGGCGCTGATCGGAATGGACCGTCTGTCCTTGCCGCTCGTGCAGAAGGCCACATGGCTCGCGGCGGCCTCGAGCCTGGCGGGCCTGATCCAGCTCGCCCTCGTGGCCGCGGCCTTGTGGAGCGGCAAGATCCGACTCGTCCGTTTCCGAAAACCCCGCTGGTCCCCTCTTCTGAAAAATCTTCTGCTCGCCGGTCTTCCCGTGCTCGCGGCGAGCGGCGCCATGCAGCTCTTCATCCTGGCCGCAACCCAGATCGCCTCGTTCTGGCCCTCCGGCGTCTCCTGGCTCTATTATGGCGAGCGGGTGATGCAGCTGCCGCTTGGACTGATGGCCGCACTGGGCTCGGGCCTGCTCCTGCCTGAGCTCGCCCGCCGGCATCGGGCGGGCGAGATTCAGGCGATCGTGACAGCACAGAACCGGGCGCTGGAAGTGGCGCTGCTGCTCGCGCTTCCGGCCAGCGCGGCCCTGTTCATCCTTGCCCGCCCCATGAGCAGCATGCTGTTCGAGCGCGGCGCGTTTCAGTCTTCCGACGCGGAGGGCACGGCTCTCGTTCTCATGGCCCTGAGTCTGGGACTGCCCTTCGCGACAGCCGCCAAGGTGCTGAGCCAAACCCTTTTCGCCCGTGGCTCCTTAAGAGCGGCCCTGCTGGCGGCGATTCTCGGCCTCGCCCTGACCGTGGCCACTTCCCTTCCGCTTGCCTGGCCCTTCGGCCCGACGGGGATCGCGCTTGGGGTCAGTGTCGGATGCCTCGGCCATGCGGTCGCCGTGGCCTCCGGTCTTCGCCGATTCGGTCTCTGGTCGCCGGATCGAGCCTTGTTGGCACGGGTAACGCGGATCGCCGGGGCGGTTCTCACCATGAGCGTTGGGCTGGTGGCCGCCATGAGCGTCATCCCACAGGCGGGCGTTCTTTCCCTGACCAGTCTCTGCCTCGGGGGACTTTTCCTTTATGCGCTCGCGGCCTGGGCCACCGGCGCCGTGACCCGGGACGACTGGGCCGCTCTCAGGAAAAAATCGTAAGGACCCTTGCATCGTGGCGCCGCCCTGTCATAACCCGCGCCTCAATGGAGCATTGTCGAGCCAAGCGGCCTCCGGGCGCTGCGGAACGATGCGAAGATCAAGACAATCTGGAGCGGTCGGCGGTTCAGCCTCAAAACCGCCCATGCACCCCTGCGGGAGTTCAAGACGATGGCGCAGTTCAAGGAGCTGGTGTTCTCGGGCGTTCAGCCCACCGGCAATCTCCATCTCGGGAACTATCTCGGGGCCATCAAGCGCTTCGTCGCCATGCAGGAGAACTACGACTGCATCTATTGCGTCGTCGACATGCACGCGATCACCGTGCCGCAGAACCCGACGGACCTCACCCGTCAGATCCGCGAGGTGACGGCCGCGTTCCTCGCTGCCGGCATCGACCCGAAGCGCCACATCGTCTTCAATCAGTCCCAGGTGCCTCAGCACGCGGAGCTCGCCTGGGTGTTCAACTGCGTCGCCCGTCTCGGCTGGCTGAACCGCATGACCCAGTTCAAGGACAAGGCCGGCAAGGACCGGGAGAACGCCTCCGTCGGCCTTTACGCCTATCCGGACCTGATGGCCGCCGACATCCTGGTCTACCGCGCCACCCACGTGCCGGTGGGCGAGGATCAGAAGCAGCATCTGGAGCTGACCCGTGACATCGCCCAGAAATTCAACAACGACTGGGCCGAATCGATTGCCGCGCACGGCTTCGGCGATGCCTTCTTCCCGCTGACCGAGCCGATGATCCAGGGTCCTGCGACCCGCGTCATGTCGCTGCGCGACGGCTCGAAGAAGATGTCGAAATCGGACCCGTCCGATTACTCGCGCATCAACCTGACGGACGATGCCGACACCATCGCCCAGAAGATTCGCAAGGCGAAGACGGATCCCGAGCCCCTGCCGAGCGAGGTCGACGGCCTGAAGGCCCGCCCTGAGGCCGATAATCTCGTGGCGATCTACGCGGCCCTCATGGACACGACACCGGAAGAGGTGCTGCGGCAGCATGGCGGCGCGCAGTTCTCGGGCTTCAAGGCGGCCCTCGTGGATGTCGCCGTGACGAAGCTCTCGCCCGTCGCCGACGAGATGCGCCAGCTGATGGCCGATCCAGGCCATATCGATGCGGTGCTGGCCGACGGCTCAGGCCGCGCCCGCGCCCTTGCCTCCGTGACCATGGATGCGGTTAAGGACATCGTCGGTTTCGTGCGGTCGCGCTGATGCTCCGGGCTTGCTCTTGCCGCTATGGCAGGGCAGCATCAGGCATCATGCAGGAGAGCGTTCTGTGAGCGGCAAGCGCCGATCCTACGAATCGGGCCACCGTCCGAAATTCATGGTGGTGGTCGACAAGACCCCGGAATGCGCCCGCGCGGTTCACTTCGCCTCGCGGCGAACGGCCCGCACCGGCGCGAGCCTGGTCATGCTCGCGGTCGTGGACCCGCCCGACAATTTCGAATGGCTCGGCGTCGGCGAAGCCATGATCGAGGAAGCGAGCGAGGAAGCCCAGAAGCAGCTCGACGCGGCCGCCCGCGAGGCGCGCAATGCGGCAGGCGTCGAGCCGGAACAGCTCATCCGCGTCGGCACCCGGGCGGACGAGATCATGAAGCTCATCCAGGAAGATGAGGACATCTCCTTCCTGGTTCTCGCCGCCGGCAGCGGCAAGGAAGGTCCCGGCCCCCTGGTCTCGACCCTTGGCGGTCGCGCCGCCGCCTCCTTCCCGGTTCCCATCGTCATCGTGCCCGGCAGCCTCACGGACGAGGAAATCGACGCGCTGGCCGGCTGATCGGCATCTTCCTCCCTTTTGCAGGGAGGAGCGGAAAGGGTGGGGATCGCAAAGTCGCAGCAACGCGCTCCATAGGTCCCGCGCTGCTCTCCCTACAACGTCATCGCCGGCTTTATGCCGGTGATCCCGGTTGAATGAGGCGTCGCGCCTCACAGGACCGGGATGGCTGGCCCTGACAGGCAGGTTCTGCCCGGTCTACCCCCGACCCTCCCTGCAGGGGATCAACGCTCGATCCACCGGGCCTGGCGCCGCGCCGCAGCCCCGGAATGCCTTGGGGGCATATATTCTCCCCTTGGAATCCACCGCGAGCCATTCCACATTGGGGGTGGAACCTGTTAGAACGATTCTAACACCCCACTCGGCCGGCCTTGAACCGGCGCAGAGGACGAAAGAAGCGATGTTTATCCAGACCGAAGCGACCCCCAATCCCGCCACCCTGAAATTCCTGCCCGGCCGCGTCGTGATGCCGGAAGGCACGTTCGAGGCGAAGACCCCTGAAGCCGGCGAAGTCTCCCCTCTCGCCCAGCGGCTCTTCTCCGTGCCGGGCGTCACGGGTGTGTTCTTCGGGTATGACTTCGTCACCGTGACGAAGGCAGACGGCGAATGGCAGCATCTGAAGCCTGCTATCCTCGGCGCGATCATGGAGCATTTCATGGCCGGCGCGCCGCTCTTCGCCAACGGCTATGGCGCCACGGAGGAAGACGGCGAGGAGTTCTTCGACGAACAGGACGCCGCCACGGTCGAGACCATCAAGGAACTGCTCGAAACCCGCATCCGCCCGGCGGTGGCGGGCGATGGCGGCGACATCACCTTCCGTGGCTTCAAGGACGGCACCGTGTATCTGGTCATGAAGGGCGCATGCTCGGGATGCCCCTCCTCGACCGCCACCCTGCGTCACGGCATCCAGAACCTGCTGCGCCATTTCCTGCCGGACGTGCGCGAAGTGCAGGCGGTCTAACAAGCCGTTTGATCTGATCTCGGGAATTCGCCTAACGAAGCGCGGCCTTTTCGAGCCTCGCTTTTTCTTGGGAGATCGCCTGTTGTCCGCCCTGCCCGATGCCGCCCTGGATCAGCTTTTTCGCGAAGCCCGCACCTATCGCTGGTGGGAGGATCGCCGGATCCCGGAGGCGACCCTGCGCGCTGTCGCCGATCTCGCCAAGCTCGGCCCGACAAGCGCCAATTCGTCGCCCGGCCGCTTCGTCTTCGTGGTGTCTCCAGAGGCCAAGCAGAAGCTCAGACCCCATCTCGACGAAGGCAATATGCGCCAGACCATGAGCGCGCCGGCGACGGTGATCGTCGCCTACGACACGGAGTTCTATGAAAAGCTCACCTTCCTCGCGCCGAACAGCCCCGATGCGCGCAGCTGGTTCGCCGGCAAGCCCGAGACCATCGAGCGGACGGGCTTCCAGGGCTCCTGCCTCCAGGGCGCCTATCTCATCATGGCCGCCCGCGGGCTCGGGCTCGATTGCGGACCCATGGGAGGATTCGACCGCAAGGGCGTTGACGAAGCCTTCTTTCCGGATGGTGAATTCAGGTCGAACTTCCTGATCAATCTCGGCTACGGCATCCCCGAAAGGCTCCATCCGCGCCAGCCGCGCTTCGCCTTCGAGGAATTCTGCCGGATCGAGTGAGGTTCACAGGCGCCACTTGCCGATGGCGCTCAGCGCAATGGCAAGGGAGGCGATCTGCATCGCATTCGTAATGGTGCCATCGGCAGCGAGCCGAATGGCTTCCTGAACCGGCATCCGCACCACCTTGATCTGCTCGGTCGGGTCGTTCAGCTTCTTGCCGGACAGGCGCACCCCTTGCGCCAGCACGGTATGGCAGAAATTCGTGTGGGTCGCGGGGTTGGGCGAATGCTTGCCGAAATGGCGCCATTGCTCCGCAACATATCCCGTCTCCTCCTCGAGCTCGCGGGCCGCCGCTGCGAGCGGAGATGAATCCTCCCAGTCGATCGCTCCTGCGGGCACTTCGAGGGACAGGCCTCTAAAGGCATGGCGATATTGCTCGACCAGGATGATGTGATCCTCGTCGTCGAGGGCCACCACATGAACCCAGTCGGGATACTCGAGCACGTAATAGGGGGCCACCTCCACACCCTCGGCGGTCACGCAATCGTCGGCGCGAAGCTTGATCCAACGGTCGCGAATCACGTCCCGCGAGGTTCTCACGGTCCAGGGCTTGGGTTCGGGGGAAGCAGGGTCGGTTGGGATTGTCATGGACCGATCATGGCACCGGCCCGTCGGCCCGCTCAAGCTGAAACTGTCCGACCGCACCCCAGAAGCGTGAAACCGGGTTCCCTCCGGTCCGCTTCATGCTCTAAAGACTTCTGCAGACCTGACGGAGACGAACGTTGCGCGTCCTTGCCATCGATACCGCCCTCGGCGCCTGCTCGGCCTCTATCCTGGAAGCGGGCGAGCCCGTGCCGCTGGCCGCTGAGACCATTCCCATGGACCGCGGCCATGCCGAGGCCCTGATGCCGCTCCTCGACCGGCTCTCCGCGCAGGTCGAAGGCGGCTTCGAGAGCCTGGATCGGGTTGCCGTCACCGTCGGGCCGGGCAGCTATACGGGCCTGAGGGTCGGCATCAGCGCTGCCCGCGGCATCGGTCTGGCGGCCGGGATCCCGGTCGTGGGCGTCGCGACCCTCTCGGCCTTCCTGGCGCCGCTGATGGTCAGCGACAAGCGCGGGCTCTTCACCGCTGCGATCGATGCGAAGCACGGCCATATCTATATCCAGGCCATCGCGCCCGGCGGGCGCACCATCATTCCGCCGGGGCTCATGACCTATCGCGATGCCATCCGGCTTCTCGGCTCCGGTCCGATCCTCATCGCCGGGTCGGCCTCGGCCATGCTCGCTGCGGAGGCCCGCGCCCAGGGGGTCGAGGCTTATATCAGCGATGTATCGGCCTATCCGGATATCGCCTGGGTGGCCCGGCTCGGAGCTCTGGCCGATCCGAACCAGGCGCTGCCGAAGCCGCTCTACCTGCGCGAGCCCGATGCCAAACCGCAGGACGGGGCCCGAATCGCAAGGCAATGAGAATTCTCGCAATGAGCATTCTCGACCGCTTCATCCATCCGCCGGCTCCGCGTATCGAGGCCCTCGGCACGGAGGCGGCCGCTCGCCTGGCGGCCATCCATGCCTCCGCCTTCGCGCGGGCATGGAGCACGCTCGATTTCGAGCGCCTGCTCAGTGAGCGAGGCGTCGTGGCGGATGGGCTCTTTCTCGGGCGCGCGCCCAAGCCCATGGGTTTTGCCCTGTCGCGGATCGTGCTCGACGAGGCGGAAATCATCACGGTGGCCATCGCCCCGGAGGCGCGGGGCAGGGGCCATGCCCGTCCGCTTCTCTCCCATCATCTCGACATACTCTCACGCCAGGGGGTTGCCCAAGTGCACCTGGAGGTGGAGGAGGGCAATATGCCGGCCATTGCCCTCTACCGCCGCCTGCGTTTTCGGGACATCGGACGGCGGGAAGGCTATTATCAGAAAGCCGATGGGACGAGGGCTGCAGCACTCACCATGGCATTGGACCTATAGCCCGCTTCGCCTCCCTCGCTTATAAGCCTCGGCAAGGAGTCATTGCAGCCTTGGCACTTCGGAACAGCACATCCGCCAAACCGCGCCGGTCGGACGCCATCGAGCGTGCCTGCCGGGACAAGGGCCTGCGCATGACCGGCCAGCGCCGGATCATCGCGCAAGTTCTCGATTCCGCCGAGGACCATCCCGATGTGGTGGAGCTGCACCGGCGCGCGGCCGAGGTGGACGACCGCATCTCGCTTTCCACCGTCTACCGCACCGTGAAATTGTTCGAGACCGAGGGCATTCTCGAGCGGCTCGATTTCCGCGACGGGCGCTCGCGCTACGAGCAGGCAGCGCGGGAGCACCACGACCATCTCATCAATCTCGAGACCGGCGACGTGATCGAGTTCCGCTCCGAGGAGATCGAGGCGCTGCAGAACGAGATCGCCAGGCGGCTCGGCTACAAGGTCGTCTACCACCGGCTCGAACTCTACGCGGTGCCCCTGGACAAGGATGACGCGTGACGAAAATCGGCGTCGTCCTGCGGCTCGTGCTGCTCGGCCTGTGCAGCCTCGTGCTCGTGCCGTTGCAGGTCCTGGCCCTGCGCCTCGGCTGGTCGTCCATGCTGCATGTGCTGCCCGTGTGGTTTCACAGGGCGCTCCTGAAGATCTTCAACGTGCGCGTGATCGAACAGGGAACGCCGCCGGGGGATGCGCCGACGATCGTCCTGTCGAACCATGTCTCCTGGCTCGACATCCCGGTGATCGGATCGCTGCATCCGCTCTCCTTCATCGCCAAATCGGAGGTCGAAGGCTGGCCCGTGGTCGGCCTCTTCGCAAAGCTCCAGCGCTCCGTCTTCATCGACCGCCAGCGCCGCAAGGCCACGGCGGAAGTAAACGACGCGCTCGCCCACCGGCTGGTGAAGGGCGAGGCGATCGTGCTGTTCGCGGAAGGCACCACCAGCGACGGCAACCGCCTCCTGCCCTTCCGCTCCTCGCTCGTCGGCGCGGCCCAGACCGCCCTCATGCATGACAGCGTCGAGCGGGTCTATCTCCAGCCGCTCGCCATCTCCTACACCCGCCGCAACGGCCTGCCCGTGACCCGGCGCGATCGTCCCTACATCGCCTGGTACGGCGATATGGATCTCGGGCCCCATCTGAAAATGTTCGTGCGGGGCGTTCCGCTCGATGTCGTCGTGACCTGGGGCGAACCGATCCCCTTCAACGGCAACCGCAAACAGGCCACCGCTTCTGCCGAAGCGGAGGTGCGCCGCGCCCTGAAGGCAGCGTGATTTCGACAAACCCCTCCACGTCATCAGCGGCCCTGTGCCGGTGATCTCGATGTGAACAGCGCTGCGCCTCACATGATCGGGATGGCCGTCCCGGATCACGGCCGAGGACGGCCATGACACAGCTCATCACATCCCTGCCGCCTCGGCGGCATGGGCCTTCGCCTCCTCCAGAAGCCATGCCCGGAAGGCCGCGAGGGCCGGCCGGTCGGCGGTGGCTTCCGGGCAGACCACGTAATACTGGTAGGACCCCTTCACCTGCTGCGGAAAGGGCTGAACGAGGCGGCCCGCCTGGAGGTAGTCGCCGATCAGCACATTGGTCGCGAGCGCCACGCCCTGTCCCGAGGCTGCGGCCTGGAGGCAGAGATAGGTATGGGTGAAGCGCGGACCGCGGGAGGTGTCGATGCCTGTCACGCCGAGAGCCGCGAGCCAGCGGTCCCAGGTGGTGTAGTCGGGAATGCTCTCGACACTCTCGTGCAAGAGGGTGTGATGGCGCAGATCCGACGGCTCTTTCAGCGGACGTGCGGGGTCCCCCAGCAGGGACGCGCTGCACACGGCGAAGAAGAACTCCTCCATCAGCAGGTCCGAGCGCAGGCCGGGATAGTTTCCTCTTCCGAAGCGAATTGCCACGTCCACATCCTCGCGGGCAAAGTCCGTCAGGCGGGTATCCACCGAGACCCGCACCTCCAGGTCGGGATGCTGCCCCTTGAGGGAGCCGAGGCGGGGAATCAGCCACCCTGCGGCGAAGCTCGGCATGGAACTCACCGTGATCACGTTGGAGCGGTCGGACCGCAGGGCTTGCGCCGTGGCATTGTCGAGCCGGTCGAGGATGTCGGACAGGGAGGCGGCATAATGCTCGCCGAGCGGCGTCAGCACCACGCCGCGGCTCGGCTGGCGCACGAAGAGGGGTCGTCCGAGCCAGGCTTCGAGCGATTTCACCTGCTGGCCCACGGCGCTCGCGGTGACGGCGATCTCGTCACCCGCCTTCTCGAAACTCAGGTGGCGGGCCGCAGCCTCGAAGGCGCGCAAGGCATTCAGCGGCGGAAGGCGTCGACGGGACATGGCGGATCCGGGTCTCTCGCCCAAGCTCTCCTTGGGCACAACTCAAGAACTTCTCGTTTGCTCGCAGCCTATCACAGGAGCACATTTATCCTCAATGGAACGCCATCGAAGGAGAACGTCATGGCGATCGGACATGCCACAATAAATCTTGGGTTTCATACCACCCGCCGCGAGCGGAAGAGCATTCTGCTGCAGCTCCTGCTCCGCTACGAGGCTTGGCTCGACCGGCGCAAGACGTCCAAGGTCCTGTACCAGTTGGACGACCATGCGCTTGCCGATATCGGGTTGTCGCGGGCCGATGTGGAGGGCTTGAATGCAGCCTCCTGGCAGGATCACCTTCCCTCCACTTTCAGCCGATGATCTCCCGAAAGGCACCCTGATGAAGCTCTATTCCGGTCCGGTGAGCCTCTTTTCCCGCAAGGTCGAGATTGCCCTTCACGAGAAGGGGCTCGCCTTCGAGCAGATCCTGGTGCCGTTCACGCAGACGAAGGGCTACAGCCCCAGGAACCCGGACGTGCTGGCCGTCAATCCCAAGGGACAGGTCCCGGTCCTCGTCGACGGGGACCTGTCCCTCTACGATTCGACCGTGATCGTCGAATACCTGGAAGATGCCCATCCCGACCCGGCGCTTTATCCGAAATCCCCGGTGGAGCGGGCCCGATGCCGGCTCTTCGATGTGTTCGGGGACGAGGTCATGCTGGCGCCCCTGCGCCTCCTGATGCATCGCACCGAACCGATGCCCGATGATCCGGAGCGGTGGCACGCGAAGGAAGCGAAGGCCCGGGAGGCCGAGCCGGTTCTCGCCGGCCACCTCGACGCGCTCGACCGCACGCTGCGGGGCAAGGATTATCTCTGCGGCGCCTTCTCGGCCGCCGATATCTCCGTCTTCATGGCCGTATTCTGGACCCGCCGCCTTGGCGGTCCGTCCATGAGAGGGCACGAGGCTCTGGCCTCCTGGTACGCGAGGCTCAGCGCGCGTCCGGCTTTCGCGAAGGTGGTGAACGAAATTCTGGCCGCCGATGCGGAATTGTCGGCGCCGGTCGAGGGCGCCTTTCAGGAGTGAGCCAAGCGCCCCCAGGCGGCAAAGCGGAGCCCCGGAATCCATAACCACGACCCCGAACGAGTTCGGCACCGTCAGCGGCTATGGATTTCCGCCTTCGCGGAAATGACAATGTCGCGGTCCCAGCATCGTATTTGTCCGACGATCCCGGGTTCGGCTGCGCTGCGCCGGGATGCGCTCAAGCCGTCAAAATTCTTGAGCCAAACAGCCGCTATTCTCTTGCACGCATAAAAGGCTTAAAAGGGCGCTCCATCTCCGACCGCCCGATTGCAAGCAGAACAGGCCGACCTCGTGAAAAAAGTCTTCGTCAAATCCTATGGCTGCCAGATGAACGTCTACGATGCCGAGCGCATGGCGGACATGCTGGCCTCTGAGGGCTACAGCGAAACCAGGGCGATGGAGGAGGCGGATCTCGTCATCCTCAACACCTGCCACATCCGCGAGAAGGCCGCCGAGAAGGTTTATTCCGAACTCGGTCGTGTGCGCGAACTGAAGCAGGAGCGTCAGGCCCACGGCCAGGAGACCAGGGTCGTGGTCGCCGGCTGCGTCGCCCAGGCCGAGGGCAAGGAGATCCTGCGCCGGGCGCCCGCCGTCGACGTGGTGGTCGGCCCGCAGAACTATCACAACCTGCCGGCGCTGCTGAAGAAGTCCCGCACTGATCGCGTCGTCGACACGGAATTCCCGATCGAGGACAAGTTCGATCACCTGCCTGTGCCAAGCAAGGCCAAGACCCAGAGCCGTGGCGTGTCGGCCTTCCTCACCATCCAGGAAGGCTGCGACAAGTTCTGCACCTTCTGCGTGGTGCCCTATACCCGCGGCGCGGAAGCCTCGCGCCCCGTGCCGAAGATCCTCGACGAGGCCCTGCGCCTCGCCGATGCGGGAGTGCGCGAGCTGACGCTGATCGGGCAGAACGTGAACGCCTATCACGGCGCGGGGCCGGACGGCTCGGTCTGGTCGCTCGGCCGCCTGCTCCATCGACTGGCGGACGTGCCCGGCATCGCACGGCTGCGCTACACCACGAGCCATCCACGGGACATGGACGACGAGCTGATCGCGGCCCATCGCGATCTGCCGGCGGTGATGCCGTACCTGCATCTGCCGGTACAGTCCGGCTCCGATCGCATCCTCGACGTCATGAACCGCAAGCACACGGGTGACGAATACCGCCGTCTGATCGAGCGCATCCGAGCGGCTCAGCCCAATCTGGCGCTGTCCTCCGACTTCATCGTGGGCTTTCCCGGCGAGACGGATGCGGAGTTCGAGGAAACCATGCGGCTGGTGGCCGATGTGGGCTTTGCCAGCTCCTTCTCGTTCAAGTACAGCCCCCGTCCCGGCACACCGGCGGCGGAGCTCGAGGCCCAGGTGCCGGAGGCCGTGAAGGCCGAGCGTCTGGCGCGGTTGCAGAATCTGCTGGAAATGCAGCGGCAGGCTTTTAATCGCGGAACCGTTGGCCAGACCCTCGACGTTCTCTTGGAGAAGCCGGGTCGTCACCCAGGCCAGATGGCTGGCAAGTCGCCCTACCTGCAGCCGGTGCAGTTTCAGAGCGACCGCCGCCGGATCGGTGAGATCGTGACGGTGCGGATCACGCAGGCTGGCTCCAACAGCCTGTTCGGAGAAGTATCTGAGCCCGGCAGCCAAGCCGCGGCCTAGTTCCTTGTCCGATAAGACCCCATATCCGGTCGCTACGCATGATCGAGCGACAATTCAGAGGAGAGGCATTTGAGCCCAGCGGACAATGTGACCGCACGCGCACAAAAGGGACGGAACGCCAACAGCTTGCATCCTGGCGTGGTCGAAGAGGCTGAAATCATCCTCACCTTCGACGACAACCGCCTCGCCAGCCTCGTTTTCGGACAATACGACCAGAACCTCGCCCATCTGGAGCGGCGCCTGAACGTGACGGCGATTGCCAACGGCAACCGGGTCACGGTGAAGGGCACGCCCGAGGCCTCCGAAATGGCGCGCCGGGTCCTGGAAGGGCTCTATGAGCGTGCCCGCCTGGGCGGAGCGCTCGGACCGGGCGATGTCGACGGCGCCATCGAAGAGAGCACGCTGCAGGGCAGCCTCTTCCCTGCGGCCGAAGAACCTGCCGCACCGGGGCTGACCTCCTTCGACCAGATTTCCACCCGCAGGCGCGGGCCGGTCCGCGCCCGCAACGCCTCGCAGAACACCTATATCAAGGCGCTGAAAACCAACGAGCTCGTCTTCGCCGAGGGCCCCGCCGGTACCGGCAAGACCTGGCTCGCGGTGGGCTATGCGGTTTCGCTGCTCGAAGCGGGACAGGTGGACCGCCTGATCATCTCCCGTCCGGCCGTGGAAGCAGGCGAGCGTCTCGGCTTCCTGCCCGGCGACATGCGCGAGAAGGTCGATCCTTACCTGCGCCCGATCTACGATGCGCTCTACGACTTCATGGAGGCCCGCCATGTGGACCGGGGCCTGCAGACCGGCATGATCGAGATCGCGCCGCTCGCCTTCATGCGCGGGCGCACGCTCACCAATGCCCTGGTGCTGCTCGACGAGGCGCAGAATACCACGTCGATGCAGATGAAGATGTTTCTGACACGCCTCGGCGAGGGCTCGCGGATGATCATCACCGGGGATCCGACGCAGATCGACCTGCCGCCGGGCCAGAAATCCGGCCTGGTCGAGGCCGTGCGCATCTTGAATGGGGTCGAAGGCATCGCCCGGGTCACGTTCAAGGAGGCGGACGTGGTGCGCCACGATCTCGTGCGCCGCATCGTGACGGCCTACGACAGGGCGGCCCGCGACGCGCCGCCTCAGCAGGATCAACCCCGCTACGATCGGGACCGCAGGCCGTGATCACGCTCGACATCATGATCGAGGCGGGCGACTGGGACCGACTCAAGGACGCAGAGGCTCTGGCTCAGAAGGCGGCCGAGGCGGCGCTCGCCGTAACCTACGAAGCGAAGGGCGATTTCGAGGCGAGCGTCATGCTCACGGACGATGCGCGGATCCAGGAGCTGAACCGCACCTGGAGAGCGAAGGACAAGCCCACCAACGTGCTCTCCTTCCCGGCACCCGAGCAGCCTGGTGTGACAGGCCCTCGCAATTTAGGCGATATTGCTTTAGCGTACGAAACCCTGGTGCGCGAATCCGAGGAGGAATCCAAGGAGCTCGCGCATCATTTTGCTCATTTGATGGTCCATGGGGTTCTGCATCTTCTCGGCTACGATCATGAGGTCGAAGCGGAAGCGGAAATCATGGAAGGTCTTGAGGTCAAGGCGCTCGCCACCCTTGGCATCGCCGATCCCTATCGCGATATGGCAGCATGAACGGCTGACAACCCAAAGCAATGAACGAAGATCGAAGTCGTAGCGACCGACCTGTCCGAACGCTCACGGAGACAGACGACACACGCGACCACTGGTACGACCGGGTCCTGACCCGTCTCGGCCTGAAACCCCGCGAATCCATCCGCCACGATCTCGAGGACGTCCTCGCGGAGACCGTCGAGGACACCGACTTTTCGCCCCAGGAGCGGGCGATGCTCAAGAACGTGCTCTCCTTCCACCGGATCCGTGTGGAGGACGTGATGGTGCCCCGTGCCGACATCGTGGCGGTGGCGGCCGACACCAACCTCGGCGAGCTCTTGAGCCTGTTCCGGACGGCCGGGCATTCCCGCCTGCCCGTCTATGGCGAGACCCTCGACGATCCCAAGGGCATGGTCCACATCCGCGATTTCCTCGACTTCATCGCCATGCGCGCCGATGGCGGCGCCTCGGAAGCGGGGTCGGGCGATGAGGCTCCTCTGCCGAGCCTGGGCCAGATCGACCTGTCGATGGCGCTGTCCTCCGCCAATATCCTGCGCCCGGTCCTGTTCGTGCCGCGTTCCATGCCCGCCATCGACCTTCTGGTGCGCATGCAGGCCACCCGCACGCACATGGCCCTCGTGATCGACGAATACGGCGGCACCGACGGCCTCGTGTCCATCGAGGATCTGGTCGAAATGGTGGTCGGCGACATCGAGGACGAGCACGACGAGGATGCCACCCTCACCATCGTGGCGGCCGCCGACGGCACCTACATCGCCGATGCCCGCGCCAGCCTCGACGAGGTCAAGGACGTGCTCGGGCTCGACCTGACCGAGGAGGAAGGCGCCGAGGACATCGATACAATCGGCGGCTTCATCGTGACGCTCGCGGGGCGCGTCCCGTCCCGGAGCGAGGTGATCGAGGGACCTTCGGGCCTGGAATTCGAGGTTCTGGACGCCGATCCGCGGCGCGTGAAGCGCCTGCGTGTCCATCGCCGCACCTTCGCTCCCGAGAGCGAGGCCGGAGAAGGTCAGACCAACGTCCCGCGTCCTGAAAGTGCCGCCGCAGAATGATGCGGCTGGCCGATCACGCCATCCTCGCACGAGGATTGCGTCGCTGGCTGATGGCCCTTGTGGCCGGGGCCGTCGGCGCCTTGGCCATGCCGCCCTTCGGGTTTCTGCCTGCGCTTGGTCTCTCCCTTGCTCCCGCGGTCTGGCTCCTGGACGGCACCGTCAAGGACGGGCCCTCGCGGTCGACTCCTTTCAAGTCCGCCGCCCTCCTCGGCTGGTTCTGGGGCTTCGGCTATTTTGTCGCCGGCCTCTGGTGGCTCGGCGCGGCCTTTCTCGTGGAAGCGGATCAGTTCGCCTGGGCCATGCCGTTCGGAGTGCTGGGCCTGCCCGCCCTGCTCGCCTTCTTTCCCGCCTTCGGCTTTGCTCTCGCGCGCCTGCTCTGGCTGCCTGACGCCTGGCGGATTCTGGCCTTCGCCTTCGGCATGACGGTGAGCGAATGGCTGCGGGGCCATCTCTTCACGGGCTTTCCCTGGAACAGCCCCGGCATGGCGCTCGGCCAGAACCTCTGGCTGATGCAGACGGCCTCGCTGGTCGGCCTCTATGGCCTGACCTTCCTGAGCCTCGCGATCGGCGCCGCGCCGGCCGTCCTTGTCACGGGAAAGATGATGCGCGCGCGCTGGACGGCGCCGGGCATCGCGGCGGGTCTCCTCGTCGGCCTTGCCGCCTTCGGCTTCTGGCGCGTCCCGTCAAAGGCCTCCCCGATCGTCGACAATGTGCGCCTGCGCATCATGCAGCCCAACCTGCCTCAGGACGCCAAGTTCAACCCGCGCAACCGGGACGCCATCATGCGGCACTACCTGAGCTTGAGTGCCCGCCCGGGCCGAGACGGCAGCGCCGCGACCCCGACGCACGTCGTCTGGCCGGAATCGGCCTTTCCTTTCCTGCTTCACCGCGATGCCGGCTCGCTGGCTCAGATCGCCACACTGCTCGGGCCGGGTTCCGTGCTCATCACGGGCGCGGCCCGCATGGACACCCCGCTGCCGGGCGAGGCAGCCGGAAAATTCTACAATGCCATTCAGGTGATCGACGAGAAGGGCACGATCCTTGGCGCCTATGACAAGGTCCATCTGGTGCCATTCGGCGAATACGTGCCGAAATTTCTCGACACCTTGATCCGAGCTGCAGGGCTCCGCCAGTTCGTGCATATTCCCGGCGGATTCGAGCCGAGCCAAAAGCGCGCCACCTTGTCCATTCCGGGTCTGCCCTCGGTCGCTGCGACCATCTGCTACGAGGCCATCTTTCCCGGCGAGATCCTGGCCGAAGGCCCGCGCCCGGACCTGATCCTCAATGTGACGAATGACGCGTGGTTCGGGCAGACGCCGGGGCCCTATCAGCACTTTGCTCAAGCCCGCCTGCGGGCCGTTGAGGAAGGGCTGCCTCTGGTTAGGGCGGCCAATACGGGAATCTCGGCTGTCGTCGATCCCTTCGGCCGAAGCGTGGAGGCACTTCCACTAGGAGTTGAAGGGATTATTGACGTCTCTCTTCCAGTTGCCGAACCCGTTACTCTTTATAGGAAGTGGAGCAGGTTTTCTTTGACGGCTACGCTTGCGATCTGCTTAATCATCTTGATTGCACGTCGCAAGCGCCAAATCGCTCTCCTTAAGTAAATCATGCCTTGGCGTGGCGTCAGTTTCGGCACGGGGACAGGCCATAATGAAGAAATCGACGGGCTCGATCGATAAGGAAATCGGAAGCAGAGTGCGTATGCGCCGTGTTTCTATCGGAATGAGTCAAGAAAAACTTGGCGATATGCTTGGGCTGACCTTCCAGCAAGTTCAAAAATACGAAAAGGGGATGAACCGAATCAGCGTTGCCCGCCTCGTTGAAATCGCCAAGATCCTCAATGTCGAGATCGGTTTCTTCTTCGACGGGATCAAAGGCGGCAAGTCCGAGCCAGGTTTCGCCGAAAGCGGTGCTCCTCCCTACGTCTCTGACATGATGTCGACCCCTGAAGGGCTTCAACTCGTCCGGACTTTCGCCGGCATCAAAAGCCCGAAGGTCCGCAAAAGCATCGTTCAGCTCGTGAGCGCGCTTGCCACCCAGGAGCTTGCCACTCAAGAAGAGGCAGAGCGTTCGTCATAAAGAACACGTTCGCTTGACCTTTCCTTCAGCCTGCGGCATGAGCATGCTTTAGAGCCCGCGGATCGTTGCGGGCGCCAATGTTTATTGCCTGAAGGAATTCCATCGTGCGGCGTTCGAGCTATCTTTTCACGAGCGAGTCGGTTTCCGAAGGTCATCCGGACAAGGTCTGCGACCGAATCTCCGATGCCGTCGTCGACGCTTATCTGGGCGCCGAGCCCGAAGCCCGCGTGGCCTGCGAGACGCTTGCCACCACCAATCGCGTCGTCATCGCCGGCGAGGTGCGCGGCCCCGGCTCCATCACCAAGGATACGGTGATCCAGCTCGCCCGCGATGCCATCAAGGACATCGGCTACGAGCAGGAAGGCTTCCACTGGAAGAACGCCGACGTTTCGGTCTATCTCCACGCCCAGTCGGCGCATATCGCCCAGGGCGTCGATGCTGCCGGCAGCAAGGACGAAGGCGCGGGCGACCAGGGCATCATGTTCGGCTATGCCTGCAACGAGACGCCCGAGCTGATGCCGGCGCCGATCTACTATGCCCACAAGATCCTCGAGAACCTGACCGCTGCCCGCAAGGGCAAGGTCGGTGAGGCGGCCAAGCTCGGTCCGGACGCCAAGAGCCAGGTTACGGTGCGCTACGAGAACGGCAAGCCCGTCGCGGCGACCCAGATCGTTCTGTCCACCCAGCACCTGGACGAGAACCTCTCCTCCCAGGACGTGCGCGCCATCGTCGAGCCTTACATCCGCCAGACCCTGCCCGAAGGCTGGATCTCGGCCCAGACCATCTGGCATGTGAACCCCACCGGAAAGTTCGTGATCGGCGGTCCCGACGGCGATTGCGGCCTCACCGGCCGCAAGATCATCGTCGACACCTATGGCGGCGCGGCCCCCCACGGCGGCGGTGCCTTCTCCGGCAAGGATCCCACCAAGGTGGACCGCTCGGCCGCTTACGCCGCGCGCTATCTCGCCAAGAACGTGGTGGCGGCGGGGCTCGCCGAGAATTGCACCCTGCAGCTCTCCTACGCCATCGGCGTGGCCAAGCCCCTGTCGATCTACGTGGACCTCCACGGCACCGGCAAGGTGGACGAGGGCAAGCTCGAGGCCGTCCTCATGGACGCCATGGACCTCTCGCCCCGCGGCATTCGCACGCATCTCGGCCTCAACAAGCCGATCTATGCGCGCACCTCGGCCTATGGCCATTTCGGCCGCAAGCCGGATGCGGATGGCGGCTTCTCCTGGGAGCGCACGGACCTCGCCGACCGTCTGAAGGCGGCGTTCCGCTAAGGGCATGATCCGGAAAAGTGGATTCCGGTTTTCCGGCAAGATCATGTTCAAAGATATCGGCTCATGAGCGAAGCATCGGAACGGGCCGGCGCCTTTTTCGGGCGCCGGAAAGGCAAGAAGCTTCGCGCCGGCCAGGACGAACTGGTCCAAAACCTGCTGCCCGCAATCCGCGTGACTCCGGGCAGCGCACCTTCCAGTCAGTTTCCCAACCGTCAGGCACAGGAAACCTGGCTCGAGATCGGCTTCGGCGGCGGCGAGCATCTCGCCGCCCAGGCCCGTAGCCATCGCGACGTCAACTTCATCGGGTGCGAGCCCTTCGTGAACGGCATGGCGAAGCTCCTGGCCGTGATCGAGCACGAGCACCTCGACAACGTCCGCGTCTGGGACGACGACATCACCGACCTGCTGCCGACCCTGCCGGATGCGTCTTTCGACCGGGTCTATATCCTCTATCCCGATCCCTGGCCGAAGCGCCGGCAGCGAAAGCGCCGCCTCGTCTCGGACGAGACCCTCGATCTGCTCGCCCGCGTGATGAAGCCCGGCGCCGAGCTGCGCTTCGCCAGCGATATCGACGACTATATCGGCTGGGTTCTCGCCCGAGCCTTGCGGTCCCGGCATTTCCGCTGGACCGCGGCCCGTGCCGACGATTGGCGCAAGCCCTATGAAGGCTGGCCGGGCACGCGCTACGAGGCCAAGGCCATCCGCGAGGGCCGCGTGCCGAGCTACCTCACCTTCGTGCGAACCTGAGATAAAGGGCCACTTTCGCAGAACGCTTGTATTTTGAGGTTGGAATCAGTATATTTCCGTTGTCAGCTCTGGTTGTAGCGTCAAGCTGCTGGTCAAGAGTGGGCCCCGCCGGGTCCGCTCTTTTTTATTGTTTGAATGCCGGAGCATGCGGAGAGACATGACGAACGAACGCGACAAGCGGCTGATTACCGAGAACGGCGTAGCCGCCCGAGTAGCGGCCATCGTCGAGCCTGTGATCGAGGATCTCGGCTTCAACCTCGTGCGGGTGCGGGTCACCGGCACGAATGGATGCACCGTGCAGATCATGGCCGAGAGGCCGGACGGCACCATGTCGGTGGCCGATTGCGAGACCGTAAGCCGGGCGATCTCGCCGGTTCTCGACCTCGAGGATCCGATTCCGCAGGCTTACTATCTGGAAATTTCCTCACCGGGCATCGACCGTCCTCTTGTGCGCGTCAGCGATTTCGAGCGCTGGATAGGTTATGACGCTAAGATCGAGATGGCCGTGCCGCTGGCAGGACGCAAGCGCTTCAGGGGCTTTCTTCGAGGCGTGGAGAACGGGAAGCTGGTTGTCGAGTTGCCTGATGTGAAGGAGGGCCTCGAGCCCATCGCGCATCTGCCTCTGACGGACCTGGGCGAGGCGCACCTCGTTATGACCGACGAGCTGATCCGTGAATCGCTGCGCCGGGGAACGGCGCCGACCACGGACGAGCTTGATGAAGATACGGATGTGGTGGAAGCGCCCGAGCCGCGCGGCCCATCTGATAAGACGAAACCGAATTAAGGAGCGACCTCGATGGCTATCAGCGCCAACAGGCTGGAACTCTTGCAGATCGCCGATGCGGTCGCGCGCGAGAAGGTGATCGACAAGCAGATCGTGCTCGACGCCATGGCGGATGCCATCGCCAAGGCAGCCCGGTCCCGCTACGGCGCCGAAACCGACATCCACGCCGAGATCAACCCGAAGACCGGCGAGCTGCGCCTAGCCCGGCATCTACTCGTCGTCGACGACGGCGCGGTGGAAAACGACTCCCGCGAGATCACCCTCGCCGAAGCCCGGACCCGCCACAATCCGGCCGCCCAGGTGGGCGACGTGATCGCCGACACCCTGCCGCCGTTCGATTTCGGCCGCATTGCGGCCCAGTCGGCCAAGCAGGTGATCGTGCAGAAGGTGCGCGACGCCGAGCGCGACCGCCAGTACCAGGAATACAAGGATCGCATCGGGGAGGTCGTGAACGGCGCAGTCAAGCGCGTCGAGTACGGCAACGTGATCGTCGATCTCGGCCGTGGTGAAGCCATCATCCGCCGCGACGAGCTCATTCCGCGCGAGACCTTCCGTCCCGGCGACCGCATCCGCGCCTATCTGTTCGATGTGCGCCGCGAGGCGCGCGGACCGCAGATCTTCCTGTCGCGCACTCACCCGCAGTTCATGGCGAAGCTCTTCGCCTCCGAAGTGCCCGAGATCTATGACGGCATCGTCTCTGTGCAGGCGGTCGCCCGCGATCCGGGCTCCCGCGCCAAGATTGCCGTGACCTCACGCGATTCCTCCATCGATCCCGTCGGCGCCTGCGTCGGCATGCGCGGCTCCCGCGTCCAGGCGGTGGTCGGCGAGTTGCAAGGTGAGAAGATCGACATCATTCCCTGGTCCCCGGATCAGGCGACCTTCATCGTCAACGCACTCCAGCCCGCGGAAGTGGTCAAGGTGGTGCTCGACGAGGAGGCCGACCGCATCGAGGTGGTGGTGCCCGACGATCAGCTCTCGCTCGCCATCGGCCGCCGCGGCCAGAATGTGCGTCTGGCCTCGCAGCTCACGGGCTGGGACATCGACATCCTCACCGAGGCCGAAGAGTCCGAGCGCCGCCAGAAGGAGTTCCTCGAGCGCACCGAACTGTTCATGAACGCCCTCGACGTGGACGAGGTGGTGGGCCAGCTCCTGGCCTCGGAAGGCTTCCGCTCCGTCGAGGAGATCGCCTATGTGGACGCCGCCGAGGTGGCCTCCATCGAGGGCTTTGACGAGGACACCGCCGCCGAGATCCAGAGCCGCGCTCAGGAATATCTGGCCCGGATCGAGGCCGAGAACGAGACCCGCCGCAAGGAGTTGGGCGTCGCCGACGATCTGAAGGAGATCGACGGCGTCACCACCGCCATGCTCGTGGCCTTCGGCGAGAACGACATCAAGAATGTCGAGGATCTGGCCGGCTGCGCCACCGACGATCTCGCCGGCTGGACGGAAGGCCGCGGCGCCGAGGCGACCCGCTACAAGGGCGCTCTCGACGGCTTCGATGTCTCCCGTGCCGATGCGGAGAACATGATCATGGCCGCCCGCGTGAAAGCGGGCTGGATCGAGCAGCCGGAAGAGACCGTTGAGACTGAGGAATCGGCCGAAGAGGCCGAAACCGAAGCTCAGCCGTCTTAATCCGGCAATGGCAAAGCGAGGTCAGCACCTGTGCCGCGGCACGAACCGGAGCGCACCTGCATCGTCACCCGCGAGGCTCAAGGCCCCGCGGGACTGATCCGCTTTGTCCTCGGGCCCGACCATCAGGTCGTTCCCGATCTCAGACACAAGCTGCCGGGTCGCGGCGTCTGGGTCACGGCCCGGTCCGATCTGGTGGAAGAAGCGGCCAAACGTCGCCTCTTCTCCCGTGCCTTCAAAACCGAAGCCAAGGCCCCGGAGACCCTGGCCCAGGATATAGAACGCATTCTCCGGGACGATCTTCGCCAGGGTTTGGCCCTCGCCAACAAGGCGGGCGCGGTGATCACCGGCTTCTTCAAGGTTGAGTCGGCAATCACGGATAAGCCCATCGTTGCCCTTATTCATGCCGCAGAAGCGGCCGAAGATGGGCGAAGAAAATTAGCGAACCAGTTGCGAAAACGCCTCGGCGAGGCAATATCTAGCTTTCCGGTCATCCAAGAATTGTCGAATGACGAATTGGATTTGGCATTAGGCCGGTCACATGTGATACATGCTGCCCTCGTCGCGGGCGCTGGGAGCGACGGCTTTCTGAACCGCTGGCATCGTTACCGCTCCTTTCGCGGCATCGACGCCGATCAAACTGGCCTCGGAAACGGGACCGGCGAACCCACGACTATGAAACCCGCAGGAACTGAGGCGGAATGAGTGATACGAAAAACCAGGGCGACAAGACTCTCCATGTGTCGTCCAAGACGCTTTCTCTGAAGCGACCCGTCGAACAGGGCGTGGTGCGCCAAAGCTTCTCCCATGGCCGGTCCAAGTCGGTCGTGGTGGAGACGGTCAAGCGTCGCCCTGCTGTCGGCCCCGGCAGCGGGACCAAAGATGAAAGGCCCGCGCCCCAACAGGCTGCGGCACCCGTGAGTGCGCCCAAGCCGGCCGCTCCGGCTCCGAAACCGGCAGCGCCTGCTCAGGGCGGCCGTCCGCAGCGCAGCGCCCCGAACACCCCCCGTTCCGGCGGCATGGTGCTGCAGACCCTATCCGAGCAGGAACGTGATGCGCGCATGAACGCGCTCGTCGACGCGCGTCGCCGCGACGAGGAAGATCGCAAGCGGCAGGCTGAAGAGGTTGCCCGCCGCGCCGAGCGCGAGGCGGCCGAAGCCAAGGAGCGCGAGGCGGCCGAAGCCCGCAAGCGCGAGGAAGACGAGCGCCGCCGCCTCGACGAGGAGCGCAAGCGCCGCGCCGAGGACGAGGCCCGACGCCGCCTGGGCGAAGAGGCCCCGCGCCAGTCTTCCGCACCGGCTCCCGCCAGTCGTGGGCCCGGTTCCGACCGGCCCCGCACCGAGGGTCCCCGTCCTGCCGGCCGTTTCGATGGCCCGCGCACGGGCGGAGCTCGCTCGGACGGTCCCCGGCCGGGCGGTTACGGCGGTCCGCGCAGCGGTGGTGGCACCACCGGCGGACGTCCGCCGAGCCTGAACCACATGGCGCGCCCTGCCGCGCCGGTCGCGCCCGATCCGGAAACGGCCAAACCCAATGTCCGCACGGCTCCGCCCGTTGCCGCCCGCGCTGTTGCGGCGGATGACGAGGAGGGAGCACGCACCATCCGGCGCCCCGGCGTTGCGGCCAAGCCCGCGGCTCTGCCGAAAACACCCAAGACCGCGCCCGGCGAGGAGAAGCGCCGCGGCCGCCTGACCTTGGCCAATGCGACCTCGGGCGAAGAGGAGCGCACCCGCTCGCTCGCCGCCTTCCGGCGCCGCAATCAGCGTCTCATGGGCCACCGCCAGGTGGAACAGAAGGAAAAGATCGCCCGCGAGGTGACGATTCCGGAGACGATCACCATCCAGGAGCTCGCCAACCGCATGTCGGAGCGCGCCGTGGACGTGATCAAGTTCCTGATGAAGCAGGGCGAGATGCACAAGATCACCGACGTGATCGATGCCGATACCGCCCAGCTCGTCGCAGAGGAGCTGGGCCATACGGTGAAACGCGTCGCGGAATCGGACGTCGAGGAAGGCCTGTTCGATACTCCGGACGTGGACGAGAACCTCGTCACCCGTCCGCCGGTCGTGACCATCATGGGCCACGTCGACCACGGCAAGACCTCGCTGCTCGATGCGATCCGCAAGACCAACGTGGTCTCCGGCGAAGCCGGCGGCATTACGCAGCATATCGGCGCCTATCAGGTCACCTCGCCGCTCGGCGGCAAGATCACCTTCATCGATACGCCCGGTCACGCGGCCTTCACCGCCATGCGCGCCCGCGGCGCCAAGGTGACGGATATCGTCGTGCTAGTGGTGGCGGCCGATGACGGCGTCATGCCGCAGACCATCGAGGCGATCAACCACGCGCAGGCGGCCGGCGTGCCGCTGATCGTAGCGATCAACAAGGTGGACAAGCCTGACGCCAACCCGCAGCGGGTCCGCACGGAACTGCTTCAGCACTCCATCGTCGTCGAGTCGATGGGCGGCGAAACCCTCGAGTTCGAGGTCTCGGCCAAGACCGGCCAGGGCCTCGAGACCCTGCTCGAAGGCCTCCAGCTCCAGGCCGAAATCCTAGAGCTCAGGGCCAATGCCGAGCGGTCGGCGGAAGGCACCGTCATCGAGGCGAAGCTCGATCGCGGCCGTGGTCCGGTGGCGACAGTGCTCGTTCAGCGCGGCACGCTCCACACCGGCGATATCGTGGTGGCCGGCGCCGAATGGGGCCGCGTGCGCGCTCTGATCAACGATCTCGGCGCTAACGTGAAGGAGGCAGGTCCCTCCGTCCCCGTCGAGGTTCTGGGCTTCAACGGCACGCCCGAGGCCGGCGACCGCGTTGCGGTGGTCGAGTCGGAAGCCCGTGCCCGCGAGGTTACCGAGTACCGGACTCGCCAGAAGCGCGAGCGTCAGGCGGCCCGCATGGGTTCGGCCGGACGCACGCTGGCCGACATGATGCGCGATCTCAAGGCCGGAGCGGGCCGCAAGGAATTCCCGCTCGTGGTCCGGGCCGACGTGCAGGGCTCGGCGGAAGCGATCGTGGGTGCTCTCGAGAAGGTGGGCAACGAGGAAGTTGCGGCCCGCATCGTCCAGGCGGGCGTCGGTGGCATCTCGGAATCCGATGTCACCCTGGCGGAAGCCTCCGGCGCCATCATCCTCGCCTTCAACGTGCGCGCTCACAAGGAAGCACGCGAAGCGGCCGAGCGTGCCGGTATCGAGATCCGCTACTACAACATCATCTACGACCTCGTGGATGACGTGAAGGCGGCGATGTCCGGTCTGCTCGCTCCGACGCTCCGCGAGGAGCGGCTCGGCGAGGCGCAGATCCTCGAGGTGTTCAACGTGTCGAAGGTCGGCAAGATCGCCGGCTGCCGCGTCCTCGATGGCGTGGTCCAGCGCGGCGCCCATGTCCGCCTGATCCGCGACAACGTGGTGATCCACGAAGGCAGGCTCTCGCAGCTCAAGCGCTTCAAGGACGATGCCCGCGAGGTCACGTCCGGCCAGGAATGCGGTATGTCCTTCGAGAACTACCAGGACATGCGCGTCGGCGACCTCATCGAGTGCTACCGCGTGGAAGAGGTGAAGCGGACGCTGTAAAAAGCTTCCATCTTCATCCCACAACCGCACATCAATCGTCATGGCCGGGTCGCTCCCGGCCATGATCCCTTTTGATCGATCCGGTCCAATCCCGGAGAAGTAAAAATGGCCAAACGTTTCGAACAAACCACGGGACCCTCCCAGCGCCAGCAGCGCGTTGCCGAGCTTATCCGCCACGCGCTCGCCGAGGTCCTCTCTCGCGGCGACCTGCAGGACGACGTGCTGACGAGAAACGTCATCACGATCCCGGAAGTGCGCATGTCCCCCGACCTGAAGCTCGCCACGGCTTACGTCATGCCGCTCGGCGGCCGCGACGAGGAGGCGGTGCTCAAGGCCCTCGACAAGAACAAGAAGCTGCTGCGCCAGGAGGTGGCCCGGCGGGTGAACCTGAAATTTGCGCCCGATCTGCGCTTTCGCCGCGACGAGAGCTTCGACGAGGCCGCCCGCATCGATGCGCTGCTGCGCTCCGAGCGCGTCGCCCGCGACACGGTCAAGCCTGACGCCGACACATCCGACGACGACAGCGAGTAAGAAGCGATGAGCGAAGAACGCCCGCAGCGGAGGCCGCCCGGCGACCGCCCGAAGAAGCGCGACGTCAACGGATGGATCATCCTCGACAAGGGTGTTGGCATGACCTCGACCCACGCGGTGGCGGTGGTGAAACGCGGCCTGTCCGCCAAGAAGGCGGGCCATGCCGGCACCCTCGATCCGCTGGCCTCCGGCATCCTGCCGATTGCCCTCGGTGAGGCGACCAAGACAGTGCCCTTCGTCATGGACGGGCGCAAATCCTACGTCTTCACCGTAGCCTGGGGCTCCGAGACCACCACCGACGATACCGAGGGCGACGTGGTCGAGCGGACGGACTGGCTGCCGGATCCGGCGGAGATCGAGGCATTCCTGCCCCGCTTCACCGGCCAGGTGCAGCAGGTGCCGCCGCGCTTTTCCGCCATCAAGATCGCGGGTGAACGCGCCTATGATCTCGCCCGCGACGGCGAAGTGGTGGAACTGCAGCCGCGCATGGTGGAGATCGACCGGCTGGCCCTGATCCACCACGCAGGCGACCGCTCGATCATCGAGGCCGATTGCGGCAAGGGCACTTACGTGCGCGCCATCGCGCGCGATCTCGGCCGTGCGCTGGGCTGCCTCGGCCATATCGCGGCCCTGCGGCGCACGCGCGTCGGCCCTTTCACCGAACACGATGCCGTCACCGTGGACGATATCGCCACCGACCCGGCGGCGCTTCGCCCGGTTGAAACCGCCCTGAGCGAAATTCCCTCGATTCCCGTGAGCCGCGACATGGCCGGCCGCCTGATGCGCGGCCAGTCCATCATCCTGCGCGGCCGCGAGGCGCCGCTGTCAGGAAAAGTCTATGCCACCTGCAACGGCGTCCTCATCGCCGTGGGGGACGTGGAGCGCGGCGAGCTTGTGCCGCATCGGGTGTTCAACCTGGGCGGTTGAAGCCGCACAATCGTGCTCTCCGGCCTAAAGCATCGGACCCAAAAGTGGATTTGCACTTTTGGGACCCATCCGATGCTTTCTCCATAAAATGAGAGCATCGTTGTGCGCGGAAAAACCGGGTCCACTTTTCCGCACGATGCTCTAGCGCACGGAAAAATGGATCCGATTGTTCATTCCACCCGGGGCTCTCGTATCGATGATCCAGATCCGACGAGCGCCGTGCTCCTCTGAACAGGGATGGCCGGAACAAGCCCGGCCATGACGTCGCAAAAAGAACGCGAAACTTACCGATCCGCCTTTAGACCCTGTGCTTCGCGCATCAGGTACTTCTGGGTGATCGGCACGATCTGGTCCCGAATCAGCTGCGCGGTTTTCTGCTCCTCGCGCAGGGTCTCCTCGAGCGCCGGGATGAATCGCTGATGGCCCGAGGCCTCGGCCATGGCGATCAGGGACGTGTAGGCGGCAATCTCGAAATTCTCGAAGGCATGGTTGGCGAAGGTGTTCTTGATCACCTCGTCAGCCATCGGCATGTGGCCGGCGGCTGCCATGTTGGCCATGAACTGGGTGGCTATGTCCTTCAGGAGCGACCGGTCCTCGCCGAAAGTGTGCAGGATCTCGTCGAGGCGGCGGATCTGCCCTTCCGTCTCGGCGATGTGCGTGCGCAGGATCTGCGACATTTCCGGATAGTTCTCGAAACGCTCCACCTGACGCTGCATGAGCTGGAGCGCTTCCTTCTCGAGCGCATGGGCATTCTGAACGCCGGTGATGAAGATGTTTTTGACGGTTTCCGAAGACGCGAGATCGGCTGTGGTGGCAACCATGGTTTGAACTTCCTATATTGGGGGTGTCTCGTTCACCAACCGTGGCGCTGATAACTTGTTCCGGCTGAGATCGGCTCAATCGGGCCATCTTATTGCTCTGCTTGGGAAAAATGATTTCTCTGGCACTTGGGCGCATTTCGTGTATGGTGCGCCATCTTTTCTGAGGCTTATGCCCTGAAAGACGCGTCCGAGTTCGGACCGCGCTGGACGACATCCCGGCCCGGCCCTTCCGGATGCCCCGGACCTGAAGCCTGAAGGCCAAGGTCCCTCAACAAAACCAACCTGAAAGGAATGACGATGTCGATTACGGCTGAGCGCAAGAACGCGCTCGTAAAGGAATTCGCCCAGAAGGCTGGCGACACAGGCTCCCCCGAGGTGCAGGTCGCCATTCTGACCGAGCGTATCAACAACCTGACCGGCCACTTCAAGAGCCACACGAAGGACAACCACTCCCGTCGTGGCCTCCTGAAG
This sequence comes from Microvirga sp. 3-52, assembly GCF_018383585.1. Classification (GTDB taxonomy): domain Bacteria; phylum Pseudomonadota; class Alphaproteobacteria; order Rhizobiales; family Beijerinckiaceae; genus Microvirga. The sequence continues at coordinate 46,960 of NZ_JAHAMK010000015.1, forward strand.
ATGGTGTCGGCACGCCGTTCGCTTCTCGACTATCTCAAGAAGAAGGACGAGAGCCGCTACCGCACGCTGATCGAGAAGCTCGGCATCCGCCGCTAAGCTTGATCTGAAAACTTCCGTCCGGAGCCCGGCTCCGGACGGTCTCCGGGCATGGTCCGAAAAAGCGAGTTCCGGTTTTTCGGCCAGATCATGCCCAAACACGAATGGAGCGGACGCTCGGACAAGGTCCGGGCACCTCGCTCCGGCACCGGTTAAGACGATCCACGTCCCGGTGTTTTCTAAGGAGGCGGCAGACACGATGACCATGGCAGGATCGCAAGGGGCTTGTGAGGCGGTTTCACCCGCCGGCGCGAGCCTCTCGCCGTCTTGCTCATGGCATCGAGCCCCCGCCCCGCTGTCATGAAAGACATGCCATGTTCGATATTCAACGCGAAGAACTGATCTGGGCCGGGCGCAAGCTCGTGCTCGAAACGGGCAAGATGGCCCGTCAGGCCGACGGCGCCGTCGTCGCCACCTACGGTGAGACCACCGTTCTTGCCACCGTGGTTTCGGCCAAGGAGCCGAAGCCGGGCTTCGACTTCTTCCCGCTCACGGTGAACTACCAGGAGCGCACCTATGCCGCCGGCCGCATTCCGGGCGGCTATTTCAAGCGCGAAGGCCGTCCGACCGAGAAGGAAACCCTGGTTTCCCGCCTCATCGACCGTCCGATCCGCCCCCTCTTCGTCGAGGGCTACAAGAACGACACCCAGGTCGTCGTGACCGTGCTCTCGCACGATCTCGAGAACGATCCCGACATCGTCGGCATGGTGGCGGCTTCCGCCGCTCTCACCCTCTCGGGCGTCCCCTTCATGGGTCCTGTGGGCGCGGCCCGCGTCGGCTATATCGGCGGCCAGTACAAGCTGAACCCGCCGCTGCAGGAGATGGACCAGACCTCCCTCGACCTCGTGGTCGCCGGCACCGCCGACGCCGTGCTCATGGTCGAATCCGAGGCGAAGGAATTGGCCGAGGATGTGATGCTCGGCGCCGTGATGTTCGGCCACAAGCACTTCCAGCCGGTGATCGAGGCGATCATCCGCCTCGCCGAAAAGGCCGCCAAGGAGCCGCGCGACTACCAGCCCGCGGACATGTCCGAGGTCGAGCAGGCCGTTCTCGCCATCGCCGAGAAGGACCTGCGCGAAGCCTACAGAATCACCAAGAAGCAGGACCGCTATGCCGCCGTCGACGCCGTGAAGGCGAAGGTGATGGCCGAGTTGCTTCCCGCCGACGGCGAGCCCAGGTTCGATCCCGAGAAAGTCAAGGCTGCCTTCAAGGAAGTCCAGGCCAAGGTCGTGCGCTGGAACATTCTCGACACCGGCTCCCGCATCGACGGCCGCGATCTCAAGACCGTTCGTCAGATCCAGTCGGAAGTCGGCATCCTGCCGCGCACCCACGGCTCGGCCGTGTTCACCCGCGGCGAGACCCAGGCGCTGGTCGTGACCACGCTCGGCACCGGCGAGGACGAGCAGTTCATCGATCAGCTCGAAGGCACCCGCAAGGAAACCTTCCTGCTGCACTACAACTTCCCGCCCTATTCCGTCGGTGAGACCGGCCGCATGGGCTCGCCCGGCCGCCGCGAGATCGGCCACGGCAAGCTCGCCTGGCGCGCCATCCACCCGATGCTGCCGGCGGCTCACGACTTCCCCTACACGATCCGCGTCGTGTCGGAGATCACCGAGTCGAACGGCTCCTCCTCCATGGCCTCCGTCTGCGGCGCCTCGCTGGCGCTGATGGATGCAGGCGTGCCGCTGCGCCGTCCGGTGGCGGGCATTGCCATGGGTCTCATCCTCGAGGGTGAGCGCTTCGCGGTCCTGTCCGACATTCTCGGCGACGAGGATCACCTCGGCGACATGGACTTCAAGGTGGCCGGAACGGAGCAGGGCATCACCTCGCTCCAGATGGACATCAAGATCGCCGGCATCACGGAAGAGATCATGCGCGTGGCGCTCGAGCAGGCTCAGGCCGGCCGCACGCACATCCTCGCCGAGATGAACAAGGCGCTCACCGCTCCGCGCGCCGAACTCGGCGAGCATGCTCCGCGCATCGAGACCATGCAGATCCCGGTCGACAAGATCCGCGAAGTCATCGGTTCGGGCGGCAAGGTCATCCGCGAGATCGTGGAGAAGACCGGCGCGAAGATCGACATCAACGACGACGGTCTCATCAAGATCGCCTCGGCCGACGGCAAGTCGATCAAAGCAGCCTATAACTGGATCCGCTCCATTGTGGCCGAGCCCGAGATCAACACGATCTACGAGGGCACGGTCGTGAAGGTGATGGAATTCGGCGCCTTCGTGAACTTCTTCGGTTCCCGCGACGGCCTCGTCCACATCTCCGAGCTCGCCAAGAACCGGGTCGGCAAGGTCACCGATGTGGTGAAAGAGGGCGACAAGGTGAAGGTGAAGTTCCTCGGCATGGACGAGCGCGGCAAGGTCCGCCTCTCCATGAAGGTCGTCAACCAGGACACTGGCGAAGACATCACCGAGCAGCTCAAGGCCGAGCGCGACGCCGAACGCGCCCAGCGCGATCAGCAGAAGGCTGCCGGCGAGTAAGGTTTCAGCCTGATTGAGAACAGAAAAGGCGCGGTTTTGAACCGCGCCTTTTCTTTGCCCGCTGGAAGAATCTTACTTCAGCGGGAGATAGATATCCGTCCGTAGCTCCGTCGGTAGCGTATCGCGCGGGCTGTTGAGATAATCCTCGAAGACCGGGGCATCGGCGGCCTCGCGGCCGGACGACGGCAGCCACTGACCATAGAGCCAGTCATAGGCCGCGCGCATGTCGCCATAGGGACCTTTGTATTTCAGCACCGCATAATCTCCGCCCTCGATAAGCGAGCTGAAAAGGGGTGCTTTGACAGCTATGGATTCATCCGCGACGACACAGGCCTGCGATCTCAATTCGGCTTCGGGAACACTCATCGGATCGTCGAGATACACGCCCACTATGCCCAGGTCCGGTCGGATCAGGTTGCGTCGCGCGAGCGTCGTGAAGAGCAGATCGAAGCTCCTGCCGATGGCCATATAGGAACCGCGGTGCTCGACGGCGATCAGGGTCTTGGGTGCAACGGGCGTGATGCCGACATCGTACATGGCATGAACTCCTTGTGGCGTTTTTGCTTTGAAGACGGAATGGCTGCCGACCTCGCGATACTTCGCGGGTGGCAAGCCGAAGGCGGCGCTGAAGGCGCGGGTGAACGAGGCCTGGCTGTCGTAGCCGGCCCGCCCTGCCACTTTCATGATCGGCATGCTGGTATGGGCCAGATCGGCGGCGCGCTGCAGCCTCAGACGCCGGACAGTGGCGGCAACCGTTTCCCCGAAATGAGCATGATAGATCCGATGCCAGTGATGCGTTGAAAGGCACGCGATATCGGCCAGCACATCGAGGTTGAGTTCCTCATCGAGATGATCGTGGATATAGGATGAGACCCGCATGAGGCGGCCGGCATAGCTCTCCGAAGCCGCTTGTTCCATCGTGCGGCAATCCGTCTTCAAGGTCGTTGGTCCAACCTTAAGCGGAACGCTTTTGATAAATCCTGCTCTTTTCGTCAGGGGGCGAGGCTCTCCGCCTCCGGGATGATCCAGCTTCCCAAGGGCGCAGCCCGCCCCCTGATCTGGATGATCTGGCAGTCGCGGTCGGAGAGGTCGAGGCCGGCGCGGGTGGCGAGGTCCTCGGAGATGACGAGTTCGACGTTGAGCTCCTTGGCGAGCCCTTCGAGGCGGCTTGCGGCATTGATGGTGTCGCCCACGGCAGTCAGGCTCGTGGCCTGGCCGTAGCCCATCTGCCCGACGATGGCCGGACCGGCATGAAGCCCCATGGCGATTTTCAACGGGTGCTCGAACTCGCTCTCGTATTCCCGGTTCAGATGCACGAGCGCCGCCTTGATCCGCAGCGCCGCATCGAGCGCCTGCTTCGCCGCCTGCTGCGGCGAGGTCTTGAGCCCGAAGAGGGCCAGCACGCCGTCGCCGATGAACTTGTCGATATAGCCTCCCGCCTCCTCGACAGATTCGCCCACCGCCTCGAAATACCGGTTGAGGATGAAGACCGTGTCGAAGGGCAGGCGCTGCTCAGCAAGGCTCGTGAAGCCGCGCAGGTCGCAGAACAGCACGGCGATCTCATGCTCCTGCCCCTGGGCCCTGCCGCCGCGCACCAGCGAGGTCACGCCGTTGCGTCCGGTGGACAGGATCGGCACCACCGAGACGTCGTGAGTCGGCCTGAACTGGCAGGCGAGCCGCACATGGGGGCCGGCCTTGATGCGCGCGAGCGTGCCCCGCTCCTGGGCGGAGGGCGGCGGTTGCCTCTGATGGCCTTCGAGCACCCGCACCCGGCAGGTAGAGCAACGGCCGCGCCCGCCGCAGACCGAGATATGCGGGATGCCAGCGATGCGGCTTGCCTCCAGCACGCTGAAGCCCTGCGGCACGGTCGCAACCTGATCGTTCGGGTAAAAGACGCGCACCCGCCGCGACCACAGCCATCCGCTGCGGACGAAGCGGGCGGCGATCGTGGCCGCGAGCAGTCCCCCGAAGAAGGCATAGAGGCCCGGCGCGACCATCGGCAGGATGTCGGACGCGGGAGGGTCCGGAATTTGGGTCAGCTGCTCGGGCGCTTCCGCGATTTCCCGCCCCGCCTCCGCAAAGCCGAGCAATGCGAGAACCGGGACGAGAATGGCGCCCGTGTAGAGAAGCAGCGCGAGCTGCGGGAACCAGGGTTTCGGGCGTAGCCAGAAGTAGATCCCGAAGCATCCATGCAGCCAGGCGATGATCAGGGTGATCGCCTGACGGGCCCCGGCTTCGGGACTGAGGATCCAGAGATTGCGGACCACTTCAGGATAGCCTGAATCGTGCCCCGTCACGGCCCATTCGATCCGGGTGCCGACCACGTGGGCGATGATCAGGAACGGCAAGCTCACCCCTAAAGCCAGCTGCGCCGCCTCGCGAACAGGCATGCGCAGGGTCCGCCGCCGGTAGAGCGCCAGCATGGCCAGCAGGAAATGTGTGAGAACCGAGCCGTAGAGAAGCACCGTGGCGACAGGATTGCGCCACAGGCGGTTGAACCAGGAGCGTCCGGTTTCCATGGCCTCGATCGAGACGAGGCCGAGGGCATGATTGGAAAAATGGGTGAGCAGAAAGGCTGCTAGCACCAGTCCCGTCACCAGACGGATCTCGCGCGTCCGGATCGTGATCTCGGAGGCGGGTGCTTCAGGTGTTACTTTGCCTTGCAGGCTCTTCATACACGTCTTTCACTTCGGTTTCGCCGTCACACGCATTCCGGCTTGCCTGCTGCTATGCAGTTGCACCAAGGTGCGGATTGTCAAATCACGATCCCTGCACCGGCTCGAATCCTATGTCTCATATCATTTCCAGCATCACGGAACTTGAAGCCCTTTACGGCGAGATCAGCAAAGGCTCGCTCCTGAAGGAGACGGATCGGGTCGTGCCCGAATACCGGGCCTTCATCGAGGCCGCGCCGTTCGTGGCGCTGGCGACGCGGGGGCCGGAGGGACTCGACTGCTCGCCCCGCGGCGATGGGCCGGGCTTCGTGCGGGTGCAGGACGAGAAAACCCTGCTGCTGCCGGACCGTCGCGGCAACAACCGCATCGATTCCCTGCGCAACATCGTGCGCGATCCGAGCGCGGCCCTGCTGTTCCTGATTCCGGGCATCGGCGAGACCCTGCGCGTCAATGGGCGTGCGGTGATCTCGGTCGAACCGTCCCTGCTCGAAAGCTTCGCCATCGACGGCAAGGCGCCGAAATCGGTCATCGCGATCACGGTCGAGACCGTCTTTTTTCAGTGTGCCCGCGCCATCCTGCGCTCGGAGCTGTGGAATCCGAAGAAGCATGTGGCGCGCGGCTCTTTGCCGAGCCCCGGCCAGATCCTCGCGGCCTTGTCGAACGACCAGGTCGGCGGCGAGGCCTATGACAGGGAGTTGCCGGAGAGGCAGCGTATGACCCTCTACTGAAGCCGACGCTCTTGACCTGAAGTCCCCTGCCCCCGAAAAGGCAGATCTCACCTGTTCTGGAAAACGCACAAGGACATTCCATGACGATCCAACGCATCAAGCCCGGCCCCCGCATGAGCGGCGCCGTCGTTCACGGCAATACCGTCTATCTCGCCGGCCAGGTCGCCAGCCAGAGCGCCGGGCAGAGCGTCACCGAGCAGACGAAGGAAATCCTCGCGATCATCGACAGCCTGCTGACTGAAGCCGGCACCGACAAGTCGAAGATCCTGATGGCCAATATCTGGCTCACCGACATGAGCACGTTCCAGGAGATGAACGCGGTGTGGGACGCCTGGGTCTCGGCCGGCAACGCGCCTGCCCGCGCCACCGTCGAGGCGAAGCTCGCGGCTCCGGCCTTCAAGGTCGAGATCGCCGTCATCGCGGCGAAGTAAGATCGCGAGAACGCAAGGTTCCAAAAAGAAGCGGGCCCAGGGGCCCGCTTCGTTCATTCAAGCGTCGATTCCATTACGGGCAGGGATGGCGCCGGCCATCGTAGCCGAGATAGGTGCCCGAAGCCGGGTCGTAGGACTTGAAGCGCTGGGCGCAGTAGGCGTTGCCGCCATAGGCTGGAGCGGCCTGCGACTGGGCGATGGCGCCGCCGATGATGGCGCCGGTGGCAAGACCGATCGCACCCGCTGCAGCGGCCGAGCCATAATCGCGCCGGTAGTAGCGCGGTCCATAGTAGCCATAACGTGAACCATAATAGCGGCGCGGACCGCCATAGCCGTAGCGATTGCCGCGGTAACGCCCGCGATCCACGTACCGGGCACCTCCGCCGCGGTAATGGCGGCGATACTGAACGTAATCGGACTGAACCTCGCCCTTCTTCAGGGCCGCAACGAGTTCATTCACCGGCGCCGTCTGCGCCTCGGCGGCAGAGGCCGGAGCGGCAAGGCCAAGGGTACCGAGGGCTGCCGTGGCGATGGCAGCCATGACAAACTTACGCATGAGCTAACTCCTTCAATCGTGGGGGGCGAACGCGGGAAACCCGCGGGTCGTTCCGCTTTTGAAGAATTTCGCTCTACCTCTCGCGGGAACGTGAGGATTGATGATCCTGCGCCACACTGTCAGTCTTCAAGGAAGCCGCCCGCCTGCCCTCCACCCGCCCCTGCCCTGTCGGGCAGAGATCGAGTACCGCGCAACGCTCACACGCGGGGCTCTTGAAGAAGCAGCAGCGCTGGCCGTGCAGCATCATGACCTCATGGTGGTCATAGACCTGTTGTGCGTCCCACTCCTCGGGCAGCAGGGCGGCGAGCGCCGCGTGGGACGGCCCAACCGCTGTCGATTGTGGAATGAGGCCGGTGCGCTGCGCGACCCGATGATGATGGCTGTCGACGGGAAGAGCCGCCTTGCGCAGCATCGAGAACGACAGCACCGCCGCGCTGGTCTTCGGCCCGATTCCCGGAATGCTCTCGAGCCACGCCCTCGCCTCCGCGACCGGCATGGCATCGAGAAAATCGAGCGAGAGGCTGCCATGCCGCTCCTCGATAGCGTGCAGCACCGCTTGCAGGCGTGGTGCCTTCTGCTCCGGCCAGGTCACGCCCTGGATCGCCTCCTCGACGTCCTCCGTCGGCGCGTTCATCATCGCGCACCAATCGGCATAGCGGGCCTTGAGCGCCTTGAAGGCGCGGCCCGAATCCGCGTTGCGGGTGCGATGGGACAGCAGCGACGAGATCAGCTCGCTCAACGGATCGAGGGCATGGAAATAGGGAATCGGGCAGCCATAGACCTCGCAGAGGCGCTGGTGGATGATCAGCGCCTTCGCTTTCAGATCCTGCAGGTCCGGATTCATCCCGGTGCAAGTCGCGAATCGGGAAAGTGGTTCCACATTCCCGTCATCACCGGCCTTGCGCCGGTGATCCGGATTCGCAAAGCGCGGCGCTTCACATCACCGGGAGGGCCGGGACAGGCCCGGCCATGACGTCGTGCTTGTCCGCATCATAGAATGAACCGGCTCAGATCCGTGTTCTTCGCCAGCGTCTCCACCTCGCCACGCACGTAAGATGCGTCGATGGTCACCGTCTCGCCCGAACGGTCCGGCGCCGTGAACGAGACATCGTCGAGCACCCGCTCCAGCACCGTCTGCAGGCGGCGGGCGCCGATGTTCTCGACCGAGTTGTTCACGTCGACAGCCACCTGCGCGAGCGCGTCGATGGCATCGTCCGTGAAGACCAGGCTCACGCCCTCGGTCTGCATCAGCGCCACGGATTGCTTGATCAGGCTCGCTTCGGTCTCCGTGAGGATGCGCTTGAAATCCTCCACCGTCAGCGGCGCGAGTTCGACGCGGATCGGCAACCGGCCCTGCAGTTCGGGCAGCAGGTCCGACGGCTTGGACACATGGAAGGCGCCGGACGCGATGAAGAGGATGTGATCGGTCTTCACCGGTCCGTATTTCGTCGACACGGTGGTGCCTTCGATCAGTGGCAGCAGATCGCGCTGCACGCCCTCGCGGGACACGTCGGCTCCGCCGCGGCTTTCTCGGGCGCAGATCTTGTCGATCTCGTCGAGGAACACGATGCCGTTGTTCTCCACTTGGCGCAGCGCCTCCTGCACGATGGCGTCCTGATCGAGCAGCTTGTCGGCCTCCTCCGTCACGAGCGGGTCATAGGCCTCGCGCACGGTGGTGCGGCGCGTTTTCGCCCGTCCTCCGCCGAAGGCCTTGCCGAACATGTCGGAGAGATTGATCGCGCCCACCGATGCGCCGGGCATGCCGGGGATATCGAACATCGGCATCCCCTGCCCTCCGCCCGATTGCAGCTCGACTTCGATCTCCTTGTCGTCGAGTTCGTTGGCACGCAGCTTGCGGCGGAAGGAATCGCGGGTTGCCGCGCTGGACGTGGAGCCGACGAGCGCATCGAGCACGCGCTCCTCCGCCGCCACATGCGCCTTGGCCTGAACCTGACGGCGGCGTTCGTCCTTCACGAGGCCGATGCCAATCTCCACGAGATCGCGCACGATCTGCTCCACGTCGCGACCGACATAGCCGACCTCCGTGAACTTGGTCGCCTCGATCTTGATGAACGGCGCACCCGCGAGCTTGGCGAGGCGCCGCGAGATCTCGGTCTTGCCGCAGCCGGTCGGGCCGATCATCAGAATGTTCTTCGGCGCGACTTCCTCACGTAAGCTACCTTCGAGCTGTTGCCGGCGCCAGCGGTTGCGCAACGCGATGGCGACCGCACGCTTGGCGTCGTTCTGGCCGACGATGTAGCGGTCGAGTTCGGAAACGATTTCGCGGGGAGAAAACGTGGTCATTCGATGTCCAAAGTCTCAATGACAATATTCGAGTTGGTGTAGACGCAGATCTCTGCCGCGATGGCGAGGGACCGGCGCACGATGGCTTCCGCATCCATCTCGGCATCGGCCAGGGCGCGTGCGGCAGCCAAGGCATAATTGCCGCCGGAGCCGATGGCCATGATGCCGTTTTCGGGCTCCAGCACGTCACCGGCGCCGGAGAGCAGCAGGCCCACCTCCTTGTCGGCGACGAGCATCATCGCCTCCAGGCGGCGCAGGTACCGGTCGGTACGCCAGTCCTTGGTAAGCTCGACGCAGGCCCGGGTGAGCTGCCCGGGATATTGCTCGAGCTTGGCCTCGAGGCGCTCGAACAGGGTGAAGGCATCGGCCGTGGAGCCGGCAAAGCCGCCGATCACGCCGCCCTTGGCGAGGCGGCGGACTTTTCGCGCGTTGCCCTTGACGACGGTCTGGCCGAGGCTGACCTGACCATCGCCGCCGATGACGACGCGGCCGCCTTTGCGGACCATGAGGATCGTAGTGGCATGCATGCGGGGGGTAGCGTCTTCGGACACGAGGGTCAAACTCCGGCGGGCGGGCAGAATCGGGGGCGGTCAGGGCCGTTTCAAGGCCTGACTTAATCACTGATCGGCCAAAAGCAACGCGGGTGGTATTTCTCGCCGTGGCTTGCTAGAAGGCCCGGTCTCTTGTTCCGCAAAGGATTTTGATGATGCGCTCCGCGAGCGTCAGCCGTCGCACCGCCGAGACCGATGTCGCCCTGTCGATTGCCCTGGACGGCACCGGCAAGGCCGAGATCTCCACGGGGGTCGGCTTCCTCGACCATATGCTCGAACTGTTTGCCCGACACGGTCTCTTCGACCTCACCGTGAAGGTGACCGGCGACCTGCATGTGGACCAGCATCATACGACCGAGGATACCGGGATCGCGCTCGGGCAGGCCATCCTGCAGGCGCTTGGCGATAAAAAGGGCATCTCGCGCTATGCGGACATCCATTGTCCGATGGACGAGACCTTGACGCGCGTCGCCCTCGACATATCGGGCCGCCCCTTCCTGGTGTTCCGGACCACCTTCCCGACGGAGAAGATCGGCGTTTTCGACACCGAACTGGTGCGCGAGTTCCATCAGGCGTTTGCCATCAATGCGGGCCTGACCCTGCACGTGGAAACGCTCTACGGCGAGAACAGCCACCATATTGCCGAGAGCTGCTTCAAGGGCTTGGCACGGGCCTTGCGTCAGGCGGTGGCACTGGACCCGGGGGAAGAGGGCCGCATTCCCTCCACCAAGGGTACGCTCTAAATCCGTTCAAGAAGCCTTGTCCGGCGGGTACGCCAGCGTCACCTCATCGGTAAGGTCCGAGGAAACGTCGCCATGACCACCTATACCCTGCACCTCCCGCGCGATGCGCGGCCGGGTGACCCGAGCGCTTTGGATGAATCCGAGCTCGTGAAGGACGCCTTCTCCTGGGGAGCCTTCTTCTTCACCTTCCTGTGGTTCTTCTTTCACCGGCTGTGGCTTGCGGGCTTTGCCGTTCTGATCCTCGTTTTCGCCTTCGGCGGCATCCTGGCCGTACTCGACGTGCATCCGCTCGCCGGCACCGTGGCTCAGCTTCTGCTGCAGAGCCTGATCGGCCTTGAGGCCAACAGCCTGCGGCGCTGGACGCTCGCGCGCCATGGCCGCCCGGCGGTCGATGCAGTGGCGGGTGCCGACCAGGACGAGGCGGAGGCCAAGGCCTTTGCCCGCTGGCTCGAGGCCAGGCCGCCCTCCCTGCCCCGCAACCCGGCGCCCTCAGGCGTCCTGCCCATCCCACGAAGGTCCGAGCCGGTGATCGGTCTCTTCCCCGATGCGGAGCGTCCCCGGTGAGCGTCGTCATCATCGATTACGGGTCCGGCAACCTGCACTCCGCCGCCAAGGCCTTCGAGCGGGCGGCCCGGGAGGCGGAGCTCGACCTTGCCATCTCGGTCTCGTCCGACCCGACCCTCGTCGCCACGGCCGACCGGATCGTGCTGCCGGGCGTCGGCGCCTTCGCCGATTGCCGCCGCGGCCTCGATTCCGTGCACGGCATGGTGGAAGTGCTGCAGCGGCGCGTCCACGAGGACAAGCGTCCGTTCTTCGGCATCTGCGTCGGCATGCAGCTCATGGCCACACGGGGTCTCGAGCACACCACGAGCTACGGCCTCGACTGGATCCACGGCGACGTAAAGCCCATCCAGCCGAGCGATCCTCACCTGAAGATCCCCCATATGGGCTGGAATACGCTGACCCAGGTCAAGCCGCATCCATTGCTCGACGGCATCCCGACCGGGCCGGACGGATTGCACGCCTATTTCGTGCATTCCTATGCGCTCTCCCCGACAGATCCGGCCAACGTGGTCGCCACTGCCGATTACGGCGGCCCGGTCACGGCTATCGTCGGACGGGACAATCTCGTCGGCACCCAGTTTCATCCGGAAAAGAGCCAGGCGCTCGGCCTCAAGCTCATCGCCAATTTTTTGAGGTGGCGCCCGTGATCCTTTATCCTGCCATCGATCTCAAAGAGGGCCGCTGCGTCCGCCTTGTCCAGGGCGACATGGACCAGGCCACCGTATTCAACGACGACCCGGCCGACCAGGCCGCCACCTTCGAGGCTCAGGGCTTCGAGTGGCTGCACGTGGTCGATCTCGACGGCGCCTTCGCCGGCAAGCCGATGAATGCGGCGGCCGTCGAGGAAATCTTGAAGCGGGTGAAAATTCCCGTGCAGCTCGGCGGCGGCATCCGCGACATGAAGACCGTGGAGGGCTGGCTCGGGAAGGGCGTGTCCCGGGTGATCATCGGCACGGCCGCCGTGCGCGATCCCGCCTTCGTGCGGGAGGCCGCCCGCCTCCATCCGGGCAAGATCGCGGTCGGCATCGACGCCAAGGACGGGCTGGTCGCCGTCGAGGGCTGGGCCCAGACCTCGACCCTGTCGGCGGAAGAGCTCGGCCGCCGGTTCGAGGATGCGGGCGTCGCCGCCATCATCTACACCGACATCGCCCGCGACGGCATTCTCAAAGGCCTCAACTTCCCGATGACCTTGGGGCTCGCCCGCGCCGTTTCGATCCCGGTCATCGCCTCGGGAGGCCTTGCCTCCATGGCCGATATCGAGCGCCTGACCCAACCCGATTGCGCCGTCCTCGACGGCGCCATCTCCGGCCGTGCCCTCTATGACGGACGCATCGATCCGGAAGAAGCGCTGGCGCTGCTCCGCTCCGTGCGCAAGGAACCTGCCTGATGCTCAAAGTGCGTCTCATTCCCTGCCTGGATGTGAAGGACGGGCGCGTCGTGAAGGGCGTGCAGTTCGTCGACCTCGTCGATGCGGGCGATCCGGTGGAAGCTGCGAAGGCCTACGATGCCGCCGGGGCCGACGAGCTGTGCTTTCTCGACATCACCGCGAGCCACGAGGCGAGGGGGATTCTGCTCGACGTGGTGCAGCGTACGGCGGAGGCCTGCTTCATGCCGCTCACCGTCGGCGGCGGCGTCCGCACGGTGGAGGATATCCGCAGGCTCCTGCTCGCCGGGGCCGACAAGGTCTCGATCAACACCGCCGCGGTGAAGAACCCGGATTTCGTGCGCGAGGCTTCCGAAAAATTCGGCAACCAATGCATCGTCGTCGCCATCGACGCCAAGAAGGTCTCGGCGACAAGTGAAGAGCCGCGCTGGGAGATCTTCACCCATGGCGGGCGCAATGCCACCGGCCTCGACGCCATCGCGTTCGCCAGGCAGGTGGCGGAACGCGGGGCAGGGGAGCTTCTGGTCACCTCCATGGACCGGGACGGCACCAAGGGCGGCTATGACCTCGCCCTCGTGCGCGCCATCGCAGATGCGGTCTCCGTGCCGGTCATCGCGTCCGGCGGCGTCGGCAATCTCGACCACCTGGTCGACGGCGTCGAGAAGGGCCATGCCAGCGCCGTGCTCGCCGCCTCGATCTTCCACTTCGGCACGCACACGATCGGCGAGGCCAAGGGCTACATGGCCGACAAGGGCCTGAAGATGCGGCTCGACGAGCCGGCGCAGAATGCTTCGGCCCGAGCAACGGGCATGACCTTGTCGTAGAAGCGTTGTTTCCGAACCCAAGGATGCATCAAACAAGAAAGCATCAGGATATTGACCGTTTCCAGTGACGAAGACCTCATCAAGCTGCAGGAAATCGGCAGGATCGTCGCCAATACCCTTGAGGCCATGGGTGCGGCGCTGGAATCGGGAATGACGACCGCTGAACTCGACGCAATCGGCCGTCGACTTCTTGAGGAAGCCGGCGCCATACCTGGCCCCGAACTGGCTTACGGCTTCCCTGGCGCGACCTGCATCAGCGTGAATGAGCAGATCGCCCATGGTATTCCCGGATCTCGCAGGATCGAGGCGGGCGATCTCGTCAATATCGATATCTCGGCGGAAAAGAATGGGGTTTATGCCGATACCGGCGCTTCCTTTGCGGTGCCGCCGATCTCCAATGCCATCAGGCGCCTGTGCCGGGACGGGCGCCGCGCCATGTGGATCGGTTTGCGCCAGGTCGGCTCCAGCAGGCCGATGGCCGGAATCGGCGAAGCCATCGGAAAATTTGCGCAGAAGAACGGCTATACCCTCGTCCGCAACCTGGCGAGCCATGGTATCGGCCATTCCCTGCATGAGGAGCCGAAGGAGATCGCCACCTGGCCCGACCGCTCGGAGCACCGGATCATGGAGGAGGGGCTCGTCTTCACCGTCGAGCCGTTCCTGTCCCTGGGGGCGGAATGGGCCGAGGACGGTGACGATTCCTGGACCCTGCTCAGCCAGCCTCGCGCGCTCACGGTCCAGTATGAACACACGGTCGTTGCAACCCGCAATGGCCCCCTCGTCTTGACCCTGCCGGGATGATGCGATCATGACCACGTTCACCCTCGACGACCTCGCCCGCATCGTGGCCGAACGCGCCGCAGCGCCGGCGACCGAATCCTATACGGCCAAGCTGATCGCGGGCGGGCCGGCCAAAGCGGCCAAGAAGCTGGGCGAGGAGGCGGTGGAAGCCGCCATCGCGGCCGTCGAGGGCGACCGGCGGAATCTCACGGCGGAAGTCGCGGACGTGCTGTATCATCTTTTGGTCGTGTTGCAGGGCGCGAACATTCCGCTAAGTGACGTCATGGCCGAACTGGAGCGCCGCACGGCGCAGTCGGGTCTTGCGGAGAAGGCCGCGCGCAAGACTTAAAAATGGAAAGAGGTGGTTCGCATGGACCAGCCTAACCTGATGTCCACCGCCGAGGACGACGATGGCCTCTCGCCCTATCGCACCTTCTCGCGCGACGAATGGGCCAAGCTGCGGGCCGACGCGCCGATGACGCTGACCGCCGACGAGGTCATGCGGCTGCAATCCCTCAACGATCCGATCTCCATCGACGAGGTGGCGGCGATCTACCTGCCGCTCTCGCGCCTCCTGTCCCTCTACGTCGCGGCCACGCAAGGCCTGTTCAAGGCGACCCAGCGCTTCCTCCTCGCGGAGCATCAGGAGAAGGTGCCCTACATCATCGGCGTGGCGGGCTCGGTCGCGGTCGGCAAATCCACCACGGCCCGCGTGCTCAAGGCGCTTCTCGCCCGCTGGCCCAACACGCCGAAGGTCGACCTCGTCACCACGGACGGCTTTCTCCTGCCCAATGCGGAGCTGACGCGGCTCGGGTTGATGGAGCGCAAGGGTTTTCCGGAGAGCTACGACACGGGAAAGCTCCTGCACTTCCTCGCCGACATCAAGGCCGGCAAGCGAAACGTGAAGGCGCCGCTCTATTCCCACCTGGTCTATGACGTGGTGCCCGGCGAGGAGACGACGGTCGACCGGCCGGACATCCTGATCGTCGAAGGGCTGAACGTGCTCCAGCCCGCGCGCATGCCCAAGGACGGCACGGCCATTCCCTTCGTGTCCGATTTCTTCGACTTCTCGGTCTATATCGACGCCGACGAGGAGGACCTGCACCGCTGGTACGTGAACCGGTTCCTGCGCCTGCGCCACACGGCCTTCCGTGATCCGCTGTCCTATTTCCGGCGTTATGCGGAACTCGCGGAGGCGGAGGCCATCGCCATCGCGGACGGGCTGTGGAACCGCATCAACCTGGTGAACCTGCAGGAAAACATCGTTCCGACCCGCCAGCGGGCGAGCCTGATCCTGAAGAAGGGCCCGAGCCATCGGATCGAGACGGTGGCGCTGAGACGGCTCTGAGCATCGGGTCCAAAGCTTACATGATGCGCTAGTCCTGGAGGGTCGTGCCCACGCGGCGCACCGTCGAGAAGCGGCTCTTGGCGTAAACGGACGTGTAGGGCACCTGGACATATTCGAGCGTCTTGCGGGCTGCCCAGCCGGGAAGCGTGTCCCTGTACCGGGCGAAATTCGGATTGGGGCCCGTTCCGAAGAGCACCTCGTTGAGATTCAGCCCGATCCCGACATAGAAGGATCGCTCGATCGGATAGCCGAGCGCCCGCTCCTTCTCCTCGAAACCGCGCGCATCGAAACCGGCGTGCAATTCGGCATAGCGCAGCGGCGTGTTCTTGAGTGTTTCGAATCCGCTGCCCTTCAGAGCCATGATGTAGCGCTGGCGCTCGTATGGCGGGAGGATGCCGTTCTCTCCTGTGATGCCGGGACGTTCATAGCTTGCGGGCGTGTACATAAAGCGCCAGTCCAGCTTCTCCCGCAGCCCGGGAATGGTATTCCGGAACACGGAGAAGAGCGCACCGACGCCGTTGGCCACGATGTCCTCGCGCGAGAAGCGGTGCCGGCCGGTGAAGCCGTCCATCGTTTCGGCAAGGCCCATGATGCTGAATGCGACGAGTGCGGCTGTGATCGGGGCGCCCATGGGATTCGACGCATTGGCGCGAATCCTGTCTGTCAGGAGGTCGGCGATGACATAAGTCGAGAAGGAGTGGCCGATCTTGTCCATTCCGCCGTGGCGCGTGTTCTTGGAAAACCATCCCTCTTCGATGGTCTGAAACCCGGAAGTGTTGCCCCAGTCCCAGTCCTTGAATCCGACGACGGCAAATCCTGCTCCAACGAGGGCCAGCTCCCACCGGATCGCATGCAGATGATCGCCCAGCTGGCTGAATGAGTAGAATGTCGGAGGGACCGGAGCTGCTCCGAGACTCGCTTGCGTGGTCGGCATAGCCGTGCCGGCCGCGACCGCCGGCGTTCTCGCAGATTGCCCCTTTGCTCGGGCCATGGGGCGGAGTTCCGATGGTCCGCTCGGTTGCGCCAGGGATGTCTCAGGGCGCAGAACCGCGCCCAGGATGGCAAGGCAAGCGACGAAGGCGACCACCCGCATTGGCCGATCCTCTTCCAGAGCCCCCTGGTATCACCTTTCTATGGCAGGTGGCGGAACACAACCCCCTTGGCGGAAGCGATCTGCCGCAGCGGACGGAACGCGCCGGTGAACGTCAACAGAGTCTTAAGGCGCAAAGGCCGTCACGGTGGGACCGAAAGTCCGCGCTCAATGATGCGCCAGTCGAGAGAAGGTGCATCGGCACTGATTTCCAAAAGTGAATCCGCTGATAGGTCCGGCGTTTTAGGTGTCCCCAACCATTTCATAACCTTGGGCGTTGTGCCTTCAGAGGAATGGAGGACACATGGCCACGCAGCCGGTCGAGGAAAAGCTCAAGCGCAGCGCCGAGCACGCCAAGGAAGCGGCAACCCAGAGCCAGGAAGCCGCCGAGCAGACGCAGGAGGCCGCCGAACACACCCAGGCTGCAGCCAAGACCACGGCCACGGCCAGCGTGCAGATGAAGGACAGCGCCGACCGGCGCACGGAGCTGGCCGCCAACCGCACGGTCTTTGCCGCCGAGCGCACCTATGCGGCCTGGGTCCGGACAGGGCTCGCTTCGCTCGCCTCCGGCATCGGCGCGAAGAAGCTCTTGGAGGGCGTGGTGCCGGATTGGATGATCCTCTCCACCGGCTCGGTCCTGATCCTCTTCAGCGCCTTCTGCTTCGCCTCCGCCGTCTGGCGTCAGATCTTCACGGGCTCGCAGCCCCCTCATCCGGACGTGCAGAGGATTCCGCCATTCCTGCTCGTTCTGTTCAACGGCTTTCTCGCGCTCGTCTCGCTCGCGGCCCTGTTCGGGCTGTGGTTCGGGCAGACGGGCGGGGATTGAGCGCCCGGTCCTCATCACCGGCCTCGTGCCGGTGATCTCGATCGATTGAAGCGCCGTGCTTTTCCGATCAGGATGGCCGGCACAGGGCCGGCCATGACGGCGAGGGCGATCCTTACGAGAGCAGCCCTTCCTGCTGCGCCATCTCGCGCAGGTTCATCTGCGGGCGGGCGCCCAGGTGGCTGATGATCTCGGCAGCGGCCAGACCTCCGAGGCGGGCGCAGTCGGTGAGGTCGAGGTTCTTGACGAGGCCCGCGAGGAAGCCGGAGGCGAAGAGATCGCCGGCGCCGGTGGTGTCGACCACGCGCTCCACGGGGAAGGCCGGCACGGCCCTGGTTTCGCCGCGGCTGACGATCAGCGCCCCGTCCGCCGAGCGGGTGATCGCGCCGAGCACGTTCTCCTCGCGGAAGGCAGCCAATGCGGTGTCGGCATCGGAGGTGCCGTAGAGGCTCTGCAATTCGTGGATATTGGCGAAGAGGATGTCGAGGCTGCCGTCGCGCATGAGGCCGAGGAATTCGTCGCGGTAGCGGTCGACGCAGAAGGCGTCCGAGAGGGTCAGCGCCACCTTGTTGCCGGCCTCGTGGGCGATCCTCACGGCCTTGCGGAAGGCCTCCTTGGCAGCCGGCGGGTCCCAGAGATAGCCTTCGAGGTAGACGATCGAGGAGGCGCGCACGGTATCCGGGTTCACGTCGTCGGGGGTCAGGTTCTGGCAGGCGCCGAGATAGGTGTTCATGGTGCGCTCGCCGTCCGGCGTCACCAGAATGAAGCTGCGCGCCGTGGCCGGACCGTCCTGGGCCAGGGCGACGTCGTAATGCACGTCGATGGCCTTGAGGTCGTGGGCGAAGAGCTTGCCCGTCTCGTCGTTCTTGACCTTGCCGATGAAGCCCGCCTTGACCCCGAAGGAGGCCACGCCCGCGGCCGTGTTGGCACCCGAGCCGCCCGACACGATGATCGCCGGACCCATGTCGCCGTAAAGCTCCTCCGCGCGGGCCTCGTCGATGAGCTGCATGGCGCCCTTATGGACCTTCTTCTGGATGAGGAAGGCCTCGTCCGTGTGGGCGAGCACGTCAACGATGGCGTTGCCGAGGGTGAGGACGTCGATACGGGTTTGGGACATGAGCCACCGGAATTGGGGAAAGACGGGGCGCTTTCGCATCCACGGTGAGGGAGGTCAAGCTCCTACCGGGGTGAGACGGGTGCCTGGGCGTCGCCTGGAATGGCACAAGCCGCCTTGCGCTCGCGCTCCTGAGCCTGATCGAGGACGGCGATCATCTGATCGAGTTCCTCGGGCGTGAGCCCGCGGATCTCCCGGGCCAGGCGGTTGGCAAGAAGGGTCGCCGCGGGATCGGTGTTGGCCGTGTCGATCTTCACCTTCGGATCGGACAGGTCCGCAAGGCGGGCGAGCTCGTCGGCCTCGTCCCAGATGATGTGAAAATATTGCAGGACCCCCTGAATCAGGGCCCAGGTGGGTTTGCCGCGCTCGCCGCGCTCCAGCGCCGAGAGATAGGCGCTCGACACGCCCAGATGAGCGGCCATGTCCTTCAACATCCGCCCGCGCTCGCGACGCAGCTGCCGCACCCGTTCGCCGAAGGGGGTCATGTCCTCATCCCGCGCCCCGCCCCCGGCGGAGCCTGACATAGAGTGCACCGGATCCGCCATGCTGGGCAGAGGCTTCCTCGAAGCCGATCACCAGGGGGCGAAGATCGGGCAGGCGAAGCCAATGGGGCACCATGCGCCGGAGCACCCCTCGTTCCTCGAACATGCCGCTGCCGACGGCCGCGCCGCCCTTGCCGGTGATGATCAGAACGAGCCCATGTCCGGAGCTTTGCGCCCGATGCAGGAAATGCAGGAGGGCGAAATGGGCCTCCTCCTGGCGCATCCCGTGCAGGTCGATGACGCTGTCCACGTCCCTGCGGCCGCGCCGGAGGGCCTGGAGCGTCCTGCGCTCCACGGGCGCGAGCGGGGGCAGGGCCGGTTTCGCCGGGGGTGGGAGCGGGGGCAGGACGAGGGTCGGCGCGGCGGGCGGGGCAGGGGCCGTGGCGGGCTTGTCCCCCTGTTCCGGCTCGGGCGGCAGGCGCTTGCCCTTCATGGGCTTCACGTGCCTGGCCACATGGGACCAGAGCCGCTTCTCCTCGGAGCTGAGCTGGCGGGTTCGGCTTCTCTTGGTCATGAACGGGGTTTGGGCTGCAGAACCACGAAGCGCACGGCATGGCGCAGGAGGCCGGCCCGGCGCCCCGCCTCCTCGCCGCTGCCGAAGAAGAAATCGCCCCGCGCCGGGCCGACGATGGCCGAGCCCGTATCCTGCGCGATCATCAGCCGCCGCAGGGGCTCGGTCCGGGCGAGCGTGAGCGGCAATTGCCCGTCGAGCCAGACGGGCAGCCCATAGGCCCAGAGGGAACGGTCGACCGCAAGGCTCCGGCCGGGCACGAGCGGCGTGCCCGCGCCGCCGATGGGCCCGTCCTCGGGGGCGAGCTCGCTCGCCTCGCGGAAGAAGATGTAGGATTGGTTCTGGTGCATGAGGGCCTTGGCGGGCTCGGGATGGCTTTTCAGCCAGCCTATGAGCTTTTCGAGCGTCATGGTCTCCAGATCCATCTCGCCCCGCTGCACCAGGAGGCGGCCGATGGAGGTGTAGGGCCGCCCGTTGCGGCCGGCATAGGCCACGCGCATCACCGAGCCGTCGTCGAGGCGGATGCGGGCCGAGCCCTGGACATGGATGATGAAGGCCTCGCCCGGCTCGCGCAGGTAAACGATCGGCTTGGCAAGAGAGCCCAAGGCTCCCTCTTCGATGGCGGCGCGGTCGGGATAGGGTTCGTAGCCTTGCCCGGTGCGCCGGGCGGCCTGGAGGCCCTTGTCGAGGCCGGGTAGGGTGTCGCCCTGTGGAACCGTGACGAGGTCCTCGGGCTGGTCGAGCAGGGGGACGCGATAGGTGGCGTCGGGCGTGCGCGAACCCTGGAATTCGGGCTCGTAATAGCCGGTGAGAAAGCCGTTGCCGGAATGGGGCATGACGGCGACAGGTTGAAAATGCGTCTCGAAGAAGCGCCGGGCCTCGAGCTTGTTCGGACCAGGCGTCTTCAAGGCCTCGCGGCAGATGGCCAGGAGGTCTCCCTGAAGCGCCTGAGCCGGCCGCAGCGCCGCGGCACCGGCATCGAGCGCCCGGCAGGAGCGCAGAAAGGCCTGGAAGGCAGCGGCGTGATCGTCCGTCTCCCACCCGGCAAGGCTCTGGAAGGGCAGGGGTTCGAGGCGCGCCAGATCCTTCAGGGCCGATGCCGCTCCGGGGGACACGCTCAGCGCCCAGACGAGAGAGCAAGCGAGAAGGACCCGCCCGGCATGCCTCATTGCCCCGCTTCGGTGGCCACGAGCTGCCAGTTGGGATCGCGGCTGCCGAGCGCGCGGGCGAACGTCCATACATCGGTGACGTCGGCCACGGTCTCAGGGCTGCCGTCGACCACGGTGCCGGAGGCATCGCGGGTCGCCGTGATGAGCTTGGAGAGGAAGCGCACCACGATCTGGGCCGTCTTGCCCTGGAGCTCGGCCCCGGCCATCTCGGCCTTGTCGATGGACACGAAGGTGGTTTCCACCGTCTCGCCCCGGCGCTCCCGCTCGGAGATCGCTCGCTCGAAGCCTTCGTAGACCTCCCTCGCGAGAAGATCCTTGAGGATCTTGCGGTCACCCTGCGCGAAGGCGGTGACGATCATTTCATAGGCGGATTTGGCGCCTTCCAGGAACTCGGCCGGGTTGAAGTTCGGCTCGGCACGGGCAATGCCGTCGAGGGCCTGGGCCATGGGCGTCCCGGGCTCGGCGATGCCTTTCCAGCGCTCGGCCGAGGGCACCTCGGCGGCCGGACGGGCGCCGTTGGCGCCGGGCAGGCGCACCACATTGTGATCCGGCTCGGCCGGCGCGTTGCCGGGACGAAGAGGCGCATCCCGGCGCGACATCGGGTCGAAAGGCGGCTGCTCGCTGCCGGTCTTCTGCCCCAGAACGGAGCGCAGACGCCAGATCACGAAAACGGCCAGTACAATAAAAATGAGGGTCGTGATGTCGAAGGAATCCTGCATCGTCGATCCGTTGTGAGCCTGCCCGCGCCCGGTTGTCGCCGGGCGTTGTGTCGAGGAGGCGAAGGTGTCATCCTTCGCATATGGGGTCCTGAGGTCGTAACATCCACCTCTGCCCCCGACAAGCGAATGAGTCGGCTCAAATCTTGCTTCGTGTAGGAGAAGCTGATAGCGCGAAGACCCATGGCCCGAAGCGAGCCGGCGCTTTGCCTGACGACGTGTTTCGTCCGGGCCCGACAAGACACCCCTAAGGGAGCATAGAACCCATGGCCGAGAATCCGGCAACCAACGGAGCGCCCGCGCTCAACGCCCTCGCGCAGTACTGCAAGGACTTCTCCTTCGAGAACCCCAACGCCCCCCGCTCCCTGCAGCAGCAATCGGAAGGCCCGCAGATCAACCTGCAGGTCAATGTGAACGCCAAGCAGCTGGCCGAGGCCGATTTCGAGGTCGACCTCACCCTCGAGGGGGATGCCAAGATCGGCGGCAAGGACGTGCTGTTCGCCTTCGAGCTGACCTATTCGGGCGTGTTCCGGATCCAGAACATCCCGCAGGAGCAGCTGCACCCGGTGGTGATGATCGAGTGCCCGCGCCTGCTGTTCCCCTTCGCCCGCCAGATGGTGGCCGATGCGGTGCGCAACGGCGGCTTCCCGCCCCTCTACATCGACCCGATCGATTTCGTGGCCCTCTACCGCCAGCGCGCGGCCGAGGTGCAGGGTCAGCCGAACGGCGGCCAGACCCTGTCGTAAGCGACCGGCTACATTTCGGATTTCCGATCGGGCGAGGCGGTTTCCGTCTCGCCCGATTTTTATGTGCGCAGACCTCTTCAGAGACTGGCCGGCCATTCACCCTCCACGTCATCACCGGCCCTGTGCCGGTGATCCCAATCGGACGAGCGCAGCGCCTCACAGCATCGGGATGGCCGGGACAAGCCCGGCCATGACGGGTGAGAGGTTCAAGGCGGCAGCGCTCCTCAGGATGAGGCTGCGGGATGATTGTCCTTAAGACGCCTCGGGCGTGGTCTCGCCGAGATATTCGCGCCAGAGGGTGTTGGGTCCCAGCGACTGGATGAAGGCCTCGTGCGCCGCGCGCTCGGCTTCGGTCAGCCGCGAGATCAGGGTCCGCGGACGGGCATCTTGCGCCGCAATCTGACCCTGCGCAGCACGGCTCCGTGCGGCGGGCCGCAGCGACAGGTCGAAGCCGACCTGCCGGCCGCCGATCAGTTCGATATAGACCTCGGCCAGGATTTCCGCGTCGAGGAGCGCCCCGTGCTTGGTGCGCCGGGAATTGTCGATCCCGTAGCGCGTGCAGAGCGCATCGAGGTTGTTCGCCGCACCCGGATGCTTGCGCCGGGCCATGCTGAGCGTATCGATCGCATCGGAGAGGTTGAACTGCGTGTGCCCGGTGCGGGCGAATTCCGCATTGAGGAAGCCGATGTCGAAGGCGGCGTTATGAATGACGAGCCGCGCATCGCGGACGAACTCGGCGAACTCGTCCGCGACGGCTGCGAAGACGGGCTTGTCCTTGAGAAACTCGTCGGAGAGCCCGTGCACCGCGAAGGCGCCGGGCGAGACCGGACATTCCGGGTTGATGTAGACGTGATAGCTCTTGCCTGTCGGGATGTGGTTGAGAAGCTCGACGCAGCCGATTTCGATCACCCGGTCGCCCTTGGCATGATCCGTGCCGGTGGTTTCGGTATCCAGAACGATTTCACGCAACATCACGAAACTCTTCATTCAAAAATGGCGGCGTCGGCCCGGGCGGCCGGCGAGACAGGCGAGGATCGATCGCACCTGGGCTTCGGCGGAGGCAAAGCCGCGGCTGGTATCGACCAGGAAATGGGCGCGGGCGCGCTTGTCCTCGTCCCTCATCTGCCGGGCCAGAATGGCATGGAATTTCGCCTCCGTCATGCCCGGACGGGCGAGCACCCTGGCGCGCTGCACAGCCGCAGGCGCGGTGACGACGAGAACCGCATCGCAGCGCGCCTCGCCGCCGGTCTCGAACAGAAGCGGGATGTCCAGCACCGCCACCGGCGAAAGGGCCGCGACGCTCTCGAGAAAGCTTTCCTCCTCCTCCCGCACGAGCGGATGCACGATCGCCTCCAATTGCTTCATGCGCTCAGGCTTGTCCAGGACGGCAGCGCCTAAGCGGGCCCGGTCGACGGCTCTATCGATGACAGTACCTGGAAAAGCCTTTTCGATCAGCGGCGCGGCGCGGCCGCGATAGAGCCTGTGCACGGTGGCGTCGGCATCGTGGACTGGAACGCCGAGCCGGCGGAAGAGGTCGGCGGTGGCCGATTTTCCCATGCCGATGGAGCCGGTGAGGCCGAGCACGAAGGTCATGTCCGGGCCTCGATGTCGGCCAGAATCAACGCCCGCAGCTCGGGCGTCACCTCCGGCGTCACGCCGAACCAGCGCCGGAAACCCGGCACCGCCTGATGCAGCAGCATGCCGAGGCCGTCGACAGTCCTCAGGTTATGCGCGGCCGCGGCGGCGAGAAGGGGGGTCTCGAGCGGAACATAGACGATGTCCGCAACGGCGGCGTTGCGCGGCGCCTTGGCCAGATCGAGGGCAAGCGGCGGCTGCCCGGCCATGCCGAGCGAGGTGGTGTTGACGATGAGCTGGGCGTGCGGGAGCACCCGCCCGAGGGCCTCCCAGGCCGAGGTCTCCAGACCGACAGGGCTGGCAGGCCTGAGATCGCGGACAAGGTCCTCGGCCTTCGACAGGGTGCGGTTCGCCACGAAGATGCGCTTGCAAGGCCGGTTCTGGAGACCCGCCACCACGGCCCGGGCGGCTCCGCCGGCGCCGAGCACGAGCGCCGTTTCCACATCCCGTTCCCAGCCCGTCCCCAGGCTCGCATCCAGATGGGCCATGAAGCCGGTGACGTCGGTGTTGTCGCCCCAGAGCAGGCCGCCCTCGAACCAGAGGGTGTTCACGGCGCCCACGCGCTCCGCCTGCGCGGTGCGGCGCTCGACGCTTAAGAAAGCCATCTCCTTGTGGGGAATGGTGACATTGCCGCCGGCGAAGCCCTGGGATCGGACACTCTTCAGGAAATCCCCGAAATTCACAGGCGCTACATCGATGCGCTCATAGGAGCCGTCGAGCCCGTATCGATCGAGCCAATACCCGTGGATCAGGGGCGAGCGGGAATGCTTGATCGGATGGCCGACGACGAAGGCCTTCGTCATTCAGAGACAGTCCTTAAAGAGCCAGGCAGCCGAGACGGCGCAGGGCGGCGAGAAGCGGAAGGAGAGGGAGCCCCAGGATCGTCGAATGATCTCCCTCGACCGTCTCGAAGAGATGCACCCCGAATCCTTCGAGCTGGTAAACGCCGACGCTTTTCAGCACATCGGGCCCGGCGAGGTCGAGATAAAGATCGACCGCCTCCTCGGTCAAAGGCCGCATGGCGAGATGGGCACTGCCCGAGAAGCGCTCGACCACCTGCCCGCCGATGGCGAGGGCGCCGGCCGCATGAAGGGCGTGACGCCGTCCGGACAGCCGCAGCAGCTGCGCCCGCGCCGCCGGACGGTCGGCAGGCTTGTGAAACACCTCGCCTTCGCTGTCGAGTACCTGATCGGCGCCGAGCACGACCCGTTCCGGATGGCGGCGGCTGACGGCGAGCGCCTTTTCCGCCGCGAGGCGTCCGGCCAGCGCCGGCGGTCCGAGCCCCTCATGGGCGGCCGCCTCTTCGACGGCCCGCTCATCGATATTCGAATTCTGCGTCTCGACGGGAAGACCCGCACTCACGAGCAGCGTGAGCCGGGTCGCGCTCGTGGAGGCGAGAAGCAGCTTTTCGGAATGGGTCCAGAGCGCCGGCATGCCTTTATTCCGCGATGAAGCGCAGACGGTGGTCGCGGTAGAGATCGATGATCGCCGCTGCGGTCTCCTCGATGGACCGGCGGGTCACGTCGATCACCGGCCAGCCGTTGCGGGCGAAAAGCCGCCTGGAGGCTGCGAGTTCCTCGGCCACCGCGTCGCGATCCACATAGGAGGTGTCGTCGTCCGCGTTGAGGCTGAGGAGACGGTTCTGCCTGATCTGCACGATGCGTTCCGGCGTTGCGACGAGGCCGACGATCAGCGCTTTCCGGGCCGTGCCCAGAACCGCCGGCGGCGGCACGCCGGGAACGAGAGGAATATTCGCCGTTTTCAGGCCGCGATTGGCGAGATAGATGGCAGTCGGCGTCTTTGAGGTGCGGCTCACGCCCACCAGGATCGCGTCGGCCTCGTCGAGATCGTGCGGCAGGTGCCCGTCGTCGTGGAGAAGGGTGAAGTTCATTGCGTCGATGCGCTTGAAATATTCCGCGTTCAGCATGTGCTGCGCGCCGGGCCGCGCGGTCGAATGGGTACCGAGATAGGAGGAGAGCAGGGCGTGCACCGGTTCGAGCACGGAGAGATGCGGCGAGCCCGTGTTGCGGCAGACCTCCTCGAGCCGTTGCGCCAGATCCTGCTCCACCAGGGTATAGAGCACGATGCCGGGCGCGGTCTCGATTTCGCTGATCACGCGCTCGAGCTGCGTGTTGGAGCGCACGAGCGGATAGACGTGCTCGATGGCGGCCACGCCCTCGTATTGCGCCACCACCGCGCGGGCCACGGTGATCAGCGTTTCGCCGGTCGAATCCGAGACGAGATGGAGATGGAAATAGCTGCGTCCCACGGATCAGGTCTCCACGGACAAGGGCATCATGCGCAACCGGAGATCCGCCCGGAACGATACGCTGCTTGAATAATAGAGCATCGGATGAATCCCGACAGGAGGTGGCGCCTCTGAGTCCGGTGCTCAAGGAGTCGATGAGTGTGGATAAAGCGCCCGGGTCGGGAGGTCCAGGGGAGAGGCCTGTGGGATTCGCCTCGGATCATCAACAGGGCTGCCTGTTGTGCGACATGGGAAGTGTCGAATTGGGAGAATCCGGCACGAATCAGCGGCAAGTTTTCGATTCAGGTTTGGTTAAGCTTCGTTAACGGGCTGTTAAGGTTTAAGAATTCGGAAAGGATTGTGGCACGCCTGCCCCATCCGTTAATGAGCGGTTAACGACACCGCCCGTGTGGACCGTCTGTGGACGGGGTTGCGGCTTCGTGATTCACGGCCCAAGAGAAACATCAGATTCTAAGATTCAAAGATTCTATTTTATTAGAGAGGGCCTGTGAGCGAGCGTCCCACCAAAGCGATTTTGCGCGTGCTGAACGGCGAGCCGGTCTGGCCGCTGCCGATCTGGATCATGCGCCAGGCCGGCCGCTATCTGCCGGAATACCGCGAGACCCGGAAGCAGGCCGGCTCCTTCCTCGATCTCTGCTACAATCCGAGGCTTGCCGAGGAGGTGACGCTTCAGCCGATCCGCCGCTTCGGCTTCGATGCCTCGATCCTGTTCTCCGATATCCTGGTCATTCCCCATGCGCTCGGCCAGAACGTGCGCTTTGTCGAGAACGAGGGTCCCAAGCTCGATCCGGTCACCTCGCAGACGGAGCTGGCCCGGCTGGCCGAGGAGCTGCCCCTGGAGCGGCTCGAACCGGTCTTCGAGACCCTGGACCGCCTGCGCCAGTCCCTTCCCAAGGAGACGACGCTTCTCGGCTTCTGCGGTGCGCCCTGGACCGTGGCGAGCTACATGATCGCCGGGAAGGGCACGCCCGACCAGGCGCCGGCCCGGCTCACCGCCTATCGCGATCCGGTTTTCATGGATGCGCTGATCGACCGCTTGGTGCGGGCCTCCACGGCCTATCTCATCCGCCAGATCGATGCGGGCGCCGAAGCGGTCCAGATCTTCGAGAGCTTCGGGTCGGCCCTGCCGCCCGCCCTTTTCGACCGGCTGTCCCTGAACCCGATCCGCAGGATGGTCGAAGGCCTGAAAAGCGCGCGGCCACAGGCGAAGGTCATCGTGTTCGTGCGCGGCGGCGGTGCGCATCTCCACCGCTTCGCGGCCGCCGGCATCGGCGACGGGCTCGCCCTCGACTGGACGCTCGATCCCGTGAACGTGCTGCCGGGTCTTCCCGCTCATGTGGCGACCCAGGGCAATCTCGATCCGCTGGCGCTGATCGCCGGAGGCGAGGCGCTGACACGGGGTGTCGACCATGTCCTGAACGCGGTCCGCGGACGCCCGCACATCTTCAATCTCGGGCACGGCATCCTGCCGGAGACACCGGTCGAGCACGTCGAGCAGCTCATCGCTCGCGTGCGGGGGGCATGACATGTTGTATCTCTGGATCAAGGCGTTCCACGTGATCGCCATCATCGCGTGGATGGCCGGAATGCTCTACCTGCCGCGGCTTTTCGTCTATCATTGCGAGGTACCGAAGGGCTCGATCCAGTCCGAGACGTTCAAGATCATGGAGCGGCGCCTGCTCAAGGCCATCATCAACCCGGCCATGGGCCTCACCTGGATCCTCGGCCTGATCCTGATCTGGCAGGGCGGCTGGTACACCTCCGGCTGGCTGCACGCGAAGGTGCTGCTGGTGCTGATCCTGTCCGGAGTGCACGGGTTCCTGTCGAAGACCGTGAAGGTTTTCGCGGCCGACGCGAATGTGCGCCCGGCGAAATTCTACCGGATGATCAACGAGGTCCCGACGGTTCTCATGATCGGCATCGTGATCCTGGTGATCGTGAAGCCGTTCTGATTTCGAGATTGCGTCATGTCAGGCTCTGACTCGTCATGGCCGGGTCTGTCCCGGCCATCCCGACGGGAAGAGCGCCGAGCTTTTCGGATCGGGATCACCGGCACAGGGCCGGTGATGACGGGGGTCATGGTCCGCCCAGGGCGGCGCTCACGAGGTTGTTTTCCAAACCCCCTTGAGCCCTGGCGCGAATAAGGCTAAACAGGAGTCCTCTTCCTCAAAGACAGGTGCGCTGCACGGGGCCTCCACGGCTCTCTCAAGTCACTCTCGTGAACTGGGCGGCCCTGTCGAACGTTTCCCTTAATCTCCCCCGCGTACAGCCCCATCTGCCCGCGCCTTTACCCCGAGAGTGTTCCCCGATGAGGGAAATCAAGCTTCAAGACCTGAAATCCAAATCCGCCACCGAACTCATCACCTTCGCCGAAGAGCTCGAGGTCGAGAACGCCAGCACCATGCGCAAGCAGGAGCTCATGTTCGCCATCCTCAAGCAGCTGGCGGCCCGCGAGGTGGAAATCATCGGCGCAGGCGTCGTCGAGGTGCTGCAGGACGGCTTCGGCTTCCTGCGCTCGGCCGATTCGAACTACCTGCCCGGGCCCGACGACATCTATGTCTCGCCCAGCCAGATCCGCAAATTCGGCCTGCGCACCGGCGACACCGTGGACGGCCCGATCCGCGGCCCGAAGGAGGGCGAGCGCTATTTCGCCTTGCTCAAGGTCAACACGATCAATTTCGAGGATCCCGAGAAGATCCGGCACAAGGTCCATTTCGACAACCTGACGCCGCTCTTCCCGCACGAGCGCTTCAATCTCGAGATCGCCGATCCGACGCGCAAGGACTTCTCGCCGCGGATCATCGACATCGTGTCGCCCATCGGCAAGGGCCAGCGCGCGCTCATCGTGGCGCCGCCGCGCACCGGCAAGACCGTGCTGATGCAGAACGTGGCGCAGTCGATCACCACCAACCATCCCGAATGCTACCTCATCGTGCTGCTCATTGACGAGCGCCCGGAGGAGGTGACCGACATGCAGCGCTCGGTGAAGGGCGAGGTCGTGGCCTCCACCTTCGACGAGCCGGCGACCCGCCACGTGCAGGTGGCCGAGATGGTGATCGAGAAGGCCAAGCGCCTCGTGGAGCATGGCCGCGACGTGGTCATTCTGCTCGACTCGATTACGCGCCTGGGCCGCGCCTACAACACGGTGGTGCCTTCCTCCGGCAAGGTGCTCACCGGCGGTGTCGACGCCAACGCCCTGCAGCGCCCGAAGCGCTTCTTCGGTGCGGCGCGCAACATCGAGGAGGGCGGTTCGCTCACCATCATCGCGACCGCGCTCATCGACACCGGCTCGCGCATGGACGAGGTGATCTTCGAAGAGTTCAAGGGCACGGGCAACTCGGAAATCATCCTCGACCGCAAGGTCGCTGACAAGCGCACGTTCCCGGCCATCGACATCACCCGCTCCGGCACCCGTAAGGAAGAGCTGCTGGTGCCGAGCGACACGCTCAAGAAGATGTACGTGCTGCGCCGCATCCTCAACCCGATGGGCACGGTCGACGCCATCGAGTTCCTGCTCGACAAGCTGCGCCAGACCAAGTCGAACAGCGAGTTCTTCGACTCGATGAACACCTGAGGCGGCTGGACCGTCCGGCTCCAATCATTGGCCCCATCCTCCGACCCGGAGGGTGGGGCTTTTGTTTGGGGGCTTCCGGTGCAGACCGGACCCTCCTTCGAGAAAATCGGTTTTTGGAGACGGTCGCTTTGCGGCTCCTGACGATGCAGTCGGGGATTGGCTTCCCTCGTCATCACCGGGCTTGTCCCGGTGATGACGTCGTGCCTGTCATGTCCGGAAGGATGCTCCGACCTCGCCCAACGTCAGAACGCCCCCATGAGCGCGAGCACGATCAGGGTCAGCACGGCGGAGATCAGGAGCGAGCCTGCGCAGCCCAGCCGGTTCGAGAAGAAAAAGAACATCGCCGCTCCTGCGCCCTGTCGAACACGGTCTCTCCTCAAGTCCTCGTCGATGCGTCCGACGCAGGCTGGCTGAAGACGCCGCTCGCCAGCACAACGCCCAGGGTCGCCAGAATTATCCCGACACGAGCGGCGGCATCCGGGATCTCGCCCAGGACCGGGATGGCGATCAGACCCGCGAGCACGATCGACAGGGGCGAGACGGCAGCGGCCCGCGAGGCGCCGAGACGATCGACGGCCATCCCGTACAGAACGATCCCGGCGACGCCCGACAGGAGACCCTGAAGCACGGCCTGCAGGACCACGGGTCCGGCCAGCCCGTCACCGATGGCATCGACCAGAGACGGAGCGCCGAAGGGCAGGAGGATCAGGAAGGACCACAAGCCGATGAGCGCCGCGGCCTGCAGGGCGGACAACCCGCTGCGGCGATAGGCATGGGTGTAGATCCCCCACAGGCAGGCCCCGGTGAGCAACAGAAGATGCCCGCGCCAGGCATCGTTGCCGGCATAGAGCAGGCCATAGCCCCCGATGCAGGCGACGCCGATCAGGATCAGGGCGAAGCCCGCGACCCTGATCCGTCCGAGCCGCTCGCCGAAGACGAGCCAGCCGATCAGGGCCACGAAGAGCGGCATGGTGCCCGGCAGCAGCGGCCCGATCTCGGCCGCCGGGGCAAACTGCATGCCGAAGACGACGATGAGGAAGAACGGGGCACCGGACCCGAGGAGCCCGAGGCCTTTCAGGAATCCGAGCCCCTTCGGAAACAGGCCGGTTCGCCAACTGATCGGGAGCAGCAGGAGGGCGGGCACCCCGAACCGCAGCAGGCCGATTGCGGCCGGCGGCAGATCATGCGTGACCGCATGGCGGGTGCCGACCGCCCAGACGGCCCAGATCGTCACGGTGGCAAAGGCCGCGAGCCAGCCGATCGGGGCAGGGCGGGTTCGGACCCGAGGCGCGGAACGGGCAAGATCGGACATGATGGGTCTCCTTGAGGTCCCGAGCATAAGCTTCCAGGGTCAGGCATGTCCTTGCGAAGTTGTGCTTGATGATTGCGTGTTCTTGGCAGAAAATTGCGTGATATCGAGGTTTCGCGCTGCCATGCTTTATATCAATCTCGACGCCATCGATCTGCGGATCCTGAACGCGCTTCAGTCCGACGGGCGCTTGACCAACCAGGAACTGGCCGACCAGGTCGGCCTCTCGCCCTCGCCCTGCCTGCGGCGGGTCAGACGCCTGGAGCGCGACGGCTTCATCCGCACCTACCGGGCGGTGCTCGAGCGCGAGTCGGTGGGCCTCGGCCTGACCGTCTTCGTCGAGATCAAGGTCGAAAAACATTCCCGCGACAATGCACAGGCGCTCCAGCAGGCGCTCGCCGCCATGCCGGAGGTGGTGGCCTGCCACATGGTATCCGGCACGGCCGATTTCATCGTCGAGATCGTTGTGGCCAATCTCAAGGCCTACGAGAGGCTCCTGACCGAAAAGCTCCTCGTCCTGCCGATGATTGGCGACATCCGTTCCAACTTCGCCCTCACACGGGTGAAATCCGACGCGGCCCTGCCTCTGACGCATCTCAGGCGGGATGCGGAGGGACGCGAGCCGGATTGTTGAGGCTCCTCACAACGCTTCGGTCCAGGCCGGGGTCAGGTTGGGCATTCACCTGTTCGTCATCACCGGCCTTGTGCCGGTGATCCCGATGGATTGAAGCACCACGCCTCTCAGCATCGGGATGGCCGGGTCAAGCCCGGCCATGACGGCAGGAGGAGGGGTGCACCTGGATGATGGACGACGACGGATGAGCCGCAGCCTTCCACTCCTGCCTCCACGTCGTCACCTCCTCTACGGCATCACCGCGCTTGCCCCGGTGATCTCGATAAAGAAGAGCGCGACGCTTCGCAGCATCGGGATGGCCGGCACAAGGCCGGCCATGGCGTCCGAGTTATGTTCAAGGAGGACTGGTGGGCCCTTGCACCGGCATCAGCATCTCCGCGACCTGCGCCTTCAACGCTTCCGCATCCGTCACCGGGAGCGAGCAGCGCATGCCGGCGCAGACAAGGGCCTGGGCCGCGTCCTTGCCCGAAGAGGCGAGGGCGGCGGCTGGATGATGTTCGTCGAGAGTCTCGGTCGCGCGCAGCCGGCGGACGCTGCGGTCGGGGTATGGGACTTTCAGGGCGGACTCGAACAGGGCGTCTGCCTCGTTTCCCGTGACGAGGATGCTCAGGCCCCGCAGGTGCAGGTCGAGTGCGTTGAGGATCGAGGTATGGCCCAGCGGCGCCGAGCGGGCGACGCCCACGAGACGGCTCAGGACGTCGGAGGCCCGCTGGACGTCGCCCTCCGTCTCGGTGATCTGTGCCAGCCGGACCAGGGCTTCGGCGAAGACCCCGTTGGCGTTGGGCACCGCATCGTCATGGGTCGGCTGGGGCCGGACGACCAGGGGGTCCGCGCCCCGGGCGGTCATGGCGAGACAGCCGGTCTCCTCGATCAGGAATTCCGAGAGCAGCCCATCGCGCCAGGTCTGCGCATCTCCTAGATAGGCGGGTTCGGAGGTTGCCTCGTAGAGGGCGAGCGATGCCCGCATCATGGCGGCCTGGTCGAGGGCGAAGCCGGGGAAGATCAATGCGCCGCCGCGCCAGGAATGGCCGAGCCGGCCGTGGCGGCTCATCGATCCGGACACGAAACGATAGGCTCGGGCTGCGAGGCCGATCCAGTCCGGCCGGCCGAGGAGGGGAGAGGCGCGCACGAGGCCGGAGATCATCAGCCCGTTCCAGTCCGCCAGCACTTTGTCGTCGAGGCCGGGCCTGACCCGCGAGGCCCGCCGCTCCAAAAGTTTTTCGCGCATAGCCGCGAGCCGTTCCGCCACGGCGGGCGGAGCCTCGCCGGAGACGAGCCGGTTCGGGATGTTGGTCCCTTCCCAGTTACCCTCCTGGGAGATGTCGTAGACACGGGCGAAGAAGGCGGCATCCTCGTGGCCCAGAACTTCGCGGATCTCGGCAAGGCTCCAGACATAGAAGCGGCCTTCCTCGCCTTCCGAATCCGCATCGAGGCTCGACGCGAAGGCGCCCTCAGGCGTGGTCATCTCCCGATCGAGCCAGGCGACGATACCCTCCGCCACGTCCCGGAAGAGGGCGCGGCCGGTTTCCGCAAAGCCAAGCGCATAGAGTTCCAGGAGCTGCGCGTTGTCGTAGAGCATCTTCTCGAAATGCGGCACGAGCCAGCGCTCGTCGACGGAGTAGCGCGCGAAGCCGCCGCCGAGATGATCGTGGATGCCGCCGAGCGCCATGCGTTCCAGGGTCAGGAGGAAGCGCCTCTTCGCGTCCTCGTCGCCGGCGCGGCGGGCATAGCGGTAGAGATATTCGAGGATCGGCGGGTTGGGGAATTTCGGCGCGCCCTGCAGCCCGCCGTTCTCCCCGTCGATGAGCTCCGAGAGCCGCAGTCCCATGCGGTCGAGATCGTCGGGGCCCAGCGTGCCGCCGTCGCTGCTTTCGGTCCTGGCGAGGTGCTGCTTGATTGCATCCCGGTTCTTGAGGATGCGCTCCGGCTCGGTATGATAGAGGCGGCTGACCTCCCGCAGCACGCCGACGAAGCCCGGCCGCCCGAAGCGCGTCTCCTTCGGAAAATAGGTGCCGCCCCAGAACGGTTCGCCGTCCGGGGTCAGGAACATGGTGAGGGGCCACCCGCCGGGCTCGCCCAGCAGGTGGAGGGCGCTCATATAGACATGGTCCACGTCGGGCCGCTCCTCGCGGTCCACCTTGATGTTGACGTAGAGCTCGTTCATGACCGCGGCCACGTCCGGATCCTCGAAGCTCTCATGGGCCATCACATGGCACCAGTGGCAGGCGGCGTAGCCGATGGAGATCAGGATCGGCCTGTTGAGCCGTCTGGCCTCGGCCAGAGCCTCGGGACCCCATTCCCACCAATGGACAGGGTTGTCCCTGTGCTGCAGAAGGTAGGGGGAACTGGCCTCGTTCAGGCGGTTCATCGTTTCTGCTCCGGCAACGGCTTCCACGTTCGCTCGATTCGGATCAGAACCGATCCTGACCGCGCTTCAAGTTTTAAGACCTCATCAACCTTAAATCCTCTTCTCATCCCGAGGTTCACCTTCATGCGTTCGGACGACACCATCTTCGCCACTGCCTCCGGTCACGGCCGCGCCGCCGTATGCCTGATCCGGATCAGCGGGCCGGGGAGCCGCACCGTGCTCAAGCGGATGACAGGAAGGATGCCCGAGCCCCGGCGCGCAGTCGTGCGGACGCTGAAGGACCCGACGACCGGAGAACCCCTCGATCAGGCTCTGGTTCTGTGGATGCCTGGACCGGGGAGCTTTACCGGTGAGGATCAGGCCGAGCTCCAGATCCATGGCGGGCTGGCGACCCGGACCGCCGTGCTGCGCGCGCTCGGCTCCGTGGAGAACTGCCGCCCGGCGGAAGCCGGCGAGTTCACCCGCCGGGCCTTCCTCAACGGGCGCATGGACCTCGCCCAAGTGGAGGGCTTGGCCGATATCATCGATGCCGAGACGGAGGCGCAGCGGCGGCAGGCCATGCGTCAGCTCGGCGGACGGCTCGGGAACGCCGCCGAGGGCTGGCGCGAGAGCGTGCTGCAGGTTCTGGCTCTGCTCGAGGCGAGCCTCGATTTTTCCGACGAGGGTGACGTGCCGGAGGATCTGGAGGAGGAGATCCTCCAGATGATCGACCGGGTGCGGGACGAGATCGGCCGGGCCATGGCGAACCGCAGCGGCGAGCGCCTGCGCGAGGGACTGACCGTCGTGCTGGCCGGTCCGCCCAATGCGGGCAAGTCGACCCTGCTGAACGCTCTGGCCCGGCGGGACGTGGCCATCGTCTCGCCCATTGCCGGCACGACCCGCGATGTGATCGAGGTCCATTGCGATCTCGGCGGCCTACCGGTGATCATCGTCGACACGGCCGGCCTGCGGGAGAGCGGCGATCTGGTCGAGCAGGAGGGCGTCTCCCGGGCCCGGGCGCGGGTGCAGGATGCGGATCTCGTGCTCTGGCTCGTGCCGCCGGAGGGCGACCGGAGTGCCCCGCCGCCGGCCCGACGTCTCCTGCGCGTCGGGACGAAAGCCGATCTGAACCGGGTCCGGCCCGATTGCGACCTGATGATCGCGGCTTCGACCGGCGAGGGGCTGCCGGCGCTGATTGCCCGTCTGGAGGAGGAGGCCTCGGCGCTGATGGGGCAGGGCGACGCCATCCTTACCCGCGAGCGTCATCGCAGCGCTCTGGAGCGCGCCCATGCAGATCTGGAGCGTGCCCGCGCGATGCTCGCCGGTCATGGACCGCTGGAACTGGCCGCCGAGGAGGTGAGGCTGGCCGCCCGCGCCGTCGGCGAGATCACCGGCCGGGTGGACGTCGAGGATGTGCTCGACCGCCTGTTCTCAAGCTTCTGTATCGGCAAGTGATCGATCGGCGCGGTACCTTCGAACCGAGACGGTCGAATCCAGTTTTCAGCTGTTCACGAATCGGTGGAACAATGCTGAATCGGCGGGGCACAGCCTGTGAATGGAATGTGCAGAACCGGGGTCCGGCCGAAAATGTTTCACGTGAAACATTTTGCCCTTTTGACCTCCGGCGCGCCGGGACGTAGACCCAACCGCATCGCGCAATAAAGTGGTCGTTTTTCGCGCCGGGCGACGCGCCCGGCAGCAAATGCGGCATCGATCCCGAAGTGGCTTCCACTTCCCGGTCCGATGCCCAGGCATGGAGACAGTCATGAGGCAGGTGTTCGACGTGATCGTTGTAGGCGGTGGCCACGCAGGGTCCGAGGCGGCCGCCGCGTCGGCGCGCATGGGCGCACGGACGGCCCTCGTGACGCACAAGCTTGCGACTGTCGGCGCCATGTCGTGCAACCCGGCCATTGGAGGCCTCGGCAAGGGTCATCTGGTGCGGGAGATCGACGCCCTCGATGGCATCATGGCCCGCATTGCCGACCGGGCCGGGATCCAGTTCCGCCTGCTCAACCGCCGCAAGGGACCGGCGGTGCGCGGGCCGCGCACCCAGGCCGACCGCAAGCTCTATGCCCGCGCCATGCAGGCCGAACTGCTTCAGACGCCGAACCTCTCCGTCGTGGAGGGGGAGGTGGACGATCTCGTCGTGCAGGAGGGCTGTGTTTCCGGACTTCTCCTCACGGATGGACAGGTGCTCGCAACCGGGGCTGTGGTGATTACCACCGGCACCTTCCTGTCGGGGCTGATCCATATCGGCGAGAAGAAGATCCCGGCCGGTCGCATGGGCGAGCGTCCCTCGCTCGGCCTGCCGAAGACCTTTGCGCGGCTCGGCTTCACCCTGGGACGCTTGAAGACCGGCACGCCGCCCCGCCTCGATGGGGGAACCATCGACTGGGCCGGCGTCGACAAGCAGGCGGCCGACGACGAGCCGGTGCCGTTCTCCCTGCTCACGACCCGGATCGCGAACCCGCAGATCGAGTGCGGCATCACCCGCACCACGACCAAGGTCCACGAGTTGATCCGAGACAACCTGCACCGCTCGGCCATGTATTCCGGTGAGATCCAGGGCACGGGCCCACGCTATTGTCCGTCCATCGAGGACAAGGTGGTGCGCTTCGGCGACCGGGACGGCCATCAGATCTTCCTGGAGCCCGAGGGCCTCGACGACACCACCGTTTATCCGAACGGCATCTCGACCTCGCTTCCCGAGGACGTGCAGCTCGCTTTCCTGCAGCACATTCCAGGTCTCGAGGCGGTGCGGATGCTCCAGCCCGCCTATGCCATCGAGTACGATTACGTCGACCCGCGCAATCTCACCGCCGCGCTCGAAACCAAAGCGGTGCGGGGTCTCTTCCTGGCCGGCCAGATCAATGGCACGACCGGTTATGAGGAGGCGGCGGCCCAGGGGCTGGTGGCGGGGCTCAACGCGGCCCGCCGGGCATCCGACCAGGACGGCATCGTCTTCGACCGGTCCGAATCTTATATCGGTGTCCTGATCGACGACCTGATCACCCGCGGCGTGAGCGAGCCCTACCGCATGTTCACCTCACGCTCCGAGTATCGCCTGAGCCTGCGCATCGACAATGTGGACGAGCGCCTCACCGGCAAGGGCATGGAGATCGGCTGCGTCGGCTCGCAGCGCGAGAGGCATTTTCACCGGTCTCAAGAGGAGATCCGCGAGACGAGGCAGCGCCTGCAGGCTCTCACCCTGACCCCTCAGGAAGCCTCCCGGCATGGCCTGGAACTGAACCAGGACGGCATCCGCCGCTCCGCCTATCAGCTCCTTTCCTATCCGAGCGTCGGCTGGAGCGATCTGACCAGGGTATGGCCGGACTTGTCCGCCGTGAGCACGCCTGTGCGCGAACGTCTGGAGACGGATGCCACCTATGCGGTCTATCTCGACCGTCAGCAGGCGGATATCGCCGCCTATCGTCGCGACGAGGGGGTCGTGCTGGAGGAGAGCATCGATTTTCAGGAACTCCCCGGCCTGTCGAACGAGATCAAGGCCAAGCTCGATCTGGTCCGTCCCAAGACCCTCGGGCAAGCTGCCCGGATCGAGGGTATCACCCCGGCGGCCCTGACTCTGCTCGCCGCCCACGCCCGCAAGAGTCCGGGCCGAAATGCTCGCGTGACTGAGGCGCGGTCGTGACGAGATCTGCCATGGTCACCGCATCGGATCTGAATGTTTCACGTGAAACATTCGACAAACTGGAACTGCTGGAGCGCGAGCTTCGCCGCTGGCAGGCGATCAAGAACCTGGTCGGGCCGGCGACGCTTGACCAGATCTGGGAGCGCCACATCGTCGATTCCCTGCAGCTTCTGAACCTCGCGCCCGACGCCGGAACCTGGCTCGATCTTGGATCCGGCGCGGGTTTCCCCGGCCTCGTGCTTGCCATTGCGGGAGCCGAGAGGGGGCTCAACGTTCACTTGGTCGAGAGCAATTCGCGCAAATGCGCTTTCCTCCGCCATATCGTCCGGCTGACCGGAGCCCCGGCCAAGGTGCATGAAGCGCGGCTCGAAGCCGTCCTGCCCGGCTTCATCGGCAAGGCCGACGTGGTCTCGGCCCGCGCCCTGGCCTCGCTGGCCATGCTGCTGGATTGGACCGAGCCCTTGTTGAAAGCGGGGACAATGGGCCTGTTTCCCAAGGGACGCGACGCCGAGATTGAATTGACCGAAGCCTGGAAAAAGTGGACATTCGAGGCGGAGATCCTGCCAAGCCAGACCGATCCCGAGGCCAGGATTCTTCGCATAACCTCCATCGAGAGCCATTCATGATGACCGACCGCAACGGACCCGAAGCAGGCGCGCGTGGCGTGACCCCGCGCGTTCTCGTGCTCGCCAACCAGAAGGGGGGCGTCGGCAAGACGACGACGGCGATCAACCTCGGCACCGCCTTGGCGGCCATCGGCGAGAGGGTGCTGATCATCGATCTCGACCCGCAGGGCAACGCCTCAACGGGCCTCGGCATCGACCGCAAGAGCCGCCAGGTCTCCACCTACCATGTGCTTGCCGGCGAAGCGTCGCTGGCCGAGAGCATCACCGAGACCGTCGTGCCCGGATTGTCGGTTGCGCCCTCGACCCTCGACCTGCTCGGCGTCGAACTGGAGATCGCCAGCGAGCGGAATCGGTCGCATCGACTCCGCTCCGCGATTCAGAGCCTTTCAGCCTCTGAGGTAAGCGAACCTTTTACCTATATTTTGATCGATTGCCCGCCATCGCTCAATCTTTTGACCATCAATGCCTTGACCGCTGCTGACGCGGTTCTGGTCCCCCTCCAGTGCGAATTTTTTGCGCTGGAAGGCCTCAGCCAGTTGCTCAAGACGGTCGAGCAGGTCCGTTCGGCGCTCAATCCGAATCTCTCGATCCACGGCGTCGTGCTGACCATGTTCGACCCCCGCAACAACCTGTCGGGGCAGGTTGTTGCCGATGTACGCCAGTTCATGGGAGCCAAGGTTTACGAGACCATGATCCCGCGCAACGTCCGCGTGTCCGAGGCACCGTCACACGGCAAGCCGGTCCTGCTCTATGATCTGAAATGCGCCGGCTCGCAGGCCTATCTCCGTTTGGCATCCGAAGTCATTCAGCGTGAACGCGCCCTGCGCGCGGCTTAAGAACATTTGAGAGAGACAATGGCAGAAGAAGGTAAGTCGCGCTTGGGTCGTGGATTGGCCGCCCTGATCGGCGAGGTCGGGGACGAAATGGGCAACCTCGAGCGCAAGGGCTTTGTCCCCCGCCACGTGCCGGTGGAGTTCCTGCGCCCGAACCCGCGCAACCCGCGCAAGCTGTTCGACGATGCGGATCTGCAGGAGCTGACCC
The DNA here is from genome assembly GCF_018383585.1 of Microvirga sp. 3-52. Classification (GTDB taxonomy): domain Bacteria; phylum Pseudomonadota; class Alphaproteobacteria; order Rhizobiales; family Beijerinckiaceae; genus Microvirga. The sequence continues at coordinate 86,228 of NZ_JAHAMK010000015.1, forward strand.
AGTCGATCAAGGATCGCGGCATCATCCAGCCCATCGTGGTTCGCGCCGTCATGCCCGGATCGGAGAATTATGAGATCGTTGCCGGCGAGCGGCGCTGGCGCGCGGCACAGAAGGCGGGCCTGCACAAGGTGCCGGTGGTCGTCGTCTCCATCGACGACAAGACCTCGCTCGAATACGCGATCCTCGAAAACGTGCAGCGGGCCGACCTCAACCCGATCGAGGAATCGGAGGGCTATTCCCGCCTGATGGTCGAGTTCTCCTATACCCAGGAGAACCTCTCGAAGATCATCGGCAAGAGCCGCAGCCATATCGCCAACATGCTGCGCCTCGCCGATCTGCCCGCTGGGGTGCGCAAGCTCCTGATGGAGCGCAAGCTCACGGCCGGCCATGGCCGCGCCCTGCTGTCCGTGAAGGATCCGGTTCAGGTCGCCAAGCGCGTCATCGACGAAGGCCTGAGCGTGCGCCAGGTCGAAGAGATCGCGCAGAACGACAACGCCGATCCCGCCACGACGGAAGCCAAGGCGGCGAAGCCCGCCAAGGCCGAGAAGGACCCCGACACCCGCGCTCTCGAAAAGGCCCTGCAGGACGTGCTCGGCCTCACCGTCAGCATCGACCACAAGGGCAAGGGCGGCGAGTTGCGGATCAAGTACAGGACCCTGGAGCAGCTCGACGGCCTGTGCCGGCGGCTGAATCCCTGAGCGTTGCTCTTCACGCCACTCTGGCTCTGTCGTCATCACCGGCCTCGTGCCGGTGATCCCGCTTGATGGATCGCCGAACTTTTCAGATCGAGATGGCCGGGACCGATCCCCGGATCGAGTCCGGGGACGGCCATGACACGATAGCATTTGCTTTACTGGGACCGGGCCTACCGCCGCGCCGCGCGCGCGATGTCGAGCAGGGTCTTCGCCGCGACGGTATCGGCGAGATCGGCGAGACGGCGGGTCTGCAGCAGGCTGGTCTGAAGCAGCGCGATGGCATCCTTGAGGCTGCCGCTCGTCCAGCGCTGGAGATGGCGTTCGACCAGGGGCTTGCGCCGGAAGTGCAGGCTGCGCATGGTTTCCATCACGGCGGGAATGGCCCGGCCTTCCTCAACGGAAAGACGGGCCGTCAGCAGCATCAGGGCATGGCGGAGCGCGGCGCCGAGCAGCACGGACGCGTTCACGCCTTCCGCGGCCAGGCGCCGGGAGCCTGTCTCCAGGCCCGTGCCCTCGCCGGCAAAGGCGGCATCGACCACCGCGTCCATGGCGAGGCTCGAGACGTCGCTCATGATCGCGTCCACGTCGGCCAGCGTGATCTCGTTCTGGCCATGGGCATAGAGCATGAGCTTGGCGAGTTCGCCGCGGGTGGCGAGCCGGTCGCCGCCGAGGCTCGCGATGAGGGCCGTTCTGGCCTCGCGCTGGATCGAAAATCCGTTGGCTTTCAAAGCGTCGTCCACGACCGTGCCGAGATCGCGGCCCGTATCCGCATAGCAGGGCAGGGCGAGCGCCTTCTGCGAACGCTCGCACAAGGTCCGCAGCGGCGAGGACTTCTGAAGATCGCCCCCTTCGATGACGATCACCGTGTCCTGCAGCTCGCCCTTCAGAACCGCATCGACGGCCGGGGCAATGTTGCGCGAGGTCGATTTCACCCAGATCGCGCGCTTGGCGCCGAACAGGCCCATGGTCCCGGCCTCGTCGGCGAGGCGGCCCGGGTCCGCGGCGATGTCGTCGCCGTCGATGCGGATGAGCTGAAACGGGTCGGAGGGATCGTCCACCGAGCGCTCCGCGACCGCGCGGGCACGCTCGTTGATCAGGCCCATGTCGGGCCCGTAGAACAGGAAGACGCCGATGCGCGGATCGGGGCGCCGCAGCGCTCCGTCCACGTCACCTGCTTTGACGGCGACCATCGCGTCAGCTTTGGGTTGCGAGCGTCGCCGACAAGCGGGTCCTCACCTGCTGTGCCAGATCCTTGGCGAGCCTGATTTCCGCGTCGCGGCCCGCCCGTATATTGGCGAAGCGCTGCGGGAACCGGTCGAAGCTCGTGGCCGACGTCGCCGTCCCCTGCGTGACCACGGTCTTCCCGTCCAGGCTCGTCAGCGTATAGGTCAGGGTGCCGCCGACGATGACGGAGCTGGCCGTGCCGGTCTCGATATCCACGACAGGGCTGGACTGGCTTTCGCTCAGAGTCATCCTCAGCGAATAGCGCTTCGGCGTGTCCGATCCCGACCCGTTGAGGGCATAGATCAACTCACTGCGCAGGTAATGCCCCGTATTCGCGAGTGCCGGCGGCCATTGCAGCTCGGGCACGTCGATGGAGGCCAGGACCGTCTGGAGCGACTGGCCCGAGGCGGTCGGGCCATGGAGCGGACGAAAGCAGGCGGACAGGCCGAGAGACAGGCCTGCCACGACAACGACGTGCGCGAGGCTCTTGAGTTCAAACGACGACATTCACGATCCTTTGGGGAACCACGATGATCTTGCGGGCGGGCTTGCCTTCCATAGCCTTTTGCACGGCGTCGAGCGAGAGCACAGCCGCCTCGATGGTAGCCTGATCAGCATCGCGGGCAACCGTCACGTCGGCCCGCTTCTTGCCGTTGACCTGCACCGGCAGGGTGACCGTGTCCTCCACCAGGAGCGACCGGTCGACCGTCGGCCAATTACTGGCGGCCACCAATTCAGACTCGCCTAGCGCCACCCAGCATTCTTCGGCCAGGTGAGGCATCATGGGAGCAATCATCTGGATGAGTATTTTTAAGCTATCGCGCAGTACTTTAACGTAAAGACCCTGCCCACGCGCGCCTCTGGCCGACACTTCAAGCGTCGTCGTCAAAGTGTATATGCTGGCAACCGCGCTATTGAAGCGCAGTTCTTCGATCTGTTTCTCAACCCGGTCCAGATAGCGAGCCGCGTCCCGACGGACACGCTGCACTTCCGACAAAGAGTTCATCTTTTCTAGTCTTTCCTCCAAAGCAGCCCAATCTGCCTCGGAGCGACCCTCATACTCTTCGTAAGCGCTGGCGATTTCGTTCACCAGGCGCCAGACGCGCTGCACGAAACGGCCGGCGCCCTGCACGCCCTCCTCAGTCCAGATCACGTCGCGCTCGGGGGGAGAGTCGGACAGCATGAACCAGCGCGCGGTATCGGCGCCATAGGACGCGATGATCTCGTCCGGATCGACCGTGTTCTTCTTCGACTTCGACATCTTCTCGATGGAGCCGATCTCGATCGGCTCAGCCGTCTCCACATGGAAGGCCTTGCGCGTCGAGCCTTGCGTCTCGAAGCGCACATCGGAGGGCAGCACCCAGCCGCCGGCATCCTTGTAGGTCTCGTGCACCACCATGCCCTGCGTGAACAGGCCCGCGAAGGGCTCGTCGATGCCGGCATGTCCCGTCTTCTTCATCGCGCGGGTGAAGAAGCGCGAGTAGAGCAGGTGCAGGATCGCATGCTCGATGCCGCCGATATACTGGTCGACCGGTAGCCAATGGTCCACGGTCGCGCGATCCGTCGGCTTGTCCGTCAGGGTTGGGTCCGTGAAGCGCGCGAAGTACCAGGACGAATCCACGAAGGTGTCCATGGTGTCCGTCTCGCGCCGGGCCTTGCCTCCGCATTGCGGGCAATCCACGTGCTTCCAGGTCGGGTGACGATCGAGCGGGTTGCCCGGCACGTCGAAGGACACGTCCTCCGGCAGCACCACGGGCAGCTGGTCCTTGGGCACCGGCACCACGCCGCAGGCATCGCAATGGATGATCGGGATCGGGCAGCCCCAGTAGCGCTGGCGCGAGATGCCCCAGTCGCGCAGGCGGAAATTGACCTTGCGCTCGGCCACCGGACGGTTGCCGCGGGTCTGCGATTCCAACCGGCGGGCGACCTCTTCCTTCGCTTCCGCAATGGTCATGCCGTCGAGGAAGCGGGAATTGATCATCCGGCCCTCGCCGTCATAGGCCTCGTCGGTGATGACGAAGGCCGACGGATCCACGTCCGGCGGGCAGACCACCGGCGTGTTGCCGAGGCCGTACTTGTTGACGAAATCCAGGTCGCGCTGGTCGTGCGCCGGGCAGCCGAAGATGGCGCCGGTGCCGTATTCCATCAGGATGAAGTTCGCCACGTAGACCGGCAGCGTCCAATTCGGGTCGAAGGGATGCTCGGCCCGGACGCCCGTGTCGAAGCCGAGCTTCTCGGCCTTGTCGATGGCCTCCTGGGCCGTGCCCATGCGCTTGGCTTCCTCGATGAAGGCGGCCAGTTCCGGGTTCTTCTCGGCGGCGGCCTTCGCCAGCGGATGATCGGGCGCAACCGCCATGAACTTCGCGCCGAACAGGGTGTCGGGGCGCGTGGTATAGATCTGCAGCTCGGTCTCGCCGTTGGGCACCGTCTCCGGCTTCAGGGCAAAGCGCACCAGCAGGCCCTCGGAGCGGCCGATCCAGTTGCGCTGCATCAGGCGCACCTTCTCGGGCCAGCGGTCCAGGGTGTCGAGGCGGTCGTTCAGGTCCTCGGCGAAATCGGTGATCTTCAGGAACCACTGGGTCAGCTCGCGCTGCTCGACCAGGGCGCCCGAGCGCCAGCCGCGGCCGTCGATCACCTGCTCGTTGGCGAGCACCGTGTGATCGACCGGATCCCAGTTCACCTTGGCGGTCTTGCGGTCGACGAGGCCTGCTTCCAGAAAGTCCAGGAACATGCGCTGCTGATGCTTGTAATAGCTTGGATCGCAGGTCGCGATCTCACGGCTCCAGTCGATGGCCAGGCCCATCGATTGCAGCTGGGAGCGCATGGTCGCGATGTTGGCATAGGTCCATTCCTTGGGATGGACCTTGTTCTGCATGGCGGCGTTCTCCGCCGGCATGCCGAAGGCATCCCAGCCCATGGGGTGGAGCACGTTGAAGCCGCGGGCGCGCTTGTAGCGCGCCACCACGTCGCCCATGGTGTAGTTGCGCACGTGGCCCATATGGATGCGCCCCGACGGATAGGGGAACATCTCGAGCACATAGTATTTCGGACGCGGGTCGTCGTTGTTCGTCTTGAACAGGTCGCGGTCGTTCCAGACCTTCCGCCATTTCAGCTCGGCTTCCTTGGCGTTGTAGCGCTCGGGCCTCATTTTTCTCAACACATCCGTCATTTAGCGATTCAAGCGGCTTGCGCCGCAGCGTTGGCGCGGACTAGGACACAGCTCTCCCGCGCGGTCAACGGTTTCGCGCGAGGGAAACGGTCAAGATTCGGTGCTCTGTGTCATCCCGGCGGCTCCGAGGGCCGGGAAGGGGATCCAGCGCGGTGTGCCTGACCATGGACCCCCTTCTCGCATGATGGCGTTCGCCATCTCCGGCCGGGGATGACAGTGCGGAGCGAGAGAGGATTCCATGAGCGAGTACAGTGCGGTCGAAGGCTTGAAACAGGTGCAGGAAAGCATCCGGCGCGCCGCCTCCGATCATGGCCGCGACCCGTCCGGGATCACCCTCGTGGCGGTCTCGAAGACCTTTCCGGCGGAAGAAATCGAGCCGGTGCTCGCCGCCGGCCAGCGGGTCTTCGGCGAGAACTACGTGCAGGAGGCCAAGGCCAAATGGCCGCGCTTGCGCGAGCGCTTTCCCGACGCGGAGCTCCACATGATCGGCCCGCTCCAGTCCAACAAGGCCAGGGAGGCGGTGGAGCTCTTCGACGTGATCCACACCCTCGACCGTCCGTCGCTCGCCGAGGCGCTGGCGAAGGAGATCGCCAGATCCGCCAGGAAACCGTGCCTGCTCGTGCAGGTGAACACCGGCGAGGAGCCGCAGAAGGGCGGCGTGATCCCGACCGAGATCGATGCCTTTCTCGAGGCCTGCCACAGCAGGTACGGCCTGCAGATCGAAGGCCTCATGTGCATCCCGCCGGCGGAGGACCCGCCGTCGCCCCATTTCGCCCTGCTCAACACGATCGCCGGGCGTCACGGCCTCCCCATGCTCTCCATGGGCATGAGCGCCGATTTCGACGCCGCGATTCAGCTTGGCGCCACCCATGTGCGGGTCGGCAGCGCGATTTTCGGGGCAAGGTCTCGACCGTCGAAATAGAACCGGCTCATTTCTCGGCCCTCATCCTGAGGAGCAGACGCAGTCTGCGTCTCGAAGGAGCTTCCAGAGAGTACTGGATCCTCCTTCGAGACGGCCGCTTCGCGGCCTCCTCAGGATGAGGTTGATGAAGGGACGGTTTCTTCGCTCGTCTCAACCCCGCTCGCTGTCCAGCATGCCCATCTGCGCTGCCGGATAGCGGTCGCCGGCCGCTGCGCCCTTGGGGACGATCCGGTCGATGGCCGCGAGATCCTTCTCCGTCAGCCTCACGTCGAGCGCAGCGAGAGCCTCGCTGAGTCGGTCGCGGCGGCGGGCGCCGACGAGGGGGATGATGCTGTCTCCCTGCGCCGCCACCCAAGCGATGGCGATCTGGGCAACACTGACGCCCTTGGCCTCGGCCAGACGCCGGAGACCTTCGACCAGCGCGAGGTTCTTCTCGACATTGCCCTCCTGGAAGCGGGGGCTATGGGTGCGGAAATCGCCCGGGCCGGCGGTCTCGCCCTGCCAATGGCCGCTGATCAGCCCGCGCGAGAGCACCCCATAGGCCGTGATGGCGATGCCGAGTTCGCGGCAGACGGGCAGGATGGCGTCCTCTGGCCTACGCGAGATCAGGGAATACTCGATCTGCAGGTCGCAGATCGGGTGCACGGCGGCGGCCCGGCGGATGGTCTCGGGGCCGACCTCGGACAGCCCGATATGGCGCACATAACCCGCCTTCACCATGTCGGCGATGGCCCCGACGGTGTCCTCGATCGGGACATTCGGATCGAGCCGCGCCGGGCGGTAGATGTCGATGTGATCGATCCTCAGGCGCTGCAGGGTATAGGCGAGGAAGCTTTTGACGGCCTGCGGCCGGGCGTCGTAGCCGAGCCAGGCTCCGGCCGGATCGCGCATGGCGCCGAATTTGACGCTGATCACGGCCCGATCCCGGTCGCGGCTCTGGAGCGCTTCGCCGATCAGCATCTCGTTATGGCCCATGCCGTAGAAATCGCCCGTATCGAGCAGGGTGATGCCGGCCTCCAGGGCCGCATGGAGGGTGGCGATGCTCTCGGGCCTGTCAGCCGGCCCGTACATGCCCGACATGCCCATGCAGCCGAGCCCGAGGGCGGATACGGCGGGACCGGTTTGTCCCAGGCGGCGGTGTTGCATCCGATGATCTCCCGAAAAATCTCTGCCGGCGACCTTTCGCCGGCATCAACGGATCATGCCCGCTTCCTGTTCGTACGATAATCCGGCATAACCAGAACAGGCTGTTTGGATAATCGAACAATGAGCGATGTGGATCTCGCGGATCTCGAATCCTTCGCGGCGGTGGCGCGGGCACGCTCCTTCCGCAGCGCGGCCCGCGTGCGCGGCGTCTCGGCCTCGTCCTTGAGCGAGGCGCTGCGCCGGCTGGAGGCCCGGCTCGGGGTGCGGCTTCTGAACCGGACCACCCGCAGCGTGACGCCGACGGAAGCCGGGCAGCGGCTGCTGGAACGTCTGAGCCCTGCTTTGAGCGAGGTCGCCGCCGCGCTCGATGCGGTGAACGGCTTTCGCGATTCGCCGACCGGGACGCTGCGGCTCAACGTACCGACGGCCGTGTCCCGCCTGGTGCTGCCGCCGATCATCGGACCGTTCCTGGCGGCCCATCCGGGCATCGCCGTGGAGGTGATCACCGAGGACAGCTTCGTCGATGTTCTGGCGGCCGGATTCGACGCGGGCATCCGCTATGACGAGCGGCTCGAGAAGGACATGATCGCCGTGCCCATCGGCCCGCGCGTGCAGCGCTTCATGGTCGCCGGCGCGCCGGCTTATTTCGCGGCCCACAGCCGTCCAACGCATCCGAAGGACCTTCTGAACCACGCCTGCATCCGCCATCGCTTCGCCAGCGGCGTGATGCACCCCTGGGAGTTCGAGCGCGACGGCGAGATCGTGAGGATCACCCCCACGGCCCGGGTGATCGCCAACAGCATCGACCTGGAGGTCGCCGCCGCGATCCAGGGGCTCGGCCTGATCGCCACCTTTGCGGGATTCATCGAGCAGGAATTGAAGAGCGGCGCCCTGGAGCCGGTGCTGGAGGATTGGCAGCAGCCCTTCTCCGGGCCCTTCCTCTACTATCCGAGCCGCCGCCACATGCCCGCGCCCCTGCGCGCCTTCGTGGATTTCATCAAGCGCAGGCCCGATCCCGGCACGGGCGTCGTTGCATCCGTGGCGGTTTCCGGCTAAGCCTCTCATCCGGATCACCATTCGAACCAGGGAGGGCTGCATGTTTGAAGCTGTGCATCAACACAAGTTCGGACCCTGGAACGCCCTGCAGCAGCTTGTTGCAGGGCCGGCCATCGAACGGATCTGACAGCTTTCACTCTGTCTCCATCTCATTCTGGTCAGCTCTGAACGGCTCAATCGCGCCTGCGGCTCCGCAAGGATCCAGCGCGTCTGACACGTTCCAGATTTTTCGCGCTCCCTTGAGGCCATTGCCCGAGCGCGCTGCACCAGTGAGATTTTTCAATGGCATCCCTGAGCCTTCGCAATGTCGGCGTCATTGCCCACACACCCCTGTTCCGGAACCTGAGCCTCGTCATCGGCGAGGGCGACCGCCTCGGCCTCGTCGCGGCCAACGGCGCCGGGAAATCGACTCTTCTGAAATGCCTTGCCGGCCTTGCCGAACCGACCGAGGGAGACATCATCCGCGCGCGAGGCCTGCGCGTGGCCCTCGTGGAGCAGGACGTTCCCGCGAACCTGCTCGACCTTTCCCTCCACGACGTGCTGCATCGGGCGCTGCCACCAGGTGAGCGCGAGGGGCAGGAATGGCGGGTCGACATGGTGCTCGACGAATTCGAAACGCCCGCCGACCTGCGCAGCCTCCCGATGCGCGCGCTCAGCGGCGGCTGGCAGCGGCTGGCGCTGATCGCACGCGCGTGGATCACGCAGCCCGATCTGCTTCTTCTCGACGAGCCCACGAACCATCTCGATCTCGAAAAGCTCTTCAAGCTGGAGGCGTGGGTCAACGCGGCGGGCTATACCGCGCCCATCGTGGTGGCGAGCCACGACCGCGATTTCCTCGATGCCTGCACGACGAAAACCCTTTTCCTGCGGCCGGAGGAATCCGTCTCCTTCGCGCATCCCTATCGCCGCGCCCGCGTGCTGCTCGACGCGCATGATTCAGCCGCGCAGACGCAGCGCGAGAAAACCCTGCGCGAGGTGAAGCGCCTGCGCCAGAGCGCGCAGGAATTGCGCAATGTCGGCATCAACAGCGGCAGCGATGCGGCGCAGATCAAATCCGCGCAGATCAAGCGCCGCGCCGATGCCCTGGAGCAGAGCGCGCGCGCCGTGCACAGGGAACGGCCGGGCGAGATCCGGCTGGGCAATCGCGGCACCCATGCGCGGGTGCTCGTGGCGCTGGAGAATGTCACCGTGCAGACGCCGGACGGGCGAAAGCTCTTTGCGATTCCAAGGCTCGACGTGGGCCAGGGCGACCGCATCGTGGTGCTCGGACGCAACGGCGCGGGCAAGTCGCAACTCGTCCGCCTGCTGCACGAGGCGATGAGGTTGCCCGAGGGTATGCCCGGCATCCGGATGAGCCCGAGCCTCGCCCTCGGCTATGTGGATCAGGACATGCAGCAACTGCCTCGGCAGGCCACTGCGCACGATTTCATCCTGTCGGAGTTTCGCCTCGGCGATCAGCGCAGCCGCGCGGTCCTGGCGGAAGCGGGCTTTTCCATCGAGAGGCAGGGGCTTCCCATCGCAAAACTGTCGCCGGGTCAGAGGGCACGGCTCGGCCTGCTCGCCTTGCGCCTGTCCGAGCCGAACTTCTATCTCATGGACGAGCCCACCAACCACGTGGACATACCCGGCCGCGAGCAGCTGGAATCGGAAGTCCTCGACGCGCAAGCCACCTGCATCGTCGTGTCCCACGACCGCAGCTTCGTGAAAACCATCGGTACCCGCTTCCTGCTCATCGACAAGGGCCGGATGCGCGAGATCGACGGGCCGGAGACGTTCTACGACAGCGTGGTCGGGTGAGGGACGAGAGCCGCGCTTGATTTAGGTGCGGAAGTGAAATTGAGTGAAAGACGTCATGGCCGGCCTCGTGCCGGTGATCGCGATGAGATGAGGCACTGAGCTTTTCCTCATCGGGATGGCCGGGACAAGCCCGGCCATGACGCGAGGGGAATGAGGGCTCATGGTCACCCCACGATCTCGATCCGCGTGTTCGGCCCGATCCGTTCCAGCAGGCGGCGGATCATGCGTCTGTCGACGGCGACGCAGCCTTCCGTCGGCAGGAAGCCCGGGCGGGCCAGATGCAGGAAGATGGCGCTGCCGCGGCCTCGCCTGACCGGGCCGCGGTTCCAGGCGATGTCGAGCACCACGTCGTAGAGGTGATCGTCCCGCCACATTTTTTCATGACCGGTGGGGCAGGGCAGCGGGACGAGGCGGTTGTACCGGCGATCCCTCACGTCGTCGGACCACCCGTCCGTCGGACGGATCGGCCTCACCTTCAGGCCCGTCCGGGGACGGGGACCATGGTCGGGACGGTAGAATGCCTGCAGGATCCTGAAGCGCCCGACCGGCGAGGCGCCGTCACCCTCGCGCTTGGCGCAGGCCGTCCCGGAGCGTCCCAGCGCGCAGGGAATGACGAGGTTGCCCGCCGTAAGACGCCCGCGCCTGTGGTCTAGCGGCGAGCGAAAGACACGGATGACATTGACGCGAGAGAGTTTCATGGGCAGTGGAAGGGATGGAAGGTCCCTCTTGTTGTCAAGCTGGGAATGACTACTCTTATGCATCGGGCATGATCCAAAGCTCAAGGCTCGCGCCGGCCGAAGGCCAGGCGGCGATTTTCGGTCCGGGATCGTGCGCGGCGATAAGAGGGCGGGCGAACCGGCCTGAGGTCAAGAGGGGCCCGCTTCTCGAAGGCCGCTTATGCGACTTTTGCAGTTCATCGTGTCGAAGGGTTTGAGATGTCGAATGCCAGCCGCCTCCTCGTCGTCGATGACGATCAGGACCTGCGCGACACCCTAGCCGAACAGCTCGGATTCTATGACGAGTTTCAGGTTGCGACCGCCGAGACCGCCACGGGCGCCATCGACGCGGTGAAGGGGGACCGGATCGATCTCGCCATCATGGATGTGGGCCTGCCCGACATGGACGGGCGCGAGGCCGTCAAGGTCATGCGCCAGAACGGCTTCCGCAGCCCGATCATCATGCTCACCGCCCAAGGCTCCGATACCGATACGGTGATGGGCCTGGAGGCGGGGGCGAACGACTATGTGGTCAAGCCGTTCAAGTTCGCCGTGCTGCTCGCCCGCATCCGGGCGCAGCTGCGCCAATACGAGGCGAGCGAGGATGCGGTGTTCCAGATCGGGCCGTACATCTTCCGCCCGGGCTCGAAGCTGCTCACCACCGACAAGGGCTCCAAGCTCAAGCTCACCGAGAAGGAAACGGCGATCCTGCGCTATCTCTACCGCGCCGGTCAGGCGGTGGTCGGGCGCGACACCCTGCTCACCGAGGTCTGGGGCTACAATTCCAACGTCACCACGCACACCCTCGAGACGCATATCTACCGCCTGCGTCAGAAGATCGAGTCCGATCCGTCCAATGCCAGCATCCTAGTCACCGAGCCCGGTGGCTACAAGCTGATCCCGTAAGAGCATCATGGCGCTCGACGACGACATCGCGGTCTTAAGCCAGGCGCCCCTGTTCAACCTGCTGGAGCGGGACGCCCTGCGCCTCGTGGCCTTCGCGTCGGAGAGCCGGACCTACCGGGAAGGCGACGTGCTGTTCAAGAAAGGCGACCGCTCCGACGGCGGCTATGTGGTGAGCCGCGGCGCCATCGCGCTCGATGCCAAGGATGACGGCTCGCCGGAGACGTTCCTGGCCGGTCCGGGCTCCCTCATCGGGCAGGCGGCCCTGTTCGCCCGCATCGAGCGCCGCGCGACGGCCACCGCCCGCGAGCCCTCCGGCATCATCCGCGTGACCCCGAGCCTGATGCGCCGGGTGCTGGAGGAATTTCCGGACGCCGCCGCTTCCATCCACGAGGCCATGGCGGAAGAACTGACCCGACTCACGGAAGGTCTGGAGCGGGTCCGCCAGCAGCTCATCGCCATCGACGGCGGGGAACTCCCGGCCGTGCCGCCGGATGAGGCGTGAGGAGCAAGCTCCTCACGCGGCCTTCACGTCGGTCAGGAAGACGTCGACCTCGCGGCTGAGGTTCTCGGCGTAGCGGGCGAGCTCCTGCGCCGCGTCAAGCACCTGGGTTGCCGCGGCACCCGTCTCTCCGGCCCCGTGCTTCACGCTCTCGATGCTCTCCGTCACCTGGCCGGTGCCCCGGGCGGCCTCCTGGACGCTGCGCGAGATCTCGCCCGTGGTGGCGCCTTGTTCTTCCATCGCGGCGGCGATTCCGGTCGAAATGGAGGAGATCTGGTCGATGACGGTCTGGATGCCGTGGATCGCGCCGACGGCTTCCTGGGTGGCACCCTGGATCTGGGCGATCTGCGAGCCGATCTCCTCGGTGGCCTTGGCAGTCTGGGTCGCCAGGGTCTTCACCTCGGAGGCGACCACCGCGAAGCCCTTGCCGGCCTCGCCGGCGCGGGCCGCCTCGATGGTGGCGTTGAGCGCCAGCAGGTTGGTCTGGGCGGCCAGATTGTTGATCAGCGTGATCACGTCGCCGATGCGCTCGGCGCTGCTCGACAGGGCCTGCACGATGCCGTTGGTCCGCTTGGCGCTCTCGACGGCCTCGAACGAGATCTGGGACGACTGGGTGATCTGCCGGGCGATCTCCCGGATCGAGATCGACATCTCTTCCGTGGCTGCGGCGACGGTCTGCACGCTGCTCGAGGTCTGCTCGGCTGCTGCCGCCACGCTGACGGATTGCCGGTTGGTCCGGTCGGCCGTGGTGGTCATGGTCCGGGCGGTCGCCTCCATTTCCGAGGCCGCGGCGGCCAACCCCTGGGTCAGGGCCGAGACATTGGCTTCGAACTGGCGCGTCAGCGCGTCGAGCTTCATGGCGCGCTGCAGCTTCGCGTCGCTCTCGCTGGCCTGCTCGACGGCGAGCCGCTGACGTTCAGCCGTGTTCTCGCGGAAGATTTCCACCGCGCGGGCCATCTCGCCGATCTCGTTCTTCCAGGCGAGGTAAGGAACCGTCAGCGCGGTCTCTCCGTGGGCCAGGCTTTGCATGGTGCCTGCCAGCTTCGGAATCGACCGGAACAGCATCCGGGCCGACAGGATCGCCGCGAGGGTCAGCACGAGGACGGCGGCGAGGGAGACCATCCCCATCTGCCACAGGAGGCGGCTCGCCGAGGCCTCGAGGGCCGTGACCTGGAACCCGCTGCCGAGGACGCCCAGAACCTGTCCGCTCTGGCCGAAGACGGGCAGGTTCACCAGGAGATAGTCGTTACCGAGAATCTTGGCCTTGCCCACATAGGTTCCGCCCGCCGACACGATGGGGAAGATGACGCCGTTGCGGTCCATGGCGGTGCCGACGGCGCGGGAACCGTCCGGATTGCGCATGTTGGTGGCACGGCGAACGAAGTTTCCGCTCGTCCTGTCCTTCACGAACAGGGTCGCCGGAGCCTGCGTCGCCTCGGCGATCCGGTCGGCGAGCTCGTCGCTGTAGAACACCGCGTCGTCGTTCACGGTGATCCCGGTGACGGCGCCCGCGGCATCCTTCTTCACCGCAAGATTGTCGATGGAGCCGCGCAGGATGCCCACGAAGGTGCGCACATTGGATTGCAGCTGCGCCAGCGCCTTGGTCTCGACGTCCGAACGGGTCTGAAGAGACACGACCGCGAAGAGAGAGGCGGCGGTCATCACGACGAACGCCACCATGGCGGCCGTGGTGAGGTGGGAAAGCTTCCGATGGGCGAGGAACTGCACGGTTATTTACCTTAGGGAAATTCGTGCGGAAGCCTTCGCAAAAACCGGTTAACAACCCGTCAAAAGCCGTGGAGAAGAGCCTCTTTTACCGTTCCAGGACGATTCCCGAAGGAGCAGACCCGCGCCTCATGCCCGCTCGTCGGCGAGCGGAAACGCGATGGTGCAAATCACCCCGGACGGGTCGAAGTCGATCCGGACGGATCCGCCGAGTTCCTGAGCCAGGCCGCGCTCGATCAGACGGGTGCCGAAGCCGCGGGCGGATGGCGGCTGTACGGTCGGCCCGCCATTCTCGTCCCAGCGAAGCGTCACCTCCTTGCCGTCCGCGGCGAGGTCCCACGAGATCGAGATCCAGCCGGACGGCACCGAAAGCGCACCGTATTTCAGCGCGTTCGTCAAAAGCTCGTGGACCGCCATCGACAGGGGCAGCACCTGGCGCGGAGGCAGCTTGATCGCGGGGCCGGACAGGGCGAAGCGCTGCAGATCCACGCTCTCGAAGGGAGAGATCGCCTGATGCACGATGGTGCGCAGCTCGGCGCTGTCCCAGCTCTCCAGCGTCAGCACGTCGTGAACCCGCGCGAGCGCCATCAGCCGGCTCTCCAGCCTCTCCTGGGCATGGTCCAAGGTCTCGGCGTTCTTGAGCGACTGGAACGCGATGGACTGCACGGTCGCCAGGGTGTTCTTCACCCGGTGGTTCAGCTCGTTGATCAGCAGGCCCTGGTGGTCGAGCGCCCGCTTGTGATCGGTGATGTCGATGGCCTCGCTGAAGATTCCGATCACACGGCCCTCGGCGTCCTTCATCGGCTGATAGATGAAGTCGAGGAAATGTTCTTCGGGAGAACCGTCGGTGCCGTTGGACAGCAGCACGCGCTGGCCGCGGCCGATATGCGGCCGCCCGGTCCGGTAAACCTGGTCCCGCAGCTCGAAGAAGCCCTGGCCCGCGAGTTCCGGCAGGGTCTCCCGCATGGAATGGCCGATCCGTGCCCGCTCCTCGCCCACGAAGCGGCGATAGGCGTCATTGGCCATTTCCAGCACATGATCGGGCCCGCGGACGACGCTCATCATGCTCGGCATCTGCCGGAACAGGGTGTGCAGGTGCTCCCGCTCCGACCGGAGATCGGCCAGGGTCTCGTCGAGCTCGAGCTGCGAGCCGATCAGCTCGGCGAAGAGCCGCAGGGTCTTCAGGGTCTTGGGGTCGGACAGCTTGGCCGGCTTGGGATCGAGCGCGCAGATGGTGCCGAAGATTTCGCCTGAGCGCAGGATGATTGGAACCGCGATGTAGCTTTCGAAGCCGTACATCCTGGGCGTCCGGTGCGTACAATAGACCTGGTCCGTGCTGGCCTGATCAATCACGATGGGTGTGCTGGAGGCGCGGATCTCCGAGCAGAAGGTGGTCGCGACCTCCAGCGTTCCGCCCACGGGAAGGCCGAAGCCGATCCGGTCGAGCACCGCGCAGGCCGTCCAGGAGGTCTCGGTTACCCGGGCCACGGCCCCGAAACCGAGGCCGGTGCTGTCCAGCACGAGTTCCAGAATGGAGGAGACCGCATCGATACGGCCGACCGCCTCGACCACCGCGCTCTCGTCCTGCTCTGTGGCCGGCTCGTTGCGAGCGGCGGCATTCCCTTGTGTCATGGGAAGACCATAGCAGAGATTTTCAAGTATAGAACACTCGCCTTGCCCATCCCGTGTCAAAGCAGCGCAGAGTTTTTACGTCGAGCGACGAATGAATAAAGGTTAGTCGGTGTTTAGCGCATCGTGCGGACCCGGTTTTCGCTGATGCGGCCCTCGGGGTCCGCACGATGCGCCCGTTCAGACGGATGAGCATCGGAATGGATCCCAAAAGTGCCAGTCCGCTTTTGGGTCCGATGCTCTAGGATGCCAACATCTCTTCGATGAGCAGAACCACCTGAGCGGCTTCTTCGAAGGTGGCCAGCCGGTTGGCGCGGCCTTCCAGGAGCAGGCCGAGTTCCGCAATCTGCCCGGCATCTCCCCGCGACGGTGCGATATTCCCGCTCTCATGAGTCAGGCGGTACCATTCGCTCATGACGGCCGAACTCCTGGAGCCTCTGACCTCGAAGCGATTGAACTCGTCTTCGCTGCCGGCCACGGCGCCGTCGATGGTCATGGTCGCGGCCGCAAATCGAAGCACCGCATGGACGCGGGTCTCCGTCCCGGTTTCTCCCCGTTCGACAGAGCATTCGATCAGCCGCCCCGGGCCGAACAGGCGCAGGGCCAGGAAGACGAAATGAGAGACGACCTCACGCGTGAAGCCGCCTTGCTCGGGTCGTGCCAGCCACGTGGTCGCGCCCTGCTGCCACCCCCTCGGCCATTGCCGGAAGCGCAGGGTCAAATGGGCCGAGAGATCGTCGCCGAGCGTTCCGGTCTCGACCAGTTCCTTGAGACGAACCGCCGCCGGAGCCGTTGCAAAGGGAAAATTGACCGCGGCCGGAATGCCCGCCTGGGTCACGACGTCGACGCAGGCGCGGGCTGCTCCCGGTGCGGCCGCCAGGGGCTCCTCGCAGAAGAGAGCCTTTCCGGCACGCGCAACCGATCTGACGATATCCTCGTGGGTCAGAGGAGGTGTCGCCACATAGACGCATTGAACGGATGGATCGGTGACGAGCCCGGCAAGGCTGTCGACCATCGGAACCGTCGTTTCGGTGGCCGCCGGATCGTAGGCCCCGACGATCCTGAAGGCGGCATTCGCGTTGAAACCTTCCGCGAGCCGCCGGCCCATCGTGCCGAGCCCGACAATCCCGATGCCATGCATGAGCGTTCTTTCCGCAAGAGGATCCTTGCCGGCCGGCCGGCTTACAGTTCCAGCACCGCCGTGACGGGCGCGTGGTCGGAGGGGCGCTCCCAGCCGCGGGTCTCGCGGGTGACGTCGATCGACCGCAGGGTGTCCTTCATGTCCTTCGACAGCCAGATGTGATCGAGCCGTCGGCCCTTGTCGGCGGCGGCCCAGTCCGGCGAGCGGTAGCTCCACCAGGAGTAGATCTTCTCCGGCTCCGGGCGCAGGACCCGCATGGCGTCGATCCATTCCGCCTCCTGGCGCAGCTCCTCGAGCGCTTCCGTCTCGACCGGCGTATGGCTCACCACGTCGAGGAGCTGCTTGTGGCTCCAGACGTCGTGTTCGAGCGGGGCCACGTTGAGATCGCCGACCAGGATCGCGGGCGCCGAGGTGGGCTTCGAGCGGCCGCCCCAGCTGCGCATCTCGGCCATGAAGTCGAGCTTGTGCCTGAACTTCTCGTTGAGCCCCGGATCGGGGATATCGCCGCCGGCGGGGACATAGAAATTATGAATCGTCAGGCCTGCCGCGGCCTTGGCCTCCCGGCTCAAGGTGACGGTGATGTGGCGCGCATCCTGGCGGCCGCACATCTCCATCACGCCGGTTTCCGTGAACGGATAGCGGGACAGGATGGCAACACCGTTATAGCCCTTCTGGCCCATATGGACGACGAAGGGGTAACCGAAGGCCTGCAGTTCCTTCAGGGGCAGCTTGTCGTTCGGGCATTTGGTTTCCTGCAGGCACAGGATATCGGGACGCCGCTCCTTCAGGAAACGGCCCACCTGGTCGATGCGCAGGCGAACGGAATTGATGTTCCAGGTCGAGACGGTCAGTTGCACGGGAAGGCCCTCGGAAAATCCCTTCCGGCTACGACAGATTTTCGCCGGAGGGAAGGGCGTTGCTGTCGTCTCTCACTCTCGACAGGAGGGAAGCCCTCGGCTTCCCACTCTCCCCCCGTCATCACCGGCCTTGTGCCGGTGATCTCGATCGGTGAGGCGCCGCGCTTCTCTTCATCCGGATGGCCGGCACGAGGCCGGCCATGATGTGGTGGCCGTGGTATCCTTTAAGGCATTCGCGGCCACGGATAAGCCTATCCCACGCTCTCACTTATTCCCGCCGACGAGGATGTCGTACTGGATCTTGAACAGATCCTGGTCGATCCGGCGGCCGCGTTCGCTCCTGCCCAGCACCACCATTGTCTGGAAGCCCTGCGCATCGATGATGCGCCACTGGTTCAGGTTTTCCACCTGGCCGTCGAAATAGAGGGTGATGCGGGAGGTGCCGCCCAGCGTCGAGGAGTCCTCCAGGCTGATTCGCACCGAATCGCCATCGTTGACGATGCCCGTGATCCTGATGTCCTGGCCGAGATTGACCTGTTCGCGCAGGAGGAATTTCAGCGGCGTCTGGGAGATCGAATAGAGGTCCTGGGTGGCGAGCTTGCGATCGCGCACGGCCACTGACCGGCCGTCGGCAATCACCTGGAGGGCGGCCGGCGGATCGTATTCGAACCGCACCTTGCCGGGACGCTGGAGGTAGAGGGTGCCGCCCTGCCGTCGGCCGTCGCCGCCCACCTGCGTGAAATCGGCCACCAGGGTGCTCAGGTTCGTGAAATAGGCATTGGCCCGCTCCACCACCGCGTTGTTCGAAAGCGGCTGGCGCAGGGCCACGGGCTCCACGGCGGCGGTCACGATGGGCCTGGGCGCGATGGCGATGGGTTCCGGTTCGGGCGCTTCGCGAGCCTCCGCCATGGCGGCGCGGCTCGGCGGGAGGGGCGCGGTCGCGGCCAGGACCTGCTCCGCATTGGCCGGCCTGGGAATGACCGGCCGGGACGACGGGGCAGTGGCCGACGGGGACGTGGCACGATGAAAGAAGGAGGTCGGCAGGTGAGGCGGCGAAGCGGTGAAGATTTGGGCGGCAGCGGGGCGGGCGGGAGCCAGGATCATCTCGATCGGAAGCGTCTGGGCCATGGCCGGCAGGGCACCCGCGCAGAGGGCCGTCACCAGGCTGGCAAGAGGGATGGGACGCATCCGATTCGATCTCCTTCGGAACCATCTTGGGCCATGTCCAATGGCCAAGCAGCGGTCACTGATGACGCAGGGCAGAGGCCAAGGTTCCGACGAAGCCTTAATCGTCTCCCATCCCGGGGGTTTCAAGCAGAATCTCGCGTTTTCCGGCGTGGTTTGCGGGACCGACGATGCCCTCGTGCTCCATGCGCTCCATGAGCGAGGCGGCGCGGTTGTAGCCGATCTGCAGCCGGCGCTGGATGTAGCTCGTCGACGCCTTCNATCTCGCGTTTTCCGGCGTGGTTTGCGGGACCGACGATGCCCTCGTGCTCCATGCGCTCCATGAGCGAGGCGGCGCGGTTGTAGCCGATCTGCAGCCGGCGCTGGATGTAGCTCGTCGACGCCTTCTTGTCGCGCAGCACCACCGCCACCGCCTGGTCGTACAGGTCGCCACTGGGGGAGCCGAACTCGCCCTGGTCGAACACCGGCGCATCCGCCCCGGCCCCGCCGCCCTCGTCCTCCTCGGCCGTGACCGCCTCGAGATATTGCGGCCGGCCCTGGCGCTTGAGATGCGCCACCACCTTCTCCACCTCCTCGTCCGAGCAGAACGGCCCGTGCACCCGGGTGATGCGCCCGCCGCCGGCCATGTACAGCATGTCGCCCTGCCCCAGAAGCTGCTCGGCGCCCATCTCGCCTAAGATCGTGCGGCTGTCGATCTTCGACGTGACCTGGAACGAGATCCGGGTCGGGAAGTTCGCCTTGATCGTGCCGGTGATCACGTCCACGGACGGCCGCTGCGTCGCCAGGATCACNCCCATCTCGCCTAAGATCGTGCGGCTGTCGATCTTCGACGTGACCTGGAACGAGATCCGGGTCGGGAAGTTCGCCTTGATCGTGCCGGTGATCACGTCCACGGACGGCCGCTGCGTCGCCAGGATCACGTGGATGCCGGCCGCTCGGGCCATCTGGGCCAGGCGCTGGATCGCGCCTTCGATCTCCTTGCCGGCCACCATCATCAGGTCGGCCATCTCGTCGACGATCACCACGATGTAGGGCAGAGGATCGAGATCCATCACCTCGTCCTCGTAGATCGCCTCGCCGGTCTCGCGGTCGAAGCCGGTCTGCACCGTGCGGGTGATGGTCTCGGCCCGCGCCTTGGCCTCGACCACGCGGGCGTTGAAGCCGTCGATGTTGCGCACGCCGAGCTTGGACATCTTGCGGTAGCGGTCCTCCATCTCGCGCACCGCCCATTTGAGCGCGACGACCGCCTTCTTGGGGTCGGTGACCACGGGCGTGAGCAGGTGCGGGATGCCGTCGTAGACCGAGAGCTCGAGCATCTTCGGGTCGACCATGATCAGGCGGCACTCGGCCGGCGAGAGCCGGTAGACCAGGGACAGGATCATGGTGTTGATCGCCACCGACTTGCCCGACCCGGTGGTGCCGGCGACCAAGAGGTGCGGCATGCGGGCGAGATCGGCGATGACGGGCTCGCCCCCGATGGTCTTGCCCAGGCACAGGGCGAGCTTCTGCTTCGAGGTCTCGAAGTCCTGGGAGGCGAGCAGCTCGCGCAGGAACACGGTCTCGCGCTTGTGGTTGGGCAGCTCGATGCCGATGGCGTTGCGGCCCTGCACCACGGCCACGCGGGCCGAGACCGCGCTCATCGAGCGCGCGATGTCGTCCGCCAGCGAGATCACCCGCGACGACTTCGTCCCAGGCGCCGGCTCCAGCTCNTCGCGCTTGTGGTTGGGCAGCTCGATGCCGATGGCGTTGCGGCCCTGCACCACGGCCACGCGGGCCGAGACCGCGCTCATCGAGCGCGCGATGTCGTCCGCCAGCGAGATCACCCGCGACGACTTCGTCCCAGGCGCCGGCTCCAGCTCATACAACGTCACAACCGGACCGGGATTGACCTTGGTGATGGCGCCCCGGACGCCGAAATCTTCCAGGGTGCCTTCGAGCAGAGCGGCGTTCTGCTCCAGCGCCTCGGCCGAGATCGTCGGGACGGATGGCCGTTTCGGCTCGGCCAGGAGGTTGAGCTGGGGCAGCTGGTAATTCTCTTCGTCGAGCATCGAAGGCTGCGCCTCGCGGGCCATGCGCTTGCCGGGCTTCGGTGCCGCATGCGCCGGTCCGACGCGCGCCGGCATCGGCTCGGGCCGGGCCGCCGGGCGCAGTGAGGGCAGGGCGACGTCGTCCCCGTCCCAGCCGGCTTCGTCCTCGTCATGCATCGGTACGGAAGCCGGCGCGGGCCGCGGGCGGGCGGGGGCGCCCTCGAGAACGGGCTCGCGCCGCAGGCCGGGCTGGCGGGACGAGCGCTTCGCCTGGGCGGGCATGTCCTCGCAGTCCTCGTCGAGGGCGGAGCGGCGGTTTTCCTTCCAGCGCCGGGCACTGGCGCGCAGGCTCATGACGCCATGGGCGAGGGCGCCCAGCGAGACGATGCCCCAGCCCGGCTCGTCCTGGGTGATTTCCTCGGCCTCGTCCCAATCCTGGATCCTGCGCCGCCTGACGGGCTGGCGGTCCTCGAATTCCTCCGGCTCCTCGTGGTGCCGCTCCTCCGCCGCGCCGAGACCGCAGGCGGCCGTGAGGCTGAAGATCGCGATGCCGGCGAACAGGAAGCCGAGCACGGCGCTGGCGGAGCCGCTGGAGAGACCCGTGATGGCCTTCGCCCCGGCCAGGATTGCATCGCCGACCACGCCGCCGAGGCCCGTCGGCAGCGGCCAGCTCTGCGTCGGAGGCAGGGCGCCGGCAAGGGCCGTCGCGGCACCCGCGCCGATGACCCAGAGGGCCAGGCGGAGCTGCAGGCGGCCGAGATCGCCCGATTTCATGAGCCGCCAGCCCCACAGGGCCAGGGGCAGCACGGCCGCGATGGCGCCGAGCCCCAGCAGCTGCATCAGCAGGTCGGCCACGATGGCACCGGGCCAGCCGAGAAGGTTGCGGACGGGAAGATCGGTGGCGTTGTTGAGGCTCGGATCGTCGACCGACCAGGTGGCGAGCGCCACCGCGACCGCTCCGGAAACGGCGATCAGGCACAGGCCCGTCAGCTCTTGCGCCCGGCGGGCCAGGAAGGCTCGGAAGGCGCTGAAGAGGCCATCATAGGCGGAAGAAGAACGGCGGGCCGTACGCATCAAACCACTCTAAAAACCATAGGACGGGACAATGTTGCCCGATGCTAGCGAAGCCGGGTTAAGGGTCCTTTAACCGTAAGTGCATCGTGCGGGAAAAGTGGGGCCGGGATGCCGGCTCATGCGGCTCCGACCTCATCCTGAGACTCCGCTCCATCATCGAAGCCACCCGCCGCCCCTTCCCGTCGCGGGGAGGGCGGCGGGTGGTGCGACCGGGTCGAACCGTCCCGTCATGGCCGGCCTCGTGCCGGTGCCGGCGTGCAGAGGCGGCTCGTGCCTGGGATCAGATGCCGCCTCCGAGGCCCTCGGGCTTTTTTCCGCTGTTGACCTTCAGCTTTCAAAAGACCAGTGTCCCGGCCATGACACGCAAAGGGCCCCGGACCGGTTGGACGCGCGCCGCCATCGTGGCGGTGATGGCCTATGCGTTCGTCCTGCAGGCCCTGCTTCTCTCCGTCGGGGGCGCGTTCCATGCGGCAGCGGCGGCCGAGGCGCAGGGGATCATCTGCGTCCAGGATGGTTCTTCCGACGGCCTCTCCGCACCGGACCACGGGCCGAAGAAAGCCCACGAGACCCTCTGCTGCACCTTGAGCTGTCACGGTTCGGGCGTGGCCGAGCCGGTTCCGTTGACGTCCCTTCTCGACCGGTTCGCGCCCGTTGCCGTCGCGAACCAGCGGCCGGCCGGTCCACCGCACCTGCGTCTCACCTCCGACGTCCTGCCCCTGGGATCGCGCGCGCCGCCGCGCCTCGGCTGATTGCCGTTCGATTCGATCCCACAGCATCTCCCAAGGACGTTCCTGATGACTTCGTCACGCTTCGGCGGCGCTCTGACCGCTGCCGCTCTTCTGATTTCCTCGCCCGCCTTCGCCCATGTCACCTTCGAGAACGGGCAGGCGGCGCCCAATTCCACCTACAAGGCGACCTTACGCATCCCCCATGGCTGCGACGGCAAGGCGACCCTCAAGGTGCGCGTCCGCATCCCGGAAGGCATCGTGGCCGTCAAGCCCATGCCGAAGGCCGGCTGGAAGCTGGAGACCACCAAGGGCTCCTATGTGAAGGCCTACCAGGTCAAAGGCGAGGCGGTATCCGAGGGCGTGACGGACATCGTTTGGACGGGCTCCCTCGACGATGCCCATTACGACGAGTTCGTGTTCCAGGCCCGCTTCACCGCCGCCTATCAGCCGGGGGCGACGGTCTATTTCCCCGTGGTGCAGGAATGCGACGGCGCGACCGAGGAATGGACCCAGGTGCCGGCCGCGGGCGAGGATCCGCACGGCCTGAAATCGCCGGCGCCCGGCGTGCGGGTCGCAGGAATTGCCACCGCGGCGCAGCCCGTGAAGGCTGGTCCGCTGAATCTCGAACAGCCCTGGTCGCGGGCGACGCCCGGCGGCGCCAAGGTCGGCGGCGGATATCTGCGCATCACCAATACCGGAGCCGATTCCGACCGGCTGATCGGCGGCTCGTTTCCGCTCGCCTCCAAGGTCGAGGTGCATGAGATGCGCATGGAGGGCGACGTCATGCGCATGAAGCCGGTCGAGGGCGGGCTCGAGATCAAGCCGGGCGCCACCGTGGAATTGAAGCCGGGCGGGTATCATCTCATGTTCATGGACCTGAAGGAGCCGCTGAAGGAAGGCCAGAGCGTCAAGGGCACGCTCGTCTTCGAGAAGGCGGGTTCCGTCGAGGTGGAATACGCGGTGCGCGGCATGGGCGGCGCGGCGCCGGCCGAGCACAAGCACTAGAACGGGAGCCCGGTGATGAATCTCAAACGTCTCCTCGTGCCGCTCCTCGTCTTCACCACCGGTCTCCTGGTGCTGGTGGTGACGGCGGGCCTGCTACTGTTCCCTTCTCAACAGCAGCAGAGCGCCGGCAAGGTGCCGATCGGCGGACCGTTCAAGCTCGTAAGCCATGAGGGCAAGCCGTTTACGGAGGAGAACCTGAAGGGCAAGCCCTTCGTGGTGTTCTTCGGCTTCACCCATTGCCCCGAGGTCTGCCCGACCACCCTCTACGACCTCACGCAGGACATGGCGGCCTTAGGCAAGGATGCCGAGAAACTACAGGCGGCCTTCATCACCGTGGATCCGGCGCGCGACACGCCGGAGCTGATGAAGACCTACCTGGCGTCCTTCGATCCGCGCATCGTCGGCCTGTCGGGGACCGAGGAGGAGATCGCGGCGGCCGCCCGCGCCTACAAGATCTATTACCGCAAGGTCCCGACGGAGGGCCAGGACTACACCATGGATCATTCGGCGACCCTGTTCCTCATGGACGGCAAGGGCGAGTTCTACGGCACGTCCAACTTCCAGGAGCCGGAGGAGACCCGGCGGGCGAAGCTGAGGCAGTTGATCAAGAACGGGTGAGGTGAATCCTCCCTCTCTCGACGTCATCACCGGCCTTGCGCCGGTGATCCCGATTGCTGGGGGCGCTGCGCTTTTCATGATCGGGACGGCCGGGACACGCCCGGTCATGACGAGGTGAGTTCATCCAATCGAACGCAAAGAAAAGCCCCGGCCGTGAGGACCGGGGCTTCTCCGTTCGAGCCTCTGGAAGGCTTCGTTGCTGCTGCACCCGAGCTGGGGTCTCGACGTTCCCTCGGGCGCTGCAGGGTTCGGCTCAGTAGTTATAGGCGCGCTCGCCGTGGTCCGCGAGGTCGAGGCCTTCGCGCTCCTGATCCTGCGTGACGCGCAGGCCGACGATCAGGTCGGTGATCTTGTAGAGCACCACGGACCCGATGCCGGTCCACACCAGGGTGACGACCACCGCGATGATCTGCGTCCAGACCTGGCCGCCGATCGAGTACTCGCCGACGCCGTAGCCGCCGAGCGACGGTGCCGCCACGATGCCGGTGCCGATGGCCCCGATGATGCCGCCGACGCCGTGGATGCCGAACACGTCCAGCGCGTCGTCATAGCCGAGCGCGTTCTTCACCGCCGTGACCGCGTAGTAGCAGACTGCGCCGGCGACCAGGCCGAGCACGATGGAGCCCATCGGTCCGGCGAGGCCAGCCGCCGGGGTGATGGCCACGAGGCCCGCGACCGCCCCCGACGCGATGCCGAGCAGCGAGGCCTTGCCCTTGGCCATGGCTTCCACGGTCATCCAGGCGAGGCCGGCGGCGGCGGGCGCCACGATGGTGTTGAGGAGCGCAAGAGCAGCACCCCCGGTGGCCTCGAGGTTCGAGCCTGCGTTGAAGCCGAACCAGCCGACCCACAGCATGCAGGCGCCGACGAACGTGAGCGTCAGGGAGTGCGGGGCGAGCAGGTCGCGGCCATAGCCGATGCGCTTGCCGATCATGAGGGCGCCGACGAGGCCGGCCACGCCGGAGTTGATGTGGACGACGGTGCCGCCCGCGAAGTCGAGAGCGCCGAGGCCGAAGAGATAGCCTTCCGAGAACCACACCATGTGGGCGATGGGGAAATACACGAAGGTGACCCACAGGCCCGTGAACAGCATCACGGCCGAGAACTTGATCCGCTCGGCGAAGGCGCCGACGATCAGCGCCGGGGTGATCGCCGCGAAGGTGAGCTGGAAGGCGATGAAGACCATCTCCGGAATGGCGACGCCCTTGGTGAAGGTGTCGGCGGTGGAATCGGTGGTCACGCCGGCTAGGAACGCCTTGGAGAAGCCGCCGATGAAGGCGCCGAGGCCCTCGCCGCCGGACGTGAAGGCGAGCGAGTAGCCGTAGGTGACCCACAGGATCGCCACGAGGGAGAACACCGCGAAGACCTGCATGAGCACGGACAGCATGTTCTTGGTGCGCACGAGGCCGCCGTAGAACAGCGCGAGCCCCGGGATCGTCATGAGGATCACGAGGATCGTCGAGACGAGCATCCAGGCGGTGTCACCCTTGTTGACCGTGGGGGCGGCTGCGGCGGCATCCTGTGCCAGCGCGGGATCGAAGAGTGCGAGGCTTAATCCCAGCGCACCGAGCGCCGGCAGGAGGAGAGGACGGAACTTCATCGGATTCAAACTCCGGAATGATCGAATGAATGGAATCAAAGGGCGTCGATGTCGGTCTCGCCCGTGCGGATACGGACCGCCTTCTCGAGCGAGGTGACGAAGATCTTGCCGTCGCCGATCTGGCCGGTGCGCGCGGCCGCCGTAATCGCGTCGATCACCTGGTTCACCAGTTCGGTCGCCACCGCGACCTCGATCTTCAGCTTCGGCAGGAAGCTCACCGCATATTCGGCGCCGCGATAGATCTCGGTATGACCCTTCTGCCGTCCGTATCCCTTCACCTCAGTCACGGTAAGGCCGTGCACGCCGAGAGCGGTGAGCGCGTCGCGCACCTCCTCCAGCTTGAACGGCTTGATGACCGCCATCACGATTTTCATGGGTTAGGCCCCCTTTTGAGACGTCCGCCCGACAACTCAGGCGGCGGTTTCCAATGTGAACCCGGCCTCGCGGACAGGTGTCGGGGGAATTTACGCAAGAAACATGCCAAGCTTTGGCGACCTGGGAAAAGGGCGGCTGCCTCTTTCCTAGGCAGCCGAAGCTGGGCTATAAAAGCGCCTCTTTGATTAAATTTTAGGCAGAAAACCTCAGGCTCGACGCACGCGAATGAGCCCTTCCTGAGCAACCGAGGCGACCAGGGTCCCATCCTGCTTAAAAATGAGTCCGCGTGACAGGCCGCGGGCGCCGCCGGCGCTCGGGGTGTCCTGCGCGTAAAGCAGCCACTCGTCGGCCCTGAAGGGGCGGTGGAACCACATGGCGTGATCGAGGCTTGCCGGCTGGATTTCCGGCTCGAAAACCGTCCGCCCGTGCGGGATGAGGGACGTGTCGAGGAGCGTCATGTCGGACGCATAAGCCAGCACGCATTGGTGGATGGCGGGGTCGTCCGGCAGGCGCCCGGTGGTCTTGATCCACACATGGAAGCGCGGCTCGCCCGGCTCACGCGACATATAGCGGTTGAGTTCCACCGGCCGGATCTCCAGCGGGCGCTCGCGCTCGTAATAGGTGCGCATGGGCTCGGGCATCTTGAGGATCAGGCCGCCCTTCACCTCCTCCTCGCTCGGGAGTTCGTCGGGGCCCGGCACCTTCGGCATGTCGGCCTGATGCTCGAAGCCCTCCTCCTCGCGGTGGAAGGAGGCCGACATGGCGAAGATCGCATGCCCGTGCTGGATCGCCAGCACCCGGCGCGTACTGAAGCTCTTGCCGTCGCGGATGCGTTCCACCTCGTAGATGATCGGAACCTTCGGATCGCCCGGCAGCATGAAATAGCAGTGGAGCGAATGGGGCGGGCGCCCATCGACTGTCCGGGTCGCGGCGACCAGCGCCTGCCCGATCACCTGCCCGCCGAACACGCGCTGCCATCCGCTCTTCGGGCTCTGCCCGCGAAACAGATTCACCTCGAGCTGTTCGAGGTCGAGAATGGAGAGAAGATCGGTGACGGCACGGGACATGGGTTCAAGGTCCTTCGATCGGCAACAGCCATCCATCGGTGAGCGCTTCGAGAAGGTCAAGCTTGACGCTGGTCAATGAATGGCAGACACCCACCTATAAGATCCAGAGCCGGAAAGTTTCTTCGGCACACGCATTTTCCAGCGGCGAATGGAATCCACTTGCCCGAAAATGCCATGGGAGAAAGACCGATGAGCGCAGCAGCGGGGATGGAGCGACCGCGCATCGTCATTGCGGGCGGAGGGCTCGCCGGGCTGTCTCTGTCGCTGGCGCTCAAGAAGGCGCTCGCCGGCGGGGTCGACGTGGTCATGTGCGATCCGGCGCTCAGGCGCGATCCCCATGGGGACAAGCGCTCCTATGCCATCGCGGCAGCGGCGCGGCGGATGCTGGAGGCACTCGATATCTGGGCCGGGGTCGCTGACCGGGCCCAGCCGATTCTCGACATGGTGATCACCGACAGCCGCCTGCAGGATCCGGTGCGGCCGACCTTCCTCACCTTCGCGGGCGATGTGGACGGGAGCGAGCCCTTCGCGCACATGATCACGGCGGGCGATCTGACCGCCGCCCTGCTGGAGGCCTGCCGCGGGGCCGGGGTCGATCTGCGCTCCGAGGGCGTGAAGGGCTTCGCGGTCCGCGGCGTCCACACCGAGATTGCCCTCACGGATGGCGATAGCCTGCAGGCCTCGCTGCTCGTCGCGGCCGATGGCGGGCGCTCGCGCCTGCGCGAGCAGGCCGGCATCGGCTGGATCTCGTGGCCCTATCGGCAGTCCGGCATCGTGGCGACCATCGCCCACGAGCGCGATCACGAGGGCAAGGCCTTCGAGCATTTCCTTCCCGCCGGTCCTTTCGCGATCCTGCCGCTCAAGCCGGAGCCGCAGGCCGACGGCAGCCTCAAGCACCGCTCCTCCATCGTCTGGACGGAGCGCAACGAGAACGTGCCGGCCTTGCTGGAATCGCATCCCGAGGACCTGCTCGTCGAGCTCGAGCGCCGCTTCGGGCTGCAGCTCGGAAAACTCGCCTTCGAGACCAAGCCGCAGGCTTTTCCGCTGTCCTTCGGCGTGGCGCGGTCCTTCGTGGCCGAGCGGCTGGCGCTTCTCGGCGACGCCGCCCACGTGATCCATCCCATCGCCGGCCAGGGACTCAATCTCGGCCTGCACGATGCGGCGGCCTTGGCCGAGATCATCACCGACGCCATGCGGCTCGGCATGGATCCGGGCGCGGCCGACGTGCTCGATCAGTACGAACGGGCGCGGCGCACAGACATCACCACGATGGGCATGATGACGGACGGTCTCAATCGCCTGTTCTCCAACGACGTCCTGCCCGTGCGCCTGATCCGCGATCTCGGGCTCGGCCTCGTCGACCGGATGCCGGGCCTGAAGCGCTTCTTCATCCGCGAGGCGGCAGGAATCCGCGAGCGGCAGCCGAGGCTGTTGAGGGGCGAGGGGCTGTAAGGGCAACTTCTGAAACTCCGAAGAGCCCTCGTCCCGAGGAGGCCATGAGGCCGTCTCGAGGTCCGGACTTTGTCCAGGCCCGAGGGCGTCTCCAGTGCTCTCTGGACCCGCCTTCGAGACGCCACTTCCAGCGGCTCCTCAGGACGAGGGCTGCAGCGTTGTACGGCCTTTAGCTCACCCTGCCGTGCTCGTGCCGGCACTGCTCATGATCGGCCAGCACCTGGATGATCCGGCATTCGCCCACCTGCCCATGCCGGCAATCGTCGAGCATGTGGCGCAGTTCGGAACCGAGAAGCTGGAGCTGGGCGATGCGGCGCTCGACGCTCTCCAGATGCCGGAGGACGATCCGGTCGGCCGGCTCGCAGGGCTGCTCCGGTGCCGCGCTCAGGCTCAGAAGCTCGCGGATGGCCTCCACGTCGAAGCCGAGCTCCCGCGCATGGCGGATGAAGCTGAGGCGGGACACGTCCTCGGCTCCGTAGCGGCGCTGCCGGCCCTCCGTGCGCGGCGGGGCGGGGAGGAGGCCGATCTGTTCGTAGTAGCGGATGGTCGGCACCTTCACGGAGACCCGGCGGGACAGTTCTCCGATGGACAGATTCGTCATTTTTCCTCTTGAACCTCTAGTCGCTAGAGATTGTACGGCTTTTCTCCTCGAAGGAAAGGAGAGCCGAATGAGCGATTCGTGTGACCATCACCATGGAGCATGCTGCTCCTCGCACGAGCACCAAACGCACGAACACGCCACCCATCCGGCGAAAGCCCACGGCCCTGCGGAGACGGCCTGCGGCTGCCATGGTGGCGTGCCGGTCTTCGACGGGCTCGATCCCCGCTACAAGCGCGTGCTCTGGACCGTAATCGCGATCAATGCCGCCCTCTTCGTCACGGAAATCGTGGCTGGCCACGTCGCGCGCTCCCAGGCCCTGCAGGCGGATGCGCTCGACTTTCTCGGCGACACCGTCACCTACGGCCTGAGCCTCGCGGTGATCGGCGCGTCCCTGCGCGTCCGTGCCAGCGCGGCCCTGTTCAAGGGATTGAGCCTGTCGCTCATGGGAGCCTGGGTGCTGGGCTCCACGCTCTACCACGTGCTGATCCTCGGCCTGCCGCGGGCGGAGATCATGGGCGGGATCGGGATCCTGGCGCTCGCCGCCAATGTGTCGAGCGTGCTCCTGCTCATGCGCTACAAGGATGGGGACGCCAATGTGCGCTCGGTCTGGCTGTGCTCGCGCAACGACGCCGTCGGCAACGTCGTGGTCATGGCGGCGGCCGGTGCGGTCTGGTGGACCACGAGCGCCTGGCCCGACCTGATCGTGGCCGGCATCATGGCCGGCCTGTTCCTGTCCTCGGCGGTGCAGATCCTGCGACAGGCCTGGGCCGAGTACCGCAGCGCCGGGTCGGACGCCGCCGTCCCGGCTGAATGACGTAACGATGAGGGTCAGGCGGAACGTCTGGCCTCTCTTCGACCCGGGAGGAGGTCAGCCTTCCCTTTGTTGATGTAATAACGTAATAATGTGCCCAGTGTATCGCCGGACCGCTGGGGCACATTCATGACCAATCGAATTTATGACTCGCTAGACGATCTGCCGGCGCCCGGCACCGAGGCGTTGATCCAGCTCGCCGACACGGTTGCTGGAAGCACCATCATCGACATGGCTCTCGAGAGTGCCACCGGGGCGATCTTCCAGGCCGCAGGCAAGCAGCGCATCACGGTCGGCAGCAGCGGCTCCGTCCGGGGCAATACCTACAGTCTGCACCTTCAGGGGATCGACAGCAGCGTGATCAATGATGGCGTGATCGGCCAGATCGCGATTTCGCAAAGCGACTTTACGACCGATGTCGGCATCCGCTTTTCCGGCGCCGGACTGGGCTCGGTGACGAACTTCCAGACGATCAAGGGCGCCGTCGGCATCGAGATCGCGTCGACCTCGACCTCGGCCAAGCTGGAGCTGCTCAATTCCGGTACGATCGAGACCACTGGTCTCGCCGTGATCGGCGGCAAGGGAGGCGACCGGATCGTCAACACGGGCACCCTCAAGACCACCGCCGTCACGCCGGGAGCCGCTGCCCTGAGCCTGGGAGAGGGCGACGACCTCTATGACGGCCGGTCGGGCACGGTCGTTGGGATCATCGACTTGGGAGACGACGATGACATCGCTTATGGCGGCACCGGCAGCGAGACCTTTTCCGCTGGAAAAGGAAGCAACGTCATCGACGGCGGAGGAGGTCACGACACCTTCATCCTCGGGATCGGATCCAACACCGTCAATGGCGGCAGCGGCACCGACACAATCGATTATTCAGGCGTGACGTGGCCATCGACCCCGTCGAGCGGCTTTACCATCAATCTCTCGTCCGGCTCCGCCTTCGGCAACGGGCACTCGGATACACTCGCCAACATCGAACACGTCATCGGGAGCGATCGAGCGGACACGATCACCGGCAATTTCCTCGCCAACAGCATCAAAGGCGGCGATGGCGACGATATCCTGGATGGCGGCTCCGGCGATGACACTCTGGACGGCGGTAGCGGCAACAATACCGTACGGTTTTCGGGCTCGACCGCGGCGACCGTGGATCTCTCGAAGGCCGATGCTCAGACGACAGGATACGGCACCGACAAGCTGATCGACATCCAGAACCTGTAAGGCGGCTCGGGAGGCGATCGGCTCACGGGCGACCACCAGGCCAATCGCCTCGACGGCAACAGCGGCAACGATACCCTCATGGGTCTGGCGGGCAACGACACGCTCCAGGGCGAGTCCGGCAACGACACGCTCGAAGGCGGCGCGGGCAACGACACCCTCGATGGAGGGAGCGGCTCCGATACGGCCGTATTCTCCGGTGCACGGGCCAATTACAGCATCGTGACCGGCCTCGACGGGATCACGATCACGGACACGACCGGGCAGGACGGCACCGATCTGCTCAAGGACATCCGGTTCGCCAAATTCGGCGACACGACCGTCGCACTCGTCAACGGCAATCCGACCAGCATCTCGCCCTCGAGCGCCAGCGTCTCGGAGAGCGCCGCCATCGGCGCGACGGTGGCCACGTTCTTCGGTTCCGATCCCGACGGAGATACCCTGACCTTCAGCCTGACGTCGGATGCTGGAGGCCTGTTCGGGATCAGCGACGGCAAGCTCGTCGTCAGGAATGCCCTCAACTACGAAACGGCGACGCAGCATACGCTTACCGTCAAGGCTTCCGACGGCTGGGGCGGGGAGTTCACCAAGACCCTGACGATCACCGTCAGGGACAACACGACCGAGACGACACCGCTCATCACGTCAGGCACGGCGGCCGCGGATCAGCTCGAGGGCGAATCGGGGAACGACCGCCTCTCCGGCCTGGGCGGCAACGACCGCCTCTCCGGCTTCGCCGGCGCCGACACCCTCAAAGGAGGAGCAGGCAACGACACCCTCGTCGGCGGAACGGAGAAGGACGTCTTCGTGTTCGACAAGAAGCCGAGCGTGAAATCCAACCTCGACTACATCCAGGATTTCGTCCCGAAGGACGACACCATTCACCTGTCGAAAACAATCTTCAAGATCTCCAAAGGGACCTTGTCGAAAAAGGCCTTCGTCGTCGGCGATCACTTCAAGGACACGGACGATCGGATCTTGTACCTGAAGAAGGCCGGGGCGCTGTTCTACGACCCGGACGGATCCGGGCCCCAGAAGGCGATCCAGTTCGCCAACATCTCGCCGAAGCTCCCGATCACCCACAAGGACTTCGTCATCTTCTGAAGACTGTCGCTCCGAACAAAGGAAAACCCGGCTCAGGCGAGCCGGGCCGGATGCTTCCGTGATCGGCGCAAGGGCCGATCCCACCCTTTTCCTCGGGCGGCGTTACTTCTTCGCCCGCTCGATCGCCTCGACGATCAGGCGGCGGGCCTCCTCGGCGTCGCCCCAGCGGATGATCTTGGCCCATTTGCCGGGCTCGAGATCCTTGTAGTGCTCGAAGAAATGCTCGATCTGCTTGATGGTGATCTCGGGCAGATCCGTATAGGTCGAGACCCGGTCGTAGCGCTGGGTCAGCTTGCTCGACGGAACCGCGATGATCTTCTCGTCCTGGCCGCCATCGTCCTCCATCACGAGAACGCCCACGGGGCGCACGTTGATGACCGCGCCCGGCGCGATGGCGCGGGTGTTGGCCACCAGCACGTCGCAGGGGTCGCCGTCGCCCGACAGCGTATGGGGGATGAAGCCGTAATTGCCCGGATACCGCATGGAGGTGTAGAGGAAGCGGTCGACGAAGAGCGTGCCGGATTCCTTGTCCATCTCGTACTTGATGGGCTCGCCGCCGAGCGGCACTTCGATCACGACGTTCACGTCGTCCGGCGGGTTCTTTCCAATCTTGATCGCGTCAATGCGCATAAAGCTGTTCTCCGGAACCAGGCTTGAAGCATTGTCTCGGGTGAGCCGTCCCGCCATGCAGGGAACGCCGTCACGCCGGTGAAAATGCGGCAAAAGATCGTCTTGAGAGCGGCCTGGGCCGATAGGCCGAGAGACCGCCTTCTGAAGCTTGGACGCCTCACTAGAGCATTGGACTCAAAAGGGGAACCCACTTTTCGGCCCGGCCGGGCGCAGCTTCCCCCGAGAAGCGGGACCTGCGGCGCAAACCTCGAAACAGTGTTTCGGGTCGGCGGTCGGGAGGCGGTCAGCGGAAGAGATAGGCGACCTTGGCGAGCGGCGTTCCGCCGATGCGCTCCTCGACCCGGGTGATCGTTTGCCCGCCCATGCTCTCGTAGAACGCGCAGGCGCGCTCGTTGTCTGCAAGCGCCCAGACGACGATCCTGTCCATCTCCCGGGCCTTGAGGTCGTTGCGGACCGCCTTGAACAGGCGCCGCCCAAAGCCGATGCCCTGGTATTCCGGCAGCAGGTAGAGTTCGTCGATCTCGCCGTTCGCCGGTAGCGACCGGTCGCGGCACCGGCCGTAAGAAGCGTAGCCGACGGCGCCCTGGCCGATGTCGAGCACCACGAGCGGGCGTCCGCGCGACACGGTGGAGCGCCACCAGCGCGGGCTGCGCCGGGAGAACATCTTGTCCAGGGTCACGCCGGGAATGATCCCGAGATAGGCCTCCCGCCAAGCCGCATCGAAGACCCGCGAGAGGGCTGCGGCGTCGTCGGGCTTGGCGTGGCGGATACTGACGAGAAGGTCGCTCATAGACACGAAGGCGGCGAGAGGAAGGTCAGGGTCGAGTGTCCGCCCAACGGGGTTAACGGGCCATTAACGGCGCCGCGCCCTCCGGTCGCGGAAGCCTGGCATTATAGGGAATGGGCTGGTTGGCCGGGGGCGGGCAAAAGGACGCAAGGGGCTGAGCTCTGGCCAGCTCCTTTGAACGAATTAAGTCATTTAATTGCTAAATAATTGTTTTAACTTGTCTTTTTGCAGGCCTCCTTTCTTCATCACGAGAGCTTCCCTACCGAAAGGAGGAGTTGAATCTCATCGGGAGGCAACTATACATACGCCACGTTAGAAACGTTATAACGGATGTGTCCCACCGCACCGCCAACCTGCGCGGTTATGGTTAAAGCGCTGTGCGATCCGATGAAAGAGGAGATGACGATGGCTGCGCCGGCGACTTGGGGACCAATCTTGACCTTTCCAGGCGGCACTTTCCCGGGCGTGGACTCCGCCACGCCGCTGCAGGACGGGCGAATCCTCATGAGCTGGAGGAGCCATTCAGGTTCACCCAGCGTCCAAGCCGTAGTCTTGAATGCCGACGGCACCATAGCCCAGCCTGCCTTTAAGGTGAACCAGCATGAAGGCGAGGTAGGTTTCCCCAAAGCGGTCGTTCTGAGCAACGGCGACTTCGCTATCGTTTATCATCAAAAGAACCCGTCCAATGCCTACAATCTTGTTTGGCACCGCTACACATCCGAGGGCATCTCTCTCGGAGAGACGGCCATTCAAAAAAACGCCAATTTTGATCCGAACGAAAGCGTTGTAGCCACTCCTGACGGCGGCTTCCTCATTTCCTACTACAGTCGACCTAAGGCTGATCATCTCGGAACAGGTCAGCTTCTCATCGACGCTCAAGGAAACCAATCCGAGTCCCTCATCTACAAACCGAGCGAGAACGATAATTACTACTCAAGAGACACAGAGGGTCTCTCAGGTGGTCTCTACGTTACACTGTTGGCGCGTGCCCATTGGAACGGCACTTCTTGGGAATATTCGATAGGCTTCGATCTTCGCTTCAACGGGGCGCCGACGCGAGGTTTTTCGACGATCTCGCCCTTCGAGATGAACAACGGAGCGGATGCCAAAGTCGTCGCCTTGAGTACCGGTCAGTTTGCCATCGTGTGGAATTCACTGGCCGACGGGATCGTCGGACAGATCTTTGATGCAGCTGGGCAACCCGCGAGCGGAGTCTTTGCAATCGATTCAGGTGCCGGACGGTCCAGATTTGAGCTCAGCGGAACCTCTGACGGGGGGTTCGTCATCGCATATGGCAAAACCGAAGGCCTTTGCACCAAAATCGTCGATACGGATGGAACAGTCGAGAGCAGCTTCATCGTGACTGCAGCCGGCACCAATTATGGCAATCAGAAAGTTTCCGGCCTGAAGGATGGACGATTCCTGGTCGAATGGATCGCGAGCAATCAGATCAAAGCCCAAATTTATGACCTTCGGCAGAGTGCCGTCGATTGGACGGGCGGCACTTCAGGAGAGCAATACGCCGGGACAAAGTTCGGCGACAATCTCCGGGGCGCCGGCGGCAACGACAAGCTGTTCGGGTCGGACGGGAACGACAACCTAAACGGAGGCGCCGGCAGCGACGTGCTCGACGGTGGCCTTGGATGGGATCTCGCAATCTATATCGATAGCCCTGACGCCCAGGGCGGCGTGATCATCGATCTGTCCAACAATTCGAACAATGGCGGCGCGGCGGCCGGGGACGTTCTGATCGGCATCGAAAGCCTCCAGGGCACCAACCAGGGCGACACGCTCACCAGCGTTCAGGGGCTGGACGGAAGCGGGTCGGAACTCCACGGTGCCGGCGGGAACGATATCCTCAAGGGGCAGAACGGCGGCGACCGGCTTTATGGCGAAGCCGGTGACGACCTCCTGGAGGGCGGCGCCGGCGGCGACATCCTGGACGGCGGCGTCGGCGGCTGGGATCTCGTCACCTACATCAACGTCACCGACCAAGGGGTGACCGTCGACCTCACCACCCACCACAACGGCGGCGGGGCGGCCGGCGACACGCTGACCGACATCGAGAGCGTGCAGGGCACCAACCAGGTCGATACGCTGATCAGCATCGACCGGGGCGGTGGCAACGGGGCCGAGCTGCATGGCGCGGGCGGCAACGACACCCTCATGGGCAAGGGCGGCGGCGACCGGCTGTTCGGCGGCGACGGCGACGACATGCTAAACGGCGACGCCGGCGACGACGTGCTCGACGGCGGCGGCGACAGCGACACCGCCGTGTTCTCCGGCCTGCGCAGCGCCTACACCATCACTGCCAACCCCGACGGCACCTTCACGGTCACGGGTCTCGACGGCAACGACAGGCTCACGAATATCGAGCGGGTAAAGTTCAACGATGTCACCGAAGCCCTCACGCCCGGCGCCGAGAACCACGATCCGGATCGTCTCACCTTCACAGACGACACCAACGCGGCAAGCGTCGACGAGGACGTGACGACGCCGGTTCTCGGAACGCTGAAGGCGCACGACCCGGATACCGGCCAGATTCTGAGCTTCGCAATCGATCTGTCGGACGCGAACCAGGGCAAGTTCACGATCACCAACGGCAACGTGCTGTCGGTCGCCTCGGGCACGCTGGAAGCCCGCACCTACACGGTGAAGGTGCGGGTGTCCGACGGCCACGGCGGCGCGCTGGTGAAGGATTTCACCATCGTCAGCAATCCCGTGGTGAACGGCAACCATGCCCCGTCGACCCTGCGCCTCAACGACGCCACGCAGGTCTCGATCAACGAGAATGCCCTGTTTGCCGGCACCTTGTCGGCGCAGGACAAGGACAACGACACCAGCCTGACCTGGAGCTTCGACGACAGCGTCGCCGGCCATGCCAACGGCCTGTTCGAGATCGACAACTCGGGCACCGGCAACAAGCTTCTCAAGCTGAAGGCCGGGATCGACTACGAGGCTCTGCCGGCCGGTCAGAAATACGTGACGGTCTATCTGAAGGCCGATGACGGCAAGCCGGGCGGGACCAGCGCCACCCAGGCCTTCACGATCGCGGTCGCCGATCTGGACGAGACTCCGCCGAACCAGGCTCCGTCCGGCGTGACCCTGTCCGGGCACGCGGCCGACGAATACGCCATGGCCGGGCGCGAGGTCGGCGCCCTGTCGGCCACCGACGCCAACAACGATACCCTCTCCTATGCGCTCCTCGACGATGCCGGCGGCCGCTTCACGCTTTCCGGCAACCGGATCCTGGTCGCCGACGGCTTCCGGCTCGACTACGAGCAGGCGCGCTCGCACAACGTCATCGTCCAGGCCTCGGACGGCCGGGGTGGCGTCACGAGCCAGGCCTTCACCATCGACGTGGGCAACATCGATCCGGAATCCACGGGCGGCACGGCGGGCCACGACGTGTTCTTCGGCGGCGTGAAGAACGATGTCCTGCGCGGCGGCGCGGGCCACGACCGCCTGTTCGGCGGGGCGGGCCGGGATACGCTCAAGGGAGAGGCGGGCAACGACACGATCGGGGGCGGCGCGGGGCTGGACAAGCTCTACGGCACGAAGGGCGCGGCGAGCCGGGACGCGTTCGTGTTCGACACCAAGCTGACGAGCAAGAGCGTGGCGAACAAGAACAAGGACGTCATCTACGATTTCGGGCCGAAATACGATTCGATCTACCTCGACGACGCGGCATTCGGCAACAGGACGATCGCCAAGTACCTGAAGGGAAAAGGGGCAGGGCTCGACCATGCCTGCACGATGAAGAGCAGCTTCTTCCGCGTCGGCGACAAGGCGCTCGACCGGGACGACTTCTTCATCGCCAGGAAGGTCAAGCCGACCGAGGTCAAGCTGTACTGGGACGCGGACGGCTCCGGCGCGAAGGCCATGCTGGAGATCGGCACCGTGAAGCTTCAGAAGGGTGAGGGCACAAGCCTCACCTACAGGGACTTCCTCTTCATCTGAACGACGGAGTTCGCTGCGAACTCATCCTGAGAAGCTGGAAATCCCCCTCCTGTGTCATCACCGGCCTCGTGTCGGTGATCCCCATGAAGTGAAGCGCCGCGCCTCACAGGGTCGGGATGGCCGGCTCAGGGCCGGCCATGACGGGGGAGGGTGTCATCCGGTCGGCCACAGGCCGGTGATGACGGAGAAGGTGAACGCCCGCCTCTCGGAACAAGGGCGGCGCTTCATCGATCAGGCCCTAAAGCGCTTTTGATCTGGACTTGAATCCATTCGGGTGGGCTGTGCGTTGACAGGCATATGGCCCGGGAGGCAAGCCATGCCCCAGCCCTATTCCGCTGATCTGCGTGCGCGTGTTCTGGTCGCCGGTGCGCGCGGCGACCTTCCTCA
>NZ_JAHAMK010000074.1 GCF_018383585.1 Microvirga sp. 3-52
GCGACGGCTGTCGACCGCGAAGACGACCCTGCACCCGGCAGACGCTCAAGTGGCGTGTCTCTGATCCACCGCGACCAGCCCCTCCGACATAGTCTCTCGACCTTGATCCAAGGCTCGAGCGGGTGAGTATTGTAAAAACTACTTGCAAAATGGCTCGCGATTAGACGACCTCACAGGACGTCCCCTCCCTGCACCGACATCAGGCTGACAAGAACCCCGAATTCGATTCAAGGGGATCTTTAAAGGCTCTTAGTGCGGACGAGAGGGCCGTAACGATTGGGACGTCGGCGCTCGTTCTAATGTCTGTCGGCAGGGATCTCCTACTTTTGGCGGAGGGATCGTCTTTCCCCTGAAAGAACTTCTGTTTGAGGACACTTCCCGCACCAGGTGGAACCCCAGCCTTCCTTTGTCTTGTCCCCTTCCGCAGTCACATCTGAGACAAGAAACTTCGTATGGATCCCACCGCCCTGTGGCGGCACGTTGCCCAACGCCTTTTGAGCGGGAATCGGGATTAGCGTGCCCGTTAGCTCCGTACACCATACATGGAACACACCCGGAGCCGTTCACGGGCCGTAGGCCCGTTTACTGTTCCAGGTTGCAAAGGAGAGAGCCATGCAGATGGACGATGCCAGTCGGAGCGCCACGATCGGCTCGGGTCGGCTATGGGCCCTGATGAGGCTCGCTGGCCTGTTATTGGCAGGAGTTGCCCTTTTGGCCATCCTGGTCGTTGGGCTCTTCTTGGTGCTGCCCATCATGCTGATCGGCGGCATCGCCCTGTATTTCTATCTGCGCCGCCGGCTGCGCCCGGCCCGGCAACGCTCCTGGGACGGCGTGATCGATGCCGAGTATACCGTCGTTGAGCGCCGCTAAGGACGACATCTCTCAGGCCCGGCAATGACAGTCTGACCTTGAACACAGGCTCTTCCACCACCACCTTACACTTACCGGGGTCCGGGCCCCTCTGGCAGCTTTCCCAAGGCTGCGATGTCGGACTCTCTCACCTGAGGAGCGCTTGAAGCTGCTCCGCATCTGGGAGATGACTGTGACGTCTTATTCCTACGCTTCATCCTCCATCTACACCTCGCCTCGCGTGGCTGAGACTCATGCGCGCCTTGATACCCTGGCACGGGTTCTCGACAGCGCGATCCGCGTTCCGGGAACTAACATTCGGTTCGGTGCGGACGCCCTCCTGAATTTGATCCCAGGCGTCGGTATGCTGACCTCGAAGGGCATGTCGGCCTACCTGGTCTGGGAGGCTCACCGCCTGGGCGTGCCCATGTCGATACTCCTGCGCATGATGGGCAATGTCGGTGTCGACTTCGTGATCAGCGCGGTTCCGCTCGTGGGCTGGGTCGGCGATGTGTTCTACCGCTCGAACCTGCGCAACATGGATCTGCTCCGCAGGCATTTGGACACGGCGCATTCGGTGCCGAACCGCTTCCAGCGCTGACAGCGTTCGCGATGAGCGCCCTATGCGGCGCTCGTCAGCCCGCTTTGGTGTCGTTCAGAAAGCATCAAGATGAACAACCCGAACACCGCGCCCAACTTTCGCAATCTTGCGATTGTGGCCATGGTCATGACGCTACTGTCGCTGTTCTATTTCCAGGGCCCGTCAGCGCCTCAGTCTGAGCAGCTTCCCTACTCGGCGTTCCTCACGGCAGTCGAGCAAGGGGAGATCCGCTCGGTCACCATCCAGGGACAGGAGGTCATCGCCGAGCGCTCTACAGGTGCCCGCGTTACCACCTATATCCCTCAAGGCGCCGGTCTCATCGCCCAGCTGCAGCAGAAGGGTGTCGTGATCAAGGCCGAACCACCGCCGCAGCCGAGCCTGCTCGGCAGCCTGCTGCTGTCGTTGCTGCCCTTCGCGTTGATGATTGGCATCGTGGTCTGGCTGTCCCGCAGAGCGATAGGTCAGCAGGGCGGCGGCGGGCTGATGTCCATCGGCAAGTCGAAGGCGAAGCTTCTGACGGAGGCGCATGGGCGCGTGACCTTCGACGACGTGGCCGGCATCGACGAGGCCAAGGAAGACCTGCAGGAGGTCGTGGAGTTCCTGCGCGATCCGCAGAAGTTCCAGCGCCTCGGCGGCCGCATCCCCCGCGGCGTGCTGCTCGTCGGCCCTCCCGGCACCGGTAAGACCCTGACCGCCCGTGCGGTCGCGGGCGAGGCCAACGTGCCGTTCTTCACCATCTCGGGCTCCGACTTCGTCGAGATGTTCGTCGGCGTCGGCGCCTC
>NZ_JAHAMK010000075.1 GCF_018383585.1 Microvirga sp. 3-52
AGTCCTCGGGCCTGATGGCGAGTTCCTGAGTGCGCGGCTGTGAAGCCGAGGCGGTGCTGGCTGCTGCAGCCGCACGCATGCCGCCAGAGGCTGCTCCGCCACCCGGCCGGACCATGCCGCTGAGTGTCGAGCGCTGCATCGGGGTGCCAGCGGGTGCCCCGGCCAAGGCTGGCTGCTGTCGCCGGCGGAAGAACCGGACCACCAGGAAGACAAGACCGCCGATGAGCGCGACCTGCGCCAGGAAGCCCAGGATGGAGGCCAGCGACCCGAGGCCGCCGAACAGGCCGGCGCCGAACAGTGCGCCCAGCAGACCTGCCCCGAGCAGGCCCGCGAAGAACCCACCACCGAAGCGGCTCCGCGCGGGCTGGGCCGCCTGGGCCGACGGAGTGGCCGGACGAGGCTGAACCTGGCTTGGGCTCGTCTGCGAGCGCTGGAGCGGCAGCGCGGCTGAGGGAGCCGTCTGGGTGGCCGGAGGGGCATCGAAGGTGCGCGAGCCGCGTGAGCCCATGCTGCCTTTGCTCCTGGCCTCGACCACGCCAGTCATGGCAACGATAAGCACACCCGCCAGGGCGGACGCGAAGCGTCCGCGGCGTAAAGGACTTGCCGCCTTGCGTCTGGGCTGACCGTTCCCCTGGTCGATCGGAGACTGTTGCATCAGATGTTCTTTCCTGAGGTCAGTATCGATTGGGCTGCGCTACTCTTCTGGCTGCCCCGACGGACCCTTGTGATTAGAAGCCTAGGGACAGTGGTGAAGCGGCGTATCCTTGCCGATGGACCGCTCCCGTCGCCTGCGCCTCGAACCCGCGCGTACTGGCAGGTGATGATCTCGGCTCGCCTTCTGGAATGGTCCATGCCCGGTATACGAAGCTGGCTTCGGCCTTAATCCTGTCGCCGGCAAGAAATTTGCCTGAGTGTCACTTGGCCAATGCAGTCAGGCTCGCGCCCGGCGCAAGCATGATGAAAGCCCAGACAAAGGCAGATGCGATAGTCGCTGTCTGGAACAGCAGCATCGGCATGGCGAAGATCCCGGCTGTCAGGGGTACCACGGCTCGCATGGGGCCGATGAAGCGCCCCAGGTAGACGCCCCACGCGCCCCATCGGGCAAAGAACTGTTCGCCGCGGTCACTGAGATTCTGACAGGACGAAAGAGGCCAGACCCGAAACGCGGCGTGCTTGTACCGAAAGCCGATGGCATAGGACAGCCAGTCGCCGAGGATTGCGCCGACCGCCGCGCTAAGCCAGATCGGCCAGAATTCCAGACCGCTTGCCCCAATCAGGGCACCAATCCCAAGAAGCAGAACGGTCGAGGGGACGAGCAACGAGACAACCGCGAGCGACTCGGCAAAGGCTAGTAGCCCGACAATGAACGGAGCCCAGCCTTGGTGCGCCCGAACAAAGTCGAGCAGCATCGTCGTGAGGGTGTCGAGGTCCATGGGCTCTCCCGTTCGAGGACTGGTCACGATGCGACGACGCGCGCCAGCAGGAGCCGGCACGCGTTGGTTGTCGCGGACTAGGATCGCCCTCCGGCCTTAGGCCGGTTTCGGCATGCCGATTGCTCCTGCCGACGGAACGGCCGGACGCGAGGTCCTGTGCTTTGCACCATTCATATCACCATCGTCCCGCACCGGCGGCTGTCCGTCGAGGAGGTTGCGGATCTCGTCGCCGGTCAGGGTCTCGTATTCGAGCAGACCACGGGCCAGGGCCTCGAGCTCGTGCGCCTTCTCGGTCAGGATGCGGCGGGCATCGTTGAGCCCGTCCTCGACCAGGCGGCGGACCTCCGAGTCGATCTTCTGGGAGGTCGCCTCGGAGATGTTCTGCTGGCGTCCCATGGACATGCCCAGGAAGACTTCGTCCTGGTTCTCGCCATAGGCCACGGTGCCGAGCTCGGGCGAGAAGCCCCACTTGGTCACCATCATCCGGGCCAGACGGGTCGCCTGCTCGATGTCCGACTGGGCCCCGGAGGTGACCTTCTCCTTGCCGAAGATCATCTCCTCGGCGATGCGGCCGCCCATCATGATGGCCAGGCGCGAGGTCATCTGCTCGTAGGACATCGACAGCTTGTCCCGCTCGGGCAGCTGCATGACCATGCCGAGCGCGCGGCCGCGCGGGATGATGGTGGCCTTGTGCACCGGGTC
>NZ_JAHAMK010000076.1 GCF_018383585.1 Microvirga sp. 3-52
GACCCGGTGCACAAGGCCACCATCATCCCGCGCGGCCGCGCGCTCGGCATGGTCATGCAGCTGCCCGAGCGGGACAAGCTGTCGATGTCCTACGAGCAGATGACCTCGCGCCTGGCCATCATGATGGGCGGCCGCATCGCCGAGGAGATGATCTTCGGGCGTGAGAAGGTCACCTCCGGGGCCCAGTCGGACATCGAGCAGGCGACCCGTCTGGCCCGCATGATGGTGACCAAGTGGGGCTTCTCGCCCGAGCTCGGCACCGTGGCCTATGGCGAGAACCAGGACGAGGTCTTCCTGGGCATGTCCATGGGACGCCAGCAGAACATCTCCGAGGCGACCTCCCAGAAGATCGACTCGGAGGTCCGCCGCCTGGTCGAGGACGGGCTCAACGATGCCCGCCGCATCCTGACCGAGAAGGCGCACGAGCTCGAGGCCCTGGCCCGCGGCCTGCTCGAATACGAGACCCTGACCGGCGACGAGATCCGCAACCTCCTCGACGGACAGCCTCCGATTCGGGACGATGGCGGCACAAGTGCTGCAAAGCACAGGACCTCGCGTCCGGCCGTACCGCCAGCAGGAGCAACCGGCGTACCGAAACCGGCTTAATTCAGGAGAGTGATACCACGCGGACAACCAACGCGTGCCGGCTCCTGCTGGCGCGTCGTCGCATCGTGACCAGTCCTTGAACGGGAGAGCCCATGGACCTCGACATCCTCACGACGATGCTGCTCGACTTTGTTCGAGCGCACCAAGGCTGGGCTCCATTGATTGTCGGCGCGCTGGCCTTCACCGAGTCGGTCGCCGTCGTTTCGCTGCTTGTCCCCTCGACCGTGTTGCTTCTCGGGATCGGTGCCTTGGTCGGGGCAAGCGGTCTGGAGTTCTGGCCGATCTGGCTTGGAGCGGCCATCGGCGCAATCCTCGGCGATTGGCTGTCCTATGCCATCGGCTTTCGGTTCAAGCATGCCGTGTTTCGGGTCTGGCCTCTCTCGTCGCACCAGCATCTGAGTGACCGCGGCGAACAGTTCTTTGCCCGATGGGGCGCGTGGGGCGTCTTCCTGGGACGCTTCATCGGCCCGCTGCGCGCTGTGGTGCCCCTGACAGCTGGGGTTTTCGCCATGCCGATGCTGCTGTTCCAGACGGCGACTATCGCCTCTGCCTGGGCCTTCCTCATGCTCGCGCCGGGCGCAGGCCTGAGCGCATTGGCCAAGTGAGACGCAGGCAAATTTCTTGCCGGCGACAGGATTAAGGTCGGGGCCAGCTTCGTATACCGGGCATGGAACATTCCAGAAGACGTGCCGAGGTCATCACCCGCCAGCAGGCGCGGGTTCGATGCGCCGGCGACGGGAGCGGTCCATCGGCAAGCCTATGCCGTTTCAGCGCTGTCCCTTCGCCCCAGTCATGAGGGTTTGGAGAGGCAGCGAGAAGAGTAGCGCAGCCAATTCGACACGGATCTCAGGAAAGAACATCTGATGCAACAGTCTTCGACCGACCGGGAGAACGGTCAGCCCAAGCGCAAGGCGGCAAGCCCTCTGCGCCGTGGACGCTTGGCGTTCGCCTTGGCGGGTGTGCTTGCCGTCGCCATGACCGGCATGGCCGAGGCCAGAAGCAAAGGCAGCGTGGGCTCGCGCGGCTCGCGCACCTTCGATGCTCCTCCGGCCACCCAGACGGCTCCCGCCGCCGCGCAACCGCTCCAGCGCTCGCAGACGACTCCAAGCCAGGTTCAGCCTCGTCCGGCCACGCCGTCGGCCCAGGCGGCCCAGCCCGCGCGGAGCCGCTTCGGTGGTGGGTTCTTCGCGGGCCTGCTCGGGGCAGGTCTGCTGGGCGCACTGTTCGGCGCCGGCCTGTTCGGCGGCCTCGGGTCGCTGGCCTCCATCCTGGGCTTCCTGGCGCAGGTCGCGCTCATCGGCGGTCTTGTCTTCCTGGTGGTCCGGTTCTTCCGCCGGCGACAGCAGCCAGTTTTGGCAGGGGCGACAGCGGGCACCCCGATGCAGCGCTCGACACTCAGCGGCATGGTCCGGCCGGGTGGCGGAGCAGCCTCTGGCGGCATGCGTGCGGCTGCAGCAGCCAGCACCGCCTCGGCTTCACAGCCGCGCACTCAGGAACTCGCCATCAGGCCCGAGGAC
>NZ_JAHAMK010000077.1 GCF_018383585.1 Microvirga sp. 3-52
GCTCGCGGGTCATGCGGGGACTGCCGTAGGTCTCATGGGAGAGAATAAAGGCCGAGTGGATGTGAGCCAGCAGCACCAGATCCTCCCTCTGGCGCGGACCGGCCGGACGAGAGCGCCAGGCGAAATAGCCGCTCTGGCTCACTTCGACGACCTGGCACAGACGGGTGACGGGGAAGTTCTCTTTCGCCGCATCGATGAACTGAAACTTCATCGACTTCCCTCCTTGGCGAAAAAAGCCGTTGCCCGTTTGAG
This sequence comes from Microvirga sp. 3-52, assembly GCF_018383585.1. Classification (GTDB taxonomy): domain Bacteria; phylum Pseudomonadota; class Alphaproteobacteria; order Rhizobiales; family Beijerinckiaceae; genus Microvirga. The sequence continues at coordinate 253 of NZ_JAHAMK010000077.1, forward strand.
GATCTCCCGCTCCTGGCGCAGGATCTCGTTCTCGCGCCGCAGCCGCTTCAGCTCGGTGGCCATGTCCTCCTGGCGCTCCTCGGGCAGGTCATCGATCTCGCGCTCGCGACGGCGATCAATCCAATGGTGCAGCGTCGACAGGCCAACCCCGAGATCCGCGGCAATCGCCCGTCGGCTGCGGCCGCTGGTCAAAGCGAGCCGTACAGCCTCATCCTGAAACTCTTTCGTAAACCGTGTCTGGGGCATGGAGATCCTCCTGCGTCATGAGAGGTTCTCCAGTTTTTCGGAGCAAGTCGAAGCAGCTTATCGAGCGTGATGTGGAGCAGCACTGGCACCTGATGATGACCGATGCCAGAAAGCGCTTGGAGCAGTGCCAGAAGAGCCCGTGATCCTCTGCGATGTCAATTGAACCTGTGCTTTGCTGAGAACCAGGACCATGCTTAGGCCAAAGGAACACTATGGAGCGCCTGCCCGATCCGCTACTCTAGGTCTGCGGCCTCCCATGGCTGGTTCGTAGGACCACCCCGATCGCGAGGCCCGAACTCTAGCCAATGTGGGACCTGCCTAGCTACGCCGGCGTCCCCGTTCAGCTGTAAACTACCATCATGGGTTTGGTTGGAGGCCGTAGGCCATGCCGCAGCATCCCCATCATGACCAAGCGGCGGAGTACCGCCGACAGGCGCAAGAGATCCGGACCATGGTTCAGAAGCTCTCGATCGACGAGGCACGCGAGCAACTCCTCGAGACAGCCGAGCGCCTTGAGAGGCTGGCGGAGGAAGAGGAGCGTAAGGCTCAGGCCAACAACTCCAGGCCAAAGCGTCAACCAGAGACATAGTTTCAAGAGCCGGTCCGTGAAAGCCGCTGCCTCAACCGCGAGAAAAGAGCAGCGGGCTGCCAGTTTCCGACAATTCCTGATGGAATCATGGTGGTTGTATGTTCGGCAACGGCGTATAATTGGCTATCGCCGGCTTGAATGATCCGGGCACCGACGGCTGGGAGATGCGTGTGCTTCCGCCGGCAAGGCTTAGGAGCTTCCTATGCCCCGTTTTTATGACACCTGCGCAGGACCGATTGAGGGTCTCTATCTGGCTCCCATCGCCTGGGAGGTGCTGCGGAGAGAGAACATCCAAACCCTTGACCAGCTCAGGGCGAATGCGGACCAGCTTGAGCAGTTCGATGGCATTTCGGACAGGATGGCGGAGCTGATCAGACTAGCGCTCGCCTATGTCGCCCCATTTGAAGAGCAGACAGCGAGCACAATGCATTACGACTCGTGGAGCGCGTAGTTCCGATCTGTATTCTCGTTCACTGTTGCGACTATAGGGTCTGTAGCTCCTCGCTGATNATTACGACTCGTGGAGCGCGTAGTTCCGATCTGTATTCTCGTTCACTGTTGCGACTATAGGGTCTGTAGCTCCTCGCTGATGGCGGGAATGTCTACCAGGGCGGTGTTCTGCGCCCTCTTCGCGGCCCAGTAATCCTTCCAGGCTTGGTGTCTCTGTGCGGGTGCGATCGATCGGCTGTATCGGCCGCCCTCCCATACCCCCTTACGCTCGCCAGACCGTGTGCCGCTGCCAAGCGCACCACCATGGAGGAGAGCATGAGGTTTTGTGGGGCGGCTTTAGTATGCCTAATGACGGCCCTCATTGAGAGGCCGGTAATCGTGTCGCGATGGGAAGCTCCCTTAATCGCTTCATCACCGAGTGTCCACGAAACCTCATGCTCTCTCGGGCAGTCGCATTCGCATCACAGGGCAGCTCATCGATGCCGCGAACGGAAAGCATATTTGGGCAGAGCGCTACGACAGGCTGCTGGAAGATGTCTTCGCAGTCCAGGA
>NZ_JAHAMK010000078.1 GCF_018383585.1 Microvirga sp. 3-52
CGCAGGATTCATCGGCTCCCCCGCCATGAACTTCCTCAAAGGTCACCTTCAGGGCGGCCGCTTCGTCTCCGAGAGCGGCACGTCCCTGCCGGTGGCCCATGCGCCTGCCGCCTCGGATGGTCAGCCGATCATCTACGGAATCCGCCCTGAGCACTTCATCCTCGACGATTCCCATGGCTTGCCGGCCGAAGTGGCCGTCGTCGAGCCGACGGGATCGGAGACGCAGGTCTTCGCCAAGTTCGGCGGTACCGATGTGGTCGGCGTGTTCCGCGAGCGCGTCAACGCTCAGCCGGGCCAGCAGATCCGCGTCACGCCCGATCCGAAGCTTGTTCATCTCTTCGACGAGCAGACCNCCGATGTGGTCGGCGTGTTCCGCGAGCGCGTCAACGCTCAGCCGGGCCAGCAGATCCGCGTCACGCCCGATCCGAAGCTTGTTCATCTCTTCGACGAGCAGACCGGCAAGCGCCTCTGATCCATGACGCCGGCAAGGGTGGCCCGCATGTGCGAGGCCGCCTTTCTCGTTCCCTCGCCGTCATGGCCGGCCTTGTGCCGGTGATAACGGGGGAAGGGTGTCAGTCCTTGAGAAGCCAGGCTTTCAAGCGGACACGGTGCCACTCTGAGCGGCCTGCGGTATCATGGCCCATCCCGATACGCGAAGAGATCATCCCTGCGGTGAAAGTTCGGCCTTGGCTGACGAGGGATATCGGCGAGTTGTCCATCGACGGCAGATCCTGTGAAAATGGGAGGCAATCATAGACGTCCTGGTTATTGGGGCGGGGGTCGTCGGGCTCGCCATCGCGCGCGCACTCGGCCTTCGCGGTCATGGTGTGATTGTGGTCGAGGCGACGGGCGGCGTCGGCAACGGGGTCTCCTCGCGCAACAGCGAGGTGATCCATGCCGGCATGTATTATCCCTCCGGCTCCTTGCGCGCGCGCCATTGTGTCAACGGGCGGCGGATGCTCTACGCCTTCTGCGAGAGCCACGGCGTGCCTCATGCCAAATGCGGCAAGCTGATCGTCGCCACCAATGATCTCGAACAGGCAAAGATCGAAGGCATTTACGAACAGGGGCTGGCGAACGGTGTCGAGGGCCTCTCCTTGCTGACGGGCGAAGAGGCATGTCGGCTTGAGCCGAACCTCGCCTGCACCGGCGCCGTGCTGTCACAGGAGACGGGGATCGTCGACAGCCACGCCCTCATGCTGGCATTGCAGGGCGATCTGGAGAGCGCCGGCGGCGTCATCGCCTTTCATGCGCCCGTGGAGCGGATCACCCGGAACGGAACCGGATGGGACGCACATGTGGGCGGATCGGAGCCGACGGATCTCACCGTCGATGCGGTGGTCAACGCGGCAGGGCTCGGCGCCCAGGCGCTCGCCCGCACGACGGAAGGCTATCCGGTCGACCGCGTGCCGCCCCTCGTCTTCGCCAAGGGCAATTATTTCGGCTGTCTCGGCAAGCCAGCCTTCTCGCGCCTGATCTATCCGGCGCCCGTCGACGGAGGCTTGGGCACCCATGTGACGCTGGATCTCTCGGGCCGCATGCGCTTCGGGCCCGACGTGGAATGGATCGAGCGCGAGGAATACGAGGTCGATCCGCGCCGGGCGGAAAGCTTCTATGCCTCCATCCGCCGCTACTGGCCCGGTCTCCCCGAGAATGCGCTCGTGCCCGACTATTCCGGAATCCGCCCCAAGCTCACGGGAGCAGGCGAAAAGGCCGCCGATTTCATGATCGACGGTCCGGCGGAGCATAGATTATCGGGCCTCGTGCATCTCTTCGGCATCGAGAGCCCGGGACTGACCTCGTGCCTCTCGATCGCCGAGGACGTGGCGGACAGGCTGAGCGCCTAAGAGGCTGACTCAAAAAGACTTGTGGTGTTTCAGGGTCTTGCGAGCCGTCTTGTCAGCATCCGGATATGAGCGATGAAGACCCAAGCCACCGCACTTTCAATGGAGGCTTCGAAGTCCTTGGCCAGGCGGCGGCAGCGTCCAAGCCAACCGAAGGTTCGCTCCAC
>NZ_JAHAMK010000079.1 GCF_018383585.1 Microvirga sp. 3-52
GAACACCGGCGCAAACCACACGCCCGGGCATCGCTGCCGCAGGACGCCATGGTCCGACCCTGTCCGAAAAAAACCCCGCAGCCCGCTCGCGCAGAACCACAAGGGAGGCGCCGATATAAAGCCTCCAAGCCAAATTGCAAGAGACATCTTCAATGTCTCGTCGCGTGCGATGGAGAGAAGGGGAGGGGCGCCCGATTCCTCAAGGAATATAGGGAGAGTGCCCCCGCTTTTAAAGGATTGTGAACAGGATGTCCTCCTGGGGACAAGTACGGGTGGCCATGTCCCGCGCTCGCCTCCTAATCCTCTTTTTACCTTTGCCAGGCGTAATCGGGGAGAACCTCCTCTCGGGCTGACTGGCTCAGCCCCAACACCATAACAGACAATGCATTTCAAACGACGGTCTCCATCTTCCGCCGCCCATGGTTATGGCTCTCTCAAGCGGGACGATGACAAACATCCTGAATTTGACGCCCAGGGAGAGCAGGAGCCTATCAGATCGACGCAGGCTCCGGCGGGGCCGCGCCAAGCCTCGTCCTTCGAACCTCACCGGGAGATGGATCGCGCATCCGTCGACGATCCCGATCATGGATCGAGGCAGGGGCTGTCACGGCCGAAAATGGCAGATGAACGCTCTCGCTCCCGGGAGATCATTGCGGACCGGGCTCTGCGGGACAGGGGCCCCAATGGGGCTCCGCGCGGAGAGGTCTGGGAGCAGTCGTTCTCCATGTCTCCGGATGTTCGCTTCACACGCACGCCCGAGCGCGTTCTGAAAGAGCGCAGGATGCAGACATCTCCCCAATCGGCACCGGATGTTGCGGAACGACAGGCGAAAGAGATCGCGTCCGTTCGGGCGGCCGATCCTGCGCCTGCCGTCCAGGAGCGGTTGCTCGCGCTCCATAGCAAAGCGGCCTCGCAGGAGGTTGGTAACGGTGCACCACGCGTGTTCACCCGCACGCCTTCTCATGCGACGGACCAGGCCAGGCGGGCCGTTCCCACGAGGCCGCGAGGAGAAGCGCCTCAAAGAAACGTGCCGGTCGCTCCGATCGCCGCGGAACCAGTCGCTGCGCCGAAGGCCGCGGAGCAGGCAGTTCCTCCCTCAAGGGGCATTCCTGCTCCCTACGAGCTTCCTGCCGTTCAGCAGTCCTACAGCTTCATGTGGCAACCGGGGACTTATCTGCTGGATCCGACGCTGCCGACGACATCGACGACAGCCCCTGCGACCGCGTCCGTTCAGGTCGAGCGCGAGGAGAGGATTCCGATCGTAAAGAAAGCAGCGCCATCGGTCGCGGCTTCGTCACGCGTTCCATCACCGCCTCCCGCCGAGCCCGAAGCGCTGCCGTGGGAGGATGACGGAGACGGCGTCGAAGGCCTCATGGATGTCGAGGGGCTCATGGATGATGACGACGTCATCGAGGTGCCCCCGCGGCGCGCAGCCGTCGTAACGCAGCCGCGCCTCGCCAATGGCCCGATTGTACCGGCTCCTGCCAATGACAGCTTCCGTCGTGACAACTATGCATCGGTTCCGGTCGGCGTCTCCGCACCAGTAGGCGCCTCGTTCGCGTTCGATCTGCCGGCCTTGGATCTTCTGGCTGAGCCGAAGATCTGGGACAGTGCAGAGGTGCCGGTCGAGATGTTGCAGGAGAATGCTGCGACCCTCGAGAACGTGCTGTGGGACTTCAACGTCAAAGGCGAGATCATCAACGTTCGTCCCGGTCCGGTTGTGACGTTGTACGAGCTGGAGCCGGCGCCTGGGACGAAGTCGTCGCGGGTGATCTCGCTGGCGGACGACATCGCGCGCTCGATGAGCGCGGTCTCGGCCCGCGTGGCCGTGGTGCAGGGCCGCAACGCCATCGGCATCGAGCTGCCC
>NZ_JAHAMK010000016.1 GCF_018383585.1 Microvirga sp. 3-52
TACAGTCCGGATTTGAACCCGATTGAGCAGGTCTTCTCACAGATCAAAGCACATTTGCGCAAAGCCGAAGCCCGGACCGTCGAGGCGCTCTGGCGGGCCATCGGCGACATCTGTGATCTCGTCGAGCCCGAGGCATGCCGTAACTACTTCACCGCAGCCGGATACGGATTCGTCTGAATGACCGGTGCTCTAGCCCTCTGCTTGCTGCTACCGGTGTCACTGCTGCGCCTGCAAAGCCGAAAGCGGTCTCGTCAGTACTCATCACAAACGACCGCGACGTATCTGCGACCGATGTCGCCATTGGTGCTAATGGGCAGACTGTTCGGCTGGCCAAGCCGCTTGCCCCGAAGGTGAAAACTACGTTAAAGCTGCCGAAGATGACAGGATCCGTGGTGGCTGTTGCAGCGTCATTCGGGGATGAATCGACGGCAGAGTTTCCTGAACTCGATATATGCCAGGATCATACCGTCCGCTTTATGGATTGATACCTGCCTTATCCAAGCCAGGCACTTTTAGGTGGAGCGACCTCCCCTACGTGGTGAGCGCAGCCTCGATCGCAGCGACCGAAGCGCTAAAACGTTCTGCGCTCGCCTGACAATTCAGCCTCTTCCAAGTATTTGAGCCGACCCGAGTCTCTAGCCCTTAAGGGTAGAATTGATCGGGCGCTTCAGACAGGAGAGCGCCGTTCGGAAGCCTCTTATCCTACCTCAGTGGGAAGGACTACTTCCGTTCCATCTGCCGCAAGAAAGTCTCCAAGCGATGTCTCAATACACTGCATTGGGTTCCCGAGGGAGTGCTCCGTGGACCGTTTCCTTCCTGAGCTATCTGCAGTAGACTGGGCATTCATTGCCTCTGTCATCATCCTGGCATCTCTCCTGGTGTTCGGCACTTATGCCATCCGAAGTGAGGTGCGCGAAGCCAAGCGCGTAGAGGCGAAGTCAGTCAAGCTCAAGACCAGCAGAGTACAGCGTCAGCAATTGCGAAAGAGAGCAACGTCCGCTGAGATGCTCAATCTGCTGGATGATATTGAAGCGCTGTTACGCTTTATCAATGCCGATGACGTACTTGTTCGACAAGAGCACAGTGAGGCCGTTCGCCTCTCTTGGATGAGCTATCGTGTACCCGTTCGGGCGGTCCTTTTTGGCGGCTTTGTATTAGCCGGGGTTTTCTCAGCCATCCTCATGATGATTGCGCAAGGACCCAGCAACCCCATTCCATAGCCGGCAGGTTTGTGAAGACGTTCCAACCGCACTTGGTCGTCGTAGCGATGGCCTAGGCGACCAGCGCCAGCGCGAGGATAAACACCATCGCGCCGAGGCAGCCTGCAGACAGATCGGCCGACAGGAACAGCAACAGTGTCGGCCAATTGACCGCAAAGCCTGCAATGACGTCGATCCCTCATGCAAGCAATGGCCGAACAATGGCTCGAACAGTATCTGCCGTATCAAACAAGGCAGGACCGTGACCTAAAGGTTCTTGTCTATGCTACCTTGCAGACTACCCGTTGAAATGCTCCTAAAGCTGCATGCAACCTCGGAATTAACGATTCTGCCGGCAATCCTTCGCGCGTGCTGTTCTTGACGATCGCGCCTCAGTGCAGTTTCGCTCTGCTCTGAAATCCGCCCCAGACCTGTTCCACGACGAGTGCTGCTTCGGCACGATTCCTGGACTTAAGCTTTCGAAAAATGTCGGTCACGTTGTCCTGAACTGTTTTCTCCGCCACCGCTAGCTTTTCGCCGATCTCGCGGTTGGTCAGTCCTTCGGATATCAGGCACAAAGTACATTTCTCGTATTCGGATAGAGCCGACAGCGGGTTGGCCTTCACCTGAGCATCGCCTGACAATATGCGGAGCGCCAGATTCGGGGAAATGAACGACTCGCCGGCCTTCACACTTTTCACGGCCGTGATGAGATCCATGGCATCCGTTCCCTTGAGAAGATAGCCCACGGCTCCTGCTTCAAGTGCATGCGTCACGTCGTCTTCGTCTCCCGAAACTGTCAGCATCACGACGCGAGTCGAGGTCGCAAGATCGCGGATTGCACGAGCAGCTTCGATCCCGTTCCCAGGCATGGATATATCCAGCAAGATGAGATCCGGCGAATACATCTTTGTAAGCTCGACTGCATCTGTTGCTGAAGCACCCTCTGCCACAACTTCGATCGTATCATCGAGTGCAAGCGCCCGGACAACTCCCCTACGCAAGAGTGCGTGATCATCCACCACGACAACACAGGTCTTCTCAGACATCTCGGAGCCCCTCCGCAACAACAACGCTCATTTCAATTTTGGTGCCGCCCCTCGGGAGTTGGGTCAGCTTAAAAATTCCACCCAGGCTTTCCACTCTTTCCCGCATGCCAAAGAGCCCCAAGCCGGCGTCCGCGGACGCGTGGCCGCCAATCCCAGCGCCCCCATCGTCCTGCACGACGAGGTTCATAACAGAGTCGTCGAGTCCGCACGTTACCACTTGGCCATTGCCGCCGGCATGGCGGAATGCGTTGTTAAGCCCCTCCTGGAGGAACCGGTAAGCGCAGATTTTGATTCCATGGGTAAGAGGATGTGAAATATCGCTGCAATGAACGGCAACCTTAGTTCCGGTACGCCGCTCGTGACTGGAAGCTACTCGTTTGATGATCTCCGGCATCGGCAGGTCTTCTATCTCGGGCAACATCAGACCCTTCGACATGGTTCGGATGTCATGGAGCGCCTCCGAGAGTACGGAATTCAGTAACTGCAGCTCTTCTTCGTGTTTCGTGGGTGTCTGGGCGCGCCGGACGTGTTCCACGGTAAGAGCCGCTAAGCTGATGAGCTGCGCGGGACCATCGTGCAAGTCCGCGCCGATCCTCCGCAGGTTGTTCTCGGTCAATTCAGCAACACGGCCTGAGGCGCGCTGAGCACGCTCCTTGAGGATATGGTTGTGTTGAGATGTATGCTCGATCTCTACCAATCGCTCGTGAAGCTGGCGCTGCTGAAGGCGAATGAGCTTATTCCCACGGTAAACAATTCCGAACAGGCCTGCCATGATAAGCGCGGTCGCACCTGCGACTGCAAGCCAGCTTTTAAGACGCAACGACCAGAGCTTTTCTTGAAGTGGAGCGGTGCTCTCATGGATCTCGGCAACGGCGACGACCCGACCGGAGCGCTCCTCCCGGATTGGGACGTAGATCTCGAGATACTTCCTGTTGATCTCCCTGAACCGATGCTCAAGTGCATTCAAGTCGGCGTATTGTGCAGAAACATCTCCTGCCAAAGCTTTAATCAATCCGGGAGAGGGCGTGAATCTTCGACCTATCAAATCCGGCGCCGTAGAATAGACGATAAGACCGCCCTCCTTCCAGATATCCAAATGTGGAAATCGCTCCTTGAAGTGATCTGCCTTCAGCAGACGGTTCAACTCAGACGTTTGATCGACTGGCAGAAGTTCCTCACTTGCCAAGCCCTGGATCATTGGTTCGAGAAAGCTGTCGATGAGGAGAGCCGTCGATGAAGCGGTATTCTCCACCGTCGCCTTCGTTACAATCTCAGCGGTAAAGAACCCGGCAGCAATCATCGCGAGAAGCATGATGACACTGCCTGTCAGGGCGAATTGACGGGTCAGGCTCACGGTTATCGGGATCGGGCTCCGCCGACGCATCCATGTCGAAGGAGTCAATTCTAACATTCCTTACCCCGCGTGCAGCATTGAGGCACCTGAAGGTAAACAGCCGTAAAGGTTCATGCAATGACATTGGTGTTGTAGCGATGTCGGCCGTTAGGCCAAAGCCATGGCCCTTGCCACGGTAGATCCGACCGTTAGGAATCGTAAATGTTTGGCACTCTTTCCTAAAGTGGCCCAAAAACAAGATGTTAGCGTAATGAGGCGGCAATACAGAGGTGTTGCGTTAGAGGATTTGGCCCGTCATATCAGTAAAATACATCCATCGAGGTACTCCGTGAGAGGGTGATTCAGCCCAAGATGATAGCACTATTCTCTAGGAGCTGCTGGTCTGTCGAGCACGAGCCCGAAGCGCTTGTTCCGGGTTGTCTCAGTATAAAGGCGAACGAGAGCTTTCGCCCAGCCAATGAAGGTTTTGCGATATTCGCCCATATCATTGTCGCCAGCAAAGGTCGGGCTTGCAGCGCCATCACGCATCGATCATCGGCGAGGACGCTATCCCGGCAGCCGCTGCTAGGTTTTGCACGAAACCCCAAAGGCGTGAATATCATATGAGGCAAATCAATTCGGCCGACATGCGAGCCGCCGTTTGCTACTCCGTGTTCGCTTCACAGGCATGTTCGGTTCGGCCCGAGCAATTTATCAGCCCGTGCATAACTCGCTTCCTGCGAGTATACTTTTTGCGCGAAGCGAGTGAACTGGTTGTTCGCTTGCAAATTACCTTGGATTGGCTTGATGGCTTACGTTGCCGCCTACGTTAGGCTGACACTGCCCCTCGCTGGCCATTTCAAATTTTGTTCAAGTTGGCGTACTGCAGCCAACTCCTGTCACTTCCAGACTCACTGCCATTAAGTTTACCCTGGAGAGGGGGCTCGAATTGCAAGCTAGTTTCGTTGCTAGCTTGCCACACCAAACCCTGGGAACGAGCGAATAGAGCCGCTTCTACACGATTGCGGACTTGCAGCTTACCAAGGATGCTTGTCACGTAGTATTTGACGGTACCCTCGTTGAGATCGAGCTTGTTGCCGATCTCCCGGTTGCTAAGACCCACGGCCAGCATTGCGATGATCTGCTTTTCCCGCGGAGCGAGTGACTTGAGGCGATCCTTTGTTTTTGTCGTGCCAGAACCGGTCTGACTGGCGCGCATCAAGAGCCGTCCAGCAAGGGTTGGTGAAATACATCCTATACCTTGGTTAAGCGCCCGCACAGCATTAACCAACTCGGGGCCACCGGTGCTTCTTGGAAGATATCCAGATAAACCTGCCGCTATGGCATCACAGATCCGTTCTTCGTCAGTGCTATCTGAAAGGACCAGGATTCTGATCGCCGGATACCTCGACACAATTGCATCAAGGGTCTCGAAACGATCGTTCGGCAAGCTCACACCGATTATGATCACATCCAGTTCTTTTTCCTGGATCAGCCGGCTCGCGTCTCCTATCGATGCCGCGTGGCCTAAGACTGATATGTCCGATTGAGCTCTAAGAGCATCTATCATCCCGTCCAAGAAGAGGGGCTGATCGTCAACAATACCGACTCCGATCGACTTCGACATTAGTGCTCCCCGTTGCAGAACGTGCGTGTGTCAGGCACACATCTCTTCTTGGCGCGCTGACCTTGGTCGCCGCGCAAATAGCCTATTGATCCTCATCTGAAACCCCACCGTGTGGAAGCTGCGCTATCATTGTCAATCTAAGTATTCATTTGATCTTAAAGCGCGGCGTACATCACAAATCTGGAAGTCTTCTAAAAATAATGGTCTCGATCATATCTAAACTCAATGTGAATAAGGAGGAGGGTGCAACCCCACCTTCGGCTAAAAAGGAGTAGCTGATGATATAGCATCCCGAAAACTAGTCCGTTAAGGCCTTGGCGAGCGCCCGCGACTGTCACAGATAATGATCCGACCGCAGGCTTAGCTGCACGCATTTCGAACCCTGCTGCACCTCATCGCTGCTTCTGAACAGGATCTCACTGGCGTCGGCCCTCTTATTCATGAACGACGGGGTAAACTCCTTTCGACGAGCTCGCGATGACAGTCAGCTTTCAATTAATCAGTCGCTTCAAGTCGACCAAGGCAGGATCGCCGTGACATGGCTTCGATACAGCGTCGAAGACGACCATTTCGTTGAACCGCGCTAGATAGGACGAGAGCCAGGCTTGGTGGCAATCTGGTAAGGAAAGAGCTGGAGCAGTTCTTTCCTTACCGGGCGTTGGAATTTTGGCCAGCCAGGCTCATCCCTTCCACAGCTTCCAGCTTGCGCAGTATCTGCGGTGAAAGTGCCGGCGCCATAACTAAAGTCTGAGTCAGAAACCAACTTTGGTCCTGAAGAGTAGAGACGTTCGACACACTCATCTTGGACCTCAGCCCAGATAGTAAAACACCTCCCTTCCTGTCCATGATCATTGCGTCTTTCTCAAGAACACAAGGGTGAGGGTTTTATCATGGTTGCCTATATTCGCTCGGACCTAGACTTCATTCTCGCTCAAATCAAGATTGCCGAAGCGCATGCCGCCGGCGAGCCGCTCTACGGACCCGGCGGGCTCATCCCGACCTATAACCTCGCCTGGGGCCTGCGCACGGTTGATGGCAGCTACAACCATCTCTTGCCGGGCCAAGAGCAATGGGGCGCAGCTGATCAGCCGTTCCCGGAGTTGATGGATCCCGATTTCCGAACCGTGACGGTGATGATGGATCCCGACGGGCCCGGCCCGGCGCCTGTCATGCCGGTCAGCATGCCCTATACGCCGGGTAATGACGTGGACGGACCTGGTTCCTTCGCGCAGCCGGGTGATGTCATCGATCCGGAGATCCGGACGATCAGCAACCTCATCGTCGATCAGACATTGGCTAATCCGGTCGCCATCATGGTTGCGCTGAGCCGGTCGGGCGCGCCGGGCGACCATATGGCCACCGCTGCCCAGATCAAGGCTGCTTTTGAGGCCATCGAGCCTCTGTTCGAAGCCGTTACTGAAGCTGACCTGGCAGCAACCGCCGCTCAGGCGGCCGCCGACGCTAATCCCGAAGACGCGGGATTGGCAGCGGCCGCCGCTGCCGCGCAGCAGGACCTAGTCGATGCGGAAGCGGCTCTGGTCGCCGGTCGCGGCGCGCTCGACACGCTGCTCGAGACCAACGGCATCGAGATGGACGGCAACAATATCTCGCTGACCAATGCCGCGCCGGACGAAGGACTGTCGGCTTCGTTCAATTCCTGGTTCACGCTGTTCGGCCAGTTCTTCGATCATGGCCTTGATCTCGTGAACAAGGGTGGCAGTGGCACCGTCATGATCCCGCTGCAACCCGACGATCCGCTCTACAGCACCGAACCTGGCGCTCTCAATTTCATGGTGCTGACGCGCGCCACGGTGTCCGCCGGCCAGGATGGTCAGTGGGGCACCGCGGACGATGTTCGCCCCGTGAATACCACGACGTCCTATGTCGACCAGAATCAGACATATACCTCTCACCCATCACACCAGGTCTTCTTGCGGCAATACAGTCTCGACGCGAACGGCGACCCAGTCGCGACCGGCAAGCTGATCGAAGGTGCTAACGGCGGCATGGCGACCTGGGGCGAGCTCAAGGCTCAGGCCGCAACGATGCTGGGCATCAACCTGACCGATCTGGATGTCGGCAAGGTCCCGCTGCTCCGGACCGACCCTTACGGCAATTTCATTCCTGGAGCGAACGGCTTCCCGCAGCTCATTTACGGCGTCGGTGCGGACGGGATCCCGAACACCAGTGACGACGTGGTACTGGAAGGCAATCCGAGCGCTCCGATCAATCCATCGGAGAGCGCGACCATAAACGGTGTAGATTACCCCGGTGCTATCCGGACCAACCATGCCTTCCTAGCCGATATCGCTCATAACGCGGTTCCGGATGGTATCGAGGACGGCGACACGGAAGTTGGCGGCAATATCCCCGAGGATGGGACATATGACGACGAGCTTCTCGATGCTCATTTCGTAGCCGGCGACGGCCGTGCCAACGAGAATATCGGCCTGACCGCCGTCCACCACGTGTTCCATTCCGAGCACAACCGCTTGGTCGAGCACACCAAGGAAGTGGTTGTCGCCGATGCGGTGGAGATGCTGGCCAATGGCGCCAGCCAGGCAGAAGCCGTCGCCTTCCTGAATGAATGGCTCAGCAATGATGTGGCGGCCGTCCCTCAGACGGAGGCTGAGATCGACGCGCTGGTCTGGGACGGCGAGCGTATCTTCCAGGCGGCCAAATTCGGCACCGAAATGCAGTATCAGCATCTCGTGTTCGAAGAATTCGCGCGGAAGGTCCAGCCGAACATCAACGTGTTCCTGGTCCCCGACGGCTTCGACACCACGATGGATCCGTCAATCGTGGCGGAGTTTGCGCACGTCGTCTATCGCTTCGGTCATTCGATGCTGACCGAGTCGATCGATCAGTTCGATCCGAGCTTCAATGCCAACCACATCAGTTTGATCCAGGGCTTCCTCAACCCGACGGCGTTCAACGGCGTGGGTGGCGTCATCGATGACGAAGTCGCCGCCGGCGCGATCATCCGCGGGATGACCCGCCAGGTCGGCAACGAAATCGACGAGTTCGTCACCAGCGCGCTGCGCAACAACCTGCTCGGTCTGCCGCTCGACCTCGCGACGATCAACCTCGCCCGGGGCCGCGACACGGGTGTTCCGTCCCTGAACGCCGCTCGCCGCGATTTCTACGAGGCGACGAACCAGGATGCGCTCCTAAAGCCTTACGAGAGCTGGATCGACTTCGCCGGTCATCTCAAGAACGAGGCGTCGATCATCAACTTTGTCGCTGCCTATGGCACGCATACGTTGATCACGAGCCAGACAACGATCGAGGGCAAGCGCGACGCTGCATTGACCATCATCACCGGCACGTCTGTCGGCGGTCTTGAGGTCCCGGCCGACGCCGTGGCCTTCCTTAACGGGTCCGACGATTACGCCGGCGGCGCCTCGGCGGCTGGCAAGCTCGGCGGCCTGGAGAACGTCGATCTGTGGATCGGTGGTCTGGCCGAAGAGATCATGCCGTTCGGCGGCATGCTGGGCTCGACGTTCAACTTCGTCTTCGAAGTCCAGATGGAGCTGCTTCAGAGCGGCGACCGCTTCTACTATCTGCAACGGCTCGATGGCCTGCATCTCTTCGGCGAGATGGAGAACAACTCCTTCGCCGCCATGATCATGCGCAACACGAATGCGACCCATCTGCCTTCGGACGTGTTCTCGACGCCGGGCCTGATCCTCGAGGTCGACCAGAGCAAACAGTACAACGACCTCGACGGTGATGGAGACCTGGAGACCGACGATCCAACGGGTGGCGGGATTTTGACCCAGGTGGTCGTCCGCAACAATCCTGCGACGGCCGGTACCGATACCAACTATCTGCGCTATAACGGCGACGAGCACGTTGTGCTCGGTGGCACCAACGCGAACGATACGATCATTTCCAGTGCCGGCGACGATACGCTCTACGGCGATGGCGGGAATGACCGGCTCGAGGGCGGCTTCGGCAACGACATCATCAACGGCGGTGACGGAGACGACATCATCGTCGACAGCGGCGGTGACGACAACATCAAAGCCGGCAAGGGCAACGACGTGGTCCATGCCGGGCCTGGGCTCGACCTTGTGATGGGCAATGACGGCCAGGACTTCATCTTCCTTGGTACCGACATGGGCTCGGAAGTGTTCGCCGGTACCGGTAACGACTTCATTTACGGCAACAAGAATGCCGAACGGATCCTCGGCAACGAGGGCAATGACTGGATCGAGACCGGCACCTTCGACGGCGCTCCCGGCGACAACTTTGACGAAGTCTTCGCGCACGATGGCATCGATGGACACGATGTATTCCTCGGCGATGGCGGCTTCGACGAGTTCATCGGCGAAGGCGGCGACGACATCATGGTGGGCAGCGCAGGTCGCGGCAAGATGGCCGGCATGTCCGGCTTTGACTGGGCGACGTACAAGGACAACACCTTCGGGGTGAACGCTGACCTGTCCGTCCCGATCGTGTTCGACGAGAGCCCGACGCTTCCCCCGAACACGGCCCTCGACGAGTACGCCTCGATGGAAGGACTGTCCGGCACGCGCTTCAACGACACCCTGTCGGGATCCGATGCGGTGGAAGCCGATCGTCTTCCAGCCTCCGAGGGAGGGACGGAAGGCTTTGCCGGCAGCGCTCTCGATGCAGAGGGTATTGCCCTGATCAGCGGTCTGCAGGAGCTCCTGGGGGCAGGTGTCACCGAGTTCAGCGCCGGCGACATCATCCTCGGCGGCGACGGCAGTGACCGGATCACCGGTCGTGGTGGCGACGACATCATTGATGGCGACAAGTGGCTCGACGTGCAGATCGGCGTCTTCGCTCCCGGCGATACGGATCACACCGGCACGCCGCTCGAGGTGGTCAATAGCATGACTGCCTTGGCTGCGCGGATGTTCTCCGGCCAGATCAACCCGGGCCAGCTCTCGATCGTCCGGACGATCAAGACGGATGCGACTGCCGGCGACATCGATACCGCGGTGTTCTCCGGTGAGCGTGACGAGTATGACATCACTTTCAATGCCAATGGTACCGTGACCGTGGCGCATACCGGCGGTCTGGCGACCGACGGCACGGATACCATCCGCAATGTCGAACGCCTGGAGTTTTCCGATCAGACCATCTCACTGCTGGCGCCGACGCTGGATCTTCATGGCGATGTGACCACCACCACTACCACGCCAGTTCCGCAGGCCTATCGCGACACGTTCGACACGGCTGCGCATAATAACAGCAACGGCTCCGTGAACTGGGCGGGAACACCTTGGGTGGAGGCTGGTGACGACGGTGGTGTGACCTCAGGCCAGATCCAGATCGATGCCGGCGGCGGCGGCGGAACCAACGAACTGCGCTTCGTGGCTGGTGACGGTGCGCAGATCACCCGTACCGTCAACCTTAGTGGCGTGACGACGGCGACATTGTCGTTCAGCTACGATCGGAACAACGGTACCAGCTCCATCGATGCCGGCGAGTCCGTCCAAGTTCAATACTCGGCGACCGGGAACTTCACGCCTGGAAATTTCACTGTCCTGACGACAATCGATCAAAATTCGGGAGGATTTGACGGCGCGGATACATTCAGCACGAACCTGAATCTCACAGGGGCGGGAGCGAATTCGGCCATTCGGTTCGTCACCACTTCGATCAGTGCGGGCGAGTACGTCCTGATCAACAACTTCAACATAGCGACGACGACCACGACGACCGCCACCACTCCCGGCTCTCCTGGCAACAACTACGTTGCCAGCTATACGGAGAACGGAGCTGCTGTCGCGATCGCCGCCGGGGCGCGAATCACCGATGACGGCGCGACAATCAACTCGGCACGCGTCGTCCTCACAAACTTCAGTGCCGGTGACGTCCTGTCAGTGGCCGGGAATCTGCCGAACGGTATCTCTCTCTTGCCGATCGATACCTCTGTTCCCGGACAGATCACCCTGACGTTGACCGGCAATGCCTCGCCCGCCGCCTACCAGACGGCGATCCAGCAGGTGAGGTACTCCAACAGTTCGGACAACCCAGCTACCACGCCCCGCACCATCCAGGTCACCGTCAATGACGGCCTGCTGAGCAGCGCGGTCGCCACAGCGACTGTCAATGTCACCGGTCAGAATGATGCGCCGGCTGCCAATAATGATACGGTCATTACCAACGTGGCCGCGAACACCACGTTCTCCATCTCACAGGCAGCTCTGCTCGCCAACGATATGGATCCAGAAGGATCGCCGGTCACGATCACGGGAGTGGGCGGTGCCAATGGCCTTGCGTCGGGACCCACACTAGGAGCAGGGGTTGTCACCCTCTCCGATAATGCAATTGCCGGCGGCTCCTTCACCTACACCGGCAGCGACGGTGTGGCGACCGACCCGGCTACCGTGACTATCAACCGCGTTACGACGGCCAACATCACCGGCACCGGCGGCAATGACATCGTTGTCGGCAACACTGGCGCCAATGTGATCACTGGCGGCGGCGGCAATGACAGGATCGAGGCCGGCGATGGCAACGATGCGATCTTCGGCGGGACCGGCGACGACGTGATCGTCGCTGGAACCGGCAATGACACGATCACCTGGAACGCCAATGTCAACGGCGATACTGATGGCTTCGACATGGTCGATGGCAATGAAGGCGGAGTTGACACCTTCGTGGTGAACGGTCGAGCGAGCGCCACCGAGACGTTCCGCATCTATGCCCGGCAGGCGGCCATCGATGCGGGCATGACGGTGACGGGAGCGAATTCCGAGATCATCATCACCCGGACTGTCGACGGGACTACCACCGTCGTTGCCGAACTCGACAATATCGAGGAGATCAGCGTCAACACGCTCAACACCACCGCCAATAACGGCAACAACCCGAACCAGCCGGACGGAGGCACCAGCAACGGCGACACGATCCAGATCATCGGCAACTTCAATGCGCCGTTCACGAGCCTCAACTTCAACACGATCACCATCGACGGCAACGCCGGTGACGATACGGTGGACATCTCCGCACTCCAGTCGGCGCACCGGATCGTGTTCCGCTCAAACGGCGGCAACGACACTATCGTGGGCACCTTACGGGCCAACGACGTGATCGAGCTACCTCGGGGCAAGACACTCGCCGATTATTCGGAGGAGACCGACGAGCAAGGCGTCACCACGCTGACGTGCGGCGATCATCAGATCACCTACACGTGCTCTGAACCCCCGGTCGTTCGCGAGTGCACGGCCGAGGAGCCCCCGGTCGAGCAGCCTCCGGTTGAACAGCCTCCGGTGGAACAGCCACCGGTCGAACAGCCACCGGTCGGGCAGCCTCCGGTCGTGGGTCCGGTGGGACCGGTGAACGAGGTCGAGTGGGGCGGCCGCGGCCATGACCGGCTCTGGGGCCAGGACGGCCATGACAAGCTCTATGGCAGGTCCGGCAATGATCGCCTCTGGGGGCAGGATGGCAATGACGGCCTCGACGGCGGCGCGGGTCACGACAAGCTCTACGGTGGAGCAGGCCATGACAAGCTCTACGGCAGGTCCGGCAACGACCGGCTTGATGGCGGATCCGGCAACGATCGGCTCTGGGGACAGGATGGTCACGACGTGCTGAAGGGGGGATGGGGCGACGACCGTCTCGAAGGTGGCCGAGGCAGGGACCATCTCTCCGGCGGGGCAGGCAACGACCTGCTCAAGGGCGGAGCCGGCAACGACAGGCTCTCGGGTGGCGCGGGCCACGACACCTTCGTGTTCCAGAAGGGCGGCGGCTCAGACACGGTCACCGACTTCCGCAACGGCCAGGATAGGATCGATGCGAGAAGCCTGTCCAACGTCGACAACCTGTCCGACCTTACCCTGGTGCAGGTCGATCAGGACGTGATGATCGCTCACGGCGCCGACATCCTGGTCCTGAAAGGCGTCAACACCTCCGATCTCGACAACAGCGACTTCATCTTCTGATGCGGCTGGCCTGAGATCGTGACGGCCCGCCGGGAGGATTTCCCCCAATCCTCCCGGCGGGATCCTCGGCCGGAATCCGGCTGCGAATTCCTTGAGCTTGAAGCGACGCACCGCAGACGGTGCGATCTTCCGAGGCATTGTCGATGACACATTCATTTAAGAACCGTCTCAGCATCATGGCCTCGTGCCGCGGCGCCTTCGTGGGCGTCGCGCTTCTGAGCGGCCTGATCAATCTCCTCTACCTGTCGGGCTCGATCTTCATGATGGAGGTCTATGACCGGGTCCTGCCCAGCCGCAGCATCCCGACCCTGGTCGGCCTCTGCGTCATCATCGTCGTGCTCTATCTCTTTCAGGGCCTGTTCGATGCCCTGCGCGGCCGGATCATGGCCCGCGTCGGCGCCGCGCTGGACGAGGACCTGAGCCAGCCGATCTTCCAGGGCCAGCTCAAGGCGCCGCTCACGGGCAAGGTCGACGGCGACGGCCAGCAGCCCCTGCGCGATCTCGACCAGCTGCGGGCCTTTCTCGCCGGCGGCGGGCCGTCCGCGCTCTTCGACCTGCCGTGGATGCCGCTTTATCTGTTCGTCTGCTTCGCCTTCCATCCCTGGCTCGGTGCCGCCGCGCTGGGTGGGGCCTTGGCGCTCGTGGTGATCACGCTCCTGACCGAGCTCCTGACCAGGGAAGCCTCGAAGGCGGCCGTCACCGCGGCGCTGGCCCGCAATGGAATTGCCGAGGGCGCCCGCCGCAACGCCGAGGCCGTTCAGGCCATGGGCATGGCCAAGCGCGTGGGCCTACGCTGGGGCGAGGCCAACGCGCGCTATCTGGCCCACCAGCAGAAGACTTCGGATGTGGCCGGCGGCTTCGGGGCCATGTCCAAGGTGCTGCGCATGCTGCTGCAATCGGCCGTGCTCGCGCTCGGCGCCTATCTGGTCATCGACGGCCAGGCCACGGGCGGCATCATGATCGCCAGCTCGATCCTCACCTCACGGGCCATGGCGCCAGTCGAGCTGGCCATCGGCAACTGGAAGGGCTTCGTCAGCGCCCGCCAGGGCTGGCGCCGGCTCAGGACGCTTCTCGAAGCCAACGCGCGCGCCGAGGATCCCCTGAAGCTTCCCGCTCCCAAGTCCGTGCTGTCGGTCGAGAACGCCGGCGCCGGGGCGCCGGGAGGGCAGCGATTTGCCGTGCAGGACGCGGCGTTCGAGCTGAAGGCCGGCAGCGGCCTCGGCGTCATCGGCCCGAGCGCGTCCGGCAAGTCTTCGCTCGCCCGCATGATCGTCGGCGTGTGGCCGACCTGGCGCGGCAAGGTCCGTCTCGATGGAGCGGCCATCGAGCAATGGCTGCCGGAAGATCTCGGCCGTCACATCGGCTATCTGCCGCAGGATGTCGAACTGTTTTCCGGCACCGTGGCGCAGAACATCGCGCGCTTCGAGCCCGAGCCGAAGCCCGAGACCGTCATCGAGGCCGCCAGGGCGGCCAACGTGCACGAGATGATCCTGCAGCTGCCGGACGGCTACGAGACGCAGGTCGGCGAGGCCGGGGCGGCCCTGTCCGGCGGGCAGCGCCAGCGCATCGCTCTGGCGCGGGCTCTCTACGGCCATCCGTTTCTGGTGGTGCTCGACGAGCCGAACTCCAACCTCGACAACGAGGGCGAGCAGGCTCTGACGGCGGCCATCATGGGGATCCGGGCCCGCGGAGGCATCGTGGTGGTGATCGCCCACCGGCCGAGCGCACTTGCCGGCGTGGATCAGGTGCTGGTGATGGATGAGGGGCGGATGCAGAGCTTCGGCCCCAAGGACGAGGTGCTGAGCAAAGTGCTGCGTCCCGTGCCGACACCGCAGGCGGCCGAGCCGCGGGCGGCTTCCGCCGCTCCGCTGAAAGTCGTCCAGAACCAGGGGGTGTGAGATGGAACCTGCAAACAAGAGCAATGCCCGCGCGGCGATCCGCCGTTACTCGCTGCTCGGCCTCTCGTCCGCCTTCTTCCTCGTCGGCGGGCTCGGCGGCTGGGCGGCTGTGACGGAGCTGTCCGGTGCCGTGGTCGCGCCCGGCGCGGTCGTGGTCGACAGTCACGTCAAGAAGGTGCAGCATCCCACGGGCGGGGTCGTCGGTGAGATCCTTGCCCGCGACGGAGACCGGGTGCGATCCGGCGAGGTCGTGATCCGCCTTGACGAGACGGTGGCCCGGGCGAACCTTGCCATGGTGTCCAAGAGCCTGGACGAGCTGTCTGCCCGCCAGAGCCGGCTTGAGGCGGAGCGCGACGGGGTGGAGAGGGTTGCCTTTCCCCTCCCGCTGAAAAGCCGTCTTCATGATCCAGAGCTGGCAAAGCTGATCCAAGGCGAGATCCATGTGTTCGAGTATCGCCGTGTGGTCCGGGCCAGCCAGAAGGCCCAGCTCAAGGAGCGCATCGCGCAGCTCCGGGAGCAGATCGAGGGCTTGCAGCTGCAGGGCCTGGCCAAGGCCGATGAGATCCAGCTGATCCAGGATGAGCTGGCCGGCGTCGAGCAGCTCTGGCGCAAGAACCTGGTTCCGATCTCCCGGGTGACGGCGCTCAGGCGGGAGGAGACCCGTCTGCGCGGAGAGCGCGGACAGCATCTCTCGAACATCGCGCAGGCCAAGGGCCGGATCAGCGAGACGGAGCTCCAGATCATCCAGATCGAGCAGGATCTCAGAAGCGAGGTGTCCAAGGAACTGCGCGAGGTTCAGGCCAAGATGTCCGAACTCGGGGAGCGCAAGGTTGCCGCCGAAGACCAGCTGAAGCGCATCGACATCCGTGCCCCGCAGGATGGGGTCGTGCACCAGTCGATCGTCCACACGGTCGGCGGGGTGATCACGGCCGGCGAGCCCTTGATGCTGATTGTGCCCGAGAGCGACGAGCTCTCGATCGAGGTGAAGGTGTCGCCCCAGGACATCGACCAGCTCCGGCCCGGGCTTGATGCGGTGCTGCGGCTTTCGGCCTTCAATCAGCGGACCACGCCGGAACTCAAGGGGCGGGTGAGCCTGATCGCGGCCGATCTGGTGACGGACCAGCGCTCGGGGGAGCAGTACTACCCGGTGCGGGTGGTGTTCGTGGNGATCCAGACCGGCTACCGCACCGTCTTCTCCTACCTGACCAAACCCGTGACCGACAACATGGCAAAAGCCTTCCGCGAAGAATAACCAGACCAAGAACCACTCCAGCAATGCCAACGATGAACATCGTCGCTCGATACGCGTCGGGCGACGATGTTCTCACTTGCAGTCATGGCTGCGAGGGTGTGGCAAACCTATCCTGGGGACTTTCCTACCGCCGCCAATTGACAACGGCGACCCCGATCAGCGCCATCATGCCCCCGATAGTGCCGAGCATGGTTGGCACTTCTCCAAGCCAGAGAAAGCCGAGAAGGGTCGCCACGGGCGGGACACAATACATGAAGCTCGATGCACGGCTTGCCGGCAGGCGTGACAACGCGATGGCCCAGGTTCCATAGGCGACGAGGCTCGGGACTAGGCCGAGATAAACCACGGCTTGGATGGCGGCAGATGGTGCTGCAGCGACCTGGGCTGCACCATTCGGAAGCCACGGCGCGAGAACAAGGCAGCCTAACGCCATGTTCCATGCCGAAACCGTCAGCGGCTTGTGCCGGGTAAAGAGGGGCTTCTGCACCACTGTGGTCACGGAGGTGCAGAGAGCGGCGCCGAGAATGAGCAACGCTCCGGTATCGAGGCGTACCCCCTGCCCTTCCCCAAGAGCGATCAGGCCAATGCCTGCGAACGACAGTGCCGTTCCGGCCCAGGCACGGGCCCTGAACCGCTCGCCCAGGACGAGCATCGCGAGACCGGCCGTCATGATCGGATTCGTATTGATGATGAAGCTGGCCGCACCGGCCGAGACGGTCATCTCACCCATGTTCAGAAGGGCCGTATAGAGAGCCACGAACAGAACGCCGCCGACCGCCAAACGAACGAAATCCGACAGGCTCGGCCAAGCCGGGCGCGTAACGGTGAGAAAGAGCGCGGCCGGCACGGCCGCAATGGCAAACCGCAGAGCTCCCAGCTCAATCGGTCCGAAAGCCTGCAGCCCGGCACGGATGGCAGGGAAAGCCGAGGCCCAGGCAAGGATCGTGATGATGACGGCTGTGGCGGTTACAACGTCGAAGGACTTGCTTTCAGGAGAACAGGCAGCACCGATGCTCATTGCGAAATCTCATAGAAGGATATTGGCAGGGCCAACCATTCTGCGATCCGAGCTGATTGACAATCGAACAATTCAAGGATGAGCTGTGAACATGAATCACAGCTCGCCATCTCTGCCCCCGCTGGATGCCTTGCGCGCCTTCGAGGCGGCTGCCCGTCTCGGCAGCTTCTCGGCTGCCGCGAACGACCTCCATCTCACCCACGGCGCCATCAGCCGTCAGGTGGCTAAACTCGAACATTGGCTTGGTGAGAGGCTTTTCGATCGACAGGCCCGCGGCGTCGCCCTAACCCCGCAGGGACAGCGCCTTCACCAGCGGACGAGCGAGGCTTTCGCGCTGATCGCCGACAGTTCCGACCGCTGGATCGAGCGGCGCGGCGCGGCAATCGTTCGTCTGACGTCAATTCCATCGGTCAGCAGCCTCTGGCTGATGCCACGTCTGAAAGCCTTTGAAGAAGGTGATCCTTCCCTGCGGATCGAGTTCGTTGTCGAGCACCGTAACATCGATCTTGAGACCGAAGGAATTGACTTGGCAATCCGCTGCGGTCGCGGAACTCTGCCGGGACGAGTTTCGGTGCGACTGTTCGAAGAGCAATGCTTTCCGATTGCTGCGCCTGCCATAGCCAGTTCGCTTGGGGTTGGCGCTCCCGAGCGCATTCTGAAGTATCCGCTTGTGCATGATTCCGATGCATCGGGATGGCGTACCTGGTTTGCTGCGCAGGGCTTGGATTACCGCCCTCGCCCTCAGGATCGCCGCTTCGAAGACTACAACCTCGTGCTCGACGCTGCGGCTCACGGCCTTGGCGTCGCTCTAGCCCGCCCACCCCTGGCCGGCGAGGCGCTGCGCACCGGGCGTGTCGTCGCGTTTGATCCTCGAACGGTGCTCAATCCCGTCTCGTACTGGCTCGACCGGATCCCAGGCAGATTACGGCCATCAGCCGCGGAGCTCGCTCGGCGGATCATGGCGGAAGCCGGTTTGCCCACCGCTGCGGCCCAGGCATTCCTGAGCGCGAGGACGCTCTGATCGCGAGCACGCCCCGTGGCTTCAGTTCACAATTCAAGAGCCGGAGCCTCTTGCCTGATCATCGCAGGCAGAATGTACCGGGCTTCGGAGCAATCAAGCTGACGAATTCGTTTAGGAGATGCTGCTATCGTCGGGATTCGATGCTGTAGGGCAGATTAAGGTACAGTTCGCGGACACAAGCAAGACCCCAGTCCTGATAGAGCGCATCGAGGATTTTGCCCGATAGCTTGTCACGAAAACCAGTACGGCTCCAGGTGTGCCTTCTCATCTTCGATAATGGTCGGCTCCACCATCGACCCACCCTACACTTCCGACACGAAGATCCAGTGTTGATCGCGTCACGCGATGGAGGAGCCCGATCGATAGTGGTAGCGTTACGACATCGCCGGACCCAAGGTCGCTCGAGCCACTGACCTCGTCTGCTTCAGTCACTAGAAACGCATGATCGTCCACGCATGCGAAGGGGATTATAAGTGTGTAGAAACCCGCTGATGTACCGGAGACGCGGTCACTGTCCCAACTTTGCGTCGGGATAGTGGGCTGATTATCTGGCTCACTCGGCCAGCTGAGGGTTGGAGCCGGCGAAGGCACGTCCACGTGGGTCGGCGAGGGTCTTCTGCCCAATGAGTACGGTCAACAGAGCCAGCAGGCTCGCTACAACCGAGACCCAGAAGCCGTGGCCCGGCCCATGGGTGTCGACCACCCAGCCAGACACGAAGGAGCCTAGCGCCATGCCGATGCCAATGCCGGTCATGACCCACGTAATGCCCTCCGTGAGCATCGCGGCGGGGACGCGCTGCTCGATCAGGCCGAAAGCCGTGATGAAGGTGGGGGAGATAGCAATGCCGCTGACGAAGACAGCCAGAGCCAGCATGGGCACGGTATTCACGAACGGCAGCGGCCAGGCTGTTACGGCCAGGACCATGAGTGCGATGGCGAGCTGGCGCTGCAGGGCCATTTTCAGATTCAGCGCGCCGACGGCGAGACCCACGACGAACGAACCTACCGCATAGACGCCGATCACGAAACTGGCGGCGCCAGGCTGACCAAGATGTTGAGTGATGGCGACGGCGCTCACTTCAGCAGTTGCGAAGGTCGCGCCAACGAAGACCAGGGCAAGGGTGATGATCTGAACCGGACGCTGCCAAATAGCGGAACCACCAGACACTTCAGTGCCGCTTCTAACCCTGGGTTCGGTCGAGCGCTGCGCGACGAAAGCCGCGGTGCCGAGCGCCAGAAGAACTGTACTGGCCAACAGTCCTGCCTCTGGGAAGAGAGCAACGCTGAGGCCTACCGACAGCGACGCGCCGGCGATGTAGACCAGTTCGTCGGCGGCGGACTCAAAGGCGAAGGCGGTGTTCAGTTCCAGCCGGTCACGGAAAAGTTCGCTCCAGCGGGCCCGTACCATCGCTGGAAAGCTGGGCATCAGCGCGGCCGAGAGGGCGGATGCGAACAGGGTCCAAACTGGCCAACTCCGGTTGGCTGCCAGCATCAGCAGGGCGAATGCTGCGACTGCGATCGCTGTGGTGGGCAGCAGGACGCGTGACTGCCCGAGGCGATCGACCGCGCGCGAGATCTGCGGGGAAATCAGGGCATTGGCCAGCGCATAGACCGCAGACACGGCACCGGCGAGCCAGTACTCGCGATGGGTCTGAGAAAGCATAGCGACGATCCCAATCGGAGCCATGGCGATTGGCATGCGGGCGAGAAAGCCAGCGGCGGCAAATCCTTTCGCGCCCGGAGCCCGGAATATTTCTGCATAGGGGTTCGACATATCCATGCGTCCTGAACACTGGAGGAGACGCCACGCACACAACTTACATACGCGACGTATGTTAAGTCAGATAATAGCATACGTCCCGTATGTCAATTGACATTCGTAGCGTATGTGAATAGATGGAGATATGACTCGCCGGACACGGAACGACATGATCAGCGAAACTCGTGCCAAGCTCTTGTCTGCGGGACGCAAGGCATTTGCTACGGTAGGGTATGCGGATGCATCGATGGATGATTTCACCGCCGAGGCGGGACTGACCCGCGGAGCGCTCTATCACCATTTCGGTGATAAGAGGGGCCTGTTCCAGGCCATTGTCATGCAGATCGATGCCGAAATGGCCGAAAGACTGAGACAGCGCGCAGCTGCGGCACCCAGCCGCTGGGAAGGCTTCGTCGAAGAGGGCATCGGCTACATCGAGATGGCTCTCGAACCTGAGATTCAGCGCATCATCCTTCGGGATGGTCCGGCGGTGCTGGGCGACCCCTCATCTTGGCCCAGTGCCGATGGCTGCATCGCGGCCATGATGGCAAGCTTGGAAACATTGCAGGCGGAAGGCGTGATCCGCGATGTCGATCCGGAGGCGACCGCGCGTATTATTGCGGGAGCCTCGTGCTACGCTGCGCAATGGATCGCCAATTCCGAAAACCCGCTCACGACATCACGCCGTGCCACCGCCGCATATCGCCGGCTTCTTCACGGATTGCTGAAGGTCAATGCCGAGACAATGTGACAGCACCCAAGGACCAGCACCTGCTCCTGCAGCATTCGCGCAATGTCCTTGTGGCACCGCGCCTGAGTAGTCGGAACCGCTCGCCGATATGGCATCGACCGCTCAAGCCTGCCGGCCTTCAAAAAAATGCAAGACAATAGTCCTCCTGTGATAATCTATGCGCTTGCTCAAGGTGTAGCTCCCCTGTTGTGAGTCACTCAAGGGTGAGACATCTTGGTCCGGCCCCTAGTACCAGAACCTGTCCAAAAGTGCAGTTTCCTTCAAGCTGTAGCTTTGCAATACTCGGGACTTAGGAACGCTTGTGTTTCGAGACAGGCAATCCGGCCAGAATGACCGGGGAAAACCCCGGCATAAGGGGGATATCATGAAGAATGCTGCTACTGCGCCCGAGATCGCAGATCCTTATGCGACACTCGAAAAGATTCTTAAAGTAATTGGCAGATCATGGTTGAGCGAGGAATGGCGGCTTGAAGATATCCGCCTCCTGGCTCAAGAGGCGATCGCAACGCGCGGGAAACGGGCGAAAGGGAAGAGCACCAGAGTTGCGGCCCCGTCCCTTCAGTTACCAATCCATTTCAAACCCGACCTCCCCCGAACTCCCGTCAAGCGGGGCGACAGTCTCCCCTCATAGAGACACCTAAGGTCCTTTTAGAAGGTCCATTGCGCCGGCACTCAGCAACTGGGTGCAAGCGACGCTGCGATGCGACATGTTGTCGAAAGAGGTACTATCCCAGCAATTCCACGTTTAGTCTTGACGAAAGTCCTTTATGACCTCCCGGATCGATAGATTTTGCGCGAGATCCACTGAATAACGATCTCGCTGAGGCCTCCATCCGATGACATATTATAATTTATTGTAGCGATTCGCATGAAAGCGCCCATCAGGCGACAAGCTTAAGCTTTTAGGAAGAGACGTTCTTTACTCTTCGGAAGAAAGGCTGGCTTTACTCACCGGCCAGAATGCGCGCGAAACTTCGCCTTATCAATTTCTGCTCTCATCGATTGAAGAACCATGCCTGCCGTCGAGACATACAACCCAACAGGAAACGCCTACATCGATGCTGTTCTCGGCACCATCAAGTGGGTGCCGAGCAACCTGACATACAGCTTTCCCACGGCAGCCACCTCATACGGCTCATCCTACGGCGATGGCGAGGCGGCGAGAGGATTTGGCGCGTTCAACGGCACACAGCAATCCATTACGCGCTCGGCATTGAATCTCTACTCGGCCGTCAGTAGCCTCACCTTCCAGGAGTTGACCGGGGCGAGCGGACCATCCGCCGATCTGCGTTTTGCGCAATCGGACTTGCCCAGCACGGCGTGGGCTTATTTCCCGACAACGGATGCAGTCGGCGGTGACGTCTGGATCAACAATTCCAGCCAGATCTATGCAAGCCCGGCGAAGGGCAACTACGCCTATCTCACGGTCATTCACGAGATCGGGCACGCTCTCGGGCTCGAACATGCCCATGAGGGCAACATGCCTCTGGATCGCGACAGCATGGAATATACCGTGATGAGCTACCGCTCCTATGTGGGCGCTTCGACCAGCGCAGGCTATACCAACGAGACCTGGGGCTATGCCCAGACCCTCATGATGTACGACATCGCCGCTATCCAGCACATCTACGGCGCGAACTACGCGACCAATAATGGCAACACGACATATTCCTGGAGCCCGACGACGGGCGAAATGTTCGTGAACGGTGTCGGCCAGGACGCCCCCGGCGGAAATCAGATCCTGCTGACCGTCTGGGATGGCGGCGGGTCCGATACCTACAGCTTCACCAGCTACACCACCGAGATCTCCATCGATCTTCAGCCCGGGGCATGGACGATCACGTCCCAGGAGCAGCGCGCGAAACTGCATTGGGACGGTTCGAAACTCGCCGCTGGCAACATCGCCAATGCCCTTCTCTATCAGGGCAGTACGCTCTCTCTCATCGAGAACGCCTCCGGCGGCTCTGCGAGCGACGACATCAAAGGCAACGTGGCCAGCAATACGCTTCGCGGCAATGGCGGCAATGACAAGCTCTATGGTCTGAGCGGCGACGACGTCCTGATCGGCGGAAGCGGGAAAGATGCGCTCAGCGGCGGGACAGGTAAGGATACGGCAAGCTACATCACGGCGAAAGCGGCTGTGCTGGCAGATCTCCAATCTTCGTCGAGCAACCGAGGCGATGCGTCGGGCGATACGTATTCGAGCGTCGAGAGCCTCGTCGGCAGCGCCTATGGCGACGCGCTCCGCGGGAATGGTGCGTCCAACACGATCGAGGGTAAAGGCGGCAAGGACACACTCTACGGGCGTAATGGCAATGATGTGCTGGAAGGCGGTTCAGGCAGCGACAAGCTTTATGGTCAGGGCGGGAAGGACATGCTTATCGGCGGGAGCGGAGCGGATGCTTTTGTTTTCCAGGCATTGAGCGACTCCCGCGGATCCACTGTCGATACGATCAAGGATTTCCATCGTGGATCCGACCATATCGACCTGCGCAGCATCGATGCGAATACGAAAGTCGCAAGCGATCAGGCATTCACCTTCATCGGCAAGGCCGGGTTCCATGGCAAGGCCGGTGAGTTGCGCTTTGCCGATGGCATCGTATCGGGCGACGTGAACGGAGACAGGACTGCCGATTTCAAGATCAAAGTCGTGGGCCTCTTCGCGCTGTCGAAAGGCGACTTTTATTTGTGATCAGGTTTTTGTGATCGGCTCTCCGATGGGACCAGGGTTGCCTCCCGACAGACGATGATGCGAGGAGGGATCACTTCATCCGCTGAACAGATTCGACCTTGGGAGCCGTGAATGAAAACATCCATTGCCGCCTGTCTTGCCTTGTTCGCCGGATTGGTTCCTCCAACCTTTGCTCCCGCGGCCGACAGCGAAAAGCCGGTGCCCGAAATGGATCTCATTGCTCCCTTCCAGACGAACGAGCGCACCTATTTCCGCGAGCATCGGCTGCGCGCCTATGAGCGAACCCGGGCAGGCATCCGCCAAGGCGCCACCTGTGTGACGCCGAAGGGCGTGTGCTGGATTGCGGAACCTCTGTCGAGCGGCAACGACTGCTCCTGCGAAAGCCGGCGCCTCGGCACGATCCACGGTACGATTGGCGGCTGACTAAAATAATGGGTTAACCATCTGGACAGACCGCAAGCTTAGGCATTATCCACGTCGCAAGACCTTCCGGCTTTAGAGGAAGCGCGATGGAACAGACGGAAAAACGCCACCCTGCCAACGATGCCTTGGCCTATCTCATGAATCTGATTGCTCTCGCATTCAGCTTCAGTTGCCTTTGGGTCGTCGCCTCCGCCGCCAAGATGTGATCAAGTATCGTTTCCGTCGCTTCAACGGGAGCGCAATTCCATCGCCGCGTCGGCGACCTGATAGCTCCAATAGGTCAGCTGAGCCGCGGCACGGCCGAAGATGCCGCCATTCCATGCAAGATCGAACGGTGTAAACAGGCGATAACGGTCGCTCTCTGCCGTGATTCCTTCCGCGATTAACGTCCCGCCAACTGCCGTCGTGTTCATGCCGTGTCCGCCGAAGGCCGTGCAGTACCAGACACCCTGTTTCCATTGACCGATCTGCGGCATCAGGTGCCGGGCATACGACATGAGGCCCGACCAAGCGACCTCGACCTTCAAGCCGGACAGCTGCGGATAGGTCGTTACCATCTCGCGCCGGAGAAGGGCTGCGATATCGCGTGGATCGGTCGTCCGCGTGGTGATGCGTCCACCCCATAGGATCCGATTTCCGCCATCGACCAGTCGGTAATAGTCCCCTGCCCTGCGATCATCGAGAATGGCGGCCTGCGTGCGAATGGCGCCCTGCACCATTTCCGGCGCCTGCTCGGTCAACAGAACGTAAGTGGCAATGGGCAGGAACGCGCGCTTGAGTGCAGGCAAAACGGCACCGGTATAGCCGCCCGTTGCGAACACCACATGCTCGGCCGAAATTTCGGCATCCCTCGTGCGAAGGACCTTGCGTGCGCCCTCGAGATCTGCAGCCGTCACCGACGAATGCTCATGAATTGAAGCGCCCAGCCGTGCCGCCTCGCGAGCCAGCGCACGTCCGTAATTCAGCGGATGGAAGTGGAAGGCACCTTCGTCCAGAACCGCCTCGCGATACTTGGGAGAGATGAAGTACTCTCTCACTTCATCTTGGGGCAGATAGCGGAGCTGCAACCCGAACTCGCTCTTCTGGCGTTCGCTCGCAGCCTGCAGAGCACCTTGGGAGTCGTAACGCAACGCCTTGGCAATGCCAGGCACCGGGTGTGCATCCAGTATCCCGAGTTCGTCGATATTGCTGCGGACGATCTCCACGCCCTCCATGGAGAGGCGGAACAGCTCCCGTGCCTGATCAGGTCCCACACGGCGTTCGATAGCGGCAAGACCCGTGGCATAACCTGCTGAGACAAAGCCCCCGTTGCGGCCGGAGGCACCCCAGGCCACGCGCTGAGCTTCAAGCAACACGACCTTACGTCCGCTGCGCGTAAGCTTCAGAGCTGCCGTCAGACCAGCCAATCCGCCGCCAACGATGCACACATCCGCCTGGATGCGTCCCGCCGCCCGTGGATAGGTTTCCGACGTGGCGGCGGTGCGGCTATAATAGGTGTCGATATAGGCGGGCTGCATATCTGTGTCTAAAGCGAGAGCTCGGAAGCCTCCAGATAGATCCCGACCAGCTTCTCGCAGCCATCCCGGTCCTCCTCATCGAACCGGTTGGGATTGGGGCTGTCGAGATCGAGCACGCCCAGAACCTTGCCGCCCTTGACGAGCGGCACGAC
Organism: Microvirga sp. 3-52; assembly: GCF_018383585.1. Lineage (GTDB taxonomy): Bacteria > Pseudomonadota > Alphaproteobacteria > Rhizobiales > Beijerinckiaceae > Microvirga. Next base: position 25,614 of record NZ_JAHAMK010000016.1, read on the forward strand.
GAGTTCGGAGCGGGATGCGCTATCACAGGCGATGTGCCCCGGAAAGGCATGGACGTCCGGCACCACGATGGACTCCTTGCGCTCGACGGCTGTGCCACACACGCCACGACCGACCGCGATGCGCACGCAGGCCGTCTTGCCCTGGAAGGGTCCAAGAACGAGTTCCGGTCCGCGCATGAAATAGAACCCGGCCCAGTTCAGGTCCGGCAGGAACTGGTAGATCAGGGCCGACATGTTGGCCGCATTCGCGATCGCATCCGGCTCGCCCTCCAGAAGTCCGGTGAGCTGCTGGGCGAGAGAGGCATAGAAGTCCCGCTTGTTGTCGGAACCCGGGATGTTTTTGACTTCGAACATGGGATTTTCCTTTAAAGCATCGGACCCAAAAGTGGAATGCCCCATTGGGTCCGAGCCCCTCTTGGACGGGGCAGCATTCGGGGTGGGAAACAGAGCCTGCCTTTCACCGATGTGACCCTGCGGCTCGCTGATCCGGACCTTCGGTTCCGCACGATCCGCCGGGAGTCTTAGGAAATCTTGTCCAGCCCCCTACTCGGCCGCCATATCGGAGCGAGCTCTCTTGGTGAGATCCAGCCCCTGGTGATCGCAGAGGCGGCGGTAAAGGCCGCCCTTGCGATAGAGCGACAGGTGATCCCCCTCCTCCACCATTCGCCCCTTGTCGAACACGAGGATGCGGTCGAGGGCACGCACCGTGGAGAGGCGGTGCGCGATCACGATGGAGGTGCGCCCCACCATGAGGCGCTCCATCGCCTGCTGGATCAGCACCTCCGATTCCGAATCGAGCGCGGAGGTCGCCTCGTCCAAGATCAGGATGGGCGCATCGGCCAGAAAGGCGCGGGCGATCGCGACCCTCTGGCGCTCACCACCTGAGAGCTTCACACCACGCTCACCCACAAGGGTCGAATAGCCCTTGGGCAAGCTCATGATGAAGTCGTGCGCATTGGCGAGCCGCGCCGCACGCTCGATCTCCATCGTAGACGCACTCGGACGGGCATAGGCGATGTTCTCGGCCAGCGTGCGATGGAACAGGATAGGCTCCTGCTGCACGATGGCAATCTGCGAGCGCAAGGACGCCTGCTCGGCCTGGGCGATATTCTGCCCGTCGATCAGAATCTGCCCGCCCGTCACATCATAGAGACGTTGGATCAACTTCACGAGAGTCGTCTTGCCCGATCCCGAGGGCCCCACCAAGCCGACGCGTTCACCTGCCCGGATTGTCAGGGACAAATCCCGGTAGAGCGGCGTGTCATGGCCGGCATAGTGGAACGTCACCCGGTCGAAGGCGACTTCGCCACGCGAAATGCGGATCGGCTTCGCACCGGGACAATCCGGCACCCCGATGCGCTCCCGGTGAATCTCGACGAGTTCCTCCATGTCGTTCACGGAGCGGCGCAGGTTGTTGATGTGCATGCCCACGTCGCGCAGGTAGCCGTGGATCACGAAGTAGGTCGTGAGCACATAGGCAAGATCACCCGGCGTTGCGCGATTCTGCCACCACAGCCAGATCGCCGTGCCGATGATGGCGGCGCGGATGCCGAGCAGAGCGATGAACTGCACCGTGCCGCTGTTGGTGCCGCGCTGCCAGACGCGGCGTGTGCGGCTCTGCCACTTGCGCAGCACCCAGGTGAGACGCTCATCCTCGCGCACCTCGGCCCCGAAAGCCTTCACGACGGGGTTGCAGCTCAAGGCATCGGCCAGGGTGCCGCCGACACGCGTATCCCAAGCGTTCGCCAGCCGCGCTGCGGGCGCGACGTAGCGAGTTGCCAGAAAGCCCGTCATGACGATGTAGGCGAGCGCACTTACCCCGATGACGAGGCCCATCACCGGCCAGCGCAGCCCCAGTACGATCATCGAGCCGGCGAGTACCGTGAGAGAGGGGAGAAGCGCGAGCAGGAGCGTGTCGTGCATCAGGTCGAGCGCCCACATGCCTCGTGTGATCTTGCGTACGGTCGAGCCGGCAAAGGAGTTGGCATGCCAATCGGTCGAAAAGCGCTGGACGCGGGCAAACGCATCCTGCGCCACGCGCCCCATCACCCGCAGCGTCAGCTCCACGATGCCATAGAAGGCCAGATGGCGCATGACGATCATGAGCAGTCCGAGCCCGGTCATGAAGGCGAAGGCCACGAGCCCTGCGTGAAGGGCCGCCTCACGGTCGTTGACGCCCATGGCGATCGCATCGACGAGGCGTCCCGCGAAGACGGGCATGAACACATCCGCCAACGTCGAGACCATCATGGTAGCGACGATCAGCACCACGTAACGCGGTTCTTCGCGCCAGTGACGAAACGTGAATTCCAAGACGTCGCGGGTGGCGTCCCCGCTCTTCGATTGCTGGTTCATGGAAGCGAACAGGTGGCGCTCGAAGCGCGCACCTCTCCCCGAAATTTTGAGGAGCGACATAGGTAACGCTGGCTTACAGCGTCCGATGTCGCTCGAAGATCATAGATTGTGGAAACTTGATAAGGTTTGCCGGGCCTGGGAGCCCCGCCAGATCCGACCTAAAGTTCGGACGCGGGAGGAACGTTCAGCAAGCGGATAGAAGCCATGCAGTCCTCCCTTTCTAGAAATTAAACCTAGGTCTAAAGTAGTGCAGTTCGTTCAACTTGGCAACCGCACTTTTGTTTCAGTCCGGTCTTAGCTTGTTTCGTATCATGCGGAACCGGAGGTCCGGTTTCCCCCGGAATGACGCGCTGGTCAAGAGGAGGAGCATCTTTTGGGTCCGACTGCCCTAGACGACCTCGAGCAGCCGGTACGGTCCGGGCGGCAACTCCACCCGAATGGCATCCCCCGATCTCACTTCACCGCCTTCGAGGACAATTGCCATGATACCGGATTTGCGGACGAGGTTTCCTCGCTCGTCCTTGCCGAGTACGGCCTTCATGAGACCCTTCTGAAAGCGATCGATCTGGACACAAGGGTTGCGCAGTCCCGTCACCTCGATCACGGCGCTCGCGCCGATGAGCAGGCGCGCGCCCGTCGGTAGCCCGAGCAGATCGATGCCGCGCGTCGTGACGTTCTCGCCCATGTCGCCGGCGGAAACGCTGAACCCCGCCTCACGCAGTTCGTCGTGCAATTCCGCATGGATCAGGTGAACCTGCCGCAGGTTCGGCTGGCTCGGGTCCTTGGCCACCCGCGAGCGGTGCTTGACGGTCGTGCCAAGGTGAGCATCGCCCTCGACGCCGAGACCGGCCAGAAGGCGGATAACGCCTCGATTGGATTTGCTGAAGCTGTGGCTGGGGCTGTTGCTCACCGCCGTGACGATTGCCTGCATAAATGCCCCTAAGCTCCCTGCGCGATTCATCTTGTAGCGTCAGAGAACCGTCAGATCCACCGTCTCGAAGCCTCTCTCGGCGAGACGCTGCGCCAGCACACGGCGGTGGCAATTGACGGGATCGCGCTCGAAGCAGAGAAGGCAGATCGGTTGGGCCAGCGCCAGTGCTTCCAGCTCGCGAAAGGCCTCTTGAGCCGGTTCGGTCCCCAGAACCTCGTTGCAATAGATCCGGCGCATCAATTCGCCGTCACCAGCACGAGCGGCCTGACGCCCTTCCTTGGGCGTGCCGAGTTTGATGAAATGCTGGTAGCCGATGGCCTGGCTCGTCAGGGCATCCCGCAGGGCAGATTTCGAGAAACCTCGCTTGCGTGAGAGCGCGACGGCACGCACATCCGCGAGGGTCTCGACGCCTGCATCCTTCAAGGTGGTGAGGAAGCGGTCCACGTCCGCTCCCTCGTATCCAATGGTAAAAACCTGCGGCTTTGTCATGCCGCGAAGTTACATGGACGGCTGAGGATGTCGAGATGGCTCCGGTTGCGTATAGGGCCGCAGTGCCTCAGGCGTGCGGAAGTCCCTCGGCACCTCGAAATCCCGGGCCGCCCCATGACTCAGCTCAATCCCGCGGGGATAGCCGGTGCGGTCCGAATAATCCTGCATCGGCGGCAGAGGATGCGGGCTTTCGCGGCTCAGGGTTTGGGCGCAATAGACATCGAGGGCCGTCACGCCGGCCACAGCCGCGATCGCGATGCCGACATTACCCTTCTTCGGGTTGTTGCCCTCGAGAGCTGTTGCCAGCGTTGCAAGGTCGAGCCCGTCGCCCGCGACACGCCCCCAGATCCAGGGAGTCGGATCTTTCGAAGCCAGAATGCCGACGCCGGTTGCGATTTCGCGAACACCATAGCCGGCAATCAGCCCCTCCTGCCCTTTCATGCCGAGCGCTCGTGCGAGTGCGCGAGGTGCTGCGACTTCCGCGATGCCGAGAGCGATGGAAAACAGGCCGAGCCCGCGGGCCAGGGTATCGGTTGCCGTGTCAGCATGACCACGGCGGCGAGTTCTTTCAGTTTCGTAGCGCATGATCTCACCTATCAGGGTTTGATGACGACCTTGATGCAGCCGTCCTGCTTGTCGCGGAATACCTTGTACATGTCCGGTCCCTCATCGAGGGAGACCGTATGCGTGATGACGAAGGACGGATCGATCTGACCGTCCTCGATTCGGCGCAGGAGATCGTCGGTCCAGCGGTTCACATGCGTCTGGCCCGTGCGGATGGTGAGCCCCTTGTTCATGATCGCTCCGAAGGGGATCTTGTCGAGCAAGCCGCCATAAACGCCGGGGATCGAGAGCGTCCCGGCGGGGCGGCAGACATAGGCCATCTCACGCAGCACATGGGGACGATCCGTCTCCATCATCGTCGCCTGCTTCACCCGGTCATACATGGAATCGATCGTCGCGGTCGCATGTGCCTCCATGCCGACAGCGTCGATGCACTTCTCGGGACCCTTGCCTTTGGTGAGTTCGTTGAGCCGCTCGATCACGCTCTCCTCGTCGAAATTGATCGTGATGGCGCCGCCCGCCTCTGCCATGGCGAGGCGCTCGGGAACCCGATCAATCACCACGACCTGCTTGGCGCCCAGCAGAATGGCGCTGCGGATCGCCATCTGGCCTACGGGACCTGCGCCCCAGATCGCGACCGTATCGGTGGGCTGGATGTCGCATTGCACAGCCGCCTGCCAACCGGTCGGGAAGATGTCGCTGAGGAAGAGAAGTTTCTCGTCCGAAATGCCGTCCGGCACCTTGATGTGGGTGGCATCGGCGAAGGGCACGCGCAGATACTCGGCCTGCCCGCCCGGGTAGCCGCCGGTCAGATGCGTGTAGCCGAACAGACCCGCCGTCGTATGCCCGAAGGCCTTCGCGGCGATATGGCCATTCCGGTTCGTCCGCTCGCACACCGAAAAATTGCCGCGCTTGCACTGCTCACATTCGCCGCAGATGATGGTGAAGGGGATCACCACCCGGTCGCCCACTTTGAGCTTGCCTTTGGACTCGGCGCCGACCTCGACCACCTCGCCCATGGATTCATGACCCATAATGTCGCCAGATTTCATTCCTGGCATGAAATGGTCGTAGAGATGAAGATCGGAGCCGCAGATGGCGCAGCTCGTCACCTTGATGATCGCGTCGCGGGGATGCTCGATCTGTGGATCGGGAACCGAATCGCAACGGATATCGGTGGTGCCATGCCAAACAAGCGCCTTCATCGAAATCTCCTCACATGCCTGGGAATGGTCAAGCTCCGCCGCTTGACCGCTTCGTCACAGGAAAGACTTCTTGAGGAGCTTTGCGTTCCCTGAATCGTCCTAAAATCTATGTCTTACCCGTTGGGGCGAAGCTGTCAGACGTGTTCGGGGAGGCTGCGGATGAGTTCGGCCAAAGCGGGCTCCAGGACCTGATGAGCCGCCTCCTCGACCTCGAACCACTGGGCCTGACGCTGGCCTTTCTCGCGCCAGGACTTGAGTTGCTTGGAGACCTCGAGCGGATAGACGTTGACCCGGCACAGATCGAAATGCGCGGCCCGACGCTTCCAGTAGTCGTAAGAGCCGAGGGGCTTGTTCTTGATCTCGCCCTTGACGCCGGCCTCCTCCTCCGCCTCCTGCGCGGCCGCCTTGTGAGGCTTCTTGCCCTTCATGGGCCAGCCTTTGGGAATCAGCCAGCGCTTGGTCTCACGCGACGTGACGAGGAGCACCTCGATCTTGCCGTCCTTGATCCGGAAGGGGAGTGCCGCAACCTGTCTGAGTTCTTCTTTTGCTGTCTGGGGCATTCGACGAGAGTAGGCCTCCTAACAAGATAGTTTGTAACGTAGATGATTTGAGCCGGCTAAGAAAGGGTCATTGTGAGAAGACATGAGGAACACCGTCGGCCTCGCCTCATACGATTCTCCATCCTCTCAAAGATCCATGACTGCCTCATAACAGCAGAAACCCCGCTTTTGATCCACAAGGATGCTCCCACCCGATGACGACAGACAGCCTGGACATGAGATTTGCAGCCGCCTGCGCCATCGCCCGGGAGGCTGGCGTGCTGGCGCGCAAGCGCTTTCTGGAACGGCCCCGTTCGCAGCGGCCCGATTTCAAGGGCCCGCAGGATTTCCTGACAGCCACCGATGCGGAGGTGGAAGAGCTGATCCGCAGCCGCCTGAGCGAACTGTTTCCCGGCGATTCCTTCTTCGGCGAGGAGGGCGGCGGCTCCTTCGAGCGGGACGTGTGGGTCGTGGACCCTATCGACGGCACGGCGAACTTCGCCCGCGGCATCCCGCACTTCGCCATCTCCATCGCCTTCGTCCGCGAGGGACGGGTCGAGATTGGCGTGATCTATGATGTGATGCATGCCGAGCTCTACACGGCCCAACGCGGCCGGGGCGCCATCCTCAATGGCGAGACCATCCGTGTGAGCGGCCTTGCCGATATGAATCAGGCCACAGTGGAAGCAGGCTGGTCCTCGCGCCTGCCACCAGAGCCCTATATCGCCGTGATCGACAAGTTGAAGACAGCCGGTGCCAATGTACGCCGTGCGGGATCGGGCACGCTGGGCTTGGCTTACGTTGCGGACGGTCGGATCGATGCCTATTGCGAGCTCCACATCAATTCCTGGGATGCCCTGGCCGGCCTTCTGATCATCGAAGAGGCTGGGGGCTGGACTAACGACTTTCTGGCCAAGGACGGCCTCAGGAAGGGTAATCCCGTTCTGGCCTGCACGCCGGAACTGGCCGATGCGCTCACCCAGGCGACCGGGATCGCAAAGGAGCCATGAGACGGCATCTTATTCTAAAGATTCAGATTTAAAGGACCGGCTAGGCTCTTGACCCGCCGTCTCAATGGGGAGAGCTTAGCCGACCAATCAATAACAGAAACGGCACTCTGGGAGGATCGAATGAATGTGAAGAAGAATCTCGTTGCGGCAACCATGCTGGCAGGCACCATGACAGCCTTGTCCTTCATGTCCGCAGGAACGGCCCAGGCGCAAGGAGCGCTGGTCATGTATTGTGGCGTGCAGGAGGAATGGTGTCGCGCCATGACGACCGCCTTCGAGCGTGAAACGGGCATCAAGGTCTCCATGACCCGCAAGAGCGCAGGCGAGGTCTATGCCCAGGTCAAGGCGGAGGCTGCCAATCCCCGTGCTGACATCTGGTGGGGTGGCACGGGCGATCCGCACATGCAGGCGGCAGAAGAGGGCATCACCGAAGAGTACAAGTCGCCGAAGATGGGCGAATTGCAGGACTGGGCCGTGCGGCAGTGGGAGCAGTCCAAGGGCCGCACCGTCGGCATCTATTCCGGAGCTCTCGGCTTCGGCTACAACACGGACCTGGTCAAATCCAACAACATCCCGGAGCCGAAATGCTGGGCGGATCTGCTGAAGCCCGAGCTGAAGGATGAGGTTCAGGTCGCGGACCCGAACTCCTCCGGCACCGCGTACACGCTTCTTGCCACCATCGTGCAGATCATGGGCGAGGACAAAGGCTTCGAATACCTCAAGGCCCTGCACAAGAACGTCAACCAATACACCAAGTCGGGCGCCGCTCCCGCCAAGGCCATGGCTCTCGGCGAGACGACCGCCGGCATCGCCTTCATGCACGACATCGTGACGATGGTCGTCGACAAGGCCCCGGTGAAGGTGGTCGCTCCCTGTGAGGGAACAGGCTATGAGATCGGCTCCATGTCGCTCATCAAGGGCGCCAAGAACATGGACAACGCCAAGAAGTTCTACGACTGGGCGCTTACGGCCGATGCGCAGAAGCTCGGCGCCGACGCCAAGTCATATCAGGTGCCCTCGAACAAGAGTACGCCGATTCCGCCTCAGTCACCGAAGCTCAGCGATATCAAGCTGATCAACTTCGACTTCGCGAAATACGGCTCCTCGGCCGAGCGCAAGCGCCTCCTCTCCAAGTGGGACAACGAGGTTAAGAACCTGCCGAAATAGTTGGCTTTAACAGGCTCCGGCGAAGCGGGTTCCGCTTCGCCGGAGTACATCCATGACCTGATTACAGTACAGGCCGGCAATGCATCGGTCTTGAGGTGGGAACAGAAAGATGTCACGGGCAACCCTTGGCTGGATCGTTCTAAGCTGGGTCGGCTTTGCCCTCCTGCCCTGGTATGGCTTCGACCGCACTGCCGTCCTCACCCTCACGGACTATTTTGTCAGCGGATCGGCCTTGATTCATGGGCTCGGAGGAGCATGGTGGCTTCTGCCGATTCTGGTGCCCCTCTGCATGGCCCTGGCTCCGGTGTTTCGCCCAGCGGCCCAGACCAACGGCAACTGGCTCATCGCGTCAGGCCTGCTCGGCCTCGCTCTCATCGTCGTCCAAGGCTTTTCCATCGGCCTTAACGGCTGGATGCTCGACATCTTAAGGGGTCTTTTCGGCGAGCCCGGTCCGAGTCAGGCCGGCATGGGCTATGGTGCGGCCCTAACCGCAACGGCCTTCCTCATCGTCCTTTGCCACGGCCTTGCGGCCCACGGCTGGTGCCGCGGCGATGCTTTCGTCACATCCTCCATCGGTGTCGTCATCGCGCTGATCGCTGTCTTCGTCTTCTTCCCGGTCACGACCATTCTTGCGAGCGCCTTTGCCGACAACAGCGGCAATTTTGCTCCCTTCGAGTTCTTCGGGAAGTTCATGGACAGATCAATCTGGGGCCTGGATTGCCTGTCGAGCAATCTGCGCTGCGGTGTGGCCTGGAACACGCTCTTCCTCGGCCTGCTCGTGGGCGTTGGCACCACGGCGCTGGGTCTTGCTTTCGCGCTGATCGCGACCCGCACGGAGTTCCGCTTCAAGAAGCTTTTGCGCGTGATGAGCGTTCTGCCCATCATCACGCCGCCTTTCGTGATCGGTCTCGCGCTCATCCTGCTCTTCGGCCGTTCGGGAGCGCTTTCCAACGTCCTATGGGAATGGTTCGGTGTGCCGCGTTCGCGTTGGATCTATGGATTGCCCGGTGTGCTCATCGCCCAGCTCCTGGCCTTCACGCCCATCGCATTCCTGGTTCTCATTGGCGTGGTCCAGGGCATCAGTCCGACGCTCGAAGAAGCTTCACAGACTTTGCGTGCGAAAAGCTGGACGACCTTCTGGACCGTGACGCTGCCGCTCATGCGTCCGGGCCTCGCCAACGCTTTCCTCCTGGGCTTCGTCGAGAGTTTGGCCGACTTCGGCAATCCGCTGGTGCTCGGTGGAAACTATGAAGTGCTCTCCACCAAGATCTTCTTTGCCGTCGTCGGCGCGCAGCAGGATCAGGGACGCGCGGCCGTGCTGTCGATCATCCTGCTCGCCTTCACGCTGGGGGCCTTCTGGCTCCAGCATGCCTGGCTCGGCAAGAAGGTCTACACCACGGTCACCGGCAAGGGGGATGCCGGCATTCCGCTGCCGCTGCCGCGCCGGGTGGCACTGGCTTCCTATTTCACCGCCATTCCATGGGCGAGTTTCACCGTCGCCGTCTATGCCGTCATCGTTGTGGGCGCCTTCGTGCGCTCCATGGGCCGCGACTACACGCCGACCCTCGAGCACTTCCTCACCGCCTTCCGCGTCGAGAGCTCAGATTCAGGCTTCTACTTCTCGGGTTCGGCCTGGGATTCTTTCTTCGCCACCGTGAAAGTGGCCGCTCTCTCCGCCCCACTCACGGCTGCGATCGGCCTGCTCACCGCCTACCTCCTCACCCGCCAGCGCTTCTCCGGACAGCGCGCCTTCGAGTTCGGCACGCTCCTGAGCTTCGCCATTCCCGGCACGGTCGTCGGCGTATCCTATATCCTCGCCTTCAATGTGCCGCCGATCGAGATCACCGGAACAGGCTTCATCCTCGTGATGTGCTTCGTGTTCCGCAACATGCCCGTGGGTGTGCGCTCCGGCATCGCGACCCTGAGCCAGATCGACAAGAGCCTCGATGAAGCCTCATTGACGCTGGGAGCCGGCTCGTCGACCACCATGCGCCGCATTGTGCTGCCGCTGCTGCGGCCAGCCATCGTTGCCTCCCTCGTCTATTCCTTCGTACGCGCCATGACGGCCGTGAGCGCCGTGATCTTCCTCGTCACTGCCGAATACAACATGGCGACGACCTACATCGTCGGTCGCGTCGAGGCGGGCGAGTTCGGCCTCGCGATTGCCTATTCCACCGTGCTCATCCTCGTCATGCTCCTCGCCATCGTGGCGATCCAGCTGGCTGTGGGCGAGCGGCGCCTCGGACGCCGCAGCGCGAGCACTGCTCCCTCTCCCGTTGCCGTGCAGGCGGTCCCATGAACAAGATCTCTTCCATCCATACTCTGCCTCGCCCTGGGGCCTTGAAGAAGCAGGCGGCTTCGGTGCAGTTCCGCAATGTGACGAAGCGCTACGGCAACGTCACTGCGGTGGATGACGTCTCCTTTACCATCGAACCGGGACAACTCGTGACCCTGCTCGGCCCCTCCGGTTGTGGCAAGACCACGACGCTACGGATGATCGCCGGCCTCGAGATGGCGAGCGAGGGCCAGATCCTTATCGGCGGACGCGACGTGACGAACCTGTCCGCCGCCGACCGGGACGTGAGCATGGTGTTCCAGTCTTACGCGCTCTTTCCACACATGTCGGTGCTGGAGAACGTGGCCTATGGACCTTCCGTGCAAGGTGTCTCGAAGAAAGACGCCTACGAGATGGCAATGGAAAAGCTATCACTGATCGGCCTCAAAGGCCTGGAGAAGCGCGCACCGTCCGAGCTTTCCGGCGGACAGCAGCAGCGTGTGGCGGTGGCGCGCGCGCTCGTGCTGGAGCCTCAGGTCCTGCTCTTCGACGAGCCGCTGTCGAATCTTGACGCAAAGCTCCGCCGCCGCGTGCGCGAGGATATCCGCGAACTGCAGCAGAGCCTCAATCTGACGGTGGCCTACGTGACACACGATCAGGAGGAAGCTCTCGCCGTCTCCGACCACATCATCGTGATGTCGAATGCGCGGATCGCCCAGACCGGAGCACCGCGCGAGCTTTATGAGGAGCCGGCCAACCTGTTCGTGGCCGACTTTATCGGGGATGCCAATATCATCAACGGCGAACTGGTGAGCATTGCAGGACCGATGGCGCAGGTGAGCATCGGCAATTTGAGCCTCCAGCTACCTCACAGAAACGCCAACCAGGGAACCGTCAAACTCGCCGTGCGGCCCGATGCGATCCTGCTCGACGAGTCAGCCCCCATCGCCGGCGCGCTGACCGGAACGGTGCGAAAAGCCTCCTATCTCGGCACGCAGGTGGAATACGAAGTGGAGACTGCTATCGGGAACCTGTTTGTCGTCCAATATGGACGCAAGGAGCCGATCGCCCCGGGCACACCCGTGTCGATTTCGTTCACGACGCAGCGCGGCGTCGCTATCATTCCGCACGCCTAGAGCATTTTTCGTGGATCCGGTTCCCCGTCAGACATGGCAATGAACCAGGAAAAGAAACCTTTCTACGCAAGTGCAAAGGTCTCTGACGCCTTCAGATCGCCCCTTCGTCCGGAATATTGAGGACCGTGCCGCAGGCCTTGCAATGCACAGCATCGCGGTCGTGCCGCTGCAGGGCGCAGACCGGACAGGGAAAGCGCACCTTATCGGGTCTCAGCAGCACCTGCACGAGACGCAGGAAGAGCGTGACGCCGAAGATCATGATTACGACCGAGATCAGATGCCCCAGCGTCCCGGTCAGCGTGATATCGCCGAAACCGGTCGTGGTGAGCGCTGCGATGGTGAAGTACAGCGCGTCGATGTAGTTGCCGATCTTCGTGTTCGTCCAGCGCTGCGTCTCGTAGACGAAGCCGGTCATGATGAAGATGAAGACGCCGAGATTGACGGCAGCGATAATCAGATCCTCGTTGCGCCGGAAAAACACACTGTCGGCCCGCAGGCGGACGAGCAGCTGATAGGTGCGCAGCAGGCGCAGTGTCCGCAGGATCCTGAGGAAACCGATGCCCTCTCCCACGACCGGGGCGAGAAAGGACACGATGGCCGCAACATCCGCCAGCGTCGTTGGGTGAGCCAGATCCCGCCATGGCGTTCGGCTGATCGCAAGGCGAGCCGAGAAGTCCGCCAGAACGATCAAGCCGATGATCACGTCCATCCACTCGAAAGCCGGTGAGCGCGGCAGGAAGGACGTGACGACGATGAAAAGGATCGTCGTCACGTCGAAGACCAGAAGAGCGTAACGAAAGTGATGCGCTTCCCGCGTATCGCCTTCATAAAGAAGCCTAAGCCTGTCGATTACCCGCATCGGGATATCTCGTCGGACAGGCGCGAAGGGATGCGAACCATCGGTGGGATCACGCTTTATATGGTTTATCAGTTCCTCGATTATCTATAGAGCAGGGTTGCAATTCCAACGGGGTGCCTTCCAGGGCGAAGCGGTCTATTTCCTCGCCTCGAGACCCGACATTGTTGAGAGACGTCCTGATGCTCAAAGCCCTGATCTTCGATATGGATGGAACATTGGTGCATAGCGACCCTGTTCACCTCAAGGCTTTTGCGGAAATCCTGGAGCCGGAAGGGGTTACTATCGACGATGATCTCTATCGCAGCTCGATCATCGGCCACACCAACGAGGCGATATTTGCCTCCCTCCTGCCCCACCTGCCGGTCGAGGAGCATGAAGCCTATGCCGAACGTAAGGAAGCCGCCTTCCGTCGCTTGGCGCGAGAGCTCAGGCCGCTGGAAGGCTTGGTCGAGTTGCTTGATTGGGCAGATTGCCACGGCGTCAGGATTGCCCTCGTGACGAATGCTCCTGTCCTAAATGCGACCCATATTCTCGACATTCTGGGCATCATTGACCGTTTCGAGGTCAAGGTCACCATCGAACAGGTCGAGCGCGGCAAGCCCGATCCCATGCCCTACCTGACAGCCCTGGAGCGCCTCGGCATCCAGGCGGACGAGGCCATCGCCTTCGAGGATTCTCCCTCGGGCATGAGGGCCGCCAAAGCCGCCGGCCTGTTCTCCTTTGGCGTTCTGACCGGATTGACCGGAGACGAGATGAGGGAGATCGGCGCCGACGGGGCTATCGTGACCTTCCACGACCGGGCCCTCTGGGAGATCCTGGAGCACAGGGCTACGTCCTAAAGCCTCTCAAGCGGCGTCAGACTGCCGAAGTGCGGAGCCGGTGCCGCCTTCATCGAAGCGACGTCGTGCCGCCAAAATCTCGTCCCGATTCTGGATCGCCCACTCGCCTAAGCCCCTCACCGTCTTGAGCAGGGAGCAACCCAGCCCTGTGAGCTGGTAATCTACCCGGGGAGGAATAGTCGGGTAGACGGTGCGCGTGACGAGCCCGTCTCGTTCCAGCCCGCGCAGCGTCAGGGTCAGCATGCGCTGCGAGATTCCGGTCACGGATCGGCGTAACTCATTGAATCTCTTGGGCCCTTCGCCCATCTGGACGACGACTTGCACGCTCCACTTGTCGCCGACGCGCGACAGGATCTCCGTCACCGTCCGGCAGTCGGTGGGAACATGGATGTGACTGGGTGACATGAAAGTGCCTCCTTGCGCGGCGCTCAGGAAGTTACTTAATGAGCCCTGGTTACAAAACGGAACTTAAGGGTTCCGGCCCTCGAATGCAAATTAAGGATGTCTCATGAAGCCCAAGCTTCACATCATCATCGCCAGCACCCGTCCCGGCCGGATCGGCCCCAGCATCGCCCAGTGGTTCAGCGACTACACGGCCGAGCATGGCAAGTTCGAACCTGTTCTGGTCGATCTGGCGGAGTTCAACCTGCCGGTCTTCAATGAGCCCGAACACCCGATGAAGCAGAACTATCAGCACACTCACACGAAAGCCTGGGCCGCGAGCGTGGGCTCAGCCGACGCCTTCGTGTTCGTGACGCCGGAATACAACTACGCCCCGCCTCCTGCTCTCGTGAACGCGCTCAATTACCTGTCTCGCGAATGGAACTACGCTCCCGCCGGTTTCGTGAGCTATGGTGGCATTTCGGGCGGCCTCCGCTCGGTTCAGGTGGCGAAGCAGATCGTCACGACCCTGAAGATGATGCCGATTCCGGAAGGCGTGCCCATGCCGATGGTGTTCCAGAACCTGGACGAGGCCGGCAATCTCAACGCCCCTGACATCTACAAGGCCTCGGCTGCCACGATGCTCGACGAACTCTCCCGCTGGACGGAAGCACTCAAGTCGCTCCGGGCCGAGCGCAAGAGCCCCCTGAAGGCTGCCGCTTAACGAACAGGCACACTCACGACAAAGGCACCGCTGCGGGGATCAGCGGTGCCTTTGCCATTCACGATCAGTGGATCACAGACGTCCCGCCAGGGCATCCTCGAAGAGCCTGCGGGCGGTCTCCTTGGTGATCGGCACCGGATTGCCGCTGGCGGTGGGATCGGCGGGCGCCATCTCGGACATTTCGTCGAACCGAGACGCATCGACCTTCAGGCCTTCCAGGGTGTGCGGTACGCCAAGATCCTTACGCAGCTGCAGCACCCAATCGAGGAAGGCCTGGAACGAAGGCTCTAGGCCGATATAGGCGGCGAGCCGCTCGATGCGGGTCTCGATGGCCTTTCGGTTGTAGACCAGCACATAAGGCATGAAGACCGCATTGGTCAGGCCGTGGTGGGTGTCGTAGATCGCGCCGGTCGGATGCGAGAGGGCGTGGATCGCACCGAGCCCCTTCTGGAACGCGGTGGCGCCCATGGCGGCAGCCGACATCATCTGCGCACGAGCCTCGATGTCCCTGCCGTCCTTGTACGCCCGCGGCAGGTATTCTCTCACAAGGCGGATACCCTCGACCGCAATGCCGTCCGCCATCGGGTGATAGCCCGGCGCACAATAAGCCTCGATGCAATGCGCGAGCGCATCGAGACCCGTGCCCGCCGTGATGTGCGGCGGCATGCCCACCGTGAGCTCCGCATCGCAGATCACGATCTTCGGCATCATCAGCGGGTGGAAGATCACCTTCTTGGTATGCGTCGCTTCCTGCGTGATCACGCCGGCGCGACCGACTTCCGAGCCTGTGCCCGCCGTCGTCGGCACGGCGATGATCGGGAGAATGCCTTTAGGGTCCGCACGGGTCCACCAGTCGCCGATATCCTCGAAATCCCACATGGGACGGGTCTGACCCGCCATGAAGGCGATGACCTTGCCGGCATCGAGTGCCGATCCGCCGCCGAAGGCGACGACGCCGTCGTGGCTGCCGGCCTTCAGGGCCTCAAGACCCTTGTAGACATTCGTCTCGACCGGGTTCGGCTTGATGTCCGAGAAGATCGCACCCCTCAAGCCGGCGCTCGTCAGTTGATCCAGCGCCGCCTTGGTCATGGGCTGAGTCGCCAGAAACGGATCGGTGACGATGAGCGGTGCCGACATACCGACGGTCTTGCAGGCCTCGGCCAGTTCCGCGATGCGGCCTGCGCCGAAGCGAATGGCGGTGGGGTAATTCCAGTTGGAGCGGGGAGATTGGGTCATGATGGGTGCAATCAGATCTGACGGAGATGGTAGGATTTCGGACGGGTGAGCGACTCGTAGGCAAGCCGCGACAGGCTTGCGCCACGGCCGGTATCCTTCACACCTGTCCAGGCGAGCGCGGGATCGAGATAGTCGCAGCGGTTCATGAAGACGGTGCCGGTCTCCAGCTCCTCGCCGATGGCCTCGGCGGCATCGACATCCGATGTCCAGATGGCGGCGGAGAGGCCGTAGGGCGAGTCATTCATGAGGCGGATCGCCTCCTCGTCGCCATTCACCTTCATGATACCGACCGTCGGGCCGAAGCTCTCCTCGCGCATCACGCTCATGGCGTGATCCACGTTGGTCAGCACCTGCGGCGCCAGATAGGTGGAGTTGCCCACATCCGCGGCAAAGCGCCTGGGATCGATATGCGCCTTCGCGCCCTTCGCCACTGCTTCCGCGTTCTGCTGACGCACCAGATCGGCGAAGCGCTTGTGCGCCATCGGACCAAGCGTCGTGGTCTCGTCGAGCGGGTTGCCGAGCACGTATGTGTTCACGAGATTGACCGCACCCTCGACGAAACGGTCGTAATGCTTCTCGTGCACATAGATCCGCTCAATGCCGCAACAGCACTGGCCCGAGTTGAAGAACGCGCCATCCACGAGGTTCTCGATGGCGTGATCGATATTGGCATCCTCGCGCACATAGGCTGGGTCTTTGCCGCCAAGTTCGAGGCCGAGCGAGGTGAAAGTGCCTGCCGCTGCCCGCTCGATAGCACGGCCGCCGGAGACGGAGCCGGTGAAATTGCAGTGATCGACGAGGCCTGAGCCCAGGATGCGGCTCGTCTGGTCGTGACTCAGGTGCAGATTCTGGAACAGGCCCTTCGGCATCCCCGCTCGATCCATTGCCATCTGAAAGCGCTCGCCGGCGAGCACCGTCTGGGAGGCATGCTTCAAGAGCACCGCATTGCCGGCCATGAGCGCCGGCACGATGGTGTTGATGGCGGTGAGATAGGGATAGTTCCAGGGTGCAATAACCAGCACGAGCCCCACGGGCTCGCGCTTGATCATGCGGCTAAAGCCCGGCTTCTCGTCGTCGGCAGGGATGGGCTGCAGGCTCTTCTCCGCAATCCCGATCATGTAGCGCGCGCGCTCCTCGACCCCGCGGAACTCGCCGCCATAGCGCACCGGGCGGCCCATCTGCAGGGCGATTTCGGGCACCACCTCCTGGTTCATGGCAAGCAGCGCATCCAGGAAGGCGGAGACCCTTTGCGCTCGTTCGGCCAAGGAGGTCTTGCGCCAGGTCTTTTGTGCTTCGCGCGCCGAGGCAACGGCGGCATCGATGGCAGCCTCGGACATGATCGGTCGGCGGACGAGCTCGCGTCCGTCGATGGGGGAAATGCAGACGATATCGGTATCGGCCATGATGTTATGTCTGAAAGACCATGATCCCAGAGAATCATGGTCCTCTCCTGTGCTTTGGGTCTGGACGGGTCTTTTAGATGATCTCGAAGTAACGGGCGAGCTGCCAGTCGGTGATGGCCTTGCGGGCCTCACGCTCCTCCCATTCGCGCGTGGCAGCGTAATGCTCGACGAAAGTGTCGCCGAAGAGTTCACGTGCCGCCTTGGAGCCCTTCAGACGCTCGGCGGCCTCGCCGAGGGAGCGCGGCAGAGCCCGCTCCCCGGGATGCTCGACCGCATAGGCATTGCCTTCGATGGGCTCACCCGGATCGATCCGGTTCTCGATGCCCCAGAGGCCGGAGCCGATGGCGGCGGCGAGCGCGATATACGGGTTGATGTCGGCGGCAGCGACCCGGTACTCTACGCGCTGCGACTTTTCGGAACCGGGAATGACGCGCAGGGCCGTGGTGCGGTTCTCGACACCCCAGGCGGAATCGGTCGGCGCCCAGAAGCCAGGGATCAGTCGCGTGTAGCTGTTCACCGTGCAGGCGACCATGGCGAGCAGTTCCGGCATCAGCTTCTGCTGACCGCCGACGAACCAACGCATCGTCTCTGACATGTTGTGCTTAGCCTGTGCGTCGTAGAACGCGCCCTTGCCGCTGCTGATATCGCGTAAAGAGGTGTGCAGATGGCCGGATTGGCCGGGCCAGTCACGCGACCACTTCGCCATGAAGGTCGCCATCCAGCCGCGCCGCTGCGCGAGAATCTTGGTGTATGTCTTGAACAGGGCCGCCTTGTCGGCGGCCTTCAACGCGTCGTCGACGCGGATCGCCGCTTCCAGAACGCCGGGCCCGGTCTCGGTATGCAGGCCTTCGATCTCGAAATCCATCTTGTTCGCGAGGTCGAGGAGCTCGTGGTAGAAATCCGCATGAACGCCGGAGCGCAGCACCGAGTAGCCGAAGAAGCCCGGCGTGATGTTCTTCAGGTCACGATAGTTCTTCTCGCGCACGGAATGTGGTGTTTCTTCGAACAGGAAGAACTCGAACTCGGCCGCCGCCGACACGGCAAAGCCCATATCCTCCGCCTTCTTCAGTACACGACGCAGCACGCCGCGCGGACAGGCCGCCTCCGCGTAGCCTTCGAACTCGGCGAGGAAAAACGGAAGATCGTTCTCGAACGGAATGAGGCGCATGGTCTCCGGCAGCACCCGTACCGCGGCATCCGGATAGGCCGTGTGCCAGCCCGTGAGCTTTGTGTTGTCATACAGCTGATCGTTGGAGTCCCAACCCAGCACCACGTCGCAGAAGCCGAAACCCTTCTCGAGCGCGGATTCGAATTTGTCGCGGGCCATGTATTTGCCGCGCATGATGCCGTCGGCATCGGTCACGCCGACTTTCACGAAAGGAAGGTCGCGGCTGCGCACATATTCCGCAGCCTCGGCGGCATTCTTGATCTTGGGAGCGTCCATACGAAAAACCTTGACCGAAGAGGAAAAGAGGAGCGCGCAGTTGCGCGCTCCCGGTTGGCATCAATGGGACTTGTACTCGCTCTCACCCTTCGTGAGCGCAAACTCCTCCTCCGGCGAAAGAATGAGCTTATGGCGCCCGATGAGCAGGAAGTAGGCCATCATCACCGCATAGTAGATGGCGACGCCGATGACGGCGGTCTGGAAGACCGAGTCCGTGAGCTGGAAGTAGAGCGTCACCGCCGCGATCGCCATGCAGATCACCGCACCCGCAACGCCGAAGGGGCTCGTATAGGGCCGGTGCAGGTTCGGAAACTTCTTCTTGAGCACGATATAAGACATGCCCTGCATGAAGTAGGCCAGCATCGCGCCGGCGACCGCCATGTTGAGCAGCGTGCCGCCGATGACGGTGGCACCGGCCTCGGCGCCGCGTGCGAACCAGATGATCAGCATCACCAGGAGTCCGAGCACAGCGCCTGCGATCAGTGCCATGTGTGGAGTCTTGCGCTCTCCGTGCGTGACCGACAGGAAGCTCGGGAAGTAGCCTGCCCGCGAGAGCGAGTAGATCTGCCGCCCGAAGGCGAAGATGATGGTGTGGAATGAAGCGATCAGTCCGATCACCGCGACGGCCGCCAGGATCTTTGCGATATCCGTGCCGAACAGGGTGCGGAAACCGTCGAGCAGCGGCTCGCCGGATTTCCCGAGGCCCGCCGCGCCCGGCGCGATGCCCGTGTTCAGGAAGAGCACGAGGAACGCGGAGGCAATCAGCGTGAGGATACCGGCGATGATACCCTTGGGCATATCCTTCTGCGGATCATGGGACTCCTCCGCCGCGAGCGGCAGCTGCTCGATGGCGAGGAACAGCCAGACTGCGAAGGGCAGTGAGGCCAGAATGCTGCCCACGCCCATGGGCAGGAACGGGCCGTCGCCGTTCGGCAGCTCCGCACCATCAGGGCCGATATTCAGCGCCCAGCGCGAGAAGTCGAACTGGCCGGAGAACAGCACCGACACGTAGAAGAAGGCCAGCACCGCGAGAGCCGCCACCGTCACCGACACCGTGACCTTGAACGAGAGCTCGACGCCGATGATGTTGAGCCCGACAAACAGCGCGTAGCACAGCACCCAGTAGACCGGCTGGAAGGCCGGCGACGTATCGAAGATCGCCGACAGGTACGAGCTGATGAAGAACACGATCACGGCTGGCGTGAGCACGAACTCGATGTTCTCCGCGATGCCCGTGATGTATCCCGCCCACGGCCCCATCGAGGTGCGGGCGAAGGAATAGGCACCGCCCGTATGCGGCAGAGCCGGCGACATCTCGGCGAGCGAGAAGGTGAGGCCGAGATACATGATCGCGATGATGATGGTCGCGAAGAACATCGCGCCGAAGCCGTTCGTGAGGCCCAAATTCCAGCCGGAATAATGGCCCGAAATCACCGCCCCGACACCGAGCGCCCAGAGCGACCAGACGCGCGCATGACGCTTGAGACGCCGCGCCTCGAAATAGCTTTCATCCACCGTGGTATAGGTAATGCCGGCGGCGCCCTGCGCTCCCGCCGGTGGGGCATGCACCCCGGTACTTCCTTGTCCGACTGACATCGAGTTGATCCTCCAAGAAGTTCTGTCTTTCGGGTCACGGCACATTCTGCGCCATGCCCGTCATCAGAGCGTCCGTGCCCCCTCCCTCAAAAGCGGCGCCAGACGGTTGGCCCACGACGCCTGTCCGTCTTGTGTGCGGATCAGGTCGTTGCGGATTTCGATCATCAGCGGGGGAAGGCCGCGCCTCTCGGCGTGGCGCTCGAGGGTGTGAAACACCCGATCCGCCGGCGAATAGGGTTCATTCATGCCCACGACGAGCGCCGGATCCTGCTTCAATCCGGCCTCGACGCTGCGCGCATAGCGCTCGTCATGGTTGAAGATCAGGCCGATCTGCCAAGGGCGCGGCACATCCTGGTAGACCGGTGTGAAGGAATGGATGGAGACGATTGCAGTCAGCTGCCCTGCTGCCCTTCGGGCATTCGCGAAGGCGTCGACCGTGCCGTGAAACGCATCGTACACCTCGCGGACGCGGATCGCCCGCTCCGTCTCGTCGAGATCGACGTTGCCCGGGATCGTGGTGCGTTCGCTGAGCGTCCAGATCGAGTCCGGCGCGGACGGCTCCCGGTTGAGGTCGAGCACGAGGCGCGAAACGGTGGCATGGATCAGGGGTGCATCGAGCAGGCGCGAGAGTTCTTTCGCCACGCCGAGTGCCCCGGGGTCCCAGGCAATGTGGCTTTCCAGCTCGGCAGCCCCGAGCCCGAGGGTGCCATAGCGCACCGGAAGGCGGTTGGAGGCATGTTCGCAGATGAGAAGGATCGGCGAGCGGCCCTGCGGATTCCCCACGGCGGCAACCGGCTGCTCTGCCGTTGCGGCAGAGGACAGATCGCCCGGCTTCCGACTCGCCTGCGTCATGCGGCTCTCCATTGACCTGCCTCAAGGCAGGTCGGTTCCCGTTTGAACGCTTGATACGTTTCTTTTATTTTTATCGTGTTCTGAAATTTCTGATACAGCTTTTCAAAAGCGTCAAGGAGGAGGTGTGAATCAATCCGGTATGCGTGACGACCATCGCCCCTCCCCCACCGATCCCCCGAGCCTGGCCGAGCGCATCCGGCATGAGATGGATACCTTCACGCCCAGCGAGAAGCGTGCCGCCCACCTTCTCCTGAGCCATTATCCCTTCGCCGGGCTCGATACGGTGGCCGAGTTCGCCTCCCGGGCCGGCATTTCCGCACCGTCAGTCCTGCGATTCGTCACGCGGCTGGGCTTCGGCGGCTTTCCGGATTTCCAGAGGCATCTGCGCGAAGAACTGGAAGCCCAGCTCCTGTCGCCGCTCGCCAAGGCCAGCCCCTCCGACAAGGGCCAGGGGGCGCCGGCGCTTGCTTCCTTTGCGGAAGCCGTCATCGGGAACTTACGGGCGACGGTGGAGAACATCGCCCCGGCCGAGTTCGAGGCGGTCGTGGCACTGCTCTCGGATCCGCGCCGGCATATCCATTTTACCGGCGGGCGCTTCACGGGGGCGCTGGCGCGCTATGCCGAGAGCCATTTCCGCATCGTGCGCAGCCATGTGGATTTCATCGAGGGCCAGCCCGTCCTATGGCGCGACCGGCTGATCGAGATCGGCCGCAAGGACGTGATCGTCGCCTTCGACATCCGCCGCTATCAGGAGGATGTCACGGCCTTGTGCGAGACGGCGGCGAAACAGGGCGCGACTGTCGTCCTTCTCACCGATCCCTGGCTCTCACCCATCGCCCGCGTCGCCCGGCACGTGCTGCCGGCGCACATCGTGGCACCTTCCAACTGGGACTCGTCCGCCGGTCTTCTGCTCCTGACGGAGGCCCTCGTCGCGGCCGTTACCAAACACCTGTGGGACACCGCCAAGCCACGCATGGAGGCTGTCGAGCGGCTGCGGAGCGGGAGATCGTAAAGGCCTATTCCGCGGCTTCCGGCCGGCGTCGTTGCAGCCACCCGATGAGAAGCGGCAGAACCAGACCGATGCCCAGGAAGCGGACAAGGTGGTGGATGCCCACATAAAGCGGATCGAGCCCGAGGATCAGCGCCAGCACGGTCATGGCTTCGAGGCCGCCGGGGGCAAAAGCCACAAGTCCGTTGGCGAAGCTGACCCCTGCGACCCAAGCCGCAGCACCGGCGAAGAGTGCGGCCACCACCATGCCGACCGTGAAGGATCCGAAAGCAGCCACCAGCGCCCGCCGCAGGGTTGAGCGTTGGACGTTGCGGAACCGTTCGGCGATGAAAAGCCCGATCAGCACGAGGCCGCCCGTGGCGATCACCGGAGGGACGACGCCCGTCACCCATTCCGTGCCATGGCTGACGGAACTGACGATGGTGGCGCCGAGAAGGATCGGAGCGGCCACTTTCAGCCGGCCGAACACCCTCCCTAGAGCGAGTCCGCCCAGAAGAATGAAGGCCATGCCCTCCGGACTCTCGACAGGAAGCCCCTCGCCGATCAGAGCGCCGACATTCCCTCCACCTCCCGTGACCACGACGAGGCTCGGCAGGAGCGCGATCAGCACGAAGAGACGGAAGTTCTGCACGATGGCGATGGAGGCCACCTCCGCTTTTCGGTCGGCGGCCACCGCCAGAACAGTCGAAAGGGCACCGGGCACGGAGGCCAGCACCGCATCGGCCTTGCGCCAGCCAGACATGCGGGTGAGCCAGGCGGTCGAAGCGGCCGAGATCGCCACGACGCCGATGACCAGCAGGATGAGACTGCCTGGATAACGGCCCATGGCGGAAATGGCGGCCGGCGAGACGGCTGCGCCCATGGCGGCGCCCGAGATCAGCATCGCGGCATCGGCAAGCGCCCTCGGCAGGGGAACGGCCCAGCCGGTGAGGCCCCACAAGGTGGCCGCGATGGCGGCACCCGACAGCCAAGCGGCCGGAACGCCGAGCCAGTGGAAGACGAGCCCGCCGAGAGCGGCAACCAGGATCTGAATGAGATGGGCGAGGACGAGACGCATCACGGCTCTGCTCATGAACGTCCTTCACCATCGCGTCAAATGCCGTTGGTGCGCACAAGGCATGCTGTCACGGTCTGCCATGCCGGACTGAAGCGTTGCAGAGAGCTCAAAAGCCTGCTGAGATTGCCCCCATCAACCAAGCCATGGAGGAAACGGTGCTACACGGAATCGACCCGGCGCTCAATGCGGATCTGCTGTATGTGCTCCAAGCCATGGGCCATGGCGACGATCTCGTGATCTGCGATGCCAATTTTCCCGCCGATTCCATCGCGCGCCAGACGACCTACGGCCGGTTGATCCGCACGGACAATATCGGCTCGCCTCAGGCCATCCGTGCCGTCCTATCGCTGATGCCGCTCGACAGCTTCGTCGAATATCCCGCCGAGCGCATGGAGGTCGTCGGCAATCCTGACGAACTCCCGGCGATTCAACAGGAGGCCCAGGCGGCGATCGATGCCGTCGCCCAACGCGACGCCGGGCGCGACACCTGGCCCATGGGCTCGGTCGAACGCTTTGCGTTCTACGAGCGCGCAAAGAAGGCTTATGCCATCGTGGCGACCGGCGAGCGCCGCTTCTACGGCTGCTTCATCCTGAAGAAGGGTGTGATCCCGCCTTCGTAGAAGGGCTTCGGCTCAGGCCACGAGCTTCGGCAGGGCTTCGCTGATACGGCGGACGGCCTCTTCCACGTCCTCCGGCCTGCGCAGATAGCACAGGCGCAGGTAGCCCTCGCCGGCCTCGCCGAAGGCGGAGCCCGGCGCAAGGCCGACATTCGCCTCGTCGATGAGCCGGAAGGCGATGTCCTTGGCGTTCGTCGCGCCCTTGATCTTCAGGAAGGCATAGAAGGCGCCGCTCGGCGGCGGCAATTCCACGAGACCCGTCTCTGCCAGCCGTCCGACGATCTCCCGACCGTAACGGGCCTTGGCGATCTGATCGGCCAGGAAGCTCTCGCCCTGCTCGATGGCGGCGACGCCGGCGCGCTGGATGAAGACCGGCGTCCCGGAGGTCTGGTACTGCACGAGATTCTCGATGACCTGGCCCAAAGCCGGCGGCGCCTCCAGCCAGCCGAGACGCCAGCCGGTCATGGCCCAGTTCTTGGAGAAGGTCTGGACGAAAATGACCTTGTCCTCCGGCTCCATCACATCGCGGAAGGAGGGCGTGCGTCCGTCAACCGTGAGTTCCGGATCATGAACGAAGCGGCCATAGATCTCATCCGCCACGATCCACAGCCCGTGCCGCCGTGCGAGATCGAGCGCGGTGCGCAGATCCGCACCGGTCGCAACCCAGCCGGTGGGGTTCGAGGGCGAGTTGATGACGAGGACGCGGGTGCGCGGCGTGATCGCCTGCTCAAGCCGGTCGAAATCGAGGTGCCAGCCCTTTTCGTCGATCGTCATCGGCACGGGAACCGGGCGAGCGCCGGTGATGGTGATCGCGCCGGCGAAGTTCGGCCAAGCCGGCGTCGGGACAAGCACCTCGTCGCCATTGCCCGCCAGCATGCGGAAGGCGAGCTGCATCGCGGGCATGCCGCCGGAGGTGACGAAGAAGCGTTCCGGATCGAAGGCCTTGCCGTAAACCCGTTCATGATAGCCCGCGATGGCTTGGCGCAGTTCGGGGATACCACGCTGGTAGGTGTAGAAGGTCTCGCCCTTCGCCAGCGATTGAGCGGCCGCTTCGCAGATGAAGGACGGCGTCGGCAGGTCGCCCTCGCCCACCCAGAGCGGAATGATGCCGGGCTTCAGCCGACCGTAGCTGAACACGTCGACGATGCCGCTCGTCGGAGCCTGCTCCGCCTCGGGGCGCAGGTTGAGGACGGACGGGATCGAGACGGGCACGTTCATGGGGATTTCCTCGAAGACAGGCGAACAGGCATGGCCTGTTCACCTTCTCAAGGCAAGTCTCGAATAGGTCTCATGACAAAAGACAAAGAGTCCGATCGAACCCGGTGATGAATTAGAGGGTGCGACCGGTCTTCATCAGGTCGCGAATTTCCGTCAGCAGCTTAACGTCGGCCGGGATTTCCGCCGGCTTGTCGGCCGTGCCGGTCTTCGCATCCTCGCTGCGGCGCAGGCGGTTCATGCCCTTGACCAGGAGGAAGAGGATCCAGGCGATGATGATGAAGTTGATGGTGACCGTAACGAAGTTGCCCCACCCGAGCACAGCACCCTGCTTCTTGGCCTCTTCAAGTGCCGTCGCCGTGACGTTGCCGGACAGGGCCGTGAAGTAGTTTGAAAAGTCGAGACCGCCAGTCACGGCCCCAATGATGGGCATGAAAATATCGCCGACGAGGGAATCCACGATCCTGCCGAAGGCGACACCGATGATGATGCCGATGGCCAGATCGACCACGTTACCGCGCAGGGCGAACTGCTTGAACTCGTTCCACATGATCGGACCTCTTTGCTTGCCCCAGGCTAAAGCTGCCCAACTTGAGAATTTCGTCAAGCTTCCCGACTGGCCAGAAGACCCTGCAGGTCCAGGCGCTCGGTGACCATCTTGAGTTCGCCCTCCGGCGTCCTCGGCCACTGGTCCTGCGGCCGATCGACATAGAGTTCGACGCCGTTGCCGTCGGGATCGCTCAGATAGAGCGCCTCGCTTACTCCGTGGTCGCTCGCGCCCTGCAGGGGAATGCCAGCCTGGGCCAACCGGTAGAGCGCATCGGCGAGAGCCGCCCGCGTCGGATAGAGGATCGCCACATGATAGAGGCCCGTGGTGCCGGGAGGCGGCGGGGAGCCGCCCTTACTCTCCCAGGTATTCAGGCCGATGTGGTGATGGTAGCCACCTGCCGAGATGAAGGCGGCCTGAGTGCCGTAGCGCTGAATCAGCTCGAAGCCGAGCACGCCGCAGTAGAAGGCGAGCGAGCGTTCGAGATCAGCCACCTTCAGGTGGACATGGCCGATCCTGACACCGGGATCGATGGGGCGTGCTGCCGTTGTTCCGGCGGCATCATGGGGAATGGGCTTGACCATGGGGGGCACCTTAGGCTGAACGCGTGGACAACGCCGGAGCAGTCTTCGCCGATCCGGCCCGCACCGCAATGGCGCCGTCGCCCAGGAGGGCCTGCGTCACCAGAGCGGCGATCCAGAATGCCAGGTACTCCCAGCCGCCATTCGGATTGTTGAAGAAGAACCCGGCCGAACCGTGGACGAATGCGATGGCACCGACCAGGATCGGGATCAGGGCCAGCGAGACCCAACGGGTGAAGAACCCGGCGATGAGGGCAATGCCACCAGCTGTTTCGGCCGCAATGGTCAGGTAGGCCAAGGCCGGAGGCAGGCCGAGGCTGCCGAAGAATTGGGCCGCGCCAGCCGGCGTGAACACGAAGACCTTGAGGCCCGCATGGGCAAGGAACAGAAGCCCAAGCGTGATGCGCAGGATCAGAGCGGCGTAGGGAGCGGTGCGGGTATCAATCATGGGAGATCTCCTGAAAGGGCCCTTTCATATGATCTCAAACTGAGAGTATGATAATCCTTACTCCGGAATATCACTTCACACTCAGAGAATGAGATATCCTCAGTGCTCGACCGCGTGACCGGCATGCAGGTCTTCGTTCGCGTTGCGACGCTCGGCAGTTTCTCGGCTGCGGCGCGGGCCCTCAATATGTCCCAGACGATGGTGACGAAGCATGTGGCTGCCCTCGAAGACCGGCTCGGCGTCAAGCTGCTGCACCGGTCCACGCGCAAGCTGGTGCTGACGGAGGGTGGCCGGAACTATCTCACCGCCTGCGAACGCATTCTTGCCGAGATCGAGGAGGCCGAAGCGTCCACGAGCCTCGACCGCATCGAGCCACGGGGAACGCTGCGGCTCAACGTTCCCCTCACCTTCGGCTTCCGGCAAGTCGTTCCGGCTCTCACCGAGTTCAGCCGACTTTATCCCGCTGTCTCGTTCGATCTCGGCTTGGCCGACCGCTATGTCGATCTCATGGAAGAAGGATGGGATCTGGCAATCCGGATCGGGCGGCTGAAGGATTCGAGCCTCGTGGCCCGGCGGCTCGCCGTCTGCCGAACCACCGTCTGCGCCTCTCCCGCTTATCTGAAGAAGCACGGAACGCCGCGAACCCTGGAGGATCTCGCTCAACACAATTGCCTCGGCTATACCCTGCCGAGCGCCATCGGGGCAGACCGATGGGCCTTCGGCGTCGACGGCGGCATGGCTGTCCCGGTCCAGGGCAATCTGCGGGCGAACAACGGTGATGCCCTGCTGGCAGCAGCCGTCGCTGACCAAGGGCTGATCTACCAGCCGACCTTCATCCTGGGCGACAGTCTGCGCGCCGGCAGCCTTGTTCCGGTCTTGAGCAGCTATCCGACCTATGAACCAGCGATCCATGCCGTCCTGCCCTCGGGCCGGCAGGCTCCGGCCAAGGTCCGCGCCTTCGTGGCGTTCCTAGCCGAGCGTTTCGGGCCGGAACCGGAATGGGACCGGGGCCTGTGACCGCCCCTGCCATGGCTTTCACGCCTCTAACCGGCTAAAGCTGTTTCACATTTGCTTGCGAGGGTTGAAGCCTATGGTTGCCACCTGGGCCGTCGTGTTGTCGGCGCTGGTTTATCTCTGCTTCCTGTTCACCGTGGCCCATTGGGGCGACACCGGAGGGCGGCGCTTCATTCAGGGTCCGGCCCGGTCTACCATCGCGTCCCTTGCGCTGGCCGTCTATTGCACGTCCTGGACCTTCTTCGGATCGGTGGGGCTTGCCAGCCATTCCGGCTTCGACTTCCTCGCCATCTATATCGGCCCGATCCTCGTCATCGGCTTGGGCTATCCCCTCGTTGCCCGGATCGTCAGGGTGGCGAAGATGCAGAACATTTCCTCCATCGCCGACTTTGTCGCGGCTCGCTACGGCAAGAGTGAACGCGTCGCCGCCCTCGTCAGCCTGATCGCGCTTGTCGGCTCGATTCCCTATATCGCGCTGCAATTGAAAGCGGTCTCGTCCTCGCTCGACGTGTTCCTAGGGGCCGCCAACGAAGCATTTCCGTCGCAGCTTCCCTTCATCGGCGATCTCGCCTTCGTCGTTGCCCTCGTACTGGCGGGCTTCGCCGTGGCCTTCGGCACCCGACACACGGATGCGACCGAGCACCAGAACGGGCTCCTTCTGGCGATTTCCCTCGAATCAGTGGTGAAGCTCATCGCCTTCCTGGTCGTCGGCGTCTACATCACCTTCGTGATGTTCGATGGCTACGATGCCATCGTGCAGCGGCTCCATGCGCAGGGAACCAGCGCGGACCTGATGGGCCGAACCTCAGGGTTCGGCAGCTACATCACCCTCATCCTGCTCTCGACCTGCGCGGCTCTTCTCCTGCCGCGCCAGTTCCATGTGACGGTGGTCGAGAACCACGACATCGCGGATCTGAAGCGCACCGCCTGGCTGTTTCCGCTCTATCTGATTCTGATCAATCTCTTTGTGATCCCGATCGCGCTTGCAGGCATTGCCTCGTTTCCAGAAGGCGCCATAGACCGCGACATGACCCTGCTGGCGCTGCCGCTCAGCGACAAGGCGGGCACCGTGGCGGTACTCGCCTTCCTCGGCGGTTTTTCGGCCGCCACTGCCATGGTCATCGTCGATTCCGTCGCCGTGGCGGTGATGATCTCGAACCATCTCGTCATGCCCATCGTCCTGCGGCGGCGCGCCTTTGCGGGCGTCGATCCCGGCAGCTTCGTGATCGGCGTGCGGCGCATCTCCATCGTTCTCGTCATTCTCCTGGGCTACGCCTATTACCGCGCCTCCGGGGAAGCGGCGCTTGCAGCCATCGGCCTCTTGTCCTTCGCGGCGATCGCGCAGGTCGCGCCGGCCTTTCTCGGCGGGCTCATCTGGTCACGCGGCACGGCGTTTGGCGCCAGCGTCGGGCTCGTCGTCGGGTTCCTCACCTGGGCCTACACGCTTCTCCTCCCGAGCCTCGTCTGGGATGGCGTGTTCTGGTCCGACGTGGTCGTCACCGGCCCCTTCGGCATCACGGCGCTCCGGCCCACATCTCTCTTTGGCGTAGACCTGCCTCAGCTCACCCATGGCGTCGTCTGGAGTCTCACGCTCAACATCATCTGCTATATCGGCTTCTCCCTGTGGCGGCCCGTGACGGCCATGGAGCAGATCCAGGCCAATGTCTTTCTGGGCGAGGCGGCCGCCTCCGCGGCACCGAGCTTCCGCCTGTTCCGTGCCAGCGTCACCGTCGGCGAGTTGCGCGCCACCGTCGCCCGCTACCTCGGCGAGGAGCGAACGAACCGCTCCTTCGAAGGCTTCACCCATAGCCGCGGACAGAATCTGGAGCCGCGCGCCGAAGCCGATGTCCATCTCCTGCGCTATGCGGAGCACCTCCTGGCCTCCGCTATCGGCACGGCATCGTCGCGCCTCGCGCTGTCGCTGCTTCTGCGGCGGCGCACCGTTTCCACGGAAGCGGCCCTCAAGCTGCTCGACGATGCCTCCGCGGCCATCCAGCACAGCCGCGACCTGCTCCAGCATGCGCTCAACTACGCCAAGCAGGGCATCACCGTGCTCGACAGCGATCTTCGGGTGCTCGCCTGGAACCAGGCCTTCATCGATCTCTACGACATGCCGCCCAACTTCGTTCACGTGGGCATCAGCATGGAGCGTATCGTTCACTACAATGCCTCGCGTGGATCGTACGGGCCGGGCAAGATCGACGAACTCGTTGCCGCCCGCCTCCACTCCTTCCGCCATGATGTGGAGCCCGTGCGCCTCAAGCTCTATCCGTCCGGCAAGGTCATTGAGATCCGCTCGAACCTGCTGCCCGATGGCGGCCACGTGACCACTTACACGGACGTGACCGAAACCGTTCTGGCCGAGGAGGCGAGCCGCCGTGCGAACGAGACTCTGGAACAGCGCGTGCGCGAGCGAACCGAGGAATTGACACGGCTCAACGAAGCCCTGCGCAGCGCCAAGGGCGAGGCCGACGAGGCGAACATCTCCAAGACCCGCTTTCTCGCCGCCGCCTCGCACGACATTCTCCAGCCGCTCAACGCAGCGCGGCTCTATGCGGTTTCACTGGTGGAGCGGGACCGTGAGGCGGGCGATTCGACGCTTGCCGAAAACATCGACGCCTCGCTCGATGCCGTGGAGGAAATCCTCACCGCGATCCTCGACATCTCGCGCCTGGACACGGGCGCCATGAAGCCGCAATGGTCGAGCTTCCGCATCGATGAACTGTTCCGCCAGCTGCAGCGCGAGTTCGAGCCCGTCGCCCGCAACAAGGGCCTGAAGCTGACTTTCGTCCCCTCTTCTCTGACAGTGCGCTCCGACCGGCGCCTGATGCGGCGCCTGCTGCAGAATCTGATCTCCAACGCGATCAAGTACACGCCGTCCGGCCGCGTGATCGTCGGCGGACGCCGGCGCGGTGGTCAATTCGTGCTGGAAGTGTGGGATACCGGCCTCGGCATTCCGCCCTCGAAGCAGCGCATCGTGTTCCGCGAGTTCCAGCGCCTCGATCAGGGCATGAAGGCCGCGCGTGGTCTCGGACTCGGCCTCTCCATCGTCGAGCGCATCGGCCGCGTGCTCAAGCATCCGATCACGTTGAATTCGGAAGTGGGACGCGGCTCGGTGTTCCGGGTCGAGGTGCCGGTGGTGGCGGCTCTTCCGGCAACCGCCGCGACGCCCGAACCGCCCAAGACTGCCGCGACGGTGCTGTCGGGCCTGCGTGTCCTCGTCATCGACAACGAGCCGGCCATCCTCGAAGGCATGCGGCTGCTCCTCTCGGGCTGGGGCTGCGATACCTGGACGGCATCCGATCTCGAGACCTCGCATCAGGCACTGAGAACGCACAAGGCCCTGCCGGAAGTGATCATC
Organism: Microvirga sp. 3-52; assembly: GCF_018383585.1. Lineage (GTDB taxonomy): Bacteria > Pseudomonadota > Alphaproteobacteria > Rhizobiales > Beijerinckiaceae > Microvirga. The sequence continues at coordinate 56,468 of NZ_JAHAMK010000016.1, forward strand.
GCCGATTATCACCTGGACGACACGGACGGCCTCGAGCTCATCAAGGCCCTGCGGTGGAAAACGCAGGTGGACACCCCTGCCGTTCTCGTGACCGCCGACCGCACACCCGTCGTGCGCGATGCGGCGGCTGCCATGAACATCCACGTGCTCAACAAACCGCTTAAGCCGGCGGCTTTGCGCGCATTGCTCACGCAGTGGCGCGCGACGAAGGTCGCGGCGGAGTGACCGCATGACACGCCTTCTGGTCAGTTACCTGAGCCTGAGGGCACCCCCATGCGCAGCTTCCGAAGAAGGGCCCAGGGATGTGACGATCAGGCGGGAGGTGCTGAATATCGAGAGCTACCTTTCGCTGTATCGATCCGTCGGGGAGCCCTGGCGCTGGGATCAGCGTCTCAAGATGGATAGAGACATCCTGAGCCGATTTCTCAAGTGCTCAGATTGCGATATCTTCATCGCCCGTCGACAGGATAGCGGCACCGCTCTCGGGTTCTGTGAGTTCGACAGCACGCACCTGCCTGATGTGCAGCTCGTGAATTTCGGATTGATTCCCCATGCGCAAGGCCGCGGCTTCGGCTCCGCCCTGTTGCGCGCGGCGTTGCACGCCGTCTGGCGAGAACGGACACCGCAACGCATCTGGCTGCACACGGATGAATGGGACCATCCCTGTGCGTTGGAGGTCTATCGGCGCGCAGGCTTCGTGGTGGAGCGGCAGTGCCTTCAGGATGCAACGGGCCTCTAGAGCTGCGGCGCCGCAGCCAATCCGGTCAAGGCCCGATCGACAGCCGCTACCGCATGGAGCGTCGTCGTGTCGAAGAGCGGCACGGGGCTGTCCTCGTCGGAGACCAGCAGCATGATCTCGGTGCATCCGAGAATTACGGCCTGCGCGTCGCGCTCGACCAGACGCGCGATGATCTCCCGATAGGCTTGACGCGATTCCGGCTTGATCCGCCCCAACACGAGCTCCTTGTAGATGATCTCGTGCACGATCCGCCGGTCGCTTTCGTCCGGGACGATCACGTCGAGCCCATGATGCTGCCGCAGACGACCCTTGTAGAACTCCTGCTCCATGGTGAAGGCGGTGCCGAGGAGGGCGATACGCTGAAAGCCTGCAGCCTTGATCCTGTCGGCAGTGGGATCTGCGATATGAAGCAGTGGTATGTTCACGGCCGATGAGATTGCATCGGCGAGGCGATGCATGGTGTTGGTGCACAGCACGATGAAGTCCGCCCCGCCGCGCTCCAGCCGCACCGCCGCTTCCTTCATCCCTTCCGCGAGGCTTTCCCAATCACCCTCGTGCTGCAGCCGCTTGATCCCCTCGAAATCAAGGGAATACATCAGGCATTGCGCCGAATGCGCGCCGCCGAGCCGACGGTTCATCTCCTGATTGATGATGCGGTAATATTCGGACGAGCTTTCCCAGCTCATGCCGCCGATAAGGCCGATGGTCGCCTGTCTCATGGCCCGTTCACGGGTTCGGCGTGTAGGGCGCGCGGCCGGAACTCAAGGCATCGTCCAGCAGTTCGAGCCTGTCCTGGCCCCAAAACACCTCGCCGTCGAGCACGTAGGCGGGCGAGCCGAAAACGTCGCCCGCGACGGCGTTCTCGAGGTTGAGAGCGTAGATCGCCTCGGTGGTGCTGCCGGTCACCACGTCCATGAGGGCGGACGAATCGAGTCCCGCCTGCTCCGCCAGCTCCGTCAGAACGAGCGGATCGGCCAGATTGCGCTCCTCCTCCCACACGGCGGCGAAAGCCCGGCGCAGAAAAGCATCGGGGCTCCTGCCGGACGCCGTGATCGCAATGACGAAGCGGTCGGCGAGATTCACGTCGAACGGCCAGTGCTTCGGGCTGATATTGAAGGACAACCCGCGCTTCTCGCGCCAGCGCTGCAACTCGAGGATCCGGTAGCGCTGCCGCGCCGGATGGCGCTGGGCGAGCGGCAGGCCTCCCGTCTCCGAGAAAACCCGGCCGAGAAACACCGGCTTGTAATTGATCTCGACCCCATGCTTCTGCGCAATCTCCATGAAAGGCGCATGGCCGATATAGGCCCAGGGGCTCACGAGGGAGAAATAATAGTCGATGATGCGGGGCATGGAATCCGATTCGGGGTTGGTCAGGCCGGAACGGCGTGGGCCCCACCTTGGACCATCAGGCGACGCTCTTCAACGTCTCTTCGGCTTTCAGGAAGGCCTTGACCTCGGGCGCGGCCGCCGGCGCCTCCGCCTGAACCCCGACCTCGCGCATGAGGCGGCTCACCGAGACGAAGCACCTCTCCTTGCGGTCGTAGAGGCCTGCCCTGACAAGGGCGATGGCGTTGATGATCGGGCTGCCGTCCTTGGATTTCGAAACCAGCCGGTGCTCCATGACCACATGGCTGTCGGACCAGGTGAGAATCCGGGTCTCAAGCGTGAAGGAGCGAAAAGGCCTGAGCTCTCGCCTGAAGCGGATCTGCCCCGCCCCCACGACGGGCACCCAGCCATGCTTGAGGACGGGCCGCCACAGGCCGGAGCGGATCATGATGTCGGTGCGGCCGAGATCCATGAGCGTCCAATAGCGCCCGTTGTTCATGTGCAGGGACGTGTCGAGATCGTGCGGCCAGACGCGGAAGCTCAGGCGCGATACGTCCCGGACGGGATCGAGCTTCGGCTGGAAAAAGGAGGTAATGATCAGGTGAAGGACGCGCAGCCACAGGTTCATGCAAGGCCTAGTCCGGTCTGGCGTTGGAACAGGATGAGGTCGAGGGACGGCGCCTCGAGGCCGAAGCCCGTGAGCAGGCAGTGGACCTGTCCACGATGATGAGTCTGGTGGTTGAAGAAGTGGATCAGCGCCGGCGCCAGGGGCTGCTCGATTTCGGCCGGGTTCGTAATCGTCCTGTAGCGGATGTGGCCAGCAAGCTGGGCGTCGGAGAGACTTTCAATATAGGCGACGATCCGCTCATCCTCCTTCTGGCGCGCGTCCCGAAGGCCAGCGAGATTCTCGAACAGGATCGCATCGAGCCGGTTCGGTGCGTCCCCCTGCCCGGAAAAGCGCTTCAACCAGATGCGGTCGGTGACGAGGAGATGGTTCAGGGTGCCGTGAACCGACTTGAAGAACGCCCCGCGATCCGCACGGTAATCCGCATCGGCAAGTTGCCCCGCAACGTCATAGATGCGCTCGTTGCACCACGCATTGTAGCCCGCCATCATGGAGAAGTGCGGTTTCATGGAAGGCTCCTTCAGGGTCGTCACTGCCCTCGATTCATGTGACGCGGCAGAGCATCGGTCAAGCTTTGGCCTCCGATCACTCTTTCCGCCCCGGCCGGGCCTGTCCCGGCCAATCAAGCAGATCAGCGCGGAGCCTTTCGGAACGAGATCACCGGCACAAGGCCGGTGATGATGAGTGCCAGGGAACCTCAGGCCGCCTTCTTCGCCCCGGCGGCGCGACCATAGAAGGTCTCGCCGCTCGACGCCATGTCGAGGAGGATGCGCGGCGGTGCGAAGCGGTCGCCGTGCTTGGACTGCAGGCCCTTGCACAGGTCCACGAAGGCCTTCGCGCCCATGAAATCGATGTAGGAGAGCGCACCGCCCGTATAGGGCGCGAAGCCGAAGCCGAGGATCGATCCCACATCCGCCTCGCGTGGATCGGTGATCACGCCCTCCTCGAACGTGCGCGCGGCTTCCAGAGCCTGTGTGACGAGCAGGCGTGCTTTCAGTTCCTGCATGTCGACGAGTTCAGGCTCCACCTGCTTCGTCTGAAGATCCCTCAGTCCCAGCCACAGGCGCTTCTGCCCGCCTTCCGGATAATCGTAGAAGCCCTTGCGGTTCTTCCGGCCAAGCCGCCCCTCTTTCTCTACCAGCGCCGTGAGAAGCTCCTCCTGGTCCGGCACGATGGCCGTCTCTCCCAGTTGCGCCTTCGTGGCGCGCAGGATCTTGAGGCCGAGATCGACGCCGACCTCGTCGTTGAGGGAGAGCGGCCCGACCGGCATGCCGGCCTGCTTGCCCGCCTGCTCGATCATCGCCGCCGGCAGCCCCTCGGCGAACATGAGATGGCCCTCGAGGATGTAGGCAAGCACGCAGCGATTGGCGAAGAAGCCGCGGGAATCGTTGACGACGATCGGAGTCTTCTTGATCGCGCGCACGTAATCGAGCGCGGTGGCGAGCGCCTTGTCACCGGTCTCCTTGCCCATGATGATCTCGACGAGCATCATCTTCTCGACCGGCGAGAAGAAATGGATGCCGATGAACTGGCCTGCATTCTTCGATTGCTGGGCAAGACCGGTGATCGGCAGGGTCGAGGTGTTGGAAGCGAAGATGCAGTCCGGACGGATCGCCGCCTCCACCTTCTGAATCACCTCGGCCTTGACCTTGGGGTCCTCGAACACCGCCTCGATGACGAGGTCGCAATCCTTCAGGTCATTGTAATCGGCAGTCGGTGTGATGCGCGCAAGAAGCGCGTCGCGATCCGCCGTCTTTGCGCGACCCTTCATGATCTGGTCGGACATGAGCTTGTGCGAATGCGCCTTGCCCTTCTCCGCAGCTTCCACGTCACGGTCGATGAGCACGACCTCGAGGCCCGCATTGGCCGTCACATAGGCGACGCTCGCGCCCATGAAGCCTGCTCCGACGACGCCGACTCGTCTGAGGTTCGTCGGCGGCACGTCCTTCGGACGCCGCGCGCCCTTGTTGAGATCCTGCATGGAGATGAAGAGCGTGCGGATCATCGCCGCCGCCTCCTTCGAACGCAGGATCTTGGCGAACCAGCGCGATTCCACCTTCAGGGCGAGATCCATCGGAAGCTGCAGGCCCTGATAGACGGATTCGAGGATTGCGCGGATCGCCGGATAATTGTCCTGCGTCTCGCGGCGGTAGATGGCGTTGGCCGGAGGCCAGATCTGCATGCCGGCGGCGGAAAAGACCTTGTTGGACGGCAGCTTGTAGCCCTTCTGGTCCCACGGCGCGACGGAAGAGCCACCGTTCTTGATCCAGTCCTTCGCCGTCTGCACGATCTGATCGCGCGGCGCGACCGCGTGAGTGAGGCCCATGTTGCGCGCCATGAGCGGACGGAGCTGCTCGCCCTTGAACAGCATCTGCAGGGCATCGCCGGTCTGCATCAGGCGCGCCACGCGCTGCGTGCCGCCGGCGCCGGGGAAGAGCCCGACCTTCACTTCCGGCAGGCCGACGCGGGTGGAATCCGCATCCGACAGCACCCGGTAATGGCAGGCGAGCGCCAGCTCGAAAGCACCGCCGAGGCACACGCCGTGCACCGCCGCGGCGAACGGCTTGCCGCTGGTCTCGAGGCGGCGATAGAGCAGCGAGAGCTTGCGCGATTCATCGAAGAAGAATTGCATCGCAGCCTCTTCGCCTTTCTCCTTCGCAAGCCGCGCGTACTCCGCGCCGAGCCCCTGGAGCATGGTGAGATCGGCGCCGCCCGAGAAAGCCTCCTTGCCGGAGGTGATGACGCAGCCCTTGATGGCGTCGTCGCCGGAAACGGCTTCGATGATCTGCTCCAGCTCGCCCATCACCTCGGGGGTGATCACGTTCATGGAGCGGCCAGGCATGTCCCAGGTCGCAAGCGCAATGCCGTCGGCATCGACCTCGAAGCGGAAATTGGTGAAGTTCGTCATGGTGGTTATCCCCTTCCCGCCTGTTCTCAAACCCGCTCAATGATCGCTGCCGTACCCATGCCGGCGGCAACACAGAGCGTGATCAGCGCCGTCTGCTTGTCGGTGCGCTCCAGTTCGTCGAGCACCGTACCCAGGATCATGGCGCCGGTCGCGCCAAGGGGGTGGCCCATGGCGATGGCGCCGCCATTCACGTTGACCTTCGCAGGGTCGAGATCCATCGCCTGCATGTAGCGCAGCACCACCGACGAGAAGGCCTCGTTGATCTCGAAGAGATCGATATCGTCCTTCGTCATGCCGGCCTTGCGAAGCGCAAGCTCCGACACGTCGATGGGTCCGGTGAGCATGAGCGCGAGATCGGAGCCGATGGAAGCAAAACCCTTGATGCGGGCGCGCGGCTTCAGTCCGGCCTTCGTGCCGCCCTCCTTGCTGCCGACCAGCACCGCGGCGGCGCCGTCGACGATGCCGGACGAGTTGCCGGCATGGTGTACGTGATTGACGGATTCCACATCCGGATGTGCCGCGATGGCCACCGCATCGAAACCGCCCATCTCGCCCATCTGCACGAAGGCAGCCTTGAGCTGGCCGAGGGACTGCATGTCGGTCTGCGGCCGCATGTGCTCGTCCTTGGCCAGGATGGTGAGGCCATTCACGTCCTTCACCGGCACGACGGATTTGGCGAAGCGCCCCTCGTCCCAGGCCTTCGCCGCGCGCTTCTGCGACTCGACCGCATAGGCGTCGACATCGTCGCGCGTGAAGCCGTACTTCGTCGCGATCAGGTCGGCCGAGATACCCTGCGGCAGGAAATAGGTGGGAATGGCGATGCCCGGATCGACGGGCCATGCACCGCCCGACGCGCCCATGCCGATGCGGCTCATGGATTCGACGCCGCCGCCGATGGCGATGTCCTTCATGCCCGACATCACCTGTGCGGCAGCCAGGTTCACCGCGTCGAGGCCCGAGGCGCAGAAGCGGTTGATCTGCACGCCCGGCACCTCCTTGCCGAAGCCTGCCTTCAATGCGGCCGCCCGCGCGATGTCGCCGCCCGCCTCACCGATCGGATCGACGCAGCCGAGCACCACGTCCTCCACCAGCATCGGATCGAGATCGTTGCGCTTGCGGATGGCGTCGAGCGCCGTCACGGCGAGATCGACCGCCGGAACCTCGTGCAGCGAACCGTCTGGCTTGCCGCGGCCGCGCGGGGTGCGAACGGCGTCATAGATATAGGCTTCAGCCATGGAGGCCTCCCGGTCAGGTTGTCATCCCGGACGCTGGGCGAATCGGGACCGTCATCAGAATAGAGCGTTTTGTGCGTCCATCGATCCCGGCTCAGCGCGTTGCCGGGATGATGCTTGTCAATCAGAACGCCTCGGCAGGGAGCGCCATGGTCGTGTCCGCGCCCGTGGAGATGCGGGCGAGGCGCGTGCCTGTCTCGGGCATCAGGCGCTCCATGAAGAAGCGGCCGGTCAGGAGCTTGGCGTCCATCTTGGCAGGGTCGCCGTCGCCTTGAGCCTTCCTCGCCTGCGCGGCCTTTGCCATCTTGGCCCACATGTAGCCCATAGCCACGAGGCCGAAGAGATGCATGTAATCGGTCGCGCCGGCGCCGGCATTGTCGGGCTTTGCCATGGCGTTCTGCATGAACCACATGGTGGCCTGCTGCAGATGACCCAGGCCCTCCTGCAGAGGCGCGGTATAGGCCTTCAGGCTCTCGTCACCGGCATTCTCCTGGCAGAAGGCGCCAACCTCGTTGAAGAAGGTCATGACGGCGCGCCCGCCGTCCTTGCCGAGCTTGCGGCCGACCAGGTCCATGGCCTGGATGCCGTTGGCGCCCTCGTAGATCTGCGTGATGCGGGCGTCGCGCACGAACTGCGACATCCCCCATTCCTCGATATAGCCGTGGCCGCCGAACATCTGCTGCGCCTTGACGGCATTGTCGAAGCCGAGATCGGTGAGCACGCCTTTCACCACGGGGGTCATCAGGCCCATGTAATCCTCGGCGGTCTGGCGCTGGGCATCGTCGGAAGAGCGATGCGCGATGTCGCTGTTCAGCCCCGTCCAGACGATGAGCGCGCGCGCCGCTTCGTTGAACGCCTTGATGGAGAGCAGCGTGCGGCGCACGTCGGGGTGCACGATGATCGGATCGGCCGGCCTGTCGGGGAACTTCGCCCCCGTGAGAGCACGTCCTTGCAGGCGGTCCATTGCGTAGGCCACCGCATTCTGATAGGCGACCTCGGATTGTGAGAGGCCCTGCACACCCACCGCCAGACGCGCCTCGTTCATCATCACGAACATGGCATTGAGTCCGCGGTTCTCCTGGCCCACGAGCCAGCCCCTCGCGCCGTCATAGTTCATGACGCAGGTGGCGTTGCCGTGAATGCCCATCTTGTGCTCGAGGGAGCCGCAGGAGACGCCGTTGCGGTCGCCTGGCGAACCGTCACCGTTGACGAGGAATTTCGGCACCACGAAGAGCGAGATTCCTTTGGTGCCCTGCGGAGCGCCTTCGATGCGGGCGAGCACCAGATGGACGATGTTCTCCGCCATGTCGTGTTCGCCGGCGGAGATGAAGATCTTGGTGCCCGAGATCGCATAGGAGCCGTCGCCGTTCGGCACGGCCTTGGTCTTGAGCAGGCCCAGATCCGTGCCGCAATGGGGCTCGGTGAGGTTCATGGTGCCGGTCCAGGCACCCTCGACCATCTTGGGCAGATAGGTCTTCTTCTGCTCCTCGGTGCCGTGCTCCAGCAGCGCCGCAATCGCGCCCTGCGTCAGGCCCGGATACATGCCGAGCGCCAGGTTCGCCGACGAGACGAATTCCTGCATGATGGTGTTGAGAACGGAAGGCAGCCCCTGCCCGCCATATTCCTCCGGCGCGGCGAGCCCCATCCAGCCGCCGGCGGCGTAAGCTTCGTAAGCTTGCCTGAATCCCTTCGGCGTGGTCACCGAGCCGTCGGGATTTCGGGTGCAGCCCTCCTGGTCGCCGGAGAGGTTCAGGGGCGTAAACACCTCCTCGCAGAGCTTGGCGCCCTCCGCGAGGATGGCCTCCACCGTGTCGGGCGTCGCGTCGGCAAAGCCGGGCAGGTTATTGTGACGCTCAATCGGGAAAACGTCGCTCAGGAGGAACATGACGTCTTCGACGGGGGCCTTGTAGACCGGCATTCGGACTCTCCCAGATCGGACACCGGCATCAAAACTTCCGTTAAGGAAGCGCACCGGCCAAGTAGATAGTTCACATATAAACCATCTTGCCGTTTTTGAAAGAGGTAGGGTGCGAAAACTTTGGTGGAAGCACCGAAGCCGATTTCTGGCCACGTCGAAACCATATCCACTAGGAAGCCCGATCAGTCCTTCGGTTCCACACGACCCAAATGGAAACGCCCACCCGGCAGCAGGCATGTCGTCTGCTGCCGGGTGGGCGTCCTCGAAAGATCAGGTTCTTGAGATGCTGCAGTTCAGGCTGCCACCGCCACGCCCGCACGCCGGGTATGGAGTTCAGCCAGCGCCTCTTCGATCTCGATCTTCTGCTGCTCGAGATGGCGGATCTGGTCCTCGATCTGGTCAAGGGAGAGCTTGAGATTCATAGCCGCTCCATTGCCTGACCGCTCCTCCGCCAGCATGGCGCGGATTTCAGTCAGGGTGAAGCCAAGCTGCTTGCCCTTGAGGATAACCGAGAGACGCTCGCGGTCGCGGGCATCGTAGATGCGGGCCGTTCCGTCCCGACGCGGGGACAGAAGACCGCGGTCTTCATAGAACCGCAGAGTGCGGAGGGTTACTCCGAACTCCCGTGCGAGATCGCCGATCGTATAAAGTTTTGCACCCTCTCCGGTCTCGCCGGCATGGGTACCGCCTGCAAATTGATCCATGGAACGCCCCGTTATTTCTTCAATACAGGTTCGGTGCGAACACTTCACCTTCAGTAATGATATAATACAACACATGATCAGGACGTTGCAAGGGTCTTGAACGCTCCATCTGCCGCTGGGGCAAAAGAAAATCCTCTTTCGGAGATTCCGATAGGGAAGCTAGCTGGGCTCCCGGCAGGATTTGGCTCTAAATCCCCTCCGTTTAACGGGTTTTTTACTATGCCGGACAAAAGTTGCGGCGTCAGGCAAAGGAATTGAGAGGTGGTGATTCGCCTCTTTCAGCCTTCTGGCCCGCAGGTGAGCATCGGCACGGGGCCGGAGTCCGCCACAGGAGTTCACGCGTATCCCCGCGAGCCCAACCATGAGACGACACGTCTTCTCGAGACCTGATGACCTGGACCTTGACGCCCGCGAGTTGATCGCCGCCGCGGCTCGCCGGGCCGGCATGAGCCTTGAGGAATGGGCCGCAGCCGTGCTCGAAGAGAGGCAGGACAGGCCCGCCCCTTCCCGCCGGAAGGCCGGCAGCGATCTTGAGAGCCTGATCGCCCGGATGTCTCCTCCGCCCCGGTCCCAGCCCAAGCGGGACTACGAGGCCCTGATGGCTGCCGTGGCAGCCGAAGGCGAGCGTCAGGCTCGGGATCAGGCCTCCCAGACGGCCATCGCGCTCGAATCCATGGCCAGTTGGATCGAGCAGGCCGAAATCCGCCTGAACGACGCCGCCCGCAGCTCTGCGGATCAGCAGGACCGAATCGCCGCCGTGCTGTCCCAGGCCTTGTCGTCCCTCAAGGATCGCCTTGACACCGTGGAGCATCGGGTCCTCTCGGAACGGGTTGCTCCGCCGCGCATCGAATTTCCGGTGGAGGAGGCGCTCAAGGCGCTCGCCCCCATTTCCGCGACGCTCGCCGGCATGCGAGCCGACATGTCGCGCCTCGCCACGGCTCTGGAAGAGCCCAATTCCACCTGGGGCCCTTCCATCGAAGGCATCCGCGCCGAGATCGACAGGCTGCGCTGCGGCATCGAAAGTCTTGCAACCCGCGAGGAGATCGCCGCTCTCGACGCCGCTCTCGGGTCGATTGCCAAGGACCTCGAGCAGGGCCCGACGACGAAGGATCTCCGTACCCTCGCCAGCTCGATCACCGTTCTCTACGAGCGGATCCAATCCCTTTCGGGAGAAGTGAGCGAAGGATTGCACCGGCGCATCGGCCATGAGATCGACCACATCAAAGGCAGGATCGACGCGATGGCCGAGACGGGAATAGACCGCTCCGTCGTCGATTTCCTCAGCAGCCAGATCGCCGATATGCGCCAGGATCTGGCGCATCGGGCCGAGCCGCAGCAGATTGCCCGGCTCTCCGACGGCATCGAGATCCTCGGCCGTCAGGTTTCGGAGCTTCGCCTCCATCAGGTGAGCAAGAGCGATTTCACCGCTCTGAAGATGTCCCTCGACGATGTCTGCTCGGCTCTCTTCGTTACCGCCACGGCGCAGGAGACGAGCAAGATCCCCGAGCAGCTGGAGAGCCTGGGCCGGCGTATCGACGTCCTCGCCCGCCGGCCCGAGCCGGCACCGGCCGATCTCACCCCGATCAGCGAGCAGCTCGCGCTCCTGACCGAGCGAATGGCCAGCCTTTCCGACGGCCGCACCGAGAACAGCCACGAGCTGACCGGAACGATCGAACGGCTGTCCTCGCGGCTCGAGGCCGTTGCCGGACAGGAGGCGTCGTCCCACGAGCCTCTGATGCAGAGGTTCGACCGCATCGAGCAGGAATTGCGCGAGTTCGGCCGGCGGACAGACACCTCGGGAACGGAGCAGATGCTGCGCTCCATCGACGAGAAGCTCGAGCGGACGCCGCCTCACCCCGCAGGCCTCGATGCCCTCGAACGGCAGGTCATGGCCCTGGCCGAACGCTTCGAGCAGATGCCCGGAGAGGCTCTGCACAGGACCCTGAACGAGGCGGCTGGGCATCTCAAGAACCTTCAGGACGAGGCCGTCGGCATTGCCGAGCGCGCCGCCAGAACCGTACTGAACGACATCCGCCCCTCCCTGCCGAATTCCGGCGATCTCGATGCGCTCAAGCACGGCTTCGTCGAGCTGAAGGCGTTGCACAATCGGTCCGACAAGAAGACACAGGAAACCTTGCGCGCCGTCCACGATGCTCTGGAAGCCCTCGTCTCACGCCTGCCGAACCAGCGCCCATCCGCCACCAGCGAGACGTCTGGCACCGGGCTGGCCGCGCCATCCACTCCATTGCCGCCGGCCGATCGTCTCGAAGCCGCCGTGCGCAGACTCCATGCAGCCACCCTGTCGCAGATCGAAGAAGTCGCGCCTCGTTCCTTGGACATGGCGCCTTGTGAAGCTCTGAATGTCTCGACCCCCGAGGTCCCACAGACCGGCTCGACCATGCCGGCCGTCGTGGAAGCCGATCGCAGCAATGTCCGCGCCAGCTTCATCGCCGCGGCCCGGCGGGCCGCGCACAATGCGGTACCGGAACCGGCTTTCCCCGCAACCCTCTCCCTCTCGAGGGAGGAGGCGGAGCAGGCGGCCGAAGCGGAAGAGCCGGAGGCGAACGAACCGACCCCGTCCTTCACGTCCTTCTTCGAGCGTGTGCGTCAGAGCTTCGACAGCCATCGCCGTCCGCTTCTTTTCGGACTGGCCTTCCTGATCCTGACCGCCGGGACGTTCCAGATATTGTCCGGCGAGCGGGGCTCCCCTGAGCTGACGTCAACACAGGCGGGGAAACAGCAGGAAGCAGCTCGGCCTGCCGAGGTGAACCATTCTTCCCTGGGCGATGGCACCAGCGTCTTTCAGACATCGAGCCTTGCCACGGGATCCAATCCTGTCGCCCCTCTGCCAGCTGGACAATTCCTCGTCGATCCCGCGACGATCGGCGGGATCCCGGCGGATGCACCGGCTGAGCTGCAGCAGGCGGCTCTCTCCGGCGATGCGGCTGCTCTCTACGAGATCGCATCCCGGGCCGCCGAAGGACGCGGCATGGCCAAGGACATGACCATCGCCGCCCACCTTTTCGAGCGGGCCTCTCAAGCGGGACTTCCTCCCGCCCAGGAACGGCTCGCCATGATGCATGCGAAGGGGGACGGTGTTCCGCTCGATCTCAAGCAGGCCGCGTTCTGGTACGAGCGTGCGGCTTTGGGCGGCAACATTCGCGCTATGCACAATCTCGCCACCCTTCTCGCCTCCGGCAAGAACGGGAAGCCGGATTACCCCGCGGCCCTGCGCTGGTACGGCGAAGCCGCCGAATGCGGCCTGCGGGACAGCCAGTACAACGTGGCAATCCTGCTCGCCGGCGGCATCGGGGCAAAGCCCGACCAGACCAAGGCCTTCCAGTGGTTCTCCCTCGCGGCAGACCAGGGAGACGCGGAGGCCGCCCAGAAGCGGGACGAGATGGCCGGACGCCTGAGCGCGGCCGAAATGAAGGCCGCCAGGGCGGCTCTCGAACTCTGGCGACCGCGGGCCGTCGATCCCGTTGCCAACCAGCCGCCCGTGTTCCGTCAAGGCCGGACCGCCGCTCTGGATCGAACGCCGGGCAACCGGAGTTAAGCCTAACGCACCGCGCGGAAAGGGGACCTGATCTTTCGCTCCGAACGGTGCGCTCATCGAAGAGGGACTTCGGACCCGACAGGGGATTCCACTCTCGGGCCCGGCGCTTCAAGCAGGCTTTGTCATCTTCCGTTCAGAACATGACCGTTACACGGCCTGCATGATGCTGTAACAACGACGTGGCTGCACCGGCCATTGGGGGAACCGGGTTGCAAATCTATTTGCCGATTGCTGAGATGCCTGTGAGCGTTCTTCTCATCCTGGGGATGGGTGCGGCGGTAGGCTTCATTTCAGGGCTCTTCGGCATCGGCGGCGGCTTTCTGATGACGCCGCTCCTGATCTTCCTCGGAATCCCCCCGGCCGTCGCGGTGGCGACTCAATCCGCGCAGATCGTCGCCTCCTCCACGACGAGCGTGCTCGGGGCGCTGCGCCGCAATGCCCTCGATCACAAGCTCGGCGCCATATTGGTGGCGGGCGGATTCGTGGGATCGGCGCTGGGCGTATGGTTCTTTGCGGCGGCGAGACGGGCAGGCCAGCTCGACCTCGTCATCGTCATCTCCTACGTGACGCTCTTCACCATCGTGGGCAGCCTGATGCTCAAGGAGAGCATCCGGGAATTCTGGAGCCGGCGGAAGGGCGGCGCGGTGCGCCTGCGGCGCAGGGCCGGCGAGCATGCACCCTATCTCGGCTGGCCCCTGCGCATGCGTTTCTACCGCTCGAAGCTCTATGTAAGCATCATCCCGATTCTCGGGCTTTCGCTGTTCATCGGCTTTGCCGGTGCGCTGCTCGGCATCGGCGGCGGCTTCATCGTGGTGCCGGCGCTTCTCTACATCTTCCGGGTGCCGACCACCGTGGTCGTGGGGACCTCCCAGTTCCAAATCGTCTGCACCACCCTCGTCGCCCTCATCCTCCATGCCGTCACGAACCAGGCGGTCGACATGGTCCTGGCGATCCTCCTCATCGTGGGAGGCGTCTTCGGAGCACAGTTCGGGGCGCGCATGGGGCGTCATCTGCGGGCAGAATTGTTCCGCTTCCTGCTCGCCATCCTGCTCCTGGCGGTGGGGCTTCGCTTCGGCCTCGAACTCGTGCTGAAGCCCGAAGAGCCCTTCTCCATCACCACGCAGGAGACGCGCACGTGAGGATCGTCGGCGCCCTCCTGATCCTCGTCGGCACGATGGTCTGCGCGCGAGCGGAAACCCTGATCACGTCGCTGTCGAACCACAGAGTGCTGATCAACTCCAACTACACGGGAACGCAGATTGCCGTGTTCGGCGCCATCGAGCGGGACGCCCAGACGGTCGCGCGCGCGACGGCCTACGACGTGGTCGTCACGGTTCGCGGCCCGCGCCAGTTTCTCACCGTGCGCGAGAAGGAGCGGCTCGGGCCCGTCTGGATCAACCAGGAGCAGCAGAAGTTCCCGACCGCACCGGCTTACCTGAACGTCCTCAGCTCCCGGCCCATCGACGAGATCACGAGCGATCAACTGCGCCAGCGCCAGAAAGTCGGCCTGAGCGCCATCATCAATGCCGCCGACTTCACGCTCAATCGTGACGGCGCGGACCAGCCCTTCCGGGATGCCCTTCATCGGCTCAAAGCGCAGGAAGGCCTCTATCTCGAAGACGGGCGCGGCGTGACGTTCCTGACGCCCGAGATTTTCCGCGCCGGCATCGCGCTGCCGGCAACGGCCCCGCCGGGCAACTACGATGTCGATGTGACGCTCTTTGCCGATACCGTGATCCTGGCCCGGACGCAGACGCATTTCGAGCTGGTCAAGACCGGCTTCGAGGAGCGGGTCGGGGTCATCGCCCGAGACTGGTCCCTCGCCTACGGCCTGTCGACCGCCGCGCTCGCCCTCTTCTTCGGCTGGCTCGCCAGCACGATCTTCCGGCGGGATTGAGCTACCGTCTCACGCTCGGCTCTTTACCCGCGAGGATCGTCAGGCGATCCTGCGTCATGCTCAACCCGGGGATGCACGATGATGCTCAGGTGCGGAACGGTTCAGTTCCACCACAAAGCCGATGACAAGGCCTACAACATGGCGGTTGTCGAGCGGTTCTGCCGCGAAGCCGCCGAGAGCCGGGTCAAGATCCTGGCCTTTCCGGAAATGTGCCTGACCGGCTACTGGCACGTACGCAATCTCGGGCGGGAGCGCCTGGAGGCGCTTGCCGAGCCTGTGCCGTCCGGTCCCTCCACCCAGGCCGTCGTCTCCCTGTCGGCCCGGTACGGCATGGCCATCGGCGTCGGCCTGATCGAGCGCGGAGAGGATGGGCGTCTCTTCAACACCTATGTGGTCTGCCTGCCCGACGGGCAGGTCCACCGCCACCGCAAGCTCCATGCCTTCGAGAGCGACGATATTGCGAGCGGCGACAGCTACACGGTTTTCGACACGCCGTGGGGGGTGAAGGTCGGCGTCCTCATCTGCTGGGACAACAACCTGGTGGAGAACGCCCGCGCCACCGCGTTGCTCGGCGCCGACATCGTCATGGCGCCGCACCAGACCGGCGGCTGCCATTCGCGCAGCCCCCAGGCCATGGGCCTCATCGACCCTACCCTCTGGGAGAACCGGCACAGCAATCCGGAAGCCATCGAGGCGGAATTCCGGGGACCGAAAGGGCGCGAATGGCTGCTGCGCTGGCTGCCGGCGCGCGCGCACGACAATGGCTATTTCCTGCTGTTTGCCAACGGCGTCGGGGAGGACGACGGGGAGGTCCGCATGGGCAATGCCATGATCATCGACTGCTATGGACGGATCGTCGCGGAAACGTGGAAAGCGCAGGATGCCCTCGTGGTGGCCGATCTCGACCTCGACCTCCTGCCGCTCGCCACGGGACGGCGCTGGATCCGCGGCCGCCGTCCGGAGCTCTACGGTCTTCTCACGCAGCCGCAGGGCCATGAGCTCGCCCCACGGCAGGCACGCTTCTCGGAGGCGCCTGTGGTGAAGGCGGAATGACTCGAGTCATTCACTGAAGGGCGCGCAACGGAAGGAGGAATGGGGATTGGGCGGGCATGCGGGCGGATCATCGACGCTCGCGTCATCACCGGCCTCGTGCCGGTGATCCCGATAGCGAGAGGCGCCGCGCGTCACATCATCGGGATGGCCGGGACAGGCCCGGCCATGACGGCTGAAAGGATGGGATGAGCTGCTTTCAATCCCGGCAGAGCATCGCCTTGGCGATGGCGAAGATGCGCTCGGTGCCGATGAGATGGGCGGTGAAGCCCTTCGGGAAGAGCGGCTTGAAGGCGGCATCGCAGGCGTTGAGTCCCCCCGCATAGGCGCCGAGGGCGGGCATGACGCAGCGAGAGCCGTCGGTGAGAAAGCAGCGGCGGCGTGTTGCGCGCCCGCGCATGACCACCTTGCCGACCGGGTGCAGGTGGCCTGCGATCTCAGCCTGCTCTCCTGCCGCAGGCTCATGGCGCAGGGTGAGGGATCCGAGCGCAATCTCCTCGACCACCTGCCCGCCGATGCTGTCGGGCAGGATGCGGTCGTGGTTCCCCGTGACCCAGATCCAGTCGCGCCCCTTCTGCACGTCGCCGAGCGTTGCGCGCTCCTCGTCCCCGAGCCGGTCCGGCCCGCCGATGTCGTGGAAGCTGTCGCCGAGCGCGATGACGGTCTTCGGGTCGAAGCGGAACACCGCGTCGGCGAGCGCCAGAAGCGTCTCGCGGGTGTCGTAGGGCGGCAGCATCATGCCGCGCCGGGCGAAGGACGAGCCCTTCTCGAAATGGAGATCGGCCACGAGCAGCGCGTCGTGCGCGGGCAGATACATCGCTCCCGTCAGGTCGAGGAGCGCCAGCTGCCCGGACAGCGCGATCTCGTGGGTTGTCTGTTTGTTCTTCCGCAATGCCGTCACGCCAAAGCCTCGTCGAGAAGCGCCGCTTCCGCCTCGGCCAGAATCTCGTCCGCGTTGTCGCTATAGACGCGCTCGCGGCCGATCTCCAGCATGACGGACACGCTCAAAGGAGAAACCCGGTCGAGCGGCTTGTGGATGATTCGCCCCCGGATCCGCTCTAGCATCATGCCGAGGCGCCTCACGTCGAGGAGTCCCGTTGCCGCATCCGCCCGCGCGGCGCGGAGCAGCACGTGGTCGGGCTCGTGCTTGCGCAGCACGTCGTAGACGAGGTCGGTCGAGATCGTGACCTGCCGGCCGGTCTTCTTCTCCCCTGGAAAGCGGCGCTCGATGAGCCCGGCGATGACGGCGCATTGTCGGAACGTGCGCTTCATGAGGGAGGATTCGGCGAGCCAATCCTCCAGATCGTCGCCGAGCATGTCCTCGGAGAAGAGGTCATCCATGAAATTGGGATCACGACCGGCACGGGCCGCAATATCGCCCGAGGCATAGACCGCGATGCCGTAATCGTTGGCGACGAACCCTAGCGGCTTGAGCTTCGCCCGCTCCAGGCGCCGGGTCAGCAGCATGCCGAGGGTCTGGTGCGCCAGCCTCCCCTCGAAGGGAAAGCACGTCATGTAGAAGCGGTTGCCTCGGGGAAAGGTCTCGACGAGCAGGTCGCGGGGCCCCGGCACGATGGAGCGGCGGCGCTGATGCAGCAGCCACTCGGTCATCTGCGCCGGCAGGCGGTCCCACTCGAACGGATCGGCCAGGATCTCCCGCACCCGCGCGGCGAGAAAGGTCGAGAGGGGAAACTTGCCGCCCTCGTAGGACGGGATCATCGGATCGGCGCCGGAGCCTGCGCGCGTTGCCAGCACCTCGTCCTCGGAGATGCCCTCGAAGCGCAGCACCTCCCCGGCGAACAGGAACGTATCGCCCGGGGTCAGCGTCTCGGCAAAGTATTCCTCGATCTCGCCGAGGATTCTTCCGCGCGGCAGCACGGTGCCGGGCCGCGAGCGCGCAGTCCTGCCCAGCCGCACCTTGATCATGCTGGACTCAACGATAGTGCCGACATTCAGCCGGTATTGCTGCGCGATCCTGGCATCGCGCACGCGCCACAGATCGTCCTTGCCCTTCACGATCTTGGCGAAGCGCTCGTAGGCGCGAAGGGCGTAGCCGCCCGTGGCGACGAAGGCCACGCAGGCCTCGAAATCCTCCCAGGTCAGGTCGGCATAGGGCGAGGCCGAGCGGATCTCCTCATAGAGTTCATCGAGCTTGAACGGCTCGGCGCAGGCCATGCCGAGGATGTGCTGGCACAGCACGTCGAGGGCGCCGATGCGCGCATCCGGCGTATCCTGCGCCGCCTCGTGCACCGCATCCAGCGCCGCGCGGCATTCGAGGATCTCGAAGCGGTTCGCCGGCACGAGATAGGCCTCCGACGGCTCGTCCATGCGGTGGTTCGAGCGGCCGATGCGCTGCATGATGCGCGAGGCGCCTTTCGGCGCGCCCACATTCACCACGAGGTCAACGTCGCCCCAGTCGATGCCGAGATCGAGGGTCGCTGTGCACACCACCGCCTTCAGCCTCCCCGCCGCCATCGCCTCCTCCACGCGACGGCGCTGCGACACGTCGAGGGAGCCGTGATGGAGCGCGATGGCGAGGTTGTCGTCGTTGAGCTTCCAGAGTTCCTGGAACGTGTATTCCGCCTGCAGGCGCGTGTTGACGAAGACCAGGGTCGTCTTGTGACCGCGGATGAGATCATAGATCGCCGGCATCGAGAGCGAAGCCGTGTGACCCGCGAGCGGCAGGCGCTCGTCGAGTTCGAGCATGCGGATGTCGGGCTGCGCGCCGCCCTGCACGACGACGAGGTCGGCCAGGGCGTGCGTCCGCTGCGGCACCAGATAGCGCCGCAGATCGTCCGGTTTGCGCACCGTCGCCGACAGGCCGACCGCGGTCGCCTGCGGGGCGATGGTCATGAGCCGCGCGAGGCCTAAGGACAAGAGATCGCCGCGCTTCGACGTAACGAGCGAGTGCAGCTCGTCGAGCACCACGCGGCGCAGGTCCTTGAAAAACTCCCGCGCCTCCGCATGGGCGAGGAGCAGCGCCAGCTGCTCCGGTGTGGTCAGCAGGATGTCCGGCGGGCGTTCGATCTGCCGCGCCCGCTTGTGGGACGGCGTGTCGCCCGTGCGCGTCTCGATGCGGATGGGAAGGTCCATCTCCGCAACCGGCGCTTCGAGGTTGCGGGCGATGTCGGTGGCGAGCGCCTTGAGAGGTGAGATGTAGAGGGTGTGAAGCCCTCGCTTCTCCTTCGGCCTTCCCCCTCCCCGCTCGGCCAGCTCCACCAGGCTCGGCAGGAAGCCGGCGAGCGTCTTGCCCGCGCCGGTCGGCGCCACGAGCAGCACGGAGCGGCCCTGCCCGGCCTTGGCGAGCAGTTCGAGCTGGTGGTCCCGGGGCGCCCAGCCACGGTGCTTGAACCAGTCACGGAAGGTTTTGGGGAGAAGGGAAACGGGGACTTGCGACATCTGTCCTCAACATAAGGCCCCGAGGCACTTTCGCCAGAGACTTCCTTATCGTCCGAAACAGGATTACATATTCAAGGGCGCCGGAGGGGATGGCATGAATGGCGGGCTTCGCGCGGCCGAACGGAATGAACTCGAAGAAATCGGCAGGCTCTACCATGCCGTCTGGCGGGAAACGCAGGCTCCTCTTCAGCCGGCGGGCGTGGCGGCCTATCGCGACGAGGCTTTCTTCATCGAACGGGTGAGGCGCTTTCCCGTGCCGCCCCTCGCGGCCTATTTCGAGGGCAGACTCCTGGGTTTCGCCGCCTGGGCGGACAACACGCTCGGCCAGCTCTATATCGCGCCGGAAGGGCGGAAGCTCGGCCTCGGCCGCGCCCTGCTGCTGGCGAGCGAACACGCGATCTGGGCAAGCGGCTTCGACCGGGCCCGTCTCCTGTGCCTCGTCGGCAACGATGCCGCCCGCACATTCTATGAACGCTGCGGCTGGCGCCATGCGGCCGACATCGTCGAGGAAGCGGAGACCCGGAGCGGGCCGGTCCCGGTGGCCTGCTGGGAAATGGTGAAGGACCTCCAGGTGTGAGTCACGCTCATCGTCCCTCTTGCCATCTCTCAGAAGATCATTTCAGCTTGGGCAACGCCAGCACCGAGAACGAAAAGGCAAAACGCCATGCCCGATGATTTCCAGTTTCAGAATGCCGTCGCCGTCGTCACCGGGGGCACGCAGGGGTTGGGCGAGGCCATCGCCCGCACCTTCGCCGAGCGCGGCGCCAAGGGCCTCGTGATCTGCGGGCGCAACACGGAGCGTGGGCATGCCGTGGCGCGGGAGATCTCGAACCAGGGCTGCCAAACGGAATTCGTGCAGGCCGACCTGGAAAGCGTCGAGGAGGCCCGCCAGGTGACCGCGCGGGCGGACAGCGTGTTCGGACGGGTCGACGTGCTGGTGAACGCGGCCGGCATCACCGATCGCGGCACGATCTTCGACACCAGCCCGGAGCTCTTCGACCGCATGTTCGCGGTCAATGTGCGCGCCCCCTTCTTCCTCATGCAGGAGGCCGCCAAGATCATGCGGCGCGAGAAGATCGAAGGCGCGATGGTCAACATCCTGTCCATGTCGGCCCATGGCGGCCAGCCCTTCATCACCGCCTATAGCGGGTCGAAGGGCGCGCTCGCCACGCTCACCAAGAACGCCGCCTTCAGCCTCATGCCCTGGCGCATCCGCGTGAACGCCCTCAACATCGGCTGGATGAACACGCCGGGCGAGGACCGGATCATGAAGACCTATCACGATGCCGAGGACGGCTGGCTCGAGAAGGCCGCGAAGCAGCAGCCCTTCGGCCGCCTGCTGGATCCGAAGGAGGTCGCACGGGCCGTGGCTTTTCTGACGAGCAGCGAATCCGGCATGATGACCGGCTCGGTGATCGATTTCGACCAGTCGGTGGCCGGCTGCTATGAGAGCGCGCCGCACCCTTCGACGCCGCCGCAATAACCGCATTTCATACAGACAACCTCACCCTGAAAATCTGGCCGATAAAGCGCCGGTAGCCCTCCTCCCCCTTGTGGGGAGGAGTTGGAGGTGGGGGTGTGGGCGATAGCCTATCAAGCTCAGGCGCCGGCACCCCCACCCTTGATCCCTCCCCACAAGGGGGAGGGAAAAACGAGTGCTCTTCAGGTCACGATGCGCGCTGCAGCACGCACAAGAACCCGGGAACCGGCACGCCGCGATCCTCCCGGGTCGAGACGCGCTCGAAGATGACGAGGGTGAATCCTTCTCTTTCCGCGAGCCCGCGCAGATAGGATTCGCCATGCGCGTATCGGGCATCCTCGCCGAGGACGAAGCCCTCGCCCCCGTGCGCCTGGACGGTGAAGGCGAAGAGCCCTTCGTGCTCCAGCACCCGATGCGCCTCGCGGAAAACCGGATCGAGCGCCGCCATGTAGACGAACACGTCGGCCGCCACGACGAGATCGGCCTCGCCCATCCGACGACTGTTCAGGAAAGTGACGAGCTCGCCTTCGTGCAGGGCATCGTAGAGCTTTGTCTTCTCCGCCTTCTCCAGCATGCGCGGCGAGAGATCGACGCCCTCGATGGCGGCGCAAGACCCTGCGAGCTGCTGCGCCATCAGACCGGTGCCGCAGCCGAGATCGAGGGTCAGTCCGAACCGGTAATCCCGCATCCGCTGGGAGCAGGCTCGGCGCAGGGCATCGGCGATCAGCTCAGGGCCACGATAGGCGAGGCTCTTGGTCAGGTGCTGGTCGAATTTGGGCGCGTAATCGTCGAAAAGCGCCCGCACGTAGCCATCGGTGATCGCCTCGTCGGGCGCAAGCGCGCCGAGCCTGGCGAGATCGACACGCACGCCCAAGGCATCCTCGGGCTCGAGCGTGAGGGCCCAACGCAACGCCTCCACCGCCTCCTCCTGCGAACCCAGTTCGGCAGCCGAGCGGCCGAGCATGGCCTGGGCGGGGGCAAAGTCCGGTGCGAGCTCGATCACCTGCCGGGCCAGATCGGCGGCAGCCTCGAAGTCCCTCTCATCGAAGGCCGCGCGGGCATATTCGTAGCGGCGGTCGGCGCGAAAATCGCCGGTGGATCGGACATTCGAGGGCTGCGGCATGGCTTTTGGATGCGGGAGAGTGGAGGAGCTGTCAATGGCGCGCCCGCGTCAGCCTGGATCCGCTGGCAATCGGGGATCGCGTGCCCAGGGTGTTGTCCCCGTCGAGCAAACGCACCACGCGGTCGCATCGTATTCCGGCAGCTGTCGGCCGGGCCGGGTTCCGGGATCAAGCTCGGCGCTATGCATCCTCTTCCCTGCGAGCGCTTTCGCCCACTCCGGTCGGGCAGGACACTGTCCTTGGGTCACACCCGCCTTCGTACACCCTCCTTGGTCGACCGTCCTTCGTCACCCCCTCTGCCGTCATCACCGGGCTTGACCCGGCCATCCCGATGCTGTGAGGCGCGGCGCTTCAGGCATCGGGATCACCGGGACAAGCCCGGTGATGACGTTGGAGAACGCCAGGGCCGGACGGGGCAAGCCGATCTGGGATCGTGAAAACCAGCCTCGCACCGTCATCCCCCCGAAGGCCGGGATCCATAACCGCGACGGCACTCCACCCTGCCCCGATAGGGGTTCTGAATCCCTCTGCGCGGGGAATGACAATGTCGGGGTTCAAGCGCCCCATCCTGCCCGCATTCCCGGATCGCCTGCGCCGTCCGGGATGGCAACGGAGAATCTCATCGAGGACAGCGCTTCTCCTCGGCCTGACATCGACCGGCCGGACCCTATATTCTCACCCATGGCACTGCGTTCCACCGACATCCTCACCCAGACCCCGCAAGGGCTCTATTGCCCCCTCGGCGACTTCCACATCGATCCGGTCCGTCCCGTGAAGCGGGCGCTCGTCACCCATGGCCATTCGGATCATGCCCGCTCCGGGCACCGTTCCGTCCTCGCGACGCGGGAAACCCTGCTCATCATGGCCGTCCGCTACGGGGCGGATTTCGCAGGCGCCACGCAGGAGGCTCGCTTAAGCGAGAGCCTGCGCGTCGGCGACGTGACCGTGCGCTTCACGCCCGCCGGCCATGTGCTGGGCTCGGCGCAGATCGCCATCGAGGCGGGAGGCACCCGCGTCGTGGTGTCGGGCGACTACAAGCGGGCGGAGGACCCGACCTGCCTGCCCTACGAGGTCGTGCCCTGCGACGTCTTCATCACCGAGGCGACCTTCGGCCTGCCGGTCTTCCGCCATCCGGACACGCGCGCCGAGGTGCGCAAGCTCCTCGATTCCGTCGCCCTGTTCCCCGAGCGTGCCCATATCGTCGGCGCCTATGCACTCGGCAAGGCGCAGCGGGTCATGGCTCTCCTGCGCGAGGAGGGCTACGATCAGCCGATCCATCTGCACGGCGCCATGGAGCGCCTGACCGAATTCTACAAGTCGGAAGGAATCCCCCTGGGGGAGACGCCCAAGGTCGTGGCCTCGGAGCGGTCGAAGCTCGCCGGCGCCATCGTGATCTGCCCGCCCCCCTCGATCCAGGACCTGTGGTCCCGCCGCTTTCCCGATCCCGTCACCTGCTTCGCCTCCGGCTGGATGCGGGTGCGGGCACGGGCGCGGCAGAAGGGCGTGGAGCTGCCGCTGGTGATCTCCGACCATTCCGACTGGGACGATCTCTGCCGCACGATCCGGGAAACCGGCGCCGGCGAGGTCTGGGTCACCCATGGCCAGGAGGACGCGCTTGTCCATTGGTGCACCACCCACGGCATCAAGGCGCGCCCCCTGCACATGCTGGGCTATGGCGACGAGGGCGAGGCGGAGGAGCCGCCCGCGGCCACCGCAGAAGCGGGAGGCGCCGCATGAACCGCTTCGCCGCCCTCCTTGACCGCCTCGGCTACGAGCCCCGCCGCAACGCGAAGCTGCGGCTGCTCGTGGACTATTTCCGCCACACCCCGGACCCGGACCGGGGCTATGCGCTGGCCGCCATGACCGGAGCGCTCATGTTCAAGGAGGCCAAGCCCGGCCTGATCCGCGGCCTCGTCGAGGAGCGAACCGATCCGGAACTGTTCCGCATGTCCTATCACTATGTGGGGGATCTCGCCGAAACCGTGGCCCTGATCTGGCCTGCGCCGGGGCACGAGAGCGTGGCTCCCGCCTCAGACGCTCCGGCTATCGGCCACAACAACCCGCCGCCCCATGTTCCGACCCTTACCGAGGTGATCGAGACGCTCGCGACCACGAGCAAGAGCGACCTGCCCGCCCGGGTCGCCGAGTGGATGGACGCCCTCGACGAGACCGGACGCTGGGCGCTGATCAAGCTGATCACCCGGGAGCTGCGCGTCGGCGTCTCGGCCAGGCTCGCCAAGACGGCGGTCGCCCAACTCGGGCAGATCGAGCCCGACGAGGTCGAGCTGATCTGGCACGGGCTCGAGGCGCCATACGAGGACCTGTTCGCCTGGGTCGAAGGAGAGGGACCGAAGCCCGAATCGGGCAACCCCGCCCCGTTTCGCCCCTCGATGCTGTCGCATCCGCTGGAGGACGAGGATTTCGCCAAGCTCGAAGCGTCCGAGTTCCTGGCCGAGTGGAAATGGGACGGCATCCGCCTCCAGGCCGCCGCCGGCCATGGCAGCGACGGGCGCCCGGTGAAGCGGATCTATTCCCGCACCGGCGAGGACGTCTCCCGCGCGTTTCCGGATCTCGTGGAGGCGCTGACCTTCGAAGGCGCCATCGATGGGGAATTGCTGATCGTCCGCGAGGGCCGGGTCCAGAGCTTCAACGTGCTGCAGCAGCGCCTGAACCGGAAGGCCGTGACGCCGAAGCTCATCGCGGAGTTTCCGGCACACCTGCGCGTCTACGACATCCTGTTCGAGGGCGAAGAAGACCTGCGCGGGCTCCCCTTCGCCGAGCGGCGCAAGCGCCTGGAGGCGCTCGTCGCCCGCATCGACGATCCGCGCATCGATCTCTCGCCCATGGTGCCCTTCGCGACCTGGGAGGATCTCGCCGCCGCCCGCGCCGATCCGGCTACCGTCGGTGCCGGTCCCGACGCGGATGCCATCGAGGGCTGCATGATCAAGCGGGCGAACAGCCCCTATCTGCCTGGCCGCCCCAAGGGCTACTGGTACAAGTGGAAGCGCGATCCGTATCTCGTCGACGCCGTCATGATGTACGGCCAGCGCGGCCACGGGAAGCGCTCGTCCTTCTATTCCGACTACACCTTCGGGGTCTGGCGCGACGGGCCGGGGGGCGAAGAGCTGGTGCCGGTGGGCAAGGCCTATCACGGCTTCACCGACGAGGAGTTGGTGAAGCTCGACCGGTACGTCCGCAACCACACGGTCAACCGCTTCGGGCCTGTGCGGGAGGTGGAATACGGCAAGGACCGAGGCCTGGTGCTGGAGGTGGCCTTCGAGGGGCTGCAGCGCTCGACCCGGCACAAATCCGGTGTCGCCATGCGCTTTCCCCGCATCAACCGCATCCGCTGGGACAAGCCCGCGGCGGAGGCGGATCGGATCGAGACCCTCGAAAAGATCCTGGAGCGGGGCGAGAAGGAGGTCTATCCCCTGCACGACAAGGAACCGAAGAGGCAGAAGGGATGAGGATCGAAACCCTGTCCGAAGGTGGGATCACGCGGCAGGCCAGCGGAAGGCTCGGCGTCGATACGCGGGGTCAGGGCTTCACCGAGATCACGGATGCGGTGGCGGCTTGGGTGTCCGGCACCGGCATCCGGCACGGGCTTTTGACCATTTTCTGCCGCCACACCTCGGCCTCGCTCCTGATCCAGGAGAATGCCGATCCGGATGTCCGCCGGGATCTGCTGCGTGCCTTCGATCGTCTGGCGCCGCGGGACGCTGGCTATGTCCACTCGACCGAGGGCCCGGACGACATGCCGGCCCATATCCGGACCGTGATCTCGGGCGTCTCCCTGAGCATCCCGGTGACGGAGAGCCGGATGGGCTTGGGCACTTGGCAGGGGATCTACCTCGCCGAGCACCGGGACAGGCCTCATCGCCGGGATCTTATTGTTCACCTGATCGGGGCATAGTCCCTATGATCGAGTGTGACGCCTCCGTACTTTCCCTTAGAATAGCCAAGGTCTTCGATTGCCGCCTTGCTATTTCATCGGGGATGCGGCTAGAGCATTTTCAGCGAAGTGGATCCAGTTCGCCGTCAAAAATGGGGCAGAGCAAAGAGGAGAGATGGTTCCACCGCGTGGAAACAGCTCTAGGCTCAAGCAAGCGTCTCGTGGGAGAAGGCACACGTGCAAAGTCAAACCACCACGATCATCATTGCCGATGACCATCCGTTGTTTCGCGGGGCATTGAGGCAGGCCGTCGCCTCCACCATGCCCCAGGTCCGGGTCATCGAGGCGAGCGGCATGGATGACTTGAACGCCACGCTGACTCAGGAGCGGGACGTCGACCTGATCCTGCTCGATCTGACGATGCCGGGCGTGCAGGGCTTTTCCGGTCTGATGTCGCTGAGGGCCCAATACCCGGAACTGCCCGTCGTGATTGTTTCCGCAACGGAAGAGCCCACCGTGATCCGCCGCGCCATGGACTTCGGCGCCTCCGGCTTCATCCCGAAATCCATCGACACCGACAGCATCGGCGGCGCCATCCAGGCGGTGCTGGCCGGCGACACCTGGACCCCGCCGGACGTGGACCTCTCCGCTTCCGAAGATGCAGAAACCGCCGATCTCGTCCGCCGCCTCGGCACGCTGACCCCGCAGCAGGTCCGCGTCCTGACCATGCTGTCCGAGGGCCTGCTCAACAAGCAGATCGCCTACGAGCTCGGCGTCTCGGAAGCCACCGTGAAGGCTCATGTGTCGGCCATTCTCGACAAGCTCGGCGTCGACAGCCGCACGCAGGCGGTGATCGCGGCCTCGAAGATCGGCGTGACCCAGCGCCCCTCCCCGGCCGGCGCCGACTAGAGCATCGGACCCAAAAGTGGAATCCACTTTTTGGGATTGATCCGATGCTTCCTCCTTTGGTGAGCGCATCGTTCGGCGCGGACCCAGAGGGCCGCGTCAGCGAAAACCGGGTCCCCTTTTCCGCACGATGCGCTAGAGCCCCTCGATGAACCCATCGATCCGCGACAGCGCCTGCTCCGCCAGAGCGCTGTCGAAGCGGATAAACACGTGGCAGCCGCCGGGCCAGACGGCGAGGTCCGTCCTGTTGCCGGCAGCGGCCCAGCGGGAGGCCATGAAGAGGCTGTCGTCGAGGAGCATGTCCCTGGTGCCGACGGAGAACAGGGCCGGCGGCAGACCCGTCAGGTCGGCATAGAGAGGCGAGATGTCGGGGTCACGCCGGTCGGGGACCCCGCCACAGAAATTCTCGGCGAAGACCTTCACGTCGTTCGTGTTGAGGATCAGTCGCTCGCTGCCCCAGTGCCGGACGCTCGGCGTCAGGGTGAGATCGTAGCAGCCGGCGAACAGGTTCGCGCCCCGGAAGGGGGTCAGACCGTGCCTGCCCCGCAGCCGCAGGATCGTCACCGCCGAGAGATGGGCGCCCGCCGACTCGCCGCCGATGAACAGGCGGGAGGTGCCAAACCGGCTCTCCATCTCCCGGATGACCCAGAGAGCGGCCGCCTCGCAATCGTCGGGCGCGGCCGGATAGGGGTGTTCGGGCGCCAGGCGATACTCCACGGAGACGACCGCCAGCCCGCAGCGTTCCGCCAGGCGGTCGAGCCACGGGTCCTGCTCGTCCGCCGTACCCCAGGTCCAGCCGCCGCCATGGATATGGACATAGACGCCGCGCGGGTTGTCGGGAGCGATGATGCGCAGGGGAATGGGACCGGCCGGCCCATCGATGGAAATGGTCCGAGCCCGGTGGCTCGACGGCATCAGGGGGAAAGGACCGAGCCCTTGGCGCCGCCGCTCCCGCACCACGGCCGGGGGCACCGACATCGGATCGGGCAGCACGGCGAGCTTCGCCACGATGTCCGCGTTTTGGGCGTGGATCTCGTCGCTGATGGCGGAGGAGTCGAAAAGGGCTGGATCGATCATGCGAAGCTCGGATTGGGTTGCGTTCGTCGCCGGCCCTTGCGATGAAGCACACGCAACGACCCCAAGTCTATTGCGCTTTCTTCCAGTGACGCTTTCTGACGAGATGAGGACATGTCCAATCTGAACCGCTTTCTCGGCGGCTCCCCCGGCTCCGTGCTGGTGAAGCTGATTTTCCTGTCCCTGCTCGTCGGCGCCTTCCTGGCATTTCTCGACATCACGCCTGTCGGACTGATCGAAGGCTTGTTCAACTGGATCGCCTCGGTTCTCGATCTCAGCCTCGAGACTGTTCTCGATGTGGGACGCTGGATTCTGTACGGGGCGGTCATCGTCGTGCCGCTCTGGCTCATCTCGCGATTGTTCGGCAGCCGGCGCTGAGACCTTCGAGGACCATCATGGACGGCTCAGCGACCGCTCGGCGGCTGGACATCTCCCATCGCCGCATCCTGGCCCTCGCGCTGCCGATGACCCTGTCGCATGTGACGACGCCCCTCCTGGGGCTCGTCGATGCCACGGTGATCGGACGGCTCGGCGAGGCGCATCTGCTCGGAGCGGTCGCGCTGGGCGCCGTGATTTTCGACTTCGTGTTCTGGAGCTTCGGGTCCTTGCGCATGGCGACCGCCGGCCTGACCGCCCAGGCGACAGGCGCCGGCAACCGGCATGAGGTCGACCTGACGCTCGCCCGGGCCTTCCTGGTGGCCGGCGTGACGGGCCTCCTGCTGATCCTGCTGCAATGGCCCATCGCGACGCTGGCCTTTTCCATGGCGGGCGCGAGCCAGGCGGTGACGGATGCCCTCTCGACCTACTTCTTCATCCGTATCTGGGCGGCGCCGTTCACCCTGGCGAACTATGTGATCCTCGGGTCGACCCTGGGGCGCGGCCGCACGGATCTCGGCCTGTTGCTGCAGGTGGCGATCAATGTGGCCAATATCGTTTTCACGATGGCGCTGGTCCTCGGCTTCGGTCTCAGTATTGCGGGTGCTGCCATCGGCACGGCACTCGCCGAGGTGCTCGGCGTAGGCCTCGGCATCGTGGTTCTGCGCCGCCTCGGCTCGAACCCGCTGGCGGTCACGTGGCATGAAGTCCTGAGCCGGGCCGCGATGGTGCAGACACTGGCCATGAACCGGGACATCATGATCCGCAACGTGGCGCTGATCCTCGCCTTCTCGATCTTCAGCGCCCTCGGAGCACGGTCCGGAGATGTGACGCTCGCGGCGAATGCGGTGCTCTACAACATGTTCCTGATCGGCGGCTATTTCCTCGACGGCTTCGCCACCGCGGCCGAAACCCTGTGCGGCCAGAGCATCGGCGCCCGCGACGAACGGAGCTTCCGGCGCGCCATCCACCTGAGCCTGGGGTGGAGCCTCGGCTTCGGCCTCGCCGTGTCGGCCATCTTCCTGATCGGCGGGGGGTTCTTCATCGACTTCGTGTCGACGAACCCGGAGGTGCGATCCTATGCGCGGGATTATCTGGTCTTTGCTGCCCTGACCCCGCTCTTCGGTGCCGCGGCCTTCGCCTTCGACGGCATCTACACGGGAGCGACCTGGACGCGATCCATGCGCGACCTGATGGTGATCGCCTTCATCGCCTACGGAGCCGTTCTTCTGGTGGCCGGTGATCTCGGCAACACGGCGCTCTGGATCGCCCTCCTGATCTTTCTCAGCGCTCGAGGCCTCGGCCAGTTCATCCTTTATCCAAGGCTGGCGAGGAAGACTTTCGCCAGCATGTCTTGAGCGGGGATCTTAAAGCCGCCCCTGGGCGAACGCCGATGCATCGCGACCGAGGGCTTGCGCCAGCGACGTGCTTTCGTTTTCGAGTGTCTGCAACAGCCCGCGCTTGATGTCGCCGATGAGGCCGGGGCCCTTGTAGACCATGGCCGAGTAGAGCTGCACCAGGCTCGCCCCGGCGCGGATCTTGGCCCAGGCCGCTTCAGCGGAGTCGACGCCGCCGACGCCGATGAGCGGAATCTTGCGCTCCACGCGCAGGAATGTCTCGGCGAGAAGTTTCGTGGACGGCACGAACAGGGGCCTGCCCGACAGACCGCCCGTTTCCGAGGCGAGCGCCTTCTCCTTCAGGCTGTCGGGCCGGGCAATGGTGGTGTTGGAGACGGTCAGCCCGTCGATGCCGCGCCTCAGCGCCGTGGCAACGATGGCATCGAGCGTGTCGAGCGAAATATCAGGTGCGATCTTCAACAGGACGATGGTCTTGCGCCTGCCCTGGTCAGCCTTGTCGCGCGCGTCCAAGCTGCGGGCGAGGAGATCGTCGAGGAAAGCCTCTCCCTGCAGGTCGCGCAGTCCCGGCGTATTGGGAGAGGACACATTGATCGTCAGAAAATCGGCCAGCCCGCACAGGCGCTCGATGCACAGAGCGTAATCGGCGATGCGATCCGTCGAATCTTTGTTAGCCCCGATATTGACACCGACGATGCCCGGACGTCCGCGGCGGTTGGCGAGCCGCCGGCGTGCTGCATCGAGCCCCTCGCTGTTGAGGCCGAACCGGTTGATCACGGCCTCATCGCGCGTCAGCCGGAAAACCCGAGGGCGCGGGTTGCCCTCTTGCGGTTTCGGCACCACGCCACCGAGTTCGACGAAGCCGAAGCCGAGACCGAGGAGCTGGTCGGGCACTTCACATTGCTTGTCGAAACCTGCCGCAAGTCCCACGGGGTTGGGAAAATGCTTGCCGAATACGTCCATCGAGAGACGTGCATCGTCCACGGGGGCCGGCGATATCGGCATCAGCGACAAGCCACGGATCGTCAGCTGGTGCGCCGTCTCCGCATCGAGCGCATGAAGTGCGGGTTTGGCCAGGGAAAAGAGAGCGCCGATCATCGCGAAAGATCCGGAAAAACGTGCTGGCCATCCGGGCCGAGGGGCAGTGGCTTCACCCATCGAACGGCGGAAAGGGGCAGCGGAGCATAGAGGTGCGGGAACAGGTCTCCGCCGCGGGAAGGCTCATAGCGAAGAGCTTCGCCCAGCGAATCGACATCGACGGCAACCAGCAGCAGGTCGTTCTGCCCGGCAAAATGCCTTTCAGCCGTCTCACGGACCTGTTTGGCTGTTGAAAAATGGATGTACCCATCTTGGATATCGATGGGTGCTCCTTCGAAGGATCCGGCCTTTTCAGCCTCCTGCCAAAGCAAAGCAGGGCAAATTTTGTAAATAATGTGCATGAAGTCTTGAGTAGCCGCGCGTCACATCAGGAGCAACCCAAATTAGACATATTGTCTCAATAGATTGTTGGCAGTTGTCTAAGCTTTCGGTCACATTTAATTCCTAATTATAGGTTCGCTTTCATTATATTTCGCTCTAGCGAAGGTTAGTACAATGTTATCTCACGAGCGGGTCTGGGCTGCTATCGATGCGTTGGCATCACGTCATGGCATGACCGCATCAGGACTGGCTCGCAAGGCCGGTCTCGACGCAACCAGCTTCAACAAGTCGAAGCGCGTGAGTCCTGAAGGCCGGGAGCGATGGCCTTCCACGGAGTCCATCTCGAAAATCCTGAAAGCCACCGGCGCAACCCTGGAGGATTTTCTCCGCCTCGTCGAGCCCTCCGGCTCCCTGCGCCGTTCCATGATCCCGTTGATCGGCATGGAGGAAGCGGCCGTCGGCAAAGTCTTCAACGAAGAAGGCATGCCCAACGAAGGCCCTGGCTGGGACGAGATCGAGTTCCCTGATTTCGGCCAGGAGAAGGTTTTCGCTCTCGAAGTCACGGGCGATGCCCTGGCTCCACTCTATCGCGACGGCGATATCCTCATCGTCTCGCCGACGGCCAGCACCCGCAAGGGCGACCGGATCGTCGTGTGCACGACCAATGGGGAAATTCTGGCCAAGGAGCTCAAGCGCCGCTCGGCCAAGACTCTGGAAATGACGTCTCTTGCCAAGGATCAGGAAGACCAGGTGATCCCGACCGAAGAGGTCTCCTGGGCCGCCCGGATCATGTGGGCGCGGCAGTAGGCGCTCTTCAAGCCGCGCGGCCGGCCTCGCGCTCCCTCAGGAAAGCCTCGTGCTCGCGCACGAGATCGCCATTGAGCGCTTTTTGGATCAGCGCCCGCGTCTCCTTCACCCCGTAGAGGGCGACGAACGAGCCGAAGCGCGGACCGCGGGGCTCGCCCAGCAGCACCTGATAGATCGTGTTGAACCACTCGATGGACACGCCGGGACGCTCGGGCGTTGCGCCCTTGGCCTTGAGATCCTGATAGCGCGGTTCGGCCCGGCCCACATTGTAGATCTCTTCCTGGATCGCCTCCGCCGTCGCCGGGCGGTCTCCAGCCTCGAAGGAGCCGAGCACCTCTTCCAGGCGCTGCAGGGACGCCGCCTCGACCTCATCCGCCAGGCGATAGGCCTTCTGCGGCTTCACGAAATCTTCGAAGTAACGCACGGCTCGCTTCACGAGGCTGTCGAGACGCGGATGGGTTTCGGGTGAAACACCCGGCGCATAGCGGCGGATGAAGCCCCACAGCACATTGGGATCCTCAGAATTCGCCACCGCCACCAGGTTGAGCAGCATGGCGAAGGAGATCGTCGTCCCGGGCTGATTGCCCCCGTCGGACGACACCAGTTCAGGGGCCGGCGGCTCGCCTGCATGGAGATGCCAGACCGGATTCATCAGGCGCGCCTTGGCATCCTGCGCCGGATACTTCTCCAGGAAGGTCAGGTAATCGTCGACCTGCCGCGGGATCACATCGAAGTAGAGCTTCTTCGCCTCGCGCGGCTTGTTGAACATGAACAGCCTGAGGCTGTCCGGCGTGCCGTAGGTCAGCCACTCATCGATGGTGAGCCCGTTGCCCTTCGACTTGGAGATCTTCTGGCCCCTGTCGTCCAGGAAGAGCTCGTAATTGAATCCATCCGGAGGCAGGCCGCCGAGAGCCTTGGCGATCTCGCCGGACAGCTTCACGCTGTCGATCAGGTCCTTGCCCGCCATCTCGTAGTCGACGCCGAGCGCCACCCAGCGCATGGCCCAGTCGGGCTTCCATTGCAGCTTGGCATGGCCACCCGTCACCGGCGTCTCGAAACGCTCGCCCGTGTCCGGATCGCGCCAGACGATCGTGCCGGCATCCAGCTTTCGCTCGTCGATGGGCACCTGCATGACGATGCCGGTCCTCGGGTGGACAGGCAGGAAGGGCGAGTAGGATTGCTGCCGCTCCTCGCGCAGCGAAGGCAGCATGATCGCCATCACGGCATCGTAGCGCTCGAGCACGGTGAGCAGGGTCTTGTCGAAGCGGCCGGCCTTGTAACACTCGGTCGCTGACATGAACGCGTAGTCGAAACCGAAGGCATCGAGGAATTCGCGCAGGCGCGCATTGTTGTGATGCGCGAAGCTCTCATGGGTGCCGAACGGGTCCGGCACCTGGGTCAGCGGCTTGCCGAGGGCCGAGGCGACGAGATCCTTGTTCGGGATGTTGTCCGGCACCTTGCGCAGGCCGTCCATATCGTCCGAGAAGGCAACGAGGCGCGTGGGAATGCTGTCTCCGGTCAGCACCCGGAACGCATGGCGCACCATGCTGGTGCGGGCGACCTCGCCGAAGGTCCCGATATGCGGCAGGCCCGAGGGACCGTAACCCGTCTCGAACAGAGCCTCTTTCTTTCCCGTCCGTTTGAGCCGCTCGATGAGCTTGCGCGCCTCCTCGAAAGGCCAGGCATTGGCAGTCTGGGCGGCTTCAATCAAAGCAGGATCAAGGGTCAGAGGGTGAGACATGGGCCTAGTGCTTGCAGGGAAATGCTTCCGGAAGCGCGGCACACTAGAGCATCGAACCCAAAAGTGGAATGCACTTTTGGAGCCCATTCGATGCCCCATTTTTCAAAGAGCGCGTCGTCCGGGGCGGGAAATCGGAGCCACTTTTCACTGGCGTGGCCCTGCGGTTCGCCGACGCGGCCCTCCGGGTCCGCACAATGCGCGGGATGAGACCCGCGAGGGACAATGCGGCAAACCCGTCCGACGGGAGATTGAGGAATGGTCAGAACGGGCTGATCGGGAAGAAGCGCAGATAAAGCTCGGCGTACTTCCCTTCCTTCCACAACTGCTGCAGGGCGAAATCCAGGCCGCGGCGCAGGTTCTCATCCTCGGTCCGGGCAATGAAGCCGATCCCTTCCCCGAAGAAGCGGCTCTCCAGGTAGGGCCCACCGGAGAAGTCGCAGCATCCGCCCGCGTCCTCACCCCCGATCCAGAGCGCAAGACCGAGACCATCGGCGAACAAGTAGTCGATTTCGCCTGCCTTCAGGGCAGCCTGAGCAGCGGCCAGCTCCGGAAAGGGCTTGAGGGTACCGCCCGCCATGAAGGTTTTGGCGAAGGCCTCATGGGCCATGCCGCCGACGACGCCGATGGTCTTTCCCTGAAGGACCTTGGCTTCGGGAGCCGGCTGATTGCGGTCCTTGCGCACGGCAAAGCGCGCCGGAATCTTGAAATAGGGGGCCGTCACCGCGAAGCGCCGCCGCAGATCCGCGGTTATGGGAATGGCGGCAGCCACCACGTCGCCCTGCCGTTCGTTCAGGGCGTCGAGCAGCATGTCGAAACGGCGGACCTGGATGGTGCAGGTGATGCCGAGGCGCTCGCAGGCGGCGCGGGCGAGTTCCACCGACAGGCCGGTCGGATTGCCGTCCAGCCCCGGAAAGTGAAGCGGCGGGAAATCGTCATCGACGAGAAAACGGATCGTCCGGGTGGTCGGCAGGTCGGGCCGGTCGAGCTGCGCCTTGGGATCCCAGAAGTTCGGAATGGTCACCCCCTGGGCCTGCCCAGGGCTCGGCATCAACAGGAGAGCCGATAAGCCCCAGACAACCCCGAGGGGCTTGATCTTGGAGGCGAAGCGCGCAACCAATGTAATAATATGCTGAAACATTGAATGATATTCTCTTGCACACGACCCGGCACCCATCAAGAGCGCCTTCCAAAAGCGTCCTGTGCTCATGAGGCAGGGTCTAGCGGAGCCAAGCTCACAGTCAACAGCACTGCCGGTCGAGATCGGCTTCCTGGCCCATCACGGGCATCCGCCGGAAACCTTGCGCCAAGCCGCGATCCTCGCTCAATCGGCCGGGGTGCCGGCCGATGAATTTGTGCTGAAACACAACCTCGTCGGCGAGGATGATTTCTACCGCGCCCTTGGGGCCGAACTCCAGCTGCCTTTTCTGGCGGCCCCTCGCCTGTCGCGATCGGCCCATTACCCGAACAGCGTCCTGGCCGGCATCGCCCCCTTGGCCGACCGGAATTCCGGCTTCGTGATGGCCCCTCGTGCCGAGGCGCTCGCCCGTGTCCTGAGAACGCCCCCTCGTGGCTGGCCGCTGGCCGTCACCTCACCGTCGCGCTTGCGAAAAGCGGTCTTTCGCGCGCAAGGCCCGTGGATCGCCCATCGAGCCGCGTCCGATTTGGCTGAACGAAGTCCCAATCTGGCAACCGACCTCAGTTATGCGCAGATCGCCGTTCTGTTCATCGGTGTTGCGCTCGTCTCGTTCGGCATCTGCCACGCTCCCGGGCCGACGGTCGCAACCATGGGGGTCGCCCTGGGGCCGCTGTTCCTGGGGATGATCGTCCTGCGGCTCGCGGCCTCGATCATGAACACTCCCATCGAGCCGACAATCCGGTCATCCCGCGCCGAGGATGCCGATCTGCCGGTTTATACGATCATCGCGGCACTCTACCGGGAAAAGCGGGTGGTTGCCCGGCTCACCCACGCCCTGTCGCGGCTCGATTACCCTGCGGCGAAGCTCGACATCAAGCTCGTGCTCGAAGCCGATGACCGGGAAACCCTGGAAGCTCTTCAGGCCATCGAACTGCCGGGCAATGTGGAAATCATCGTCGCCCCCAGGGGCGAGCCGCGCACCAAGCCGCGGGCGCTCAACGTCGCCCTGCCCCTGACACGGGGCCGCTATACGGTCATCTACGATGCCGAGGACGTACCTGATCCCGGCCAGTTGCGTCTGGCCGCGGCCCGATTTGCCGGTCTGCCGCAGAACGTCGCCTGCCTTCAGGCGCGCCTGACCATCGACAACACGGACGATTCCTGGCTCACACGGCTTTTCACCATCGAGTATGCGGCCTTGTTCGATGTGCTCAATCCAGGCCTGGCGGAGATCGGAAGCCCTATCCCCCTGGGCGGCACCTCGAACCATTTCCGCACCTCGGTCCTGAAAGCGATCCACGGCTGGGATGCCTGGAACGTCACCGAAGATGCCGATCTCGGCATCCGTCTGGCGCGGCTGGGCTACGACGTCAGGGATCTTCCTTCCTCGACCCTCGAGGAGGCACCGAGCAATCTGGGAATCTGGATGCGGCAGCGAACCCGGTGGATGAAAGGTTACGCCCAGACCGCAACCAGCCATTCACGCAAGCTTGGGGTTGTGCTCCGGCAATTGGGCATCTGGCGCTTTTACGGTGCTCTTGTTCTGACCTGGGGCATCGTGCTCAGCGCCGTGGTCTATCCGATCTTCTCCGCACTGTTCCTGACCTCATGGCTTTCCGGAACGACGGGGGCTTCCGCTTCGCGATGGGAGCTCATGGGGCATGCTTACAGCCTGACACTGTTCTTCTCTGGAGCGATTGCCATCTTCGCTCCGGCTTGCATCGGCCTGTACAGACGACGGCTCTGGCGGCTTCTGCCATGGGTGCCGCTGCTGCCGTTCTATTATGGGCTTGTCAGCCTCGCGGCCTGGAGAGGTTTGTGGGAGTTGGCCACTGCAACGTTCCGCTGGAACAAGACGAGCCATGGCCACGCCCGGACGTCGCGGAGCGGCATCGTTCAGAAGCACCAGGCCAGGGTGCTCGACATCAGGTCGTTGAAGACGGCGCCACCGTAGCGCCACCAGAGGAGGCCGCCTGATGCGACCAGACACAGGACCGCACCGGCCAGAAGGCCCGCACGGACTCTCCACTCCTGCCGCTCGGCTTGTCCGGTTCCCGCACTCACGTATTCGTATCCTTCAAAGGCGGCTGCTGAAGAGCCAACATAGAGCGCTCCGCGTCCAAGGAAAAGACATCAGGCCTGCAGCCAGTTCCGCAGCCTGGAGAGGCGCGGCTCTTCCTCCTGGGAGACGGCCTGAGCCAGCGCGGCGCGGCTTCCGACCAGGATGACGAGGCGGCTTGCGCGCGTCACGCCCGTATAGAGGAGCTTGCGCCGCAGCATGGAGGCTTGCTGCAGTGCCACGGGAATGATCACCGCCGGATATTCCGATCCCTGCGCCTTATGGATCGTCACCGCATAGGCGAGTGCCAGCTCGTCGAGTTCCCTGAGGGTGTAGACCACGAGCCTGTCGTCGAATGCGACCGTGAGTTCGCCGTCCGTGCGGCTTACCTCGCGGACGATGCCGACTTCTCCGTTATAGACATCGCGCTCGTAGTCGTTCCTGACCTGCATGACCTTGTCGCCGGGACCGTAGATCCATCCGGCACGGTGCAGGCTCTCCGGCCCCGGGGGATTGAAGATCTGCTGCAGTTCACCGTTCAGCATATGCGTGCCGAGCCGCCCGCGGTTCATCGGGCACAGGACCTGGACGTCGCGCACGGGATCGAGACCGAACTTTCTCGGGATGCGATCGCGCATGAGGATCGTCATCTTGGCCGTCGCGTCCGCGGGCGCATCCGCCTCCACGAAGTAGAAGTCGGAATCCGGTCGATGCACCAGATCGGGCACGAGGCCGCGATTGATGGCGTGCGCCACCGTGATGATACGGCTTTCGCGTTCCTGACGAAAGACTTCGCGGAGGTGCACGACCGGAACGGCGCCGGACGCGATGATGTCGGAGAGGATCTGTCCGGGCCCGATGGAGGGAAGCTGGTCGACGTCGCCGACAAGGAGCAGGCAGGCCTCGTCCGGCAAGGCGCGCAGCAGAGCCGCCATGAGCCGGATATCGAGCATCGAAGCCTCGTCCACGACGAGAAGATTGCAGTCGAGCGGCGCCTTGCCGTTTCGCCGGAACCCACCCTCGGAGGCTTCCAGAAGCCGGTGCACGGTCTTGGCGGCAAAGCCCGTGCTCTCGGCCAGCCGTTTCGCGGCCCGGCCGGTCGGCGCGCAAAGAGCAACCCGCAATTCATGCTTCGCACAGAGATGCGTCAGGCTCCGGATGAGGGTGGTCTTGCCGACACCCGGGCCGCCGGTGACGACAAGCACCTTTGCCCGGCAGGAGGCGATGAGCGCCTCGCGCTGACTGGCCGAATAGGAGACTCCCGTGGCAGCCTCGGCCTCGGCGATCACCTGTGCAGGATCAAGCCCGCGCCAGGGATGGAAGCCTTGCGCGATCTCCTTCAGGCGCTGTGCGATGAAAAGCTCGGCACCGTAGAGGCTCTTGAGGAAGATGCAGCGATGACCATCGAGTTCATCCGCCGCAAGCTGGCCTGCCGCACATTGCGCATCGAGCACGGGCGCCAGCCGAGCCGTCGGCACGTCGAGCAGAATGCCCGCCTGCTGCAGGAGCTCATCAACCGGCAATCCGGAATGCCCATCCTTCACCGCGTCCGACAGGATGGTGGCGAGACCGGCCTGCAGCCGTATCTCGGCTGTCGGCTCGATGGAGAGCCGCATGGCCACTTGATCGGCCAGCGCGAATTCGAAACCGGGAATGTCGAGAGCAAGCCGGTAGGGATTGGCCGAGATGATGTCGATGGCTCCGACACCATAGGCGCGGTAGATGCGCGTGAGCAGGAAGCCGCCGATGCCGTGGGCATTCAGGAAAGCCGCAATGTCCTTGAGGGTACGATGCTCGGCCCAGGCTTCGCCGATGCTGAGAGCCTTCGCCATCCCGATGCCGTGCACGCGCGTCAGCTCGTGCGGCTTCCTTTCGATGACGTCTAGAATGCGCGATCCGAAGGAGGCGATGAGCCGTTGCGCGACGGCAGGACCGACGCCCTTCAGGAGCCCGGATCCGAGAAAGCGCTGCAGGTCTTCCGCCGTGGTCGGTGCCGAGGTCTTCAGCTCACCGGCCCGGAACTGAACCCCATGATTGCGATCGTGCAGCCATTCACCGCTCGCCTCGACGACTTCCCCGATGGCGACCGATGGAGCATGGCCGACGACGGCAACGGGCCTGCGGTGTCCCCGCGCCTTGACGCGCAGCACGCAGAAGCCGGTCTCGTCGTTGTGGAACGTCACCCGCTCGATGGAGCCGACGAGGTGTTCGGAGAGGGACAGGGCGTCCTGGCTGGAAGCAGTGACGGCGGAGGATTTCGGCATCAATCAGCGGGACCACGAGCGCCGGGACGCCATTGAGAATAAAAAAGGACGAGGCGGCATCAATCCGTCTCGTCCATGATCGCAGCGAAATTTAGGCTGCCTTCTTGGTCGGCCAGCCGAGTTCGACGAGGCGGGCCTTGGCGAAGTCGCGGATCTCGTCGCGAATGCCTTCCGGCAGATCGGCGAGCACCTTCTGCGTGTCGGCGTGGAGCATCAGGTCCGTGACCGCATTGATGGTCTTGGCCTTCTTGATCTTCGTCTTCAGATCGTCCTCGATCTTGCCGTCGGCCGCCGCCGCTTCGACCTTGCCCTTCTGCGGCTCGGTCTTCTCGAGCTCCACGTGCGGGTCGGCATAGCCCGGCCGGCCCTGCTTGAACTCGTCGGCCTCCTCCTCGGAGTAGACGTAGCCATGCAGTTCGATCAGCTTGAGGATCACGCGGTCCTTCGCCCGCTTCTCCGCCATGGCGTAGACATAGGCCGCCTGCTTGCCGGAGACGCGGTAGTTCACGCCGATCAGTGCCTCGCCGATCGACCACTCGACACGATCACCCATGCGACCGGTCACCTGGATGACGGCCTCGTCCCGCTCGGCGCGAATGATCTTGGGTTCGTCGAAGACGACCTTCGCCTGGGCGGCAATGCGCTCGAGGGTCTTGTGATAGATGACGGCTGTGCCCTGGACGCGCCAGACGTTCCCGGCCATCGGCTCGCCGAATTTCGCGAGCACCTCGGAAATCTTCTTGTCCGTCGTATTCATCCTCGTTCCTAACTTTCTCAGGAGCCCGCAAGTCGGTCACGCGCTCTTGTCGCAGCCTTGTCCCGGCGGGCGCGTTCGTTATTTGTTCTATATCAAATTTTGACCTTCCGGTCCACTTTCAGCTGCGTGATATGAGCCAATACCGGCTTTTAAATCAAAGACTTACTCCATGTGCCATTTTGTCTCAAGCTTGCAGGGGGCAGCCTTGACCTCGTCCTCAGGAGGCTCCTCTCCCGTAAGCGCGGAAAGTTTGACCAGGATCATTGCGTTCTATATATGTTCTCGTCATACGACCGTGCTCAAGAGCTGCCGGGATGCCCAGCGGCCCGCCCATCCCTTTGAAAGCCTAGCTGGAGGCCCCGATGTCCGCGCAAGCGCTCCTCGACCTTTCGGACCGGCGTCCCACCCGGCGCCCGGGAACCCGCCGGACCCAGAGGCGTCCGTCCGCGCCCCTCACGCGCAATGCCCTGATCGCCGACTACCTGGCGCTCTGCGAGCTTGATGCGGAGGTGGAGTCCCTGCGCGCGCCGGCGGACCCGGCCGAGTTCGCCGTTGGGGACGAAACCGTCGCACACGTGGCGGATTTCGAGATCGTGAAGGATGGCGGCGCCTATCTGGTCGACGTGGTGACCGACGACGACCTGCTGAAGCATCCCCTGCGTGCCGCGGCGATCCATGGCATCACCTCATCGGATGGCCGCCCGTTCCTGATCGAAACGGCCGCCAGCATCCGGGCCGAGCCGCGATTCACGACCATGCGCCTCATCCTGGCCTGCAAGCGCACTCCCGTGACCGCGGGAGATCGGGTGCGGGTCCTGCATCAGCTCGACGAGATGGGCACCATGCGGCTGGTGGACTGCGCCAGTGCGGTCATGAACACGCAGGACGGCGTGGCGGCCGTTCTGGCGCTGGCCTGCGAGGGGCTGATCGCGGTCGACATCAGCCGTCCGATCCTGCCGGAAACGCAGGTGCGACGGCGCCGCCTGCCCTACGCGGATCCGTTCGCGTTTTAAGACTGGGCGGCGTGGCGCTCCACCGCCTCGCTGAGGAGCGAGCGAACGATGGCGCGCACGGCTTCCGACGTGTCGTCGTCGGTGAACTTGGCTTCGATCTCGTCTCGGATGATGGACCCGTCGCCGCTCCGCTTCAGTTCGGTCGAGGATTCAGCCTGCAGCAGCGTGACGAAAGCGCTCTCGACCTGCCGGGCGACAGCATCGCCGTCGGCCGCGTCGACCACGCGTCCCGTGAGATCGAAGACATTGCTCTCGAACGGCAGAGCCTGCGGCTCCAGCGCGCCGCTGCCATCCAGAATCCAGGCGCGGGGAACATGATCCACGAGATCGACTGACTGGCGGGTGATATTGCCGGGATTCATCCAGCGCGTCCGCCCGGCGAGAACGGATTTCTGGGTCTTGTGGATGTGGCCGTTGACGAGCACATCGCATCCCTCGACCGCAAACGGCGGCACCGCTCCCGGATAGCCGCCATCGAAGGCGATGTCGTGGTGCGTGAACCATGCGTGGAGATCGACACCCGTGAAGGAGCCGCGCGCATCGGTCGGAATCGCCTGACCGTAGGGTGTCATGCCGACGCCGATCCGCCGCGCACCGATCTGGAATTCGGTCACGGGCGCCGACGTGGCGACCACGTCGACCACATCGCACAAACCCAGCAGCGCCAGCGAGTCGCTGTCCGTGAGCGTCGTATGCTGGATGTCGTGATTGCCCACATTGACGATCGGACGATGGCGGAAGCCCTTCAGAACGCGGACGAGCTGGTTCTTGAGCGCCACGTCGGTCTCGACCGGCCGATCGAACAGGTCGCCCAGGATCACGACGGCAAGCTGTCGCTCGTTGGCTATAGCGACACAGCGCTCCAGCTTGCCGAGCACGGCCTGCGGCCAGACGACATCCTTGCGCCGTCCCGGGCGCCTTGAGCCCACATGCGGATCCCCGATCACGAGGACACCGTTGCAGGCGATCGGGGGAAGACGATCTCCGGACAGGATCATGCGGTCAGCCGCTCCGACGGCGTGGAGGTAAGAGAGGAATGGGCGTGATGGTCCAGCAGGGTCTCGGGCTTCACCGGCGAGCCGCAGGTGGGGCATAGCCCACCTGTCTCCTCGACGAGGCGCGCCATTTCAGCCTGGAGGGAGGTCAGTCCACCGTCGACCTGTGCGATCCGGCTCTGCGCGATCAGAGCCGCAGAGCGAAGATCGTTCATGCGCTTCAGGATGTTTTGTGCCGACGCGATGTTTTCAAGGGCTGGAAGAGCCGCAGGCAGGCTCTCCAGCGCCGCAAGCCGCGCCTTACTCCGGGCAAGGCCGCGACTGAGCCCGACAACGCGTTCTCCCAGCCGCTCGCGCTCGCGGGAGCGCTCCACCATGCGCGTGAGCCGGGTCAGCTGCTCGCCCTCGAGTAGCTTTGCCGTGATCGCGGCCCGCGCCTGTGCCCTCTCCAAGCGGCGCGTGAGATCGGCGAGCTGCGACGCGCGCTGCTGCAGTCTCTGCAGGTGGGCCGAGGTGTCCTTGAGATTGTCCCCCAGGCTGCGGATGGTCGACAGCTTGTCCTTGAGAGCATCGAGATCCTTCAGCCCTTCAAGGGTCTCGCCGAGCGCGATCAGTTCCCGCTCGCCGTTGCGCACGAGATCGTTGTCCCGCCGGCAGCGTTCGCGATGAATGACGAGCATGTCGCGGATGTAGCCCGCCTCCTGACCGATCGACAGAACGGCGGAGCGGCGGGACGCCGTCTCGCCGAGAAGGAACACGGGAAACTTCTGATGCGCGATGTGGACGTCGAGGTCTTCCACCTTGCGGATGCGGATGAGGTCGGTAACCCAATCCGGCACGGTGCGCCCGCCTGTCTCGTAGCGCATGCCCTGTTCCTCGAC
Source organism: Microvirga sp. 3-52 (assembly GCF_018383585.1). Taxonomy (GTDB): domain Bacteria; phylum Pseudomonadota; class Alphaproteobacteria; order Rhizobiales; family Beijerinckiaceae; genus Microvirga. The sequence goes on from NZ_JAHAMK010000016.1 coordinate 99,096, forward strand.
GATGGAGCCGTCCGCTTCGTGCAGGGACCAGATGTTGACGGGCGATCGGCGGGGCTGGCGCGTGAAGCGCAAGACCCGGCGGCCGGCAACGCCGATCTCGATGCCGGCCGCCTTTGCGCCCGCCCGCACGAGGCTGTCGCGGGCCTCGCCATAGAACACGGCGCGCAAGGCCCGGATGAAAGTGGACTTGCCGCGGTTGTTCGGGCCGATCAGCGCATTCACCCCCGGGCTCAAGGGAAGCGTCGCGTCCTTGTAGGCCTGCACATTGACGAGGCGGATGAAGCGCAATCCCGGTTGTCCGTCGTCCCATGCGGCGCTGGTGTCGGAGGACTGCACGTCGACGCCGGAGACAGGCTCACCGGCAATGCGGGCGATGTGGAACTTGCCGGAGAACTGGGACAGGTCGTGGTGCGAAACGGCGAGGCACTGCACGCCAAGACGCGCCGCGCCGTCCTCCAGCACCCTGTAGAAGGACGAGACGCGATCCGGCGCGATCCAGCAATCCGCCTCGTCGAGAGCGAGGAACCGGGCGACATCCGCCTTGACCACCGCGATCAGCCGCAGCGCCATGCCGACCACATTGGTCAGCGCGCCGCCATTGTCCTCCAGCACGTCCTCGAGCGTGCCGTCCTGACGGCGCACGCAGATGTCAAGAGAGGCCAGACCGCGCTCGGTCGAGAGATCCAGGGCCACAGGCTTCTCACCCGGCAGAACCTCCTGCACCAATGCGGTCAAAAGGGTTTCGAACGCAGACAGGCTGCGGCGGCTGGCAGAGCCGTGTACCGCTTCGATGAAGGCCTCCACCTCGTCCTTGACGGCAAGGCGCCCTTTGGCGAGCTCGATCGCGCGCGTCAGCTCCTCGCGTCGTACCTGCAGGGCATCGCGCCGCCCCTCCAGGCGCGCAAGCGACGCTTGCGTGCGCGCGACGTCATGATCGATGGAATGCCCTGTCAACGCTCGTCTCCAAGCTGCTTGAGACGCGTTTCGACCTCGCGCAGCGACGCGCCGAATTCGTCGGCAAGCTTGGCATTCTTAGCCTGCGCCTGCTCGATCAGGGCCTGGATCCGTCCCTCGTCGTCCGTACCCAGTTCCGACAAGGCCAGTGCCCTCGCCTCTTCGAGTTCGCGCGTCAGGCGTTCGACCTCGCCCTCGGCGCGGATCCGCTCCGCCCGAAGCTTGTCGAAGGTCTTGCGCATCTCTTCCAAGCGCCGGAGCTGGTCTGTTTCAAGGCGGGTCAGGTTGGTCATGGCGTGTCGAATCCGCTGCGATGAAATGGCCTAGCTTCAGGTATCGTCAGCGATATTTCGCCGCAACGACTTTGCCTCTTTTTCGGCGGGTTCAAGCGCAATCTCTTCAATCCTGGCACCGGACCCTCCACATAGTATCGGTTACTCCAAGATTACAGTCCCAAACTGCGGACTTTGCTTGACACAGCGGCCGCCGGGAGTATGTTCTTGGTTTGTTCGCATCCTCTGTATGCGTCGTGGATGTGACGCCATTAGGGCAGCTGCGCCTCACCGCCGCAAAGGATCCTGCAATGACCGTCATGACGGACGAACGCCCGATCTTCGAGAACGAGGAATGGCTCGTGATCGAAAGCGGACTGGAGCACAAGCGAACCGGGTATTTCATCGACCGCGAGAGCCTCGGCCAGCGCCGGGAGGACGGCCTGTGGACATGGCCGCTGCACATGGCCGAGAAGAGCTGGTGTGCCATGCAGCCCTTCTCCGAAGCCTTCTCCTGTGCGGCATCCGTCTATGGGGTCACGACAGGCGCGGAGCTGGCGCAAACCTTCAGGATGGCGCGCTGCGAGATCTCGCCCTGGCCGAAGGTTGCCAGGGAGGCCAAACGGAGGTCAAACCCCGTTCCGCTCATCCCACGGACCTTGCATCCGCAGGGCTCAAACCCCATTTTAATCGAGCCGCGCTCTTCAGAGAAACCGTTGAATGGTCAAGGTTTTCGGAGCCCAGGCGATGTCTGGCGCATACGCCCTCAAACGGGCGCGCGCCCGTTTCTGAAGAACCCGCGTAACCGTCCCGAACACCCGAGCCTCGCGCGCGAAGCCGACCTTCCATGGCGGGCGCAGCGCCGGATTCGCAAGACAGGGACAAAGCTCGTTCGGCTGCTGCAGGCCGCCTGGAACATACGGTGAGATGAATGTCGAGCTTCGGACTCGAAGAGGCGATGCGTTATGGCGCGAATGCTTTTCAGGGAGATATCTCCGGAGCGGAGACGACATCTCCCGTAATGCCCGATGAGTTTGCGCAGCATGTCATCGAGGCGGTCTGCCATGCGAGCGTGACGCCGAGCGTCGGGCGCCGCACCTTCGAGCGCTGCATGCGCGCGCTCAGCCTGGGATCGACGGTTCGCATCGGGTTCCGCCATCCCGCGAAGGCCGAGGCGATCGATAGGATCTGGAGCGAGCGTGAGCGCCTGTTCGACGAGTACAACGCGAGTCCCGACAAGCTGCGCTTTCTCGCGACGCTGCCCTGGGTGGGACCCGTGACGAAACATTCCCTGGCTCGCCGGCTCGGCGTTTACGCAGAGCATGCACAGCGGGCCGTTGCCTGAAGACGAAACAACAAGAAGAGGTATCACCCCATGGCTAAGGTCCGCGCAAGCGATGTCGGCTTCTGCGTTGTCGATGACAACGCCAATGTCATTGCCGATAACCTCGTCCACCGCATCCGCGAGGCTGCCGCCGAGATGGAGAGCCAGGTCAACCGGCTCTATCGGGGGCGCCAGGCCTACGATCTCGAGGAGGGCACCAAGCTCGACCTCAACAAGGCCATCGAGCAACTGAACTATATGGCGCGCACCCTGCGCGAGGTTCAGGGCGAGCAATCGCGGGTCGTCTATCTCCAGGCGGCGGAGTAAACCAGACCACTCGACAGCGGTGACCTGGTCACCGCTTTTTTCATGCCCGCACGCTCATGACGCTCATGCCTTGACAGCCGAGACGAACAGGACGAGCGGAGCATGCTGGTACCAGCGGTTCAGCCACTCGTGGTTCCGTGCCATCTCGTCGCTTGGTCGGGGCTCCTCCACCCTCATGATGCGAAAGCCCGCGTCGACAACGGCGTTGATGTAATCCGAGAGAGTTCGCGGAAAGCGCGGCACCTCGAAGGGCTCCCCGCAGGCCTGCGATTCACCCCTCTCCAGCCGTCTGCGGAAGCGCCAGTAATCGACAAAGGGCGCTCGTTCGAAATAGCGCCCAACACGAAGGCCGAGATGAGCGCCTGCTTCGTCGGTCAGCCACTGAACGGCCGGGGTGATGAAGCAGGGATGCAGAATGCTGAAGCACAAGGTCCCGCCGGGCTTGAGCACACGCGACGTGGCCCGCAACGCGGCCGGCAGGTCCGGTCCGTCCATGAGCGCCATGGTGGACAAGGCGCAATCGAACTCCTCCTCGGCGAAGGGCGAGAGTTCAGCGAAGGAACCGATCTCATAGGCGATCCCAAGAGGCTCCTTGTTCTCCTCCTGTCGCGCGCGCCTGATCATCTCAGGTGAGAGATCAAGACCCGTCATCGAGCCACCCAGCCGCGCAAAACGACGGGTATTGGAGCCCTCGCCGCACCCCAGATCGATGACGCGCTTTCCTACAATGGGAGGCATGAAGCTGAGGAAGGCGGGAAGCGTATAGAGCTCACGGTACAGATCGAACCCGCTCCGGACGTCCTGGGTCCAGAATTCCGCGTTTCGGTCCCATGCCGCGGCAACAGCCGCTTCGTCCAAGATCGTGTCGGTCAAGGGCAGGCTCCTGAGGCTCGGGCTCCGGCATTACAGGCCATGGGATTTCCCTTCGCAACTGGAGAGATGCCGGCGTACCGGCGGGCTCGCGATGCCAGATCCTCTGCCGCCTCCCCTCTTGTGTTTCACGTGGAACAAATATAGAACAATAGGTGATGCCACTCACCGGGCAGGAATGTGCAACCGACCTGAAAACGTGTGGCATCCCTGATGCTTCAGCCGTTCAGGAGAGATGAATTGGAGAGGCTGTCATGGCAGGCAGTGTGAACAAGGTGATATTGGTTGGGAATCTGGGGCGGGACCCGGAGGTTCGGCGTCTGTCGAACGGGGAGCCGGTGGTGAACCTGCGCCTTGCCACGTCGGAGACCTGGAAGGACAAGGGCANATGGCAGGCAGTGTGAACAAGGTGATATTGGTTGGGAATCTGGGGCGGGACCCGGAGGTTCGGCGTCTGTCGAACGGGGAGCCGGTGGTGAACCTGCGCCTTGCCACGTCGGAGACCTGGAAGGACAAGGGCACGGGCGAGCGCAAGGAGAAGACCGAGTGGCACTCGGTGGTGATCTTCAACGAGAACCTGGCCCGGGTGGCGGAGCAGTACCTGAAGAAGGGCTCGAAGGTGTACGTGGAGGGCCAGCTGCAGACGCGCAAATGGACCGATCAATCCGGCCAGGAGAAGTATTCCACCGAGGTGGTGCTGCAGCGCTTCCGCGGCGAGCTGACGATCCTGGACAGCCGCCAGGGCGGCGGCGCGGCGGAGTACGGCGACGAGGAGCCGGGACAGATCGCCCGAGGCGGAGATTTCGGACGATCGTCNGGTGGTGCTGCAGCGCTTCCGCGGCGAGCTGACGATCCTGGACAGCCGCCAGGGCGGCGGCGCGGCGGAGTACGGCGACGAGGAGCCGGGACAGATCGCCCGAGGCGGAGATTTCGGACGATCGTCACCGATGGAACGCAGGCCCGAGCCGGCCGGCGGTTCCCGGCACAGCGATTTCGACGACGACATTCCGTTCTAAAAGACGGTTCAATTCCATGCTTTCAGAATCCGGGCTTCATGCCCGGATTTTTTGTACTTGCGCACGGGTGGCTTCTCAAAGCCCGACCGACGCCTTCCGTGTCAGCTCCCGGGAGCGCTGGGCCCGCTCCACCTCGCGCAGCTTTCGTGCCCGCTCCCGCAGTTCGTCGCGGCTCGCCCACCACCAGCCTCGAGCGAACCGGGCCTCCGGAACCTCCTCGGCCTGCACCGGCTTGGTGCGGTAGATTTCCTGCAGCGTGGGCATCCGCCAGTGAGCCCATACATAGCGTGAAGGGTCACCCTGCACGTGAGCGTAAAGCGCCGCTGCCGACGGTTCATCGATGGGGTCCAGGTCGACGGCCTCGAACACCACGACACCCCACCGGATCGTCGACACCGGAAACCCCAGAGGCGGCGGGTCACCGCCCGTTACGGGATAGCGGCTGCGGCGCCGCTCCGCCTGGATCCGACTTGCCTCTTCCGGGGCTTGCGCCTTCTGCTCCTCCCGACGCTTCCTGCGGGCCTCCGGTTCGTTGCGGCGCGCCGCGCCCTCGATTTCGGTCCAGCGCGACTTCAATTCCTCGTAGGAGCGGAAGGGCACCCGCCAGATTCTTTCCTCGGAATCCCAATGGGCCCAGGGGATCGACCGCAGAGCCTCCACGATGGTCCGCGAATAGGGGGTGCGCACCTGCAGATCGTCTGCGACCGTCAGATAGCGGCTTTCGAGCGGCTCGAAGACGAAGGCGTCCCGCCCCTTGGCGTCCGCATGCCGATCGAGGGTCTCCAGCTCCTGCGCCATCCAGGCGTTGAGCCGCTGCACGGCCGTGGTTCCCGGAACGAACCACCGCTCCTCCCCGACCCGCCAGCGTGCCCGCGGAAAGCTGTCGCGGAACCGCCGCACCAGGTCACGGTCGTAGGGAAACACCGCATAGGCACCCGGCTTCTCGTCGTCGCCGGAGGACAGGACCTGGAAGGCGGACACGATCTCCATAAGCAGTCAGCATCACTCGCGATTGGGATCTCAGAGCACAACCGACAGCCGTGATTTTGGATCCGTTGAGTGCCCTTCTGTCTATGAGGGTGAATGAAACCGAGGATTGAAGTAATTCTGCTTCGATAAACGACAGCACCTGACAATAATGAAATGTTATCTAAAATCAAAGCGTAAGAATGACTGCCTGCAACGAATTGGTTTTCGACGAATACAGAAAATTAATCGAGGCGCCATAAAGTAACGGCAACGATGAAAATTCTGGGGCATATCACAATGAGTACGGGCAGCCGCGTGGGGCTCATTGCCGATAAGGACTCATATTTCCGTGTTGCTGCGTCTGCAATACTCACCCAACACTTCGGCTTCACAGAGATCGTGGAGGCGTCGTCACTCGACGAGGCGTTGGAGCAGTTGACTGAGAACTGTCAAATCGGAGCCGCTCTGCTGGACCTATCGATGCAAGGGGCGCAAACTCCGACCAATCTTCGCTCCATGCGGGAATCCTTCCCGAGCGTACGCATTGCTGCCGTTTCCATGTCGGCGTCACGGCGCGACATCCTCCTGGCCTTAGAGGCAGGCGTGCATGGATATATGTTGAAGAACCTCCCCGTCGCAGAACTGGTGAAGGGCCTAGCGACCATTCTCGAAGGCGGAGTGTACGTGCCTCCATGCCTTGCGGATCTTTCACCCGAGCCGACTGAGCCGGTTCGACAGTGGAGCGAAGTGTCCCCCCCTCAGCAGACCGCCCATCACACCGCCCCGGTGCACCTACTGACAGCACGGCAGCGGGAGGTTCTCGATCTTCTCGTCCAGGGAAAGACCAACAAGGAAATCGCGCTCGCCCTCAAGCTTGTCGAAGGAACCGTAAAGATCCACATGGCGGCGATCTTTCGCTATTTCGGCGTGAACACCCGAGCGGCGGCGGCCGTTGCCGGCGCCCGCCCCTACCCAAACCGCCCGCGTGGTGTCCTGAACGGTTGGCAGAAGCAGGCCGGGATGGAACTTGCGAGACCTGCATAGACGAAATTTGCCGGCGAAACCTCAATCCACCCCGACACATTCCGTCTCGTTCGGAAATTGATGGGGAGCGACCGTGCAACGCGCGGGCTCCCCGTAGATCCAGCCGGATCCTTTATAGCCGAGATAGACCCGACCGAACCGATCCGGGTCGGCTCCGAGGACAGTCACCTGATCAAGGGATCCCAGCGGAAAAGTTCCAACACGCTTCCATGTCACGGCATCGTCGGTCGAGCGCCAGACGCCATAGTGGCCAAGCACCCTCCCTGAGATGAAGATCGCTGGATAAGGCGAGCCCGGCGCGGGTTTTCCGAAAGCGACATCGTCCACGTGATCGATTCCGTGGACGATGCTCCATGAGCTGCCTCCGTCGCGGCTGCGCCTGAGTGAGGTGTCGGATCCTTCGGCGACCCCGGAGGTGAAGAAGAGATGTCCCTCATGACCAGGCACGGCACGCAACTTGGCTGCATACTGACTTTGCGGGGCGATCTCGCCCATGAAGGCATGCTCCCAATGAGCACCGCCGTCACGCGTGCGCCACAGGCCTGTGAGACCCGCGTTGTCGGCCTCGCCACTATGGACGAGATAGAAGACTCCTGTTTGAACCCTGTCGGCCGCCAGCGTCTTGCGCTGCATGTAGAAGCTCGAGTGCGAGCCCGTCGCGGGCAGTCGTTCACCCGTCAACGCGACCCGGGTCCAGGTTTTGCCCCTGTCGGTCGTATAATAGGGAGATCGGTTGAAGGAAGATGCCCAGATGATGTTGTCGATGTCGCCCGACGAGACGGCGATCGTTCCGAATGACATCCGCCACGGATCATCAACCTTTGTTCCAGGCGGCTGTGGGAGGCTTGCAAACTTCACCCAGCTGCGCCCGCCATCAAGGCTGTACCCGGCAAGAACCGCATCGCCATCCTGCGAGCAGCAGAACGTGCGGGTGTCCGAAGCATTCGTGACGACGAAATCAGGATTCGATGGGCTCCAGGCGAGTTGCTGAGCTGCAATCAGAACACGCTCCTTAGGACCGTAGGTTGTCGAGTACGCGTCGAGATCATCCTTGACGTGGATGCCGAAATCCAGAGCGGCGAATAGGGGCGAGCGCCCACGTGGTTGAATGACGTCGTTGGCGACGAGTTCCTCGATGCCGCGGGCTTGGCTGATCCAGGTGATCGAGAATACACTCTCCGGGATGTCGGCATAGTAGACACCCGTTCCCGCCCCGACCCACAGACGGTTCGGCGTCACCGGATCGAACTGAACCCTGCCCATCGCGAAATAGGACGTGTTGCTCACGCGCAGCCAGGGCGGATCTCCCTCACCGACCCGGGAGTGATGCAGCAGCGGCCACCAGTTCTCACCGCCGTTGCTCGAGCGGTAGACACGACCGCCCTCGTCGAAAACGAAGATGTCCGACGTTGCCGGATTGACCGCGACGGCAACGAAGCGTCCCGTCAAAGTCCAGGAATGCTCCGTCAGATTCGTCCATGTTCCGGTTCGAAACCGCCACAAGCTGCGGCTTTCCCGATCGACTGCGAAGAATGTTCCGTCGGGAGCGAAAGCCCCTTGAGTGATGAGCCTGGGTTGAGGCTCGCCGGTCCCTACAAGCGGTTCGAAGCTGTCCCCGTTGTCACTCGATACATACACGCCGTGACCCGGGGACATGGCCCAGATTCGCTTGGTCGGGTGCCCTTCGCGTGGCTCGAACCAGATGATGGTTCCTGGGCTCTGCACGCCAGGTTCCGGCTGAAGATCGGCGGAGGCGGGCACCGACGGGACCCTGCCCCATGTCTCGCCGGCATCGGTCGAGCGCCATAAACCGTCATTGGGTGTTCCGAACAGGATATGGTCCGGATCCGCAGGACTGACCGCCATGTAGGGCCCGAAATTCCGAAAGTCGCTATTAGGGTCAAAGATCAGAGGAGTCGGTAGCGAACGGGAGGCATCAACGAAGCTGCGGCCCTGATTGTCGGATCGAAACACCCAGCCCTTGGCGGCCATATAGATCCGGTCGGGCCTTGTTGGCGAGGTGACGATCTCAAATACGCCTTCGTTCATCCCGTTCTGTGAGCGGTACTCCGCGGGCATTGTCGAACTGGTGACCAGTTGTACCCAGCGATCCAGATCGGAACGCCAGATATAAGCGCCGTACACGTCGGCGCGCACCACACGTGTCCTTCCGGCCGGATCGGAGTCATATCCTGTGATGAAGCCGCCTCCCCCGACGGCGACGCGCTTCCACGCATAAGTCTCCCCTCCCGCGGCGGCGCTCGCCTGTGGGACCGTCTCGACCTCTTGGATCGAAGAGGCGAGAACGTCCGGCTTGGTCGGCTCTAGACGGATGAGGACGGCAAGCAGGCTGCCGAAGGCAAGACCAAGGACAGCAAGCGCCCATGCTCGGACGCCGATCGATTTCCCACCTTTCAGCATGCCGAACTCCACGTTCCAAAAGAACCCGTTCAAGTGAGCAAAATCCAACGGCCCGGTTGGTAAGCCTGCGGCAACCGTGCCGGTTGATCCTCAAAGGGGCAAGCGGTTCAGCATGCTTGCAACAAGATCAAACCGGTTTGCTTTCCCGCCCTCCACCGTCCTCCAGAGAGGTGGCCGGAGAGGGGAGCCCGAACAGCGCCGCCTTGAGGTAAAGAATACAGAACTCCCGGTAGTCGACGAGATAGCGCCGCCACAACCGGTGGGGCTCTCGGAAGATCCGATACGCAAACCGTATGTTGAGGCTGTCCACCCATCCCGGGTAATACTGCAATCCACCATCGAGTTGGTCGAGATACCCGCCACAGGTGAAGCCGCACCCCCGCCATCCCTGATCAGCAAGCGAGATCAGGAAGTCCTCTTGGGCGATGCTTCCCATTCCACACACGACGATGCCTGGGTTGGCCCTCAACAGGTGTTCTCTTTTCGCCTCAAGATCGCCATAGCCGCTCATCGCTGCAACGATGCGCAGCTTCGGGAAGTGACGCTGAAGCTGAGATGCGGCCCGTGCAGCAACCCCCTCGCCCCCGCCGACAAGTGCGACACCGAGATCAAGATCGCTGGCAAGCTCGAAAATGGGCAGGGCCGCAGACGTGCTGTCGAAACTGATCCGGCAGGCCTCGCGCTTCTGAAGCTTCTCGATTGCACGGGAAACCCCGACACCATCGGGCAGTACGGCGTCGAAACGATCCAGCGCTTGCGCAAATGAGGGATTGTGCCGTGCCAGCTTGATCGAGCTTGGATTGACGAACGTCGTCAGGAATGTCTCCCCGGACCGGATCTTCAGCCGAACCATCGATATGAACGAACCCAAGCTCGCATAGGCATCGACCGGCACGCCGAAAACCTCCATCCTCACCTGTTCGGCGCGAGGAGCTTTCAGGGAATATGCCCTTTCCGAAAACAAACCTTCTTCATGCATCAGGATCGCCCCTCGATCATCGTCCCGCAACCATGCCGGGTGACATGCGGCTCCCGCATCCCGGCTGGTCCCCTATTCTGCGTATCTGACTACGCAGCGCCTCTCATGCCGCCACCGCGCCGCATCAGTTCCGCGCTGTGATTGCCCAGCCCCACTCGACGGCGAGTAGAGAGGCTCGTCAGAAGCAGCATTACCGCGCTGATCGAAAACAACCCGGCAAGGACGCCCACGGCCAAATAGACGATGGCTTTCGGAGAACTCGGTCGCGTAGGAACGGTGGCCTCCTGTGCGACTTGAAGCCTCGAGAACTGCTGGGCACTCAATGCAGCCGCGTCCACTTCCTGCTCAACGGCCTTTCGCGCGAACAGCTCGGAACTGTGACTTGCAACATCCAGGTTCTGCTTCAGCCGCAAATACTCAGTTTCCTTGGCGGAGAGGTTCTCCAGATCACGTCCGATCGTTTCCAATTCAGCCTGCTGCCTCACGCTCAGCGAGTTCAGGCCTGCCAGATCAACATTGGTCCGAACCAGCATCTGGACCGTATCCTGATAGACACGCACCAGCAGCAATGGTGGATCGCTGTTCTTGACGTCGGAGGTAGCGTCCTTCTGGTCGCCCTGCCCGCGCGAGGACTGGGATTCCTTGGCAAGCGCTGCAATCTGAGGCGATATGTTGGTCAGCTTCAAGGTCGTCAGCTGTTTGGCCAGCTCCCGGACCTGGGCCTCCTTCTCGGAGATCTGTCCTCGAGTCGAAGCCAGAGACGTGAGCAGGTTGCTGCGCTGGCTCAGGAGAAGATCCCTCTGCTTATCAATCGAGAAGACTGCATTACGGCGGCTGTAATCGCTCAGTTCCGCGGAGGCGCGCTCGAACTCTCCACTGTAACGCTGCTTCCGTGTTTCGACGAACTTCATGGCGCTGGAACTCGCGGCCAGTTGCGATTGCCTGGACAGAAAGCTGTTCACGACCTGTTGCACGAACTCCGCAGCCACCTTCGGGTCCCGGTGCCGAAACGAGATGCGGATGAGATCTGTCAGAGGCTCAACCCTCACGGAGATCGACTTCGCCGCTCTCTCATAGGCCTGATCCGCCGGGCTCTTCGGCCTCTCCGACGTCTTGAGCCAGGTGTTTACGGCATTGCTCGCTACGGTGAGCAGGTCGACCACGCTCGTCGGCGGTTCGGAAGCACCGTACAATCTTTCCGCTCCGAGCTGCTTGATCGAGTCACGGAGGACAGTCTCACTCTGAATGATCTCCGCCTGCGTGTTCAGGAACTGATCCTGGCGCAGAATGGACTGGCTCTGGCTGCTGTCCCCGATCTGCGGCCGACGGTCAGCCTGTGCGATCAGGAATGACGACGTTTCGTATGTCGGGGTGATCGAGGTGAATATTGCCCAAGCCGCCACATTGCTGGCGACGAACGAAGCCAGCAACGTCCCCTTCCACTTCCAGGCAAGGGTGAGAAGATGCTTCGGCGAGACTTGGGGCGCATCGTCCCAAGCATCCCGCGACGAAGCGAGAAGATCCTTATGATGTATGTTCATCTCACAACTACCTTTCGGCCATCGAGCCTCGCCAAAGGGGGCGGAATGGCATTAACGTAACGTTTCGCATCGAATTCGAAGGCTGTCGGACGGTCGAGGTCCTGGCTTTTACTCGGTACCGTCGACCCGCAGGTCCTGCTGGAAATGCGGCGGATCAAGCCGGCGATTTGAGTTCATCGGGACTGGACAGGATCAAGGCTGCCAGCGGTTGCTCAGGTGAAACACGTTTCCGGAAGAACCCCGTCACCAGTCCCAGGGCAAGAGCATTCCAGCTGACGAACGAGTAGAAGCCCAGATTGAGTGATGACCGTCTAACGGCAAGCGCCGCCACCGGTCCGAGCAGGAGTACCAGGAACAATCCTGCCTTTGCGGGCCCTGACAGCGCCAGGAAGGGCAAGACAAGCAACATCGCCCACCAAGCCATCACGGCGAGCCCATTGCGAACATGGCCGAGCCTGCGCAGAACGATCGGCAGATGATCACGCCCGACGGCTCCTCTTAGAACCTCGCCTGCTCCACCGGAATAGCCGGTCCTGATCCGACGCCAGAGCAACTTATATCCGTCGGTTCGGTGGCCGTAGTGTTCCACAGCGAGCCGATCGATACGAGCCAGCTTCCAGCCCCGGCTCTGAAGCCGGGCAGCGAGGTCGAACTCCTCGAATGCATGCAGGTTGCGATCCGCGAAATAGCCGATCTCCTGCAGAGCGGACACCCGGTAGAGACCGCCGCAATCCAACCGATCGACGATGCCAGGGCGCCAAGCCTTGTCTTTGAGCATCTCGTTCGCGCGAATCTCGAACTCTTGATTGGAGACGTTCACGTCCCGAACTTCACCGCCAACCCCGGCAATCTCGGGATGAGCGTCAAGGAAGGCGATGGCCGCGGGAAAGAAGCCAGGATCGATGACCATATCACCGTCCATGAGATAGAAGTATTTCCCTCGTGCATGCTGGAAGGCGAGTTGAGCGCCCGCTCCGCAAGAGCGCTCGGACGGATTCGCCAGCTGAACAATCCGAACAGGGAAATTCCTGGCGATTTCGATAGTCCGATCGGTCGAGCCGCTGTCTGCGAGAACAACGTCCCCGCCAAAGGGTTGAACCGCTTTGATCGCGCTCGAGAGAGCGGCGGCGATGTGCTTCTCTTCGTTGAAAGCCTTCATCCCAATCGTCACTATCATGTCTGTGTCTCGTTACTCATGAGGGAAGGAACCGCTCGAGCCGCCGCGCGCCAACGTCTTGCCTGGTACCAAGTCCAAGCGGCGAATATGGCTTCACCCAGCAATACGCCTCCAAGGGACCACAGGGGGCCGCCTAGGACGAGCAGCATGGTTACCGCGGCGACCGATACGACTGACGAGATGATGCTTGCATGAGCCAGCCATCGAAACATTCCTGCTGCCTGAAGCAGGACACTGTCAGGCGTCCGCAGGATTCTCATGAGGATTACGGCCAGCCAGAGGGTCATGCCCAAAGCCAGCGAGGCCTGCGAATAATGGCTCGGAAAGATCGCTCCCGGATCATACGCCATGAGCAGCACAGCAGCCGCGACGGTCATCGCCCATGTCAAAATCAGCACAAGAAGGAACGTGCCAGCGGAGCGTTGAACTGAAGCGGTATCTCTCCGCGCGATCTGCCGCGCCATTTGAGGACGCTCGAACTCGGTCAGGGCGTTTATCACAACGCTTATGGGACGAATGATCAAGGCACTGGCAGCGATCGGGGCAAACGCCAGCGGACCGCTGATCAGCGTCACGATATAGGCATGAGCGTTGACGGTGGCCTCTGTCGTGATGACGCCGACGAGAGACCAGCGTGAATGCTGCCGCCAGACATGGACGTAGCGCGGCAGCTGATACAATCGGACGCGAACGAACTGCGTGAGAAAGTATTGCCGCCCGAATGGCAGCAGGCTTATGGCAGCGCTGATCAGCAGCGCCCCATACGGCAGATCCGGCGAGTGCGCGCCGAGGATGGAAACCAGCCCGATTCCTATCAGCAACCCGGCGCTGTAAACGAGGTCGGAGGCAACAGTCCGATGGCCCGCTCCTAAGGCATAGGCGTGAGCACGAGCAACCCAGCGCAATAGCGCAACGGCTGCGTATCCTGCGAACAGTGCCGCTGCGGCGACGGGCACCTTCAGACTCACTCCCAGGATGAGGAATGCGCCGAATGCCAGCAACGAAAGGACCAGGTTGACGGCGAAAAGGCTGCTGACCAGTCCTTGGCCGCTTTTCTCGTCCTGCGCCATCACAATAGGCAGAGGGGCGCAGAAGAGTGCGCTCCAGAGACCTGTACTGAACTGGGATATGACGAGGAGGAAGGAGAAGCTCCCGAACGAAGCCGGCGATAGAAGATGCAGCAGCTGGAGCGACAAGACGAACTGTGTCCCGGCCGCTCCCACAGGGCCGATTGTCGCCAGCGCATAGCGAACGATCCTCGGCGCAAGGCCGCGAAGGTCAGTGTGCCTGACTTCGAGGTTCAGTGCCTCAGCCATGACGAACCTCGTGCGACAGCGATGGAGATTCGGGCTGTGGGGATGTTTCCATCCCGATCAGAGCGATAGTCAAGACGAGGAAAACTTGAACAATGCTGTCCCGGTCCAGAAGACTGCTTTCCGTCATATTATGCCCGGCGCAGAAAAGCATGAACGCCATGAGCATGGAGCCGCGCGTCCGCGTAGCCGTTCCTGCCGCCAGCTTCAGGATCGGCCACACGATCAGGGTCGCGATGGCGAGCATAAGGCCAGGCACCCCGATCTGAACGAGCAGGTCGAGATATCCATTGTGGCCGTTGCCGACCTCGACGACCCAGTCGTTGGCATACCGATAGACTGGTCCAACAGGACCGATGTTCCAGAAGGATCCATAACCGGCGCCGAGCAGCCAGTGGTCCTTCGCATAGGACAACAGAACCGACCAGATGCCGCCTCGTCCCGTCAGGGCTTCCTGGCGCTCGAACGGTGCGAGCAGTTCTTCCCAGTAGCTCACTCCAAGTGCCAGGAGGACGATGCTCAGCATCGTGGTGCCGCAGATCAGCGGCAGCAGGTAACGAGGATTATATAATGAATATAGATAGCCGGCCCCCAAGGCGAGCGCTGTCAAACGGATCGAAGTCTTGGAACTCGTCATGTAGAGGAAGTAGGCGGTCGCAGCGATGACGGCCCAGCGCAGGATCGGACGAATGCCTCGCGCATCGAATGCGTACGCGATGATGGTAAACGCACAGATAGCGCCTGCGAAGTTCTTTTGCATCAGGATGCCACGCCAATTGCCGACGAGCCCTGGATCTCCAAACTGCGCGACTTGATGGATGCCGAAGCTGGGCCAGGTTATGACGGCGCAATAATTGGCGATCAGAACGAGAAGCAGCGCACGACGCATTACGCTGACCGTCTTTTGGTATCCCAGCTGCTGAACGGCTATGAATATAGTCCATATGACCAGCGTCGTCAGCGTGATGCGCCGCACGGCGGCACTCGGATCAAGCGCCCATGTCAGGCTGAACCAGCACCAGCCGAGCGTCAGTGCCACGCCGACGGGTATGGCCAGCAGACGTCGAGGATAATGCGTGACCCGTATGGCCGTCACGGCAGCAATGAAGACCATGCCATAACTCAGCTGGCGCAGGAGGCTTCCGCCTCCTGCGGAGGGCACCGTGTCGGCGGACGCGTAAGGGCCGAGTGCCACCAGCAGCAGCAGCGCAAACATTGCGGTTACCGCAAGGGCGAGGCGCGGCTGCGACGCTTCTGCATCGAAGGATGCGCTTCTGAAGCTGCCAGCATAGGGCACTGACATGCCTTGGAATGCAGTTCGAGAGATGGTCATGGAGGTGAGGCGGGCCTTTGGTAGATGGAAAGGAGTGCGGGAGAGCCACGGAGACGACCCGCAGCGTTTTGCAGCTTCTATGCGTTCGAGTCCGAACGGCTTGCGGCGTAGAGAGAATGTCGAGACGCGGACGAAGAGTTCTCCGCAGGAGTGCTTCGGCACAGCGTCGTGGTCACAGCCCCTCTCCCACCTTCTGGTATGCTTCCAGCATTGTCTCGAAGGTTGCACTGGCTCCAAGCCGGCCGCTCAGTCTGCTCCAGGTCCTGTACCGAGACGGATCATCAAGGAGGCGCTCAATTTCCACCGCCAGTTCCTTTTCATCATGTGCATTGACCACGATTCCGCAACTGGTGCCGTCGGGTGCTGTTACTCCTTCGACCTGGCTCGGCACGTCCGACACGACGAGTGGAAGCTGCAGCTTCGCCGCCTCGATCAGAGCAAGACTGTGCCCCTCAAACAGGCTGGGCTGGACGAAGACGTCAGCATCGGCCAGCAATGTGAGCGCCTCTTCGCGGGAGCGATGGCCGACGAAGAAGACCCGATCTGTGACCTTGAGCTCTGCCGCGAGCGATTTCAGCGCCTCCTCATCCGGACCGGAGCCGATGATATGCACCTCGACATTGGGCATGAGAGCGGCCGCGCGCAGAAGCACGGGGTAGTTCTTCTGCGGCGAGAGCCGGCCGATCGCAACGACCTTCCGCTTCCTCGCTTCGGACCTGTCCTCAGCGGCCGCGAGAGCCTCCAGGTGCCGTTCGATCCGAGGGGGCAAAGCATTATGAATCGTCAGACGCTTGCGCTGGTAGCCAGGGGGTTTGTCGCCGAGCGAATCGCTCACCGTCCTCGATACACTCACAACCGATCGAACGCTGCGCAACGATCCTGTCCAGTGGTCGGCAAGATTCAGGAGACGGTTGTATGTGCTCACCTGCGAATGGTGCGAGATCACGACATGGGTCGACGTGCCCGCCAGCTTTGCCGCCACAGGCGCCAAGACGTTGGCAGCTGGCATGGCCGTAAACATGGCGCGCGGCGGCTGGCTGCTGATGAGACGCACCAGAGATCGGATGAGACCGAAGATGCCGCGGATCGACTTTGGCTTTTGCGGAACAACATACTCCCAGGGCAGAGCAGAGCGGGCTGCATGACCCGCCTGGCCATGCGGATAAAGCGCAATCAGGCGAGCATCGATGCCCCGCGCCCGGAATCCTTCTGCCAAGTCCGCCCAGAGCTCCTGGACGCCGCCCGGCGAGGAATGTGTCACGAGAAAGATGGCAGAGAGTTTAGTCATCGAAATGTTTCAATATTTTCTGACCTGGAATCCCAAGTCGCCGATCATCAATATCTATGCATTGCTCAACAGCTGAGCGGATCAATAGGCCGCTGGATCATGAAGAACCAGGCAGACGGTCGTAATGAGGATTCGAATGTCGAGGGCCAGGGACCAATTCTCGATATAGTCGAGATCATAGGCGACGCGCCGTTCGGCTTTCCAGAGCTCATCGAGTTCGCCTCTGAGACCGTTCACCTGTGCCCAACCCGTCAATCCTGGCTTGACACGATGGCGCAGCGGGTAGGTCGGCACAGCGACCTCCAGCCCCTTTCCAACGACCTTCGTGTCCAATGCATGGGGACGGGGGCCGACGAGTGCCATGTCGCCCTGGAGGACATTGAAGAGCTGCGGGAGTTCATCGATGCTCAGTCTTCTGATGATCCTGCCGACCCGCGTCACGCGCGTATCGTTGACGCTGGTCTGCTGCGCTCCGCCATAATCCGCAAGTGCGGAATGCATCGAGCGAAACTTCCAGATCTGGAACGGCTGCTGATTGAGCCCCGTACGGGTCTGACGGAAGAAGATCGGACCGCGGGTCTCGATCTTGATTGCAAGAGCAGTCAGGATCATGAGCGGCGCGAGCAGGATCAACGCGACTGCGGCACCTACGATGTCCATGATGCGCTTAGCGATGCTCGCCAAGCCAATCCTCCGCTGTTGCGCAGCATAGGATGTCACGGACTTCTCTTCACTCGCAGGAAAAGCAATGACCTCTCCCTCTACACCGCATGCAAGTGGCTGCATCTTCGACACAGGCGAGTGGACACGACCAGGGCGTCGCGGGGCCCGCTCGCGCAGCCCGGCGCTGACGTATATCGAATGACTGTCCGCGTCCGGGCGCCCCTTGTATTCCGTCGAATGAAACATTGAAACAAAGCCCCCGTACCATTTACGGAACGTTAATCATGAAATTGCTTCGGCCATCAACGAGTTTCTATGCCTTTTGGCCTATATACCTCCAAATTCCCACAACTTTGACAGGCGCGATCTAGGCCAATCGGATTAATTTGGAAGAGCCGAGGATCGGAGTACAATGGTGCTGATGTCCGGAACAGGCCTTCGAATGCCGGAGCATCTCCGCGTGCAGGAACGGACATGGTTATATTGGTTACAGCCGCGATCGCGGGCGGAATCATAACGATCGCAAGTCTTTGGAATTATGGAGCATTTGTTGCATTTGCGTGCGCCCCGCTAGGCGGCAGCCTTTTGGCGATCATTGCCTCGGCGCTCTTTTCGTTCAAGCAGCGGGGCTCGAAGCATCGCTAACGACAAGCCGCCGACTTCCTGTCCACAAGTTTTCTCCTGACACGCTCCCAGCCCGCTTCAAGCCGAAAGCCTCTGCCTGACTAGCTCTTTAGACTTATGCCATCAGGTCTATACCTGTAGCTATGAGGTGACGTTGCGGAGCCGCCTTCTAGCGTTCGATCATCAACTGTGCCATTGCGGCCTCAAGGCAATGTTTCCCAGAGGCACCGATGACGACAACGAACACCGCTCAAAGCTTTCTCGGGCTGCTGGCACGACACGAAGAGTTCGTGACCCGATCATCCGGCGATGTCATCGTCACGGCCGGTCCAGGCGACGATTACATATCAGCGTGGCTGGGCTTCGACCTGCTCAGAGGAGGACTCGGCAGGGACTACATCGATGACACTGGCGGGAACAACCTGATCATCGGCGATGACGCCTTGTACACGGAGGACGGCGGCGGGGACTGGATCCTGTCCTGGGGCGCCGACACCATTTTCGGAGGCGGTGGGGATGATTTCATCAATGCACGCGGTGACGACGATCTGATCGACGGCGGCTACGGCAATGACATCCTCTGGGGCGGCTATGGAGCGGATGCCATCGCTGGCGGCGCAGGTGACGACATCATCTATGGCGGCAGCGGTGCGACGATACCCTACTCGTTCTCAATCACTGTCAATTACTCTGGGATCACCGATACTGCCATCGGCGCCCGTGTCTGGGAAGGTGTGGCTGGCGGCTTTGCGCTGGACGACAATTCCACCGATTACCTCAGCGGGGGCGATGGCCGTGACCAGCTCTACGGTCAGGGCGGAGACGACACCCTGGACGGAGGCTCTGGAATCGATTGGATGGATGGCGGCTCGGGCAACGACACCTACATTGTCGATGAGACTTCCGACGTTGTCATCGAAGCTGTCGGCATGGGGCACGATACGGTCAAGACAAGCACGAGTTTCAGGTTTGCATCGAAGGCGGAAATCGAAGTTCTCACAGCGACGGGGCCAGCGTCGGTCAGGCTGACCGGCAACTCATTCGCAAACACCATCATTGGCGCGTCCGGCAGAGATACCATTGGCGGCGGTGGAGGCAACGACCATCTGACCGGAGGTGTTGGCAAGGATGCGTTCCGGTTCGATACGAAACTCGGCAATTCCAAGACGGATCGCAGCGTCAACTTCGATACGATAACCGACTTCAACGCCAAGCAGGACAGGATCCAGCTCGACAATGCCGTGTTCAAGAAGCTTGGTGCCGGTTCTCACACGGCCCCGAAGCTCCTGAACAAGGACTTCTTTGTAACTGGATCGAAAGCCAAGGACGCAAACGACCACATCATCTACAACAAGAAATCCGGCGTCCTATCCTATGATGCGGATGGATCTGGTTCACGAGCCGCGGTCGAGTTCGCACGGTTGGAGAAACATCCGGCGATAAGCTACAAGGATTTCTATATTATCTGAGTTCGATAGACCTCCGGTGCGTACCGGGGGCCTATCACATCGAGCACTCAGTCATCGACCGGGGCTCGGACCCGCGAACCGTGCTTGGATGAGCTAGATGATAAAGATGTCCAGGTGGCTTACGGCAGCTTTGTTGCTGAATTTGGCAATCTCAACGAACCCGCCTGCTTCCGAGCCATTCTTGTCGTAAGAGAGGATCCCTGACTTCTTGTTGTATACGAGATAGTCATTCCCGTCCTTCGCCTTCTCTCCGGAAACGAAGAACGCTTTGCCGAGCTTGATTGGATTGTCCTCCGAGGCTTTCTTCAGGCTCTTGTAGAACGACTTGTTGGATTTGAAGAGATACTTGTCAAGCCAAATGGCGTCATCCTTAGCCTTGAAGTCCTTGATCGTGTCTGTGTTGGACGTAGCCAGCTTCGTGTCGAAGACAAAGGTATCGCTTCCCGCACCACCGACCAGGACGTCACGATTGCTCTTGCCATTGATCGTGTCGTCGCCACCTTGGCCAGCAAGCGTGTTTCTTGCGCTCGTCCCCACGAGGACTTTGTCAAGCGAGGACTCGACCGTTACATCCGGCCGGTCTGGAAAGGGAGGCTGGGGGAGATCGGGCGCCGTACCCGGCTTTACTGTGTATGCTCTGATGTAATCGATCTTGAACGAGGCAGAGAAACTCTGGTCGTCAGCAGGCCGACCTTCCCAATCCCCGCCGACATTCAGATTCGCGATCATGTACATGGGCTTGTGCATGTCGCTCGGCGTGGCGACTTGGGCAACCTTGACCCCGTCGACGTACCACGTGATCCTGTCCGCCTGCCAATCGACCCCGTAGGTGTGAAAGCTCACAGATGCGTCGGAAATCGGGGTCTCGGCGGACGTCTGACGATGGGTGTCGTCAATCTTTGTTTCACCATCGACCTGACTGTGAACCGTCGTGTACAGGGTCTTCGGATCTGAGCCGAGGATCTCCATGACGTCGAGTTCCGGCGGCCATGAATTGTCGGTGGGGAGCAACCAGAAGGCTGGCAGCGTTCCGGCCGCATTGCTGACTTGAGCGCGGATCTCGAAATAGCCGTAGAGCTGCGAGAACTCATGGTATGTCGTGACGACGCCCGACGTATATTTGTATGAGCCCTTCGGATCGCGATAAGGAACGTCCGACCGTTGGGCGGATATCGTCAGTATGCCATCTTGAACGTTGAAGGTCTTGCCGGCGTCGCGTTCGTAGGTGCCGGGCTGCAAGTACCACGTGTCGCTCGCTCCCGACCAAGCGAAGCCGTGATCGGCCCACGATGCCATCGCGAAACCAGGGCGGGTATCCAGTCCGCTTTTTCCGTTCCAAGTGTCGAAGCTGTTGAATTCTTCGGCGAATGTCAGGGTCGCCGTGCTGGATAGCCTACTGGGATCAATCGTCATGGATATCAACTGTTTCTGCCGCGGACCGGAGCAAGCCTGCTTGTCGATCAGGATCGGGAGTGGCCCCTCTATCGCCTCTTCCAGCGTTGCGCCGGAGAGGTGCGGCCTCCGAGCACGTCTTTTACTTGATTTGCGAGGGAGGCATCACGTCAGTAGAATTAACCAGTATAATTCTTCTGTTCGTGGCCTGTGAGAGGCTTCTTTTGAAAAGAGCACATACAACTTGCAGCGTCTGACAAGCGAATACTCATACGCATACTCCACACTGGACATGAGAGGATTCTTAACCTCTTCTTTGTACTTTGTTTATTCAGCCACTCGGCATAGATCGTCCGACATATGCCGAAGAGCCTAGTTCCAGCCTTCATTGCTCGTTGGAGCGCCGGATTGCGCGACCGATCTAGAGTTTCATGAATGCCCCGGTTCTCGCCAGCTCCCGCATATCGGGAGCAGGGTCTCGGAGGCGCATCCGGACCAGTCGCATCGGAACCGGGAGTTGCGCAGAGCGGATGACCGACCATGCGCGGGAATGGTGCGCTTCCACACACGCCGCGGCCTCGAACGTTCCGTCGGAATGCTCTGGAACGCTTCCGCTGTTGATCCACCATAGGAGGATGCTTAAGTGAAGCACCAAGTAGAGTTAAGGTGACGTACTCAGTGGTACCAACGCGGCCGCTTATAAGGAGGGATTCACTTGCTCACGGATAGATCCGGACGATGCCATTGCCGTAACAGGGTTTCGGGTCCGGATCCCCTTTCTTGATCCGGATAAGGAATTTGAGAGAGGCTGCCGTAGCCCTGGATGGATCCTCCGTGACGTGGCGTGAGCGTTGTAAATAGAATGACATCGCATGATCTGGCTTGAGAGGCAGGCTCAATGAGTGTTCGGACGCGCGTTGGTTTGATTGCCGATGATGACGGTTACTTTCGAGTGGCAGCGTCTGCGATCCTGACGCGGCACTTCGGCTTCTCCGAGATCGTAGAAGTCGAGTCTTTCGACGAGGCGCTGGAGTATCTCGGCGAGGCTGAGCAGATTGAGATTGCTCTGTTTGTTTCTTCGATGTCAGGGAGCGAAACGCCGACGAACCTACGCGCGTTGCGTGAATACTTTCCCAAGACCCGCATCGTCCTGATCTCGCCATCGCGCGCTCGTCAGGATATTCTTTCCGCCTTGGAAGCCGGTGTTCACGGATACATCCTGAAGAGTTCGCCCGTCGCAGATCTGGTGAAGGCGCTGAACATCGTCTTCGATGGCGGGATCTACGTGCCTCCCTGCTTGGCGGAGATTGCGCCGGAGGAGGAGAATGCATCTGGTCAGACGCAAGAGCGCTCCAAGGCTCCTGATCCGGCTGCAAAGCACACAGCTCCAACCAACTCCCTGACGTCACGTCAGAAAGACGTCCTGGATCTTCTGGTACAGGGCAAGACGAACAAGGAGATTGCCGTCGCACTGAACCTCGGCGAAGGCACCGTCAAGATCCACATGGCCGCGATTCTCCGCTACTTCGGCGTGAATAACCGAGCTGCTGCGGTGGTGGCTGCTGCACGCCCCTATCCCAATCGTCCGCGAGGGGTCCTCAACGGCTGAACCTTGATCAAGCGTTCCTTGCCCATGTGCTCTGAACGGCAAGAAGGCCTCCTGGCGGGCGCCCTGGGGCATTCCGTCTGTGGCATGCCGTGGATTGGGGGTGTCTGAACAGCCAAAAGCCCTCCGCGCGGCTGGCGCTGGAGGGCTTTTGGTTCGACACCAAGTGGTTTTGGTTGCGGGGACAGGATTTGAACCTGTGACCTTCAGGTTATGAGCCTGACGAGCTACCGGGCTGCTCCACCCCGCGCCATGCGTGGCCTGTGAAGCGGGCTTCCCAGGCGAACAGGGCCGACACGCAAAAGCGCGGCGTT
>NZ_JAHAMK010000080.1 GCF_018383585.1 Microvirga sp. 3-52
GACGCGGTGCCATCGTTGGTGAGCTGGATGCCGGTGGAGAGCTTGTAGACGCCGCCGCGCAGGTAGATGGTATCGCCCGGCTTGGCGAGGCTGTGCGCATGCTGCAGGGTCGCAAACGGGCTGGCGGACGTGCCGGCCGAGCTGTTCGACCCAGTCGTAGATACGTAATAAATAGTCATTTTTGAAGAGCCCCTATATGTATATATAGTATTGTTTTAAGTGCCCCCCAGGTCATCGCCACAAAACAACGTATTGGATGTATATATTAAGGCTAACTGGGTGCGACTAGGGAATTGCTCTGCGAATGTGACCAGAATATGATTATTGCCAAGATCACTAGATATTTGCGTTGTTAGTCTGTGAGGAAAATATCCATCACGCAACGATGCTCACACATAAAAATGCATAAGATTAAAGAGGTATCCTAAGTCAAAATTCTTATTCAGACCAAGCTACATTCTAGGAATACTTCGACACTCCCATCCTCGAGTCTAGAGTGAGAGCTGGATAGATCGGACCTCGCAAGCACATGGCGTTCACCAGACGCACCAGCAGCCCGCGCCGGATCGCCTCCAAAGACCGGTGCCGCAGCGGTGCTCCGCACCCCGTTTCCCGCTATGCCACCCTCAAGCGCAGATGACGCAGGAACAGTAGCCGATCGGCGTTCACCGAGCATGCCAATGCAGATTGCGCCATACGCGCCCCTGAGTCGGATGAAGTTCTTCCTCCAGCCGCCGGTGCGCCTTAACCAGCAAGACCAGTTGCTTCGGTAAGGTGTCGAGCGCCAAGTTGGACAGACAGTACCTGCTCTCGCCTATCGTTTCTGGAGGTCGCCCGCCTCGCCCGATTCGGTCTAAATCCCGCAGCCGTCCCCCGATGATGGCCACTACTTGCGACCACTCGGCCATCACGAAAGCGGTCATTGCTTTTGCCCGTGCTCAGGAGACCGAGGGATCCGTGGCTTCTAGCGCGAACTCATAGGTCCCGCTGCTACGGCCATATGGGCCCTGCCGAACAGCAACGCGCCGCACCGATGAACGCGTCTGATAGGGCACGCATAAGCCCCGTCCTCGTGGGACGCACCTTTTTTAATCCCGAACAGCCCCTGAGGCTAGTATTGAACGGGAGGCCGTTCCTATCGGGTCGCCACACTTTGTCGTTGGTTGCAGGGGATGACCCGCAAGCGAATTGCTAGATGCTTGGATCCAAAAGTAGACCTACTTTTGGGATCCCATCCGATGCTCCACTCCCTGAAGAACACATCTTTTGAAGCGGAAAACCGGATCCACTTTTCACTGGCGTGGCCTTTCGGGTCCGCACGATGCGCTAGCCTTTTTAGAGTTTGTGATTGGACCGGCGCGAAATCATACTCCTTCGCGACGAGGAGACGCAGGAATGACTATTTATTACGTATCCACGACTGGGTCGAACAGCTCGGCCGGCACGTCCGCCAGCCCGTTTGCGACCCTGCAGCATGCGCACAGCCTCGCCAAGCCGGGCGATACCATCTACCTGCG
>NZ_JAHAMK010000081.1 GCF_018383585.1 Microvirga sp. 3-52
GTCGAATACGTTCGCGTCTGCTCCACCTACGGCGCAGGCTTCTTCTACATCCCCGGCACCGAAACCTGCCTCCGCGTCGGCGGCCGTGTTCGCGCCGAGTTCCGCTACCTCGAGCCGACCGACCGCTCGCAGGACGCCATCGGCTTCCGTACCCGCGGCCGTCTGAATATCGACGCTCGTACCGCTACCGCTTACGGTCTGCTCCGCACCTTCGTGCGCTTCGAGATGACCCGCGACACCGGCTCGTACGGCTTCAGCTCCACGACGGCCAACGTCGACCAGGCCTTCGTGCAGTTCGGCGGCCTCACCGCCGGTCGTACGGTGTCGTTCTTCGACAACAGCGACCTGCCCACGGGCCACTTCGGCACGCTCCGCTTCTCGGACGCTCCGACCGTAAACGTGTTCGCCTACACCTTCTCCTTCGGCAACGGCTTCTCGGCCACGATCGCCGCTGAAGAAGGCCGCTTCGCCGGCACCGCTTTCGATGGCGTCTCGGTGTTCACCGAAGCCGGTCAGACGATGCCTGACCTTGTCGGTAACCTGAAGTATGCCGGCACCTGGGGTTCGGCTCAGATCTCCGGTGCCCTGCACCAGCTGCGCAGCGACGACCTGNCGGTGTTCACCGAAGCCGGTCAGACGATGCCTGACCTTGTCGGTAACCTGAAGTATGCCGGCACCTGGGGTTCGGCTCAGATCTCCGGTGCCCTGCACCAGCTGCGCAGCGACAACCTGGTCGTCTTCCCCGATGGCTCGACGGACTTCCCGGACAGCGAACTCGGCTGGGCAATCACGGCTCAGGGCTCGATCAACCTGCCGATGCTGGCCGCTGGCGACGCCCTGTGGCTCGCTGCGACCTACGCTGACGGCGCTCTTGGCTACCTCGGCTTCGGTTCGTCGGTCACCGTCGGCGCCCTGACCGAGTCGGTTGTCGACGCTTACGTCGGTGTTGATGGTGACATCCACACCGCCGAGGCCTGGTCGATCGNCTACGCTGACGGCGCTCTTGGCTACCTCGGCTTCGGTTCGTCGGTCACCGTCGGCGCCCTGACCGAGTCGGTTGTCGACGCTTACGTCGGTGTTGATGGTGACATCCACACCGCCGAGGCCTGGTCGATCGCCGGTGGTCTGCGTCACTACTGGACCCCGACCATCCGTCAGAACGTGTTCGGTTCGTACGCTCGCGTCGAGTACGGCAACGACGCTCCGCTCGCTTTCCCGGGCGGTCTCGGCATCGCTGCTGACTTCAACGAGTGGCGCGCTGGCACGAACGTGATCTGGTCGCCGGTGGCTGGCCTGGACCTCGGTGTTGAGGTTCTCTACGCCAACATTGACCCGCGTGGTCCGGATCCGGTCAACCTGAAGAACGACGTTTGGGAAGGCCGCCTGCGCGTTCAGCGCGACTTCTAATCGGCTCATCCTGATTGGATCGGAA
>NZ_JAHAMK010000082.1 GCF_018383585.1 Microvirga sp. 3-52
CAATAGCCGGAGGCCTCATTCGGGCCTTGACCGGAGGACACCCGATCAGGCCTACTTTAATCCGTTGCCGCAACGCGCGGCGGCCTAACCCGGCAGACGCTCCACTTAGCGAACCGAAAACCCTGTTCAGACAAACCGAGCCACCTCAGGCTTTCCCGAGGCGATCACGGCGGTGTTCCCGGAGACCCAGGTTCAGACCTGCATCGTGCATCTGATCCGCTCGTCGCTGGCCTTCGTGGCGTACAAGGACCGCAGAGCTGTCGCGGCGGCCTTGAAAGAGATCTACCGGGCCAAGGATGCCGAGGCCGGCCAGGCGGCCCTGGAGGCATTCGCGACCTCCGTCTGGGGCCGCAAGTATGAAGCCATCGCAGCGTCCTGGCGGCGCAACTGGCCGGCGGTGATCCCGTTCTTTGCCTTTCCCGACGAGGTGCGCCGGATCATCTATACGACCAATGCCATCGAGGCGCTCAATGCCAAGCTGCGTCGGGCGGTTCGGGCTCGAGGGCACTTTCCCACCGATGAGAGTGCGTTCAAGCTGTTGTTCCTGGTCCTGAGGCAGACGCAGAAAGAGTGGAAGATGCCGCCACGCGAATGGGGCATGGCGAAAGCCCAGTTCGCCATTCTCTTTGAAGGCCGCTTCCGGCTGGGATGATGAACCCGGCCCGTACACGGAAATTCCGGCAGTCCCGATTCCCCATTTCGGCGCCCCAGTCACGGGTGATGCCGGATAGATGTTTGCAACTGACCAACGCCAATCAGAGCCAATTCTGCTTGCAACGTGAGAGCCGTCCATAGAGGTAGAACGTCTGCTCGGAGATGCCGACCTGCCGGATGAGAGATCCGCCACTGGCAGTCTCAGGTCCGCCTGCTTCAGGACCGCCACGACCTGCTCAACCGAAAATCGCTTCTTGCGAATGACAAACCTCCTTCACTGAAAAAGGAAATTTGCCAACCAGACTAACACAGCGGCTAGACCACTTCGCCCGTGTCACCTCAACCTCAGCACCACGGACCTGTTGCCGTTGCTGTTCGGTCATCTGCGCTGGAGGACGGTGTTCAACACCAAGTGCGCTCATCTCAAGCAGATTAAGTTCTAGCCGATGATCCTCGTTCACTGGCTCTTTGTCGCGCCTTAGAGGCTGACTCAAAAAGACTTGTGGTGTTTCAGGGTCTTGCGAGCCGTCTTGTCAGCATCCGGATATGAGCGATGAAGACCCAAGCCACCGCACTTTCAATGGAGGCTTCGAAGTCCTTGGCCAGGCGGCGGCAGCGTCCAAGCCAACCGAAGGTTCGCTCCAC
>NZ_JAHAMK010000017.1 GCF_018383585.1 Microvirga sp. 3-52
TACAGTCCGGATTTGAACCCGATTGAGCAGGTCTTCTCACAGATCAAAGCACATTTGCGCAAAGCCGAAGCCCGGACCGTCGAGGCGCTCTGGCGGGCCATCGGCGACATCTGTGATCTCGTCGAGCCCGAGGCATGCCGTAACTACTTCACCGCAGCCGGATACGGATTCGTCTGAATGACCGGTGCTCTAAAATTTCGTCAAGAATAGCTTCGTCGTAGTCATGAACGCCAAGCCACCTTGAGATTGAGTTCCAGCGACTGATCTCGTCATGATGGGCGTAGATCAAGACGCCGGAAGCTCTCAGCTTTTGAAGTATCGCTCGTCGGGTAGCGGAGGTCAGGCGGGCATTTCGCGGCCCGTAAATTCTATCGAAGCAGGCCCAGCGGCCCTCACTCAACGCGGTAAGCTCAATGATTGCCGGGGATGGCTGATACTCCACATAGCATGTGCGCCCCAGCGCAACTTCCCCAAACCGACTCCGGAGGCAATTGCGATACTCCAGGGCCTTGGCGCGGATTATCTCTGATGAGGTGAGAGGGACGAAAGCCTTATCAAGTTCCGGCAGGGTCACAGGGAAAATTTGTGCTCGTCTGACCTGATTTTGTAACCAGATATGCAGATTGGATTCGGGTTGGAGGGACGTGATCGAGGTGACGAGGTCTTCAGTGGTCATCTGCGGCGATAGATGTTCGACCAACCTAACAGCAGTCGAGAAATTGACTACATCATTAGGATCGAGGTGCTCGACCAATTCCTTCAGAATGAAAGGCTCCTCAAGCCGCAAGAGCGTGGTCAGGTAGGCTGACGTGAGCCTCGGCAGTTGCGCCAGGACCTTCGCCCTCGTGAGATGCTCAGGCTCCGTCATCACAATTATCAATTCTCGATAGGATGCTCGTGGCAATGGATCGTCTCCGAGACGCTTAAGGGCTCCGAGCAGGCCATCCACGGGTCCGTAAGCTGCGTGGAGTAGATCGCGGACACGACGGCATGCACCAAGGGCGTGACTGATCACCTGAAGCGGATTCCCATCCGGGCGACACCCCTCCAGGTTCATACTGCGGAGGTTTGCCGCCATTGCCTCTGGTGGGACCCAATCGAGAGAGGCAAACACCAGGAACATGGTTTGGCGACGTAGCGAACTCGCCGATAAGGCAGTGCGAAGCATGCCAGCCGAAGTTCTATCAGCCTGAGCTATGGCTTCGAGTGCCCAGCCCTCGAAAGGACGAAGCCCAGGCAGTTGCTTCGCTCGACCAATCTCCACGCGTCACCTCTTAGCTGACTTAAGATAGAAAGGCTCTCACGGGACTGGAAACGCGCAACCAATATCGTGCTGCTTGCTGAAGCGGCTCTGCCGGTGCCGTCCCCCACCGTCATCGAGGACGCCCACCTTGACAGGTCAGCGGACTTCTCCTGGAACCGCAGCTATCTTGTTCCTATTATGTTCTCGGCTGGACAGGAGAGGAGCATGGTAGAACGGCTCTCCGAGTACCCGTGGGTCGTCGTGAGGATTCGGTGCAAACTCTGTAACAGGCGCGGTGAATACCGTCTCGCCCGCCTCGCGGCCAAGTATGGCTCGGAGATTCCTCTCGACGAGCTTCTCGACAAGGTGGCGCATGACTGTCCTTGGAGAGGATGTCCTCGGGACCGGCGAGCCCGAACGGATGCCCCACACTGTGGAGCCTACTTCTTGGATTGGGACCGTCCACCAAAGCCCCCTGATCTCCCGCCGTCGAAGCGAAAGCTCCAGGTGATCAGGGGCGGGAAACCATAAGCCGAGCAATACCGCCTCTCTACGAAATGCCCGCTTGCAGGAAATGCCAAAGCTTCGATACTACCTTTCCAAACTTGGCAATGGAGGAGGTGGTGCCCAAGTTGGCGGATGCAGAGGTTAGCCCGAACTACCTATCTCTTCTTTTCGTCGGGCCTTGGAAACTTAGCGATACGGGTCTCGATGCGAGGTTCAGCGGTTCGTCCGTCTGGAGTTCTCAATGAGGTGTAAACGTATCCCCTAAATGGGCCATTGCGGCTGAGGTGAGGTATTGTGAAAACGTGAGGCCCCTTGAAGATGTCGTCTCCGTCCTCGTCGATGTCCAGGACAGCTTCAAACGGAAGCACAATACAGACTTCGTACCAGCCACGCTCCTCTGGTTCGAGTTCGAACCAGATGCCTTTAGGCTCTTGCTGCTGTTGGTGGCGCTCATCAAAGCCTTCACTCCACGGATCGGAATGCGGCCCTGGTCGAGCATCATTGTATGTCTCGGCATAATCCCATTGTTCCCCATCGGGGCTGATGTATGCCATGTGTCTTCGCTTAAGTAGGCGAATGCCGTCATGACAGACTCCTTCTACTGTCATCACTTGCCACCGACCTCGATCAAATAGGTCAAGCTCCTTGTTACTATCGTATTCCGGATAACGTTCATCTGAAGCGTCGCGGATAAGAACATGAGCATGTTTGTGGAATGTGCGCTGAGCCTTCCGCTTGATTGCAAGGCGGGCTCGCAAATCGGATTTTAATGTCCGCTGTCTCGCTTGTAGGGAGATTCCGAAGTAGGCGAACAGGAGATGATCGTTCTTGGGTTGGAAGAGTAGGTCCTCAATCTCTCCTCGCCCCCATAGATAAGCTTCTGAAAAGCCAAGTTCGCGGGTGATATTCCGAAAGGTGTTTCGGGTTTTCAGTGAAAAATCACAGGCGGCAACAAAGACAATTCCCCATGCGCCCTGAATCGATTCGTTCGGAAGCTCTCTCAGGTACTTTTCGATCTTTGCTGGCGTTAGCGCCTTCTCGCGTTTGCATTGGATCATCCAAAGGCGGTCAGAACGTCCGGTAAGGTCACGTTCGTCCGCCTCACCTGTGTCTTCCTGATCTGCGAATTCGACGATCTCGTATGCTCTGGCATCGAAACCTTCATCGGCTCCGGATCGGCCAGTCGCCTCCAGTTGCCGCCATATGCGGAAGTCGTAGAGAAGTTGACGTGCGAGGTCTTCGAACCGGTGGGGTTCGAGGTCTTCGAGATGCAGCGGTCCAATAGTGCGTGTTGTTGCCACGGTTGTTCGGTCTTCCGTGAGTTAGGAGCGGTGTGTGTGTTGGCGGCACTTAGTGTGTCGCTGGCCGTAGATAGATTCGGCGGACACTGGCTTCGCCGATCTTGGCGATCTCCTCGAAAGGACCATCAGCGATCCTTGGGGAGGCATTGTCAGCATCGATCAGGACGGCAAGACGAGCCGAGCGGGGTTCTGGCATTGATAGGCTACTCGGCGGATTTCAGAGGAAACTTGCTGGATCATAACTGAGGAGACCGTGTACGACGAAGTTCCGGGGCACACTATTTCACTGACAATCCCTGCCCGTACACAGGAATCCAGGGCCTATACGATCTTCTCAGAGAACAGCCTGGAGTGGCGGCGGTCTATCGGCGAGACGACGTGCTGCGGTTCAGTGCTCGTCATCATCCGGCAAGAACTCTGGCTCCAAAATTCCCCGAGCGCGCGGGCCAGCCTGCCGTTCCAACCCCTCAACCTGCCGAAGAAGCTGTGTCGTGAGTGTCGCTTCGCGCCGGAAGCCATCATCTCCGGGATCGCTGCCCAGGCGCAGTTGCATATCACGGACTCTTGCTTCGAGGGCGCGTCTAAGAACGCCTAATTGCTCTTTGGTCAGTTCGAGCAACATTGTGACGATTCCTGCTATGGGCTTACCTGCCCTGAAATCACTCTCTCGACCCAGGCAGGAACTGTTTGTGTCGCAGGTCCTTAATACGTCTCATCAAAGAGACGAGCATTGTCTGAGGGCTCAAGATTGATCTCACAGGTGCGTATCCCAAGCTCCTTGGCCTGCTCCACGAACCCTGCGGCGGGATAGACCGACCCGGAGGTGCCAATGGAGACGAACAGATCGGCCTGAGCTAACACGTCATCAATAGCATCCATGTGGAGCGGAACCTCACCGAACCAGACAACATCCGGTCGCAAGGTCCCGGTCTCTCCACAGTGCGGACAGGCGTGGTTCACGCTCAGGTCCTCATGCCAAGGCGTCACCGAAGTGCAGGCTGTACAGCGCGCCTTCAGAAGCTCGCCATGCATATGGATGACATGTTGTGCCCCTGCGCGCTCATGCAGATCGTCGATGTTCTGAGTCACCAGGAAAAGCCTCCCGTGCCCAGCCAACCCTTCTTCGAGACGGGCAAGCGCCCGATGGGCTTCGTTCGGTTCAGCCGCGAGTAGGTTCTGGCGGCGCATGTTGTAGAACGCATGAACGTCATCGGGACTGCGCGCGAAGGCACTTGGAGTGGCGAGCTTCATCGGATCGAACTTGGACCAAATTCCACCCTTGTCTCGGAAGGTACCAAGGCCGCTTTCGGCTGACAGGCCAGCCCCAGTCAGGATGAAGATGTTCATGGCTCCTCCTACGATTTAGGCGGGCCGACCATACTGCATTTTTCACCTGATTGACCGGGGCTTCGGAGTTCAGGCTGCGCGGATCAACTCACGGCGCATCACAAAGGTGCTGTGGGTCTCGTGAACGACCTTGAAGCCATGGTGCTCGTAAAACCGATAGGAAGGGTTGTTTTTCAGCACGAACAGCGCCATCGACTTTGCCGCCTCACGCTGCTTCTCCAGCAGCAGTCGCATGGCTCGTGAGCCAATGCCACGCCGTTGATGTGAGTGCGCGATATAAAGTTGCTTTAGGAAGACCTCGTCGCCAGTCCGCCGAAACTCCACCCAGCCAATTTCCTGGCCATCGAGAGTTATGATCCGGGTATCGGTAGGACGCCACAGACTGGCGAACTCAGCCTCCTGATCAGTCTCGATCCACTCTATCCAGGCACTTGCAAGAGGTCTGATCGCTTCGATGTAGAGTTCAAGAGCAAAGACATAGTCATCCGAACAAGCCGGTCGTAGCTCGATAGTCATAGGACTGTCAGTGAACAGAAACGAGGTAAGGTAGTGCTCCAAACGTAGATCGCTTGTTACTAATGGCCCACACACCTGATCAAGGGATTGGATGCCGAGAGGATGTCAGCTTACAAGGCGGGCGATCAGAACAACCACAATCGCTCCTATCATTGCAGTGACAATCCGGCTGGCGGTCTGATTACGAATGCCCAGATCAATTCCGAAGCGCTCAAGAAGAAAGCCGCCAACGAGTGATCCAGCAAGTCCGGTGACCACGTAATGAAGAAGGCCAGAGCCGCCAACAAGCCAGCTTGCCAGCCAACCTGCCACGATCCCGATTCCAACCTGGGCCGCGATAGCTCGTTTGTCCAATGCGTTAAGTGCCTCCCGGTCCACACTGATGCGGAACGGAAGCCGAGTTCCGGTGGGCTCAGATGCTTTGTGCGCACCTCGCCTTTGGCCTGGATTGCTCTTGGATGTTTTCGCCATGCGCTCGATATGGATGTTCGTGGAGCAACTATCCAGGAGCTACGCCGGGAGAACCGTAGACCGGCCTGCCTCGCCGACTATTAGGACAGCAAGGGCTGTGGTGCTCCCCGGAGGACTGCCCCTGTGGCCCTATTGCTCGGCGACTGGACCTTTGTTCCTGCCTTCAATCTCGCGTTCTCAACCCGGAGCGCCTCAAGGTTCTCGACCTGCTCCCGGTTGACACGGATCAATTCCCTGATCTCACCCTTTAGATCAGTAATCTCAGCTTTGAGTTCCTCACGCTCGGCAGCAAGGCCATCCTCGTGTTTGGCCTGAGCTTGGAACTCACGAATCTGCTGCTTCTGATCCGCGACCTTCTCTTGAAGCTTCCTGATCTGCTGCTCAGCTTTTGCGAGCAACCGCTGCATGTCCTTGGCTTGTTGCTCGGGCTCACTCGGCGTGACGAGTTTTCGGTCTGATCCGGTGCGAATCATGGTCTGGTGGCCTCTCTTGATCTATGCCTCGAAAAGAACAAACATAGAACATAGGTCAGGGTCAAGTCACGTTCTGACCTCCTGCCGTTCCCTTGAAGCTTGCTGAGGGCCGACCGCGATCCCGGTACCGGTAGTCTTCGGCGAAGTGACCGGGAGCGAAGGAGCGCCACCTCGTCAGCAATGCAATCCCGCGATAGAGTCAAAGAGGCTGGGAATTCGACCCAGCAGGCACCATGAACCAGATGTTCCGACCCGCACAGGCTGAACAGAAACCTGCCTTGGAAACCCTCGCGGGCTCGGTCGAGCGCGTCACCTTCCACAATGCCGAGAACGGCTTTGCTGTTCTGAAGGTCCATGCCCGTGGCAAGCGTGACCTTGTGACAGTAGTCGGCCATACCCCCAGTGTATCGGCAGGCGAATGGATCACTGCGAGTGGGCTCTGGATCAGCGACCGAACCCACGGGCCTCAGTTCAAGGCCGAGGTACTCAAGACCACCCCGCCGACCGGAGCAGAGGGGATCGAGAAGTATCTTGCCTCAGGCCAGATGCGCGGCATCGGACCGGCCATGGCCAAGCGCATCGTCGCTGCCTTTGGGGTGGACACCTTCGAGATCATTGAGGCCCAGCCCGAGCGTCTGACCGAGGTTTCTGGAATTGGCCCTATGAGAGCCTCCCGGATCGTCTCAGGTTGGGCCGAGCAGAAGGCGGTGCGGGAGATCATGATCTTCCTGCATGCCCATGGCGTTGGGACAGCGCGAGCGGTGCGTATCTTCAAGACCTATGGCTATGAGTCCATTCAGGTCATGACCGAGGACCCGTACCGGCTGGCCAAGGACGTGCGCGGGATTGGCTTCAAGACGGCGGATGCCATTGCGGTCAAGCTCGGCATGGAGAAGACTGCCCCGCAGCGTATTCGCGCCGGTATCTCGTTCGCGCTCCAGACTGCCACCGACGAGGGTCACTGTGCTCTGCCCGTCGAGGCGCTCACCCGCTTGGCCGAGCAGTTACTGGAGGTTGATGGGCAACTGATCCGCACGGCCATCGTAGAAGAGTTAGCCAAAGGAGAGATCATCTCTGACACCATCGGTGACGAGACCTGTCTCTTTCTCAAGGGTCTGCATCTGTCCGAGCAAGCCATTGCGTCACGGCTGATGGAACGAGCGTCTGGCCCACCGCCATGGCCAGAGATCGACATCGACAAGGCCATTCCATGGGTCGAGAGCCGCACGGGCAAAACCCTGGCGACCTCGCAGCGCGAGGCTCTGAAGCTGGTGCTCGGCTCGAAAGTGGCCGTGGTGACCGGTGGCCCTGGTGTCGGCAAGACAACCCTGCTCGACACGATCCTACGCCTTCTGGTCGCCAAAGGCGTTCGGGTGGCACTGGCCGCTCCGACAGGACGGGCGGCTAAGCGCATGACCGAGCAGACCGGGATCGAGGCCAAGACGATCCACCGCCTGCTGGAGATTGATCCGAAGCATGGTGGCTTCTCCCGCACGGAGGAGAACCCGCTCGACTGCGATCTGCTGGTGGTGGACGAGACCAGCATGGTCGATGTGCCGCTGATGAATGCGCTGACCAAGGCCATTCCCGCGCAAGCTGGCCTGCTGCTGGTGGGAGATGTGGATCAGTTGCCCTCAGTCGGCTCGGGACAGGTGCTGGCTGACATCATCGCCTCCGAACGTGTTCCTGTCGCTCGGCTGACAGAGGTCTTTCGTCAGGCGGCGGAAAGCCGGATCGTGGTCAATGCCCACCGGATCAACAAGGGCCAGATGCCTGAGCCACCGAAGGCAGGGGAAGAGAGCGACTTCTACTTTGTGGAAATCAACGATCCCGAGGAGGGTGTGCCGAAGATCATCCAGATGATCAAGGAGCGTATGCCGCGCCGGTTCGGGCTTGATCCGATGAAGGATGTTCAGGTGCTCTGCCCGATGAACCGAGGGTTGCTCGGCGCTCGCAACCTGAACATCCAGCTTCAGGAGGTGCTCAATCCCAATCCGCCCACCAAAGTGGAGAGGTTTGGCTGGCGCTTCTCGCCGGGAGATCGGGTCATGGAGACCCAGAACGACTATGATAGGGAGGTGTTCAACGGTGACCTCGGCATGGTGGTTCGGATCGATGACGAGGAAGGAGCATTGATTGCCTCGTTCGATGGACGGGAGGTTTCCTACCCGTTCGGTGAACTCGATACACTGGTGCCTGCCTATGCGACGACCATTCATAAGTCGCAGGGCTCGGAATATCCTGCTGTAATCATCCCGGTCGTGACGCAGCATTTCACGATGCTGGCCCGCAACCTGCTCTACACGGGGGTCACCCGTGGCAAGCGGCTGGTCGTGCTGGTGGGGCAGAAGAAAGCTATTGGGATTGCGGTCAGGGGCGGGCAGATGAAGAGGCGCTGGACGAAACTGCGGGAATGGCTCGCCGTAGCCTGAAAGGCCAAAACGAGCGCGTTCTGAATCGGGAGGCTAATCACATATCCGAAGCTCATTGACCGCTGCGGCAAGGTCTTCCTGCTTACGCCTCCAGTGGCACATGCCGCACTACTCGCTCCTGAAGCATATGCGCAGCGCTGAGCCCGACGTGACCTCATCTCTTGTTAACGGGATTTGGCGATGACTCCAGTGCAGCCGATCCGGCGAATGAGAGCGAAGATGGATCAACATCGTCTGGAACTGGTATTGGAACACAGCGACAGCGGCTCCTCAGCTATCGACCATTTTGTCGAAACGCGATCTGGAACTATTGCGCTGTCCACCGCCGCTCCCGCTGAGCCAACACTCGGCCCATTCCACTCGCATCGGGTCTGGCGCATGATGAGCGCCTTGATTGATGCCGTCCCAGAGTGGGCAGATGTCAAAGCATTCGAACGAGATCGCGAGAAGATGCTTCGTCATGGCCTTTCAAGGGGTATGGCTCTGGAGCAGCTTTACGCTCTTTCTGATCCAGATGCGATCTTAGGGCTATGGACCGAGGCTGAAGCTAAGGATGTGGAGGTTTAGAGGGAACCTCACACCTATGGAGCAGGCAGCGTAGAAAATGTGTTTCTGCCTTTTAGCCAATCAAGTCTCAGGTACTCCTGCCTTGGACAAGCCCTCCGCGATGACTGCCCCAGTCGCATACCTTCTCAGTTGGCTCCGGTTCAGGCTGACCGTAAGCGGCGGACCAAGAGTATTTCGGTGCTCCAGCAGAGCTTGAGCCTCCTCAAGCAACCCGAGGTGACCGCAGCAGCTAATGAGGAGGGCGTAATGGGTTGCAAACTCCGGGAACGCCACAATGGACTTGCGCAGGAGGGGAAGAGCATCCTCAAAACGGTGGCGGGCCAAAAGGGCGAACCCATGAAGGAATTCGTAGAAGCTTAGAAAGCTGTCGGTGGGGCTCAAGCGAAGAGCGGTCCCAGTCTGCACCACTGCATCGTCAAACCTTCCGGCACGGGCAAGTGCCCAGCCATAGATCGAGTGCGCGAGGGCGAAGCTTGGGTTGATACGTAGGGCTTCTTCAAGCTCGCGCAATGCTCGTTCGTGCTCCCCTTCAGAACTCAGGCAGAGACCAAACACCATTCGAGCCCATGGCTCACTTGGATCAAGAGCAAGCGCGTCCTTTGCATGTCGCTTAGCCTGCCCAAACCCATGGCTTTCGTCAGGTAGCCAATAATTCCATGCTGCCCACCAGACCGCCCAACTCAGGATGGCTTGCGCTCTCGCATAAGTCGGCTCACTCGAAACAGCCCGTTCAAGCAGGGCTCTGGCTTCTTCGTTGTGGCGCTGGCCAAGATGACTGACCAAATCAATGGCACGAACAACAAGTCCCCAGGTGCTGATGGTTTCAGGTGGCTGGCCTGCCAAACGAACACTTTCTCGGGCGTACAACTGCGGCTCGATTGCCGCTACGACGTTTTCCGTAATTTCGTCCTGCACGGCGAAGACATCATCGAGTTGCCGGTCATACTTCTCGGCCCAGATGTGCTTGCTGGTTTCTGCGTCAATCAACTGGCCTGTGACACGGATACGTTTGCCAGAAGCCCTGACGCTTCCCTCCAGCACATAGCGGACGCCCAACTCGCGAGCAACCTGTCGCACATCGACAGCCTTGCCCTTGTAGGTGAAAGTCGAGTTTCGGGCGATGACGAATAGCCACCGGAGTCGGGAAAGGCCCGTGATGATGTCCTCTGTCATGCCATCTGCGAAGAATTCCTGCTCTGGATCAGGGCTCATGTTGGTGAAGGGCAGGACGGTGATAGAGGGCCTGTCAGGCAAGGTGAGAGGTTTAGTCTCTGCCATTCCATTTGCGGCAGGCAGGGTCGCCTTCACGGCGTAGGCACGGACGGGCTCCTCAATATTCTTCACCTTCTGAAGGCCAAGATCAGTAAAGGCCAGAGGCAGGGTCTTTCGGACATAGCCATAGGTAGCTTCTGAGATGCAGATGCCCCCTGGATCGGCAAGGCCCTCCAGCCGCGCCGCAGTATTCACTCCGTCTCCGAGCAGATCGCCGCCTCGAACCATTACATCGCCAACATGGACGCCGATCCGGAATCGGACGCGGCGGTTCTCAGAGATATCCAAGTTGGCCACTGCCAGTGCTCCCTGTACTGCAATGGCACACTGGACAGCGTCTACAGCGCTGGGGAACTCGGCCAGAATGCTATCCCCCGCCGTGTTGGCAATCCGTCCGCCATGTTCGGCTATGAGCCGGTCCATGATCTCGCGATGGGCGGTCAGTATTCGGAGGGTCCTGACCTCGTCCAGGCCCATCAAGCGTGAATAGCCTGCCACATCGGCGGCGAAGATGGCGGCGAGCCGCCGCTCAACCCTGTGGTCCTGCGAACCCATGGCACTCTCGGCGCAATTTCAGAGGGAAGTGTGCGGTGGACGAGGTGAGGTGTCCAGTCTCCATGAGTGATATGGAGCGCTCCAAAAGCCAAGCTTCGCTTGGAGCACTTTGTCGGTCAGATCGGTCGGGAGGGACAGCGGACGCCATCAATTTAGAGCAGCGGTCGGTTAGACAAACGCATAATCGACGGCCTTGGGATCGTTCCA
The DNA here is from genome assembly GCF_018383585.1 of Microvirga sp. 3-52. GTDB lineage: Bacteria > Pseudomonadota > Alphaproteobacteria > Rhizobiales > Beijerinckiaceae > Microvirga. The sequence continues at coordinate 10,892 of NZ_JAHAMK010000017.1, forward strand.
GCACTCCTGAGGCTCGAAGAGATTGGATACGTCGCCGAGGGCGCGCCAGTGCGCTTCCAAGGTGGGGAGCCTCTGCATCGCACAAGTGCATTCGGTAGCGCCTGTCGCAGGCTGCTAAACCTTGCTAAACTCAGACCTCCCAAGAAAGGGAGGATGTCATGACGCATTGCGTGAGGTATCTTTTCGTAACTGCCGGGATGTTCGTGGCTGGCGCGGCTCAAGGTCAAGACTTCAAGAGCCAAGTCACTACCGGGGCGGCAAATTGGGACGTTGCCTTCAACGCGGGCGATGCTTCGAAGATCGCGACATTCTACACGAAGGATGCCGTCATCATGCCTGCTGGAGGAAATCCGGTTACCGGTCACGAGGGTGTGCAGAATCTCTATGGCGGTATCATCAAGAGCGGGGTAAAGGCGCACAAAGTCACTGTGGAGAGCGCAGAGGCGGATGGGAACCTGGGCTATGCCTATGGCACTTGGCAGGCCGAATCGGGCGGCAAGACGATTGCCGGATATGTCACCCAAGTTTTCAAGAAAGACGAAAGCGGGTGGCATCTCGTACTGCATACATGGACGAGAAAACCCTCGTCTTGAGCATCGGATGATTTGACCGACACGTATCCAGCCGCCCTGAGTTCGTTCAAGCGTTCATACGGCTCGAACAGGTCGCAGATGTTGCCGATGGACTCTCTGGCCCCGTGTCGAAGAGAATGGTATGCCTACGCTCGCCACGATGGGCCGTGATCAGACATGACAGACCATGGGCGGCACAGCAAGTGCACCGGCCTGACAGCCTTGTCATCCCGTTCCACCGCAGGTAGCTCCACTCGTTCTCGACATAGCTCGGAACGGTGGACAGGCTGTCGGTCACGTTGTCTACGAGGACACGGACCTCAACCCGATCAACGGTGGGAGTGATGTGATGAACGACCTTGATCCAGCCCTCCGGTGGTGATCTCGTCAATAGACGATGCTGCGGTCGCACTCCATGACCAGCCGAACCAGTGTGGGTGGTGCTCCCTTCTCGTGCGGCACACCTTCGAGATCGTCGTCGGTCACACCTCGTGCGGCACAGGACCCACCCGAGACGTAGAGCCGACCGCCTCCCGCTATGATTTTCAAGTAGTGCTCATGCAGCGCTCCTGTGCCGAGCCCTATTAAGGCGTTCCGCACGGGCTCACGGAACAGTTGGACGGCATCGCCAGCGAGAAAAACATGAACCTCGTGGCCTGCTTCAACTGCCGCCGCTGCGACAAAGAAAGCGAGCGTCGCTTTTGTCGGGTTCTCAGGGCCACAGGTGATATGAACGAGAAGACTCGGCATCACAGCCTCCGAGAGCACTGTTCCTACCGATCTTGCTCGTGATCGGTAAGGGCCTCAACAGGTGCGCAATGACTATTCAGGTGATGGCGAATGCATCATGCCCTCCACCGTGGACAGAGGGAGCAAAGGCTTCCAGGAGCCCACCTCAGGACAGCAATGAGGTTTCTGCCGTAGAAGAGCCCAATGCTCTGTCCGCACAATTGCCACAAAATCTCGCTGCTTTGCACAGCAGAGACCCTGAACAAGGGCAAGACCATAGGGGCATGTACCGGCACATTCGTGCTGCTAATGAGAGTGTCTCAATGCAAGCCCTGTTCCCGACTGACACCCACTCCCCGACAGTCACGCTTCCTTCCTCAGCCAACACTACGTTAAGCCGGTCGCTGGGCCCCAGTGACCTTCAATGGCTGGGAGAGCGCCTGCGGGTTGCCTGCGGTCCGGTCGAGGCTCCCCTTCCAGCCCGATTGACAGAGCTTGTCGAGCGGCTCGCTCGGTACGAGACTCCTAAGGGAAATGTCCGCGCCTGAACGGTTTCTCGGATTTTATGTTCACCCCTGGTGGTCTCACCATTTATGCAAGAAAGGGACAAAGCTCATGGCCGGGAAATCGCGCATGCGTCCATCCTTCAAGAAGCACACCCGCCGCTACAAGGAGGTCATTGCCCCAGCCAAAACGCTCGAAGGGCTGAAGAACCTCACCAAGAAGCGTCGCTACGCCAACCGCCACGGGTAGTCCTGAAGCCGTTCGTTAGAAACGAACTTCAGTGGGGTGCTCTGAACTCGGGAGCCGTCCGCAACTCAACCTTGGTGACGCTCATCATCAGGACGGCGTGATTGGGGGTGGAGCCGCTCCCAGCAGCCGCCGCTTGTCCTGCTCCAGATGCGGCAGGAGCAGACGCATTGTTCGTAGCCATGTCCGACGTGGCAGGACCGTCTGGGCCTGCTGGTACTGCCGCTGTTCCGGCTGGTGACAGTGAGGCGACGGTGCCGCCACCAGGGCGGGTTCCCGCCAGTCGGGCCTCGCCCGTTGTTGTGCGGGTGGTGTTGACGCGCGGCTCGTTGACGAACCTGATCTCGTCGAACGGCACTGCAACGGCGCGTTTGCCAATTCCCAAGTATCCGCCAACCCCGATCACCACCGCCTGAACCTTGCCGCTGTCATCGAAAATCAAGTCGCTGATGTCGCCGATCTTATCGCCGTTATTGCTGCTGTAGACATCCAGCCCCTCCAGGTTGGAAGCCTGCCATTGATCCGGCTGCAACTGGGTGATCCCACCGCCGATGGCAGTTTGCGGGGCGGGCGCTGTGGTCTGGCTCGGTTGCGCCAGACCCGGAGTGCTAACCAGGACTGCCCCGAGGAAGGATAGCCACAAACGATGGACGCGCATGTCACCCCTTATCGGTACCTGTCGCGATGTGGGGCGTAGCCCTGGCGAGTTCTGCCGTAATCCGGCACTCCTGTATCTTGACCTTGCCACCGGCCATGAATCATCCAGGCCAGCGCGTAACCCGCAGCCGCCGCCAGGAGAAGCGATAGTAGTGGGCTCTCGGTGACTTGTTGCCTGAGAACTTGCTGGCCTTCACGGTAGTAGCGTTCAGCCTGCGGATAGCGTTCGCCTGCTTGGCGGACGTAGTGCTCGCCTCGCCGATACACCTCACGGGCTGCTCCGGACGCTTGATCTGCAACGTCGTTGAGCGCCTCCCGGACCTGATCCAGAGCTTGCTCGGTTGAGCCCTGCTCCGGTTGACCCTGCTGTTCTTCCGCCGAAGAGGCACGAGCTTCCTGGTCAGGACGATCAGGCTCAGGCCCCTTGGTGATGGTCACGGAAACCGGATCGCTCGTGGGAAAGGTCTCCTCGATGGCATGGTCGAGCCTTGCGTCGAGGTTCTCCTGCGAGTTCTCAGGCAGTTTGCTGTCCGGGGGACACTCCGGAGATTTACCCTTCTCCTGATCAGAAGTGAGTTGGCTGCTGATACCGGATACATTCACCATGCGAGCCCTCCAGGCCACTCAGAGCAGGTTTGTCGAGCAACCTGCACCATTTGATAAACGCCATGGCTGCGAGCGCCGTTCCGGGGTGCTTTAACCTATGTGAAGACCTTGGCTGACGAGCTTGGCGCGGTAAGCTCTGCAATCCTGCCAAGTTTCCAGACCTCGTGGCAGCAATACTCATGTTGTTCTCATGGCGGGATAGGAGGAACATTAACATAGCCGACTGAAGCGGCTATAATGTTCACGACGTTAGTGCCGAGTCGATCTGGGCGTTCTCTCCAATACTGCGAGGGGGCCTGCGATGACAAAGCCTCTCCTGGCCTTTGGCCTCTGGTGTGTTGCCTTTGTGGTTGGCGTCGTGGCTCTCATCACAACCGGTCCTGGCAATCCCCGCTTCACCGGCACAGTTGTTCTCGATTTCAAGCCGTTCTGCCAAATCTTCGTGGTCCAGACCGAACGGGGCTTTGTGCTCTTGGAGTGGGAGGACGGCACCCTGTTCTTTGGTGAAGGCGACATCCTTGTGGGGCCGCTGCATACAACAGGGCTCCAATCCTTGAATGTAGAGGGAGTCGGGGCAATGTCGGCGCGGTTCGAGACCTGGGTTCCTGATCTTGCGGCCGCGCAACAGATGTTTCGGGAGCGCTGCCGCCTTGCTCCCAGCACACCCTTGGCTGGGCCAGCACGGAATTAGCCCTCGAACACGACCCGGAAACGAGTGCCAGCCGACGCTCGCTTTTAGTTCCCGCCGACCCGTCGAATCCTTGGCAGGAAATCAAGGTAGAGATGTGCCGCTGAACGCATGCGGTGTCCAGAATGTGCCGCAAATGGAAGGTTCAACCAGACCGCTGGTCAAGCAAAGCTTTCGCAGGTCATTTCTTTGGCTTTGATTTTGATCATCAATAAATTTAGAACAGCAAAGCTATTGACCCGCGATCAACTTCAGAGCCAGAGCAATCCCGCTGCGGCAAGCTGACCTATACGAAATAGTTATCATCTTTGTCGGGTTTCAGACAGACGAAAGGGGTTTCTTCCAGTATTTCCCAGCGCGCCTTCAGCAAACATCTGATCAACGCAGCCCGACGCCGCCTGAATTCTCATACAGAGGTGGTTGGAATCCGTGGCATGACCATGTCTGCTGAAGTGAGACAGTTTAGGGATGAACCGTTTCTTGAGAACGGGCACGTGCTGAGCTTAAGCACCTGAACAATGGTGCGGCTCAGCACGACTCGTTTGGAGGCCGCAATGCAGAACCAACAGCACGTCTCCTCTGTGTTCACTCGGCTGGTCGTGGGCGCTGAGCGAACCTTCGATCTGCCTGCATTGTTGCAGAACACATCGCGCACCTTGTCCAATCTCGACTTCGAGCATCAGCATGAGATGCAGCGCCTGGAGCGCAGTCGAACCGATCCCATGCTGAAGAGGCAGATCGTGGAGAATCTTCGGCGAAGGCACCGCGAGCGGCGTCAGCCCTACGTGATGCTTATTGCCGAACTCTCGAAGCACCTTTCATCAGCCGTGTCGGATGACCTTCAGGCAGCAGGCTAATCAGTTTTATAGTTTCACCGGCTCATCTGGTCCTACGGACCGGGACCTCAAGCGCCCTCAATGGGCGCTTTTTCTTGTTTTGGGTGTCCCTTGGCATCATTGGCTGAAGCTTAGAAGGAGCGACAGAGAGCCTCACGAACGTTGAAGTGTGTTCCTTTGTATCTTTTGCCTCGGAGGTGATCGGCCAATACTCGCCCGTCGTAAGACATTTCGGCTTTATGCCCGTGATCACGGAGATGTGACTGCATGCCACGGTCGGGATAGTCCTTCTAACGGGACCACTGTCTGGAATCCGACAGACGAAGCCCTCTCAACCTGTTAATTTTCTCTTAACAGAAGAAATTAAGCAGGGGGTACGCATGACCGCGCACACGCTGACGCTTGTACATGATCGCTCGTCGGACACAAACACGTCGTCCACCATTCATACCAAAGCAGTCCCAACGGCGCTCATCTGTGACAACCTCCTCTTACGCTCAGGGCTTCAAACCATCCTCCGGGGAACGTCGTTTGCGCTTGTCGAGGCGGCGTCTGCCACTGGGCCAGGACGGCTCCAGCCAGCAGCTTCGACGCCTGCCCTGGTCATCGTCGATGCCAGTCAGAGCAGCGGTCGTGTGCTGGAGGTGATCAAGCAGGCCAGAGAACATTTCCAGCAGGCGCGGATCGTAGCTCTGGCGGATCAGTTCGATCTCAGCGTTGTGCGGTCCATACATGAGGCAGGGGCGAACGGCTTTTGCTTAGCCGCGAGTGCCTCCGACGTTCTGATCAAGTCGCTTGAACTGGTGATGCTCGGGGAGACTGTCTTGCCCTTCGAGGTTGTGCGTTCCCTCCTGGGCGGGGCTTCCCAGAACCGGGAGCAGCCGCTCCAGGGCAGCAGGGCAGAGCCGAAGCTGTCTGACCTGAATGCTTGCAAACTCTCGGCGCGAGAAAAGGAAATCCTGGGATGCTTGACGCAAGGGGAGCCGAACAAGGTCATTGCGCGCAAGCTCGACATCACGGAAGCCACGATAAAAGTCCATGTTAAAGCTATCCTGCGCAAGGTCGGGGCCGCTAATCGCACCCAGGCGGCTATGTGGGCGTCTCAGCGCCTGCCGCATCAAGGTGAAGCGCCTATGAGTGCCCGAGGCGGCTGAGGTGAAGATCGCGGTGGGAGATGAGGTCCGCGTTCACCTCCATCCCGCCGGTCCATGGAAGAGTTTCTCTGAGGGGGTGGTCAGGCGGGTGGATGTGACCACGCCGGAAGGACGCTTCTTCGTGCTTGAAGTCAAAAGTGAGGTCCTTCTCGACCAGCCGCACCGGATTAGGCCCGACTTCCACGATTACGTCGAGTATGAGTGCCGGAATGATTTCCCTGGCAGGATCGAGGTCTTGTCCGCCGCACCCGATGCGGAGCCAGAACCTTCGCTCGATCTAACGTTGATGGACCTATGGGAAGAGACCAAGCAAGAAGCCAACGATCCGCCCCCGATTAACGCGGAGACCCGCGCATGGACTGAGGTCGAACAAATCCCTGAAGCCGACGCTGCGTCCGAACCAACTCAGGTTGAGATTGACCGTCAGCCTGCCCCAGCACGTTCTGGCCTGATCGCTACCCTGTTTGGACGGAAAGAATGATGATTGAGGCAGGCTTTGCGTGGAAGGGACTCCGTGAATGTCAAACTCCAGGTACAGCCCAGACATCCAGTTCGCCTGCGCCCTCGCGCAGTTTCTTCACTTCCGCATACTCTGGTGAGTGCCAGACGGATCGGATCGCCTCCATAGACGGGAACTCGAATACCACGAGTCGTCGCCCGTCATAGGAGCCCTCCAAGACCTCGACTGGACCGCCCCGGACGAGATAGCGTCCGCCGTGTTGAGCGAACAGTTCAGCCACCTTCTGGCGGTATTCAGGCCAACCCTCCTCACGGGTGATCTTGATCTGCACGATCAGGTAGGCGGCAGACATAGCCTGTTCTCCATTCCGGTACTGCCATTCTCAATGCTGAAACCGGTTCCGTCGAGGAAAAGGCGAGCCTTCTATCCGCAAGAGTTCTTGGGACGACTCCACCTTGTCAGTCAGAGTGAAGCGTCTGGAAAGGGTGCTGGCCATGTCCAAAGAGATCATCGAAGTGCCTGTTCTCTCACAGGGCGTCCGCGATGTCGGAGTTCCTCTCTCACTGGTGACAAAGGCCAATGGCTTTGTCTTCGTGTCCGGGACGCCACCCTTCGACCTGGAAACGGGCAAGTTCATCCGAGGCGATATCGAGGCTCAGACCGAAGCCTCGCTCAGAGCAGTTCAGCACTGCCTGGAGAGCGCTGGCACCTCGCTCGATAAGGTGGTGATGGTGCGCGTCTACGCGAGCAATGCGGGGTTCTATCAAACGATCAATCGGGTCTATGCTCGCTTCTTTCCGGAGAACCCGCCCTCCCGCACCTTTGTGCCGGTGGCCTCATGGCCGATGGAATTCGACATCGAGATCGAATGCGTCGCCGTCGCTTAGATCACCATGCTGATCATCCGTTCACGCAGTTGCCTTGTTTCCGCCGCATCCACCAGTAGCCTGAAAGGATAAGCTCAGAGGCCGATCCTATCCCATGAAAAAGCTCACCTTTGTCGTTGACGAACGGGAGTTGAGTACCATCCGTGCCGCCCTTCTCCTGCTCCAGGAGCAAGTTGATGCCCTTCCGGAGGACCTCGCGGAAATGATAGCCGCGCATGAAAAGCCCATGACGGCGTCCGAGATCGAGCATCTCAGCCTTCGCCTTGGTGGGGCAACGAGCCCAACCTCAGGCCATCTTCAGCAGCCATATTCTCATCTTGATTGCACCGTGAAGGTTAAGCGCCTTCCTGGAGTCGCTGTCGCTCACAGCCCCACCTGAGCCCTCAATCTATACGGCGGTCTGAGTTATGAAGTAACTTTGTTGTAGACGGCGACGGCTCATGCCTCCAGTGCCACCCCCGCACTTCTCGCTCCTGAAGCATATGCGCAGCGCTGAGCCCGACGTGACCTCATCTCTTGTTAACGGGATTCGGCGATGACTCCAGTGCAGCCGATCCGGCGAACGAGAGCGAAGATGGATCAACATCGTCTGGAACTGGTATTGGAACACAGCGACAGCGGCTCCTCAGCTATCGACCATTTTGTCGAATCGCACTCTCGAACGGCTGCTCTGCCTCCTGCCGTTCCCGCTGAGCCAGCATTCGGCCCATCCCGCTCACATAGGGTTTGGCGGATGATGAACGCGTTAGTTGATGCGGTGCCCGAATGGGCCGACCAAGATACGTTCGAAGCCGACCGGACGAGGATGCTCCAGTACGGCCTCTCTATCGGGATGACCCTGGAACAACTTTACACCCTCTCTGATCCCGATACGATCTTAGGGCTGTGGACGGCGGCTGAAGCACAAAATGTAGAGGTGTGAGGAACAGGGCGAAAATCCCGTCACTCTGGGAGGCCAGCCATCTTCAGACCTTCTCGAAGATGGGTAATCTGCTCCTCTCCGAGCGGTGGAAATGGCAGTGTGCTGATCCTTCGGTTAGGGAGCACCTCCAGCAATCCTGAAAGGGCAGCTTGGGCCGCTGCGATATCCTTGAGTTGGGCATGGCTGGCAGCGAGGAGAGCCCACCCAATCCACCAATTCGCCCGTCGAGCAACACTATGTTGCGCCCAGTCACGAGCGCTCTGGTAGTCCTGCTTGGAGTAGTAGGCGACAGCCAGCGCGGTATAGCGGAAGAAGATGCTGGGATCGCGTGGATTGAGCCGAATGGCAATCTCCACGGTACGGATGCTCTCATCAGATCGACCCTGCCAAGCCAGAGTAGTCCCCAAACTGCCATAGGCGAGAGAGAAGTTCGGGTTGATCTCTAAGGCTTGCTCATAGGCAGAGATCGCGTCCTCACGCCGTCCGAGCAGTCCCATCAGCACGTTTCCGTAGGTCCACTGGGTGTACTCGTCACGGTCATCAAGCCGCATCGCTTCACGAGCTTCAGCAATGGCCTCTTGCCGCATTGCATCCGGGTCGGAGGCAAATCCCATATAGACGAGGTGGTAGGTTGCAGTGGCGACGATCTGTGGTCCCTTGGGGCTGGCGGGGTCATGGCGCTTGATGGCAAGCCCAATCTCACGAGCCCTTTCCAGGCTCTCGCGGCTCAACTGATAGATGTTCCTCCATCCACGTTTCGCCATATCCCAGGTGTGAAAGTCAGGGTGCTCGTGCCGCTCTGCTATGAGCCCCTCGTTGAGAACCACCTGTGTTTGGGTCGATGCGACGATGCTGCGTGTGATGTCGTCCTGGACATCGAAGAGGTCCGCCAGAGGGCGGTCGTAGCGGTCACCCCAGATGTGATTGCCTGTGCTCGCCTCCAGAAGATGAACGTTGACGCGGACCCGTTCGCCAGACCTCCTTACGCTGCCTTCGACGACGTATTGGACGCCCAGTTCGCGACCGACCTGTCTCACATCGGGATTGGTGCCCTTGTAGGTGAAGGTGGAGTTTCGAGCGATGATGAAAAACGCGCTGATCCGCGAAAGCTCCGTAATGATGTCCTCTGTAATCCCTTCAGCAAAGTGATCCTGTTCTGGGTCTCCATTCATGTTCGTAAAGGGAAGGACGGCAATGGATGGCTTATCGGGAGGGGAAAGCGCCTTGGCAGGCGTAGCCTGGGTGCTGGGTGGAGCGACCTTGGTTAGGGTAACCGCAAAAGCCCGAATGGGCTCCTCGATGTTCTTGACCTTCTGTGGTCCAAGTTCGGTAAAGCCGACCGGAACGACCTTTCGCACATAGCCATAGGCGGATTCCGAAATGCAGATGCCACCCGGATCAGCAATGCTTTGGAGTCGCGCGGCGATATTTACACCGTCTCCAAGCAGGTCGCATCCCTGGACCATCACGTCGCCGACATGTATTCCGATCCGGAAAACAAGACGGCGTTCTACACGAGCGTCTTGGTTGGCATACGCGAGGGCTTCCTGCACCGCCACGGCACACTGAACGGCATCCACTACGCTAGGGAACTCGGCCAAAACGCTGTCACCCGCCGTGTTGGCAATCCTCCCGCGATGATGAGCAATAAGGCGGTCCATGATTTTGCGACGAGAACTAAGGGTCTGGAGTGTGCCGACTTCGTCCCGCTCCATCAGGCGCGAGTAGCCCGCCACGTCAGCCGCGAAGATAGCTGCGAGCCGCCGTTCGACCTTATGCTCCTGCCGATCCATGGGACCCTCGGCGCATTTTCAGAGGGAATTGTGCTGCTGGGCGGGTGAGGTGTCCAGCCTCCACACATGATAAGAAGTGATCCAACAGCTACGCTGCTAAGCTTCTGTTGGAAGTGGGAGAGCGGTCATCTAAGCTACTTGTTTGTGTTCCAGATATCGGTGGCGAGTTTCCAATCACTCCCGACCTTCTCCCAGATCACCACATACTTGCCAGAAATCTCCTGAGGTTGTGACCCCTTCGTGCGGAACGAGAAAGTGCCAATCTCCTGGGCTGCTTCAGGGCCGAGTGACTTCACTTCAACGGTTGTCAGCTTGCCATTGCCAAGCTGCTCGGCAGCGCCCTTCCAGAACGCCTGAATGGCAGTCCTGCCCTTCATCATCTCGGCCCCAGGCGGCAGGATGACGGCCTCGTCGGTGTAAAGGGTGGCAACTCCTGCTGCATCACCCGCATTGAAGGCTTGGGCAAACTTGTCGCTCAGGCTCTGGATGGTTGCCTTGTCCTGCGCCATGGCGGGAGCCGAACCACTCAGGCAAATGGCTGTCACTAAGGTAAGAATCCGCACGGCCTTTCTCCCTCCCATTCACTTGCGCGATCAACCTAACACTGCTGGAGCCGCCTGCCACCCGAGTGCATGTACCTATTCAGGATGAGGTGTTCCCTTACGGCTCAGTGTGGTTCCATGCGGCATCAACTGAAAGGGGCGAAGTCAATGGCTGGTAAATCTCGCGCGAGACCCTCGTTCAAGAAGCACACCAAGCGCTATCGGGAGATGATTGCCCCAGCCAAGGTGCTCGAAGGGCAGAGGAACCTCACCAAGAAGCGGCGATACGCCAACCGTCACGGTTAGCTGCGACGCCTCATTGTCTGGAGCAATCCTCAGCGGGTGGTTCTGAACTCGGGAGCCGTTCGCAACTCATCCTTGGTGACACTCATTATGAAAACGGCATGATCAGGGGTGGAGCGACTCCCGGCAGGAGCCACTTGCCCCAGTCCTGAAGTTCCTGGTGCGCCAGGGGCCGGTGTGTTGGGTGCGGCAGGACTGCTTCCTGCTGGCACTGCCGCTGTTCCTGTTGCCGCCGGTGAGGCGACGGTACCGCCGCCAGGGCTGGTTCCCGCCAGTCGGGCCTCGCCTGTTGTTGTGCCGGTGGCAGCGCCACGTGGCTGGGTCTCGAACCTGATCTCCTCGAACGGCACCGCTATGCCGCGCTCGCCAATCCCCAGATAGCCACCCACTCCGATCACCACCGCTTGTACTTTGCCGCTGCTATCGAAGATCAGTTCGCTGATATCGCCGATTTTGTCGCCGTTGTTGCTGCTGTAGACATGCAGTCCCTCCAGATCAGAAGCTCGCCACTGATCCGGGTGTAACTTGATAATCCATCCACCTGCACTGGACTGCGGTGAAGGGGGTGCAACCTGTCCTGTTTGTGCCAAGGCTGGGGCCGTAATCAGGACTACCCCAAGGAAGGGCATCAGGAGATGGTGGGGACGCATTTCACCCTCCAGAAACAGCAAACGCTGCGCTTGAGAGGCCCAGGCACAAGACAGCGACAGTGTTGGGCTGAACGACATCAGCATCTAACCGTCACAGCATGTGGAACAAGCTTAAAGTTCGTGCAGAAGGTGAAAGCCAAAATGCTGCTTCATTGATGCTCTACCTGGAAGGGCAGTGTCTCAGAGCGATGAACATCAACGGAGGCTGGTCTGATGCTAAAGCCCTTCTCGCAATACCTGACGGCTGTCGAGGAGCACCTTCCCTCCGAGCACCACAAATTGCTGCAAAGCACTCTCTATCTCGCGCTTTTGGACTGGTACACCGATGGCATTGAACCCATAGAAGCCGCTGCTCGGATCAGACATGCGGTGACGGGATAAAATCGGGCAACCGAGCACTGCGATCACCGTTCACCTGAAGGATGGTATGCCCTCGGAGGTGATCATGACGGGTGTAAAGCAGCCTAACCAGGACACGGGTCTCGAAAATCTGAGTGTCAACAGCAGCCGACGCAGCGGTGTGAACGAAGGTGGCACCGGCAACCCAGCCCATGAGCATGGGAAGCTCAACGCAACCGAGAGTGCGAAGGTGCCGGATCAGCAGATACCAGTGGAGCAGTCGCCAGAGATCGACGATACGGAGGGGCACCCGACCTGAACAAGGCTTATCGATCTTAAATTTTTTGAGTGTCTCAAGACCGGGGGAGGGTGGCCGCTGGTCAAACACTGCTGGTCCGCAGCAGCGTATACTTTAGTCGCAAATGAATGCTCCCTCGGGCTGAACACCTTGCCCCGTCCTTGAGAGTGTTACTAAACGAGAACACCCAAGAAAAAAGGCCGCTAAAAAGCGGCCCGAAGTTTAGGGAGGAAACGCCCAAGAAGGGCAGCAACACTGCGACGCCAATCGCCGTGCTGCATTGCAAAATATAGTTCTTGCCTGAACCGTGGGCAAGCTCAAATGGGCAGCATAGCTGCCCTTTTTCATGGCGGGTGTCGTGCGGTAGATGCATGACTCGTTGTAGCATTAGATCAACAATCGAGTGTTGGGCTTAGGTGTCTTCAGCACTCTCGTCTGATCTGAAGGAGATCAGGGGGTAGCCATCATGGGGGAAAGGCTGTATCGGACCTCCGCTACCAAACTTCCAAGACAAAATTGTACGAACTGTCTGCAGGGAGCTTGGGCTTGGGCCAAGCAGCGCTCCTGTCATGCTGCGATCGTAACTCTGCTCTTCCCGAGGGCTTTGCGAGAGTGGTCTCCTCTGGAACAGCCAAACTGCTGAAGAGGGGCTTCGTCTCTCCCATGCGAGCCCATGTATCCAGATCTTTTGAAGTCGCCGATCAGGCTGCCGCATGCGGGAGTCGTCGCTGACCCGGTCCGATGCCGTCCTCGGGATTGCAAACGCAGTTTCGACCTGCCGCCTTGGCTCGGTAGAGCGCTCGGTCTGCAGCTTCGAGGACAGCGGAGCGTTCACTTCCGCGAGACGGCTGGACTGAAGCAACCCCGATGCTAGCCGTTACCACATGATAGGGGCTGCCTTCATGCGCGATTCCCATGCCGACGATGGTCTGGCGAATGTTCTCGGCAATCAGCTGGGCGCCGGCAAGATCCGTCTCCGGTAATACGACGGCAAACTCCTCGCCGCCATAACGGGCTGCAATATCACGCGGGCGGCGGATATTCGTGTCGAGCGTACTGGCGATCGCGCAAAGGACCTCATCGCCTCGTCCGTGTCCATAACGATCGTTGAAGCTCTTGAAGTAGTCGGCATCGACAAAAAGCAGTGACAGCACCGAACCGGAACGAATGGCCTGACGCCACTCCCGTTCGAAGGTTTCGCGGAAAGCCCGCCGGTTCGGCAGGCCCGTCAGATCATCGGTGCGCGCGATGCGCCGGAGCTTGGTCTCCGCCCTCGTGCGGCGTCTCAATTCACGCTGAAACAGGATCGTCAGTCCGACGACCGCACAGCACAGGATCAATGTCGCGAGACTTAGAACGAGAGCCTTTCGCTGCCAAGCGGAGAAGATCTCGTCGACGGAGAGCGCAACAGTGAGAACGAGAGGATACTTGTCGAACCGCTCGAAGGAGATGATTCGTCGAACGCCGTCGATGGGTGAGACTGAGTCGAACGTCCCGGATTGCCCCTGCAGGAGCCGCTGCACATGCGGAGAGCTACCCAGATCCTGATCGATCTGGCTCTCGTCATATGGGTAGCGTGTCAGCAGGACGCCGTCGTTACGGAAGAGATTGATTGCTCCGTGCTGACCAAGACTTAGATTGTCGAACAATTGATTGATGGTCGTCAGGGGCACTGATCCCATGACGACGCCTGCAAAGCGTCCAGCTGGATCCAAAAGCCTGCGGCTGATTCCGATGCTGAGGTCGCCGTGCCGCGTTCTGCTCGCAAAGGGACGGCTGACATACAGGCCGATGTGATTGTTCTGCTTGTGAGCAATGAAGTATTCGCGATCGGCAACATTGAGAGACCGCGAGGCGATGACAGGCCCGGCATCGGCGATGAGATTGCCGGCCTCGTCCACGAGCAGCAACGCTCCCAGAAAGGAGGCCGAAACTGCACGGTCAAAGAGCATCCGGTATTGAAGGTCGGGAGGAAGCTGTTGAACGCTGAGATATCTCAGCCCCTCCATCGCCCCCTTCAGCGAGAGATCCAAACGTTCGAGTTTTCCGTCGAGGTCACGGGCGATGGTGGTGAGCACATTCCGCGAGGACTTTTCGGCCTCCTGCCATGTGTTCTGGCGATCCATCCACAACGTGTGTGCTGAGATCCCGAGAATGCCCAGGGCGATCACGCCTGCAATCAGGTGTAAGTAGACTTCTGAGAACAGACGTTTCATTTGAGGCTGCACAACTCACTACAGAATATATTCTATAGGCGATCCTAATAGATTGTTACAACCGTGCTATGGGTGAGACTATTGAATAGGATGTTTGCCTGTCGAGTTCGACCAATGAGCTTCACAATTGAGCATTTTCCTAGGATATTGTTACGGATAGTTCTTTGAGTGATCGGCATTGGTCAAGTTCGAGGATCATGCGGCCCTTTTCGAAACTCTCGGGGATCGGTCCCAAGTGGATTGGTCGCCGCGTGGTTGAGCCGCTCTGATTGACCAAGAAACATCGGACGCAGTCGACTAGGGACTCGACCGCGTCTGATCATTCTTGTCGCTTGTCATGGCTTCCGGGCGCGCCGCGAGAGCATGTTTAATGCCTCGATCAAGGCCGAGAAAGCCATCGCCGCGTAGATGTAGCCCTTCGGGACGTGAGCTCCGAAGCCCTCTGCAATCAGCACCATGCCGATCATGAGCAGGAAGCCCAGGGCGAGCATAACTACGGTCGGATTGGCCTGGATGAAGCGGGCGAGGGGGTCGGCGGCCAGCAGCATGACAGTCACGGCGGCGACGACGGCGACGACCATGATCGGTACATGATCTGTCATGCCGACGGCGGTAATGATGCTGTCGATGGAAAAGACGAGATCCAAGAGCAGGATCTGCACGATCGCTGAGGAGAAGCTCATCTGAACCTTTGCACCTTCGAAGAGGTCAGGTCCGGGATCGGGATCCACATTGTGATGGATCTCCTTGGTGGCCTTCCAGACGAGGAACAGACCGCCGGCAACCAGGATCAGGTCCCGCCAGGAGAAACCGTGGCCGAAGGCTGTGAAGAGAGGCTCCGTGAGCTGGACGATGATCGCGATGGTTCCAAGCAGGCCCAGGCGGAGAACAAGGGCGAGGCCGATGCCGATGCGCCGGGCTGTTGTCTGCTGATCGGCAGGCAGCTTGTTGGTCAGGATCGAGATGAAGATGAGGTTGTCGATCCCTAGCACGACCTCCATGACCATAAGCGTCGCCAAGGCAGCCCAAGCTGCCGGATCCGCGGCCAATGCAAAAATATAGTCCATGAAGCCCTTGCTGTCGTATCATGCCCTTATTTCGGTTATTGTCGAGCTTGCGCAAGGGGTTGGGCCGGGGATTCCGCTGCACTTTGCCGATTTCACAATCGGATGATCTCGATGTCGGGAGCGTTGAAGTGGGAGTTCCTGTGCCCACTTGATCCAAGGATGAGCGTTGGCGTCGCTTCCCTGTGAGCCGGGCGAAATAAAGTTTGGTATCAGAGCCTTGGATCCTGTGCTGCGTGCGGCGTCAGCGCTGTGGAACCGCCCGCGGCAGGACAAGCGTTCTCTCATGGAATGATCTGGAGGCATGTCATGGCAGGAATTTCAGGACGGTGGCTAGTGACTGCCTCGCTTGTGGGAATGCTGGGAGGACCATTGACGGCTCTTGCCCAAGCTGAGCGGCCATGGGTCGACCCTCCGTCTGAGGCGGAAACCAGGACGCAGGCGCCAGTGTCAACGCCGCCGTCGCCTCCCGCGACGCCTCCCCAAGCTGCGCTTCCCAACTCTGCGACCCCTCCCTCTCCATCACCCACCGAATCTGCTGCAAGCGCGGCATCTCCGCCGACCGTTGCGGCTTCGCCGCGCAAGACTGCAGCCGAGAGCCAAGCCAAGCAAAAGGCAGCGACTGTACGGAAGGCACGCGCTCGCTCACAGCAGGCCACCTCATCGCGCCGCAGCCAGAGACAGGATGGGCAAGTCGCGCGCCGGCGTGTAACCAGGACGCAGGTGTCTCAGGCAGAATCCCGTCGTGCGTTTGAGCGTCGCGCGCGGGTCACACGCTACGGATCCATGCAGGAGGGCTTGGACGCAGGACTTCAGGTTATGAGGTTGCGAACCATTCAACTCCCGGACGGTCGTCGCATCGACGTTCTGACACGTCCCGATCAGGATATCGCATCGGGACTGCCGGACGGCTACTGATCTGTCGATTCGGGTTTTAGCGGAAAGCTATGCGGCCTAACCCGAACGGGTTCAACACAGGCATCAATTGGCGTGCTGGCTAATAGTTTGGATAAGTTCAGTAGCAACCTGTTAAAATTGCCCTGCAACCTCTTCCGCACGACGACGTATATCGAACCAAAGACGTCGCTCCCGCTGTGCATCAGCAAGGGCGCGATGTGCAGTAGCACCCAGTTCATCATCGCTGCGTTGCGCCTGCGCGAGAATATCCTGCATGAGCGTGCGATGAAGATCAGCCGGGACTTGAGCAGTTCGCAGCACGTCACGCATTACTCGCTTATGAGCCATTTCAGTGTCCTCAAGACGCAGGGCATGCCGTGGTAATCCTGCCGCCCGCAGGAGCTTGCTCAGCCACTTTCCATCCCATGATGGGGCTGTCGCGTAAAGGGAGCGCCCCGTCAGAACCGACACCATTCGTTGAGCGACATCTTCGAGCGACCTTCCTTCCGATTTCAACTGCTCTCTGGAAATGCCATGAATTCTCCCCGCTTTGGCATCCCAGTCAGTCCAAGACTCGGCGGGTCTGATGAGATGGCTCTCCTCCTCGCCACTGGCAAAGGCCCAGGCGACCTCAATGGGATAGCTCTGTTTGCCAAGGGAAGACGCCTCAAAATCGAGGAACACGATATTCGTCAGGCAAGTCATCGCGGATCAACTCACACATGTCGGCGCTGCAGACCACGGATAGACGGTGTCACGATCCAAAAAGGTACAGGACCATCCTCCAACGCGGCGCGTCGGCGGGCGCTCGGGCTTGGCAGGAGTACCTTCCACGGTATGGGTTATATGGCTGTCATCGACATTGGCAGCTTCGAAGCCCCAGCAGCATCCGGCATCAGCACGGGATGTGCCTGATCCGGTCTCACATTGTCCATTCCATCTCCATCGCGCAGAGATGAAGAGGCTGTACGACGGATTCTTAGGACGGTTCAGGACAGCCCCGGTTACGTGGACTCGTTAGCGCGCATTGGCGGATGCAAAGCCCGTGGAGGCAGAGATTGAACCGGTTGCTACAGGATCGCTAACCCCTGTTCTGAGAGCGTGCAACAGGCCTTTTCGTTTGGCTTCGTAATAGTAGCCCCCGGCGTATAGCGCGACAGCGCGATCCGGATTTCCGCCTGCGACCCTGTATGCGTTCGCCAGATAGGGGACTGCATAAGTCAGATTGGTGTTGGCATCGAGCAGCCCGGAGACCGTTCCTCTGTAGCCCATGCCACGCGCAGTGGCATAGCGGATCTGCATGAGGCCGAGGTTGCCTCTGCTGGAGGCGCGTGGATTATAGCCGCTTTCACGCCTGATAATCCGATGCACCAGTGTCTCAGGGACACCGTGCACCTTCGCGTGTTGGGAAACAAGCGCATCGATTTGGGCGCGCTCGGATGCCGTTGCAGGCAGCGTGCACGCGATCGCCACACACGCGAGAGCAAGACGAGAAATCATGAAGGTCCCCTTGTTTGAGGAGATTTGTCATGACCAATCGTGGCAATTGGACGTCAGCTTGACCGTAAGAGTTTCGCGAGGCAGGGCAAATCCAAGTTATATCGCTTGGTCGTCGTCCGTTGTAATCCGCTTCGGACGTTTAGCTGTTCGGCAGATGCTTTGATCACACTGCCCTTCTGCGTCATCCCTGTCGTCTCCTCCAAAGAGGTAGGGTGGCAATCCTATTTCGATGTCGTTGAAGCTCAAGACGCTCACGATTCCCGGGGAGCTTTGGAAGGTCACTATTGCTGACTTACTCGCGTCAGCCACTTTCGCGAAAGCAGGTGATGAGATCACCGTATGATTGGCGTCCCGAATCTATCGCTTGAAGTATTTTGTACGACCTCAGCCTTGCCATGACCCTCGGCTTCGGCACGGACGTGAATATACGTGCGCCACAGACTTGGCTGAGGACGGCCGAAGGAACTGCCAGGAAGTGAGATTTAAGCAGCTGTGTCTGCATTCCAGGATACATGGCAGCGCTCATATTCGATGTGTAGGAGAGGCAAGTTCGGAGTCTTCTTTGTGGGTGGGGCAAGAGCTTTCGTTATGCCGGTCACGGCATCGGCGCTCGCGTATCCAGGAAATCGGTTGTCGCAGAGATATGCGCGTTGCAGCAATGCGCGACGTATGATCGCCATGATAGAGCGTGCCGCAGGAGCATCGGCGAGGCAGATATTCAACTGCGAGCGAAGCAAGGTTTGGAACGGTTCAGCTTGATTCCGATCAGGTATCGGCGGCTATGCTTGCTGAAGAGCTGTGTAACTTAGTTTCTATGAGTCTATAGTGATTGCTCCGATTGCTTGCGCCAATGTGCGCTGAAGATGGGCTATCCTTTGTGAGGCATGAATTTCTACCTCCTAAGCATAATTAGATACCCCTTTATTAAGGATGGATAACAAACCGTTAATTTGTACAATTCGAGGTAACCTCTGCGGAAAGGCTCCCTCGCATGTCACACCTTCTGCCAGTCACCACGATCTTAGGCTGCAAGAATTCGATGCTGCGCGAGGGCTTGAGGCATATCCTCTCAAGCACCCGGTTCCGATTGCACCCGGAAAACTTGACGCGCGGGGAGATCACACTCGATCAGGCGGATCATGAAGGCTCTCTTCTCTTCATCCTTGATGCGAATCTTTATCCATCCGGACTGGCTGAGGGAGTTTGGTCGTTGAAGCAGCAACATGCGCAAGCCCGTGTTGTCGTGCTGTCTGACAGCTTCAACCTCGATGGCATGAAAGCTGCCTTCCAATCTGGAGCAGACGGATATTGCCTTGCGACAACAGGATGTGAGGCTCTGATCAAATATCTAGACCTCGTGATGCTTGGCGAAGTCGTCTTCCCGTCTGCAGCCTTCCTGGCGGCAATTTCGACCAACGTGGACGAGTTGGATCTCTTAAAGGAGGCACCTGCCAGCAAGGTATCCTCGCTGCAGGTTGCTCATCCATCGGAAGGTCACGACTCTCCTATTCGGACTTTGTCGAGCAGAGAGGCAGAGATTCTGCAATGCCTGATGCAAGGGGCCCCGAACAAGGTTATCGCACGCAAACTGGATGTCGCCGAAGCAACTGTGAAAGTTCATATCAAGGCTATTCTCCGCAAGATCCGTGTTGCGAACCGGACGCAGGCTGCTATGTGGGCCGTGAACCATCTGTCCTCAAATTCTGCAGATACGTCTTGGATCCAGTCGGGCGAAAGATCGGCCACGCAAGGACTTCGCTGACGCGCTTCGTTGCTGCCGGCGTTCAATGGTGCGGCTTCGCCCGAATGGCGTGATCTCGCGTTCCTCTGTGCCCTGTAGAGCGCGGATGATAGAGGGCACAGGGCGTTCAATTGAGGTACGTCCTTGAATTCTCCGGTCGTGCAGGACACGCCGTCTGAAGCTAGAAAGCTCACCGAATTTCCGCATCTAATCAGTCCGCTCGGGCAGGCCGTCGATTTATTCCTGTCCCTCGTCTGCTTCTGATTTGCATGAGTAAAAAGAAATAGCTGCTCAACGATCTTTCAATCTGCTTCCCTCGGGATGAATGGTTTTGAGAGATACCGTTGATGCACAGGGCGTTGCCTATCCACATATTTGACTATTTGCAAAGGGCAGCAAGATGACTATGTAGTTGCTACTTTATATCATAGAAATACCTTTTGATTAAAGATTGTTAAAAGGATTTGAATGGGTAATGATTGTCTCAGATGAGATTATAAGCTAAAGATCTTTGGAGTATTTTATCGTTTCCTTACCGAATCAAGACCAGAAAGGCATCTGCGATGCGGAACACCTACGATCTTGATAGTCTCCCTCATCCAGGCGCCTCTTCGGCCAAGGATGTTGCGTATTCAAGATACATGGAGCTGGCCCGTTCGGTTGAGCCGTCTTCGACAGAGCATGCCGCTGCTCGCTCCATCAAGACGCTCCTCATCGAGCCGAACGCCCTGTTGAGGGAAGGCCTACGCAGAATTCTGGCCGAAACAGCTTATTCACCTTCCGCAGCAGCTGCGAGCCTCGATGAGATGGGGGTGGTGCCGGGAATCGACAGCAGTGCTATTGTTCTCATCATTGATGCAAGTCGCGATCACGATGAAACCTGTCGTCAGGCTCGGATGCTGAAAGAGAGCAATCCGAGTGCCAAAGTGGTCATGCTGATCGAAGAGTACGACCTTAAGCAGGTGGTTGCAGCCTTTCAGGCTGGCGCGGATGCGTACCTCAAAAAGTCGATCTCGCACGAGGTACTCGTGAAGTCGCTGGATCTCGTGATGCTGGGAGAAGCTATCTTCCCTAGTGCAATCCTTGATCTGCTGCGGGAGCGGGAAGACCGGACCAATCATGCGAATGAAGCGCCGGCTCCGGAAGAGCATCATGAGATGAGCTCTCCGGCGAAAGGTCTTTCGGTCCGCGAGACAGTCATTCTTCGCTGCCTCATGGATGGCGACTCGAATAAGATCATCGCTCGAAAGTTCGACATCACGGAAGCTACCGTCAAGGTTCACGTCAAGGCGATCCTGCGCAAGATCCAGGCAAAGAATCGGACCCAGGCTGCAATCTGGGCTGCAAGCCATCTGCCGTCCAACCGCGGCGCGCCTGCCAGCTGAGCGTGTGGGCTTAAACCGCTTTTCACCAATAGGGGCCACTAGCCCCCATTGCTCGTTGTGAAGCGTGTAAAGATACTCCGAATAGCTCAAACCGAGCGCAGAGCAGGCATAGAGATCTGCGTCTGGTCCTCCAGGATCATCGCAGCTCCCCTTTCGGCAATCATCAGCGTCGGCGAATTCGTGTTTCCGCTCGTAATAGTAGGCATGATGGAAGCGTCGATGACGCGCAGGCCCTCGATCCCACGGACACGCAAGCGTGCGTCTGTGACTGCCATTGGATCGCTGTCGGTTCCCATCTTGGCGGTCCCGACGGGATGGAAGATCGTGGTCCCGATATCCCGTGCGCCATTCAGAAGCTCGTCATCGGCCGTCAGTTGGGCTCCGGGCTTGTACTCCTCGGGGCGGTATTTCTGAAGGGCCGGCATCGAGACGATGTGCCTGACCAGGCGCAGCGCGTCCACGGCCACTCTCTGATCTTCCAAAGTCGACAGATAATTCGGCCGGATGAAGGGCGCATCGCCCGATTGGGCGCTGCGGATCCTGACGCTACCCCGGCTGGTCGGCCGCAGGTTGCAGACGCTCGCCGTGAAGGCAGGAAACGGATGCGGGTCGTCGCCGAATTTGTCCAGCGACAGGGGCTGGATGTGAAACTGGAGATTCGGTGTCGCATACTCAGGAGACGAGCGTGTAAATGCTCCCAACTGCGAAGGCGCCATCGTAAGCGGCCCTTTGCGGAAGAGGGCATACTCAAGCGCCATCTGTCCCTTTTTGAACAAGGACCGATAGTCCTCGTTGAGCGTTCGCACCCCGTGCACCTTGTAGATCGGCCGCAGTTGCAGATGGTCCTGCAGGTTCTCACCGACACCTGGCAGGTGGTGAAACACCTCGATTCCGTGCTGCTGGAGGAACTCACCGTCCCCGATCCCCGACAATTGCAGGAGCTGCGGGGAGGCGATGGCGCCAGCGGAAAGCACCACCTCCTTCCGCGCCAGAATACGCCTCGAGGTACCGTTCTGCAGAATTTCGACGCCGATTGCGCGCTTGCCCTCGAAAAGGATGCGCGTGGCATGGGCGTTGGTTTCAACCTTCAGATTGGGACGGGACAGAGCCGGCTTGAGGAAGCCGCGCGCTGCGGACCAGCGCCGGCCGCTCTTCTGATTGACGTGAAAATACGAGATGCCCTCGTTGCTGCCCGTATTGAAATCGCTGACGCGGGGAATGCCGGCCTCGACCGCGGCTTCGATGAAGGTGTCCAGGACGTCCCAGCGGGTACGAGGGGCCTCGACGCGCCATTCGCCGCCCACGCCATGATGCTCGCCGGCTCCGAGGTAGTGATCGAGATGCCGACGGAAGATCGGCTTCACATCATCCCACCCCCAGCCGGTAAGGCCCATCTGGCGCCAGTTGTCGTAATCCTCGCGCTGGCCGCGCATGTAGACCATGGCGTTGATGGCCGAGCAGCCGCCCAGGACCTTGCCTCGCGGATAGTTCAGGATGCGGCCGTTCAGGCCAGCCTCCGCTTCGGTCTTGAACATCCAGTCGGCCCGGGGATTGCCGATGGCGAAGAGATAGCCGACTGGGATGTGAAACCAGATCCAGTTGTCCTTGCCGCCAGCTTCGAGGATGCAGACCGAGTTCCTCGGGCCCTTGGACAGGCGGTTTGCCAGGACGCAACCGGCGGAACCTGCACCGACAATCACATAATCGAATGTATCGCTGCCTGACATGGTACGGCTCAATGAAATGAGCCGGCGTTCACCACATGAACGCCGGCAGGGTTTCTAACGTTCGTGCGTTAGGAGACGCCTTTGGTCTTGCGCCTCATCAGCTCCAGGATTTCTCCCACGATTCCGCGGCGGAACAGCAATACGCAGATCACGAAGATGATTCCGATCAGCACCGTCACAGGGAAATTGGACGCAGCCAGATAATTCTGCAGGGCGATCACAAGACCAGCGCCGACGATAGGACCGATCATCGTGCCGATGCCCCCGAGCAGGGTCATGAGAATGACTTCGCCGGACATCTGCCACTGCACGTCCGTGAGCGTCGCGAACTGGAACACGATGGCTTTGGTGCCACCTGCCAGTCCCGCCAGCGCGGCCGACATGACGAAGGCGCCGAGCTTGTAGCGATCCACCCGATAGCCGAGCGAGACCGCGCGCCTCTCGTTCTCCCGGATCGCCTTGAGGATGTTGCCGAACGGCGAGTTCACGATGCGCCAGATGGCGAAGAAGCCGAATAGGAAGATCGCCAGCGTGACGTAGTACATGGTCAGAGGCTGGTTCAGGTCGATCAAACCGAGCAGATAGCCGCGCGGCACGCCCTGGATGCCGTCCTCACCATGGGTGAAGGGTACCTGCAGGCAGATGAATGCGAACATCTGCGACAGCGCCAGGGTGATCATGGCGAAATAGATGCCCTGGCGTCGGATCGCCACGAACCCGATGATGAGGCCCATGACAGCGGCACCTGCCGCGCCCAGTAGGATACTGGTCAAAGGCTCCAAGCCCCAGACCTTGGCGGCATGAGCGGTGACATAGGCAGCGCCACCAAAGAAGGCCGCATGGCCAAAGGAGAGAAGACCAACATAGCCGATGAGCAGGTTGAACGCGCAGGCGAAGAGCGCGAAGCACAGCACGCTCATCAGCATGACGGGATAGAAGAAGAACGGAGCCGCGAGCATCCCCGCGATGGCGGCTGCGCCCAGCACCATGGAGGTGGTGCGCAGCTTGGGCTGTTCCGCAAGATATTGGGTCCCAACAGCCATGATATTACTCCTCCCGCCCGAAGAGACCCGCCGGCCTGACGAGCAGAACGATGGCCATGATCACAAAGATAACAATACTTGAGGCTTCCGGGTAGAAAACCTTCGTCAGCCCTTCGAGAATGCCGAGCACATAGCCGGTCACGATGGCGCCCAGGATGGAGCCCATGCCGCCGACGACCACGACGGCGAAAACGATGATGATGAGGTTCGTACCCATCAGCGGGCTCACCTGATAGATCGGGGCCGCCAACACACCCGCCAGCGCAGCGAGCGCCGCACCCAAGCCATAGGTGAGGGTCAGAAGCAACGGAACGTTCACGCCGAAGGCCTGTACGAGCGTAGCATTTTCCGTCGCTGCCCGGAGATAGGCGCCGAGCCGGGTCTTCTCGATGAGGAGCCAGGTGCCGAGGCAGATGACCAGGGAGGCGATGACCACCCAGCCGCGGTAGATGGGCATGAACATGAAGCCCAGATTGACGGCACCGGTCAGCTGCGGCGGGGCGGCATAAGGCTGTCCGGCCGCGCCGAACCAGTGGCGGAAGGCGCCCTCCAGAATAAGGGCGAGGCCGAAGGTCAGGAGAAGGCCGTAGAGCGGGTCGACGCCGTAGAGGCGGCTCAGCATCGTTCTCTCGATTACGACTGCGATAGCGCCGACGATCAGAGGTGCCAGGATGAGCGCAGGCCAATAGCCGATGCCCAAGTAGTTCAGGAGCAGGTAAGCGGCGAAGGCGCCCAGCATATATTGAGCGCCATGGGCGAAGTTGATGACCCGCAATAGGCCGAAGATCACGGCAAGGCCGAGGCTCAGCATGGCATAGAACGAGCCGTTGATCAGGCCGATGAGGACTTGGCCAAAGAGAGCCGGGGTGGGAATGCCGAAAATCGTACTCATGATGCTCTACACTCCAAGAACTTCGTGGAGTTCGTCCATGCGCGCATCGAGTTCATGCCCAGGGAACGAGTTCACCATACGCCCATCCTCCATGAGGTAGAAGCGGTCGGCCACTTTCTTCGCGAAGCGGAAGTTCTGTTCCACGAGCAGGATGGTCATGCCACGCTTCTTCAAGGCGACCAGTACATCACCGATGCGCTGTACGATCACAGGCGCCAAGCCTTCCGTCGGCTCGTCGAGAAGGATGATGCGCGCACCCGTGCGCAGCACGCGGGCGATGGCGAGCATCTGCTGCTCGCCGCCCGAGAGCTTCGTGCCTTGGCTCGAACGGCGTTCATGAAGATTGGGGAAGAGGTTGTAGATCTCCTCCACGCTCATGCCGCCTTCCGAGACCGTCGGCGGCAGCATCAGGTTCTCGGAGACGTTCAAGCTCGCGAAGATGCCGCGCTCTTCGGGCACGTAGCCGATCCCAGCCTGGGCGACTTTGTGGAGCGGCAGCCTCAGGAGATCCTGGCCGCGCAGGCGGATGACGCCCTCACGGCGGCGCAGGATGCCCATGATCGCGCGCAAGGTGGTCGTCTTGCCCGCACCGTTGCGGCCGAGCAGGGTGACTGTTTCGCCCTCGCGGATATCGAGGTCGACACCATGAAGGACATGGCTTTCGCCGTACCAGGCATTGAGCCCGCGGACTTCGAGAAGGGGAGCGCTACTCATGCTCGGTTCCCATGTAAGCTTCACGCACGCGTGGATCCTGGCTGACCTTGTCGTATGATCCGTCGGAGAGTATCTCGCCGCGCGCCAGAACGGTGACCCGGTCGCAAAGATCGGAAACGACGTTCAGGTTGTGCTCGACCATCAGCACGGTGCGGTTGCGGGCGATGCGCCGGATCAGATCGGAGATGCGGCCGATATCCTCGTGGCCCATGCCGGCCATGGGCTCGTCGAGAAGCAGCATGGCCGGGTCGAGCGCCAGCGTGGTGGCGATCTCCAGGGCTCTCTTGCGGCCATAGGACAATTCGGTGGCGGCCAGATCGGCATAGGCCGAGAGATTGACGGCGTCGATCAGTTCCAGGGCTCGTTCATCGAGCGCCGACAGACTGCTGGACGAGCGCCAGAACTGCGTTGCGAGTCCGGACGGACGCTGCAGCGCCACGCGCACATTGTCGAGCACGGTCAGGTGCGGGAACACCGCCGAAATCTGGAAGGATCGGACAAGCCCGAGGCGGGCGACCTCGGCAGGCTTCAGGCCCGTGATGTCCGAGCCTTTGAAGGTGATCTGCCCGCGGGTCGGCGTGAGGAACTTCGTGAGCAGGTTGAAGACGGTCGTCTTGCCGGCGCCGTTCGGGCCGATCAGGGCATGGATCGTGCCCTCGTTGACGGAAAGCGTCACGTCCTTCACGGCCAGGAAGCCGCGAAACTCCATGGTGAGCCCGGTGGCGCTCAAGATAGGTTGCGTACTGACCATATGAACCGGCCGACACTCTCTTGGTGAGGAGGCAACGGCTGGTTCGGGCGCAAGGCTCGATACCAGCCGTTGTCAGATGATGAAGAAGGTGAGGAGGCTTGTGCCGCCCCGCCTCTAGTTTGAAGATTACTGCGTGACCTGACAGCCGCTGTCGGCAACCGACAGATAAGCCTGATCGCCCGGAACCTTGGCGAGCTGCTTGTACATGTCCCACTCGCTCTTGCTCTCTTCGGGCTTCTTCACCTGGAAGAGATACATGTCGTAGACCATGCGGCCGTTGGGCAGCACCTTGCCCTTCTTGGCGAAGACGTCCTCGACCGGCATCTCGTGCAGGAGCTTGGCGACCGGCTCGGTCGCATCCGTGCCGGCCTTCTGGACAGCCTTCAGGTACTGCAACACGGAGGAGTAGGTGCCCATATGGATCATGTTCGGCATACGGCCGGTCTTCTCCTGGAATTTTTTCGCGAAGGCGCGATTCTCGTCACTCTGGTCCCAGTACCAGCCTTCGGTGAGCGTCAGGCCCTGTGCCGCTTTGAGGCCGAGGCCCTTCACTTCCGCGAGGGTAAAGAGCAGGGCTGCCAGACGCGTGCCGCCCTGGGTGATACCGAATTCCGCAGCCTGCTTGATGGCGTTGGCGGTATCGAGGCCGGCATTGGCCATGCCGATCACGTTGGCACCGGAGCTCTGCGCCTGCAGCAGGAAGGACGAATAGTCGGTGGCCGCCAGCGGGTGACGAACGGCCCCGAGAACCTGGCCGCCCTTCGATTTCACGAATTTCGAGGTCTGCTCCTCGAGGGAGTAGCCGAAGGCGTAGTCAGCGGTGAGGAAGAACCATTTGTTGCCGCCGTTTTCCACCAATGCGCCACCGGTGCCGACCGCGAGAGCATGGGTATCGTAGGCCCAATGGAAGCCGTAAGGCGTGCATTGCTTGCCGGTGAGATCGGTCGTCGCCGCACCGGTCGTCATCGTGATTTTCTTCTTGTCCTTGGACAAGCCTTGGACCGCGAGGGCGACGGACGAAGTGGTCAGCTCCATGATGGAATCGACCTTTTCCGTGTCATACCATTGCCGGGCGATGCTGGCCGCAACGTCCGGCTTGTTCTGGTGGTCCGCGCTCACAATCTCGACAGGTACGCCGAGAACCTTGCCGCCGAAATCCTGCACCGCCATGCGAGCGGCTTCGACAGAGGATTTGCCGCCGAAATCCGCATAAACGCCGGATTGATCGTTCAGGATGCCGATCTTGACCACGCCGTCCGAGGCCTGCTGTGCATAGGCCGACTGCGCCATGACGGTGCAGCTGAGGGCAAACAGGATTTTATTGAGAACTCGCATCGATTTCCTTCCCTTCGTTCCGAAGCCGGTTGATCCAGCCATTGTTCAAGCCGCGGCGTGAGGGTACGCCCGGCGATGGCCAGAAAGGTACAGACACTGGCGTCTTGTGCAATGCGAGAGGGGGTCATCCTTAAGTCGCACATATCTTTAAGCTTCAAGCTTCTGCCTCATTTTGAGGCATGAGGCGGCGGCCTCCGAAACCGTGGCCACCTGCCGGCAACCCTGATCCGCATCTCCAGCGGTTCACAGAGGTCGGGGCAGCACCTATATCTCGCTCAGCTTTCATTCTCCCATTTTTTCGATTGGAGTCCTGAGATGACCGTGCATGCAAAGCCTGTGGATCGCCGCGTTGTTGAGCTGAAGGACCCGTCGCTGCTGGTGGGGCAGGCCTATGTGGCCGGCGAGTGGATCGATGCGCCGGACGGGAAGACCATTCCCGTCACTGATCCTTATGACGGGGCGCTCATCCTGGAGGTGCCCGACCTCGGTCCCGACGCCGCCCGCCGCGCCATCGACAAGGCTCATGAGGTGCAGAAGGACTGGGCCAAGCGAACGGCCAAGGAGCGCAGCGCCGTCCTGAGGAAATGGTACGACCTCATCATCGCCAATGCCGACGATCTGGCCCTGATCCTCACCACCGAGCAGGGCAAGCCGCTGACCGAGGCCAAGGGCGAGGTGATCTCGAACGCCGCCTACATCGAGTGGTTCGCCGAGGAAGCCAAGCGCATCGACGGCGACGTCATTCCCGGCGCCAACCCGTCCCAGCGCATTGTGGTGCTCAAGCAGCCGGTGGGGGTGTGCGCGGCGATCACGCCCTGGAACTTTCCCAATGGCATGATCACCCGCAAAGTCGGCCCGGCGCTGGCGGCCGGCTGCACCATGGTGCTCAAGCCCGCCGCTCAGACCCCGCTTTCCGCCTTGGCGCTGGCCGTCCTGGCCGAGCGGGCCGGGGTGCCGAAGGGCGCGTTCTCCGTGGTCACCGGCGAGGCCAAGCCGATCGGCGAGGAGTTCTGCCACAACCCGAAGGTGGCCAAGATCACCTTCACCGGCTCGACCGGGGTCGGCCGCTGGCTGATGAAGGAGGCCGGCGACAGCATCAAGCGCCTATCGCTGGAACTGGGCGGCAATGCCCCCTTCATTGTGTTCGACGATGCCGANCTGGCTGATGAAGGAGGCCGGCGACAGCATCAAGCGCCTATCGCTGGAACTGGGCGGCAATGCCCCCTTCATTGTGTTCGACGATGCCGATCTCGATGCCGCGGTGGAGGGTGCGATGGCGTCGAAGTTCCGCAATGCCGGCCAGACCTGCGTCTGCGCCAACCGGATTTATGTGCAGGAGAGCGTGGCCGAGGCCTTTGCGGAGAAGCTGGCCGCCAAGGCCAAGAGCCTCAAGCTCGGCCGGGGCACGGAAGCCGGCGTGACCATGGGGCCGCTGATCGACGATCGCGCCGTGGCCAAGATGGAGGAACACGTAGCCGACGTGCTCGACAAGGGCGGCAAGCTGCTGGTGGGTGGCAAACGCTCGGATCTCGGCAGCACCTTCTTCGAGCCCACCGTGATGACGGGCGTGACGCAGGCCATGAAGGTGACGAAGGAGGAGACGTTCGCGCCGCTTGCTCCGATCATCACGTTCAAGGACGAGGCGGAGGTGATCGCGATGGCCAACGACTCGGAATTCGGCCTAGCGTCGTACTTCTATGCCAAGGACATGGCGCGCGTCTGGCGGGTGGCGGAGGCGCTGGAGAGCGGCATGGTGGGGGTGAACACGCCCGCGCTCGCCAACGAGATGGCGCCGTTCGGAGGCGTCAAGCAGTCGGGTCTGGGCCGCGAGGGCTCGAAATACGGCA
This sequence comes from Microvirga sp. 3-52, assembly GCF_018383585.1. Classification (GTDB taxonomy): domain Bacteria; phylum Pseudomonadota; class Alphaproteobacteria; order Rhizobiales; family Beijerinckiaceae; genus Microvirga. Next base: position 40,190 of record NZ_JAHAMK010000017.1, read on the forward strand.
TCGAGGGCTTCCTCGAAATCAAATACATCTGCTTGGCAGGGATGTAAGCATGAAGAAGCCCGGCAAGTCCGGGCTTCTTCTTTTGTGGATGAGAGGTGGCGACGTTTGCCGGATTCCTACGCGCTTCTCGCCCTGAGCAGCAGATCGGCCAGTTCCACGAAGCCCTCTCCGGAGTGGCCATTCGCAAGATAGGCAGGCGTGCTGGTCAGGCGATGGGCGAAGGCCTGGATGTTGGCGACGCCGACGCTCAAGGGAAAGGCTGCGAACATGGGCTCGTCGTTCGGCGAGTCGCCGGCATAGATCACGGTCTTTCTCGCCTGTTCCCAATCCATGCCGAACACGTCGGACAGCAGGGTCTTGGCCATGCTCAGCTTGTTGTAGTCGCCGAACCAGCCGTTCACATGAATGGAGCTGACCTTGGCCTGTGCGCCTGCACGCTCGAAGATGGAAACGATCCGGTCCACCTCCGCTTCCGGCAAGGCGGGCACGTCCTCGCAGAAGTCGATGGCGAGATCCGCCATGCGGTAAGCCTGATCGCTGGCGAGGCCCGAGCCGGGAACGCTTGTGAGCACTTCCGTCTCGATGGCATTGAGCTTGGCACGATTCCGCTTGAGCTCCTCCGGGCTTGCCCAGAAGCGCTGCTCCATCGTCTTGCGCTCGCGATCGTAGCGGAAATAGAAGGCACCGTTTTCTCCCACCACCGCATCCACCGGCCACATGCGGGCAATGTGATCGCACCATCCCGCAGGCCTCCCGGTCACGGGGATGACGAGGAAGCCTGCGCGATGCAGCCGTTCGAGTGCGCCGTAGGCGGCGGCCGTCAGCATTCCTTCCGTGGTGATCGTGTCATCGATATCGGTCAGCACCACGCGAACGGAGCGCGCCGTTTCCAGGGGCATCTGGGACAGTGGCTTCATGCCCTGCTCCTTGAAGGGCGGCGGCAGGGAGGCTGGATGAAGTGGGACATCGGCAGGGGGCCCTCGAGTGGATCGAAAGGATTGTGAGACGGCTAACGGCCGGTCTTTAAGCATGATCCCGCGACGGGTTCCATGGTCTTTGATGAGCAGGCACGCCGTTCTGTGTGCAATCTGCTGCCGGAGGCTTCACGCATGGGATTTCTGACGTAAAGTGACGCCATGCCAAACGATGCCGAAATCCTCTACGTCCTGTTCGATGCCGCCCTGAAGGCGGCGCTTCCGGATGGCCAGTTCGACGGCCGCTTGCCGCCCAAGCCCGCAGGGCGGACGATTGTTCTGGGTGCCGGCAAGGCCTCGGCCCGCATGGCGGCGGCTTTCGAGGAGGCGTGGGGCCACGTGGGAGGAACCTGCGAGGGGCTCGTGGTCACGCGATATGGACACGCGGTGCCGACAAAAGCCATCGAGATCGTCGAGGCTGCGCATCCGGTTCCCGATGAGGCCGGGGTACAGGCGGCCGGGAGGATCCTGGCTCTGGCTCAGGAGGCCGGTCCCGACGACCTCGTCGTGTGTCTCATGTCCGGTGGGGCCTCGGCGCTCCTGTCACTTCCGGCCGAGGGTGTCACCCTGGTAGATAAGCAGAATCTGAACCGCGCCCTGCTCAAATCGGGCGCCCCCATCGGGGAGATGAACCTGGTCCGCAAGTCGCTCTCCGCCATCAAGGGGGGCAGGCTTGCAGGAGCTGTCGGCAGGGCGCAGCTTGTCACCTACCTGATTTCGGATGTCCCGGGTGACTATCCCGGCAGCATCGGATCCGGCCCGACAATCCCCGAGCGGGTCGATCCTGACGTTGCCCTTGGTATCCTGCGCAAGTACGGCATCGAGGTGCCTGACCATGTCGTGCAGACCATCCGGTCGAACGCCGTCACCGAGCCTGTCACTGGCGGCGTGGTGCATATGCTGTCGACGCCCAAGATGGCCCTTGATGCCGCTGCCGCCAAAGCCCGTGAGCTGGGGCTGACGCCTCTCGTGCTCGGCGACGCGCTCGAAGGAGAGGCGCGGGAGGTCGGGCGTGTCATGGCCGGCATCGCACGTTCTGCCCTGATGCATGGCGAGCCAGCCAAGGCGCCATGCGTTCTGCTGTCCGGCGGCGAGACGACGGTAACGGTTCGCGGGCGGGGACGGGGTGGTCGCAACGCCGAGTTCCTGTTGTCTCTGGCCTTAGCCTTGAAGGATGAGAACAGGATCTCGGCCATCGCCTGTGATACCGACGGCATCGACGGTTCCGAGGACAATGCGGGCGCCTGGTTCGATGGTAGCCTGTTCGAGAGTGCTCGCGCGAAAGGGATCGATCTGGCCTCTCATCTGGACACGAACGATGCCTATACGGCCTTCGCGCAGCTCGACAGGCTCGTCATGACAGGTCCGACCTTGACGAATGTGAACGATTTCCGGTGCATCCTCATTCGTCCATGAGCGAAGCGGATTGCCGGCTCAGATGGAATAGCTGAGACCGGCCGTGTTCGTTTCCGGCGCGATCAGCGTGACCTTCGTTCCACGGCCTTCGTGACTCTCGATCTCCAAGTCCCCGCCGTGAAGCTTGAGAATGTACCAGGCGAGGCTTAGGCCCAATCCTGTTCCGGGCAGCTTCTTTGCGTTCTGGCCACGGAAAAACGGTTGCATGATGAAGGGCAGGTCCGGTTCCGGGATGCCGATCCCCTGATCCTTGACGACAATCCGGATCATGCCGACTCTCTTGCGGGCTGTGATTTCGATCGGCTGGTCTGGCGGCGAATATTTCATGGCGTTGGACAGGACGATGACGAGTGCCTGCTCCAACAGGATGGGATCGCCGATCACGACGGCAGGCAAACCGCGAGTCTGGAGCCGAATTGAGCGGGACGGCTCCTGTCCACCTTGTTCCCTGCAGACCCGGCGAATGAGCTCATCGAGGCTGAACTCGCTCGGGTTGAGGACAATCCCGCCGGCGGTTGCCCGGGTATAGGACAGGATCGTTTCAGTGAGTTCGTCGCGGCGCAGGCTGGCGCGCCAGATCTTCTCCGCCTTTGATCGAACATCGTGCGTGCTCAGCTGATCGGCGCGCCGGATCAGGCCTTGAGCCAGGGCATTGATCGCCGAAAGCGGCGTTCTGAGCTGATGGGCCAGGAGAGCGACGCGGTCCAATGGGTGAGTCGGGTTCCTCGACGCGGTGCGGCTGTTCGCACGGCGAGAGGCCCTGGGCGTTGGGCGCGAAGGACGTCGGGTGGCTGCGGGCACGGACGCGATGCCTGTATTACTTTATAACATTCAAAACCGGACTTGATCCGAATTAGTGCGCCCGTAGCCGTTGTCCATCCCTCATTCCTAGCAGAGCGATCGGACCCGATATTCAATGAAGGATAGCAGTCTGTCCTCGTCTGAAAACTATTTTAAGAATAATGAGATGTATTATTAAGTTTTACGCTTTGATTGCAGTGGCATACAGCCGAATTCTAACAGCAAGTGCCACTGAAGAAGACTTTCAGGGACGATCAGGCATATCATCCCTTCCTGACCGGTGTTGTCCCAAATCGAAATTTATCGGAAACCAACCCTTCGGAGTGGCGTTGCCCTGTCGGAACATCTGTTTCAGGAGAAACGTCATGGATAACGATCGCGCCGAAGGCAGCATGAAGAACATTAAGGGCCGCGTGAAGGAAGGCCTCGGCAAGGCCGTGGGCGACTCGAAGCTGGAAACCGAGGGCAAGATGGATAAAGCCGAAGGCAAAATCCAGAACACCATTGGTGGGATCAAGGATTCGCTCCGCAAGAGCACCTGATCTCGTTGAACGAAGTCAATAAGACGGGCCCGGCCGAAGAGCCGGGCCTTCTCATGCAGATTTGCCCGCCTTGCGGATCAAGAAGCTGATCCGGGAGGCTTCCTGGTTTTGCTCCTCTAAGACGTCACCGGTTTCGCGGATCAAATTGGGGACATCGATGCCCGCCAATGGGTCCGTGCAGATGACGTGCAGCCTTTCGCCGGGCGTCATGGAGAGCAGTGCCTTTCGCGTCCGCAAGACCGGCAATGGGCACTTCAAACCGGATAGATCAAGTTCGGTCATATTCTGCGCCCGTGCTGCGCCAGGCCATTCGCCTTGGCCCAATCGTCCGGCGTGTTGATGTTGAAGAACGGGTCGACCGGCCCGATGGGCCAGAATGCTTCGGCATATCCATGGAGACTCGCCCAGTCTCTTACACTGCGCAGGTCTTTTTCCAAGAGCGCCTGACGCAGATCGTGCCGCAGGGAAACGGGCCAAAGGCCGACAGCGAAATGAACCTGCGAGCCTGACGAGGCGCAGGCGAGAGCCATTTCGGATCCACGACGTGCGCCATGCAGTTGCCGGACCAGATCAAGGGGGATGAAAGGCGTATCTCCGGGAACGCTGACGATCCATTCGACGCTGGGGCGATATGCGGCCGTCCATTCGAGACCTGTCAGGATTCCTGCCAATGGCCCCCGATAACCTGCGACCGAATCCCGCACGACAGGAAAGGGCATAGTCTCGAAGCCTGGGAGTTCGCTATTCGCATTGACGATCACGCTTTCGCATTGCGGGGCCAGACGCTGCACCACATGCTCGAGAAGAGTGAGCCCCCCGAAGACGAGCAGGGACTTGTTGCCGCCTCCCATACGGCGGGAGAGTCCCCCCGCCAGAACGACACCGAGGGTTGGAGGCGGGATCATGCGGGGCCTATTCACTCGATCACAATGCGCGGCGCCGGCTTCGCCGCCGTACCACCGGCAAGGGACGTCCAGACCTGCTGCGCCATGTCCTTGTAGATCCTGGCATGCGGCCCTTCCGGATCAGCGACGACGACCGGGCGGCCGGCATCGGACAACTCGCGGATCGTCATGTTGAGCGGAACCTCACCGAGGAAGGGAACGCCCAGGCGCTTGGCCTCGTCACGCGCTCCGCCATGGCCGAAGATATGGGAACTCTGGCCGCAATGCGGGCAGATGAACGTGGCCATGTTCTCGACGATGCCGAGGATCGGGATCTCAACCCGCTTGAACATGGAAACGCCGCGCCGCGCATCGATCAATGCGAGATCCTGCGGCGTCGAAACGATCACCGCACCGGCAAGCGGTGTGGCCTGCGCCATGGTGAGCTGCGCATCGCCCGTGCCGGGAGGCATGTCGACGACGAGCACGTCGAGGTCGCCCCAGGCGACCTCCCGCAGCATCTGGGTGATGGCCGACATCACCATCGGCCCGCGCCAGATCATGGCGGCTTCCTCCTCGACGAGGAAGCCGATGGACATGACCTTGAGGCCGTAAGCCTCCATGGGCTCGAGAATGCGATTTTCGAGAAGGCGTGGCTTGCCGTGAATGCCGAGAAGCTTCGGCATGGACGGGCCATAGATATCCGCATCGAGCAGGCCGACCTTCAGCCCGAGAGCTTTCAATCCGAGGGCCAGGTTGCAGGCGGTCGTCGACTTGCCGACCCCGCCCTTGCCGGAGGCGACGGCGATTACGTGCTGCACGCCGGGAATACGTTGGTTCTTGGGCTGAGCTGCCGCCCGTGGTCGCTGTTGTGCGGTCGGCGAGGGGGGCGATGCTCCGGATCCGGCGGGCCGGTCGGCGGTGAGGCTGGCGAAGACGCCTTTCACGGCCGGCAGGCCCTGCACGGCCGTGACGGCGGCTTGGCGCACCTGTTCCATGCCTGCGGCCTCAGCCGGTTCGATGGTGATCGAGAACATGACCCGGCCCGCATCGTCCACCACCACGTCCGATAGCCGTCCCGAGGCAACGAGGTCGGTTCCGCTTGCATCGACGGGAACGGTCGACAGAGCCTGCAGCACATGCTCACGGGTAATTGCCACGATGAAATCTCCTGGATGGCTCTGAGGTTCTATGCCCCCTCATGTATAGGGCAAGAGCACGCTCGTTAAGACGGTCTCGGGCCGTCCAGTCGCAATATCCCGAACCAAACCGCACCTTGTCCGTTGTTCACCCGATCCCTCGGGAGCAGGTTCGACCGGTCGCGTCACTGCCTTCGCTGATCATTCCCGAGAGCCTATGTGACAAGATCAAGGAGACAACGATGCACCAGCACGGCCATAACGATCCGAATGCCGGGAAGCTCTATGAGCTGATCAAGGACGTGAAGATCGCCATGATGACGACCGTCGATACGGACGGGACACTCCACAGCCGGCCCATGCACAACCAGGAGGCGGATGAGCATGGGGACCTCTGGTTCTTCACACAGATCCAGTCTCCCAAGACGACGGAACTCTCCCGGGACAACGAGGTCAATCTGGCCTATTCCGATCCGAGCAGCCAGACCTATGTATCCGTGACAGGCAAAGCCGAGATCGTACGCGACAAGGCGACAATCGAGGAGAAGTGGTCCGAGCCCCTGCGGGCCTGGTTCCCAAAGGGCGTGGACGATCCGCAGATTGCTCTGATCCGCGTTCATCCGGCGAAGGGCGAGTACTGGGACAGTCCGTCCTCGACGCTGGTGCATCTCTACGGCTACGCGAAGGCTGCCATCACCGGTCAGCAGCCCGATCCCGGCAATCAGGCAAAGGTCAATCTGAGCTGAACTTTGCTGCAACGCGAAACATCAGGGGCCGCACGTGGCCCCTTTTCTTTGGCTTAATTTATCCTACCTCTACGTTACAAGCTTGGGTATAGTTGCAGAACAAGAAATAAGCTGGAGAAAATCCGCACGCCATTCATAAGAACAATCAGTTGGGGGCAGTCTTAGGGAGGAAACAATGAAGTCCGTCCTGCTTTCTGCAGTCTCATTTGTTGCTTTCGCGTCCTCGAGTTTCGCTCAGCCCGCAACCCAGACTCCAACCGGCAATCTGGAAAAGCTGTCATCGTTCCAAAGCACGGGAACCGCTGAGCCGCGGCCGATTCCACAGGAAGGGCGTCGTGCCGATGCCATCCGGAAGAATCTAGAGAAGATCCAGCTTCCGGCCGGGTTCAAGATCGAGCTCTATGCGATCGTACCCGACGCGCGCCACATGGCCGTCGGTCCCAACGCGGGCGTGGTCTTCGTCGGCACCCGCAAGAGCAACGTCTATGCCGTCACGGACCGCGACAAGGATCGCGTCGCCGACGAAGTGAAGCAGTTCGCGCCATCGGTCGCGTTCAAGATCCCGAACGGCGTCTGCTTCTCGCGTGACGGCGTTCTCTATGTGGCAGAGCAGAATCGCGTGCTGCAATTCCCGGCCGCCGAGTTCTTCTATGAAGGGCCGGATGTCGCGGCTTTCGTCGTGGCCAAACAGGGCGATCTCATTCCTCCGACGGAGGAGAGCTTCAATCATACGGCCCGTGTCTGCCGGATTGGACCGGACAACAAGCTCTACATTGCGCTCGGCCAGCCCTTCAACGTGCCGGCGAAAGATAAGCTGGACCTCTACAAGCGGACCGGCATCGGCGGCATCATCCGCATGGATCAGGATGGCAAGAATCGCGAGGTCTATGCAACCGGCATTCGCAACTCGGTCGGCATGGATTTCAATCCGGCCGACAAGTCGCTGTGGTTCACCGACAATCAGGTCGATGGCATGGGAGACGACAAGCCTCCCGGAGAGATCAACCGCATCGCCGATATGGGGCAGAATTTCGGCTTTCCCTATTACGGCGGCGGCACCGTCCGCACGGTCGAGTACAAGGACGATCCGGTTCCGGCAGGTGTGATCGGTCCGCAGGCTGAAATGGATCCGCATGCGGCTGATCTCGGAATGATGTTCTACACGGGCAGGATGTTCCCGCAGACCTACCAGGGCGGAATCTTCTCGGCCCAGCACGGCTCCTGGAACCGCACCAAACCGATCGGCGCGCGCGTCATGTTCACGCCGATCAAGCAGGACGGCACGGCGGACAAGCCGCAAGTCTTCGCCGAGGGCTGGCTGACGGAGAATGGCGAGTATCTCGGACGGCCGACGGATGTCGCCATGCTGCCTGACGGCTCCCTTCTCGTATCGGACGATACCGCCGGCGCGATCTATCGGATCTCCTACGAAGGCCGCTAGGGCCTGCTTCGATGGGCGTGCCACGAGGCACGCCCATCCTCTTTCAGAAGGTCAGTCATGAAGATGATCTGTGCCCTGGCTCTGCCAGGGATTTTCCTGGGCGTCGTCCTTGTCGATCATTCCTACGCGGCGGATGCTCGGGCAGGGCGCCAGAAAATTACGACCTGCCAAGCCTGCCATGGTCTCGATGGACTGTCGAAGAACCCGGAGGCCCCCAATCTGGCCGGTCAGATCGAGCCCTATCTCGTCAAAAGCCTGACGGAGTATCGTTCGGGCGAGCGCAAGCACGAGACCATGAACATAGTTGCGAAGGAATTGTCGGACGAGGATATCGCGGACGTGGCCGCTTACTATGCTTCGATCCAGGTCGACGTCCTGCCGCCCTGACAGTTCCCTTTATATCCGTCGTGGTCTTCCCCGGACCTGATCCTGGGATCAGTCCCGACCAGCTCGGTCATGAAAAGCGCTGCACTCTGTGCAGACGGGATCACCGGCACGGGCCAGCGATGACGAGAGAGGCAAGCGTTGATCGTCTTTGTCAGGGGCCATGTCCTAATCCTGTAGCCGGCGCTCTTTCATCCCGGGCGTCCCTTCGCTATTGTCTCGCCTCCTTTGAGCAGCATGGAGCAGGCGATGGTGGACATCGCGACCAGGGTGTACAACCATACCTGGAAGATCGATCCGATCGTCCGGTCCGTTCTGGATACGGATTTCTACAAGCTTCTGATGGCGCAGACGATCTTTCGCCGCCACCGGGACGTGCAGGTCACGTTCGGCATCCATAACCGCACCACCCGCATCCGTCTGGCCGACATCATCGATGCCGGTGAACTGCGCGAGCAGCTTGACCATGTGCGCAGCCTGGCCCTGACGCGGGGCGAGTCCACTTGGCTGCGCGGCAATACCTTCTATGGCAAGCGGCAGATGTTCTCGCCGGAATTCATGGACTGGCTCGAGACCTTCCGCTTTCCAGAATACCTGCTCGAGAAGGAGGACGGCCAATACGTGCTGACCTTCCACGGTCCCTGGATCGAGACCACCATGTGGGAGATTCCGGCGCTCGCCATCCTCAACGAGCTGCGCTCCCGCGGTGTTCTCAAGAGCATGGCAAAGTTCGAGCTGCAGGTGCTCTATGCCCGCGCCATGACGCGGGTCTGGGAGAAGATCGAGCGTCTCAGGAAGCTTCCGGATCTGTCGATCTCCGATTTCGGCACACGCCGCCGCCACGGCTTCCTCTGGCAGGATTGGTGCGTGCAGGCGATGATGGAGGGCCTTGGATCGTCGTTCCTCGGCACGTCCAACTGCCTCATCGCCATGCGTCAGGAAGTGGAGGCCGTGGGCACGAACGCCCATGAACTGCCCATGGTCTATGCGGCCCTGACCGACAGCGAGGACGAACTGGCCAAGGCGCCATACCATGTGCTGGCGGATTGGCAGCAGGATTACGAGGGCAACCTGCGCATCATCCTGCCCGATACCTACGGAACCACGAACTTCCTGGACAACGCACCGGAATGGGTCGCCTCATGGACCGGCATCCGCGTGGACTCGAAGGATCCGGTCGAGGGCGGCGAGGAGGCCATCGAATGGTGGCGCCAGCGCGGCCAGAATCCGAGTGAGAAACTCGCGATCTTCTCCGACGGGCTCGATGTGGATGTGATCGAGCGGATCCACCGGCACTTCCGGGGCCGCATGCGGATCGGTTACGGCTGGGGCACGCTTCTCACCAACGATTTCCGCGGCCTTGCTCCTGACGGAGCGCTCGACCCGATCTCCATCGTCTGCAAGGTCATCTCGGCCGACGGCCGACCGACGGTGAAACTCTCCGACAATCCGACCAAGGCCATGGGGCCGAAGGCGGAAATCGAGCGCTACAAGCGCGTCTTCCATGTGGGGCAGCAAACGGCCCAACCTGTTCTGGTGTGACGGACATGATCATCGATCTCAATTGCGACATGGGTGAAGGCTTCGGCCCCTGGCCGATGGGAGACGACGAGGCGATGCTCGACATCGTCTCCTCGGCCAACATCGCCTGCGGCTATCACGCCGGCGACCCATCGATCATGTTCCGCACGGCCGAGACGGCGAAGCGCAAGGGTGTCGCGATCGGTGCGCATCCGGGCTTCAACGATCTGCACGGCTTCGGCCGCCGTATGATCCGCGGCGACAGCCCGGTCGAGATCGAGCGCATGGTGGCCTATCAGATCGGCGCCATGCAGGCGGTCGCGGCGCTTGCCGGGCACGAGGTCACCTACGTGAAGGCGCACGGATCGCTCAACAACATGGCGAACGAGGACATGGATCTCGCCCTTGCCATCGCCCGCGCCATCAAGGGCGTCGATGCAGGCCTCATCAATGTCTGCATGCCCGGGCTTCTGATGGAAAAGGCGTCCGAGACGACCGGCGTGAAGGTCGCGCGGGAGTTCTTCGCCGACCGCACCTACGAGGACGACGGCACGCTGACGAGCCGCAAGAAGCCCGGCGCCGTCCTGCATGACGCCGATGCGGCGGCCGAGCGCGTGCTGCGTGCCGTGCAGGACAAGGCGGTGACGACGACCTCGGGCAAGCGCATTCCCGTCCAGTTCGACACGATCTGCGTACACGGCGACGAGCCGAGCGCCGTCGTCATGGCGCGGACGGTCCGTACGAAGCTGGAGGCGAACGGCATCACCATCGCGCCGTTTTCGAAGGCCGTTTCATAAAACCCTCACCTCATCCTGAGCATCTGACCTTATATTCACTTCCTTCATCATCACCGGCCTCGTGCCGGTGATCTCGCTTCGGTAAGGCGCCGCGCCTCACACGATCGGGACGGCCGGGTCAAGCCCGGCCATGACGGCAGGAGGAGGGGTGCGACGGGATGATGGACGACGCCGGATGAGCCGCAGCCTTTCACTCCCCCACCCACGTCATCACCGGCCTTGTGCCGGTGATCTCGATTGTGTGGAGCACCGCGCCTCACGGGTCGGGATGGCCGGGTCAAGCCCGGCCATGACAGGGGAGGGTGTGACGAAGGCGGATGCGGGACGAAGGAGAGGTCTAGCCAAGGACGGTGGCATGCTCCACCGCGTCATCACCGTTCCCGCCCGGTCGTCACCGGCCCTCGCACCCTCCGACGTCATCACCGGGCTCGTCCCGGCGATCCCGATGGATTGAAGCACAGCGCCTCACCGCAACGGGATGGCCGGACAAGCCTGGCCATGACATCCGAGATTCGTCCACGTCTCAGAATTCAAATGACAACGATGGACTTTCACCCTCTGAATGCCCTCTCAAGGAAGGGCTGCAGAGCTGCCAGCGTTTCCTCCGGCGCCTCCTCGGCGAGGTAATGGCCGCAATCGATGCCGTGGCCTTCCACATGGCCGGCCCAGTCGCGCCACACGGCGAGAACGTCGTACCACCGTTCCAGCCCGTTCTTTAGGCCCCAGAGGGCCTGCACCGGGCAGGCGATGCGCCGGCCGGCCTTCTGGTCCTCTTCGTCGAGGCGCATGTCGATGGTGGCGCCCGCCCGGTAATCCTCGCACATGGCGTGGACCGTTTCCGGATCGGTGTAGCAGCGGCGGTATTCGGCAAGGGCCGCGTCATCGAAGAGCGAACGCCCGCGGCGAAGGTAGAACACGTCCGGATCCGATGCGATCAGGCGCTCGGGGATGGGATAGGGCTGGGCGAGGAAGAACCAGTGCCAATAGCCCATGGCGAACGCCATGTCGGTGCGCTGGAAATGCTCCGCCGTGGGAATGATGTCGAGAACGGAGAGCGAGACGATCCGCTCCGGGTGGTCGAGGGCCATGCGATAGGCGCAGCGCCCGCCCCGGTCGTGCCCGATGACGGCAAAGCGCTCGAAGCCGAGAGCCTGCATCACCTCGACCTGATCGCGCGCCATCGCCCGTTTGGAATAGGGCTCGTGATCCGGTGTCGTCGCAGGCTTGGAGCTGTCGCCGTAGCCGCGCAGATCGGCGCAGACGACCGTGTAGTTCTCGGCAAGCTTCGGAGCCACCTTGTGCCACATGACATGGGTCTGCGGATGGCCATGCAGCAGAAGGACGGGTGGCCCGCTGCCGCCATGCCGGAGGTTGATGACGGCCCCGGAGGCTTCGATCTGGCGATGAGTGAAGGTCTCGAACATCCTGATGTTGTCTTACAGTTTTCGCCGCAGCGCCAGTTCTTCCATCCGGGAAGGCGTCTCACCAGGAGCGGCGCTCGCCGTTGTCGATATGGATGATGCCGTTTCGATAGATCTTGAGCCCGCCGACCTGAGGGTGCGCCCGCAGATAGGCCATCACACCCCGGGCACGGGCCCGCACACGAAAATCGATGGCGCGACAGGAAAGGTGCAGGGAGTGGCGGGCGCCGCCGGCGCGCCAGTTGCGACCTCGAGAACGGTGGGTGGATTCGACACTGACAGGGCCGAACTTCTCTGCAACGGATGCCACCACATCGCGGATATCGCCCGGGATGCAGTCGGTCGGAGCGCTTGCGCGCAGGATGATCGTCCCCTGCGACACGAGCGAGGCGAAGCCGGAGAGAGTTCTTGCGGTCGGTAGGCCTCCGGTGACGTCTGGGTCGTCGATGCGGTTGTCGGAGGGCAGGCTCGCATATTGCGCCGGAGGAATGATCCCGCCGTCGCTGTCGCCCGCCACGAGCGCAACCGGGGATAATCCCACCAGAAACGCACCGGACATGAGGGCCAACCTGGACGTATTGCGAACGCGGCAAACGATGCTCATCGGGTTCTCCCGTTCTGAGCCCCTACACAATCACTGCCGCCGAAATGATCCTCCCTGCGGCATTCGCTGCTTATGGGTGGGTAACGGAAGGTTGAGGTCGCAGCGTTAGGGATGGCTACCTAAGGTTAAGCTTGCCCTAGGCAAGAACACCTAGGCGACATTGGAGTGGCTCAGACGGCTACTGCTCGGCAAAGCTTTATTCTGCAAGGAATCCTAGGACAGGAAATTTTGGGTGAGTTATGAGATAACAGGCTTGCAATCTTGCGGAAGCTTGCCGGAATGCACACATCTCTGTCCGTTGTGTCAATCATCGGGATTGGCCACTCGGAGATAGGAATGAACACTGCTCGTAGCGCCGTTTTCGACGCTATCAAGACCGCAGGCCCGACCCAGGCCGATGCGATCGCACGCGTCACGCTCGTGGCGAAACTGCTGGACAACGCCGTGATGATTCCCGGCCTGAACCGGCGCGTCGGCTTCGATGCCGTGCTGGGTCTCGTGCCGGGCATCGGCGATGTGGTTTCGGCTGCTCTCGCCAGCTACATCATCTGGGAGGCGCGTCAGCTTGGACTACCGCGGTGGAAGATCGCGCGCATGATCGGCAACGTCGCGGTCGATACGGCCATCGGCGCGATCCCGCTGGCGGGCGACGTGTTCGACGTCTTCTTCAAGGCCAATCAGCGCAACCTGCGGATCATTCACGAGCATCTGGGCACGCCCAAGCGCGGGCCGCGTGAGATCGACGGCACCGCCGTCCGGGTGGAGGAGCGCTGATGAAACGTCTCCTTTGGATCCTGGCCTGGATCGCCGTTGCGGTGTGGTCTCTCTTCGCGTGGGGCGCCTATGGGCTGCTCGACTTCTTCGGCGGCTTTGCGGCGCGCAATGCCGATATGGTCGCCGGCCATCCCGAGTCGGTCGAGTGGCTGTCCTGGGCTTTGATGACGCTGCGCAGCCTGGGGCTCGGCGCCATCGTGGTGGTCTGGGGCCTTGTCTCTCTGGTGATCCTGGCCGTTCCGGCCGTACTGGGTCTCTTCCTGGGCGGATCGAGGCGTGAGCCCTATGTCGACGATTGGCGCGGACCTCGGATCGACCCGCACATACGGGGACCGGTCCCACCGTCACCCGGACAGCATCCGATCCGGCGGATCGAGAAGCGATAACGGGAAAGGGCGAAGCGACATCCGCTTCGCCCTTTGTGTTTCAAGTCTTGGAGCATCGAGCAACACTCTTGTCATCATCGGCCCTGTGCCGGTGATCCCGATCGGAAAGGCGCTGCGCTTCACCTCATCGGGATGGCCGGGACACGCCCGGCCATGACGTAAGAGGATGTTTTCACCAACGTCCCAATAGCCAACGCTCAGCGGTGGCTCGAGATGAACTGCTTGAAGCGCTCGGATTTCGGAGCGCCGAACACGTCCGCCGGCGCACCTTCCTCCTCCACCACGCCCTTGTGCAGGAACACGACCCGGTTCGACACGTCGCGGGCGAAGCCCATCTCGTGCGTCACCACCAGCATGGTGCGGCCTTCCTCGGCGAGGGAGCGCATGACGCGCAGAACCTCGCCGACGAGCTCCGGATCGAGCGCCGAGGTCGGCTCGTCGAACAGCATCACCTTGGGATGCATGGCGAGCGCCCGCGCGATGGCGGCGCGCTGCTGCTGGCCGCCGGAGAGGTGGGAGGGGTACTGATTGCGCTTGTCGACGATGCCGACCTTGTTCAGCAGCTCCTCGGCTTCGGCGATGCACTCGGCCTTCGGGCGCTTCTGCACGTGCACCGGCGCTTCGATCACGTTCTCCAGGACGGTCATGTGGGACCAGAGATTGAAGCTCTGGAACACCATGGCGACTCGCGAGCGGATGCGGTCCACCTGACGCTGATCGGCCGGCTCCATGCCCTTGCGGCCCTTCTTCAGGCCGATCGTCTCGCCGCCGATGCGGATGTCGCCGGAATCCGGCACCTCCAGCATGTTGATGCAGCGGAGCATGGTCGACTTGCCGGACCCCGACGCGCCGAGAATCGAGATCACATCGCCTTCCTTCGCGCTGAGCGAGACACCCTTGAGAACTTCGAGCGACCCGAAGCTCTTGCGGAGATTGTTGACGGAAACGGCAGGAGCGGCCTCGGAGGGCGCAGGTTGGGAGGACAAGGATGCAACTCCGTTAGACATGAGCGGCCTCCAGACGCGGCTCGATGGCTGGGGGGCGGCGCAGATGAGGCGAGAGCCACCACTCGATGGCCATGATGATGCGCGTGATGATGAAGTTGAGAATGAGATAGATCAGGCCCGCAACGATGAAGACCTCGACCGCGCGGAACGTCTGCGAGATCAGTTTCGCGGCAAGACCGGTCACTTCCATCATGGTGATGATGGACGCCAGCGACGTGGCCTTCACCATGAGAATGAGCTCGCTGCCGTAAGCGGGGAGGGCCTGACGGACCGCGATGGGGAAGACGATGCGGCGGAAGAGCAGGAGGCCCGACATGCCGCAGGCCCGCGCTGCCTCGACCTGGTTGTGAGGCACCGATTGCAGGCCGCCGCGGATGATCTCGCTGGCATAGGCTGCGGTGTTGAGGGTGAGGGCCAGCACCGCGCACCAATAGGGCTCGCGGAAGAACGTCCACAATCCCCATTCCTGCAGCGTCGGACGGAACTGTCCGAGGCCGTAATAGATCAGGAAGATCTGCACGAGCAGGGGAGTCCCGCGGAACACGAAGACATAGGCCTGTGCCGGCCAGTCGAGCACCTTGACGCGCGACATGCGCATGAGGGCCAGGAGCATCGCGAAGATGGCGCCGAACGCGACCGCGGTGAAGGCCAGGTTCAGCGTGAGCGGCACACCCCCCATCAGGGTCAGGAAGCAATCCCACATGAAAGCGAAGTCCATCAGGATGCCCTCCGCATGCCACGCAACGAGTGGGTCTCCGCACGCTGGAACAGATAGGTCGAAACCCAGGTGATGAGCAGATAGAGAACCGCCGCCGTGATGTAGAAGTCGAACGGGCGGCGCGTGGAGCCGGCCGCGATATGCGACTGGCGCAGCAGCTCGACGAGGCCCGTCACGGAGATCAGTGCCGATTCCTTCAGCACCAGCTGCCACGTGTTGCCGAGGCCCGGGATGGCATAGCGCAGAACCTGCGGGGCGATGATGCGGCGGAACATGAGCCAGCGATGCATGCCGACCGAGCGCGCCGCCTCGATCTCGCCCCGGTTCACGACCTGATAGGCCCCGCGGAAGACCTCCGCCTGATAGGCGCCCGACACGATGCCGATGGCCAGGGCACCGGTGACGAAGGCCGGTACGCCGATGAAGCCTTCGGCCCCGAACAGGCTGCCGATGGCGCCGAGCGCCGCGCTGCCGCCGAAATAGAAGAGATAGATCACGAGCAGATCGGGAATGCCGCGCAGGACGGTGGTGTAACCGTCCGCCAGGCTTCGGGTGACGAGATTGCCCCCGATCTTCCCCCAGGCCACCAGGGTTCCGACGACGGAGCCGGCGAGAAAACCGCAGAGGGCGACGGCGATCGTCATCCCGGCCGCGGTGAGAAGAGCCCATCCCCAACCGTTGGGGCCGAACCCGACGAGCTCGAAATAGCTCAGCTGCTGCACGCTTCAACTTTCCTGAAAATGTCTCCCCTCACGAAAGCAGAGGGTAAGACAGGATCTGTCAAATCCGGCCTCGGCCGGATCATGTCGCAGGTCCGTGTAGCAGGACCCGCGACCTGGTTTCCAGCACGCTCTCGTCAGACTTGCGGAGTAGCGTCGATCTTGAACCACTTCTCGGACAGCTTCTTGATCGTGCCGTCCTTGATCGCAGCCTGGATCGCCTCGTCGAATGACTTTTTCAACTCGGTGTCATCCTTGCGCATGCCCACGGCGACACCCCGGCCCAGTACGCCACCGCGCATGCCCGTGCCGGCGATGACCATGTCCTTGAACTCGGGCTTCTCCTGCGTGGCTTTCAGGGCTCCATGCCCGGCAAAGATTGCGTCGACGCGGCCGGCCGTCAGGTCAAGGTCGTGCTGCTCCGTCGTCTTGTACTCGCGGATCTCGACCGTGTCCTTGAAGTACTGCTCCACGAACTGCGCGTTCACGGTCGAGCCCTGCACGCCGATCGTTTTTCCCTTCAGGAGCGGCTTCCAGGCCTCGATGGCCTTCTTCGCGCCCTCGGGGTCCTTTTCGAAGCTCACCGTCGTTCCCGCCCCGGCCAGCTTCGCGAGGGGAGAATCCTTCATCACGCCCCAGCCGTGCGGAGTGGCGGCATAGGGGAGCGAGAAACTGATCGTCTCGAGGCGCTTGTCCGTGATGTTCATGCCGGCCATGATGGCGTCGTACTTCTTCGCCTGAAGCGCCGGGATGATGCCGTCCCAATCCTGAGCCACGATCTCGCACTTCACCTTCATGCGCCCGCAGAGTTCGTTGGCGAGGTCGATCTCGTAGCCCTCGAGCTTGCCGCCCGCGCCGGTGAAGTTCCACGGGGCGTAGGCGCCCTCCGTGGCGATCTTGACGGTCTTCTCCTGTGCCGCCGCTCCGCCGAGGGCGAGCGTGGAGGCCAGTAGGCCAAGACCCAATGTTCTGAAGAGTTTCATCGTCATCCCTCTGGTCAGCTTCGACTGATCCTTTTGTCGGATGAAGGCCGTCGAGGACCTCCATCTCGCGCTCAGAAGCTAACATTCAAAAGCCAAGCCGGCGCAAGTCCTAAACATGCTGAATAAAGAGCCCAAGCTGGCGATTTCGGTCGCATCTGCGCCCGATCGATACAAAAAAGGCGCAGCCGAAGCCGCGCCTCAATCTCAGATCTGAAAAGCTGGCCGGTGGGAAGCAAGGGCATTGCCACCGCCCCCGTCATGGCCGGCACAGGGCCGGCCATCTCGATCGGAAGAGTGCGGCATCTCCCGCATAGGGATCACCGGCACAGGGCCGGTGATGACGAAGGAGGGAGATCCTCCACCGGACTTCCGAAGATCAGACGCGAGGGGTGGTGTCGATCTTGAACCACTTCTCGGACAGTTTCTTGACCGTGCCGTCCTTGATCGCAGCCTGGATCGCCTCGTCGAAGCTCTTCTTGAGCTCCGTCTCGCCCTTGCGCAGGCCAACGCCGACGCCGGCGCCGAGCAGGCCGCCGGTGATGGACGGGCCGGTGAGGACGTAGTCCTTGAACTCGGGCTTCTCGAGGGTGCCGATGATGGCGGTCGCGTCGGCCAGCACAGCATCGATGCGGCCGGCGGCGAGATCCAGGTCATGGGCCTCGGTGGTCTTGTACTCGCGGATCTCGGCCGTGCCCTTCAGGTACTTGTCGGCGAAGTTCGAGTGGATGGTCGAGGTCTGGACGCCGATGGTCTTGCCCTTCAGGAGCGGCTTGTAAGCCTCGATGGCCTTCTCGGCGGCCGCCTGCTGGGTGCTGAGGTTGAAGGCCTCGCCCTTGCCGGGCATCTTGGCGAGCGGCGAGTCTTTCGCCACCAGGAATCCGTTCGGGGAGTTGGCGTAGGCACTGGAGAAATCGATGGTCTTCTTGCGCTCGTCGGTGATGCTCATGCCGGCCATGATGGCATCGTATTTCTTCGCCTGAAGCGCCGGGACGATGCCGTCCCAGTCCTGAGCGACGATCTCGCACTGCACCTTCATGCGCCCGCACAGGTCGTTGGCGAGGTCAATCTCGAAGCCCTCGAGCTTGCCGCCCGCGCCCGTGAAGTTCCACGGAGCATAAGCACCCTCCGTGGCGATTTTCACCGTCTTCTGCTGTGCGGCGGCTCCGCCGATCGCAAGAGCGGAACCGAGAAGAGCCAAGCCGACGGTCTTAACGAATTTCATAGTCGTTCCCTTGTTTGTGGTCCCCGGCTTTGCGCCGAGGCCTGACTTAATCGCGGTCCTCGCGGGCCGCGCCGTGACGCAGTAACAGCCAAACTTGACAAAAAGGCAAGGGGTCGGTCAGTCGACTTCACACAACCCGAAGCCTGATCTCGCCGAGCCTCTCGATGGCGCCCACCATGGTCTGACCTTGCGTCACCGCGCCGACTCCGTCCGGGGTGCCGGAGAAGATCACGTCGCCGGGGGCGAGTTCGAAATACTGGGAAAGATAGGCGATCTGCTCGGCGACGGACCAGATCATGTCGGACAGATCCGCCTTCTGCTTGGTCGCGCTGTCCACCGACAGGGAGATGGAGCCGCCTGCAGGGTGTCCAACCTGCGAGACGGGATGGATCGGTCCGACCGGGCCCGAATAATCGGCGGCCTTCCCGAGTTCCCAGGGGCGGCGAAGCTGCTTGGCCTCGTCCTGGAGGTCGCGGCGTGTCATGTCGAGGCCGACCGCATAGCCGAAGACGTGGTCGAGAGCCTGCCCGACGGGGATGTCCTTTCCACCCCTGGCCAGCGCCACGACCATCTCGATCTCGTAATGGTAGTTCCCGGTCTTTGGTGGATAGGAATGCTCTGCCGTTTCACCTTCCACGACGGGCTGGAGCGCATCGGCCGGTTTCATGAAGAAGAAGGGAGGTTCGCGGGTCGGGTCGCCTCCCATCTCCCGCGCATGGGCCGCATAGTTTCTGCCGACGCAATAGACTCGGCGGACCGGGAACAGGTCGGCGCTGCCGGCAACCGGAAGGGCGGGGATCGAAGGCGCAGGAATGACATAGGCCATGGAAGCTCGCGGAATGTCGGAGGGTGATCGGACAAGGCCCGAAGGCCGGACCTTCTGGTCTCTTCCTACACGTTGGAACAGGCATCACAAGCCGCCGCGAACAGGATTCGGCTACCGCTTTGGGCGAAGACGAAAACGGCGGGCCCATTGGACCCGCCGTGATGGCCGTTCAACCATGAAGCCTCTTAACGACGGCGGGCCGTACCGCCCGGGAGACGCTGGGCGTCTGCCGCATGATGCTCGAGGTGCGGGACCACCGAGGCCGCGAACTGGCGCAGTGACGGATCGTTGCCGGCCTGAGCATAGCCCGAGTGGAGAGCGAGGGCCTCCTGGTGAGCCATGCGCTGGGCCTGCCCATAGAGGCGATCGAACTGCGGACCCGAGGTCGAGGCGAGCTGGTTCAGCATGGCGGTCTTCTCGGGGCTGAGCGGAACGCCGAGACGGATCGGGGTCACCGAGCCCGTCGACTGGACATCGGCCGTCCGGCCTGCTGCGGCACCCGTGGTTGCGCCAACGCCGGCTCCGACCGCTGCACCGACCGGTCCGCCGACCACGGCTCCGACGCCAGCACCAGCCAGCGCGCCGGTTGCCGTGCCGCCCGCCGTGCCCGGGGAACCGCTCGCCGCAGCGCCGGCCGTGGCACCAGCCGTCGCGCCGACGCCAGCGCCGACGGCCGCGCCCACCGGGCCGCCGACCAGGGCGCCGATGCCGGCACCGGCGAGCGTGCCGCCCAGGGAGCCGCCGATGAATTCACCGGACGCCGAATAGACCGGACGACCGCCATTCAGGGCCTGGCTGGTCATGCCGTGGTCTCGGATCATGTTCTCGGCGTAGCGGCGCACGACGGGATTCCGCGAACGCTCGAGGGCGAGCTGGCTCGAGGCAATCTCGAAGGCATCCGATTGAGCCGCCATCATGCGATAGGTCTGGCTGTCCATGACCTGAGCAGAGGCCGGGGCGGCCGAAACGGACGCAAGCAATGCCGAAAGGGCAAGATATTTCTTCATGAGATGACTCCTGTTTCCGGGATCGCAGAACACCATGCGAAGCCGACGAGGCCTGCAAAAATCATGGATGGCTGCTGCATCCGTTCAACGGAGTGCGATCTGAGCGGTTCCAGATAAGGTAAGGATATATTGCCAGTCAGGCCGACTTTGATGGCCGCGGCCAGGATAATGGATGGTCGACCCTAGTAAAAACATCCGGAAGGACTGGAATTGTGCGCTTCAATAGGCAAGCTTTGCCTTGCGATGTTCGCTGTGTCTGGCAAAGCTTGGCCGGGACCTGGATCACGACTTGTCTGTTGGCTGGCGGATGCGCGCGAGTGAGAGCATGCCCATTCCACCCACCGTGCCATCCGGCTTCAGGCCCCGGAGTTCGGCCGCGAGGAGAAAGCCGGTTTCATCCTGTCCGATGGTGAAGAGATGATAGCCGGCCTTGTGGGTCAGCGTTCCGCTGCGTGCCGAGGCGGAAGGTGCCCCGATGACGGGAATGGGTCCGCGTGGACCGTCGAGATGGGCTAGCGAGCCCACATGGTTGTGCCCGTGCAGCACCAGCTCCGCGCCGACCCGGCACAACATCTTCTCGAAACGGGACGCATCGGTGAGGTTGCGGCCCGCCTCCGCGCCGCCGACATGGGGCGGGTGGTGGATCAGCACGATCCGGAAGCAGCCCGGATCGCGTCCCAGCTCGCGGAGAATCTCCTCGACGGCCTTCATCTGCTTCGATCCGACCCGGCCGCTCGCCACGAAAGGGAGAGTGGGGATGGCCGAAGACAACCCGATGACGGCAATCGGCCCGTAGCGGCGCAGATAGGGAAAAGTCCCTTCGCTGCCGTCATCGCCCCGTGTCCAGGGCGAGATCTCCCGCAACAGCCCTTCGAGGGAGCCACGCACATAGGCATCGTGATTGCCCGGCACGAAGGTGACGCGGGAGGGATCGCCCAAGCCTTCAAGAAAGACGCGAGATGTCTTCCACTCATCGGGAAGGCCGATATTGCAGGTGTCGCCCGTGCAGGTGATGTGGTCGGGTTTCTGCGCATGGATGTCGGCGACGAGTTCCGCGAGGAGCTCCATGTCGTGCAGATCGTGCCGGCTGCTGTGCCAGTTGTACCAACCGGTCAGGCGCTTGCTCAAAAGCTGCTTGAGGCGCGGTCGGGGAAGGGGCCCTACATGGGGGTCGGTCAGATGGGCGATACGGAACATGGCGGCCGGATTGATGCGAGTGGAAGCGAGAGTTCGCGCGCGGTGCCCTTCGCGTCAAGCGCTGCCGATGAAGATACCGGCGAGAAGCACCAGAACGCCCCCCACGATGACCTGATAGGTCGCGCTCCAGAACGGTGTCTCCATGTACCGTGTCCGGATCCACGAAATCGCCACCAGTTCCACCGCCACCACGAGCGCCGCGATGCTGGTGGCCAGGATGAAGGCGTTGGGCCAGGAATCGGGCACCAGATAGGGCAGGGTGTGGCCGATGCCGCCGGCCGCCGTCATGAGGCCGCAGACCAAGCCGCGCAGCCAGGGCGAGCCGCGGCCCGTGATCTCGCCATCGTCGGAGAGGGCTTCGGTCAGGCCCATGCTGATGCCGGCACCGACGGAGGCGGCGAGTCCGACCAGGAAGGTCTCCCAGTTGTTCTGAGTCGCGAAGGCTGCGGCGAACAGGGGTGCGAGGGTCGACACCGAGCCGTCGATGAGCCCGGCCAATCCCGGCTGCACGTATTGCAGCACGAAGAGCCTGCGGCGGGCATGCTCCTCGGCGGCCTCCGCGTTCTCGGTCAGGTGGGCCGCGTGCAGTTCGCCGGCCTTGCGCTCATGACCGCGCTCGACCTCGGCAAGCCTGGTGAACAATTCGCGCAGGGATACGTCGAGGGTCTGCTGCGCGGCCTTCTCATAGAAATTCGCAGCCTGCAGCTCCATGATCTCCGCCTCGCGGCGCATGCGGTCGAGGTCGAGGTGGGGGCTCCACCACACGGCGCGGCGCTTCAGGAAGCCGCGCACATCCTCCCGGCGGATGGGAGGGAGATGCTCGCCGAACCGGGAGCGGTAGAAATCGTAGAGAGAATTGCGATGGGCCCGCTCTTCCTCGGCCATGCCGTCGAAGATCTCGGCCGAGGCGGGGAAATCGGGGCGAATGCGATCCGCGAAATGCTGGTAGATCCGCGAATCTTCTTCTTCGTTGGCAATGGCGAGCGCGATGACCTCGCGCCCGGACAATTCCGACAGAGACTTCATGCCCGCTCCTGTTTAGAAGTATTCTAAACGGGGAAACGGGCCGTCGCCAAGCCTCCCTGAGGGAGCAGGACGGCCGGGGTGAGGCTCAGTACTGCGCGCCCGGGATCAGGGTCGAGTAGATCGAGCGGTCCTCGAGGTTGAGGGCCGGGGACCAGGAGAAGCGAGCGGAGCGGTTGAGGCGGGACAGGATGAGCGCGAGAAACATTGGAACACCTTTGGTTGCCGCTGTCTTAGACCTTCGTATAAGTCCCGTCACGCGCCAAATTGCGGGAACAGCTATGCAATTGATGAATGACTACATTCATCCTCCGGTAATCTTGTTGTGATTGCCTGAACCGATGTCCGACTCTCAGCCGCCTCGCAGGGCGTCGCGCCTCATTTCCTGGGGCCTTCACACGTATTGGCGCTTTTCCCGCGGCATGACGCTCGGCGTGCGCGGCGTCGTGCTCGACGACCGGAACCAGGTCTTTCTCATCCGGCACACCTACGTGCCGGGCTGGCATCTGCCGGGCGGAGGCGTCGAGACCGGCGAGACGGCCCTCGATGCGCTCGGCCGGGAACTCCGGGAGGAGGCCTGCATCACGATCGACGAGACGCCCCGTCTGTTCGGCGTCTTCTTCAACAACAGGATCTCCCGGCGCGATCACGTGCTGGTCTATGTGATCCGGCACTTTACGGTGCTGGGGGTCAAGCAGCCGGACCGGGAAATTGCCGAAGCCGGTTTCTTCTCCCTCGACCGGTTGCCCGATGGAACGACCGGTGCCACCCGCGACCGTTTGGCCGAAATCCTCGAGGGGCAGCCTCCCTCCGCGAAGTGGTGAGAGAGGATTTGCGCCGCCTTCGCGACGCTGCTATGGCCTAGCAACTTCAGGAAACGCCGAGCCCATGAGCATCACCCGGATTCTGCGACGACGACACGGCTGACATCACGTCCGGCCGCCATTTCTGTTTCTCGTCCTTCGCGTCCCGAGTCCGTTCATGACCGAGCTCTCGCTCCTGATCCGCACAGAACAACCCATCGATTCCGAGGCCATCGAACGCCTGCACGAGCGTGCCTTCGGCCCCGGCCGCTTTGCCCGCACCGCTTCGCGCCTGAGGGAAGGGGCGTCCCACCTGCTCGACCTGTCGTTCACCGCCATGGTCGGCACGCTGCTGGTCGGCTCGGTGCGCATGACGCCGGTCATGGCCGGCAGCGCGCCGGCCCTGATGCTGGGGCCGCTCACCGTCGAGCCGGCTTTCGAGAGCCGCGGCATCGGCGCGGCGCTCATGCGCCGGTCGCTGGATGCCGCCAAGGCGAAGGGACATACCCTGGTGCTGCTGGTGGGCGACGAGCCCTATTACAGCCGCTTCGGCTTCATGCGCATCCCGCCGCAGCAATTGCAGCTTCCCGGCCCGGTCAATCCGATCCGCTTCCTGGCACTGGAGCTGGTCGAGGGGGCACTGGCGGGCGCGAAGGGGCTGGTGAGCCCTCTTCCCGGCCCGAACGGATAGCTTGGACAATCGTGGCGTCTCCCGTCATGGCCGGGCCTGTCCCGGCCACCCCGGTTGAATGAGCGCTGCGTTCTTCCGATCGAGATCACCGGCACAAGGCCAGTGATGACGTGGCGGTGAAGGCGTCGTCCATACTCATCGAGCGCTGCGCCCCGACCCGCATCCTCGATCCGGCTCAAGCCCGCCGCCGTCCCTCGATCAGCCAGGCGGCGAGCGTCGAGCCGATCAGGAGCACCAGGCCGACGAAGCCGAGCGCCATCGGAAAGACTGACACGCCGCGCACGATGGCGCTGTCGCTGGGCTTGATCCCGATCCAGTCGCCGCCGGAGAAGCGCGTGCCGGAATGCACCGCGAGAATGCGCGGCACCGTAATGCTCTGATCGCCCGCCATCGCGACCCGCCGCACCGATCCGCCCGTCGCCTTGGCGATCGAGCTCAGAGCCTCCGTGTTGCTGAACACGTCCATCAGTTCCCGCGGATTGGCCGGGCCGATGCTGACGAAGGTGATGAGATCCCCCGAGCGGACCGTGTGCAAGCCGAGTTCGCGGCTTGCGACCTGCGCGGTGAAGAGACCGGGGCGCGTCTCGGTCAGCGGAACGCTGCTCTCCGCACCGCTCGGCGCGATGAGGGTGGCCGGATCGGCCGTTTCCGCCATGGTCTGCCGCTCGATGCGAATGTCGCGTCCTTGGGCGCTCGCACGCAACGCTTCCTCTTCCAGGGCCGGCTCCTTCATGAGCCAATGGGCCAGGCGGCGAAGGAGGTCGAGATGCGGCCCCCCGTCCTGGTAGCCGCGAGCCCAGAGCCAGGCGTGATCGGAGAGGAGCAGGGCTACCCGGCCCTTGTCCTCCCGGCGCAGGACGAGGAGCGGCAGTTCGTTCGCCCCCGACATGAGGGTGTCGCCCGACTGGACCTGCGAGCCGATGATCCGCAGCCACTCGCCCCAGGTCGGCGGGGATTGCTCCGAGCCCGGCAGGTCGCGGGTGACGGGATGCCGGTCGCCGGTATCGGTGATCTGCGCCTTGTAGGGCTGCTCGACGATGGTGCCGTTGGGCTGGCCGGGAATGATCGGAGCGAGCCGCGTCTGCGCGAGGCTGCCGTAGCTCGCGAATTCGGGGCCTGCCGCCACCAGGATCGCGCCGCCCTCGCGCACATAGCGCACGATGTTCTCGAAGTAGCTGGAGGGCAGGATGCTCTGGTTCGCGTAACGGTCGAAGATGATCAGGTCGAATTCCTTGATCTTCTGCTGGAACAGCTCGCGAGTCGGGAAGGCGATCAGCGAGAGTTCGTTGATCGGGGTGCCGTCCTGCTTCTCCGGCGGACGAAGAATTGTGAAGTGGACGAGGTCCACGTTGGCGTCGGATTTCAGGAGATTGCGCCAGGTGCGCTCGCCCGCATGCGGCTCGCCGGAAACCAGCAGCACGCGCAGCTTCTCGCGGATGCCCTCGATGGGGACGACGGCCCGGTTGTTCGCCTGGGTCAACTCGTTGGCTAAGCCTTCCACTTCGAGCTCGACCACGTTGGTGCCGCCATGTTCGATCCGCACGTCGAGCGAGAAGGGCGTGTCGGCCCGCACCTGCTGGCGGGTGAGAACCTGTCCGTCGCGGCGCACGGTCACGAGGGCCGAGCCTGTGCCGCCGCGCTCCATGATCTGGGCGCGGATGGTCTGGTCCTTGCCGACGATGCCGAAGCGGGGCGCCTCCAGCAGCTTGATCTGCCGGTCGCGCTCGTCGGGACGGCCGGTGATGAGCGCGTGAAGAGGCGCCCGGAAGCCGAGCCCTTCCACGGAAGGCGGAATATCGTGCACCACGCCGTCGGTGACGAAGACGACGCCGGCGAGCCGGTCCGGCGGCACGTCGGCCAATCCGTTGGAGAGGGCGGCGAACAGGCGCGTGCCGTCATCGCCGTTGCCGTCGTCCGCCTCGATGAAGCGGGGATCCACGTCGGCCAGCGAACCGAAGCGGCGCTCCAGTTCGGCTCTCACCTGATCGGTCATCGGGGAGCGGTCGCCCAGGGTCTGCGAGGTCGAGCGGTCGATGACCACCGCCACGATATCCTTCACCTTCTCCCGATCCTCCTGCACGAGCGCCGGGTTGGCGAGAGCGAGGAGAACGAGCCCGAGGGCGATCGCCCGCAGGATCGCCACGGGGCCGCGGGAGACCAGCGCAAGGATCGCCAGCAGGGTGACGACCGCGCCCAGCGCCCAGAGGGCATAAGCCGGGATGAGGGGTGAGAAGCTGACGGAAAGCAATACAGTCTCCCCCTACTGCCCGAGGCGTTCGAGCAGGGCCGGCACGTGCACCTGGTCGGCCTTGTAGTTGCCGGTCAGCGCATACATGACGATGTTGACGCCGCTGCGGTACGAGAATTCCCGCTGGCGCTGATCGCTGCCGACGATCGGATAGATCCACTCGCCCCGCTGGCCCACGGCCCAGGCGGCAGCGAGATCGTTGGACGTGATGATGATCGGCGAGACTCCGTCGCCCGAGCGGGCGGGACGGCTTGCCTCACCCTCGGGTGCGGGTGGCAGGGCCTCGACCCAGGTCTGTCCCGTGGCGTAGCGGCCGGGGAAGCTGTCGAGGATGTAGAAGGTCTTGGTCAGCACGTGATCGGCCGGCACGGGCTCGAGTTCGGGAATGTCGAGGCTCGCCAGCATGCGGCGCAGGTATTGTCCCTCGGCGGTGGGCGCTCCGTCCGGGCGATTGCCGAAGGCATCGCGCGTGTCGAAGATCACCGTGCCGCCGCCTTTCATGAAGGCATCGAGGCGCCGGATCGCAGTCTCGGACGGCATGGGCCGCGCCGCCACGATGGGCCAGTAGATCAGCGGATAGAACGCGACCTCGTCCCGCGAGGGATCGATGCCGATGGGCTCGCCCGGCGAGAGGGCGGTCCTCTGGCTCAGCACCTGCGTCAGGCCCGCCAGTCCCGCCTTGCTTGTCTCGTCGACCTGCGCGTCACCCGTGACGACATAAGCGAGCCGCGTCACGAGAGCGGGATTGGAGCTCTCCATGGTCATGGACGATCGCCGTTCCTGCGCACTCGCATCGGAGAACGGATTGGGGAGAAGGGCGGCGCTCAGGACGACGGCCGCCGCAGCTCCGGCCCGGCGCAGGCGGCCGGCCAGGCTCGACAGATGTCCCCCGAGCCACAGCGACGCGAGGGTGTCGGCCAGCAGAAGGGCGAGGGCCAGCATGAACAGCGGCATGCGCAGATCGACGGTCTGCGCGCCGGCAAGAGGCGCGATCCGCGCATTGAGCGGAGCGTAGTCGAGCGGGGCGAGCCGGTCGCTCGGCAGAAGCGCATTCACCGCAAGGCTCGAATCCACGGGGCCGTAGAACCCCGGCGGATGCTCTCCGTTCGCACGCTCGGCGTAGCTGCGCGCCACGGCACGGGCCGTCGCCGGAGGCGAGGTGAAGATGCCATAGCCATCGAGGGTCAGACGGGGAGCCACGGTCTCGTTCTCCGCATTGCGTGCTTCCGCATTCACGTCGCTCGGCGCGCCCGCGAGAGCCGTGGTCCGGCGCAGCATCTCGACGAAGAGGCCGGACAGGGGCAGGTTCGACCAGGTGGTGTCCGCCGTCACGTGGAAGAGCACGATCATGCCGTCGCCGCGCTTGTCGGCTGTGACGATGGGCGTGCCGTCGGCCAGGGAGGCCCAGGTTCTTGCCGGGAGATCGCCGTCGGGTTCCGCAAGGATCTGACGGCGGATGCCGATTTCCT
This sequence comes from Microvirga sp. 3-52, assembly GCF_018383585.1. Lineage (GTDB taxonomy): Bacteria > Pseudomonadota > Alphaproteobacteria > Rhizobiales > Beijerinckiaceae > Microvirga. Next base: position 67,933 of record NZ_JAHAMK010000017.1, read on the forward strand.
CCGGCACGGCGAGGCCGAAATAGGGGCTTTCACGGGTGAACGGCGCGAAGGTCTTCGGCGTGTCCCAGGACAGCGTGCCGCCGAGGCTTCGTCCGCCGCGCCGCAGGCGCACCGGCACGAGTTCGTCATTGCCGGCGGCAAGCCGGGAGCCGGCGAAGCGCAGCAGCATGCCGCCCTTCTCGACGAAGGCCGTCACCTTGCCGAGGGTCTCCCGGTCGAGGCCGCCGACATCCGCCAGCACCAGAATGGAAACCTGTTCGTCGATGAGCTGGTTCACCGCATCGGCCACGGCGCCACGGCCGTTGCGGATCTCGGAATAGGGTGAGAGCGCGCGCTCGATATAGTAGAGCGGCGAGAGAAGCGGCTGGGCCTGATCGGAGGTGCCGCCGAAGACGAGACCGACGCGGCGGCGCTTGCCGCGCTCGTCGAGAAGATGCACGGCTCCGGCCGAGCCTTCGCCGAGGATTTCGATGCGCGCGATCGCGTTGCGGATCTCTGTCGGCAGATCGAAGGCGACATTCGTCTCGGTGGCGTTCTGGTTGAAGGAGAAGCGCATGTCGGCGAGCGGCAGGCTCTTCAGATCGAGCGCGCGCACGATACCGGCATCGCGTCCGTTCGGCTCGGGCCGCACCAGCGTGACATTGAGCTGGCCGCTGGCATTCTCGACGCCGGCAATGGCCAGAGCCGGAGCGCGCTCCGCTTTCAGAACGGTGATCCGCTGCCCGTTCGCCGTTTGCGCCAAACCGTCGACGAAGCCCTGTCCCTCAACGCCTGCCACCCCATCGCTGATCCAGACAATGTTGGCCTCCGGCGTGGAATCCATGAAGCGCCTGACGGAATCGAGATGGACCTGGCGGTCCTGCAGGTGCGGAAGAGGTTTCAGAGACCGCAACCGTTCCAGTGCGGCGGCCGGGCTCGCAAGCTCGATGGCGGCCGGGGCTTCCGCCGTCGCCACGAGGCCGATTGTGCGCCCGTCGCGTCCAGCCGCTTCGATGCGTTCGGCCGCGAGGTTCATCCGATCCCGCCAGTCATGAGCGGCGGCAACGCCGTTGTCGAGCATGATCAGAATCGGCGACCGGCTGTTGTCTTCGGCCAGCGGGTTCCAGATCGGTCCGGCGGCCGCGAGAATGAGGAAGGCGGCGAGCAGCAGCCGCAGCAGCAGGAGCCACCAGGGCGTGCGGGCGGGCAGTTCCTGCTCGGGCCGCAGATCCGCGAGAATTTTCAGAGGCGGGAAGTCGACCCGCCTCGGCTGCGGCGGCGTGATCCGCAACAGCAGCCAGATGGCGGGCAGGGCCGCAAGAGCCGTCAGGACGAGCGGAACGGTGAAGGTGAGGGGAAGGCCCAGCATCGCTCAGCGCCCTCCCGGTCCGGTGCCGCGAGAGGTCGACACGAGCGTCATGACGCGCAAAGCCGCTTCGCTGGCAGGGCGGTCTGTGCGGTGGATCGTCAGCGTCCAGCCGCGGCGGCGGGCGAGCTCCTGAAGCTCCTCCCGGTGCTGCTCGATGCGCAGGCGATAGGCCCGGCCCCAGGAGATCGCGTCGCCGATCCGGAGCGACAAGCCGTCCTCGAGATCGTGCAGAACCGCCTGCCCCTGGAACGGGAAGGTCTCCTCGACGGGATCGACGATCATCACCAGATGCCCGCGCGCGCCCCGCGACGAGATGCCTTCGACCATGGCGGTGATCTCGCGGGTGGGCGACAGGAAATCGCTGATCAGCACCGCTTCGTGCTGCGGCGCGACGGGAGCCTGCGGCGGAAGGTCTTCCTCCAATGCGGACCGGTCCGTCACCAGGGTCTGGGCCATGGTTTCCGCAATGCGCCGGGTCGCGCGCGGCGACATGAGGCCCAGCATGCCGACCCGCTCGCCGGCCTCGACGAAGCTGTCGGCGAGCGCAAGGCCGAGCACGATGGCGCGCTCGATCTTGGGCGCCTGCGCCAGGTCCGAGACGTAGCCCATGGAGCCGGAACGGTCGATCCAGAACCAGACGGTCTGGGCCGTTTCCCATTCGCGCTCGCGCACATAGAGCCGGTCGTCGCGAGCCGAGCGGCGCCAGTCGATGCGATGCGCCGCCTCTCCGGTGACGAAGGGACGGAACTGCCAGAAGGTCTCGCCGGCGCCGGCGCGCCGGCGGCCGTGGATGCCGTGGGAGAGGTTGGCGGCGACGCGCCTCGCCTCGAGCACGAGGTGCGGCATCCGGTTCGCCAGAGAGAGAGCGCTCTCCGTTTCGCGGCGACCTGGTGAGCGGGCACTTTCGGGGAGGACCCGGACACGGGTCATGATGGGGATCCTAGCCTGCCAGCCGCGAGGTGAGCCGGCCGATGACGCTCCTGATGGACTCTCCGTCCGCCCGGGCGGAGAAGGTCAGTGCCATGCGGTGCTTCAGCACCGGCTCGGCGAGCGCCACCACGTCGGCGATGGACGGGGCCACACGGCCCTCGATCAGCGCGCGGGCGCGCACCGCCAGCATCAGGGCCTGGCTGGCGCGGGGGCCGGGGCCCCACAGGATCTTGTCGGTCACCCCGTCGATCCCGTCTCCTTCCGGACGGGCCGAGCGCACGAGATCGAGGATGGCGTCGACCACGCTCTCGCCGACCGGCAGGCGGCGGACCAGCCGCTGGGCGTTCATGAGCGCCTCGGCATTCATGACCGCCAGGGGCCTATGCTCTTCGGCGCCCGTCGTCTCGATCAGGATGCGCCGCTCGGCATCGCGTGTCGGATAGCCGACATTGATTTCAAGCAGGAAGCGGTCGAGCTGGGCCTCGGGGAGGGGATAGGTCCCTTCCTGTTCGATGGGGTTCTGCGTGGCGAGCACATGGAAGGGCTGCGGCAGATCGTGCCGCTCGCCACCCACGGAGACGTGATGCTCCTGCATGGCCTGGAGCAGGGCGGACTGGGTGCGCGGACTCGCGCGGTTGATCTCATCGGCCATCAGGAGCTGCGCGAAGACCGGGCCCTTCACGAAACGGAAGGAACGGCGCCGGTCGGCGCCTTCGTCGAGGATTTCCGAGCCGAGGATGTCGGAGGGCATCAGGTCAGGCGTGAACTGGATGCGGCGGGCATCGAGCCCGAGCACGGTGCCCAGGGTTTCCACAAGCTTCGTCTTGGCGAGGCCCGGAACGCCGACGAGAAGGCCATGGCCGCCGGCCAGAAGGGTGATGAGGGTCAGGTCGACCACGTCTTCCTGACCAAAGATGACCGTGTGAATGGCCTCGCGGGCCCGGCCGACAGTCTCGAGGGTCGCCTCCGCGCTGCGGATGATCGCGTCGTCCAATGCGGTAGGCGCCTGAGCAATGCTGGCCGTCATGAGGTCGTTCTCCCTCTCACTCGCAATTGCCCCCGGTAGCTAGTCTGCCTTCGATCCGTGTCGAGATGCAAGGGTCGTTGCGCCGCAGCATTGGAAGGAACGGAGTGGACGGGACAGCCGAGAACTCTATGCTCTAGGAAGTAACAATCGACGGCCGTTCGTCGATCCATAAAGTTCAGATTCCTGTTCACGCTTGCGTCATGACCGATCCCTCACCCTCCATGTCAGGGAATGCCCTGGCCCGCCTCACAGAAGCGCTCGGCCCTGGCGCGAGGCGCAGAGGACTGCCGCCGGTCGAGCGCTGGAACCCGGCCTATTGCGGCGAAATCGACATGCGCATCGCAGCCGACGGGACCTGGCACTATATGGGCACGCCCATCAACCGATCCGCCCTCGTGAAGCTGTTTTCGACGGTTCTGCGCAGGGATCCGGAGCGTTACGTGCTCGTCACGCCCGTCGAGCGGGTCGGGATCGAAGTCGAGGATGTGCCGTTCCTCGCGGTGGAAATGGCCGTGGAAGGTGAAGGTATGAGCCGCCAGATCGCCTTCCGCACCAATGTGGACGATCTCGTGCAGGTCGGGCCTGAGCATCCCCTGCGCTTCGAGCGGGACGCGAATGGCGGGATCAAGCCTTACGTCAATGTCAGGGGCGAGCTCTGGGCGCGGGTGACGCGGGCCCTGGCGCTGGATCTCATCGCAATGGGCGAAGAAAAGGATGTGGAAGGCGTTGCCACCTTCGGTGTCAGGGCAAGTGGCATGTTCTTCCACATCGCTCCCGTTTCCACGTTGGACGGGCTTTGATGCGGCTTGCACCTCACGACGCGCCGGATTTCCTGACGCTGGCGGCCGAGCGGCTTCGGCCCGAGCCTCCGCATCCGGAGGAAGCTCTGGCCAATCCGAGGGGCGATCACAGCCTCGACAACGTGCCCCTGGCCCACCCCCTGACCCCGAAACCGGCCGCGGTCCTCGTTCCCGTCGTCATGCGCGAGGAGCCGATGCTGCTTCTCACCGAGCGCTCCGCGCATCTGCGCCAGCATTCGGGTCAGATCGCCTTTCCGGGCGGGCGGGTCGATCAGGAGGATGCTTCCGTCCTGGCGGCGGCCTGCCGGGAGGCGATGGAGGAGATCGGCCTCGACAGCCGCTTCATCAGCCCGCTCGGTTACCTCGACGCCTACCTGTCCACCACGAATTATCTCGTCATGCCGGTGGTGGCGCGGGTCTCGCCCTCCTACACCGTCAACCTCAATCTGGACGAGGTGGCCGATACCTTCGAGGTGCCTCTCGGCTTCCTGATGGATCCTGCGCGCCACGAACTCCATTCGCGGGAATGGAAGGGCAGGCTTCGCCGCTACTATGCAATGCCCTACGAAGGACGCTACATCTGGGGCGTGACGGCGGGCATCATCCGCAATTTGTACGAGAGGCTCTACGGTTCATGACGCGTGCGGTGGTTCAGGGTTTGGTGCTGTTTCTTCTGCCGTTCGTGCTCTTCGGCACCTATCTCATCATCCGCCGCCGCAATCCTCTGCTCTGGTCTCACTGGAGCGATCAATCTCTCTGGCTCACCATCGTGGGCTTAAGCTTCGTCGTGATCTCACTGGTCGTGACAGGCTTTGTGGACGAACGCCAGACGGGCACATATGTGCCGACGCGGGTTGAAAACGGGCGTGTGATTCCAGGGCATTTCGAGTGATGGAAACCCTCGACCGACAGGCACTCGTGGGTCTTCTCAAGCGCCCCGCGCTGCGCCGCCTCCTGGAGGTCTTCAATGACGATGCCGAAGAGACGCGCATCGTGGGCGGAGCCGTGCGCAATGCCCTTCTCGGGCGGCCCGTGACCGAGGTGGATTGCACCACGACCATGCTGCCCGACGTCATTGTCGAACGCGCGACGGCCGCCGGTTTCAAAGCGGTGCCCACCGGGATCGAACACGGGACGATCACGGTCGTCGTCGCCGGCGAGCCTTACGAGATCACGACCCTGCGCGAGGACGTGGAAACGGATGGACGTCATGCGCTCGTGCATTTCGGCCGCGATTTCGTCCGCGATGCCAAGCGCCGGGATTTCACCATCAATGCCCTCTCGCTCGGTCTCGACGGACGGCTTTACGACTACACCGACGGCGTGGCGGATCTGGCGGCCCGGCGTGTCCGCTTCATCGGCGATCCCCATACCCGCATCCGTGAGGATTACCTGCGGATCATGCGCTTCTTCCGGTTCCACGCGGAATATGCACAAGCCGATCCCGACCCGAAGGGACTCGCTGCGGCGGACACCGAGCGACAGGGCCTGGCGATCCTCTCCAAGGAGCGGATCCGGCATGAACTCCTCAAACTGCTCGTCGCGCAACGGGCGGAGGACACGGTCCGCATCCTGGCCGATCATGGCTTCCTTTCATGGCTCCTCGGCGGTGCCGCCGAATTCGGACGCCTCAACCGGGTGGCGGCTGATGACAGGGCTGATCCTGTCCCGATCTGGCGCCTGGCGGCGCTGGCCGTCATGACTGAGGAAGATGCGGAGCGTCTGCGGGAGCGATTGCGGCTCTCCAACGATGAACACAGGAAGCTCGTGGCCTATGCCGATCTCCTGAGCCTTCTCAAGACCTGGGCCCTGCCCCTGGACGCCCTGGCCATCCGCCGTCTGGCGGCTGATCATGATGTCGACGCCCTCTCGGTCGTCCTTGCGGCCACGGCCGGCGAACCCGTTCCGATCGTCCACGCCGATGCCCGTGAGGCTCTCGACCGCTTCCGAAGCGGCGCCGAGCCGGTGCCGGTCCTCCCCTTGCGCGGAGCCCACCTCGTCGAGGGCGGCATCCCGAAGGGCCCAAGAGTCGGGGAATTGCTCGCGCGGGCCCGCCAAGCCTGGTTGGCGGAGGGCTGCCGGACGGATGAGGCCTACGCAACGGATCTGCTCAGGCGGGTACTGGAACAGGCTTGAACTCGAACCTTCCTCGTCATGGCCGGGCTTGTCCCGGCCATCCCGATGCGGAAGAGTGCGGCGCCTCACATCTCTACGGCATCACCGGCACATGGCCTGTGATGCCGTAGAGATGTCATAGACGATAGCGCCTCAAGGCCAGCGCACCGTCGGCGGCATGGAGGAGAGGATCGAGGCGATGTTGCCCCCGGTCTTCAGTCCGAAGATCGTCCCCCGGTCGTAGAGCAGGTTGAACTCCACGTAGCGCCCGCGCCGCACCTGCTGCTCGATGCGGTCCTCTTCCGTCCAGGATTTTGCCGCGTTGCGCCGGACGATCTCGGGATAAATCCTGAGAAAGGCCTCGCCCACATGGCGGGTGAAGGCGAAGTCCTCGTCCGGGTTTCCGGTCCAGTGATAGTCGTAGAAGATGCCGCCGATGCCGCGCGGCTCGCTACGGTGCTTGAGGAAGAAGTACTCGTCGCACCACTTCTTGTACTTCTCGTAGGAACCCTCCGGCGCATGCACCCGACAGGCTTCTTCCATGGCCTGATGGAAAGCGACGGTGTCCGGATCACCTTGAGACCGCCGCCGGTCGAGCACGGGTGTGAGATCCGCTCCGCCGCCGAACCACGGCTTCGTGGTCACCACGAAACGGGTGTTCATGTGTACCGTTGGAACGTTCGGGTTCCAGGGGTGCGCGATGAGCGAGATGCCGCCGGCCCAGAAGCGCGGATCCTGATCGGAGCCCGGGATCTGGCCGCGGAACTCCGGCGCGAACTCACCATGCACCGTCGAGACATGCACGCCCACCTTCTCGAACACGCGGCCGCGCATCATGGACATGACGCCCCCGCCGCCGGGAGCGCCGCCATGGTCCTTACGCTCCCAGGGCGTGCGCTCGAACCGGCCGGGCTCGGAAGCCTCCGGGGGGAGGGGACCCGTCACCTCGTCCTCCAGGGCCTCGAACGCGGCGCAGATCCGGTCACGCAGCAACGCGAACCAGATGGGTGCCTCTGTCTGCAGGCGCTCGACGGCATTCTGATCGGTCATGGCAGTCCTGTCTTTCATCATGGGCAGCCCTCATCCCCGCTGGCGGGCCGAGGATGACATTCTCTCCGTCATGGCCGGGCTCGTCCCGGCCATCCCGATTAGCTGAAGCACGGCGCTCGTCTGATCGGGATCACCGGCACAAGGCCGGTGATGACGAAGGGAGAAAGTCCGATCAGACTTTCAGGGGTGAGGCTGCTGTGTTGTTCTCACGGGCTTGTTGGATCAGGTTTCGGAAACGTGTTCGTCTGCCGCAGGGCTTCACCGAGGATCATGGCGGCGGTCACGGCGACGTTCAGGGAGCGCATGCCGGGCTGCATGGGAATGATGACCCTGGCATCCGCCGTCTGGTGGACCTCCTCCGGCACCCCGACGGATTCGCGGCCGACCAGGATGATGTCGTCGGGCCGGTAGACGAAATCGGCATACGGGATGGCGCCCTTGGTGGTGGTCAGGATCAGACGACCCTCGGCCTCCTGCCGCCAGGCCTCAAAGGCGCGCCAGGACATGTGCCGCGTGACCGTGACGTGGTTGAGATAATCCATGCCGGAGCGGCGCAGGTTCCTGTCGGAAACGTCGAAGGCCGCGGGTTCGATGATCTCCACCGGAACTCCGAGGCAGGCGGAAAGGCGCAGCATGGTGCCGGTATTCTGCGGAATGTCCGGCTGGTAGATGGCAAGACGTGGCATGCGCCCGTCATCGGGGCAACGGGCTCTGTCGTCAAGGGAGTGCTCAGGGGTATGTGAGCCGGCGGCATTTTGCGCCACAGGCTGGAACAACTCCAATCCGGCTATGGACAGGCGGGCTTGACCGTGCCAAAGAGCCACCGCGCGGCGACTCCCAGTCGCATTGCGCGTGCGTCGCCGCGCATGCTTGTTCCATTCTGGACCTCGTGTGCCAAATGCCTGGGTTCCCAAGGTATTGCCGATGCGCGGTTCTCGTTTTTTGATCAATGCTGGAGAGCCAAGTGGCCGAGACCACCACTCATGTCGCTGAGCCGACACGGCGCGATTTCCTTTACATCGCCACGGGCGCAGCTGCCGTTGTCGGCGGAGCCACCCTTGTATGGCCCTTCGTCCAGTCCCTGGCGCCCGACGCGGCGACGGTGGCTGCCGGTGCGCCCGTCGAGGTCGACCTGACCCCCATCGCCGAAGGGCAGATCGTCAAGGTTTTCTGGCGCGGCAAGCTGATCTTCATCCGTCACCGTACGGCCGAGGAGATCAAGGCGGCGGAGGACGTGAACGTCGCCTCCCTACGCGACCCGCAGGCCGACTCGGCCCGCGTGAAGGAGGGCAAGGCTCAGTGGCTCATCGTTTATGGTAACTGCACCCACCTGGGCTGCGTGCCGCTGGGCCAGCAGGGCGAGTATCACGGCTGGTTCTGCCCCTGCCACGGCTCGGTGTTCGACACCTCCGGTCGCGTTCGCGGCGGTCCGGCGCCGATCAACCTGCCGATTCCGCCCTATACGTTTGCGTCGGACACGAAGATCGTGATCGGCCAAGAAGTCACGGCGTAACCCAGCGACGATCAGGCGATATCCATGAGCCAGCATCCCACAACTTATGTTCCCAAGAGCGCCTTCGGTAAGTGGTTCGAGAGCCGTCTGCCGATCGCAGGTCTCGTCCACTCGTCCTTCATTGCGTTCCCGGTTCCGAGGAACCTGACCTATTTCTGGACCTTCGGCGCCATCCTGGCCTTCATGCTCGTCGCGCAGATCGTGACGGGCGTGTTCCTGGCGATGTACTACACCCCGAATGCCGGCATGGCGTTCCAGTCCGTCGAGCACATCATGCGCGACGTGAACTATGGCTGGCTGATCCGCTATCTGCACGCCAACGGCGCGTCGATGTTCTTCGTCGCCGTCTACATCCACATCTTCAGGAACTTCTACTATGGTTCCTACAAGGCGCCCCGTGAGGTTCTCTATATCCTCGGCGTCGTGATCTTCATCCTCATGATGGCCACCGCCTTCATGGGCTACGTGCTTCCCTGGGGCCAGATGAGCTTCTGGGGCGCCACCGTGATCACGAACCTGTTCTCGGCGATCCCGCTCGTGGGCGAGACCATCGTGAGCTATCTCTGGGGCGGCTACTCGGTGGGCAACCCGACCCTGAACCGCTTCTTCTCCCTGCACTACCTGCTGCCCTTCATGATCGCGGGCGTCGTGATCCTGCACATCTGGGCGCTCCATGTGCCGGGCCAGAACAACCCGACCGGCATCCCGATCAAGTCGGGCAAGGACGCGGTTCCGTTCACCCCCTATGCCACGATCAAGGACATCTTCGCCGTCGTCGTGTTCATGATCTTCTTCGCCTACTGGGTGTTCTACATGCCCAACTACCTGGGCCATGCGGACAATTACATCCCGGCGAACCCGGCCGTGACGCCTTCGCACATCGTTCCCGAATGGTACTTCCTGCCGTTCTACGCGATCCTGCGCGCCATTCCCGACAAGCTCGGTGGTGTCATCGCCATGGGCGCGGCCATCGTGATCTGGGTGTTCATGCCCTGGCTCGATACCTCCAAGGTGCGCTCTACGGCCTACCGTCCGCTCTACAAGCAGTTCTTCTGGATCTTCGTGATCGTGTGCTTCCTGCTCGGCTGGCTGGGCTCCCGCCCGGCCGAGGGCTGGTACGTGATCGCCTCCCAGATCTGCACGGCCTACTACTTCGCCCACTTCCTGATCGTTCTGCCGGTGCTCGGCTTCGTCGAGCGTCCGCTGCCGCTGCCGAATTCGATCCTCGAATCCGTCATGGGCGTGCAGAAGGGCGGGGCTGGCATTCCGGCCGGCGCCAATGCCGAGCCGCATTCCAAGGGCTGAGGCGAGAGTAGAGGAAACAGACCAATGATGAAGCGTACTCTTCTCATCGCAGCCGCCGTTCTCGGCTTCGCCGCTCCGGCCTTCGCGGCCGGCGAGACCCCGGTCCCGCCGCAGCTCAAGTGGAGCTTCCAGGGTCCGTTCGGCACCTTCGACCGGGCCCAGCTCCAGCGCGGCTTCAAGGTCTACCGGGAGGTCTGCGCCTCCTGCCATGGCCTGAGCTATGTGGCCTTCCGCAACCTGTCGCAGCCCGGTGGCCCGGAATTCTCCGAGGCTCAGGTCCGCGCCCTGGCGGCGGAATACAAGATCCAGGACGGCCCGAACGAAGCCGGCGACATGTTCGAGCGTCCCGGCCGCGCGGCCGACCACTTCCCGTCTCCGTTCCCGAACGAGAACGCCGCCGCCGCGGCAAATGGCGGCAAGGCTCCGCCGGACCTGTCCCTGATGCCCAAGGCCCGTACCTTCGAGCGCGGCTTCCCCTGGTGGATCACGGACATTTTCCGTCAGTATTCCGAGAACGGCGCGGACTATCTCGTGGCGCTGCTCAACGGCTACGAGGAGCCGCCGCAGGGCTTCACGGTTCCCGAGGGTGGCCATTACAACCACTACTATCCGGGCCATGTGATCGCGATGCCGAAGCCGATCAGCGACGGTCAGGTCGAGTATCCGAAGAACGAGGCCGGTCAGCCTCAGGTGCCGGAGACCGTGGACCAGTACGCCCGTGACGTAACGGCCTTCCTCACCTGGACGGCGGAACCGCACCTCGAGGCCCGCAAGCGCCTCGGCTTCCAGGTCATCCTGTTCCTGATCGTCCTGGCCGGTCTGCTCTACTTCACGAAGAAGAAGGTCTGGGCCCGGGTGGGCGGCGAGGTCGAAGGCCACGCCACGCCCCCGATGACGCACAACCCGTAACGAATAAGGGCTCCGGTTTCCGGGGCCTTTTTCTTTCGAGGTGCATTGTGCTCGGTCGAGGGACGGGTCGAGGGAGTGGAAACAACTGTGTCATCCGCTCCCCGTCATGGCCGGCCCTGTGCCGGCCATCCCGATCCTGTGAAGCGCGGCGTTTCAAGCTATCGGGATCACCGGGACAAGCCCGGTGATGACGAAAGAGATGCGCTCCCAACCCTTGAGAATTCATCCGACGCTCTAGTACATCGTGCGGAAAAGTGGATCCGGTTTTCCGCTTTCGACGATGTGCTCATCAAAAAGGGAGCATCGGATGGATCCCAAAAGTGCAAATCCACTTTTGGGTCCGATGCTCTAGTGACACGATGCCGGGCTGGCTCTATCCCGTTCTTCATGCTGCAGACCATCGCCGACGACATCTGGGGCAAGGATTGCCTCGCCTATCACGTTCAACCCAGCCTGGAGCCTGAGACTCGAGCCGCCTTCGAGGAGGTACAGCGGGCCTTCGCCGAGCTCTGGCCGGAACACCTGCATGTGGGGCCCGGGCATGGGCTGCACGTCACCATTTATCCGCTGGTGACGGTGAAGGGCGGCTTCGACAAGGACGCCTATTGGCGGAGCATCGCCCGGCAAAGCCAGGGCCTGCTCGAGGATCTCTGCGCAGGGCATCCGACCCTGGAACTGCGCTTCTCCCGTCTCAAGGTCACCGACACGGCCATCATCGCGACGGCCACTGAGGAAACCGGTCTGATCGAAGCCATCCGGGAGAGGATCGTCCGCGACATCCCCCCGCCGCCGGGCGCGAGCCCGATCATCTACGACCTGATCCATTCGACCCTGGCGCGCTACCGCACGAAGGCCTCGATTCCGGACCACGTGGTCGAGCGGATCGAGAGCCTGCCGGTCTGCATCACCGCGCCCGTGCGGCAGATCAGGCTCGTTCGCGAGACGCTCTTTCCCTGCCTCGTGACGGACGAGATCGCGGCTTTCCCCTTGCGCTGATCATTCCGGCCGGCGCGGCCTGCCGTCATGGGGCCCGAGCGGGCGCGCGGGCGCATCGTCCCACCAATCCGTGCGAAGAGCGCGCAACTCCGGGTTGACCGGGTAGACGATCCGATTCTCGTCCTTGTTCGCCTCGCCGACGACCAGAAGCCGAACGGGCTCGTCGGTGTTGTTGAGGAAGCTGTGCGCGATCCCCGTTCCGGCCGGGAAACCGACTCCATCGCCGGGAGCGAGACGGAAGAGCTCGCCGTCGATCCAAACGTCCGGCGTGCCTTCGATCACGTAGATGAATTCCTCCTCGGCGCTCTCCGCATGCGGGAACGAGGTGCGGCGGCCCGGCGGCAGCAGCTCGTGATGAATGCCGAGCTTCGTGAGGCCAAGGGCGGCGGAGAAGGGCGAACCGATGCTCCGGGGCTCGTTCGTGCCGCGAAAGACCGCCGTGCCGTCGTTCTGGAGCTCCTGGTAATTCCGGATGAAGGAGGGGCGCCTGGTCTCGGACATGAGAGAACAACCTTTCGAGGATGATCTGCGGGAGCAAGAGCGACCATAGCCGGCCGTTCGGAAACTTGTCGATCAGGAACAGCTTCGGCTCCCACGGATGGACTTGGGAAAGGGCCCCCCTTCGGCTATGAAACGGGGCACGGCGGGAAGCGCCCTGACAGGCGAGGGTTCAGATGACGAAGGCGGTTCTAGGCATTATCGGCGGGTCGGGGGTCTACGATCTTCCAGGGCTCGAGGACATGCGCGAGGAGCGCATCGATTCTCCCTGGGGCGAGCCCTCGGACGTGCTGCGCACCGGGCGCATCGGCGGGACCGAGATCGCCTTCCTGCCGCGCCATGGGCGCGGCCACCGCCTGTCCCCGTCCGACATCAACTACCGGGCGAATATCGACGTGATGAAGCGCGCCGGCGTCACCGACCTGATCTCGGTCTCGGCCTGCGGTTCGTTCAAGGACGAGTATTATCCCGGCTTCTTCGTGCTGGTGGACCAGTACGTGGACCGCACGCACAAGCGCGAGGGCTCGTTCTTCGGCCGGGGTTGCGTCGCCCATGTGCCCATGGCGCATCCGGTCGGCCCCCTGCTGCGCCAGCGCATCGCCGACGCGGCGGTGGCCGAGAGAATTCCATTCACGCTGGGCGGCACGCTGGTCTGCATCGAGGGGCCGCAATTCTCCACTTATGCCGAGTCCATGACCTACAAGAAGCTCGGCTACGACGTGATCGGCATGACGGCCATGCCGGAGGCCAAGCTCGCCCGCGAGGCCGAGATCACCTATGCCACCATCGCCATGGTGACCGACTACGATTGCTGGCATCCGGAGCACGACAACGTGGACGTGGCCTCCGTCGTCGCCGTCGCGCACCAGAACGCCACGAAGGTGGCCCGTCTTGTCGCCCGCGTCGCCCGGGATTTTCCGGCAGAGCACGAGCTATGCCCCGCAGGCTCCGACCGGGCGCTCGACGGGGCCGTCATGACCGCCCCGTCGGCCCGCGATCCGGATCTTCTGAAAAAGTTGGATGCTGTGGCCGGGCGAGTGCTAAACCCGTCGCAAGCATGATCGCGCGCCACTTGCGCTCACGGCGATTTCAGATCCAACTCCTCCTCGACACCCAGGCAGGCTTGACCCCATGGACCAGCGTCTCCTCACCGACCTGAAATCCGCGATCCGCTCGATCCCGGATTACCCGAAGCCGGGCATCGTCTTCCGGGACATCACGACCCTGCTGGGCGATGCCCGAGCCTTCCGGCGCTCCGTGGACGAACTCGTTCATCCCTTCGCGGGCGGGCGTGTCGACAAGGTGGCCGGCATCGAGGCGCGCGGCTTCATTCTCGGTGGCGCCATTGCGCATCAGCTCTCCTCGGGCTTCGTGCCGATCCGCAAGAAGGGCAAGCTGCCCCATGAGACGGTGCGGATCGCCTATTCGCTCGAATACGGCGTCGACGAGATGGAGATCCACACCGATGCCATCGGCCAGGGTGAGCGGGTGATCCTCGTGGACGACCTCATCGCCACCGGCGGAACGGCGGTCGCGGCCAGCCAACTCCTGCGCCGGATGGGCGCCAACATCGTTGCCGCCTGCTTCATCATCGACCTGCCCGATCTCGGCGGTGCCGCGAAGTTGCGCGATCTCGGCGTCGAGGTGCGCAGCCTCGTGAGCTTCGAGGGGCATTGAGGAGCCTCCGATGTCGGGCGACCGCCTTTCGGGAGCGCTGGACTTCCTACGGGAAGCGGAAAGGCTCAAAAGCACCCTGCGCAGCGGCTACACCTCGACGGGTCGTCCCGAGAGCACGGCCGAACATACATGGCGTTTGTGCCTCATGGCGCTCGTGTTCTCGGATGAGTTCGAGAACATCGATCTTCTGCGCCTCATCAAGCTCTGCATCGTTCACGATCTCGGCGAAGCCCTGAGCGGCGACATTCCCGCCGTGCTTCAGACGGAGGGATCCGGCAAGTCCGCCCAGGAGAGGGCGGATCTGGAGGTGCTGACCAAAACACTCCGCCCGACGAAGCGGGCCGAGATACTGGCCCTGTGGGAGGAATACGAGGCGGCCTCGTCGCCCGAGGCCATTCTCGCCAAGGGGCTCGACAAGCTGGAGACGATCCTCCAGCACAACCAGGGGCAGAATCCCGCCAGCTTCGACTATGCGTTCAATCTCGGCTACGGGCGGAAGCAGACGGCCGCTCATCCTGTTCTTGCCGAGATCCGCGCCATTCTCGATCAGGAGACCCGCGAGCGGGCCGAAGGCTCGAGGGGCTAAGCCCGCCTTTCCCAGAACACCATCCCGTCGAACGCGAACACCTCCTCCCCGTGCTGGTTCGTGCCGGTGTTGTGGTGGAACACCAGGCCCCAGCCGGGGCGGGATGCGGAAGCGCGCTTGGCCGTCACGGTCGAGCGGTAGGTGACCGTGTCGCCCGCATAGACGGGCTTGAGCCATTTCAGGTTGGAAAAGCCCGGGGAGGGGCCGAGCCGGGCTGGCCGCTGGCCATGGGCGAGCGCATAGGCGCGGATGCGCTCGCGGTGGCCGACCATCTGTTTCATCCACACGCTGGCCGTATGCCAGCCCGAGGCGCACAGGGCGCCGAAGAGGCTGTCCTTGGCGGCTTCCGCATCCACATGGAAGCGCTGCGGGTCGAACTGCCGGGCAAAGCCGATGATTTCTCCGGGCGTAAAGGCGTAGGAGCCCAGCTCGTCCGTCTCGCCGATGACGAGATCCTCGAAATAGGGATTGGACGAGATGTGCGGCAGCTCCCGCTCGGGCGTATGGTCCGGCGCGGCGGAGGCCTCGGCGGTCAGAGCGCCTGGGCCGGCGCCCTTGACGGGCTCCGCGTCGCGGCGGCCGAACATGATCCAGTTCTTCTGGGTGAAGACGACCTCATCCGCCTGGTTCAGCATCTCGAACTCGAAGCGCACGAGGCCAAGGGAGGGGCGGCTCGTGGAGGGGCGGCTCTCCAGAACCGTCATGCGGGAGCGGAGGGTGTCACCGGGCCTGACGGGCTTCAGCCACTTCACGTCCTCGATCCCGGGTGCCCCCATGGACGTGGAATCGAGAAGAAACCCGTCCGCGACCAGACGCATGTTGATGCTGCAGGTGTGCCAGCCCGACGCGATGAGCGTGCCGATGAAGCTGTCCTTGGCGGCGACCTCGTCCACATGGAAGGGTTGCGCGTCGTATTCCCGCGCGAAGGCGAGCAGCCCCTCCTTGGTGACGGTGTAGGGGCCGAGCATCTGCGTGGAGCCGGGCGTGAAATCTTCGAAAGCATAACGGGGCATGGTCTGGATCGCTGCGGTTTTGGCGCTTCGCCTCAGGGTCAGGCCGGAAGGGGGCTGAATTGTCCAGCCGCGTTGTGCGCCAAGCGGATCGGTTCGGGCAAGCGATACTTTGGAGAGCAGCGGAGAACGAGTTCCGTCGCCGTCGCAATGTCGGCCAGGTGCCCCGGGGAGATGAACATCGGGTTCTTGGCCGTGCGGGTGCGCAGGGCGACGCCGATGGTTTCCTTGCGGTCGATCAGGGGAGCGGCTGAGCCCTTCTCCTCGCCGAGATCCTTGTAGCGCCCGCACAGGAGCGTCTTGCCGCAACCGATGGTGGGTCGCTGCAGCCACAGGCCCATATGGCTCGCAATGCCGATGCGGCGGGGATGGGCGATGCCCATGCCGTCGAAGAGGAAGACATCCGGCTCGGCTTTCAGCTTCTCGAATGCTTCTTCGAGAACCGGACCCTCGCGAAAGCTCAGGAGACCGGGAACATAGGGAAATGGGGTCGGGCGCTGCGCCAGCACGGTCTCCACCGGCAGGAAGCCCGGATAGGTGACCACGACGATGGCCGCCTGCGACTGCTCGTTCTTCACGCTGACGTCGACGCCGGCCACTAGCTTCACCTCGTCCAGATCGATAGGACGGTCGGACACGACCTCCGTGCGCAGCTCCTGCTGGAGGGCGACGGCCTCGGTAGGGGTGAGATTCCAGTCGTGTCGATGGTGAAGCTTCATGGCCCGTCTGTGAGGATGGTGAAACCTCAACGCTCAAGGTTGGGGATCGATCCCTTGCTGTCGCGAAGTCCAGACCCGGGGAGCGGTGCTCCTATGGTCAAGCCTATGATCCTTCTACGCAATATTCCTTAGGGGCATTGTCTGAATGTTGTTCTGGGTCCGGAGGGTGTACGTCCCTGTCGATCTTAGACGCAAGTCCAACAACGAGGATATCATGTCTCGCGTACAGGCTACGAAGGGCTCCACACCGGTTGAGCCAGGAACAGGAAAGCCGGGACCCTTGAAGCGTGCAGCGGCGGGTCTTGGGGCCGTCGGTGCAGGCCTGTGGGCCCTGCCGGCCGAAGCCCATGTGAAATGGTTTGCACCCTACATCGTCGATGCCGCGCCGCAGCCGATCTCCGCCACGCTGACCAATGTGTGGTTCTGGACCGGCATCGGCCTCGTGCTGGCCTTCTTCCTGGCCACTCTTGCCGTTGAACGCATGACGCTGGGCCGCGCCGTCCAGTCCGGGCTCGATCGCGTCAGCGCGCCGCTCTGGAGCCGGTCGGACGATTTCATGCGCGCCTCCATAGGAGGCTTCTTCGTGGCGATCTTCGCCGTCGGCGGCATCTATCTCACCCCCGATCTCAAGACGGATTACGAGGTGATCTCGTGGGCGCAGCTGCTGATCGCCATGTGCGTGTTCTCGCGTCGGACCATGCCGATCGCGGCGGCCGGCATCATCACCCTGTGGGTGGTGGCTCTGCGCGAATACGATCTCTTTCACCTGCTCGACTACCTGGCTCTCGGCATCGGCGTCGCGGCCTATCTGGTGATGGCCTCCTCGAACGACGAGAAGTGGCGTGCGCGCCGATTCCTGGCGCTGCGCTGGGGTATCGCGATTGCGCTCATGTGGTCGAGCCTCGAAAAGTTCGCCTATCCGGACTGGTTCCATCCCCTCGTCGAGGAGAAGCCCTTCCTGACCTTCGGCATGCCGCGCGACGTGTTCATCCCGATGGCAGGCGTCGCCGAGTTCACCATGGGCTTCGGCCTGCTCTGGACGCCGCTGGTGCGCCGCCTCTCGGCCCTAGCCCTGCTGGTGATCTTCTTCACGGCTGTGTATCCGTTCGGCCGAATCGACCTCGTTGGGCATGCCCTGATCATGGCCGTTCTCTTCCTCGTCGCCGCCGATCCCTGCCGCGAGGCCAAGGCAGTTGCCGTGAAGATGCCGAATGTCCTGCCGCGGTTCGGCAGCCTGGCTTCGGTTCCGGCGGGCCTAGCCGTCGCCCTCGTGGTGCTGGTGAGTGGCTATTGGGGACTTCATGGGGTCTTCTACGGTCCTGAGGGAGGAGCGCGTCAGCCAATCGAACTGACGACACATTCCCACAGCAAGGAATATCCCCATGGGCCGCAGGCCAAGCCTCAGATCGATCACGGCCACCACTGACGACCCTAAAAAGCCGGGTCGATGGAGAACCGACCCGGCTTGATGTTTCGCAAAGATTGGTTGAACGGGATGGGTGCATGATGCTCCTGTCCCTTTTGGCTCAAGAGGAGATCCGCATTGGCCGATTCAGCCGCCACAGGCCGCAGCATCCCGATCGTCAGCCCGGTGGAGGGCGTATCGGAGGCGTTGATCCGTGAACTCGTGGAAACCTTTTACGACCGGGTGATCCGCGATCCGGAGCTGGGGCCGATCTTCCATAAGGCTCTTTCCGGCCGCTGGAGCCAGCATCTGGCGCTGATGGTGGATTTCTGGTCCTCGATCGCGCTGAGAACCGGCCGTTACCAGGGCAAGCCGCAGACCGCCCACTTCGGCCTTCCGCTCACGCCGGAGCTGTTCGCCCGCTGGCTGTCGTTGTTCGAGAAGACGGCTCAGGACATCTGCGAGCCGGACGTGGCGGATTTCTTCGTGGACCGAGCGCGGCGCATCGCGGAGAGCCTGCAAATCGGCCTCGGGATCGGACCGAAGGCGCTGCGGCTTCCCTAGAGCGGGTTCCGCTTGGCCGCTTCGCCGGCAAAGCTCCGAGGCGCCGCTCCGTTAGGATTCTGTGCGGGCGGTCCACCGCCACAAGCGGTACGAAGACCCACAATCTTCACAATTGTCTGGAAACTTGCGCGGCACATCGGCTCCTGGGAGCCTTCCATGATGGATCGTCGCACTTTCCTCGGATCGCTCGTGGCCATAGCCGCCGCGACACCGCTCCGTTCGGGCCCGGCACGAGCCGCGGATCCTGTCCCGGCCGCAAGGAACGTCGTGCTCGTGCATGGGCTGTTCGCCGACGGGTCGTGCTGGTCCGAAGTGATTCCGCGCCTTCAGGCAGCCGGGCTCAACGTCACGTCCGTTCAGAACCCACTGACGACTCTTGACGAGGCCGTTGCGGCGACCCGGCGCGTGCTGGCCCGCCAGGAGGGGCCCACCGTGCTGGCCGGCCACTCCTTCGCCGGCATGATCGTTACGGAAGCGGGTGTCGACCCGAGGGTCTCGTCGCTCGTCTACGTGGCGGCACGGGCGCCCGATGCCGGCGAGGACTACGCGGCCCTCGCCATGCAGTACCCGGCGCCTCCGGCGACGGCGGGCATCATGTACGACGGCGATGAGGGGAGGCTCAGCGAGGCCGCGTTCCTGCGCGATTTCGCGGGCGATCTGCCGGAGGAGCGGGCGAAGGTGCTCTACGCCGTGCAGGAGCCGTTCCACAAGGCGCTGCTGGCCGGCAGGACGGGACAGGCGGCCTGGCGGTCGAAGCCGAACTTTTATGCCGTCTCGACGGAGGACCGAACGATCAATCCGGACCTGCAACGCTTCATGGCCAAGCGGATGGGGGCGGAGACGATCGAGGTGAAGGCGAGCCATCTCTCGCTCATCTCACAGCCCGACATCATCGCTTCGCTCATCCTGAAAGCGGCGGGCCGTCCATAGCATCTGCAGCCCTTCGGATCCGCACGAGTCGCTAGCGTTCCCACCACTCGAGCTTGTCGTTGCCGCTCCTGGGCATCAGGGACGAAATGCCGATCATGAGAAATCCGCAGGCCACGAGCACGCCGACGAAGAATTCGGCATTGCCGAGCCCGGGAGAGACGAAGTTGTCAAAAAAAGCCTGCATGAATCACATCCTTCATGCGGGCTTTGTCGCAGAACGGTCCTGAACGGACGAAAAAGCCCCTGTTCAGGATTCCGACAGATTGAGGAGGCCGTCTTTTCTCAACCTCCATGTCATTACCGGCCCTGTGCCGGTGATCCCGATGGCATGAAACTCTGAGCTCTTCCGATCGGGATGGCCGGCACAAGGCCGGCCATGACGAGGAGAGGGTATGAGGAGAGGGTATAAAGAGGAGAGGGTGCAAGAAAGCGACCTTCTTAAGGACCAGAGGAGTCGTTTTGACCTCAAGTATTGAACCGGAAGTGCATCACGTCGCCGTCCTGCACCGTGTATTCCTTGCCCTCCAGCCGCAGCTTGCCTGCATCGCGTGCGCCGGCCTCGCCCTTGAGTGAGGTGTAGTCCGCATAGGCGATGGTCTCGGCGCGGATGAAGCCCTTCTCGAAATCCGTATGGATCACGCCCGCGGCACCCGGAGCCTTGGTGCCCTTGGTGACCGTCCAGGCGCGGGCTTCCTTGGGGCCGACGGTGAAGTAGGTGATCAGGCCGAGAAGGTCGTAGCCGGCGCGGATCACCCGGTTGAGCCCTGGTTCCTCGAGGCCGACCGCGTCGAGATAGTCCTTCTGCTCCTCGGGCGGCAGAACCGCGATCTCGCTCTCGATCTTGGCCGAGACGACCACCGCCTTGGCGTCTTCTTCCTTGGCACGTTCGAAAACCCGTGCGGAGAACGCGTTGCCCTTGTCGGCGGAAGCTTCCTCCACGTTGCAGACGTAGAGCACGGGCTTGGAGGAGAGGAGGCCGAGCATCTGGAACAGGCGCTCTTCCTCGACTTTGCGCTCCACCAGACGGGCAGGCTTGCCCTCGCGCAGCAGGGGCAGGGTGCGGTTGACGAGGTCGAGGGTTTCCTTCGCTTCCTTGTCGTTGCCCTTGGCCTTCTTCTCGAGCGCGGTGACGCGCTTCTCGAGGCTGTCGAGGTCGGCCAGCATCAGCTCGGTCTCGATGGTCTCGATATCGGCGATGGGATCGATCTTGCCTTCGACGTGCGTGATGTCCGTGTCCTCGAAGCAGCGCACGACATGGGCGATGGCATCGACTTCGCGGATATTGGCGAGGAACTGGTTGCCGAGACCTTCGCCCCGCGACGCGCCGCGCACGAGGCCCGCGATGTCCACGAAGGTGAGGCGGGTCGGGATGATCTGCGCCGAGCCGGCAATGGAAGCGAGCTGGTCGAGCCGCTCGTCCGGCACCGCGACGTCGCCCACGTTGGGCTCGATGGTGCAGAACGGATAGTTCGCGGCTTGCGCGGCAGCGGTCTGCGTCAAAGCGTTGAAGAGGGTGGACTTGCCCACATTCGGCAGGCCGACGATGCCCATCTTGAAGCCCATGGCCTCACTCCTTTGTTTGTTATGTGGCCTTTTCTCCGGGCCGCTTCACGTCCGTCCAGCCTCTCGCCTCCATGGCGAGGTGGACCTTGTTCTGAAAACTCCCGTCCTCGGCCTTGGCGAGAAGGGCGGCGTTGTCTGCGATGATCCGGCACAGGTCCTCGACCCATTCCCCTTCGCTTTTTCCGAAATCGCCCAGCACATGGCTTTGCACCAGAGCCTTGTGGCCGGGATGGCCGATGCCGAGCCGCACGCGGCGATATTCATTACCGCAATGGGCCGAGATCGAGCGAAGCCCGTTATGGCCGGCATTGCCGCCGCCGATCTTCACGCGCAGCTTGGCGGGCGGAAGATCGAGCTCGTCGTAGAAGACCGTCACGTCATGCAGGGGAATCTTGAAGAAGTTCTGCGCTTCCCCCACCGCCTGGCCGGACAGGTTCATATAGGTCTGCGGCTTGATCAGCAGGACCTTTTCGCCGCCGATCACCGCGTCCGCCGTTTCCGCATGGAAGCGTTTGCGCCAGGGGCCAGCGTTGTGCACGCGCGCAATCTCGTCCACGGCCATGAAACCGATATTGTGGCGGTTCCTGGCGTAGCGGGATCCGGGATTGCCGAGGCCGACGAAGAGGCGCATCGCTTGGTCCTGCTCATAAGAAACGCTCCGGCCTTGCGGTCGGAGCGTCGAAGCCGATCGATGGGCTTGAACGCCCGATCAGGCCGATCAGGCAGCAGCGGTGCCTTCGGCAGCCGCCGGAGCCGCATCCGTTTCCGTGAGGCCGGTCGGGGCCACGACGGTCACGAGGGTCATGTTCTCGGTCGAAGTCGCCTTGGCGCCGTTCGGCAGGGCGATGTCGTTGAGGTGAACCGAGGAGCCAATCTCGAGGTCGGCAATCGAAACCTCGATGAAGTCCGGGATCGCGTCGGACGGAACGAGCAGTTCCACCGAGTGCTCGACGATCTGGAGCGCGCCGCCGCGCTTCACGCCGGGGCTCTTCTCCTGGCCGACCACGTGCACCGGCACCACGACCTTGATCGCCTGACCCTGCGCGAGGCGCAGGAAGTCGACATGGACGGGGAAGTCCCGCACCGGGTCGAGCTGGTAGTCGCGCGGAATGGCGCGGGTCGTCTGACCGTCCACGTCGATCTCGAAGATCGTGGTCAGGAAGTGACCGGCGAAGATCAGCTGCTTGGTCTGGTTGAAGTCGAGGGCGATCGCCTGGGCCGGCTGGCCGGCTCCGTAGATGACGGCGGGAACTTGGCCTTGGCGACGAACGGCCCGGGCGGCCCCCTTGCCGGCCCGGTCGCGCGCCACGGCCTTGATTTGCTTTACTTCGCTCATGGTCGTGGTCCTTTGAAATGGGTTTAAAAACCGATGGCCGCCCAGGTTTTTCAGAAAAACCTACCGGCGGCCATGAGGTTAGCGCCCGTGCCTCCAAGGGTGTCGAGCGGGCGCGACGCGGCTTATAGGGGAAAGTGCCTTGAAGGGCAAGAAAAACTGCTTGGCGCAGTTGATCAGGACATCCGCCGTCTTTCCCTGTTTCCTTATGAAGATCAGAGGACCGGGGGAGCGTGTGACCAGGGACGGTGTCATGCCCCATCGCGTCATCCCCTTCCCGGCGTTGATCCGGGGATCAACTCCAAGCCCTCAAGGAAATCGTCTCGAAAAGCAGGTGCGACTATTCCGGGAGCTCCCCGCGCCTTGCCGCCATGCTTCTTCCAGACCCTCTCAAGGAGAATGTCGACGGGCTTCAGAGCGTCTTCGTAACAGGCCAGAACCCAAAGAACTTTAATTGCGCCGTCGGACGGGCTCCCGTCGATGACGCTGCACCTCTCGAAAACAGAGACGGTTACTTATGGAAGCACCTAGTCAGCGTTCTTCGAGAGGAGAATGATGCTGGCGAAATAAAAACCGGGGGGCCGGTATCTGCTATGCCACCGGGGCGCCGTAGGAACTTTCACCTGAGATAAGGGCCCCGGATGACCTGCGAGGTGCTCTGATAGATTTCCTCGAACAGGCATCAAGCGCCGAACGCTTAGGTTCAAACCGCGATAGGGATTGGCTTCCCCAAGAGGCCGTAGCCTCTCGGCTCAGTCGAACAGGCTCGACACCGAGCTTTCCGTCGCCGTACGGCCGATGGCCTCGCCCATGAGCTGGGCGATGGAGATGACCCGGATGTTGTGGGCGACCTTCACGGCTTCGGTCGGCATGATCGAGTCGGTGATCACGAGTTCCTTCAGCCGGGAGCCCGCGATACGCGCCACCGCGCCGCCGGAGAGGACGCCGTGGGTGATGTAGGCGTAGACTTCCTTCGCCCCGTTGGCGAGGAGCGCGTCGGCGGCGTTCACCAGGGTGCCGCCGGAATCGACGATGTCGTCGACGAGGATGCAGGAGCGGCCGGACACGTCGCCGATGATGTTCATCACCTCCGATTCACCGGGCCGCTCACGGCGCTTGTCGACGATGGCGAGCGGCGCGTCGATGCGCTTGGCGAGCGCGCGGGCGCGCACCACGCCGCCCACATCGGGCGAGACCACCATGCGGTTGCCGCCGTCGAGATGATCCTTGATGTCGCGCGCCAGGGTGGGAGCGGCGAAGAGGTTGTCGGTCGGGATGTCGAAGAAGCCCTGAATCTGACCCGCATGGAGATCCAGCGTCAGTACGCGATCGACGCCCGCATGGGCGATGATGTTGGCGACGAGCTTGGCCGAAATCGGGGTACGGGCGGCCGGTTTGCGGTCCTGGCGGGCATAGCCGAAATAGGGGATCACCGCGGTGATGCGGCGGGCTGACGCCCTGCGCAGTGCATCCGTGATGATGAGAAGCTCCATCAAATGGTCGTTGGTGGGGAACGAGGTCGACTGGATGATGAAGGTGTCCTCGCCGCGCACGTTTTCCTGAATCTCGACGAAGACCTCCATGTCCGCGAAGCGCCTGACCTGAGCCTTGGCCAACGGCACATTGAGATAGGCGGAGATGGCCTCTGCCAGCGGACGGTTGGAATTTCCCGCAACGAGCTTCATGCAAGCAACTTTGGCTTCGAGTGACCGATAACCCGCGCTGCGCAATGCCATAATCCCTGCACGGCTGGGCGCAAGGCTCTTAGCAGCGATATGAAACCGTCACAATAGATGGAAGGCTTTCGATATGCTGCAAGTTTGCCCTGTAGTCATGCAATCACTGCAACGCAACAGCGGGTTCGTCGCCCGAAACCTCCGCTGTCTGAATGGGTGCTTCGGGCGTTTCGGACACGGTTTCTGACTTGGCCGCCGTCAGGAACTCGGCGATCTCGTCCATGCTGGCCTGCGCCAGCTTGGCGAGCGCGGCCTTGTCGAGATCCGAAATGGAGGAGGCGGGAACGGGGCTCGATCCGGCCAGACGCTTGGCCCGGCGCTTCTGGGAATCGAAGACGTCCCAGACATAGGCCACCTTGGTTTCCCCATCCTCGGTCGAGGTCGACAAATAGCCGCGGACCCGGTAGCGCGCCTGGGCGCTGGCGCCGACGAGGTCGACCTTGCGGTCGGTGGCCGCGCTGGCCAGTTCGTCGACCAGGGCCGTGCGGATGGGAGCCGGGGCGCCGTCGATGCTCTCCAGGGCCACCGGAACGCCTTCCGGCGACCCGCTGAACGTTCCCTGACAGGCTCCCAGAGCCGCCGTCAGGACCATAGCGGCAAGCCGCCATGCATGCTTCATCCCGGCCATGGAGGCCCCCGTTCTTGTTCTTCGTAACGAAGTTTTAAGCTTAACGGAGGCCGCCGTCCAGATCAGGCGCGCTTACGCAGGCGAAGGGCGAGGGCATCGACCCCGAGGGCAAGGAGGCCTGCCGTCAGGCCCCAGAAGGCAGAGCCGATCCCGAGGAGCGTCAGGCCGGAGGCTGTGACAGCCAGGGTCAGTACTGCCGGAAGGATCTTTGAGTTCTCGGACAGGGCCGAGCTCAAGGCGCCGGCAAAGGCGCCCATGAGGGCAAGTCCTGCCACGGTCCGAATGAGCTCCGGAGGCAAGGCGGCGATCAGGCCGATCAGAGCCGCGCTGAATGCGGCGATGATCAGATAGCACAGGGTGTAGAACGGACCGACCATCCAGCGCTTGGCCGGATCGGGGTGGGTGTCGGGCCCGGTGCAGATCGCGGCCGAAATCGCCGCGAGATTGCTCGTATGGGCGCCGAAAAATGCCGTGACGACGGAGGCGAGGCCGGAAACGGCCAGGATGGGTCGCGATGGAGGTGCGTACCCGGATGCCCGCAGAACCGCGAAACCGGGCAGGTTCTGCGACGCCATGGTGACCAGGAAGAGCGGGATTCCCAATCCGATCAGGGCAGCCAGCTCCCAGGCCGGCTCGATGAAGGTGAGGGAGGACAGGCTCAGACCGGCGGCGAGAGGTTGCGCAAGGCCGCCCCCGAAGGCAAGCCCCAGGCCTACGAAGAGGACCGCAAGCACCGCAAAGGCCGCGTTGTAGAGGCGCATGACCAGAAAGAGACCGACCAACGGGAGTACCAGGCCGGGTGCCGCCTGAGCGCTCTCGAACACGGCCATGACGAAGCGGATGAGAATGCCTGCCAGCATCGCGGCCGCGATCGGGGTGGGGATGCGCTCGATCAGCCGCCCGAACGGCTTGATGAAAGCGGCGAGCACGATCAGAGCGCCTGCCAGGAGAAACGACCCGACAGCCGCATGGATGGAGATCCCGCTGGAGGCCGCAATCAGCGCCGCGCCGGGCGTTGACCAGGCCGCCACAACGGGAATGCGATAGCGGATGCTGAGGATTCCGCTGATGGCCGCTGTCGCCAGGCACAGGGATGCCACCCAGGACGACGTCTGCGCGGCATCGGCACCCACCGCCTGGGCGGCCGCGATGATGATGGCGATCGTGCTGCCGAAACCCACCAGGGCCGCCACGACGGCTGATGTGACGATCGACAGGCGCATGACCGTTCCCTTGCCTATTCCAGGAGCTTAGCCGTTTAGACCGAACGGCGGGGCTGCGCCAGTTCGTCGGCGGCACTTTCCTCGCGACTCCCGAGCCCTTAAATCTCTCCCATGAGTCGCAACACCACCAACGACGTCCCGCCGGACATTCTGGACAACGAGGAAGACGATGAGTCCACAGCCGTCGAAAGCGGCTCGGACGTCGAGTTCGATCTGGAGGTCAATCCCGATTCGGTTCAGCGCGGCACCGAGGTCATCCGGCATTTCTGGAATACCCTTCCCAATGCGCCCGGCGTCTATCGCATGCTCGATGCGAAGGGTGACGTGCTCTATGTCGGCAAGGCGAAGAGCCTGAAGAGCCGCGTCGGCTCCTACGCGCGCGGGCAGGCGCATTCGAACCGCATCGCCCGGATGATCGGCCAGACCGCCTCGATGGAATTCGTCACCACGGCGACGGAGACCGAAGCGCTGCTGCTCGAGGCCAATCTCATCAAGCAGCTCAAGCCCCGCTACAACGTGCTGCTGCGGGACGACAAGTCGCTTCCCTACATCCTGCTCACCGCCGATCACGAGGCGCCGCAGCTCGTGAAGCATCGCGGCGCGAGGAAGCGCAAGGGCGATTACTACGGCCCCTTCGCCAGCGTCTGGGCGGTGAACCGCACCATCAATGCGCTGCAGCGCGCATTCCTGCTGCGCTCCTGCAACGACAGCTATTACGAGAACCGCACGCGGCCCTGCCTGCTGTTCCAAATCAAGCGCTGCTCCGGGCCCTGCACCAACGAGATCTCGTCGGAGGAATATGCGGAGCTGGTCTCCGAGGCGCGCGCTTTCCTGTCAGGCAAGTCGAATGCGGTGAAGCAGCGCATTACGGACGAGATGCAAGCCGCGGCCGAGGAACTCGAGTTCGAGCGCGCCGCACGCTGCCGCGACCGGCTGGCGGCCCTGTCGGCCATCCAGGGCGTGCAGGGCATCAACACGCAGTCGGTGGAGGAGGCGGACGTCTTCGCCCTCGACGAGCAGGCCGGCCAGTTCTGCGTCGAGGTGTTCTTCTTCCGCAACTGGCAGAACTGGGGCAACCGCGCGTATTTCCCGAAGGCGGACAAGTCCATGAGCCGGGAGGAGGTTCTGGGCTCGTTCATGGCGCAGTTCTATGACGACAAGCCGGCCCCCCGCCTGATCCTGCTCTCGCACGAGATCGAGGACGCCGAGCTCATGGCGGCGGCGCTCTCCACCCGGACCGAGACCCGGGTCGAGATCCATTCGCCTCAGCGCGGCGAGCGGCGCCAGCTCATCGAATACGCGCTGCGCAATGCCCGTGAGGCGCTGGGCCGGCGCCTCGCCGATACCTCGTCGCAGCAGAAGCTCCTCGTGTCCCTCGGCCAGGCCTTCGGGCTGCCGAAAGTGCCGAGGCGTGTGGAGGTCTACGACAACTCGCACATCATGGGCACCAATGCGGTGGGCGCCATGGTGGTGGCGGGTGTCAACGGCTTCATGAAGCAGCATTACCGCACCTTCAACATGAAGTCCGAGGAACTGAAGCCCGGCGACGATTACGGCATGATGCGCGAGATGCTGCAGCGCCGCTTCGCCCGCCTGGTGAAGGAGGAGCCGAGGGGCTCGGAGGCGGACGGGCCGACGGGAGACGACGCCTTTCCCGCCTGGCCCGATCTGGTCCTGATCGACGGCGGCAAGGGCCAGCTGGAGGCGGCCCGACAAGCTCTGGCGGAGGTGGGCGTGAGCGAAGACGACGTGTCCCTGGTCGGCATCGCCAAGGGACGCGACCGCGATGCCGGGCGCGAGACCTTCTTCAAGCCCGGCCAGCCGCCCTTCAAGATGCCGCCGCGGGATCCCGCGCTCTATTTCGTGCAGCGCCTCCGCGACGAAGCTCACCGCTTCGCCATCGGGGCGCATCGCGCCAAACGCAAGCGCGAGCTGGTGAAGAACCCTCTCGACGAGATCCCCGGCATCGGGCCGACCCGCAAGCGGGCGCTCCTGCACCATTTTGGGACCGTCAAGGCGATCCAGCGCGCCGCCCTCGAGGACCTGATGAAGGCGCCCGGCGTCAATGCCGCAACGGCCCGCGCGGTCTTCGACTTCTTCCATGAGAGGAGCTGAGCATGACAGTCCGGGGCACCAGAGGTCAGGCGGGCCTCACATTGCCGTGTTCGCCGGCTGGCGGGGGTGTGCAACCGAGGCTTGTCCGATTGACGGACCGACCGTCCTCATGCTTCCTGCAGCTGTGATGAAGACCGTTTCCTCCCTGGGCCGCTCGAAGGCTTTCAACCTGGCGAACATGCTGACCTACGGTCGGCTCGTTGCGGTGCCGGCCGTGGTCGGCCTCCTGTTCTGGCCCGAGGACCATTGGTCGCGCTGGCTGGCTCTCATCGTGTTCGCCGTGGCGGCGATCACCGATTACCTCGACGGCTACGTGGCCCGGACCTTCGCCCAGCAATCGGCGCTCGGGCGCATGCTCGATCCCATCGCGGACAAGCTTCTCGTGGCCGCCTGCCTGCTGATGCTGGTGGCCGACGGCACGATCCACGGCTGGGCGCTGTGGGCGGCCATCGTCATCCTGTGCCGCGAGATCCTGGTCTCGGGCCTGCGCGAGTTCCTGGCCGAGCTGAAGGTCAGCGTTCCGGTGAGCCGGGTCGCCAAGTGGAAGACCACCCTCCAGCTCGTGGCCCTGGGCTTCCTGATCGCCGGGCCG
This sequence comes from Microvirga sp. 3-52, assembly GCF_018383585.1. Lineage (GTDB taxonomy): Bacteria > Pseudomonadota > Alphaproteobacteria > Rhizobiales > Beijerinckiaceae > Microvirga. The sequence continues at coordinate 96,505 of NZ_JAHAMK010000017.1, forward strand.
GCCGGCGAGACGGTCCTGCCCAACAACACCCTGATCGGCATCGTCCTGCTCTGGGTCGCGGCGATCCTGACGATCTACACCGGCTGGGACTACTTCAAGAACGGCATCCACCACCTCGTCGACGAGGGTGAGAGGCCATGAAGCTCGTCTATTTCGCCTGGGTGCGCGAGCGAATCGGCCGGACGGACGAGGAGGTCGCGGTGCCGGACGGCATTGGGACGGTCGCCGAACTGGTGCGCTGGCTGAGAGGCCGGGGTGAGGAATACGAGTATGCCTTCGAGAACGAAGGCATTGTCCGGGCTGCCATCGACCATGTCCACGTCAAGCCCGAGGCCCGGATTGCAGGGGCCCGGGAAATCGCCTTCTTCCCGCCCATGACAGGCGGCTAGCCTCTCGAGGGGCGGGACCGCCATGGCACACACCATCCGCATCCAGGCCGAGCCCTTCGATGCCGCCGCCGAAACGGCGGCCCTGACCGACGGGAGGGCGGATATCGGGGCGGTCGTCGCCTTCACCGGCCTGTGCCGGGACGAGGACGGGCGGCTCGCGGCCCTCGAACTCGAGCATTACGCAGGCATGGCGGAGGCCGAGATCGGCCGCATCGCCGCCCAGGCGCAGACCCGCTGGAACCTTCTCGGCCTCACAATCATCCATCGGTTCGGCAAGATCGTGCCGGGCGAGGGAATCGTTCTCGTGCTCACGGCCAGCGCCAGCCGCCAAGCGGCCTTCGAGGCGGCCTCATTCCTGATGGACTACCTGAAAACCCACGCGCCTTTCTGGAAGCGCGAGCATCTCAAGGATGGATTGGTCGGCGCCTGGGTCGAGGCCAAGGAGGCCGACGACCGGGCGGCGGAAAGGTGGCGATAATCGACGCTTGACGCGGTCTCGTGACAGGATGAGCATCGTCCGTGAAATGACATACGGAGACGTCTCATGCGCAGCGTCGTTGTCTTTCTCGGCCTGATCGCGGCAGCCCCGGTCTTGGCCCACGAAGTGCCGATGTCCCAGACGGCCCAGGCCCACAATCCGCTCGATTGCTATTGCCGGGCCCAAGGCAGGATGTTCGCGCCCGGAGAGAAGGTCTGTCTCAGGACCGCCGCGGGTCCCAAGCTGGCGCAGTGCCAGATGGAGATCAACGTGATGTCCTGGAGCATCACGGAAGTGCCCTGTCCGGAGACATGAAAAACGCTGCCGGAGGCGGCAGCGTTGAAACCATGAAATCGATGTTCGGCTCCACCAGGGGCCGTCGATGCTGTCTTAGAAAAGACCAGAAAAAACAGCGCAGATGAAGGAGAAGGAAACGCAGACGGCGGCGATGTTGAGCTTGGACGTCCAGTCCAGGTTCGAAGTCAGGTTCATCGAAGCCCCTCTTTCTGAAGGGGTTAATCCCCTATCTGAATGCAGAGGCACCCTATCAAACCTGCGGGATCCTGAGAAGCGCCCCGGAGTGTCGCAAACGACGTGGCTGCAAGCAATGTAATCGTTAACAAGAAGTTAACTCCTTGTTTCCCCAAGTGGAATATCTGCGCAAATTTAGTCGAAAAAAGTTCCTGCTCGATTCTGTCGCACCTGGGCACAGCGGGGATCGGTGTGCGAAACTGCGTCTGAGGGGAACCGAATCGAGCCGACTTCAGAGGACATTTTCCGACGTTGACCGGATGTTTACGACCTTTGGGCCAGTCTCCCGTTCATGCGTCGTGGGTTAGTTGCGTTTTTTGCCCTATCGCTCATTGGGCTTGGGCTTACCGGTTGCGGGCTGTTTCGGTTCGAGCAGCGTGAGCCTTGGCGTGCCCAGGCCGAGGAGGCCTGCCTGTCGCAGCGCCTCGTGCAGCCCTCCGCCTATATGGCTCTCAGCTCCAAGATCGACGGGCCGGGCGTCTGCGGCATGGATTATCCGTTCAAGGTTTCGGCCTTCAACAACGGCGCGGTGGGGTTGAAGTCGAAGGTCACGCTGGCCTGCCCGATCATTCCCCGCATCGATACGTGGCTGGACGAGATCGTCAGGCCCGCGGCCGAAATGTATTTCGGCGTGCCTCTGGCCGACATCAAGGCGGGCTCCTATTCCTGCCGTCCCCGCAACAACCAGCGGGGTGCGAAGGTCTCCGAGCACGCGTTCGGCAATGCGCTCGACGTGATGGGCTTCGTCCTGGCCGATGGCCGGGAGATCTCCGTGGTCAAGGGCTGGCGGGGAGGGGATGCCACCGAACAGGAATTCCTGCGCGAGGCCTTCGTCGGCTCCTGCCGCTACTTCACCACGGTGCTCGGCCCGGGTTCCGACGCCTTCCATTACGATCATTTCCATATCGACCTGGCGCGGCATGATCCCCGGGGCGAGCGGCGCATCTGCAAGCCGATCCTGAAATTCGCCCCCCGAATCGATCCCGAACGCAGCCGCGAGGCTCTCCAGAGCGCGGCGGCGTCAGGCGACCTGGCTCCCGTCGATCTGGAGCAGGACGTCCCAGACGGGGAGGCCCATATTCCGCCGGCGCCCCCGCCGCCGTCTCCGGTCATCTCCGCGCCGGTTCCCCCGGCGACACGCTATTCCTCCGGTGGGGCCTATGCGGCCGATCTGCCGGGACCGAATGCGGGATCTTCAAAGAACCCCATATCCCAGTCCTATTCCCCGGCGCCCCTTCCGCCCGCCGGCCGGCCGGCCGAACAGACCTATGCTCCCCCGAGGCAGCAGGGGCGTTCTTCAGGCCAGCCGATGATGCTCAACAGCCACGCCATCTATTAAAGCGTAAGCGGATCTTGACCTTCGCGGGCGCCGCCCACATGGTCGATGTTATACGGTCTGTAGACTTGGCGGAGCATTCGAATGAAGTGGCTGGCGGCTTTCATCTCCTGCATGTTGTTGAGCGCGCCTGCGCTTGCGCGCGAGATCAATCCCGCGGAACGGCGGGAGGAGCCTTTCGACGCGTCGTTGCCGGCCTGCGCCGATCCCTCCGTGCTCCGGGACATCAGCTCGAGATTCGCCCATAAAGAGGGCCGGTTCTGGAATTCAGACCTCCAGCTGGTCGGCTTCGAGCGCGTGCGGGAAGTCGCATGGCGTCCCTGGGGGCTCGATTACATCCCCCGCCGCTTCTGCACCGGCACCGTGATCGTGTCCGACGGCTACAAGCGGAGAATCAACTTCTCGATCCGTGAGGATCTCGGCTTCATCGGCATCGGCTGGAACACGGAGGCCTGCGTCGACGGCCTCGACCGCCACTATTCTTTCGCGCCGCATTGCAAGCAGGCGGCTCCTTGATCCTGCGCTGGTGCCTTGCCTTCGCGGGCGCCTGCCTTCTCTCGATCCTTCCTTCTGCAGCTCAGGGCCCCCGGGAGGCGAGGGGCGCCCCCATGGGGCAGTTCGACTTCTATGTCCTGGCTCTTTCCTGGTCGCCCGGCTTCTGCGAGAACAGCGGCAGCCGAAGCCGGCAATGCGATACCGGCAGCGGTCTCGGCTTCGTGACCCATGGCCTATGGCCCCAGCGGGAGCAGGGCTATCCCAGCTTCTGCGAGCCGAGCGGCCGCTTCGTTCCGCGGGCGGCGCTCGCCGATGCCAGCGGCCTGTTCCCTGACGACAACCTGGCGCGCTATCAGTGGCGCAAGCACGGAACCTGCACGGGCGAGTCGCCGAGCGGCTATTTCCGGGCGGTTCGGCAGGCCCGCGAACTCGTGCGCATCCCGGACGGGTTCAAGTCCCTGGACAGCCGCTCCAAGGTGCTACCGAGCGAGATCGAGCGCGCCTTCATGAACGCCAATCCGGGCTTGCATGCCGACATGGTTTCCGTTTCCTGCGGACGGCGTATTTTTCAGGAGGTCCGCATCTGCCTTGCCAAGGATCTGCGTGGCTTCCGCCGGTGTCCGGAGGTCGACGGAGACAGTTGCCGCGCAGGCGAGATTACGGTCCCGGCGGTGAGATAGGGCATCGAAGGATGCGCCCAAAAGGGAGACGAGCATCGGATCGCCCCCAAAGTGAGGTCTACTTTTGAATCCGATGGTTTAGGACGACAATGAATTACCGACACGCCTTTCACGCCGGCAATTTCGCCGACGTCATGAAGCACGCTCTCCTGGTGCGTATCCTGGTCTATCTGCAGCGCAAGGAGACACCGCTGCGCGTCATCGACACCCATGCGGGGATCGGTCTTTACGACCTTGCCGGCGACGAGGCCGGACGGACAGGGGAGTGGGTCGAAGGGATCGGGCGCCTGGGCGAGGCCTTTTCGCCTGACGTGGAGGAGATCCTCGCCCCCTACCGGAGCGTGGTGGCCGACGTGCGAGCACGGCATGGCGCGACCGCCTATCCCGGTTCGCCAGCGATTGTGCGCGAGCTTCTGCGGCGGCAGGACCGGGGCGTGTTCGTGGAACTGCACCCGGCCGATCACGCGGTGCTGAACGAGGCCTACAATGAGGTGGCGAATCTCAAGGTGATGCATCTGGACGGCTGGACGGCGCTTCATGCGCTGATTCCGCCGAAGGAGAAGCGTGGACTCGTGCTCATCGATCCGCCTTACGAGAAGCCCGACGAACTGGACCGGCTCGGGACGGAGTTGATCGCCGCTCTGAAGAAATGGCCCACCGGCGTCTATGCCGGCTGGTATCCGATCAAGGATGTCGACCCTGTCGATGCGGCGGCGGCACAACTGCATGAGGAAAGCACACGCCCGGGGCTTCGCCTCGAACTCTATGTGGATGATCCGCGCGATCCGTCGCGGCTCAACGGCAGCGGCCTCTTCGTCCTCAATCCGCCTTGGTCTCTGAGAGAGGAGGCGGAAAGGCTGCTGCCGGCTTTGGCGGAGCGCCTGTCGCGCAGCGGCTACGGGGCTTATCGCTGTGAAGCCTTCGGGCCTCCTGCTTAAAGCGGATTGCCGTTCGGGACGCGAGCGTTCATGACTCCTGTCATTCTCTCACCAGGGGTCATCAATGCTCGTTCTCCGCTCCTCGCCCGCATCGCCCTTCGGGCGGAAGGTCAAACTCTCCGCCTCGATCCTCGGACTCTCCGATCGCATCCAGATCGTCGATGCGGATACCTTGAACCCTGAGGATTCCATCCGGCGGCAGAATCCGCTGGGCAAGATCCCGGCGCTGATTCTGGAGAACGGCGACGTGCTCTACGATTCCCGCGTGATCGTGGATTTCCTCGATCATCTCGCCGGGGGCGGCGGCATCATCCCCAATGGTCCGGAGAGATTCTCCGCCCTGCGCGATCAGGCACTTGCCGACGGCATCACGGATGCGGCGCTGCTGCAGGTCTACGAGGGCCGCTTCCGACCGGAAGACAGACATGAGCCGAAATGGGTCAGCCACCAGGCCGACAAGGTGCGCCGCGGTCTCGATCACGCGGAGGCTCATCTCTCGGCAGCAGGCCAGCCTCTTCATATCGGCCAGATCGCTCTCGCCTGTGCGCTGGGCTATCTCGATCTGCGCTTCGGCGGCCGCTGGCGCGAGAGCTATCCCAGGCTCGTCGCCTGGGTGGCCGATTTCGAATCCCGCGTCCCGGCCTATTCCAAGACCAGGGTGACGCCATAAAATAAAAAGGCCCGGGCGTTGACCCGGGCCTTTCGTCGATCGCGTGAGCGATGGATCTTAGTAGGTGCCGAACTTGAAGTTCAGACCGGCACGCACCACGCCGAACTCGCTCTCGTCGCTGCCGCCCGTTGCGGTCGGGCTGACGAAGTTGTCGTCGCGCTCGAGGTTCACGTACAGACCTTCGATCTTGGCGGTCAGGTTGTTCGTGA
>NZ_JAHAMK010000083.1 GCF_018383585.1 Microvirga sp. 3-52
ATGGCGAAGGAAAAGTTTGAGCGCAATAAGCCGCACTGCAACATTGGGACGATTGGTCACGTGGACCATGGCAAGACGTCTCTGACGGCGGCGATCACGAAGGTTCTGGCGGAGTCGGGCGGGGCGACGTTTACGGCGTACGACCAGATCGACAAGGCGCCGGAGGAGAAGGCGCGCGGGATCACGATCTCGACCGCGCACGTGGAATACGAGACCACGAACCGGCACTATGCCCACGTGGACTGCCCCGGGCACGCCGACTACGTGAAGAACATGATCACGGGCGCGGCGCAGATGGACGGGGCGATCCTGGTGGTGTCGTCGGCGGACGGCCCGATGCCGCAGACCCGCGAGCACATCCTGCTGGCGCGTCAGGTGGGTGTGCCGGCCCTGGTGGTGTTCATGAACAAGGTCGACATGGTCGACGACGCCGAGCTGCTCGACCTGGTTGAGCTGGAGGTGCGCGAGCTTCTGTCGAAGTACGACTTCCCGGGCGACGACATTCCGATCGTGAAGGGCTCGGCCCTGTGCGCTCTGGAGGACCGTTCGCCGGAGATCGGCCGCGAGCGCGTGCTCGAGCTGATGGCCGAGGTCGACCGCTACATCCCGCAGCCGGAGCGTCCGGTGGACCAGCCGTTCCTGATGCCGATCGAGGACGTGTTCTCGATCTCGGGCCGCGGCACGGTGGTGACGGGCCGGGTCGAGCGCGGCATCGTGAAGGTCGGCGAGGAAGTGGAGATCGTGGGTCTGCGCGACACGCAGAAGACCACGGTGACGGGCGTTGAGATGTTCCGCAAGCTGCTCGACCAGGGCCAGGCGGGCGACAACGTGGGCGTGCTGTTGCGCGGCACGAAGCGCGAGGACGTGGAGCGCGGCCAGGTGCTGTGCAAGCCGGGCTCGATCAAGCCGCACACGAAGTTCAAGGCCGAGGCCTACATCCTGACCAAGGAAGAGGGCGGACGCCATACGCCGTTCTTCGGCAACTACCGTCCGCAGTTCTACTTCCGCACGACGGACGTGACCGGCGTGGTGACGCTGCCTGAGGGCACCGAGATGGTGATGCCGGGCGACAACATCACCATGGAAGTGACGCTGATTGCGCCGATCGCCATGGAAGAGAAGCTGCGCTTCGCCATCCGCGAAGGCGGCCGCACCGTCGGCGCCGGCGTCGTCGCCGCCGTGATGGACT
>NZ_JAHAMK010000084.1 GCF_018383585.1 Microvirga sp. 3-52
CAAGCTGATCCACCCCTATCTCGACATCGACCTGAAGTACTACGATCTCGGCGTCGAGCACCGCGACGCCACCAACGACCAGGTCACGGTGGATGCAGCCCACGCCATCAAGAAGTACGGCGTCGGCGTCAAATGCGCCACCATCACGCCGGACGAGGGCCGCGTGCAGGAATTCGGCCTCAAGGAGATGTGGAAGTCGCCCAACGGCACGATCCGCAACATCCTCGGCGGCGTGATCTTCCGCGAGCCCATCATCTGCAGGAACGTGCCCCGCCTCGTGCCCGGCTGGACCCAGCCGATCATCGTCGGCCGCCACGCCTTCGGCGACCAGTACAAGGCCACGGACTTCAAGGTGCCCGGCAAGGGCCGCCTGACGATGAAGTTCGAGGGCGAGGACGGCACGGTGATCGAGAAGGAGATCTTCAAGTTCCCGGATGCCGGCGTCGCCATGGGCATGTACAACCTGGACGAGTCGATCCGCGACTTCGCCCGCGCCTCGCTCAACTACGGCCTGAACCGCAAGTACCCGGTCTACCTGTCGACGAAGAACACGATCCTGAAGCAGTACGACGGCCGCTTCATGAACATCTTCCAGGAGGTCTACGACAACGAGTTCAAGGCGAAGTTCGACGCCGCCGGCATCCACTACGAGCACCGCCTCATCGACGACATGGTGGCCTCGGCCCTGAAGTGGTCGGGCGGCTATGTCTGGGCGTGCAAGAACTACGACGGCGATGTGCAGTCCGACACGGTGGCGCAGGGGTTCGGCTCCCTCGGCCTGATGACCTCGGTGCTGATGACGCCGGACGGCCAGACCGTCGAGGCGGAAGCCGCCCACGGCACGGTGACGCGCCACTACCGCGAGCACCAGAAGGGCAAGGAGACCTCGACCAACTCCATCGCGTCGATCTTCGCCTGGACCCGCGGGCTGGCGCACCGGGCCAAGCTCGACGACAACGCCGAGCTCGCCCGCTTTGCTTCGACGCTGGAGAAGGTCTGCGTCGACACGGTCGAGTCCGGCTTCATGACCAAGGATCTCGCCCTCCTGGTCGGCGCCGAGCAGAAGTGGCTCTCCACCACCGGCTTCCTCGACAAGATCGACGAAAACCTCAAAAAAGCAATGGCGGCTTAAG
>NZ_JAHAMK010000018.1 GCF_018383585.1 Microvirga sp. 3-52
CGGCTCAAGGCAAAAGCCCCACGTAGCCTTGAAGCCTTGGAGGCAGAGCTCAAACCAGCCCTCGACACCATCAGCGCAAAGGATGCTCAAGGCTGGATCAGGCATGCCGGCTATGCTCTACACTGAGACCAAAAGCGCTTTAGGCTCAACTCCTTTTCATTCTGTGCCATGATTCACCCCACAAGACGGTGCGTCACTGTTTCTGACGCGGCAAGAACACGCCTATTGTCGCCGCGCATCTCCCTGAGACGCGACAATGTCCGACAGTCGAAGGTAGCCGTGACGGCGACAACGTCCTGATCCCCAATCCGCTGCGGCAAACCGAGCGGGACCGTGCGGAAGTGCAGTTGGACAAGACGTAGCAACCACAGCGGATTCATCTCGATGATGATGGTGGAGATTCCGCTCTCAAGGCCCCATTCGACGATGCCGGAGAGAAGCGCATTGGCTACCGGACTGAGGGCCCTCCCCCGCTCCCGGTAAGCCGGCTCGACGCAATACCGGGTCCATTCCCAGATATGCGTCCCGACAGGGCGTTCGTCCTCGCAGAGTTGAGGCATCACGTCGGAGAGAAGATGAGGCCTCGTGGACGGCAGCATGCGCTGGTAACCATGCACTTTGCCATCATTGATGTAGAGCATATGGACGGCATGTTCATTGTCGAACTGATCGATCTCTCTGCCATCGGGCCTCGCCAGATCGGTCCATTTCATTTCATCGACAAACACGCGATGCCGCAGTCGATACGCCTGCTCCATTTCATCCTGAAACAGGTGCTGATTTTCGGGCGTAACGGTATGGATCATAGGTCCTCCTGAGATTGAGGACACCATCATATGATCGGATGTTAGGAACATAAGTACGCAAAAGCGTACTGTCTATTTGATGAGGCCTCGGCGGATGGCTTCAGCAACAGCATGCGTTCGGCTCGTGGCACCGAGCTTAAGCCGAGCCGCACGCATGTGCTTGTCCACGCCATGCTCCGAGATCCCCATGATCGCGCCGGTTTCCCATTCCGATTTTCCTTCGGCCGCCCATTGAAGCGCTTCTTGCTCCCTTCTGCTCAGTGAAAGCAGCGGCTTCCCGTCGTCCTCGCGCAGCAGGAATGATCTGCCGAGGGCGTATGTTGCCACCAGGGTCAGCATTCCTCTATCTGCAGGCGAAACCTCCAACTTCTCGCCGGCCAAGGAGAAGCCTGCTATATCGCCTTCCAGGGTTACCAATGGAATTGTGAACCCTCGCTTCAGCCTGAACTCACCAGCCTCATCCATAACTCGCCATGCCGTTTCGTCATCTCGATACAGAGGCTCAAGTTCATCCCACAGGAACGGCCTCATATTCGACGTAACGCCCCGAATGGCGGGATCGTGGAAGACATAGCCATGAGCGAAGTAACGGCGAGACCACTCAACGGGCCAATGATCAAGGATGATGTTCGAGATCTGCTGCTCACGATTTGTCCCAGGCGATGGCATGGTTCCTGCCAGGACATACTCGGCCCCAAACCTGCGGACCTTTGACAGCAGCATCCCGCATACCTCAGTCGGCGTTCTCGCCCGATCAAGGTCCTGAATAAACTCGATTGTCTGCTCGAAATCCCTGCGCGACATGTTCCCGTCCCCGTTTTTGGAACATTGTTGCGATATTGTCGGGGCCGTCAACTCGACCGATCGAAGACCGGATCCGGCCGGGAGGGTTCGACCGGCAGTTCCTCTGGTCGGCGACGCGTTATGCGACGCTCTTCAATGCAACCGTAAGCAGGAGTTGATTGCAGGCTGAAAGTGTAGGGAGCATCCCGCGGCACACGCGCTAAGACTTTTGATGTACGAAGAAGCTGCAGAATTAACTTGCCCGACAGGAAGACCGTGAATAGGCTCCCCCGATCAGAAAAAGGGCCGCAACGAAGCGGCCCGAAGTTTAGGGAGGAAACGCCCAAGAAGGGCGAGCAGTGCGGTAACGCCAATTACTGCGCTGCATTGCAATAAAGTACTTTGTGCATCAAAAACCGGCAAGTACAAAAGGGCAGCATCGCTGCCTTTCTCTTTTTCTGTATCCAATTCGACACACTTGGATCCGCGCGCTCATGATCGAGAGGCACCGCCGGATCGCCCCGAGCGATTGTTTGAGGCGTGATCGTCCGCGAGCGGCGATCGATTCCCGAGCCGGAGACGGCATCCGCGCAGCCCGATGAACTCATCGGATCCATGGGTACTCACCAGCGCCAGGTGCGGGAGCTCGGGCAAGGGACAGATGCAGGCTCCGAACAAACCACTGGCGAGGCGCCGCGCCCGGCCTCATAATCAATGAAACGTGACCGTTACGGGTCGAGGGCTTTCGATGACAGCCTTGCCTTCCGTATTGATGCTCCGCACGATTCCTGTCCGCATCTTTCCAACCGGCTTCCGCCGGGATGGGTTGAAGCGCATGCGGTCATGACCAGGCGCCGTCTCCGCTTCAGTGGCCTCTTCCAGAAGTACTTCCTCGTGCTTTTTCTGGCTGTCGTCATTCCACTGGCGACGAATGGTGTCAGTGAGGCCTGGTTCGGCTATCGCGATCAGCGGACGACGCTCGACCAGTTGCTGGGTGTCGAGGCGAGATCCGCGGCCGCCAAGATCCAGGGCTTTCTCGACGGCATCACCAATCAGCTCGGCTCGCTCGTTCAACTCCCGTGGACCGAGGAACCGGACGAGCAGCGGCGGATCGAAGCCCTGCGCCTGCTGCGACAGCTGCCTGCGATCGTCAGCCTCACCCTGGTCGATGGCGCCGGGCGCGAGCGGCTCTATGTCTCGCGCATCGGCCTGAACCGAACCGAGAGCCGCGCGAACCGCTCTGAGAATGAGGCCGTCGCCGGAGCCCGTTCGAGCCGGCTCTGGTATGGCGAGGTCCGTTATTATCGCGATTCGGAGCCGTACCTGACGATTGCGATCGCCGGCAATCGACCATCCGTCGGCGTGGTTCTCGCCGAGGTGAACCTGAAGCTGATTTGGGATGTGATCTCGGCCATCAAGGTCGGGGAGACCGGCCACGCATTCGTACTCGACGCTCCCGGACGACTCGTCGCCCATCCTGACATCAGCCTCGTCCTCCGAGGGGCGGATGAGGCCACCCTCGCTCCTTTTCGGGCAATCCGGGAGGTGATCAGGCGCGCGGGGGAGGATGTCGCCACGAGCTGGGATGGGCAGGGAGAAGCGGTTGCGGCTGCCGCGTCACCCGTCGCCGGCCCCGACTGGACGGTCGTCGTCGAGCAACCCCTTTCGGAGGCCTATGGGCCCATCTATGCCGCCCTGTGGCGGACGGCAGGCCTCCTCCTCGCCGGTGCCGCCTTAGCGGGTCTATTGGCCTATGTCCTGGCCAGCCGGATGACCGAGCCGATCCGGCGGCTCGAGGAGGGTACCGAACGCATCGGCGCCGGACAGTTCGATCATCGCATTCATATCGCAACGGGCGATGAGCTCCAGCGCCTGGCCGACAGCTTCAACACCATGGCGGCCGAACTCGCCATCTCCCAGGAGCGTCAGGAGCGCATTGCCAAACTCAAACGCTTCTTGGCGCCCCAGGTCGCCGAGCTTGTGGACCGAAAAGGCGACGGTGTGCTCGAGGGCCGCCGCACCGAGGTGGTGGCTGTGTTCTGCGATCTGCGGGGCTTCACCGCCTTCTCCGCGAGAGCAACGCCCGATGAGGTGATGAGCGTACTTTCGGAATACTACGAGGCTCTTGGCCGGATCATCACCAAGTATGCCGCCACGCTGACGAGCTTTTCAGGAGATGGCATGATGGTGCTCGTGAACGCGCCCGTTCCGGTCGAGGACCCGGCCGTCCACGCGGTCGACCTGGCGATGGAGATGCAGCAATGCGTGCAGGAGCTCGTCGTCGGCTGGAGGGCGCGAGGCCATCGGATCGGCTTCGGCGTGGGCCTGGCGATCGGGTTGGCGACCGTCGGGCCGATCGGATACGAGAGCCGGTTCGACTACACCGCCATCGGGACCGTGGTGAACCTCGCGGCCCGTTTGTGCGCCTCGGCGGCCGACCGGGAAATCCTGGCCGACGTGGCCATTGCCGAGGCCGTGAACGGCAAGCGTGCCATGATCCCGCTGGGGATGAGATCGATCAAGGGCTATGACGAGGAATTGCCCGTGTACGGCATACCCTTCGAAGAGAGGCGCCATACCGCATGAACCGGTCAAAGGAACGGGGATGGCGCCCGCAAACAAATTGCCATTGTTGAAACGGCAAATAAAAGCCTGATCTGAAGCGAGTTGCCGAAGATGAATTAGGCATATTACAATCAGAACAATTGCGGTTATCATGCCGGCGAAGTCGTCGGGTTCACATGAGCACTTTTAGGTGACCTCTTGATGGCAGCCGGAAGTAAAGCCCACTTGAAGCTCCGAGTCCTCTCTCGCGTGAGGACGCTGATCGCATGAGGCGGCGCGACATCCTCACGGCGATCGGCGGCGCGGCAGCATCGACGCTCCCCTTGCGCGCCCAACCACTGGCGGTGCCGCTGATCGGGTATATCGGACCTGAATCGCCCGAGCCCTTCACCAGTCGCCTCAAGGCCTTCCGCGAAGGCCTGGGCGAGAGCGGATTTACCGAGAGTCGCAATGTGGCGATCGAGTATCGATGGGCACAAGGCCAGTACGATCGATTACCGTCACTCGCGGCAGATCTGGCCAGTCGGAAGCCCGCCGTCATCGTCGCGGCAGGGGGCGCACCCGCAGCTCTCGCGGCGAAAGCGGCAACCAGCAGGATAACGATCGTCTTCGAGATGGGCGGCGATCCCGTCGCACTCGGCGTCGTGGACAGCCTGTCACGACCAGGCGGCAACCTCACGGGCGTATCGAGCTTGAGCGTGGAAGTCTCGCGAAAGCGGCTGGAATTCATGCATGAGCTGCTCCCATCCGCGACCGAGTTCGCCGTCCTCGCCAACCCGACCAGTCCGACCGTCGATTCACAATTGAAGAACCTCCATGCGGCAGCCGATGCACTCGGGGTGCGCCTTCATGTTCTGAGCACCAGCGACGAACGAGAGTTCGAGGCCATGTTCTCGTCCGTCTCCCAGCTCCGGGCAGGAGGGCTCGTGTTCACCTCCGACCCTTACTTCGCATTCCGCAGCCAGCGGCTCGCTGCACTGGCGACCCGCTATCGTGTGCCTGCCATCACGCAATCGCGCGACTTCCCGATTGCCGGCGGCTTGATGAGCTACGGAGGCGATTTTACCCAGTCGCATCGTCGCGCCGGCCTCTATACCGGGCGAATCCTCAGCGGCGAGAAGCCTGCAGATCTTCCGGTCCAGCTCGTCACGAAGGTGGAGATGTTCGTGAATCTGAAGGCCGCCGGCACCCTGGGCGTCACGCTGCCGCCCTCACTGATCAGCAGCGCCGATGTGGTGATCGAATGAAAAGTTCGACGACGCGGCGGGATGTCCATTTGCGCCTGACCTAACGGATCCACGCTCGAGCTGCTCTCCTCAAAGGCGCGGTTATGATACCTCGGCTGGAGGTTCTCGCGTCCCGGCTGGAACCGTTTTCAGCATCCTTGGACCGCCTTTCGTGGTAGAATGATGCCTGTTCAGAGCAGGACCTTTCGCCATGGCACAGGTTCAGATGGACAGCCCTCACCGCTCGAACCGGCTCCTGGCCGCTCTGGACGATGAGGATTTTGCCTGTCTGGAACCGCATCTGAACCTCGTCGACCTCCAGCGAGGTCAGGTTGTCTACGAAGCCGGAGAGACGATTCAGTATACCTATTTCCCTCACAGCGCGATGGTGTCTCTCGTGACCATGATGCGGGACGGGAAATCGGCCGAGATGGCCACATTCGGGTGCGAATCCCTTTTCGGCCTCGTCAGCGCCTTCGTCTCACGCAACTCGTTCGGGCGCTACATCGTCCAAATATCCGGCACGGCTTCCCGGATCGAGCTCGATTGGATGCACGATGCATTCACGACGCGCCCCAAGATCCAGCAGCTCGTTCTGCGCTTCACCGAGGCTCTGCTGGCGCAGACGCTTCAAAGTGTGGCCTGCAATGCTACGCACAGCGTCGAGGCACGTTGCTGCCGCTGGATCCTCAGTACGCGCGATCGCTGGGGCTCGGACGAGCTGCCCCTGACGCATGAATTCCTCTCGGAGATGCTGGGCGTCCAGCGCTCGACGGTCAGCGCGGTCACGCGCACACTTCACGAAGCCGGCCTCATCAACCAGAGCAGAGGCGCCATCACGATCACCAATCGCCGCGGGCTCGAAGACACAGCCTGCGAGTGCTACTCGGTCATCCGTGAGAAGTTTTCACAGCTCCTGCCTCGGTCCACGACATAGAAGCCGGCGGATGGAATTGTTGACTTGCCGATCCCGCGACACAGGTAAGACAGCCTGTGGTGCCCCTGCAAGCGAGCCGTGACGTGATCAAGCGAACACCAAATCGCGCTGCCCTGTCCGACTATGTCATCGACAACGGGTTGATCGCTACGGCCGTGACGGCAGCCCTGGCGGCCTTCCTCTTGTGCTGCCAGCTGCCATGACACAGCTGGGATCAGGCCATTTCAGCGATCCTGCTCACGCGGCGACGATGCCGCGCCTATGGAAGGCGCAAGGCTCATGAGAACTTCATGAGATCGGAAAGACTCTTCACGACTTTAGTTGCACTTCAAAGGCGTATCCAGCACTCGCCCACAGCGCGATGGCGCAAAGTGGATCCACTTTTGCTCTGGCCTCGTTCCTGAGGCAGACTTGGTCGTAAGTGGTTATACTCGACGAGTGAGTTATACTCCCGACGTGGAGAGCCAACCCGCCGGCTCCGGTAAATATAGCAACTCCCCTGGGCCAAAACCCCGCGAGCTGGGCGAGCAGCCCCTAGGATCAAAAGAGCAGCCGGTTCCCGCTTCCAGCCAGGATCGAATTTCGAGACGCGGCGTTACCCCAGCCGCTCGGGACTAAATTGATGCCTTAAGTTCCGGGGTTGGTGTTCAACCACCATTCCGGGCGACAGCAACGAGTCAAGTCTTCCTATGGGAGGAACGCGCGACGAGGCTTTGCGTCCTCTCGAACCGGGCCGACGGCAATGCCCTGGCCTTTTTCCGGGATTGGCAGTCAGATATCCGAGCATGGGATGATCAGGACGGGGCGAAGATCCTCCCCTACGATCTCGATCATGATGTCGCTGCTGTAATCCGGCGGCATCCCGGCCCAGCTCTTCAAGAGCTTCTCTGCCACCTTCAAGGCCTCGGTCTTGGCGGCTGCTATATCGGGCAGTTCGATGCCACTTGGATCCTCATCAATGCCGAAATGGCTCCTGATATCGATGTAATAGCGGGGCACGGGCACATCCCTTCGGCAACTCGGAATTGGATGGAGTGATCCCATTATGCTATTCACCTATGTTAATTTATAATGGGGAGTCTTGTAATTCACTCTGAATCCCCGCTCACTATTCCGGGCAAGCCGGCCCTTCGTGAAACATCATGCCATTACTTTGATGGTACAATTTCCCCTTTTCTCGCGTTAGCGGATCGGTTGCCGAAATCCGAGGCAGCCAGTCTACCGTCCCCTTTTCAGGAGTTCCGATGCTATTGCCCTGGATGAAACTTGCGACAGACACGACGATGCTGGCCTTCGAGGCTCAGACGGTGATCTGGACCCGTCTGTCCCGAGCCGCCATGGGCCAAGGCTCCACGGCGGAAAATCTGCTGATGGTGACGGAAAAGGTCACCGCCTTTGCCGAGGCCGCGGCGACGCTTGCAACGGGCGGATCGGCTCATAAGGTTGTGAAAGCATACCGCAAGAAGGTCCGCGCCAATGTGAAGCGCCTGAAATGCTAAAGTATCGCCCCAAAAGTGCCCGCCACTTTTGGGGCCCGTCGATGCGCCACTCTTCGCAAGGCGCATCGTGCGGGGCGGAGAACTGGATCCACCGTTGCGCACGAAGCGCTAGATCCCCTTTCCTCCCGCCAGCACCTTACCGAATATCTCGGACTCCAGCCGAGAGAATCGGATCGAGGCCTGAGATCGGCCTGTGAGCGGATTTCCGCTCATGTTTCACGTTTCACGAGACGGTTTCGAATTTCGGACACGATCCCCAGCAATGAAGCGCCGCCGATCATGGCAGCAAAGAGTTCGCCGAAGATGTGAACAACGGCATCGTTTTCAGGAAGATCGCCGACGCTCAGATGATGGGTGTGATGGGCGGTTGCGAGCGCGATACCGAGAAAGGCTCCAAGATAGGCCAGCCCTGGGGAGTTCCAGGGCTTGGCAGTCTTCTTCTCAATGTGACCGGACGGCATTCAACCTTGTCTCCTGGCGATGTTCATCGGTCTCGTTCAGACTCGAACTCCCTCGGATCTGTTCCAATGCTTCGAGAACAGACAAATGGCGTGGTAAAGCGAGAGCGTCAAACATGGCACAACCAGAAGAAGGATCACTCAAGCCGAGCCTAAGCTGGCATCAATCCTCTTCAAAAAGCTTAACGCCAGATGAAATACCCATCCATAAACTTGGCTATACGCATCATGTGGCCAAGCTTGACCATTTGGAGTACGTACTTTCCACTATTTCTATTTTCAGGGGCGCTGGGTTATAGACTGAACCCATTGATGCGGGGCAATTCAAAACAACAGTCACCAAAGATATTTTCAAAAAACTACCGTGCTTGGGGGGCTTCGCACGGATGTAAGCCGCGGTTCTGATCGAAAGATCGGGCGCGGCTTTTTCTTTTGCTCGGATTCAACTGAGTTCACCGGGAAAAGCGTGCACAAGCGCGCTCGAGGCGCCCCCAATTCTCTTCCGAACCCGGCAGACCAAACCGGAGGAGACGCGGATCGTATTGGAAGCGGCGGACCCAGATGCCGTGACGCCCCAGATGAGAGAATAGCGCCGAAGCGCAGTCACCGTCCATGAGACGGTAGAGGATCGTGCCTCTCAGCGCCCCGTCCGAATGAGGCGCAAGCAGCGCATCCAGGCGACGGGCGTCCTCGGTCCGCGCCTCCTGCGCCGCCTGTCTCCATGCGCGATCGCGCAGCGCCCGGCGTCCGACTTCCATGGCCGGTCCCGAGACGGACCAGGGTCCGAGCGCTCTTCTCAGTTTATCGGCAAAGCCGTTGGCCGCTACGGCAAAGCCGAGCCTCACGCCGGCGAGCCCATAGGTCTTGCCGAAGGAGCGCAGGACAATGGCGTTCGCCGGAAGAGCCGGGACAAGCGTCCCGCCGCCGTCGAAATCGGCGAAGGCTTCATCGACCACGAGCCAGCCGCCGCGCCGCCGCAGACGTGCTGCATGATCGAGTAATGCGTCCCGCTGGAGCGTGCGTCCGTCAGGGTTGTTGGGGTTCACCATGACGACGATCTCCGCGCCCTCTGCCCCGCCTGTCGAGCCGACCTCAACGACCTCGTGCCCCGCTCCGCGCCAGGCACGCGCATGCTCGGCATAGGTCGGACCCAGGATCGCGACGCGCGACTGGGCCCACAAGGCCGGCAGCAGGCTGATGAGAATCTGGGTTCCCGGCGCGGCGACCACCATGGCGGCATCCGACGCGCCATATGCCTCGGCCGCAGCTATCTCAAGATCCTTGTGGTCGGCGGGCGACGGCAGTCGCTCGAACAGGGAGGCTGGCAAGGGAGGCATGGGATAGGCTATGGGGTTGATCCCGGTCGACAGGTCGATCCACGGTTCGGGCGCGTCCGGAAAGAGCCGGCGGGCCTCATCCAGATCGCCTCCGTGCCAGATCCGCGCCTCACTCATCCGATTCACCCATGGTCCTCTCCGATAGCCTATTCACCTTAAGCCTCGCCCTCGCGGCCGAGGCGGCGTTCGGCTATCCCCACCGCCTTTACACGTGGATCGGGCATCCCGTCACCTGGATCGGACGGCTGATCAAAGGGCTCGACCGGAGCTTGAACCGTGAGAACCGATCCTTCAGCAGGCGCCGCGCCGCCGGCATTCTGGCTTTGCTGATCCTCCTGGCCGTGACGGGAACGGCAGCGTGGACGCTGCAGACGGCCTTCCGGTCGCTCGGTCTCACAGGCACCGTGATCCTTGCTTTCCTCGCCGGCACTCTCATGGCCCAGCGCAGCCTCTATGAGCATGTGGCAGCCGTGTCGAAAGGGTTACATGAGGGCGGACTCGACGGTGGACGTTCTGCCGTTTCGATGATCGTCGGGCGCAACCCGCAAAGCCTGGACGAGGCCGGTGTCTCCCGCGCCGCCATCGAAAGTCTGGCGGAGAACTTTTCCGACGGGATCGTGGCGCCTGCCTTCTGGCTCGGGCTCGGTGGCCTCACTGGAGCGGCTCTTTACAAGGCCACGAACACCGCCGACAGCATGATCGGCCATCGCACCCCCCGGCACGAGGCCTTCGGCTGGGCCGCCGCACGGTTCGACGATCTCGTGAACCTGCCCGCCTCGCGTCTGTCGGCCCTTCTCATTCTCGCAGCGGCCGCCCTGAACCCGGGAGCCTCGCCTCGCGGTGCATGGCAAGCCGTCCGGCGCGACGCCTCCCATCACCGCTCGCCCAATGCCGGTTGGCCTGAGGCCGCAATGGCCGGCGCGCTGGGTCTGCGATTGGCCGGACCGCGGATCTATGACGATGTGCGCGTCGAGGACCGCTGGATGGGCGACGGGCGCGCCGACGCGACGGCGGATGACATCGCACGCGCCCTCACCCTTTACCGAACAGCCTGTGCGCTGCTCTTTGCACTCGCGGCTGGATTGACGCTGCTGACCTGGATTATCGCGCGCTGATGGCGAGGAGCCGTTCGCAATCGAGATGCACTTCCAGATGATCGGCAAAGCGGTCGAGGATATCGTCGACGAGCGCCTCGTAGGCGAGATCGCTCGTCTCGGCCCCGAGCAGGTCGAGCCACCGAGCCCTTTGGCGGTCGTCCGAGAACAGACCGTGGAGATAGGTGCCGAAGACTCGTGCATCTGCCGAAACGGCACCGTCGGGCTGCCCGTTCGCCAGTTGCGCGAAGGGACGCGAACAGGCGTCCGGTCCCGCCGTCTCGCCGATATGCATCTCGTAGCCTGAGAGCGGCGTGTCATCCGCGAACGTGGTTCCGGTGACCGCCTCCAGCCGTTTCCTGGCCGTGAGCGTCGTCGTGACATCGAGCAGCCCCAGTCCCTCGATGGAGCGGCCCGCCTCGCCCTCGATGCCGAACGGATCGTCGATGCGCTGCCCGAGCATCTGGTAGCCGCCGCAGAGACCGAGAACCCGCCCTCCCCGGCGCACATGCGCCTTGAGATCGATGTCCCAGCCCTGTGCCCGAATGAACTTGAGATCGTCGATGGCGGTCTTGGACCCGGGAAGCAGGACGAGCGCGGCCTCCACCGGCAGCGGCCGGCCGGGCTCCACCAGCACAACCTCCACGCCGGGCTCCTCGCGCAGGGGGTCGAGATCATCGAAATTGGAGATCCAGGGCGTCACCGGGACGGCAACGACAACCGCGCCCTTGTGCCCCTCCCGTCTGAGCCCCAAACCGTCCTCGGCTGGAAGGCGCGCGGCGTCCGTGAAATGCGGCACGAGGCCGAGAGCCGGCCAGCCGGTGCGCTCCGACACAAAACGCATGCCGCTGTCAAACAGGGTCGGATCGCCCCGAAAGCGATTGACGATGAAGCCACGGATCATTGCGGCATCCGCCTCATCGAGCACCTCCTTCGTGCCGACGAGGCTCGCGATCACGCCGCCCCGGTCGATATCGCCGACGAGTACCACGGGCACACCGGCCGCGCGGGCAAAGCCCATATTGGCGATGTCGCCGGCCCGGAGGTTGACCTCGGATGCCGAGCCCGCACCCTCGACGAGCACGAGATCGGCCTCTTCCGAGAGCCGGCCGAAGCTGTCGAGCACCGCCTCCATGAGGCGCGGCTTCCAGGATTGGTATTCGCGCGCCTTGGCGGTGCCGGCCACGCGGCCCTGCACCACCACCTGCGAGCCGATCTCGCTCTGGGGCTTGAGCAGCACGGGGTTCATGTGGACGCTCGGCGCCACGCCCGCCGCCCGCGCCTGGAGCGCCTGGGCGCGGCCGATTTCGCCGCCATCGGCCGTGACGGCGGCATTGTTCGACATGTTCTGCGGCTTGAAGGGCCGGACCGTCAGCCCCTTTCGTGCGAAGACCCGGCACAGGCCAGCCACAAGGAGCGACTTGCCCACGTTGGAGCCGGTGCCCTGCACCATGAGCGCGCGCATCAGAACTCGACGCCTTCCTGCGCCTTCACGCCGGCCGCGAAGTGATGCTTCACCAGCGTCATCTCGGTCACGAGATCGGCGGCCTCGATGAGTTCCGGCTTCGCGTTTCGGCCGGTGACGACCACGTGGAGATCGGGCCGGCGCTGCCGCAGGGTTTCCACGACCTGCGACAGGTCCAGGTAGTCGTAGCGAAGCGCGATGTTGAGTTCGTCGAGCACCAGGAGACGGATGTCCTCGCGGGCCATCAGGCCCTTCGCCTTCTCCCATGCGCGTTCCGCCGCCGCCACGTCGCGGGAGCGATCCTGCGTCTCCCAGGTGAAGCCCTCGCCCATGGTGTGCCACTCGACCTGATCGGAGAACCGGTCGAGGGCGAGGCGTTCGCCGGTTTCCCACGCGCCCTTGATGAACTGCACGACGCCCACATGAAATCCGCGCCCGAGCGCCCGCAGCATGAGGCCGAAAGCGGCCGTCGACTTGCCCTTGCCGGGACCCGTATGGACGATGAGGAGCCCCTTCTCGACCGTCTTCGAGGCGACCTCCCGGTCCTGGACTTCCTTGCGTTTGATCATCTTGGCGCGGTGGCGCGCCTCGTCGTCCTGGGTCATCCCAACCTGCTTTCAGCATGAGTGGGCAGCACCATGAACAGGCTCAGGCCCGATTTCAAGGCCGGGCCTTTTCAATACTCAGGCTTGAAAGATGCCCCTGGCCCCGGTAAGCAAGTAACGGACGGTGCCCCGGCAACGGGGTGAAAAGGGAATGCGGTGAGACGCCGCGGCTGCCCCCGCAACTGTAAGCGGCGAGCCTTCGCTCCAAATGCCACTGGGTCATGACGCCCGGGAAGGCGGCGGCGAAAAGCATCGACCCGCGAGCCAGGAGACCTGCCGTCAGCCTTTGCTTCTATCGGGTCTGTCGGACGGGGTGTGCCGACGGTGACCGTAGTCGAATGACTCTTCGTCGTTCGGTTCCGTCCGTGGAAGCGCAACAGACTCAAGATCCAGAGTCTCCCGACGGAGAGAACGATGACCGCACGCTTTCTGCCCAAGACCAGCCTCCTTGCCCTGGCGCTCGCCGCCACTCTCGCCGCGACGCCAGCCCTCGCCCACCATCCGATGGGCGGCATGACGCCTGCCACCTTCATGCAAGGCTTGCTTTCGGGCCTCGGCCACCCAGTCATCGGCCTCGACCACCTCGCCGCGCTCATCGGCGTCGGCCTCGTCTCGTCCCGCTTCGCACGCGGCCTCGCCCTGCCGGCCTTCTGGCTCGTGGCCATGGCGGCCGGCGTCGGCCTGCACCTGGCGAGCGCCGACCTGCTCCATGCGGAACTGCTCGTAGCGCTGAGCGTCGTCATCATCGGCATCGCGGCGACCGTGCGCACCACCCTTCCCTATGCGGCGATCGCCGCTCTCTTCGCCATCGGCGGAGCGGTGCACGGCTATGCCCTGGGCGAGTCCATCGTCGGCGCCGAATCCACCCCTCTCGTGGCTTATCTCATCGGCCTCGTCGTGGTTCAGACGGCGCTCACGATCGGCATCGCCTTCGCGGCGCGCCGCTTCACGAAGGCTTCCCTCCAGGCGCCTTCGCCGCAGTTGCGCCTTGCCGGGCTCGCGGTCACGGTGATGGGAGCGGCAACCCTGGCCCTGGCCTTTTCAGCATCCGCGTAAGCTCAGCGACCTGAAGCCATGACCTCATCCCATGAGGAGATCTGCCTGCACGTCTGCGTCACCTGCCGTCAGGCGGGTGGCCCGGACGACAAGGCGCTCCGGCCCGGTGCCATTCTTCACCAGGCCCTCGCGGAGGCACTTGAACACCCCGACGCGCCGAGGGTGCGCGTGGAGGCCGTCGAGTGCCTGTCCGTGTGCAAGCGCCCGTGCACGATTGCAGTCTCCGGCCCCGGGCGCTGGACCTACATCTACGGCGACCTGAACGCCGAGACCTCGGTCGAGACAATTCTCGACGGATTGCGGCGCTACGCAGCGACCTCCGACGGCCTCGTGCCCTGGCGCGAGCGGCCCGAGGCCTTCCGCAAAGGCGTCGTCGCCCGCATTCCCCCATTCAAGACCAATAACGCGGCTTAATCAAAGAGCCGCCGAAAGGCTCACTTCATGAGCGATCTCGCAAAGATCCCCTGCACCATCGTCACCGGATTCCTCGGCGCCGGCAAAACAACCCTGGTGCGCCACCTCCTGGAGAATGCAGGCGGACGCCGCCTCGCCGTTCTCGTCAACGAGTTCGGCGATCTCGGCTTCGACGGCTCCTTCATCGAAGGCTGCGGCATCGAGGGCTGCACCCAGGAAGACATCGTCGAGCTCCCTAACGGCTGTCTGTGCTGCACGGTGGCCGACGATTTCGTTCCGGCCCTGAACACGCTGCTCAACCGGCCCAACCCGCCCGAGCACATCTTGATCGAGACCTCGGGCCTCGCCCTGCCGAAGCCGCTGGTGCGCGCCTTCAACTGGCCGGACATTCGCTCCCGCGTCACGGTGGATGGCGTGATCGCCGTGGTCGACGGACCCGCCGTCGCCTCCGGCGCTTTCGCGCAAGATCCGGAAGCGCTCGAAGCGCAGCGCGCAACCGATTCCTCCATCGACCATGAAAACCCGCTTGAGGAAGTGTTCGAGGACCAGCTCCTCTGCGCCGATCTCATCATCCTCAACAAGACCGACCAGATGGCGGCCGGCGACAGATCAAAGGTTCTCGCGGAGATCAACGAGCACCTGCCCCGCGCCGTGAAGGTCATCGAGACCACTCACGGCAAGGTTGATCCGACCGTTCTGCTCGGCCTCGGGGCTGCGGCGGAGGCCGATCTCGAATCCCGCCCCTCGCACCACGAGACTGCCGAAGATCATGATCACGACGATTTCGACAGCGTCGCGATTCGGGTCGCGCCCGTTGCCACGCCGGAGGCTCTTGTCGCCCGCGTCGAGCGTGCGGCGGAAGCGGCCGGCGTGCTGCGAATCAAGGGCTTCGCACCCGTCGACGGCAAGCCCATGCGCCTTGTGGTCCAGGGCGTCGGCCAGCGCGTCGCCCATCATTTCGACCGGCCGTGGAAGGCCGGCGAGGCCCGCGACGGACGCATGGTGGTGATCGGTCTGAAAGGGTTCGACATCAAGGCCGTCGAGGCCGCTTTGCGCAACGGATGACATGCACCTCCTTCCGGTCACAGCGATTTCCCTCGACGAGGGCGGGGAGGCCACAGACCTCCAGCAACCGCCGGGGGATATCGTCGTCCTCTCCTTCGCGGACAGTGACCTCGGCGCGCTGGCGGCCGCCCATCGGCTCGCGGCAGGAGGAGCGTCCCTCCGCCTCGCCTCGCTTCGCCGCCTGCGCCATCCTCTCTCCGTCGACCTTTACATCGAGAAGACCGCCGCAAAGGCACGCTTCGTCCTCGTGCGCTGCCTCGGCGGCCTAGAATACTGGCGCTATGGCATCGAGCACCTCACCCAGGCCTGCCGCGCCCATGGGGTGAAGCTAGCGGTTCTCCCCGGCGACGACCGGCCCGATCCGCGCCTGTCGGCCTATGCCACCGTGGCGCAGCCGCTCTGCGACGAACTGGAAGCCTATTTCCAGGGCGGGGGCGTAAACAATATGAGCCGACTGCTTGCGCGCATCGGCGTTGAGATCGGTGAAGTGGATCAGGCGATCCAGCCGCCGCGTGCAGTTCCGCGCGCTTTCGTGTGGGTACCTGGAAGACCACCCATAGACGGGTCTTCCAGCAACGGCCCTCATTCTGGGAGGCTGGTTCACCGAGGGCCAGCACCTTCCTCACGTCATCACCGGCCTTGTGCCGGTGGTCCCGATCCGAAAAGCGTTGCGCCACCAACAATCGGGATGGCCAGGACAAGCCCGGCCATGACGGCGAGAGAAGCGCATGATGTGCTTGTCACGGAGGATAGGGTCCGCGGGGTTGAAGCCCGCATCGTTACAGAACCCGAGGCCGTCCTTGCCGGCCATTCCAACGAGCGCCCCCTCGCCTATCTCCTCGTCTATCGCTCCGCCGTTCTCTCAGGCGACACGCAGGCTGTCGAAGCCTTGGCGGCGGCTCTCGCCGAGCGAAGCATCGACTCGCTCGTGCTCGCGGTGTCGAGCCTGAAGGACCCGGAAGCGGTCGCCGTCGTTCGGCGCGCGATCTGGACGCGCCGCCCCGACATCATCGTCACGACCACGGCCTTCTCATCGCGCGACGATGAAAGCTTCGTGCTCGATGAAGCCGATTGCCCGATCCTGCAGGCAATTCCAGTCGGGAGTTCACGGGAAGCCTGGGAGGCGTCTCCGCGGGGTCTGTCCGCCGCCGATCTCGCCATGCAGATCGCCCTGCCCGAATTCGACGGGCGCGTCGCCGCTGGCCCCATCTCGTTCAAGTCCGAGGAGCCTGCCGACAATGCGCTTGCCTTCTCGCGCCGGGTGCAGGCACCGGATGCCACCGGCATCGATGCCGTTGCGGATATGGCCGCCGCATGGATAGGTCTTGCCCGCGCATCGCGTCACGAGCGGCGGCTCGCCCTGGTTCTCTCCGATTATCCGGCACGCGGCGGACGCGCTGGCTTTGCGGTCGGGCTCGATACTCCGGCCAGTGCCTGCGCCATCCTCGATGTTCTCAAGGAAGCCGGTTACGCGGCCGAACGGGATTTCACGACCTCCGACCTGATGCCGCGTCTCACCGAAGGCCGGACTTCGATCAAGGTCTCGCTATCCAGATATCGCACGTGGCTCGACACGCTGCCGGCAGAATGGCGGAACATCATCGATGGGCGCTGGGGCCGACCCGAGAACGATCCGACGTTCGAAGCGGGAGCCTTCCGCTTCCACGCGATCCGCGCCGGAAATATTCTGGTCGCGCTTCAACCCGATCGCGGCCACGGCCTCGACCGCAAGGGCTCTTACCACGATCCGGAATGCCCACCGAGCCACGGCTATCTCGCCTTCTATTTCGGCCTGCGCGTTTTGGAGAACATCCATGCGCTCGTGCATCTCGGCACCCATGGCACCACCGAATGGCTGCCCGGCAAGGCGGTGGCGCTGTCCTCCACCTGCTGGCCCCGTCTCGCCATCGGCGCCGTTCCGGTGATCTATCCGTTCATCGTCGACGATCCGGGTGAAGCCGCGCCTGCCAAGCGCCGCATCGGTGCGGTGACGATCGGCCATCTCACGCCGCAGACGGCGGAGGCCGGCCTGCACGGCGAGGCGGCGGCGTTGCGTGACCTGGTCGAGGAATTCTCGTCCGCCCAGGTGCTTCATCCCGGTCGGGCGGAACTTGTCGCAAGCGAGATCCTGGGGCGTGCCAGGGCAAGCGGGCTCGCATCGGCCTGCGGCGTCGATGACGGCATGCCCATGGATGAGGCGTTGACGCGCCTGGACGCGCATCTCTGCGATCTCGGCGAGGTCACGATCCGCGACGGACTCCACGTCTTCGGCAGCGCTCCTGCCAGGCTGGAGGCCTGCGCCACCGGGGAGCGTGAGGGATTGCTGAGGGCGCTGGATGGCCGCTTCGTCCGGCCCGGGCCATCCGGGTCGCCGTCGCGCGGTCAGATCAACGTGCTGCCCACCGGACGCAACCTGGCGACCCTCGATCCGCGCTCCATCCCCACCCGCGCCGCCACGGAACTCGGCTGGCGTGCGGCCGCGGAGGTGGTGCGTCGTCACCTGCAGGACGAAGGCGACTGGCCGCGTCGGATCGTGATGGACCTGTGGGCCTCCCCGACGCTGCGCTCCGGCGGCGAGGACATCGCCCACGCCCTTGCGCTCATGGGCGTGCGCCCGACCTGGGACCATGTCTCCACCCGCGTGACCGGCTTTGAGATCGTCCCGCAGCCGCTCCTCGACCGACCGCGCGCAGACGTGACCCTTCGCGTCTCCGGCGCGTTCCGCGATACGTTCCCGGACCAGATCGCGCTGCTCGATCAGGCGGCCCGCACGGTCGCAGCGCTCAACGAGGACGACGAGTGGAACGAACTCGCCGCCGCGCGCCGGCGCGGAGAAGCGCTGTCGCGCGTGTTCGGCTCCGCGCCGGGCACCTTTGGTGCGGGCGTGTCGGCCCAGGCGCTCGATGGCGCGTGGGTGACGAAAAACGATCTCGGACGTACCTATCTCGACGGCACCTCCCATGCTTTCGGAGCCGCGGGCGAAGCCCGCGCTGATGGGAGCTTCCCGCGCCGTGTCGGACAGGCCGAAGCCTTCGTGCACGTGAGCGACGTGGCCGAGCGCGATATTCTCGATGGCGACTCCGCCGCCGATGCGATCGGCGGTTTCGCGGCAGCCGCCCAGGTGCTCGGTGCTGCTCCGGCCGTCTACAGCCTCGACGCGAGCCGCCCGCAGCAGCCGAAAGCCCGCTCCTTGATTGAAGATATTGATCGTCTCGTGCGCGGTCGCCTGACGAACCCGCGCTGGATCGAAGGCCAGCTACGTCATGGCTGGCGCGGAGCAGCGGAAATCGCGCAGGGCGTCGATGCGCTCTTCGCCTTCGCCGCGACGACGGATGCGGTTCCATCGGCAACCCTCGATCTCGTGTTCACGGCCCTGATGGCTGACGGGTCGACCCGGGAACGGATTGAAGCTGCCAACCCCGCCGCCGCGCGAGCCATAAGCGAGCGTCTTGCGGACGCGCGCCGTCGTGGCCTGTGGCAGACGCGCGTCAATTCGGTTGCAGCCTTCTTCGACGATGGGCGGAAGGAGGCCGCCGAATGAGCGCGCAGCCTGTCAGCGGAAGACGCCGCGGGTGGTGTCCAGGCGTCCGTCGCCCCATGGCAACAGGCGACGGCCTGCTCGTGCGCCTGAGTCCATTCGGCGGCAGACTCAGCGCCGACCAGGCGCGCCTCATCGCCGATGCTGCACGCGAACACGGCAACGGCCATCTCGACATCACTGCCCGCGGCAACCTGCAGATCCGCGGCGTGAGCGACGGGACCTATCCCGACCTGCTTGCTCTCCTCGACCGAGAAGGCTTGGCCGAACCCGAGGGCGACGGCCCGAACCGGCTCACCGTTCTCTCGCCCCTGGCCCGTCTCGACCCGAACGACCGCTTTGACCCCTATACCCTGGCCCAGGCGATCGAGAGCAAGACGGCCGCCCTGGACGGCCTGCCTGCAAAGTTCTTCGTCGCCATCGATGGCGGCGGGTCCATGCCGCTCGATTCCGTCGGGGCCGATCTTCATCTGGTGGCGGGCAAGGACGGATCGGTTGTTTTTGGCCTTCCCTCCTCCGGGGGCCTGGACAGGATCGGTGTGGCATCCTTCGCCGACGCCCTTGATGCAGCCCATGCGGTTCTCTCGAACTTCGCATCCCTGAGGCGCTCGGGACGAACGGAGGCGCGGCGTCTTCGTGATCTCGAGCCGTACCTCGTTCAGGAATTGGCCGCGTCGGCGGCTCTGGAACCTGCAGCTGCCCTGCCGTCGCGCCCTCCGGCGCCGCGTGCAGGCGTAATCCCGGTCGACAAGGGATATGCCGTTCTTCTCGCCCTGCCGTTCGGCCGTTCTGGGACCGAGCAACTGGCGCAGGCAGCGGCGTGGTGCGAGCGCTTCGGCACGGCGGAGATCCGCCTGTCCTTTACGCGGGGCATCCTGTTGGCGGGAGTGCCGGGAAAGGATGTTCCGATGCTCCTCGACGAAGCCGGGAGGGCCGGCTTCGTCACCGACGCCGACGATCCCCGCCTGTCGCTCATCGCCTGCCCTGGCCGACCGGACTGCGCCAGCGCTTCGACCCCGGCGCCTGCGGACGCCTTGCGGATTGCCGGGTCCTGCAGCGACCTGCTGGCCGATGGCACAACCGTTCACGTCTCAGGCTGCCCGAAAGGCTGTGCTCATGCGGGCAGGGCCGATCTAACACTGGTGGGCCGCACCGATGGACGCTATGACGTCGTGCCCCATGGCTCCACCCGCGATATTTCCACTCTTCACCTTTCCATCGACGAGATTATGACCTGTTTATTGCCTGCAAAGACCCGCGACAGCCTGCATCGCGCCTTTCCGGAGCGCGTCCGATGAGCGGATCCCGCGATTACATCCGCGAAGGCGCGGAGATCTATCGCCGTTCCTTCGCCGTCATCCGGACGGAGGCCGATCTCTCGCGCTTTTCCGGCACGGCGGAACGCGTCGTCGTGCGCATGATTCATGCCTGCGGCATGACCGACCTGCCGCGCGATGTCGATCTCTCGCCTGATTTCGCGGAAGTGGCGGAAGCAGCCTTGAAGCGCGGCGCGCCGATCCTATGCGACGCCAAGATGGTAGCGAACGGCATCACCCGCGCGCGGCTGCCGGCGGGCAACGAAGTGATCTGCACCCTCGACGACCCCGGCGTTCCGGCACTCGCCGCTGACCTCGGCAACACCCGCTCGGCCGCCGCCATGGAACTGTGGCGCGAACGGCTGGAGGGCGCGCTCGTGGTGTTCGGCAATGCACCCACGGCCCTCTTCCACCTTCTCGAAATGCTTGATGCCGGAGTGCCCAAGCCTGCCGCCGTCATCGGCATTCCGGTCGGCTTCATCGGCGCGGCGGAATCCAAGGAGGCGCTCGCCCGGGACGGGCGCGTGCCGTACCTCGTCGTTCATGGACGCCGCGGCGGCAGCGCCATGGCGGCCGCGGCCGTCAATGCCCTCGCGAACCCGATCGAGTGAGCCGATGACCACCCAGGATCCCATCCGCCTCTTCGGCCTGGGCCTCGGCCCGGGCAATCCGGATTACATGACCGTCCGCGCCCGCAAGGTGCTGGAGACGGCGGACCGGCTCGTCCATTTCTGCAAGCGCGGACGGCGCGGCAATGCGCGCACCATCGCGGATGTCATCGTCGGCCGGAATCCGGAGCGGGAAATCGTCCTTGCCTACCCGGTGACGACCGAGATCCCGGCCGATCATCCGGATTATGCGGCAGCCCTCAACCCGTTCTACGAGGAGGCGGCAGCGCGCCTTCTCGCCGAGGTCGAGACGGGACGCACCATCGCAGTTCTCTGCGAAGGCGATCCCTTCTTCTACGGCTCCTTCATGCATCTCTGGTGGCGCCTGAAAGACCGCGTTCCAATCGAAGTGGTACCGGCTGTCACAGCCATGTCAGGGGCGTGGACCCGGGCCGGGGCACCAATCACCTGGGGTGATGATGTGCTGACCGTCGTGCCCGGCACGCTGCCCGAGACCGAGCTCACGCGCCGACTTTCCGGCACCGATGCCGCCGTGGTGATGAAGCTCGGAAGCCATCTTCCGAAAGTCCGCGCGGTGCTCAAATCGACAGGACTTTTCGAGCGCGCCATCTATGTGGAGCGCGCAACCATGGCGGATGAGAAGATCATCCCCCTGCCCGACCTCCCTGAGGATTTCGACGCTCCCTACTTCTCCCTGATCATCGTGCCCGGGCAAGGGAGGCGAGTATGACGGGGCTGCTCACCGTCGTCGGCCTAGGACCTGGCAATCCGCGCTATCTGACGCCCTCCGCTTCCGAAGCGCTCGCCTCCGCGACCGATATTGTCGGTTACGGCCCTTACGTGGACCTCGTGCCGGAAAGGCTGGGCCTTCGGCGGCATGCCTCCGACAATCGCGTCGAGCTCGACCGAGCACGCTTCGCGCTCGATCTCGCGGCGAAAGGCGCGCACGTGGCCATCGTCTCCGGCGGCGATCCCGGCGTCTTTGCCATGGCGGCCGCCGTGTTCGAGGCCGTCGACAATGGTGATCCGGCTTGGCGCAGCCTCGACATCCGCGTGGAGCCTGGCATCACGGCGATGCTCGCCGCGGCGGCTCGCGTCGGCGCGCCTCTCGGCGGCGATTTCTGCGCCATGTCGCTGTCGGATAACCTGAAGCCCTGGGAGATCGTTGCAGCACGCCTGAGAGCCGCTGTTGCTGCGGATTTCGTCGTGGCGCTCTACAATCCGATATCCTCAGCCCGACCCTGGCAGCTCGGGGCGGCGCTGGAAATCGTTGCCGAGACGCATGGCCCTGACACGCCGATCGTTCTGGCCCGCGCCGTGGGCCGGCCCGACGAGCGGATCAGAATCCTGCCTCTCGCCGAGGTGGAAGCGTCCATAGCCGACATGTCGACAATCGTGATCATCGGCGCCACCACCACACGGCTGATCGAGCGGCCTGAGGGCGAACAGCCTTACGTCTATACACCGCGCTTTTACGGAGAGCGGCCGTGAAGACGCTCCAGCCAATCGAGCGCCGCCTCGGCACTGGTGACCTCCTCGACGCCGAGCGGCGTTTCCGGCCGCGCCACGACGACAACCGGCAGGCCGAGAGACCGCGCGGCTGCGATCTTCGGGTAGGTCGCCGCGCCGCCGGAATTCTTCGTCACCACCATGTCGATGCGCTCGCGCTCCATGAGCGCGCGCTCGGCCGCCTCATCGAACGGCGCCCGCTCCCGGATGGCAATCACGTTCGGCATCGGCAGCGCATCGCCGATCGGCTCGATGGTGCGCACCAGATAAGTGTGCTGCGGCGCAGCCGCGAAGGGTGCGAGTTCGAGGCGGCCCACCGTGAGGAAGACGCGACGCGGCGCCTCCCCGAGAGCCTGAACGGCCTCTCCCATCGAGGCCACCTCGATCCAGCGATCCCCCTCCTGCGGAACCCAGGCCGGTCGGCGCAGGGCGAGCAGCGGCACCTGAGCCTGCGCACAGGCCTCTGCCGCGTTGCGGGACATCACCGCGGCGAAGGGATGAGTCGCGTCGATCACAGCCTCTATCCGCTCGATGCGCAGAAAGTCGGCGAGCCCCGCCACGCCGCCGAAGCCGCCGATGCGGGTTGGGATCGGCATGGGACGCGGATCGCTGGTGCGACCGGCCATGGACAGGAGCGGACTGAAATCAGGCTTACCGGCAAGCCGCGCCGCAAGTGCGGAGGCCTCTGTCGTGCCGCCCAGAATGAGGATGCGCATGCGCTCCTTTTCCCTGAATTCTGAGCAGGAGTCGAGCATGGCGACAAACCGTCCCTGGCTCACCATCATCGGCATCGGCGAGGATGGGCGCGCGGGTCTCTCGCCTGCGGCTCTGGCTGCACTCGACCAAGCCGAATTCGTGATCGGCGGAGCGCGCCATCTTGATCTCGCGGCCCCTCTTGCCACGCAAACGCTCGCTTGGCCGAGCCCATTTGCGGACGGCTATGCGATCATCCTGGCCCGCCGCGGCCAGCCGACCTGCCTTCTCGCCACGGGCGACCCGTTCCATTACGGCGTCGGCGCTGAACTCGCGCGCCTCATCCCTGCCGAGGAAATCTCCTGCTTTCCGCAAGCATCCGCCTTCAGCCTTGCGGCCGCGCGCCTAGGCTGGTCGCTGCCCGATTGCGACTGCGTGAGCTTGCACGGCCGGGCCTTGGAGCGGATCATTCCTCATCTGCAGCCCGGCGCCCGCATCCTTGCTCTGTCTTGGGACGGCTCGACGCCGCGCAAACTCGCCAACCTGCTGCAGGCGCGGGGCTTCGGAGGATCGATGATCACCGTATGCGAATCCATGGGCGGCACGCGCGAGCGCATCAGCCGCGCGGTTGCTGCCGATTTCGCCATGACGGGCATTGATCCGCTCAACACGATCGCCGTCGAGGTCGTGGCTGGGGGCAATGCCAGAGTCATCAATCTCTCACCGGGCCTGCCCGATGCCTTTTTCCAGAACGACGGCCAGCTCACAAAGGCGGAGATCCGCGCTCTCACCCTTGCCGCGCTCGCACCCAAGGTGGGTGAATTGCTGTGGGACATCGGCGCAGGTGCAGGCTCCATCGGCATCGAATGGTGCCTGCGCCATCCACGCAACTGCGGCATCGGAATCGAGGAGCGGCCGGAGAGGGCCGAGCGAGCGCGCCGCAATGCGCTGGAACTCGGCGCGACCAAACTTGACATCCGTATCGGGCGTGCGCCGGAAGCCCTGGCCAATCTGCCCGCACCGGATGCCGTGTTCATCGGCGGCGGAGCCTCGGAAGTTGGTGTGTTCGACCAAGCCTGGGCGGCGCTGAAATCCGGCGGACGGCTCGTCATCAACGGCGTCACGCTCGAAACCGAGACGCTGCTCGGCACGCTCTATGGGCAGTATGGCGGCGCGATGCGTCGTCTGGCGGTCTCGCGTCTGGAGCCCGTTGGCGGCATGCACGGATGGCGGGCAGCGATGCCCGTCACGCAATGGTTGGTGACGAAGTCATGATCATCGCCGGTGTCGGATTCAGGCGCAGCGTCGCCGCCGAGGAGATCGTGATGCTCGTGGAGCAGGCGCTTGAGCGTTCTGCGCTGACGCATGGTGCATTGGCAAAACTCGCAACCATTGAAGCTCTGGCCGATCTGCCGGCTTTCACGAAGGCAGCCCGCCGACTTGCCGTTGCCGCGATAGCAGTCGAGGAACAAGCGCTATTCGCCGCGGCGCCTCAAGTGCGTACGAAATCGGTACGCTCCCTCGCCGCTCATGGCGTCGGATCGGTTGCGGAAGCGGCGGCGCTTGCCGCCGCAGGACCTGGAGCCACGCTCGTTCTTGAGCGCATCGCGTCGGCATCCGCCACCTGCGCCCTCGCCTGTCCGGAGACTGCGCCATGACCGTTCATTTCATCGGCGCCGGGCCTGGCGCGGCCGATCTCGTCACCGTGCGCGGGCGCAGCCTCATCGAGCGCTGTCCCGTCTGCCTCTATGCCGGATCCATCGTGCCGCCGGAGATCCTGACTTGGTGCCCGCTTGGCGCGCGGCTCGTCGACACCGCCCCTCTCGATCTCGATGCCATCACGGCGGAATACGTGCGGGCGCATGAGCAAGGTGAGGATGTGGCACGGCTCCATTCCGGCGACCTGTCGATCTGGAGCGCCATGGGCGAGCAGCTCCGGCGGCTCGATGCGCTCGGCATCCCCTACACGATCACGCCCGGTGTGCCAGCCTTCGCGGCCGCCGCCGCAGCATTGGTGCGCGAATTGACCGTGCCGGAAGTCGGACAGTCGGTGGTCCTCACCCGCACGTCAGGTCGGGCGTCCGCCATGCCGGAGACGGAGCGGCTTGCCACCTTCGCGCAGACCCGGGCGACGCTCGCCATTCATCTATCGATCCACGTCATTGAGCAGGTGGTCGAGGACGTGCTGCCGTTCTACGGCGCCGATTGTCCCGCAGCGGTGGTCTGGCGCGCGTCCTGGCCAGACGAGCGGGTGATCAGGGGCACGCTGGAGACAATCGCCGCCATGGTCCGCGCCGAGAAGCTGGAACGCACGGCGCTGATCCTGATCGGACGGACGCTGGCAGCCAAGGACTTCCGCGACAGCGCCCTCTATTCGACCGATTACGACCGCCGCTTCCGTCCCGGCGTCCGCGAGGACAACCGATGAATTACGTAGCGTCAGGCAACCGGATGGAACGGCATGCGGCCGACGAGTTGTCCGTCGCGGTCGAACACGGCGATCTCGAGAGCGATCTCGGCACCGCGCAGGGCCTTGGCCGCCGTACGCCAGGCATGCTGCGCCACCATGTCTCCCAACGGAAGGGCAAGGCTTTTCGCGTTCTCCAGCACTTCAAGCGCCGTATTGGCGCTTCGGGAAGCCTCCACAACGCTCGGCTCCGCACCAGTTTCCGCAAGGCGCTCGGCAAGCCAAACGAGATCGACTGCACCGGAGCGCGAATGCAGGTCGAGCAATCCTTGTCCGAGCTTCGTCATCTTGGCGATGCCGCCCGCTATCGTGACACGCGGGACCGGGTTGCGACGCAGGT
Source organism: Microvirga sp. 3-52 (assembly GCF_018383585.1). Taxonomy (GTDB): domain Bacteria; phylum Pseudomonadota; class Alphaproteobacteria; order Rhizobiales; family Beijerinckiaceae; genus Microvirga. The sequence goes on from NZ_JAHAMK010000018.1 coordinate 25,803, forward strand.
ATTTCAGCATGCCGCCGGCGAAATCACCCATGTCGATGAGGGCATGGTCCGGGAGGTCGTGCAGGATCTGCACTGCCCTCTCGGAGGTGGATCCGGTCGCTCCTGCCACATGGTCGAGGCCACCCGCGCGGGCCACGTCGATGCCGCGATAGATGCTGTGGATCCAGGCCGAGCAGGAATAGGGGACTACTACCCCGGTCGTGCCGAGGATCGACAGCCCGCCCAGGATACCGAGACGCGGATTGAGGGTCTTCTGCGCAATTGCCTCGCCACCCGGTATGGAGATCTCAACCTCGATATCCAAGGTTCCGCAGACACTGCGTGCCGCCTCCTCCAGGTTGTCGCGGATCATCTGGCGCGGAACCGGATTAATGGCAGGCTCACCCGGCGGCAGCGGCAGGCCGGCCCGGGTGACTGTGCCGACGCCCGGGCCTGCGCGGAACTTGATGCCCGAGCCCGGCGCGCCGTCACGGATGGTTGCAACCACCAGTGCGCCATGGGTCACGTCCGGATCATCGCCCGCATCCTTGATCACACCCACCCGGGCACCGCCATCGCAAGGCTCACTATTGGCAAGGGCGAAGGCAGGCCGCGCCCCACCTGGAAGCGCGATCTCGACGGGATCAGGAAAATCGCCTGTCTGCCAACCAAGATACGCCGCCTTGGCCGCCGCCGTGGCGCAGGCGCCCGTGGTCCAGCCCCGGCGCAACGGTCCGGCGGGTTTACTCTCGTCCATACGCTCTCTTACATCGTCCCCATGAATTCCAACAGCCATCCCGTGAATGTCGCTCGGGTCCGGAGGCCTGCATGACCTCCCTGTCCCGCCTCTCGCCGCCCTTTGCTCCGGGCACGGTCTGGCTCGTCGGCGCCGGCCCAGGCGATCCGGGCCTGCTCACCATCCATGCGCTGAATGCCCTCGCGTCGGCCGATGTCATTGTCTACGACGCGCTCGTCGACCCGGCCGTGCTGTCGTTTGCCCGCGAGGGCGCCACGCTCGAATTCGCCGGGAAGCGCGGAGGCAAGCCCTCCGCCGTTCAGCGGGATATCTGCGAGCGGATCATCCAGCTCGCCCGGGAAGGCAAGCGGGTGCTGCGGCTGAAAGGGGGCGATCCCTTCATCTTCGGGCGCGGTGGCGAGGAAGCACTCGCTCTCTCGAACGCTGGCATCCCGTTCCGCATCATCCCCGGCGTGTCGAGCGGTCTTGCCTCGCTCGCCATCCACGGCGTACCGGCAACCATACGCAAGACGAACCATGCGGTCATCCTTGCTACGGGCCATGCCGCTCCCGACTCGGAGATCGAATGGAGCAGGCTTGCTCGCACCGGCGCCCCCATCGTGCTCTACATGGCGGTATCCAGCCTCCCCTCCATCGTGAAAGGTCTCCTCGAGGGCGGGCTCGCGGGCGACACCCCCACCCTGGCCGTACATGGGGCGACGACCGCTAAGGAAAGCGTGGTGGAAGGAACGCTTGAAACCCTGCCTAAACTTGCGGCAGAAGGGCTCATCCGCTCCCCGGCTATCGTAGCTATCGGGGCGATTGCAGCCTTCCGATCGGCCATCGCCAATCATCTGCTCGAATTCGGCAGCGAGGCGGCCCAATGAGCATCGCTCCAGGCATTCTCATTGCAGCGCCGCGCTCGGGATCGGGCAAGACGACAATCGTGCTTGGGCTCCAGCGAGCGCTGGCCCGCCGTGGTCTGCACGTGCGCGGAATGAAATGCGGGCCGGATTACATCGATCCCGCCTTCCACACCGCCGCTACCGGCGCGCCGAGCTTCAATCTCGACAGCTTCGCCATGAGCGCGCCACTGCTGGACGCGCTCGCATCGGAGGCGGCCGGCGATGCGGAGCTTGTCATCGCGGAAGGCTCGATGGGCCTCTTCGACGGCATACGCCAGGAGACCGGCCGCACCGGCGCCAGCGCGGACATTGCGGCCCTGTTCGGCTGGCCGGTGATCCTCGTCCTCGACGTCTCGGGCCATGCGCAGTCGGCAGCCGCTGTCGCGCTCGGCTGCGCCCGCTTCGACCCACGGATCGAGGTGGCCGGCGTGGTGCTGAACAAGGTCGCAAGCGAACGCCACCGTAGGCAGGTCGAGGACGGCATGGCGCGCATAGGCTTGCCGGTTCTCGGAGCTCTGATGCGCAACGGCGACCTGACCCTGCCCGAGCGGCATCTCGGCCTCGTCCAAGCAGGAGAGACGATCGAGCTCGACAGGCACTTGGAACGCCTTGCCGATGCGGCGGAGGCTGCGCTTGATGTCGACCGGCTCATCACCCTGGCCCGTCCGACCCGGATTCGGTCCGCCGGCGGCGCAAGGCCTCTACCGCCGCCGGGGCAGCGCATCGCACTGGCCTCGGACCAGGCATTCTCCTTCGTCTACCCGCATGTGCTGCTGGGCTGGCGCGCGGCCGGTGCGGAAATCGTGACCTTCTCCCCCCTCGCCGACGAGCTTCCGCCGCCCGATTGCGACGTCTGTTGGCTGCCGGGTGGATATCCCGAGCTTCATGCTGGACGGATTGCCGGAGCGGAGCGCTTTCTCCACGGACTGCGCCGATTTGCCGAGGTCAGGCCGGTCCATGGCGAGTGTGGCGGCTACATGGTGCTGGGCCGCTCCCTGGAGGACGGCGAAGGCCAGAAGCATCCTATGGCAGACCTCCTGCCGGTCGAGACGAGCTATGCGAAGCGCAGGATGCATCTCGGCTATCGGGTGGCGCATATCATCGAAGACGGTGTAACGGGCGCAGCCGGACAGCGCCTCGTCGGCCATGAGTTCCACTATGCCTGCGTGACCCAGAGCGACATGTCACGGGAGGCCGCCTTCGCGACGATTACCGATGCGGAAGGCAACGACCTGGGAACCGCGGGTCATCGCCGGGGGCAGGTTACAGGCAGTTTCTTCCATGCCATCGCCCAGGGATAGTCGGTCTCTTCCATCCTCTGGGTCTAAGCTGGTCAGTGAACCTCCCGACGAACAGAGAGTTGAACAGCACCAGATAAGGAGACCATCATGCGCCTTCGAATAATCTTGCCCCTGGCTGCTCTGCTAGCCCTCGCTGCCTGCGGCAATGACGGGCCGGACCAGACCGGCAGCACGGACAATGCCAATCAGCCCGGCAACAATGCGGCTCCTGCCGATCCTCGCAGCAACCCGCCGCCTCCGGCGCAATAAACCTCACGCTTCCCGGGTGATTTGCGGCGGAAGGCCCCAGCTCCTGAAGCTTGGCCTTTGTGACACTTATCCCATGTTAAGGTGCTCACGACCTGTTCGCGATTTTCTCGAGCCGCTTGCGGATCGACAGGCGGTATCATGCCGCGGCACCGGGAAGAGATGGGAGAACGCCATCGTTTCGCCTCAGCCATCCGTCTTGATTCGGCTCCAATCCTGAAAGGGAACGCGGAGAGCATGCAAGCTTGACAGACGGGCGACTGACGTACCTCGCGGTGCTGCCTCCGACAAGCTTCTGACCATTGCATTCATGGTGTTGGAGGTGCCAATGAAAGAGGCATTCCATATCGGACAACTCGTTCGGATTACCAAGCCGTCCTCCGGGTACTCGGATTGCCGCATCTATTGCATCGTCTGCCTCGTATCAAACGATGACGATTCCCGAGTCTACCGCATCAAGAACACCGCCGGGATCGAGCGCCTCGTCAAACCCAGCGAGATCGAGCCAGCCGCGCTGACTGCCGTGCCGTGAGGATCCCGCCTTCCGAAGTCGGGGCGTAGCCTCTCACCCGCCCGCGCCACCTGTCCGTGTATTAGCCCATGGTAGCGGTGGCAGGCACCTTGCCGTCCCCTGACGGGCACGACAGAATACCCTGCAACAACGCCCGGAAGGGCAAGCCGGCGCAGATCGGCGGACGCGTGGAGATGCCTCTCCATGCGCCAGAGGAAGCGAAACCATACCACGTGCTTTGAAGGCGCGGGGCTGCCAGGGAGGTTGACGTCGTTGACGACGGCTGCGGATGCGCGCGCGGATACATTCCCGAAACTGCTGACGCGCAATGCGCGCCTGCGCCCGAACCGCACCGCGTTTCGGCACAAGGATCTCGGGATCTGGCAATCATGGACCTGGAGCGAGGTGCATGAGATCGTCCGCGCCTATGCCTGCGGCCTGCAATCCCTCGGCCTAAAGCGGGGCGGGAAGATCGCCATCATCGGCTATAATCGCCCCTACCTCTACTGGACCATCTGCGCCGCCCAGTGGCTCGGCGCGATCCCGATCCCGGTCTATGCGGATTCCGTCGCTGAGGAGATGGCCTATGTGCTCGCCCACGCCGAAGTGACCCATGCGGCGGTGCAGGACCAGGAGCAGGTCGACAAGATCCTTTCGGTCTCGGAACAACTGCCGCAACTGGGGCATGTGCTCTATGACGAGCAGAAGGGCCTGAGGGACTACGATCATAGCCGCCTCCATTCCATCGATTCCGTCGTCCAGGAGGGCCGCGCGCGGCTTGCGGATGCGCAGGAGGCAGCCGCCATCGAGCGGGCCCTGCAGGAGGGCAAGGGCTCCGACCTCGCCATCATCCTCTATACCTCCGGCACGACCGGGCGGCCGAAGGGCGTGATGCTCACCTCCGATGCGGTGATCGCGGCCGCCGAGATCGGCTGCGACTTCGATAAGCTCGACGAGACGGACGAGATCATCGCTTATCTCCCCATTGCCTGGGTCGGCGACCACATCTTCTCCTATGCGCAGGCGATCCTCTCCGGGCTGTGCGTCAATTGCCCTGAGAGCCCGGAAACCATTGCGGAAGACCGCCGCGAGGTCGGTGCGACCTACGTCTTCGCGCCGCCGCGCGTCTTCGAGAGCATGCTCACGCTGACCATGGTGCGCATCGAGGATGCGGGTGCTCTCAAGCGGCGCATGTTCCACTACTTCATCAATCACGCCAACAGGGTGGGCGAGAAGATTCTGAACAGAGAGCCCGGCGTGAGAGCCTGGGACCGCTTTCTCTGGAGTATCGGCAACGTGCTCGTCTATGCGCCCCTGCGCAACCGCTTCGGCATGACCCGGGTCAAGGTCGGCTACACGGCGGGCGAGGCTATCGGGCCCGAGATCTTCCGCTTCTACCGCTCCATCGGCGTGAACCTGAAGCAGCTCTACGGACAGACGGAAGCTTCCGTCTACATCACCATGCAGCCGAACGGCGAGATCCGCGCCGATACCGTGGGCCGCCCCGCTCCGCAGGTGGAGATCCGCATCGCCGAGAACGGCGAGGTTCTCTATCGCTCACCTGGCGTGTTCGTGGGCTACTACAAGGATGATGAGAAGACGGCAGAAACGAAGACACCGGATGGTTTCGTTCATTCAGGCGATGCCGGCTTCTTCGACCAGAACGGACATTTGAAGATCATCGACCGGGCCAAGGACGTCGGCAAGATGCGCGACGGCTCGCTCTTCCCGCCGAAATACATCGAGAACAAGCTGAAGTTCTATCCCAACATCAAGGAAGTGGTCTGCTTCGGCGACGGGCGCGACCACGTCGCCGCCTTCATCAACATCGACCTCGTAGCGGTGAGCAACTGGGCCGAGAGAAACGGCGTCACCTATGCCTCCTACCAGGAACTCGCCGGCCACCCGCTGGTCTATGACATGATCGAAAAACACGTGGACGAGGTGAACCGTTCGCTGTCCTCCGAACCGCGCATGGGCGGCGCGCAGATCAAGCGCTTCCTGATCCTGCACAAGGAACTCGATGCCGACGACGGCGAGCTCACACGAACGCAGAAGGTACGCCGCGGCTTCATCGCCGAGCGTTACGCTCCACTCATCGAGGCGCTCTACGACGGCTCGTCCGAGGCCGACATCTCGACCGAGGTCACTTTCGAGGATGGACGCAAGGGTGTGATTTCCGCGCGGGTCAAGATCAGGGATATGAAGCTCTATCCGACCTCGGAGTCTGGATCGGTGCTGGAGGCGGCGGAATGAGAGCGCCCGATCATCCGGTTATGGGCAAGGGCGACGTTCTGCTCGCCGTCGAGAACGTGTCGCTGGGTTTCGGCGGCGTGAAGGCACTCACCGACGTATCCTTCGACATCCGCAAGAGCGAGATCCGCGCCATCATCGGACCGAATGGCGCAGGCAAGACCTCCATGCTCAACTGCATCAACGGCTTTTATTACCCGACCGAGGGGCGCATCACCTTCAAGGGTGTCAAGCGCCCGAAGATGCGCCCCTATGTGGCGGCGCGCGGCGGCATCGCTCGCACCTTCCAGAACGTCGCTCTCTTCAAGAGCATGTCGACCCTCGACAACATCATGGCCGGCCGTTCGATCAAAATGCGTTCGAACTTCTTCTGGCAGCTCTTCCGTCATGGCCCGGCCATGAAGGAGGAGGTCGAGCACCGCCGCTTCGTCGAGGAGATCATTGACTTCCTCGAAATCCAGCACATCCGCAAGGTCCCGGTCGGGCGCCTGCCCTACGGCTTGCAGAAGCGGGTCGAACTTGGGCGCGCGCTTGCTATGGAGCCGGAGCTTCTCCTGCTCGATGAGCCCATGGCCGGCATGAACCTGGAAGAGAAGGAGGATATGTCACGCTTCATTCTGGAGGTGAATCAGCAGTACGGCACCACTATCGCGCTCATCGAGCATGACATGGGCGTGGTGATGGATCTCTCCGATCGAGTCGTGGTGCTGGAGTACGGGCGCAAGATCGCCGACGGCACGCCGGCCGAGGTCAAGAACGACCAGCGCGTCATCGACGCTTATCTCGGCGTGGCGCATTGAAGGGCTGAACGATGGACATGTTGTACAAGGTCTTCATCGAACCCTTCGCCTTCATGGGCGAGGCGCCGGATCTCCTGATCCAGACACTGTGGGAAGGGCTCGTCTCGGGTGTGCTCTATGCACTGATCGCGCTCGGCTTCGTTCTCATCTTCAAGGCCTCCGGCGTGTTCAACTTCGCGCAAGGGATCATGGTCGTGTTCTCGGCCCTGATCCTGGTTGGCCTCTATGAGAAGGGCGTTCCGGCCTTCCTGGCGCTGATCCTGGCGGCTCTCGCAATGCTGGTCCTCGCCATCGTAGTGGAGCGGGTGGTGCTGCGGCCGCTGGTCAACCAGCCTGACATCATCCTCTTCATGGCGACCTTCGGACTGACCTATTTTCTCATCGGCTTCGGCGAGCTCATCTTTGGCGGCAGCCCGCGGGAAATGATCACGGAACAGCTCTTTCTGCCTCAGGGCACGACGGAGATCGATGCGTTCGGCGGCTCCATCCGCCTGCAGCATCTCGACATCGCCGCCGCCGTGATCGCCTCGATCATGATCGGCCTGCTCGCCGTATTCTTCTCCAAGACCCGCATCGGCCGGGCCCTGCGGGCGGTGGCCGACAGCCACAAGGCGGCGCTCTCCGTCGGCATCTCGCTCAATCAGATATGGGTGATCGTGTGGTTTGCCGCCGGCATCGTGGCGCTGGTCGCGGGCATCATGTGGGGCGCGCGCTCGGGCGTGTCGTTCTCGCTTCAGATCATCGCACTCAAGGCTCTGCCGGTGCTCATTCTGGGCGGGTTCACCTCCATCCCCGGCGCCATTATCGGCGGTCTCATCATCGGCGTCGGAGAGAAGATCGGCGAGTTTTACTGGGGACCGCTCGTCGGCGGAGGCGTGGAGACGTGGCTCGCCTATGTCATCGCCCTCCTCTTCCTGCTCTACAGGCCGCAGGGTCTGTTCGGCGAAAAGATCATCGAACGGATTTAGGGAGGCATCTCAGTGCTCTATCGTGAGGCCGGCCAGTTCAAGACCAACTACGTCGCGGACAGCGCGATCTTTCCTCTGCGGGAAGACCGGATCGGGCTCACCCTCATCATCCTGGCTGCCTATGCACTGGCTTTCCTCGGCAACAGCTTTCTGCTGCAGGCGGTGATGATCCCGTTCCTGGTGTTCTCGCTCGCTGCAATCGGTCTCAACATTCTCACGGGCTATACGGGGCTTCTGTCGCTCGGCACCGGCGCCTTCATGGGCGTGGGGGCCTATGCCTGCTACAAGCTGATGACGGCTTTTCCCGATGTGAACGTGATTGTCTGGATCTTCGCGTCGGGCTTCTTCTCCGCAGCCATCGGAGCTCTGTTCGGCCTGCCCTCCTTACGTATCAAGGGCTTCTATCTCGCGGTCGCGACGCTTGCCGCGCAGTTTTTCCTGCAATGGTGCTTCATCCGCATCCCGTGGCTTGTGAACTACAACGTTTCGGGCGCCCTCGATGCGCCGCTGCGCACCCTTTTTGGCATTCCGATCATGGGGCCGAACGCCACGCCGCAGACGCGGTATCTCGTGGTGCTCACTATCGTCATCGTGCTCACGTGGCTCGCGTCCAACCTCGTTCACGGGCGCATCGGGCGCATGTGGATCGCCATCCGCGACATGGATCTTGCGGCAGAGCTCATGGGCATCCGTCCGCTCCAGACCAAGCTCCTGGCCTTTGCCGTCTCGTCCTACTACTGCGGCGTCGCCGGTGCGCTCCTCGTCTTCCTCTGGTATGGCGGCGCGGAATACGACGTCTTCAACATCAACCAGTCCTTTTTCATCCTGTTCATGGTGATCATCGGCGGATTGGGCAGCCTGATCGGCTCATTCTTCGGTGCGGCGCTCATCTTCATCCTGCCGATCATCCTCGGCATCGTGCTGCCCGCCATCCTGTCACCCTTTGGCATTTCGGTCGGCGCCGACGTCATCGAGCACCTGCGCTTCATGATCGTAGGTGCGCTCATCATCTTCTTCCTGATCGTCGAACCGCACGGCCTCGCGCGGCTCTGGCAGATCGGCAAACAGAAGCTCCTGGTCTGGCCGTTTCCCTACTGACGGCAGACTGAAATGGAGACGAGAGACGGAACAAGAATTCGGCCATCAGCCGATACAACGGGAGGAAACGCGACCATGTCGTTTCGCACATTGAGCCTTGGACTAGCCGTCGCAACCATGCTCGGCGGTACAGCCCTGCCCGCTTTTGCGCAGGATTCCATCTATGTCCCCCTCTTCACCTACCGCACGGGCCCCTTCGCCGGGTCTGGCACGCCCATCGCCGACGGCATGCACGATTACCTGCGCATGCTCAATGAGCGTGACGGCGGCATTGGCGGCGTGAAACTCGCGCTCGAGGAATGCGAGACCGGCTACGACACCAAGAAGGGTGTCGAGTGCTACGAGTCGGTGAAGGGTAAGAGCCCGGTCGTGGTCAACCCGTGGTCGACGGGCATCACGCTGCCGCTGATCCCGCGTGCATCCGTGGACAAGATCCCGATCCTCTCCATGGCCTATGGACTCTCGGCCTCCGCCCGCGGCGACATCTTCCCCTGGGTATTCAACCCGCCGGCCACGTATTGGGACGGCTTGTCGATGATCATCAAGTATATCGGCGAGAAGGAAGGGGGCCTCGACAAGCTGAAAGGCAAGAAGATCGGCTTCCTGCATCTCGATGCCAGCTTCGGCAAGGAGCCGATCCCGCTGCTGCAGGAATTGTCCAAGGAGCTTGGCTTCGAGGTCGCGCTCTATCCGGTGGCCGCCCAGGATATGCAGAACCAGTCGTCGCAATGGCTCAGCGCCCGCCGCGACCGGCCCGACTACATGATCATGTGGGGCTGGGGGTCCATGAACGGCGCCGCGGTCAAGGAAGCAGTCCGCTCCGGCTATCCGATGGACAAATTCTACTCGGTCTGGTGGCCGGGTGAGGACGACGCGAAGAGCGGCGGCGCAGGCGCCAAAGGCTTCAAGATGCTCAACTGGCATGCTGTGGGGACGAACTTCCCCGCTATCCAGGACATCCAGAAGCACGTCGTCGACAAGGGCTTCTCGAAAGCCCCGAAGGATAAGGTCGGCGAGCTTCTCTACAACCGCGGCGTCTACAACTCGCTGCTGATCGCCGAAGGTATTGCCACGGCGCAGAAGCTCACGGGCAAGAAGGCAGTGACCGGCGAGGACGTGCGCCGCGGCATGGAGAACATCAAACTCGACCCGGCCCGCCTCAAGGAACTCGGGCTCGAGGGCTTCACCGATCAGCTCGTGCTCTCTTGTGCCGATCATAACGGTCACCGCGCTGCTTTCATGCAGGAATGGGACGGCACGAAATGGGTGAAGATCTCCAACCCCATCGAGCCGATGACCGACCGCGTGAAAGGTCAGCTCGACGCGGCTGCGAAGGACTACGCCGAAAAGAATGCCGGCTGGCCCAAGCGCACGGAAGCCTGCGACAAGGCAAGCTGAGGTCAGAACCCTCTCCCCTATGCGGGAGAGGGTGACCTGCAAAGCAGGTCGGGAGAGGGCCGAGTTCGTTCCGTGACTTCCCTCTCCCAGCTTATTCCGTTCGCCACCCTCTCCCGCATAGGCGAGAGGGTCGGGAGGTTCAGATGACCGCCGCTGCCCTTCAGCCCGTACCTGCCAAAACCGTCCTCAACGTCAACAACATCGAGGTCGTCTACGACCATGTGATTCTCGTGCTGAAAGGCGTTTCCCTGAACGTGCCCAAGGGCGGCATCGTGGCCCTGCTCGGCGCGAACGGGGCCGGCAAGACCACGACGCTGAAAGCCATTTCGAACCTGCTCCACGCCGAGCGCGGCGAGGTGACGAAGGGCTCGATCGAGTTCAACGGCGAGCGGGTCGACCGTCTCTCACCCAATGAGTTGGTGCGGCGCGGCTGCATCCAGGTTCTCGAAGGCCGTCACTGCTTCGGCCATCTCACCATCGAGGAAAACCTGCTCACCGGCGCCTTTACGCGCAAGGACGGCAACGCCGCCATCCGGCGAGATCTCGAAGCTATCTACGACTATTTCCCGCGCCTGAGGCAGCGGCGCTCCTCCATGGCGGGCTATACTTCCGGTGGGGAGCAGCAGATGTGCGCCATAGGCCGGGCCATGATGTCGAAGCCCTCCATGATCCTGCTCGACGAGCCCTCCATGGGACTTGCGCCGCAGATCGTGGAAGAAATCTTCGAGATCGTGCGCAAGCTCAACGCCACGGAGGGCGTGTCCTTCCTGCTCGCCGAGCAGAACACCAACATGGCGCTGAAATACGCCACCTATGGCTACATCCTGGAAACCGGACGCGTCGTGATGGACGGTCCTGCGCAGATGCTGCGCGAGAACGAGGATGTGAAGGAGTTCTATCTCGGTGTCTCGGAGGGCGACCGCAAATCCTTCCGCGCCGTGAAGAGCTACAAGCGCCGCAAACGCTGGCTGGCGTAAGGTAGCGATGTGCCGCGCCGCACTTGACGTTATTTAGTATGCATACCTACCGTCGGGATCTGTGAGCGGTCAGCGACTCACATCTTCTGTCTTTGGGGCATTCAATGAACTTCGGACCAGCAATCAAAACCTGTCTTAACAAGTACGCGACGTTCTCAGGACGCGCGACACGTTCTGAATACTGGTACTTCTTCCTGTTCCTGGTGATCGTCAACATAGTGGCGAGCATTCTGGACTCCACAATCTTCGGCGACATGCCGGTTCTTTATCTGATCACTACGCTGGCTCTTCTCGTACCAAGCATCGCCGCCGGCGTGCGGCGTCTGCATGACACGGACAGGGCGGGTTGGTGGCTCTTGGTCGGCTTGATCCCGGTGATAGGAACCATTGTTCTGATCGTGTTTTTCTGCCAGCGCGGCTCCGTGGGCACGAACCAGTTCGGTCCCGATCCCTTGCAGGCATCGATCACGAGCGCGCACATGGCTCGCGTGTAAACTCTTATCCCGAAGGAAGGATAAGCCATTTTCCCGCATACCGTCGGATAAGCCGACGGTATGTTCAGAATGAAGAGCTTTTTGAATAAAGGGCAGGCTCTTGTCAGATTACTTCGACAGTCTCGAAACCCGCGACCCTGCCGAGCGCGAAGCCGCGCTCTTCGCTCGGCTGCCGGAGATCCTGAAGCGGGCTTCCCTGGCGCCGGCCTATGCGGAGCGCTTTAAAGGCATCGACCTCCGCAGCATCACGAGCCGCAAGGCTCTTGCCACTCTTCCCGTGCTGCGCAAGGCCGAGTTGCCGGGGCTACAGAGAGCAGCCCTCCCCTTCGGGGGTTTCGTCTCTGATGCGCCAAGCGTGTTCGGCCGTCTCTTCACGTCGCCCGGTCCGATCTTCGAGCCGGAGGGAACCGTTTCGGATCCTTGGCGCTCGGCGCGTGGGCTGTTTGCTGCCGGGTTTCGGCGCGGCGATGTGGTGCTCAACACCTTCAGCTACCACCTGACGCCTGGTGGCTTCATCATGGATTCCGGTGCGCGGGCTCTTGGCTGCGCCGTCATCCCGGCGGGACCCGGCAACACCGAGCAGCAATTCGAGCTGGTTGAGGCTTATCGCCCCGTCGCTTACTGCGGCACGCCGGACTTCCTAAAGGTCCTGCTCGACGGCGCATCGGCCGCGGGACGAGACTTCTCCTCCATCAAGCGCGGGCTTGTCTCAGGCGCGGCCTTTCCGAAGTCGCTGCAGGACGAGTTCTCCGCGAAGGGCATCGAGGCCTATCAAGCCTATGCCACGGCGGATCTCGGTTTCATTGCCTACGAGACCTCAGCTCGCGACGGGCTCGTCGTCAACGAAGACATCATCGTCGAGATCGTACGGCCAGGCACGGGCGATCCGGTGCCGGAGGGCGATGTCGGCGAGATCGTCGTGACGACGCTCGATCCACACCGTCCGTTCATCCGCCTCGCCCTGGGAGACCTGACGGCGGCCATGAGCGGGGCTAGCGCCTGCGGGCGTACCAACATGCGCATCAAAGGTTGGATGGGCCGCGCGGATCAGGCCGCCAAGGTCAAAGGCATGTTCGTCCGGCCCGAGCAGGTGGCTGAGATCGGCCGGCGCCATCCCGAACTCGGCCGCTTGCGCCTCGTCGTCACTCGCGAGGGTGAGACCGACGTCATGACGCTCAATGCCGAAACGGCTGAGCCAAGCGAGGATCTCTCGGCGGCCGTGGGCGCGACGCTTCAGACGATCGCGAAGCTGAAAGGATCTGTGCTCTTGGCGATGCCTGGCAGCCTTCCGAACGACGGCAAGGTGATCGCGGACGAGCGCAGATACGATTGAAAGGCTCTTTTCCGATCAGCAATCCGGCTTTGCGGGAATGCAAGGGAAGCGGAGCCAAGACGCCTTGAACGCAGGACTCGTGCCTCATAGGCTCAAGCTTATAGGTGATTCGAATTGGAAAAGATTACGGATTACAAAAAGAAAGAGCACCCTTAGGGGTGCTCTCAAGGTGTCCGGCCGTAGGGGCAAAAAAGACCGGAGATGCCAATAAACGCCGAGCACTGAACTTGGTTCCAAACTTTTTCAAAAAATTTTATGGCCAAGCCGTGCCTCATTGAGGTCACGTTTTCGGAGTCTAGGGCTGAGCTTCCCGTGGGGGCAAACGCGGGCCGGGGCCGCGACCACAGATCCTTCAAAGGACAGGGTCGCGGCCATTTTCTTTCCGGAGCTTGGATTTAGGGAGCCGGACACGCGCGAGAGATTGCCGCTCGATGATCGCCGAAGACTCTAAATCCAATCTCCGGCACGATGTACGAGGCATATAAAAAGGCCCGGAGATTCCCCGGGCCTTTCTGTTGTCAGGTAGAATGTCTCAGTACGTGCCGAACTTGAAGTTCAGCTTGGCGCGAGCAACGAAGAAGTCGTTCTCATCACTGCGACCGACAGGCGAGACCACCTCGAAGGGTGTCGTGGTGCCGGCTGGCGTGAAGGTGCCGACAACCCGATCGAAGTCCTCATCGTCCTCGTCGAAACTGAGCCACAGGCCTTCGAGACCGAAGGTCACTGCCGAAGAGCCGAACCAGTTCACCGGCAGAGCCCACTCGACACCGCCACCCGCAACCCAGCCGGTGGTGTCATCCGAATAGGCCAGACCGCCTGTGGCGTAGATCAACACGCGATCAAACGCGACACCGGCGCGGGCACGGACCGTGCCGAACCAATCCGACAGATCATTGTCGAAAGTACCGGGCACGAAGGTACCGGCACCCGCCGGAATGAACGCGACGTTCTCATCCGAGTCGGTATCCGCCCACTGAATGTCGGTCTCGAGACCGATCACGAAGGAGCCGATCTGGTAGTTGTAACCGATCTGACCACCACCGGTGAAACCACCGTCACCGTTGTCCGGGAAGAACAGAGTGCCCGGAACGGCGCCACCGATAACAACGGCTTCCCGATCGCTGTCACGCCAGCCCCAGCCGGCGTTCACACCGGCGTAGAAGCCGGTCCAGGTGAAGATCGGCGCCGAGATGATCGGTGCAGGAGGAGGTGCCTGACTAGGAAGATCGGCGGCAGAGGCAGCGGCTGCAGCAAGCGTCACGCTTGCAACCCCTGCGAGGAGGCTAAGTACGCACTTTCTCATAACCGTAACCCCTTGGTGTGAGGACTCACGGTGAAAACTTACGCCTGTTCCGTTTCAACTGGCTATTGCAAAGGAGCAACACCTACATGTTCGATCAGTATTCAATGGGTGCAAAAGTAGTACTACTTTCGATGTAAAGAATTTTATCCAATACTGCAGAAAATAAGTCTCTTAACAATACATTTAAAGTCGTTTGACATTACTTGTAAGGCATGTCCTAATAATCGCGTTTTCGGCTTGACAACCGAAGGCGAGGAGATCACTCAACCCTGCCCATTGGGCGGGGTTTTTTCTGGTAAACGAGGACGCTTGGGCACCGGATGCAAGAGCGGATCTGTACTTCCAAGATCCTTCCAAGGCTCCCATATCTTAGCGCGCGTGAGAACCCGATCCACTTCTCGTTGACGCCGGCCTCTGTTCCGTACCGCTCCTCAGAGATCCCCCAGCAGTAGCTGCGTCTGGTTGTTCGGCTTCAGCTTCGAGCTCTTTTTCTGAGATGAAGAGACTGTCTTCATTGCGCGATGTTCGGGCCGTTTCCGGTTGCTCTCGCCGGCCATTCGCGCCTTCGCCTTGTCCCTTGCGATCGCCTCCGGTGAGGTTGGGTCGTCATGGAGCCACTTGCCTCGCTTGATGACCTCGTTGACCCGCCCCTGATTAACGCCCAGCTGGAAGGCGATTTCCTGCTGTGTCATCTCCGTCGTTCCATGAAGGTCCAGGATCCGACGGGCGAGCTCGGGCGTCATCTTCCGGCCGGTGATGCGGCGAGCGGGCGTCACCGATCGCGTGGTGCGATCCCGTTCGCGAAGCTTCTCCAGGATGGCGAGGGCCATGTGCATTCCCTGCTCGCGCAGGGCATCCTCGAATTCTCTGAGCGTGGTCAAATCGAACGCACTCCTTCGAAGAAATGGAACCTGGCACATCGTATGGAAAAGTGGATACCACTTTCGAGTCCGATGCACTCAACCTCTTGAAACGACACCTTCTGCAAACTCAACGGCTACGCTGCGGCTTGGTTTCACCGAAGACGGCAATGCCTCAGTCCTCTTCTTCCTTGCAGGGCCAGCCCTTCGGTGAAGCGAGACCAGCCGGGAGCTTCGTCTGCGCCGTCCCGCAGGCAATGTCGACCTGCGCTTGCGTGAGCCCTGTGACCCCACTCAAATTCGCGCCGCCGAGTTGTGTCAGGTACAGATATGAGCCCGTGAGGTTCGCGCCCTGCAAATCCAGACCATCCAGACGGGCTCGAGAAAGGTTGGAGAAACTGAAGTCGACACCGGTCACTCTTGCGCTCTGAAAGAGAACCCGCGCAAGCTCCGCCTTCGACATGTTGGCGCCAGAGAGGTCAGCCCCACTGAAGTCGGATCGGTTGAGTTCGGCCTTGCTGAAATTCGCTCCCGAAGCCTTGACCTGGGCAAAGTTCGAGCGGTTCATATCCGCTCCGCTGAAGACGGCACCGGTAAGTGTGGCCTGCCCGAAATTGGCTCGCCAGCCCAGCGCCTTGGTGAAATCCGCCTTTGTCAGGTCGGCCCCCTCGAAGCGGGTGCGGCTGACCTCCGTTTCGCTCAAATTGGCACCGGCCATCTTGGAGGACGCAAAGTCGCTCAAGGTCAGAAGGGAACGCTGGAAGACAGTGCCCGTCAGATCCTCATTGGTCAGCATGAGGCGCGCCTTGGAGCATCCGGACCAGTCGACCCCGGGGCCGGGGCCATCCTGACACTTGGCCCAGACCGGACCGGCACAGATCACGGTGACGATCAAAGCTCCTGCAATCTTCACGCGGAAACGATCCTCCATAAAGTCCTCTCAGGTTTCTCTTTCAATAATTAGGCATCCCATCCGTCCGGAGGAGCCCTCTCGATGCATCTTTCCCAACGTAAGCCACAGAAAATTGGCTTCGGCGCTGCACACGGAACGAGGTGTCTGTCAAAGACCGGAATATCGATACAAGACTCGACTTCCATTTCTTATGGTCTAGCTTCTGCAGCAATCCTTGTGGAGTAAAACCATGCGCCTTTCCGTAACGTTTCCTGCCATTGTGCTTGCCGGGCTTGCCTTGAGCGGCTGCGTCGCCTCTACCGCCCCCGTCGGGGTTCTGCCGCGCGATCCCGTTCCTCCCCCGCCATCTGTTTCGGGTGAGAGTGCAAGGCGTCCAGCCGTCACGCCGCGGACCGGTGCCACGTCTCAGCGCAGGGGTCTGAGCGTGCCTGGCCAAACCTCCACCCCCCGCCCCTGACCTCGGAATCAAGCATTGGCCGCTTCGGATCGGCCGATGCCTGAGCCCCTGACGGGCACCCTCCTTAAGAGGTTCCCATACTGCGCCAATGCGTAGCTGGCGCCTATTCCTATCCTGGTGCTATATGCCGTAACGATAAATCAGAATGCGGGGATGAAGATTCATGACTTGGTTTGAGGCGATCGGCTGGTTTGGGGCAGTCCTTACCGTCACGGGCAGCGCGATGAAGACTATCATCCCGCTGCGCTGCATTGGGATTGGGGCCAATATCTGCTCCCTGATCTTCTCTTCCTTTACGGGCAATTACCCGAGCCTCGTCGTCAACCTGATCCTGCTGCCACTGAACAGCGTGCGCCTGTATCAGATGCTGGGCCTGATCAGGCGGGTGAAACACGCCTCCAGGAGCGACCTGTCGATGGAATGGCTCAAGCCCTTCATGACCCGCCACAAAACGACCACCGGTGAGGTGCTGTTCGCAAAGGGAGACATCGCCAACTGCATGTTCTTCACGATTTCCGGACGTTACCGCTTGAAGGAGATCGATATCGAGCTTCTTCAGGGGCAGGTCGTCGGCGAGATGGGCTTCATGTCCCCGACCAGCACGCGCACCCAGACACTCGAATGCCTTGAAGCGGGCGAGGTGCTGAGCATCTCGTATGACGAGGTGCGCCAGCTCTATTTCCAGAACCCCGAATTCGGCTTCTACTTCCTGCGCCTCGCCAGTGAACGGCTCTTCTCCAACATGGAGAGAATGGAAGAGGAGATCGCCCGCCTTCGCGCCGCCCTTCCCGAGGTCGAATCGGTTCAGAAGGCCGCCTCAGCTTAGAATACTTACAAGAAAGAACTAGTTTAGAAATCTTATAAGGTATTGAAATCACTTGATTTTCAATTGACGCAATGTCCCGATCATGGTTCCTCCAACGACAACGTGACGGAGCAAAATCGCCTGCCCGGCACGGTTGCTGGAGGATTTCATAATGGTGGACCTTTCGTTTGGACGCAGGCTTCTTGTCGGTGCCGCGGCTCTTGGCGCCTTGGCGGGATCGAGCCTCTCGGCCTCCGCTGAGGAAGCGCTGAACATCTACACGACGCGCGAGCCCGGCCTGATCAAGCCCGTCCTCGACGAGTTCACCAAAGAGACCGGCATCAAGGTCAACACGATCTTCATCGCCAACGGCCTTGAAGAGCGCATCCGCACCGAGGGCCAGAACAGCCCTGCCGATCTGATCATTACCGTCGATATCGGCCGCCTCGCAGCCGCGAAGGATTACGGCGTGACGCAGCCGGTGAAGTCCGAGGCGCTCGAGAAGGTCATCCCGGCAGCCTACCGCGATCCGGAGGGCCACTGGTTCGGCATCGCCCTGCGCGGCCGCGTCGTCTATGCCTCCAAGGAGCGCGTGAAGCAGGACAAGATCACCTATGAGGAGCTCGCCGATCCCAAGTGGAAGGGCAAGGTCTGCATCCGCTCGGGCCAGCACCTCTACAACATCAGCCTGATTGCCGCCATGATCGCCCACAAGGGCGAGGCGAAGGCGGAGGAGTGGCTGAAGGGCGTGAAGGCGAACCTCGCCAAGAAGCCTTCCGGCGGCGACCGCGAGCAGGCCAAGGACATCCTCGCCGGCGTGTGCGACATCGCCGTCGGCAATACCTACTATGTCTCACTCATGCTCAACGGCAACGACGCCGAGCAGAAGAAGTGGGGCGAGGCGATCAACGTGATCCTGCCGGCTTTCGAGGGCGGCGGCACGCACGTGAACGTTTCGGGTCTTGCCTTGGCGAAGCACGCGCCCAACAAGGCCAATGCCGTGAAGTTCATGGAATACATGGTCTCGGATGCGTCCCAGCAGATCCATGCGGAAGCCAATTCGGAATATCCGATCAAGGCCGGAATCAAGATCCATCCGACCATCGCGTCCTTCGGCGAACTCAAGGCCGACAAGATCCCGATCGCCGAGATCGCGAAGCTGCGCAAGAAAGCCAGTGAGCTGGTCGACAAGGTCGGCTTCGACCAATAAGACTGAGGGCGGCTTGTCCAGTCGCCCTCTCATCATCCCGAGAGGCGCCGCCGGCGACGGCGGCGCCGTTTCCATTTGACCGTGATCACGAAAATCCAGACTGCATTCGGCCTCCCTTCCCGACGAAAGGCAAAGCGCCTTCCCTGGTGGCTCTCGGCTGCCGTGGCGGCTATCGGCTTACTCGTTCTTTTGCCGCTTGCCGCATTGATCGGCATCGCCGCCGAAGGCGACGCGGAGATCTGGCCGCATCTCATCGCAAACGTTCTGCCGGCCAGCACCATGGATACCCTGGCGCTGCTGACAGGGATCGGCATCGTGGCGGGCTCGATGGGCATTACGGCGGCCTGGCTCGTCACCGCGCATCTCTTTCCGGGTCGTGGCATTCTGGTATGGCTGCTGCCTCTGCCGCTCGCCGTGCCGACCTACATCACCGCCTATATCTACGTGGAGATCTTCGACTCCGCCGGTCTTTTGCAGATGGCTCTGCGCGACGTCATGGGCTGGAAGTCGCGAAGCGATTACTGGTTTCCGGAGGTTCGTTCGCTCCCCGGCTGCATCCTCGTGATGTCCGCCGTCCTCTACCCTTACATCTATATCGCGGCACGCGCGATGTTCCTGACGCAGAGCGCCAGCTTGCTGGAAGTGGCGCGGACCCTCGGCGCAAGCCGCATCAAGCTTTTCCGCATCATTGCACTTCCCCTCGCCCGCCCTGCCCTTGCGGTCGGCGTGTCGCTCGCGCTTCTCGAGGCGTTGAACGACATCGGCGCAAGCGAGTATCTGGGCGTGCGCACGCTGACAGTGTCGGTCTACAACACGTGGCTCAACCGCGGCAGTCTCCCTGGCGCGGCGCAGATCGCCTGCGTCATGCTCGCTTTCGTGATGAGTCTGATCCTGATCGAGCGCTACGGCCGGCGAGACCGGCGCTATGCCGCTTCGCCCAAGCGACACCGCAATGTGCATCCTGTTCCTCTCCTCCGGGCACGCGGCTGGATTGCGACCGTCCTCTGCACCATGCCGGTTGTCCTCGGTTTCGTTCTGCCAACGGCCTTCCTGCTGCGTGAGACATTCCGCGGCCGCCTCTTCGATCAGTTCAATGCGGATTTCCTCGCTCATTTCATGACGACTATCGGCCTCTCGGTCGTGGCAACTTGCGCAGTCTTGATTCTCGCCGTCGTGCTGGTCTCGGCAGCCCGCTTGTCCAAAAACTCTCTGACCAAGGGAGCGCTCTTCGTCGCGGGCCTAGGCTATGCACTTCCAGGCACGGTGCTCGCTCTGGGACTGATGACGCCGCTGGTCGGGATCGACAATCTGATCGGCACCCTCTGGCGCAGCCTCACCGGGGAGCGCCTCGGCCTCCTGCTCATGGGAGCCGCGGGCGGCATCGTCATTGCTTACGTGATCCGCTTCCTGTCGATTGCGACCGGCTCCCTGTCGGCCGGGCTGGACCGGGTATCGTCGAGCCTCGAGGATGCGGCTCGCGCCCTCGGCGCGTCACGGCGGGAAATGGTCTGGGCGATCCAGATCCCGCTGATGCGCCCGGCGCTCGCCAGCGCCGCCCTGCTCATCTTCGTCGATTGCATCAAGGAACTGCCGGCGACCCTGCTGCTGCGGCCCCTTAATACGGAAACGCTCTCGACTCTTGTCTACACCCATGCTTCCCGCGGCCGCTTCGAAGACGGATCCCTCGCTGCCCTTGTGATCGTCCTGGTAGGCCTCCTCCCGGTGATCCAACTCGTGCGTAGCGCCGAAGGCCGGCCGAGAGTGGCAGTGAGCCCAGTCAGTTCGGCATCGGGCTCCTGAAGCCCATAGGATGCTCGGCTGCAGACCCGCGTGCCGTTCCGACTTCCAAGCGGCACCGCGGCCAGGCCGGATGGGCCTCGATAGCATACCGGATCAAGTATCTAGGTAAATAAGACCTATTCCTTTGCGTTAATCGTTCTTCATTCATTAACCAGAAGCGTGAATTATTCATTGTTATCTGTCTGGGGGGCAATAAGTGAAGAATACCGGAAAATCAAAAATCGTAAGCAGGCTTGTTGTTGGATTTGCAATCGTCTTGGTATCGTTGGTCGGAACGGTGTCCCTGGCGATCAACGAGATATCGACAGTAAATGCAAATCTGCGTGAAGTGAACGAGATCAACAGCGTCAAGCAGAGATTTGCCATCAACTTCCGCGGCAGCGTCCATGACCGGGCAATCAGCCTGCGCGACGTGGTCCTCGTCAGCAAGCCGGCAGAGCTTGAGGCCACACTGGCCGAAATCAAACAGCTTGAGGAGTTCTACGCCAAGGCCGCCATTCCCATGGATGCGATGTTCGCCGGCTCGGACCCAGGTGCGGCGGATCTCCGGCTCCTCACCGACATCAAGGCCGTCGAGGCACGCACGATGCCGCTCGTCGCGCGCGTCATCGAGGCTCGGCAGAAAGGCGACGGAACGACGGCCCACAGCATCCTTCTCAACGAAGCGCGGCCTGCATTCGTCGATTGGCTCAAGGCGATCAACCGCTTCATCGACTTCCAGGAAGCACGGAACAAGACGATCGGAGCCGAAGTCGAAGCCATCGTGAGCCGCTTCGCCCTGCTAATGATCGTCATCGGCACGATCGCCGTCATCGTCGGCGCGGGCTTCGCCTATTGGAACGTGCGCTCCCTCAGGCCCCTCCGCTCGCTCACATCCGTGATGCTGAGGCTGGCACAAGGAGACATACGGGTCGAGGTGCCTTCCATCGGCCAGAAGGACGAGGTTGGAGAGATGGCTGCCGCCGTGGAGGTGTTCAAGCAGAACACGATCGCGATGCAGAATCTCGAACGCGAGCAGGAGACGCAGAAAGCCGTCACCGAGGCGGAAAAGCGGGCTACCATGAGCCGCCTCGCCGACGAGTTCGAGAGCAGAGTGCTGGGTATCGTCCACGTCGTTTCCGCCGCCGCAACTCAGCTGCAGCAGAACGCATCGCGGATGAGTTCGGTGGCGGAGGAGAGCAGCCATAAGTCGAACGAGGTCGCCGTGGTCTCCGAGTCGGCCGCTTCGAACGTCGGAACGGTGGCAAGCGCTGCAGAGGAGCTGTCCGCCTCCATCCAGGAGATCGCGTCCCGCGTGGAATCCGCCGCCAGAATTGCCAATCAGGCCTCGAGCCAAGCCACCCTGACGGCCAACGTCGCATCGGGACTGGCTTCCAGCGCGCAGCGGATCGGCGAGGTGGTGAGCCTCATCAACGACATCGCCGCCCAGACGAACCTGCTTGCCCTCAACGCGACTATCGAGGCTGCCCGTGCCGGCGAGGCCGGCAAGGGCTTTGCCGTGGTGGCTTCCGAAGTGAAGACCCTCGCCTCGCAGACGGCCAAGGCGACGGACGATATCTCGAAGCAGATCCAGGAGGTCCAGAGCGCGACCTCGGAAGTCGTCGGCGCCATCAACTCCATCACGGCAACCATCGAGGAGATCAACAGCATCTCGAGCGCGATCGCCCTTTCCGTCGACCAGCAGGGGGCGGCGACCTCCGAAATCGCGCGCAGTATCACTCAGGCGGCGCACGGCACCGATACGGTGAAGGCCAACGTGGAAGGCTTCAGGTACGCCGCCTCGGAAACGAGGTCTGCGTCGGACGAGATCGTCCGGGCTGCCAACGACCTGACGCACCAGTCGGAGGCTCTGCATCGACAGGTTTCCGACTTTATCCAGCGGGTGCGTGCGGCGTAGTTCCACGCGCATGAAAGCGCTGCATCGGCGGCAGACGTCATCCCGATACGAAGGCCCGGTTCACGAACCGGGCCTTTCTTTCGCGTAGCGGGCGACGGGCCGGGTTTCTGACGGAGCTGTGAAGAGGCGACCCCGCCAAGCGGGATACAGTGGACCACCTCGAGGACACGACTTAAGATATCCCACGGCAGGCTCATCGGAGCATGAGTGGCATGAAGAAGCGGCGTGTCTTGTGGAGCGGTCTGGGCGTCGCCGCACTCCTCGCGACAATCGGGACAGTTTGGATCATCTCCCTGCCTCCGACGCAGGATGGCGGCGCCGCGCCGCCGATCGCAAAGGAAGAGACCGATGCCACGATCGCGGCCTTGAAGCCGCCCAAACGCCGGCGCCCTCTCATCGCAATTGTCGGCATCAATGATGCGACCGAGACAACCGATTATCTCATGCCCTATGGCATCCTCCGGCGGGCGGACGTTGCCAATGTGGTGGCGCTGGCAACGAAACCGGGACCAGTGAAACTCTATCCCGCATTCAAGGTCGTGCCGGATATGACGGTCGCGGATTTCGACACGCGGCATCCGGATGGCGCGGATTATGTCATCGTTCCCGCCATGAGCCGAGACGACGACCCCGCCGCGCTGCAATGGATCAGGAACCAGGCCATCAAGGGCGCAACGGTCATCGGGGTTTGCGCAGGCGCTAAGGTCGTCGGCGCGGCCGGGCTGCTGGACGGCAAGCAGGCGACGACGCACTGGTATTATCTCGATGAACTCCGCAAGGAGCATCCCGCGATCCGCTATGTCGCGGACCGGCGGCTGGTGGTCGACCAAGGGGTTGCGACGACGACGGGGATCACGGCCTCCATGCCGATGGCGCTCACCCTGATCGAAGCCATCGCAGGTCGGAACAGGGCCGAAGCAGTCGCCCGAGATCTCGGCCTCCCCCAATGGGACGCGCGCCACGAGAGCGATGCGTTCACGTTCACGCGCCCTTTTGCACTGACGGCCATCGGCAATACGCTCGCCTTCTGGAATCGCGAGCAGCTCGGAATCGATCTTCGACCTGGCGCCGACGAAGTGTCCCTTGCCCTCGTGGCGGATGCCTGGTCGAGGACCTACCGGTCACGCGCAGTGACGTTCGCGCGGACAGAAGATCCGCTTGAGACTCGCAGCCACATCCGCATCATCCCCGACAAGGTTGCGACGAGCTGGTCCGCGGAGCATCTGCTGCCGGCGATCGGGAGCCAACGGCCGGCGGAAGCATTGGATCGTGCCCTGCAGGGAATCGCAGCCCGCTACGGAGTGCCCACGGCCGATCTGGTCGCTATGCAGCTCGAATACCCGAGGTAGCGTTTCCAACTTTCAGGAGCAAAGAAAAGGCCCCGGGCGGACCCGAGGCCTATGTGGAAGCATTTGATCAGCGCGACGAAGCCTTGATCGCTATGCGGCGCTGGACTGGCTGCCGTTCAGGGCGACCTTGAAGTCGGCTTCCGTCTTGGCCTTAATCTCGTCCACGGTGACGCCGTCGGCCAGCTCGATCAGGGTCATGCCGGTGCCGCCCTTCTTGTCGATGGCAAACACGCCGAGATCGGTGATCACGAGATCCACCACGCCGGTTCCGGTGAGCGGCAGGTTGCAGCTTTTAAGGAGCTTCGGATCCTCGGAGCCGTCCTTGGCCTTGGCCACGTGCTCCATGACCACGACCACGCGCTTGACGCCCGCCACGAGATCCATGGCGCCGCCCATGCCCTTCACCATCTTGCCGGGGATCATCCAGTTGGCGAGATCGCCGTTCTGGGCCACCTGCATGGCGCCCAGGATCGACAGGTCGATATGGCCGCCGCGGATCATGCCGAAGGAATCGGAGCTGGAGAAATAGCTCGTGGTCGGCAGCTCGGTGATCGTCTGCTTGCCGGCATTGATCAGGTCCGGGTCCTCCTCGCCCTCGAAGGGAAACGGCCCCATGCCGAGCATGCCGTTCTCCGACTGGAGCTGCACGCGCATGCCCTTGGGGATGTAGTTCGACACCAGCGTCGGGATGCCGATGCCGAGATTCACGTAGAAGCCGTCGCGCAGCTCCTTGGCCGCGCGCTCGGCCATCTGGTCACGGGTCCAGGCCATCAGACTTCCTCCCCTGCTCCGGCAGGCGCGGCCTCGGCGCGCTTGCGGGTCGTGCGTTGCTCGATGTGTTTGACCGGGTTTTGCACATGCACGATGCGCTTCACGAAGATGCCCGGCGTATGGATGCAATCCGGGTCGATCTCGCCGGCTTCCACCAGATGCTCCACCTCGGCGATGGTCAGCCGCGAGGCGGTCGCCATCATTGGGTTGAAGTTGCGGGCGGTCTTCCGGTAGACGAGGTTGCCCTCCGTGTCGCCCTTCCAGGCGTGGACGATGGCGATGTCCGCGAAAAGGCCGGTTTCCATGACGTAGGTCTCGCCGTTGAACTCGCGCACCTCCTTGCCCTCCGCAATGAGGGTGCCCACGCCTGTCTTGGTGTAGAAGGCCGGAATGCCGGCGCCGCCGGCGCGGATACGCTCGGCCAGGGTGCCCTGCGGGTTGAACTCCAGCTCCAGTTCGCCGGAGAGGTACTGCTGGGCGAAGAGCTTGTTCTCGCCCACATAGGAGGAGATCATCTTGCGGATCTGGCGGGTCTCGAGCAGGCGGCCGAGACCGACCCCGTCCACGCCGGCATTGTTGGAGATGAAGGTCAGGTCATTCGCCCCCGAATCACGGATTGCTTCGATCAGCGTCTCCGGAATGCCGCAGAGGCCGAAGCCCCCGGCCATGATGGTCATGCCGTCCTTGACCGCCCCGGCCAGCGCGGCCCGCGCGTCGCTGTAAACCTTATCCATCAAATCCTCTCCCCATGGGCATATTCATGCTCGCTAGAGCATCGGGCCCAAAAGTGGAAGGCACTTTTGAACTCGATCCGATGCCCTGATCCTGGCTGACGCACCGATCGGGGAGGAAAACGGATCCCCTCGTCCGTGCGATGCGCTTGAGCATTCGCGGAAAAACCTCGGGAGCAGCTTGCGACGTTTTGGCCACATGCCGCTCGGTACCAATGGCGGCCACCCTGCAACTTGGCCTCAATTTAGACAATCCCTTCATATGGATATATGGAAACGATTCATGATCTCGGCCGTGCCTGAGGATATCCCCTCACCCCCGCTTGCGAGGCAGGGCTTAAGGTTTACAACATTCATCCCATGTCCCGCCGCGTTGTCCTTCTTATTGCGCTGATTTCGCTCGCCGTTCTCGGAACGGCGGCGTCCCCCTGGACGCTGCCGGGCGGCGGCCTGTCGGCGGAGCTGACGCAGCATGTGAAGGACAAATATGGGCTGGACCTGAAAGTTAAAGGCCGCAGCATCTTCGCCGTCCTGCCTATCCCCCGGGTCAAGTTCGAGAACGTGGTACTTCAGTTCCCGGATCAGGCCCTCAAGGCGGAGGGAGGCACCTTGAGAGGCGAGCTGCGCCTCCTGCCGCTGCTCTTCGGCCGGATAGAGCTCTCCGATTTCGACCTGACCGAAACGCGCATCACGGGATCGCTCCAGGCACTCCAATCAGTGAATTGGACGGAAATCCTCAAGAACCGGTCGAGCGAGACCTATGCCCGGCGTCTCATCGTGAGCAAATCCACCCTGCGCTGGACCGATCTGAAGGAAGCCAACCTGGACCAGCTCAACCTCGTCGTCCGCTGGGCCGACGCCGCCGAGCCTTTGTCTATGACCGGATCCGCCCTCTGGCAGGATGAGGTGGTCTCCCTCGAACAGGCCTCCGTTTTCCCGGATCTTCTGGTATCCGACCGGATCAGCCCCTTTACCCTGACACTCTCCACCCATTCCGCACGCATCACGGCGGAAGGCGAGGCTCAGCTCGGCGAACCCCCCCGGATCACGGGGGAAAGCACCGTTCAGGCCAAGTCCGTGCGCGATTTCACCCGCTGGAGCGGCGTGGAACTGCCCTTCGGATCGCTGCTGCGGGCGGTCTCCATCGGAGGTGATTTCTCCATGGATCGCCGCCGCCTGTCCTGGCCCGCCGTTTCGGTGATGCTGGGAGACGACAAGCTTGAAGGCACCATGGGCGTCCGCTTCGATACGGACCGGCCCGTCATCACCGGCACGCTCGCCGCAGAAACGCTCAACCTGTCTGACCTGTTCGCCCCCTTCTCACAGGCCCGGACGTCTTCCGGCTCCTGGAGCGAGGAGGCTATCGACCTGACGCAGACCACCGGCACCGACCTCGATCTCCGTCTCTCCGCAGCGAGTGCCAGTCTCGGACGCCTCAGCCTCGACGACATGGCTGCCAGCGTGCTCGTGCAGCCGGGTCGGATCGAAGCCTCCATCGGACGCGCCGGCTTTCAGGACGGCAGCCTGAAAGGCCGCCTGTCTCTGGTGAGGCAGAACGACGAGGTCGAATTCAAGAGCCAGGGCACTTTTGCGGGGGTGAAGATCGCCCCCTTCCTTGCCGCCATAGGGGAGCCGCGCTGGATTACCGGCCGGGCCGATGGGCAGTTCAGCTTCGAGGGACTTGGCAAGAATCCAGCCGACGTGATCCGCCAGGCGCAAGGCCGCTCGTCCGTGGAGGTCACCGATGGGGAGATCGTTGGCATCGCCCTCGATGACGCTCTTCGCCGTGTGGAGAAGCGCCCGCTGCTCGCCTCGCTCAACTGGAAGGGTGGCCGTACACCCTTCGACAAGGCGCAGGCACAGGTGGTTGTGAAGAATGGTGTCGGTGAGTTCGCGGAGGCCCATCTCAGGGGGCCTGCCGTTCAGGCCGACCTTCAGGGCCAAGTACTTCTGGTGGACCGCACCCTCAGCATGACTGCGAAGATTTCGCCGGCTGACGCTCCCGCGGATCAGTCGCCCGCCCTTATCTTCAACGTCGCGGGCGATTGGGACAACGTCGCGGTCTCCCCGCAAGTCCGCTCCCTTATCGAGCGCTCGGGCGCTGCCAAGCCCCTCTTTCCCTCCCAACGGGCTCCCGGCACCCAGCAGCGGCCCCAGGTCACCGCTCAGTGAGCTTTGCGCATCGTGCGGACCCGAAGGGCCGGGCCAGTGAAATGTGGACACGGTTTTCCGCGAAGAACGATGCGCAATTCAGGCAAGGAGCATCGGGCCCAAAAATGCATTCCTCCTTTGGGACCGATGCTCTAGCGGCGCGAGCGCAGCACCGAGTGCTTGCTGAGCAGGGTCGCTGAGATCACGCCCAGCGTGACGATTCCGATCAGGATCGCCGAGGCCGCATTCACCTCCGGCGAAAGCCCGAGCCGTACCTGGCTGTAGATCTTGATGGGCAGGGTCGTCGCGCCTGGGCCCGCATTGAAGCTCGCGATCACCAGATCGTCCATGGACAGCGTGAAGGCGAGCAAGAATCCCGCCACGATGGACGGTGCGATCAGCGGCAGCGTCACGGAGAAGAACGTCCGCAGGGGCGGCGCACCGAGATCCATCGCGGCCTCTTCGAGCGACCGGTCGAAGGTCATGAGGCGCGACTGTACCACCACCGTCACGAAGCACATGGTGAGCGTCGTATGCGCGAGCGTGATCGTCCAGAATCCGCGATCGAGATCAATGGCCACGAAGAAGAGCAGCAGCGACAGTCCGGTGATGACCTCAGGCATGACCATGGGCGCATAGACCATGCCGGTGAAAAGGGTCCGGCCCGGGAAGCGTCCGTAGCGCGTGAGCGCGAGCGCCGCGAGGGTGCCGAGAACCGTCGCCAGCGTGGCCGACAGAAGCGCGATACGCAGTGTCACCCAGGCCGCCTCCATCAGCGCCTGGTTGCGGAAGAGCGCGCCATACCATTGCGTAGAGAAGCCACCCCACACGGTGACGAGGCGGGACGCATTGAAGGAATAGACCACCAGCAGCAGGATCGGCAGGTAGAGGAAGGCGAAGCCAACCACGAGCGAGGTGACGTTGAAGAGGCTGAGGCGCCGGTTCATGGCCGGGCCTCCAGGCGCCGCGCCTCGACATCGCGATAGATCACGATGGGCATGACGAGGACGATGAGCAGCAGGATCGCCACTGCCGAGGCCAGCGGCCAGTCGCGGTTGGAGAAGAACTCACTCCAGAGCTGGCGGCCGATCATCAGCGTCTCCGAACCGCCGAGCAGGTCGGGAATGACGAACTCGCCGACCGCCGGAATGAAACCCAGGAGCGAGCCGGCGATGATGCCCGGCATGGCGAGCGGCACGGTAATCGTCCAGAACGAGCGCCATGGCGTGGAGCCGAGATCGAGGGCCGCTTCCAGCAACGTATCGTCCATCTTTTCCAGCGTGGCGTAGAGCGGCAGCACCATGAAGGGCAGATAGGCATACACGATGCCAATATAGACTGCCGTTTCGGTGTTGAGGATGTCGAGCGGCTCGGAGATGAGGCCCAGTTCCATGAGAGCCTGGGTCAGCAGGCCTTCGGGTTTCAGGATCGCCACCCAGGCATAGATGCGGATGAGGAAGCTCGTCCAGAAGGGCAGGATCACGAGCGCGACCAGCAGCGAGCGGGAGCGCTCCGGAGCGCGGGCCATTCCATACGCAATGGGAAACCCGACAAGGAGCAGCAGCAATGTGGAGATCGCCGCGATGCGGACGGACGAGAGCGTCGCGCGGAAATAGAGGTCGTCCTGCGTCAGGAGTTCGAAATTCTCGAGATCGAGCCCGCTGAAGAACCCGGCGATGTCACTCCACTCGAAGACCGGCTTGTAGGGCGGCTGGGCCACGGCGGGATCCGACAGGCTGATCTTGAGAACGATCAGGAACGGCACGAGGAAGAGTACGCCGAGCCAGAGATAAGGCACGGTGGGCACGAGACCCGCGGTCAGGCGTCGCGTGAGGGTGCGTTCCATCATGGCTATTCCGCCAGGATCACCGCCGCATCCGGCGCGAAGGTGACATAGACCTGCTCGTCCCAGTCGATGGGGTTCTCGACGAAGCGCGAGGCGTTGGCGCGGGTGACGCGCAGGATCTCGCCGGTGGCGAGCCTGACGCGATAGACCGTCCAGTCGCCGAGATAGCCGATATCCCACACCTCGCCGGTGAGCACATTGATGGCGGTGGGCCCCGGCGGGTCACGCTGGATCACCATCTTCTCGGGCCGCACCGCAATCGCCACCGCCTGTCCGGAATGCAGCACCTCGTCCGGATCGTCGATGGTGAGCGGCACTTGCGCCGACGGCGTCTTCACGCGCCACAGGCCATTCTCCTGGCCCTGCACATGGCCTTCCAGAATGTTCACGTCGCCCACGAACTCGGCGATGAAGCGAGTCCTGGGCTGCTCGTAGATCTCGCCCGGCGTCGCCACCTGCACAATCCGGCCATGGTCCATCACCGCGATCCTGTCGGCCATGGTCATGGCCTCCTCCTGGTCATGGGTGACGACCACGAAGGTCATGTGGAGGTCGTGCTGAATGTCCATCAGCTCGAACTGGGTCTCCTCGCGCAGCTTCTTGTCGAGGGCCCCGAGAGGCTCGTCGAGCAGCAGCACCTTCGGCTTCTTGGCCAGCGCGCGGGCGAGCGCCACGCGCTGGCGCTGGCCGCCGGAGAGCTGGCTCGGATAGCGGCGGGCGAGCTTTTCGAGCTGGACGAGGCGCAGCATCTCGCCGACGCGCTCCGCGATCTGGTCCTTCGGCATGCCGTCCTGCTTCAGGCCGAAGGCGATGTTCTTCTCCACGCTCATGTGGGGGAAGAGCGCATAGGATTGGAACATCATGTTCACCGGCCGGCGATAGGGCGGCACGCCGGCGAGGTTCTGGTCGCCCAAGGTGATGCTGCCCTCGCTCGGCGTCTCGAAACCCGCAAGCATGCGCATGAGGGTGGTCTTGCCGCAGCCGGACGGGCCCAGCAGGCAGAAGAACTCGCCTTCGAAGATGTTCAGGGAGAGATGATCCACCGCCACCGCATCACCGAAGCGCTTCGTGACGTTATCGAAGCGGATGAGCGGCTTGGCATTGGGATCGGACCAGGGCGCGAAGGCGCGGCGCACGGCGCCAACGGAGGCAGATTTGCGGAACGGAGGAGGCAAGATGTTTTGACTTTGACCTTGGATGAGAAAACCAGCCGGCAAGCTAGGATGTTCGGCCTCCAAGAACAACAACTTAAACGCCCCGGTTCACCGGCCTGAGAACGGCATCTGACGCAACCCTGCCCTGTCGGATTTGAGCCGCACAGGTCTTGAAGCTCCCTTGGAATCCCGGCAACAGGCCCTCATATCGTTAGGACCCTAATAATTTGCCCCCTATGATGGTCATGACCACTCCCTCCAAATCGGCCTTTTCCGAGGAACTCTGGAAGACCAGCCGGAAAATGCGCACCCTGTTCGATGCCCGCGTTCGGGCCAAAGGGCTGACTTTGGCACGGGCACGCGCCCTGATCCTTCTCGGCAAAAAGGACTGCGTGACTCAGACGGAACTTGCAGATGCGCTCGAGATCGAGGGTCCGACCCTGGTCCCGCTCCTCGATGGCCTGGAGAAGCAGGGCCTGATCGAGCGCCAGCCAGTGGACGGCGACAGGCGCGCCAAGCAGATCGCCCTTACGGCGGCAGGACAGGAGCAGGCTGCTTACGTCGACGCACTCGTCAAGGAATTCCGCAGCGATGTCCTGAAAGATGTCAGCGAAGACGATCTAAAGGCCGCCATCCGCGTTTTCCACGCCATGGGCCGGAACATCGAGGCCGCAAGCTGATGATGGTGTGCTTCCGGTGACAGCAGCGTCCGATAATCCGACCGGTACTGCCAACGCTCACGGCTCTGAGATCAAGAGCCCTTCGAAGCCGTTGGAGCCGCAGGCGCCGCCCGCCCCTCCGGCGGCGCCTGCTCCCATGCCTCGGCCTCGGGCGGCCCTGTATATGCTGGCCTCCCTCCTCCTGTCCCTGACCCAGGGGCTGGGAATGAACCTGGCCGCGGCGAACCTGCCCCAGCTTCAGGGGCCGCTCGGTGCCACCACCAACGAGGTCACATGGCTGATCGCCGCCTACATGGCGCCGAACGTCAGTCTCTCGCTGATTCTCGTGAAGGTCAGAGCCCAGTTCGGCCTGCGCAACTTCGCGGAGCTGAGCATTCTCGGGTTCGTACTCGTGATGCTGCTGCACATCTTCGTGCGGGACCTGCAATCGGCTCTCATCGTGCGCTTCTTCAGCGGCATCGCGGCGGCGCCCATTTCCACGCTCGCCTTTCTGTACATGCTGGAACCGCTTCCACCGGCCAAGAAGCTGAGCATCGGGCAACCGCTCGTTCTCACGAACATCGCGATCGGCGCGCCCCTGGCCCGCCTGATCTCGCCCGAACTTCTGATGGTCGGAGACTGGCACGGCCTGTATCTGTTCGAGATCGCCCTTGCCATGATGGCCTTCGCGGCCGTGTATCTCCTGCCTCTCACACCGCCGCCCCGGGCCAAGGTCATCCACTGGCTCGATGTCGTCAGCTATCTCTTCATCGCCGTCGGATTCGGCCTCATCGCCATGGTGTTCGCGCTGGGGCGGGTCTACTGGTGGTTCGAAGCGCCCTGGCTCGGCGTCATGCTCGCCGTCGGACTGGCATCGCTCACCTGCGCGATCGTGATCGAGCTCAATCGCGAAAATCCCTTTCTGGATATCCGCTGGCTCACCAGCAAGGAAATCCTGCATCTCGCCGGCATCCTCCTGATCTTCCGTCTTCTCATGTCGGAGCAGACTGCCGGGTCCTACGCGTTCTTCCAGGTCCTGGGGCTGCAGAACGACCAGATGACGACCCTGTCCCTGGTGGTCATCGGATCCTCCGTCGCCGCGGGCCTGGCCTATATCACCCTGGTCAAGCCTGGCCGGGAGAATGCGGCCCAGATGGTCGCCCTGGGCCTGCTCCTGGTCGGCGCCCTCATGGACAGCAACGCGACGAGCCTGACGAGGCCCGAGCAGATGTATGTGAGCCAGGCCCTGATCGCTGCGGCCGGCGTTCTCTTCCTGCCGCCCGCCATGGCGGCGGGGCTGACGCTGGCGCTGAAGCGGGGACCGACCTTCATTCTGAATTTCATCGTCGTCTTCCTGACGACGCAGAGCCTTGGCGGTGTGATCGGATCAGCGCTTGTCGGCACCTTCATCACCTGGCGCACGAGGTTCCATCTCCAGGCGCTGGCCGACCATCTCGCGTCGACGGACCCGCTCGTCTCTCAGCGCATCGCGCAGCTTGCGACGACCTTTGGCCGGGTGATCACGGACCGATCCCTGCTCAACGCGGAAGGCGTGGCGCTCCTCGGCCAGCAGGTCACCCGCGAGGCTACCGTGCTAGCCTATAACGACGCCTTCCTGGCCATCGCCCTCTTCGCCGCCTGCACGATTGCAGTGATGATCCTTCACCTTGCGATCCGGGCGATCCGCAAAAGCCTCTCACCTGAACCGCAACCGGCCGTCAGCTAACATCGTCATGACCAAATTCTTTCGTTCCTCCGCCACCATCATCGCCGCGATCATCGGCATCGCGGGCGTCGCCCTCGTGCTCTACGCATGGCGGCTGCCGCCCTTCACCAGTTCGATCCAGACCACCGACAACGCCTATGTGCGGGGTCAGATCACGGTCATCGCCCCGCAGCTCGCCGGTTATGTCGCCGAGGTGGCGGTACAAGACTTCCAGCACGTCAAGGCCGGACAGCTCCTGGTAAAGATCGACGACCGGATCTTCGAGCAGAAGCTGCAGCAGGCGAAAGCCACGCTGGCGAGCCAGCAGGCGGCCCTCACCAATTCCGAGCAGAAGGAGCGCTCGGATCGGGCGCGCATCGAATCGAGCCAAGCCCAGGTCGACAGCGCCAGGGCGGTTCTGAGTGCAGCAGAATCAAGCTGGAACAGGATCGCGCCACTCCTGGAACGCGGCGTCGCAACGCAGAGCCAGGCGGACCAGGCCCGCGCCTCCTTGGATCAGGCGACCGCCTCGCTGCACCAAGCGGAGGCGGCGCTGACCGTCTCCCGCCAGGATCTCGCCTCCACGCTCGTCAACCGCCAGTCTCTCGGAGCGGCGGTCGAAGGCGCGCAGGCCGCCGTCCGGCTGGCCGAGATCGACCTGCAGAACACGCGCATCGTGGCGCCCGAGGACGGGCAACTCGGCGAAGTCGGCGCACGGCTCGGCCAGTATGTCTCTGCCGGCACGCAGCTGCTCTCCCTCGTGCCGGAACGGATCTGGGTGATCGCGAACTTCAAGGAAACCCAGTTGTCAGGCATGGAAGTCGGCCAGAGCGTCACTTTCACCGTCGATGCACTCCAGCATGCCGAACTGAAAGGCCATATCGAGCGCTTCTCGCCGGCTGCAGGCTCGGAATTCAGCGTGATCCGGACCGACAACGCCACCGGCAATTTCACGAAGGTTGCACAGCGGGTCCCGGTGCGCATCGCCATCGATCCCGGACAAGCGCTGACGGAGCGTCTTGCGCCCGGCATGTCGGTGATCGTCAGCGTGGACACGCGGGCAAAGCGCTCCTGAGCAACTGAGGAAAATGCGCTCTGTAGCGCGGCGCTCCACAGGTTCGGGATGGCCGGCACGACGCCGGATGAGCCGCAGCCTTTCGCTCGTCCCTCCGCGTCGTCACTTCCTCCACGTCATCACCGGGCTTGTCCCGGTGACCCCGATAGCGAGAGGCGCCGCAGTCTTCCGATCGGGATGGCCGGGTCAAGCCCGGCCATGACGGGAGAGGGTGTGACCCAGGACAGTGGCATACCCCGCTTCGGTCATCACCGTTCCCGCCCGGTCATCACCGGCCCTCGGATCCTCCCCCGTCATCACCGGCCTTGTGCCGGTGAACCCGACGCGAAGAGCACAGCGCCTAATAGGGTCGGGATGGCCGGCACAAGGCCGGCCATGACGAAGGAGCGTATGACCAGGGACAGCGCTACTCTCGGAGGGACGCACCATGGAGAAGGGATCCATCCGCACGCTTCATGTGGCGTAGATCCCTCTATCCTCGCAGATGCCGGCCGGCGATGACGCTGAACGGGCACCCGACCGGCGCCTTAATGTCCCCCGCCTCCTGCGGGAGACGCGCGTGGCTTCTCGATGAAGGGCAAGGCGCAGACCAGTCCCAGGAACAGCACGGTCAGGAGCAGGAACACGTCGGCGAACGACATCACCAGAGCCTCCCGCCTGACCATGTTCGACATGGTCTTGATCGCCGCGGCGTTGGCATCCATGCCGAGCCCCTGGAACCTCATGGTCAGGGCGTTGAGGGTCTCCATCGCGGTGGAGCTGTCCCAGGTGACGCTCTCGCGCAGGCGCTGGAGATGCAGGTCGGTTCGGTCGTTCAGGAGCGTGTTGATGACCGCCAGACCCACCGCGCCGCCGAGATTGCGGGTGAGATTGTAAAGACCCGACGCATTCTTGATCCGGTCCGGCGGCAGCGTTCCGAGGGCGATGTTGTTGATCGGCACCATGCAGATCATGAGGCCGACGCCGCGGAGGATCTGCGGCACGAACAGCTCCCAGAAATCCCAGTCCTTGGTCAGGCCCGTGATCTGCCAGGTGCCGAGAGCGAAGGCACCAAAGCCGATGGCCATCATGAGCCTCGGATCCATCTTGCGCGACAGCATTCCCGCCACCGGCGCCATGAGGAACATGGTGGCGCCGGTCACGAACATGGTCTCGCCGATCTGCAGGGACGAATAGCCCCTCACCCGTGCCAGATAGACCGGGTAGAGATAAGTCAGGCCGTAGAGGCCGATGCCCATGACGAAGCTGAAGGACGAGCCCGCCAGGAAGTTCCGGTCGGCGAAGGCGCGCAGGTCCACGATCGGCTGCTTGGCCGTGAACGCCCGGTAGAAGAAGCCGGCCGCCCCGATGACGCAGACGATAAAGAGGATCAGCACCGCTTCGTCCTGGAACCACTCGTTGCTGGGCCCCTCCTCCAGCACGTATTCAAGGCTGCCGAGGAAAGCCGCCATGAAGCCGAGGCCGGCCCAGTCAAAGGACTTGAACAGGCTGAAATCCGGCTCGTCGAAATCGACGAGCAGATAGGTCGATACCGTGACGAGGATGCCCGGCACGATGTTGACGAGGAACAGCCAGTGCCAGGAGAAAAGATCCGTCAGGTAGCCGCCGAGCGTCGGGCCGATGGTGGGCGCGAGCGTCGCCACGAGGCCGATGATCGGCGAGATGACCGGCCGCTTTTCCGGCGGGAAGATCGTGAAGGCCGAGGCGAAGACCGTCGGGATCATGCCGCCGCCGATGAAGCCCTGCAGCGCACGGTAGACGATCATCTGCTCGATGTTCGTCGCCGTCGCGCACATGAAGCTCATGAACGTGAAGCCGCCGGACGCGATGACGAACATCCAGCGGGTCGACAGCACGCGCGACAGCGTGCCCGAGAGCGGGATCATGATCACTTCCGCGATCAGATAGCTCGTTTGCACCCAGGAGATTTCTTCCGACGAGGCAGACAAACCAGCCTGGATCTCGGCGAGCGAGGCCGAGACGATCTGGATATCCAGGATCGCCATGAACATGCCGAAGACCATGCAGAAGAACGCGAAGGTCCGGCGCCGGTCGAGCGGCGCCGGCTTCGCGGCAGGCATGCCTTGAGGCTTGGCTTGGATGGCAGCCGATGCGGCCATTGTGTCTTACTCTTTGACGCTGGCCGTCTTGGCAGGCTCGGCCGAAGTGCGCGTATCCACGTCGACGACCACCGACAGGCCCGGGCGCAGGAGACCCTGCTGGGCGATCTCGGGGCTGACGGTGACGCGGACGGGCACGCGCTGGACGATCTTGGTGAAATTGCCGGTGGCATTCTCCGGCGGCAGCAGGCTGAACACCGCACCGGACGCAGGCGAAACGCTCTCCACCGTGCCGACAATGTCGGAATCGGGGAAGGCATCGACCTTCACATGCACCTTCTGACCAGGCTTCAGGGAGACGAGCTGCGTCTCCTTGAAGTTGGCATCCACATGGACGCTGGTCAGCGGGACGAGGGCCGCGAGACGGGCGCCGGGCTGCACATAGGTGCCGACCTCCATGGCCTTGTTGCCGATGACGCCATCGACCGGCGCACGGATCTCGGTGAAGGAGAGATCACGTTCAGCCTTCTCGACGGATGTCCGGTACTCGGCGGCAAGGCGCTCGCCCTCGTTCTGCTGAGCGGCCAGAACCTGGACATTCGCTTGAGCGGCGGCCAGCGCCGCCTGGGCGCTTTTGACCTCAGCATTGGCACGGTCACGGGCGGCCTTGGCGTTCTCGAGCGCGGCGCGGCTGGTGTAGTCGGACCGGGCGAGCTGCTGCTGGCGGGCATAGTCGCTCTCGGCCCGTTCGGCCTCGGCCTGCGCGCTGGCGATCTGCGCCTCGGCCTGTGCCGCAGAGGCCCGGCCCGACTCGATCTGGCGTCCGATGCGCGTGATGGCGCTCTGCTGGGTCGCAAGCTTGTCCTTGGCGGATTGAAGAGCGAGGCGGTAATCGCCGTCGTCGATCTTGGCGATCAGGTCGCCTGCCTTGACGCTCTGGTTGTTCGTGATCGCGACGGAGGATACGTAGCCGGAGATCTTGGCCGACAGGATCGTGATGTCGGCCTGCACATAGGCGTCATCGGTCGAAACCATGAAGCGCCCATCGGTCCACCAGTGGAAACCCTCATAGCCGCCGAACGCGAGGGCGGCCGCCAGAATGGCCAGGATGACCGGCTTCTTGCCCCATCCCTTCCTGTCGGCCTTCGGCGATGTCACGACGGGAGCGGCCGCCTGGACAGGCTGTCCTTCCCTAGCCGTCTCCGGGCGGTCGTCCTTGGCGCCCTGCTCAAACTCGTCCCGATAAACCATATGAACCTCTGCAAGCCAACTAAAAGCCCTTGAGCCGAAAAGGTTCGGGCTTATCGTTGCAGCCTTGATCTCTATTGAATGCCTGCCATATATGAGTTGACCGAACCGTTCGGTCAATAGCTGAAACACAAAAGGAAACAAGATTGGCCATGAGCGCCGTCCATCACCGTACTCACGATCAGAACCTTTCTGCCCACGGGGAAGAAAGCACCGAAAGCGCCAAGAGGCGCCAGATCCTGGAGGGTGCCCGCAAGGTCTTCCTGGCAGAGGGGTTCGACGGCGCGAGCATGGGCGAGATCGCCAAGGTCGCGGGTGTTTCCAAAGGCACCCTCTACGTCTACTTCGACAGCAAGGAGAGCCTCTTCGCGGCTCTGACCACGGAAGAGAAGCGGGGGCTGGCCGAGGTTCTGTTCAAGCTCGACGCCGACGATCCCGATGTCCGCGGCGCCCTGGAGACGCTTGGCATCAACTATCTGCGCCGCATGGGCAAGCCCGAGCACATCTCCTCGATTCGAATGGTCATGGGCGCGGCCGAGAAGTTTCCCCGTCTGGGACAGGCCTTTTATGAGGCCGGCCCGTGCCAGGGCATTGCCCGTCTGAGCGCCTATTTCGATCACCAGGTCGCGGCCGGGCGATTGTCCATCGAGGATACGAGCGTCGCCGCGCAGCATCTCCTCGACCTTTGCGTCTCAGGCATGCTGCGCCGCCTGCTCTTTTCCGTGGGCGAGCCCCCGACAGAGGCCGAGATCCAGAAGAACGTTGAGAACGCGCTCCGGGTGTTTTTCGCGGCCTACGGCCCGAAAGACCCGTCTAATGATCCGTCTGCAGGGCCTCGGCTACGCGGGCTTTAAGCACGTCCGGCTGCCGCAGGATCAGGGCGCCGCGCGTGCGCTCGATCAGCCCCTCCTGGGTCAGCATGGTGAATTCCCGCGTGATCTGCTCGCGGCGGCAGCCGATGCGGGCTGCGACGATGTGATGGAAAGGCGGCGGCGTGATGACACGCTCCCCGGACCGGTCCTGCCGTGGGGACGACAGGCGCAGGAGTTCCGAATAGAGCCGGTGCCGAAGGTCGAGGACGGTCTGCTCCATGAAGCGGGCGTTCAGCTCCCGGATGCGGGAGGCCATTAGGCAGAAGAGGCGCTCCGCCACGGACTGATGCGAGAAGAGAAGCTCCTTGAAGACGGAAGCGGGCATCACGCAGGCCTCGCCGCGGGTCAGCGCCGTGACGTTGGCGGAACGCGGCACGCCGTCGAGGGCGGCAAGCTCGCCGAAGAGGTCGCCGGGCTTCATCTCATAGAGGATGACCTCCTTGCCGGAGGGCGTGCGCATGAGGACCCGGACCTCGCCCGAGAGGAGGAAATAGACGTCCGTGGAGGGCTCGTCGAAGTCGACCAGGACCTCTTCGGGATCGAAGCGGCGCCAATTGGCCCGCGACTCGAAACGCTCAAGGTCGATGTCCAGTCCCTTGAACAGCTTAATCCCGGCGAGCCGCGCCATCGGTCTCCTCCCCCTGAATGCTATCCTTGGCTATAGCACATATTTTCCATAGCCAGTACGGTCATGTCGCCTATCCCTTTCTCAGTCCTCGACGATTTTGTCACTGGCGATTTAGGCTAGGAGGCCATGGGCTGCGCAGGCAGTGTGTCTGGAGCGTGCCGGCGCCCTCTGATCCTTCCGTGAGCATGGCCGTCATACGCCTCACAGGATCGGGATCACCGGGACGAGCCCGGTGATGACGTGGAGGAGGTGATGACGGCGGAGGTGATGACGTGGAGGCGCGAGTGAGAGGCCGCGGCTCTTCCAGCGGGTTCCATCATCCAGTCGCATCAGTACTCCTACCGTCATGGCCGGGCCTGTCCCGGCCATCCCGATGCTGAGAGGCTCAGCGCTTCAATCATCCAGGATCACCGACACAAGGCCGATGACGACGGCCGAGGCGCGAGGTGAATGTCCGGCCCGCCGCAGGCGGTGTCCCGAAGGATCGGGTGCTTCCGGCGCACTCCGGATCCTCCTTCGAGACGCCGGCTCCGCAGGCTCCTCCCGACGAGGCAGCGTTCATGGACCAGCCCCCTGAGACCGCCTGGGACCTTGCCAGCGCCGCCATCCCACGCCAAAAGGCGGCATGCTTCACATAAACGACCTGACCTACCGCATCGGCGACCGGCTGATCCTCGACCACGCCTCCTTCAACCTGCCCACCGGCGCGAAGGTGGGGCTCGTCGGGCGCAACGGCGCGGGCAAGACAACCTTGTTCAAGATCATCCAGGGGGAGCTTGCCACCGAGAGCGGCAGCGTCACCCTTCCCCGCGGCATGAAAATCGGCGCCGTGGCCCAGGAGGCGCCGGGCGGACCTGAATCCCTCATCGACGTGGTGCTCGCCGCCGACAGGGAGCGTAGCGCGCTCCTGGCCGAGGCCGAGACGGCGGACGGCATCCGCCGGGCCGAGATCGAGACCAGGCTCACCGATATCGGGGCCCATTCCGCGCCGGCCCGGGCGGCCGCGATCCTGCACGGCCTCGGCTTCGATTCACAGGCGCAGAACCGGCCCTGCTCGGACTTTTCGGGCGGCTGGCGCATGCGCGTGGCGCTCGCCGCCGTGCTGTTCACCGAGCCGGACCTGCTCCTCCTCGACGAGCCGACCAACTATCTCGACCTCGAAGGCACGCTCTGGCTCTACGATTATCTCGGGCGCTACCCGCATACGGTGCTGGTCATCAGCCACGACCGGGAGCTCCTCGACGCCTGCGTCAACCACATCCTCCATCTCGACCGGGGCAAGCTCGCGATCTATCGCGGCGGCTACACGTCGTTCGCCAAGCAATATGCCGAGAAGCGCGAACTCACCGCCAAGATGGCGGCCAAGCAGGAGGCCGAGCGCAAGCACCTCCAGGCCTTCGTCGACCGCTTCAAGGCCAAGGCCTCGAAGGCCCGGCAGGCGCAGTCACGCGTCAAGCGGCTGGAGAAGATGGAGGCGATCACGACCATCGTGGAAGACGACGTGCTGCCCTTCAACCTGCCGGGTCCGGAGCGTCCCGCCGCACCGCCGCTGATCACGGTCGAGAGCGGAGCCGTCGGTTACGGCGAGCGGATCGTGCTCGACCGCCTCAACCTGACGATCGCGCCCGACGACCGGATCGCTCTCCTCGGCTCGAACGGCAACGGCAAGTCCACCTTCTGCAAGCTCATCGGCGGCAGGCTCGCGCCCATGAAGGGTGAGATGCGCACGCCCACCCGCATGGACGTGGCCTATTTCGCCCAGCACCAGCTCGACGAACTGAATCCCAAGGCAACCGCATACGACCACGTCGCCGAGCGGATGCCCGACACGCCGATCGCCAGGATCCGCGCCCGCACGGCGCAGATCGGCTTTCCGGGCGCGAAGGCGGACACGCCGGTCTCCGCCCTGTCGGGCGGCGAGAAGGCGCGCCTGCTGATGGGGCTGGCGGCCTTCAACGGCCCTCACCTTCTCATCCTCGACGAGCCGACGAACCACCTCGACATCGACAGCCGCACGGCCCTGATGGAGGCGATCAACGACTATACGGGCGCTGTCATCCTGGTGAGCCACGACCGCTTCCTGATCGAGGCCTGTGCCGACCGGCTCTGGATCGTCGGCAACGGCAGCGTGAAGCCCTTCGACGGCGACATGGACGATTACCGCCAGCTCGTGCTCTCCGGCGATCTCGATCCGCAGAAGCGCCCCGACAGGCCGCAGGCGCCCACCGCCTCGAAGGTCGACGAGCGCCGCGCCGCCGCCGAACGCCGGGTGGCGCTGGCGCCTCTGCGCAAGAAGCTGGAGGCGCTCGAGAGCCGGATGGCGAAACTCACGGACGCGATGGGCAAGATCGATACTGCCCTCGCCGACGGCACCGCGTTCCAGAAGGATCCAGCCAAGGCCGCGGAGCTGTCCAGGATGCGCGGCGAGGCGGCCAC
Organism: Microvirga sp. 3-52; assembly: GCF_018383585.1. Lineage (GTDB taxonomy): Bacteria > Pseudomonadota > Alphaproteobacteria > Rhizobiales > Beijerinckiaceae > Microvirga. Next base: position 66,732 of record NZ_JAHAMK010000018.1, read on the forward strand.
GACCCTGGCCTCCCTGGAGGAGGAATGGCTGATGCTCAGCAGCGAGATCGAGGAAGCGAGCGCTTAGCGCGTCGTGCGGAAGGGTGGGCTTGGTTTTCGGCGTCCAACGATGAGCTTTTCCCGGGAAGGAGCACCGGATCTTCCGCCGTTATAACATCGTTCATCCTCGAAGCCGTATAGTGGCGTTCTTACCATGGAGAACGAACATGCTTCGTGCGGTATTGGCCACGACGGTGCTGGCCAGCGGTGCGTTATTCGGGGCGCTGCCGGAGGCCCAGGCCCAGAGCCTGGTGCCCTGTGCGCGGGAACACGGGTTCTGCCGCGTCCCCTATCCCACCCGCGTCATCTACGGCGTTCCCGGACGCAGCGCGGAAGTCTTCGTCCGCGACGGCACTCCTTGCTCGAACCGGGTCTTCGGCGATCCGGCTCCGGGCGTGCCCAAGCGCTGCGCCTATGTGGCCCGCCGCTACGACCGGGGCGACCGGTGGCGCGACGACGGCTACCGTGCCCCCCCTCCTCGGCGGGGTTACGACCGCGGCTTCAGGGACGACGACGGCGGCTATGAACGTCCAGTCCGACGCTACGACGTCTACTGACAGGAGACCCGGAACCGTGCGCTCGCAGCCGCGCAATCGATGCTGCGAGCGCACGGTTCCGACCCATACTCCCTCCTGCCTACTCCCCCAGGGAGCTTGGGTTACCTACTCGGGGTCCACGCAGAATCGGAGCAGGAACGTATTCTCGTAAGAGCCTTTTGGGGGAGGCTGACAGATGAGGATCCAGATTTCCGCCTGCACCGACAAAGTCTTTTCGGACGGCCTCTTGCCAATGGCCTATCTGACGGAGAGTTCGGCGTTTGCCGTCAACGACAATACGGCCCGTTCACAGGCCAAAGGAAAAATTCGCCTGCATTGGAAACGCGTGACCTGCTTCCCGCAACATGCCGTTAGGTAAATAGATGGTGCGGGACAGCACATCTGGCCGACCATCCGTGAGGTAGCCTCCTGCTGCCACTGATGGAGGCCACGATGAATCAGGTTCTGTCCTATTGCACTGCACGGTTCTTCACGCATGCATTCGTGCCGCTCGCCCCGCTCAGGGCCAGTGCGGTCGATCCTGGCAACGATAACGATCCGTTGGCCCCGTTCCCGTGCGTGTGGCGATAAGGAGATTGTCCGATTTCGAAAGCCGCAAGCGCGCTCGCCCATGATGGCTGTCGCTTACCTCCTATGGTCATTTGAACGCTCGCACCGTAGACTGCGACATTCCTCTGCCAGTGACTGCGCCCGCCTGGAGCCTGGATGGAGGGGACTTTGACCGATACTCATGATCTTGAAGAGATCGTCGACCTGTTCGCCATCGGCAGGCCATCCAGGAACCCCGACCTCATGCCGGTGAAGATCGCGACCCTTCCTCTCAAGAAGGCGGTTGCCCTGGTGATAGAAGATTGGTCCGACGACAAGTTCAGGCAATTGAGCGCGATCATTCAAAGACGATCAGGACCGGCCATCCGCAGCCTCGACGACATCAAGCATCTCTACGATTGCGCAACTGCCGGCACCGGATGCTGCGGCACGCGGGCAGGCTAAGGCAATCCCTGAAATCCTCACGTGCCGTTTCCATTCGCAAGGTCCGCTGCTCTCATGAGCTCGCCGTGTCTAAAGCATGCGCCTCATGCGCACCCGCGGCGACGCGCGTGAGCTATGCGTCGGATCGGCAGAGCCATGCAACCGGTGATGCTCGACTCTTGTTCGAGCTTGAGTTTTGCTGCCCACAAAAATCTGGAGGAACCAAAGACACGCCATGGACGAACACGACGACATTTCCGAATCCGCTCTCACCAGCCCGGCCAACGATAATCTGGCCCGTGTATTCCGATGGATCGGCCTATTCTGCGGCATTGCGATGCTCGGGTGGAGCGTCGTCCTTCTCAGATGATCGACACAAACGGATGAAGCGTCGAAAGCCACCGTCTGCACTGGCATCGTCCCGCAGCATGATGATATGCAGTCATGACGGTCTCGGACGTATCGATCAACGACATCATCAACGGGAATCAATCGTGAAGTACGGATACATCAGTTTCGGGATTCTTGTGCTGTCGCTGATCCCGGCCTGCATTGCGGGAGCCTTTGGCGGCTGGCCTGTCGCCGCCGTCGCCTGGGTAGCGACCTTGTTCATCGGCGGCGGCCTCTACGGTCTCGGCGCGCAGCACTTCGGCTGGCCGAAGTTGCGGCTGGACGGTCTGCCCGTCGTCGACGCCTGGCTGCCGTAACGACCGCAAGCCTTCCGAAAGACGCGGATCCCGGCACGGGGCCGGGCATCGCGCGCTTCGACTAGGGCTTCACCACCCGGTCGAGTCTGTTGTTCACGAAGAAGTACAGCTCGCGGCCGCCCGGCTCGGAATAGAGCACCTGCACTTCGCGCTGTCCCTTACCGCTCTCCCCGACGAGCACGTCCGTCGCGGGCTTGCCCTTCAGGCGCACGAGATCGCATTCGGTGATGCCCGGTTCGATCGTGGTCGCGGTCCCGAAGCCCGTTACGGTGCAGCGACCATCCGGACCGAGCATGGGCCCGTCGATGACGGGACCCGATGGGGCGGCCGGCGCAGGAGCCGTCGCCACGGCCGAAGCAGTCGGCGCGCGGCTCGTGCTGGTGCAGGCCGCCAGAACCGACGCCGCGAAAGCAACACTCGAGAGAACCTTTACACGCATCCCATCAATCCTTGTTATCGGCCGCCCTCGCCTGCAGGGCTTCTTCGAAAAGCCGCTGCACATCGGCCTTGAAGGCCTGCCGTGACGCCTGCCGCGAATAGAACATGTGGCCGCCCTCGTAAACACTCAAAGCCACACGCTTCTGGGGACCGAGCTCGGGAAGCTGGTTCAGGAGGAGCTGCGAGGCGTAGTACGGCGTCACCAGATCGGTGAAGCCGTGGGTGACGAGCACACGCATCCGGCCGTCGAGAGAGAGGGCCTGCCGCAGCTCGTCGAGGTTTTCCGGGCCGTTGCGCCCGCCGCCCCAGCGCCATGCGCCGTTGACCGATCCGTTCAGCAGGTTGTAGCGCCCTTCAGCCTTGTAGTTCAGGGTATGCGTCAGGTGATGGATGATCGCGCTCGACAGGGGCGCCGTCATCGCATCGAGCACCGGATCCTCGAAGCGCGATGACTGGGATGTCGGATTGGGGTCGGCGATGGCCACACTGGTATCGTAGGCGCTGACAATCTCGGACGATCCGCGCCGCAACTCTCTTTGAACGGTGCGCATGTCGATGCGCCCGGCAAGGCGGCGCGTCAGTTCCGGATCGAGCCCGCTCAGGTCCGCGACCCTGCGGCTGATCCGGTCAACGGCCTGCTTGTCCTGCAAACCCCGCATGAGATCGACGAGATACTCGCCCGACGCGTAAGCCTCCGCCTCCCTGAGCGCATCCCGCGACACCGGCCCCGTGCGGGAGAGTCTTGCCGCCGCAAGGGACGGCAGGAGCGCCGCGTTGGTCCAGGGAGCCCCTGCGGTTCCCTGCTCGAGCCAGTCGAAATCGAACACCGGCGAGACGAGAACCAGACCGCTGAAGCCGACGCCCTGGTCGCTCTGCAGCTTCTGCGCCAACAGGGGCCCGCGGAAACCGCCATAGCTCTCGCCGACGAAGAACTTCGGCGAGGTGAGCCGGTTCTTCTCCTTCAGCCAGCGCATGACGAAGGCGGCGAGCCCGTCGATATCTCCACCGACGGAATAGAACCGTTCCCTCACCTGATCGCCCCCGACCACGCGGCTGTAGCCGGTCCCGGGTGGATCGATGAAGACGAGATCGGTGAAGTCGAGCCAGGTTTCCGCATTGGGCACGAGGGCGGGCGGCGCCGAGGGGCTGATCGTCGAGCCGTCCAGCTGCAGCAGCCAGGGACCGACGGCGAGAAGGTGAAGATAGGCGGAGGATGCACCCGGACCGCCGTTCACGGCGAATGTCACGGGCCTGGTCGCCGGATCCGCATCGTCCAGCGTATAGGCGACGAACCCGATCTCGGCCTGTGGCGTGCCCTGCTGATCCGTCAGCGCCAGATGACCCGCGGTTGCGGTGAAGGACAGGGTCCGTCCCGGAAGCTGCAGGCTGTGGCGTGTCACCGATTCCGGCGGCAGGGCCTGCGCATCCCTGGCTTCAGCCCGCGACCGGCGCGCTTCCTGCTGACCTTGAGGTGGCTGTTCCCGATTGCCTGCCTGCTCCTGTGCTCCGGCCCCAAGGGGCATCGCCAGAGACAGGGCAAGAACAGCATAGAGAGGAAGGCGCATCGCTCGTTTCATCGGGACATCCTTGTGGCCTTCCTGAAACTGGAGAGTATCCCTCCCGTTGCAAGCTCCGGCGCGATGAAGAGTTCGTGTCCGGGTGCGTTGTATCGATCTCAGCCTCATCCCGAGAGTCTGGCCGGACATTCAGCACCTTCGTCATCACCGGCCTTGTGCCGGTGATGACGAAGGTGGCGGCCAACCCATAAGGAAAGGGCTATCGAGCATGTCCTTCTGTCAACGCCATCACGCCTTCCGCTGCCAGCGTCCCCGCTCGTCCTGCTGCCAGTAGGTCGCGTCGTGGCCGCCTTCCTTCACCGCGCGCCATTGGTCACGGGCGAAGGCCAGCGCCTGGATGTCGTTGCCGTCGAACAGGATTGCGAGGCGCTCGTAGGCGGTGATGTCACCGGGCAGATCCGCACCTTCCACGAGAAAGCGGATCGAGGCGCCGTTGGGGTTGTCGCCGGACAGGGTGATGAGGATCGGCTGGTCCGCCGCATGGGCCTCGCGATCGGTGCCATGCGGCAGGAAGCTTTCGTCAGTAAAAGTCCATAGGTGATCGTCGAGCGCCGACATGCGCTCTTCGGTCGTCACCTGCACGACGGCACGCCAGTCCCGCTCCAGGGTCTTCTGCAGGAGCGTGGGCAGCACGGCCTCGAGCGGCTGATGCTGGAGGTGATAGAAAAGGATCTCGGTCATCGGTGATCACAATCCCTTGCCGCCGCAAAGGGTTGCACTGCGTGCGAGGTCCTTTCCGCTCCCATCCTCAAGCCTCGTAATGGTCGCGCACGAGACGATCGAGGAGGCGCACGCCCCAGCCGGAGCTCCAGCCCTTGTTGATCTCGGTCGCCGGCGAGCCCATGGCGGTGCCGGCGATGTCGAGATGCGCCCAGGGCACGTCGTTCACGAAGCGCTGGAGCAGCGCCGCGGCAGTGCTCGAACCGCCGAAGCGGCCAGCCGAGTTCTTCATGTCGGCGAACTTGGATTCGATCATCTTGTCGAATTCCGGCCCCAGCGGCATGCGCCACACGCGTTCGCCCGTCGCCTTGCCGGCCGCGGTGAGGCGGTCCGCGAGTTCGTCGTTGTTCGAGAACAGGCCCGCATATTCCTGCGCCAGGGCGACGAGGATCGCACCGGTCAGGGTCGCGAGATCGATCATGAACTTCGGCTTGAAGCGGTCCTGCACGTACCAGAGCACGTCGGCCAGCACGAGGCGCCCTTCGGCATCCGTGTTGATGATCTCGATGGTCTGTCCGGACATGGTGGTGACGATGTCGCCGGGACGCTGGGCGTTGCCGTCCGGCATGTTCTCGACGAGGCCGATGGCGCCGACCACATTGGCCTTGGCCTTGCGGCTCGCGAGCGCATGCATGAGGCCGACGACGCAGGCCGCGCCCGCCATGTCGCCCTTCATGTCCTCCATGCCGGCGCCCGGCTTGATGGAGATGCCGCCGGAATCGAACACCACGCCCTTGCCGACGAAGGCGATGGGCCTGTCGCTGGCCTTGGCCCCGTTCCAGCGCATGATGGCGACCCGGCCGCCGCGCACGGAGCCCTGCGCCACGCCGAGAAGCGCATGCATGCCGAGCTTCCTCATGGCCTTGTCATCGAGGATCTCGACCTCGACGCCGAGTTTGGTGAGGGCTTGGGCGCGAGCAGCGAACTCCTGGGGGCCGAGGACATTCGGCGGCTCGTTGACGAGGTCGCGGGCGATGACGACGCCCTGCTGGACGCCCTCGCGGGCCTTGTAGATCTTCTTGACCGCGGCGGGATCCGCCACGCTGAGGACGAGACGGCCGCCATTCCTGGAATCGTTGTCGTCCTTCTTGGTCTTGTAGCGGTCGAAGCTGTAGCGGCGCAGCTGGATGCCGAGCGCGATATCGGCGACCGCGTCCGGCGCGACGTCGATCCCGGGCAGGTCCAGCACCACCGTGGCCAGCTTGCCGTTCACCTTGCCGGCGATCAGGCCCCCCAGCTGGACGAAGTCGACATTGGCTCGGTCCTTCTCGCCGCCCGTTCCGATCACGACCAGCCGGTCGACCGACAGGCCGGCGGGAACCACGATGGACATGGCGGATTTCGCCTTGCCCTTGAAATTCTCGGCCGCCGCGGCCTTGGCGATCAGGTCGACGGCCTTCTGGCCCAGCTGCTTGGCAACGGCAGCCGTGGGTTTGAGATTATTCCCGACGAAGACGATGAGATCGCCGGATTCGACCTTGCCGTGGGCCTGGAAGTCGATCTTGAAGCTGGCGGCCATGAAATCCTCTTTGTTTCGGTGCAGATCGCCGGTCTTCAGGCCGGCTGCGACGCTGACGGTTGGGACATATATCATATGGCGGGCCGGCGCATCGTGCGGAAAAAGCGGGTCCGGCTCTCCGCCCGAACGATGGCCCGTCAAGGCGAGGAACATCGAATGGGTTCCAAAAGTGGATTCCACTTTCGGGTCCGATGTTCTAAGGCACCGGGAAGCCGCCGTGAAATCGGCGCAATCTCGCGCTGTTGAAAACAGCCGCCTTGCCTGAGATCATGTGACACGATACCCAGGGCTCCACCGCCCGGGGGCGAAGGGCTCTATGACACTTCTCGAACGCTACATCCTGAAAAACACTTTCAACGCCTTCGCCGCATGCCTCGTCGCCCTGACGGGCGTGATCTGGATCACCCAGGCCCTGCGCGAACTCGACCTGCTGACCGGCAAGGGTCAGACCCTCATGATCTTCCTCACGGTGACGGGCCTGTCCCTGCCGGCTCTGATCAGTGTCATCGCGCCCGTGGCCCTGTTCCTCGCCACCCTCTATACCCTGAACAAGCTGAACGGCGATTCCGAGCTGATCGTCATGAGCGCCGGCGGCATGCCGCCGCAGCGCCTCCTGCGGCCCTTCATGGCCCTGACCGCCTTCGTCTGCGCGGTCGTGGCCATCATCTCGGTCTATCTCATGCCCGCGAGCTTTCAGGAAATGCGCCAGCTGTTCACCAAGATCAGGGCGGATTTCGTGGGCACCATGGCCAAGGAAGGGCAGTTCATCACCCTGGAGAACGGCATCACGTTCCATTACCGGGAACGCGCGGGAGACGCCCTTCTGGGGATCTTCATGGAAGATCTGCGGGAGAAGGACAAAGCCATCGTCTACCTTGCCGAGCGCGGCCAGACCGTCGAGCAGAGCGGAAACGCCTATCTCCTGCTCCAGAAGGGCAGCGTTCAGCGGAAGGAGCCCAACAGCCGCGATTCGTCGATCGTCGCCTTCGAGCGCTATGCGGTCGACCTCTCCGCCTTCAACAAGGAAGGCGGAGAGGTGATCTACAAGCCGCGCGAGCGAAGCACCACCCAGCTCCTGTACCCTGACAAGAACGAGCTCCTCTACCAGGAGCAGCAGGGGCGTTTCAGAGCCGAGCTGCACGATCGCTTGTCGTCCTGGCTCTATCCGCTGGCCATGATGGTCATCGCCTTCGCGGCCCTCGGCGAAGCCCGGACGACCCGTCAGGGCCGCGGCCTTGCCATTGCCGGCGCGGTCGTTGCAATCGTGCTCCTGAGAATCCTCGGCTTTGCCGCATCAAGCGCCGTTGCCCGGACACCGGCGGCCGTGATCGCCGTCTATGGCGTGCCTCTGGCGGGCATCCTCGTCGGCCTGCTGTTCATCTTCAAGGGACCGGCCATGCGATCCGCACAGGCGAAGTTTCAGGCGGCCATCCGCAATCTGCTTCCGTCGCGCTCCCCCGCACCTCAGAAGGCCTGACCATGCTGATCGGCCGCACCCTCGGGCTCTATTTCTCGCGCCAGTTCATCAAGACTATTTTCCTGGTTTTCGCGACTGTCTTCACCCTCGTCTATACCTTGGACTTCGTGGAACTCATGCGCCGGGCGGGCGACGCGCCTGCCGCAACGCCCGCGGTGATTGCCCAGCTCGCCCTGTTCCGCACTCCGGCCATCGCCGAGCAGGTCATGCCGTTCGCCGTGCTGTTCGGCAGCATGGCAGCGCTCCTCCAGCTCAGCCGCAAGCTGGAACTGGTTGTGGCACGGGCGGCCGGCATCTCCGCATGGCAGTTCCTGCAGCCCGGGCTCCTGATCGCCCTCCTGATCGGCATCGTGTCGGTGACCGTCTACAACCCGGTCTCGGCCGTCCTCAAGCAGCGGGCTTCCGCCCTGGAAACACAGACTTTTTCCCGCGCCGTTCAGACCCGGGAGAAGCCGATCTGGATCCGCCAGAGGAGCCAGGACGGTCAGGCCATCTTCCGCGGCGACGGCTCGGCCACCGACACGGCGACCCTCTATGGGGTCACGGTCTACGCCTTCGATCAGGCAGGGACCTTCACCCATCGGGTAGAAGCCAAGGAGGCGACCCTGCATGAGGGCTTCTGGGAGCTGAAGGAGGCCCGGATCCTCTCGGCTACGGAGGAGCCCCAGTCCCATGACCGTTACCTGATCGCCTCGAGCCTCCAGCCCTCGCAGGTTCGACAGAGCTTCATCGATCCCGACGCGGTCCCGTTCTGGGACCTCAAGGAGACGATCGACCGCATGGAGCAGGCGGATATCAACACCACCACCTACGAGCTCCATTACGACCTGCTTCTGGCCCGTCCCCTGCTCTTCATCGCCATGGTTTTCGTGGCCGCATCCGTCTCGTTAAGATTCTTTCGATTTGGCGGTGTAGCCATGATGGTTCTGGGTGGCGTCGCGGCCGGGTTCATGCTTTATGTCGCCACGGAGCTTATGGCGGAGCTTGGCGCCTCTGGAATCATCAGTTCCCTTGTTGCGGCCTGGTTCCCGGCTGTAGTAGGCAGTCTGTTAGGGACCTTGGCGTTATTGCACCAAGAGGACGGCTGACCGGCCTCGACAAGAAGGTTTGCGAAGGAGTGGGGATGCGGCGGCTTAAGACAACGATCGCAATGTCTGCGGTCGCAGCGGCTCTGTTGGCTGCTGGGTCTGTGCCTGCGCTTGCCCAGGCCACCCTGAACGAGGCCATTGGCGCGCGCGCCCAGTCCGGATCCGGCGAGGACCGGCTTCTCGTCGACGCCAAGGAAATCATTTACGACAACGACCGGAACACCATTGCCGCCTCCGGCGACGTCCAGATGAACTATCAGGGCCGGACGCTCCAGGCCGACCGGGTCACCTACGACCGGAATACCGGCCGCGTCTTCGCCGAAGGCAATGCCCGCCTGACCGATGCCACCGGAACCGTCGCCACGGGTGACCGATTCGAGCTGACGGACGACTTCAAGAACGGCTTCATCGATTCTCTGCGGGTGGTTCAAACCACCGTCGAGCAGGGCCGTCCCCTCACGACCCGTTTCTCCGCCCCACGCGCCGAGCGTGCCGAGGGCGAGACGACGGTCTTCGAGCGCGGCACCTATACCGCCTGCGAACCCTGCAAGGACAATCCGGAACGCCCGCCGCTCTGGCAGGTGAAGGCCGCGAAGATCATCCACAACAACAGCGAGCGGACGATCTATTACGAGGATGCGACCCTCGAACTCCTCGGCATTCCGGTCGCCTACCTGCCCTATTTCTGGACGCCCGATCCGACGGTCAAGCGCAAGACGGGATTCCTGTCACCACGTTACATCTATTCCAGTTCGATCGGCTACGGGGCTACCGTTCCGTTCTTCTGGGCGATCGCACCGAATTACGACCTGACGATCAGCCCGACCTTCCTGAGCCGGCAGGGCCTTCTGGCCCAGGCCGAGTGGCGCCACCGGCTCGAGAACGGCGTCTACACCGTTCGGGCCGCCGGCATCTCGCAGCAGGAGCCCGACGCCTTCCTCCAGCCTCCCTATGGGGCTGGAGATCGCGACTTCCGCGGTTCGCTCGAGACGACCGGCCTTTTCCACATCAACCAGAACTGGCGTTGGGGCTGGGACATCGCCCTGCTCTCGGACAAGTGGTTCCTGTCGAACTACAAGATCCGCAGCGAAAGCCTCAGCGCGTACTACATCAAGGAATCGATCTCGACCCTGTATCTCCAGGGCCAGGGCGACCGCTCCTTCTTCGACGTGCGGGGCTACTATTTCCAGACCCTGTCCAGCAACGAATGGCAGAAGCAGCAGCCCATCGTCGCTCCGGTCCTGGACTACAACAAACGCTTCACGCCCCCGACCATCGGCGGCGAGTTCGCCCTCGACGTGAACGTGACGAGCCTCTCGCGCCAGGCCGCTCAGTACGATCCGTTATCGGTCACCAACACCACCTATTACGGCGTGGCTCAGACCTGCATCGTCTTCGATCCCGCATCCTGCCTCGTTCGCGGCATCAGCGGTTCGACCTCCCGCGCGTCGGTCACCGCGTCCTGGCGCCGTGAGTTCATCGACCCGATCGGCCAGGTCTGGACGCCGTTCGCCTATGTCAGGGCCGACCAGTTCTGGATTTCTCCGGATTTCAACGGGTACCAGAACGCCCAACTCGGCAACTTCACCGACGCGGACGACGATTATCTCTTCCGCGCCATGCCGGCCGTCGGTCTCGAGTATCGCTATCCCTTCATCGCCAGCCTCGGGACCTCGGGCCAGCAGATCCTCGAGCCGATCGCGCAGGTGATCGCCCGTCCGAACGAGACCGGGATCGGCAGCCTCCCCAACGAGGACGCCCAGAGCCTCGTGTTCGACGACACGTCCCTGTTCGATTGGGATAAATTCTCCGGCTACGACCGGGCCGAAGGCGGCGTGCGCGCCAATCTCGGTGTCCAGTACACCGTGACCGGCGCCGACGATTTCTATGCCAATGTGCTGTTCGGACAGTCCTATCAGCTCGCCGGGCGCAATTCGTTCCGGCAGGGCGATCTCGCCAATGTGGGGCTCGATTCGGGCCTCGACTCGCGGGCATCCGATTATGTCGGCCGCTTCCAGATCTCCCCGAATTCGAGCTTCGCCCTCGTGACCCGTGCGCGCTTCGACCAGGAAGATTTCGGCATCAACCGGATCGAAGCCGGCTTCCGGGCGAATTTCAATCCGTACCTGCCGGTGTCGACCTCGCTGACCTATGCCCGCTACGAGGCTCAGCCCGCCATCGGTTTCCCGCTCCGCCGCGAAGGCCTGCTCGGCTCCGCCCGGTGGGACATCTCGCCGAACTGGTACGTGACCGGCTCGGTTCTCCTCGATCTCGACCGCTATCTCCTGGCGCGTGAGACCTATCTCACCCAACTCGTGACCAATCCCGACGCAGTCTACGACCGCGAGAATGTCGTCTATGTCGGCGGCATGTCCCTGGGCCTGGGCTATATGGACGAGTGCACGACCTTCTCGATCAGCTACAGCGTGACCCCGCGCGAGGTGGTGCGGAACTCGGGTGAGAAGAACCAGAACCACACCATCGCCTTCAGCCTCGAGTTCCGGTCTCTTGGTGAAGTGGGCTACTCTCAGAATCTTAGCGGCACTGACGATGAATGATGGGGCAGTGGCCCGGTGGCAGGTTTAAACCAACGCCCTCTCCTGCTTACCCAAGGTGATCCGGCAGGAATCGGGCCGGAACTCGGCCTGAGGGCTTGGCTCGAGCGGGATCAATCGGCTCTCCCGCCTTTTGCCGTCCTCGGCGATCCCGACCATCTCGCCCGGGTGGCCAAGACGTTCGGATGGACGATCCCGATCGCACCAGTCGAGCCGAGGCAGATCCAATCCGCCTTTCCGGACGCGCTCCCGGTGGTTCCGCTGAATGTCCCGGTTTCCGCCGAGCCGGGGCGGCCCGATCCAGCCAATGCCCCGTCCGTCATCGAATCCATCGAGACGGCCGTACGCCTCGTCCGAGAGGGCGCGGCGGCCGCTGTCGTGACGAACCCCATCGCCAAGCACGTGCTCTATGAGGCCGGCTTCCGGCATCCGGGCCATACGGAGTTCCTCGCGGCTCTCGCTGCGGAAGGTGGAACGGAGAGCTATCATCCGGTGATGATGCTCTGGAGCGAGGAACTCGCCGTCGTTCCCGTCACGGTCCACATTCCCCTCGCGGACGTACCCTCGGCCCTGACCACGGACCTGATCGTCCTCACCGGGCGGATCGTCGCCCGAGAGCTGCGGGAGCGGTTCGGCATCGCCGATCCCAGGCTCGCCCTCGCAGGCCTCAATCCGCATGCCGGCGAAAACGGCACGATGGGTGCGGAGGACCGACGTGTCATCCTCCCGGCCATCGGGATCCTGCGCGGAGACGGCATCGAGGTGGCAGGTCCCCTGCCGGCCGACACCATGTTCCATGCCCGCGCCCGAAGCCGCTACGATGCGGCCCTTGCCATGTATCACGATCAGGCCCTGATCCCGATCAAGACCATCGCCTTCGACGAGGCGGTCAACGTCACTCTCGGGCTTCCTTTCGTGCGGACCTCGCCCGACCATGGCACGGCCTTCGACATCGCCGGCAAGGGCGTCGCCCGCCCCGACAGCCTCATGGCGGCCCTGAGGCTCGCCGCCCGCCTGGGGTGCCCATGAGCCGGATCGACGACCTTCCCCCTTTGCGCGAGGTGGTGCGCGTCTATGGACTGATGGCCAAGAAGTCGCTCGGCCAGAATTTCCTGTTCGACCTCAATCTCACCAGCCGTATCGCCCGCTCCGCGGGATCTCTCGAAGACGCGACAGTGATCGAAGTCGGCCCCGGACCGGGCGGCCTGACCCGGGCGATCCTCGCAGCCGGGGCTAAAAGGATCATCGCCATCGAGCGCGACACCCGCTGCATGCCGGCGCTCGCCGAAATCGCCGCACGATATCCGGGCCGCCTCGACGTGATCGAGGCCGACGCCCTGCAATTCGACCCGCGCCCTCTGGTCGGCGACGGGATCGTCCGCATCATCGCGAACTTGCCCTACAATGTCGGCACCGCCCTCCTGACCGGCTGGCTCACCGGCGACGCGTGGCCGCCCTGGTGGGCTTCGCTCACCCTCATGTTCCAGCGCGAGGTGGCCGAGCGCATCGTGGCGGACGAGAGCGACCCCAAGAATTATGGGCGCCTGGGTGTTCTCTGCGGCTGGCGGACGGAGGCGCGCATCCTCTTCGACGTGCCGCCTTCCGCCTTCGTGCCGCCGCCGAAGATCACCTCGAGCGTGGTTCACCTCACCCCCCGCGCCAACCCGCTGCCCTGCCGCATCGGCGCCCTGGAAGCCGTGACTCGCGCGGCTTTCGGGCAGCGCCGCAAGATGCTCCGCCAAAGCCTGAAATCCATCGCTCCGGACCCGGCCGCGATCATCGGCGCGGCCGGGCTCGAGGAAACCATCCGCGCGGAGAACATCCCTGTGGAAGGCTACGTGGCGCTTGCCAATGCCTGGGATGCGACGCGCGACCGTTGAAAACATCTTCGTTAGGGGTCTTTTACCGCGTCTCTCACCCTGAGAGGTTGGCTCGTAAAGCCTCGGCCATTTGCTCTGGAACGCAGGCATATTCTCCCCCTTGCGGAGAGAACGCGCGTCGCTCGCCGCCATCACCGGCACAAGGCCGGCAATGACGCGGGAGGGCGGCATCAATGATACTCGTCATGCCGACGGTCTGCGCCATATCAAGCCGCTGGACCGGCGCGGGCGGCCCCTCTTCATGAGACCTTAACCGCGCCTCTTCCATGATCGGATCGGTATGGGCGGCCTCGAGCGGCTCTGAGGGGAGGAAGCGGGCATGTCGCAGCCGCGCAAGACGATTGGGCTTCTGTTCGGAGGGCGCTCTGCGGAGCATGAGGTCTCGAAGCTGTCGGCGGCCAATATTCTGCGCGCTCTCGATCCGGACCGTTACGATGTCGTCCCCATTGGCATCGGCCGGGACGGACGCTGGCTCCTCTGCGACAACGGCAATGGCAGCGGAAGAGGCGCTCAGTCCCTGGAAATCCCGGTGGAGGCCCCTCAGGTGGCCCTGCTTCCCGGAGGCGCGGGCGAAACGATCGTGCTGAACGGCAGCGTGCCGTCGCGTTCCCTGCGCCTCGACGCGGTGGTCCCGGTGCTCCATGGACCGAACGGCGAGGACGGGACGGTCCAGGGCTTTCTCGAACTTGCCAATGTTCCCTATGTCGGCTCGGGCGTGATGGGCTCTGCCGCCGGCATGGACAAGGACGTCGCCAAGCGCCTGCTGCGTGACGGCGGCCTGCCGGTGGTTCCGTTCCTGACGCTCACGCCGCGCACTCGCGTGGACTACCGGGCGGCCGTGGACGCCCTCGGCACGCCCGATCTCTTCGTGAAGCCCGCCAATATGGGCTCGTCCGTCGGTGTATCCCGCGCCTCGTCCGCAGAAGAGTTCGACAAGGCGTGCGAGCGCGCCTTCCGTTATGACGCCAAAGTGCTCGTGGAGCGCAGCGTCACGGGCGCTCGCGAGATCGAATGCTCGGTGCTGGAGGATGCCGCCGGCGAGGTACGCTCGTCACCGCTGGGCGAGATCGTGCCCGCCGGCAGTCACGGCTTTTACAGCTATGACGCCAAATATATCGACGCGGACGGCGCGCTCCTGCGCATCCCGGCGGACCTTGCGCCGGCCCAGGCACGCCGCATCCAGGAGCTTGCCGTCGAGACTTTCAAGATTCTCACCTGCGAAGGACTGGCCCGCGTCGACTTCTTCGTCGATCCGACGAACGAGAGCAGCCTGTTCGTCAACGAGGTGAACACCCTGCCGGGTTTCACAGCCATCAGCATGTATCCCAAGCTCTGGGAGGCCGGCGGCCTGCCTCAGGGCGAACTGATGGAAGTGCTGATCGGTCACGCCATAGCCCGCCACCAGCGCCGGAATGCATTGGCCCTGGTGTGAGCGACGAAAGGCTCAGTCGATCTTTTCCGCCAGCAATCCCTCGACGAAGTCGGACAGGCCCACGAGGCGTTCGCGCTTCAGGCGCTCGGCGGCCTGGATGGCCTTGAGGCTCTGGAAGGATCGGTCGAGGTCTTCGTTGACGATCACGTAATCGTACTCGACCCAGCGCTCCATCTCGATGCGGGCATTGGCGAGACGCTTGGCGATGACATCGGGCGCATCCTCCGCACGACGCTCCAGGCGCGCCTTCAGCTCCTTGAAGCTGGGCGGCAGAACGAACACCGTCACCACATCGTCGGGCAGCTTCTGTCGTACCTGACGGGTGCCCTGATAATCGATGTCGAAGATCATGTCCTGGCCGCCGGCGAGCGTCCTCTCCACGGGCTTGCGCGGCGTGCCGTAGAAATTGCCGTGCACCTCGGCCCATTCCAGGAGTTCGTCGCGATCGCGCATCGCCTTGAACTCTTCCACGTCGATGAAGTGATAGTGCCTGCCTTCGATCTCGGACGGGCGCTTCGGACGCGTCGTGACGGAAACCGACAACGCGCCGGCCCGCTCATCCACGAGGCTGCGTGTGAGCGTGGTCTTTCCTGCGCCGGACGGCGAGGACAGGATGAGGATGAGGCCGCGACGGCCGACCGCTGGCTTCGAATCTTGACTCACCGCATCACTCCACGTTCTGAACCTGCTCGCGGAATTGCTCGATCACGGCCTTCAATTCAAGTCCGATCCGCGACAGGGATACGTCATTGGCCTTTGCACACAGGGTATTCGCCTCGCGGCCGAATTCCTGGGCCAGGAAATCGAGACGCCGCCCGACGGATCCGCCCTCCTGCAGGAGAGTGCGAGCAGCGTCCACATGGGCACGCAGCCGGTCGAGCTCTTCGCGGATGTCCGCCCGGGCCGCAATGAGCACCGCCTCCTGATGCAGGCGGGCCGGGTCAAGATTGGCCTTGCCGTCGAGCAGCTCGGCGATCTGCGCTTCCAGCCGGGTACGGATGGCATCGGGCTGACGGGCCGGTGCCGCTTCGGCTTCATCGACAAGGCGGGAGACGAGATCGAGCTGCTGTCCGAGAACGACGGAGAGCGCGTTTCCTTCCTTCAGCCGTGCCGCCTTGAGAGACTCGATCAGCATGCCGATCCCCGCTCTCAGAGCCGCCACGAGTTCCTCGTCCTGTGACGGATCGGCGGCATCGTCGTCGAGCTCGACCACGCCGCGCACCGACAAAAGACCATCGAGCGACGCCGGCTTCACGTTGTCCGGGAGGGCCAGGCCGCCGATGGCCGAGATCAGCGATTGCAGCACATCCTGGTTCACCCGCAGCTTGGGAGCGGCGGAAGCCTTGCTGAGCGACAGGTTGAGCTGGCCCTGGCCACGGGTCAGCGCCTTGAGGATCTGTCCTCGCGCCTCTTCGCCGATGGCATCGAGGCCGGAGGGCGTGCGGACGCGTACCTCGAGCCCGCGTCCGTTCACCGTCTTGAGCTCCCAGGCCCATTGATAGGAACCGGTGACGCCGGCTTCGCGGGCAAAGCCGGTCATGCTCGCAATGGACATGCGCTAACCTCAAACGGAATGAAAATCGGCGCGACCATAATGCGCGCCGATCCAAGAGTCGATTACAAGGATTTGGAATTGGGTCCCGCGGCTCAAGGCTGCCGCAGGCTCGGAACGCTCTTCGGATTGTTCAGGTCGAAGGTCTTGTTCTTGAGCGGGTCCTTGTCGGTCCCCTCGCTCGCATCGAAGCCGCGCCCCGGGCGTCCTCCGGGAGGGAGCGCATTGGCAGTCCCTCTCAATCCCGATGGCATGGTCGTTCCATTCTGCCCGCGGACATCCTCGGCATCGGGCATCACCCGGTCCACGTCGGTGGCATCGGGAGCCGGACGGCTCTTCTCGATCTGCCGCCAGCGGGTCACGTTGCGCTGATGCTGTTCGTAGGTCTCGGCGAAGGCATGGCCTCCCGAGCCGTCGGCGACGAAGTAGAGATCCTTGGTGCGCGAGGGGTTGGCCACCGCCTCGAGGGCAGCACGGCCCGGATTGGCGATAGGGCCCGGCGGCAGGCCTTCGACCACATAGGTATTGTAGGGCGTTGCAGCCTCGATCTCGCTGCGCAGGATGCCGCGGCCCAGGGTGCCTTTGCCGCCGACCAGCCCGTAAACGATGGTGGGATCGGACTGGAGCTTCATCCGCTTCATCAGGCGGTTGATGAAGACGCCTGCCACACGGGTGCGCTCGTCCGCCCGGCCCGTCTCCTTCTCCACGATGGAGGCCAGGATCACGAGTTCCTGCGGCGACTTGATCGGCAGCTCGCTGGAGCGGCGCTGCCAGATCTGCTCGATGGCCTGGCGCTGGGCCGCCTGCATGGTGGCGATGATCTGCTGGCGGGTCGTTCCGCGCTCGAATTTATAGGTGTCGGGCAGGAGGGAGCCCTCACGCGGGGTCTCGGTCACATCGCCCGTAAGGATCTCGTGCTCATAAAGGCGGGCAATGATCTGTTCGCTGGTCAGCCCCTCGGGGACCGTCACCGTATGCAGGATGGCCTTGCCCTGGATGAGGGTGTCGATGGCGTCCTCGATGCTGGTGCCGGCCTTGAACTGGAACTCGCCGGCCTTCAGCTGGCCGCGCTGCCGGTTGACGTGGGCGTAGGCCTGGAACAGCAACGGCTGATCGATGACGCCTTCGTCCTTGAGGATTCGGGCAATCTCGCCCGTGCCGGTATTGCGCGGGATGACCACGACCTTGTCGCTCTGCAGTGGACCCTGGGCCGTCACCTCCTGCTGCACCATGGAGAACCCGAAGATCCCGGCAATCGCCAGGGCGACGAACAGCGTCAGCAGGCCGCTCAGAAGCGACAGCATGCCCCTGCGGCGACGGCGGAGCTTAGGCGGCGGCGGCGGTGCCATCGACGGCTTGATGGCCTCGTTGGGAGATCTGGGTGCCAAGCGGGGCTGCGCCGATCCGTAGTCGGATTCGTCTGCAGGAGGGAGAAGGATTTTTTTCTTTCGTCCGAACATCACGCCGCTTTTCTGGTATCGGCCGGCGGTCCTGCCGGTCCGCCGACACCCTAACAGGGATTATGGCGAAAAGCCGTAACGCGCCGTCGCCAATCGAAGCATCAAGCCCGAAAGTGGACCCCACTCCCGGGATCGGTCCGATGCCCCTCTTTGAACGGCGCATCGTTCGAACGGAGAACCAGGGCCATCCTGCGCTGGCGCGGACCTCCGGCTCCGCACGAGGGGCTATGATACGCGACGAAGAATGAGCGAAGCGTTAGTGCCGCCGAACCCGAAGGAGTTCGACAGAGCCACGTTGATCTCCTTGCGCTTGGCCTGTTTGGGCACGAGATCGATGGCCGTATCCACCGACGGATTGTCGAGGTTGATGGTCGGCGGAATGATGCCGTCACGCATGGCCAGGATCGAGAAGATCGCCTCGACGGCGCCCGCGGCACCCAGAAGGTGGCCGATCGCCGACTTGGTGGAGGACATGGAGAGCTTGCCCGCCGCATTGCCCATGATGCGCTCGACGGCCTTCAGCTCAAGCTCGTCGCCGAGCGGCGTCGAGGTTCCGTGAGCGTTGACATAGTCGATCTCGGACACGTCGATGCCGGCGCGCTTGAGGGCCGCGGCCATGCAGCGATAGGCGCCGTCGCCATCCTCGGACGGCGACGTGATGTGATAGGCATCGCCCGACAGGCCGTAGCCGATGACCTCGGCATAGATCTTGGCGCCGCGTGCCTTGGCGTGCTCGTATTCTTCCAGCACGACGACACCGGCGCCCTCGCCCATGACGAAGCCGTCACGGTCCTTGTCGTAGGGGCGCGAGGCACGCGTCGGATCGTCGTTGAAATTCGTCGACAGGGCGCGGCAGGCCGCGAAGCCCGCGATGGACAGCCGGTTGATCGGCGATTCCGTTCCGCCCGCGACCATCACGTCCGCATCGCCGAACGCGATGAGACGGGCCGCGTCGCCGATGGCATGCGAACCGGTGGAGCAGGCGGTCACCACGGCGTGGTTGGGACCCTTCAGGCCGTGCTCGATGGACACGTAGCCGCCGGCCAGGTTGATGAGGCGGCCGGGGATGAAGAAGGGCGAAATCCGGCGCGGGCCGCGCTCGATCAGGGTCGCGGAGGCCTCGTAGATGCCGCCGATGCCGCCGATGCCGGAGCCGATCAGCACGCCGGTCGCGCACTGGTCCTCATAGGATTTCGGCTCCCAGCCGGAATCCCGCAGCGCCATAGTGGAGGCCGCCATCGCATAGACGATGAAGGGATCGACCTTGCGCTGCTCCTTGGGCTCCATCCATTCATCAGCATTGAAGGTGCCGTCGGAGCCGTCGCCGCGCGGGATCTGACAGGCGATCTGGCAGGCCAGGTCATCGGCCTGGAAATCCGTGATCCTGTTCGCGCCGCTCTTTCCCTCGACGAGGCGGGACCATGTGGCATCGACCCCGCTGCCCAGCGGGGTGACCATGCCAAGACCTGTAACAACTACCCGGCGCATGAATTCCTGCCCTATCGATCAATAAAATTCGGGCGTCGAATGAGTCATCCGACGCCCTTTTCAGCTCTTTAGGCTGCGTTCTTCTCGAGGAAGCGGATCGCGTCGCCGACCGTCACGATGGTCTCAGCCGCGTCGTCCGGGATCTCAACGTTGAACTCTTCCTCGAACGCCATCACCAGCTCGACCGTATCCAGGCTGTCGGCGCCCAGGTCGTCGATGAAGTTAGCATTGTCGGTCACCTTGTCGGCTTCGACGCCGAGGTGCTCGACAACAATCTTCTTCACGCGATCAGCGACGTCACTCATCGTATTTTCCTCAGTGGCTGCCGCCTCAGGAATTGGGCGGGTTAAGAAATCAATTTAGATCAGCTGTTCAGCTGACAACGCTGAAACGGCTACCCTGCGCCGTGCAAAGCCGCATTTTTAAGCGCCGGTCAACCCCTTTGACCTGATCGGGATCATGCTTAACACAAGCTTATCCTGTCTGGCGAGGGGTGAACGGCACCTGCAAACAGATTCCGGAAAGGCCGATAAGTTCCTTTAGAACATGGCCATTCCGCCGTTTACGTGCAGGGTATGGCCCGTCACATAGGCGGCCTCGGTGGACGCAAGATAAACGACGGACGAGGCGATTTCATCGCCCTGACCGAGCCGCCCCATGGGGATCGTGCCCAGAATTCCCTCACGCTGCTTTTCGTTCAGAGCATCCGTCATGGGCGAGGCGATGAAACCCGGAGCGACGCAGTTCACCGTGATATTGCGGCTCGCGACCTCGGCGGCGAGCGCCTTGGTCATGCCGATCAGGCCCGCCTTGGAGGCGGCATAGTTGCCCTGACCCGGATTGCCGGTCGAGCCCACGACCGAGCCGATATTGACGATGCGACCGTAGCGGCGGCGCATCATGCCCTTCACGGCGGCCCGCGACAGGCGGAAGGAGGCGGTCAGGTTCACGGCAATCACCGTCTCCCACTCCTCGTCCTTCATGCGCATGAACAGGTTGTCCTTGGTCACGCCCGCGTTATTGACCAGGATGTCGAGCCCTTCCATGGCGGCCTCGGCCGCCGGAACGAGGGCCTCGACCGAATCCTTGTCCGAGAGATTCGCCTCGACCACATGGACCCGCTCGCCCAGGGACGAAGCCAGTTCGTCGAGGGCCGCCCGCCGGGTTCCCGACAGGGTGACGGTGGCGCCCTGGGCGTGAAGCGCGCGGGCAATGGCGCCGCCGATGCCGCCCGTGGCTCCGGTGACGAGAGCCTTGCGGCCGGTGAGATCGAACATGCAGGGCTCCTTATCCGTTCAGGGAGGCTTTGAAGGCGGCGGCATCATCAGGGGTGCCGATGGCCGTGGCCGAGGCGCCGGCCGCGATGCGTTTCACGAGGCCGGTCAGGACCTTACCCGAGCCGACCTCATAAAACGATTCAACACCCTGGGCGGCCATATAGGCCACGCTCTCGCGCCAGCGGACGGTTCCGGTGACCTGGCGGACGAGGGCATCACGGATCGCAACAGGGTCGGTGATGGGAGCCGCTTCCACATTGGCCACCACCGGGACGGCGGGAGCATTGACGGTCACATTGCCCAAGGCCTCGCGCATGGCATCCGCCGCAGGCTGCATGAGGGCGCAATGGAAGGGAGCGGACACGGCCAGCATCACGGCACGCTTGGCGCCTTTGGTCTGGGCAAGCGCCACGGCCCGTTCCACGGCAGACTTATGGCCCGAAACGACCACCTGGGCACCGCCATTGTCGTTGGCCCCATCGCAGACCTCGCCTTGCGCCGCCTCGCGGGCGACCTCGAGGGCGGCCTCGTACTCAAGCCCGAGAAGCGCCGCCATGGCGCCCTGCCCCACTGGAACGGCGCTCTGCATGGCATTGCCGCGAATCCGCAGCAGGCGGGCCGTATCGGAGATGGAGAGGCTGCCGGCGGCGGCGAGCGCCGAATATTCGCCCAGCGAGTGGCCGGCGACAAAGGCGGCATGTTTCCTGAGATCGAGGCCGGCCTCGGCCTCCAGGACCCGGATCGCCGCCAGGCTCACGGCCATGAGGGCCGGCTGCGTGTTGGCCGTCAGGGTCAGCTCCTCCGCCGGTCCTTCCCACATGATGGTGGAAAGTTTCTGGGAGAGAGCCTCGTCCACCTCGTCGAAAATGGCCCGGGCCTGCGGAAAGGCATCGGCAAGGGCTTTGCCCATTCCAACCGCCTGGCTCCCCTGACCGGGGAAAATGAATGCGCGCTTCATCAGGAACGGAACCCTTAAATTGATCGAATCCGCGCGGGACTCGCATCGGGACGCCGAGGAGTCAAGGCGCAGACCATGCAGCCCCGCACTTGACCTGTTTATCGGATGAGACGCCGCTGAACGGCGAGGAGATTTCGACCGGCACCGCTCGGCTGGAAGCCCAACCTCGCCAGGAGCCATCCGGCGGAGTGTCCTGGGGTGCAAGAACCTGTGCGTAAGCTTATCGGCACGCACCTACTGACCTTACGATACGATACACCATAACTTCTGCTTGGCTGGCCGACACTGCAATGTACGGACGCAAGTCAGGTTAAGTCCCTGCTGGAGAACGCTTCCTCTTGTCTTCTCCGATCAACCGGTGTATCCGGTCCCTCTTCCGATATTCTCAATGACTCAAGAAGGAGCCCCGCATGGCTCGCGTGACCGTCGAAGACTGCATCGACAAGGTCGACAACCGGTTTGAGCTCGTTCTGCTGGCCAGCCACCGGGCCCGCCTCATTTCGTCGGGCTCGCCGCTAACGATCGACCGCGACCGCGACAAAAACCCGGTCGTGGCTCTCCGCGAGATCGCGGACGAGACGATCGCTCCCGACGATCTGAAGGAGCAGCTCATCCACTCGATGCAGAAATATGTCGAGGTGGACGAGCCGGAGGCCGAAGCCGTTCCCATGCTCAGCAACACGGCGGCCGCGCCCTCGACCGGCAGCGACAACGACGCGGACGTCCAGTTCGACCGCATGAGCGAAGATGACCTGCTCCGCGGGCTCGAAGGCCTCGTGCCCCCGAGCAGCAGCGCCGACGACGACGAGCGCGAATAAGCGCTCGCACCGATTTCAAAAGCCCGGCTCCATGCCGGGCTTTTTTGTTGGCCGGCTTAACCGCGCCTCGCATCGGCATCCTGCGGCAAGGTATTCAGCTTGCGGTTGGAAGATGTTGTACAATATCTTCGATAGCTTCGTGATTTCAGCCAGATAACGGACCAGAAGGAGAATGCGCCCGCATGATGCGCCAGTACGAACTCGTCGAGCGGGTCAAGCGCTACAACCCCTCGACCGATGAGGCGCTTCTCAACCGCGCTTATGTGTATGCCATGATGGCCCATGGCAACCAGAAGCGCGCTTCCGGCGACCTGTTCTTCGGCCACCCCCTCGAAGTGGCCGCCATCCTGACCGACCTCAAGCTCGACGACGCGACCATCGCGGCGGCGGTTCTCCATGACACCGTGGAAGACACGCAGGCGACGCTGGAGGAGATCAACAAGACCTTCGGTTCCCAGATCGGGGCTCTCGTCGACGGCCTGACAAAGATCAAGCGGCTCGACCTCGTCTCGAAGCGGGCGGCTCAAGGGGAGAACTTTCGCAAGCTCCTTCTCGCGGTTGCGGATGACGTGCGGGTGCTCCTGGTCAAGCTCGCCGACCGCCTGCACAACATGCGCACCCTCCAGTTCATGCCGCCAGACAAGCGCAAGCGCATCGCCGAGGAGACCCTCGACATCTATGCTCCGCTCGCGGGACGCATGGGTATCCAGGAGATGCGCGAGGAATTGGAGGAGCTGTCGTTCCAGAACCTCGATCCGGAAGCCTACGAGGCCATCAAGCGTCACCTGCACGAACTCTCCGCCAAGAGCGAGAAGCTCGTCGACGAGATCGAGCGGACCCTGACGACCAAGCTGCGCGCCCAAGGAATCGACGCAACGGTGTCGGGACGCCAGAAGCGGCCCTATTCCATCTGGCGCAAGATGGAGCGGAAATCCGTCTCCTTCGAGCAATTGTCCGATATCTTCGCCTTCCGGATCATCGTGAACACCATCGACGAGTGCTACCGGGCCCTCGGTGTCGTCCATACCAGCTGGCCGATGGTGCCGGGGCGCTACAAGGACTACGTCTCGACGCCGAAGCAGAACGATTACCGCTCGATCCACACCACGGTGATCGGCCCGGGCAGCCAGCGCGTGGAGCTGCAGATCCGCACCGAGGACATGGAAGAGGTCGCGGAGTACGGCATCGCCGCCCATGCCCTCTACAAGGAAGGCGTGAACGACAACTCGCGCCTCGCTACGGAAAGCCGCGCCTATCAATGGCTGCGGCGTACCATCGACCTCCTGGCCGAGGGCGACAATCCGGAGGAGTTCCTCGAGCACACGAAGCTCGAACTCTTCCACGATCAGGTGTTCTGCTTCACCCCCAAGGGGCGCCTCATCGCCCTGCCCCGCGGCGCGACGCCCATCGACTTCGCCTATGCGGTGCACACGGATGTCGGCAACACGGCCGTGGGCTGCAAGATCAACGGCCGGATGTCGCCGCTTCTGACTGAACTGCAGAACGGCGATGAGGTGGAGATCGTCCGCGCCGAGGGTCAGACGCCGCCGGCGGCCTGGGAATCCCTCGTGGTCACCGGCAAGGCGCGCGCCTCGATCCGCCGCGCGACCCGTGCCGCCGTGCGCCGGCAATATACGGGCCTCGGCCATCAGATCCTGGAGCGCGCCTTCGAGCGGGCCAGCCGCCCCTTCTCCGACGAGAAGCTGAAAGGCGCCCTGCCCCGCCTGGCGCGGGTATCCGTCGAAGACGTGCTGGCGGCCGTGGGCCGGGGCGAGATGTTCTCCGGCGACGTGGTGCGGGCTGTCTATCCCGATTATCTGGACGAGCGGCGAGCCAGCTCCGACGGCAAGGGGAGCGGCCAGCCTGACGGCGCGGGCAAGAAAACGGCAAGCGAGCATTCGGACGGCATTCCGGTCCGCGGGCTCAACAAGGACATGCCGATCCGCTTCGCGTCCGAAGGCGGCGCCGTGCCGGGAGACCGCATCGTCGGCATTCTCACCCCTGGTGAGGGTGTCACGATCTATCCGATTCAATCCCCGTCGCTGGCGGCGTTCGACAACGAGCCCGATCGCTGGATCGATGTGCGCTGGGATCTCGAATCCGGCTCCACGCAGCGCTTCCCGGCGAGGATCAAGCTGCAATCGATCAACGAACCCGGATCGCTTGCCCAGATCACCCAGGTGATCGCCGATCATGACGGCAATATCGACAATGTCTCCATGAAGCGGCGCACCCAGGACTTCACCGACATGACCATCGACCTGACGGTGTGGGACCTGAAGCACCTCAACGCGATCATCGCGGAACTGCGCGCCAAGCGCGTGGTGAGCCGCGTCGACCGCGTCACCGGATAGGACCGCCAATGTCACGCAAGCCGCGCATCGCCGTCATCATGGATGAAAACACCACCGCGGGCGGCAGTGGGTACGAGATGCCCAAGACCTATTTCACGGCCGTGCACCGCGCGGGCGGGATGCCGTTCGGGATTCCCTATCTTCCCGATATGGTCGAAAGCGTCATCGCGGAATTCGACGGATTCATCAGCGTGGGCGGTCGCATCCGGTTTCCTCATGAATGGTACGTCCCGGGGGACGGATCACGGTATCCGTCGTCGGAGCGCCTTGAGGTCGAGCAGGCGCTGATGCGCGGCTTTCTCGAGCGCGACAAGCCAGTGCTCGGCATCTGCAACGGCATGCAGATGCTCGCCTGCCTTCACGGCGGGCGCATGGTGCATGAGGTGCGAAAGGCCGGCGCGCATATCCTCGATCATGACAATCGGAACGCCATACACGCCGTCGAGATCGTGCCGGGCACGATGCTGGCGCGCATCCTGGGCACGACTCGCCTCGACGTGAACAGCCGTCATCAGGAGGCGGTTGTCGAGACGTCCGATCAAGCCGTCACGTCTGCCAGAGCAGATGACGGCGTGATCGAAGCCATCGAGATTCCGGGGCGGCGCTTCGCCATCGGCGTCCAGTGGCACCCGGAGGCCTTCGCCATGCAAGACCATCCCTGCAACAGCCTGTTCGGCGCCTTCGTGCAGGCGACGCAACGCAGCCACTGAAACAGGTCACGGCAGGGACACTGGATGCCCATCTCCGTTCTAGGCCTCGATGCCGACGACACCCTCTGGCACAATGAAACCTTCTATCGGATGACTCGTCAGCGCTTCAACGAGCTCCTCGCCGATTTCGCCGATGCAGAGATGCTCGAAGCCGAGATCGAGGCAACGGAGAAGCGCAATCTCGGCCTCTACGGCTATGGTGCAAAGGGCTTTACGCTGTCCATGCTGGAGACGGCGCTCGCGATCAGCAGGGGCCAGGTGCCCACTCACGTCATCACCGAAATCCTGGCGGTCGGACGGGAGATGATGAGGCATCCGGTCGAGCCCTTCCCAGGCGTTCACGAGGCTCTGGAAGACCTCGCCGCTCAGTACAAGCTGATCCTGATCA
The DNA here is from genome assembly GCF_018383585.1 of Microvirga sp. 3-52. GTDB lineage: Bacteria > Pseudomonadota > Alphaproteobacteria > Rhizobiales > Beijerinckiaceae > Microvirga. The sequence continues at coordinate 92,698 of NZ_JAHAMK010000018.1, forward strand.
CCAAGGGCGACCTCTTCCACAAGGAATCGAAGCTCGCCGCGTCGGGTCTCGGTCACTTCTTCTCAGGGGTCGAGATTGTCAGCGAAAAGAAGGCGGAGACCCATACGCGGATCTTCTCGCGTCACGGTGCAGGCCCGGAACAGGCCGCGATGGCCGGAAACTCCGTGCGCTCGGACGTCCTGCCCGCCCTCGAGGCCGGCAGCTACGCCGCTCTAATTCCCTACCATCTCGTCTGGGCCCACGAGGACGCCCCGCTCCCGACGGAGCATCCCCGCTTCGCGGAGCTGCCGTCGCTCGCAGGCCTGCCGGGATGGCTAGCCGAGGTTACCGATTCTTCACGGTAAGGCATCCTGTTTCCCCTTGCTTCGCACCGGTCCGCCTGCCAAAGAGCCCCGACGCAGGAGACTCGAAGCCATGACCCCGAACGAAGTTCTCGACGAATTCCGCTCCGCAGGCGCGTTGCTGGAGGGACACTTCATCCTGTCGTCGGGGCTGCACAGCCCGGTCTTCCTGCAGAAGATGTTCGTGTTCCAGGATCCGGCGCGCACGGAGCGGGTCTGCCGGGCGCTGGCGGAGAAGATCGGGGAGACCTTCGGGCCCGTCGATTACGTGGTGTCGCCGGCAGTCGGCGGAATCGTTCCAGGCTACGAGACGGCTCGGCATCTGGGATGCAAGGCGATCTTCGTCGAGCGTGAGAACGGGGTGTTCGTCCTGCGTCGCGGCTTCACGATTCCGGAAGGAGCCCGAGTCGTCATGGTGGAGGACATCGTCACGACCGGCCTTTCCTCTCGGGAATGCCTGGCGGCCCTGCGGGAGCATCCCGGCACGATCCTCGGCGCCGCCTGCCTCATCGACCGCTCCGGTGGCAAAGCCGATCTCGGCGTTCCCCTGGTGTCCTTGATTCAGCTCGACATTCCGGCCTATGCACCTGACCAGTTGCCGCCTGAACTGGCTGCTCTTCCGGCCATCAAGCCGGGCAGCCGCAGTCTTAAATCATAAAAAACTGTTTATTTGCCCCACACCGGCTTGACTGCCTTGGTTCTGACAACTTGACTCTTGGAACTTACACGCCATTAAGTAATTACCATTGTCATTTTTACTCGTCCGAAGGGTTAGTAGCAGCCTGATTGAAGGCGCGTCATGATTTTTCCGCGCAATTTTATTGCCTGCGTAAATAATAGATGTCGCTTGAATAATGAAGGTTGTTATGCCGCTCCGGCAGACACGAACAGAGAATACTTATGTCAGGCCAGCAGCGGATTGCGCTTTTCATTGACGGCGCCAACCTTTACGCTACCACGAAAACTCTCGGCTTCGATATCGATTACAAGCGGCTCCTGAAGGAGTTTCAAGGTCGGGGCACTCTGGTCCGGGCTTTTTACTACACGGCGCTTGTAGAAGATCAGGAATATTCTTCCATCCGCCCGCTGATCGACTGGCTCGATTACAACGGCTATCGGGTGGTGACGAAGCCGACCAAGGAATTCGTCGATTCCGCCGGCCGCCGCAAGGTGAAGGGCAATATGGACATCGAGCTCGCCATCGATGCGCTCGAGCTCTCCCCTTACATCGACCACATGGTCCTGTTTTCGGGCGACGGTGATTTCCGCTCCCTGGTCGAGGCCATGCAGCGCCGCGGCGTTCGGGTTTCGGTCGCCTCGACGGTTACGACCCAGCCGCCGATGGTCGCCGACGAGCTGCGCCGCCAGGCCGACGAGTTCCTCGACCTGTCGCAACTGATGTCCCGCATCGGACGCGATCCTTCGGACCGTCCGCAGCGTGTCGGGAACGAGAACGGCGAGCGCTCGCGCCCGCAGCCGCGCAACGGCGCCCTGGAGAGCCGCTACGGCATCCGGCAGCCGCAGGACGACGACCTGGAGATCTGACATCGACGGCAGTGCGATGCCTTCATGGCCGGGCCTGCCCCGGCCATCCGCATTTCAGAGCGAACTTTCTTCGACCTGACAGCTGAGGCTGAGGGACCCGGCCGTGTTGCTGACCGTCGCCAGACAGAGATCGGTCCGGCCGGCCGGGATGGAAACCGCGAACCGGGTCACGTAGAGGCCGCCCTCGCTGTCCGGGAGCTTGCGCGCCTCGAGGCGCACGATATTGGCCTCGTATTGCTTGAAGACCTCCGAGAGGCGGGCCACGAGGCCGAGCTGATCGCCGCCGCTGATGGTGATGCGGTGGGTGACACTTCCCGCAGGTCCGGGGCTCGGGTCGAAGGCATAGGGAACGGCCCGGATCTCGGCCCCGGCGAGCTCGGGAAGCCGCATCAGGCCTGCCTCGATGTCAGCGGCCGTCAGATCCGCGGGAAGCTCGCAGAGGGCGACGAATTCAGCGCCCGAGCCCAGCGCGGCGAAGGTCGTGTCCCTCAGGTTCACGCCCACGTTGAAGAGGTGCTCCGCGATCGCCGCGACGAGACCGACCCGATCGGGGCCAAGAACCGAGACCAGAGCAACGGACGCCATGTCTTCCCTCCCAAGCCGAGATGAGAAATCTAGCGCGGAAGAAGCTTCCGTCAGCCCTTCTCACGCATGAGGCGCGCCTTCTCCCGATTCCAGGTGCGCTCTTTTTCCGTCTCGCGCTTGTCGTGCAGCTTCTTGCCACGGCCGAGGCCGAGTTCCACCTTCGCCCGCCCGCGATCGTTGAAATAGATCTTGAGCGGCACCACGGTGAAACCCTCGCGTTGCGTGGCGCCGATCAGCTTGTCGATCTGGCGCTTGTGCAAGAGCAGACGGCGCGGACGCTTCGTCTCGTGATTGAAGCGGTTCGCCTGAAGGTATTCCGGGATATAGGCGTTGAAGAGGAAGAACTCCTCGCCCGACGGCCCGGCATAAGCCTCGCCGATGGTTGCCTTCCCCTGGCGCAGGGATTTCACTTCCGTGCCGGTCAGCGCGATCCCCGCCTCGTAAGTATCGAGGATCTCGTAATTGAACCGCGCCTTCCTGTTGTCGGCGACGACGCGGTTGGCACTTTTTGGATCTTTTGACATGAGCTCTTATGCGTTGATCAGGCCCGCATGGACCATGGCCGAACGAACGGCCTGCTTCGCGCCGTCGGAGGCGGGCACCAACGGCAGGCGCACCGTGTCCTCCATGAGGCCGAGCAGGGACGCGGCATATTTCACGGGTGTCGGGTTGGTTTCGAGGAACAGGTTGGTGTGCAGGGGCATGAGGCGGTCCTGCACCTTCAGCGCCGAGGCGTAGTCGCCGTTCAGGCAGGCGTTCTGCATCTCCGCGCAGAGCCGGGGCGCCACGTTCGAGGTGACGGAAATGCAGCCATGTCCGCCGTGGGCCATGAAGCCGAGTGCGGTCGCGTCCTCGCCGGAGAGCTGGATGAAATCGGGCCCCAGAACCTGCCGCTGCAGGCTCGCGCGCGCCATGTTGGCGGTCGCATCCTTCACGCCGGCGATGTTCTTGAGCTCATAGAGCCGCGCCATCGTCTCCACCGACATGTCGATGACCGAACGGCCGGGGATGTTGTAGATGATGATCGGGATCCCGACGGCATCGTTGATGGCCTTGAAGTGCTGATAGAGGCCTTCCTGGGTCGGCTTGTTGTAATAGGGCGTCACGATCAGCACCGCGTCGGCGCCCACCTTTTCCGCATGCTTGGCGAAGGCGACCGCCTCCGCCGTGCTGTTGGAGCCGGCACCCGCAATCACCGGTACCCTGCCCTTCGCCTCCTCGACGCAGATCTCCACGACCCGCTCATGTTCCTTATGGCTCAGCGTGGGGCTCTCACCCGTCGTTCCGACCGGGACCAGGCCGTTCGTCCCTTCCTGGATCTGCCAGTTGATGAAGGACCGGAACGCAGCCTCATCCACAGCTCCATCCTTGAAGGGGGTCACAAGAGCCGTGATGGAGCCTTTGAATTGAGTCATGGGGTTATCCTCGATAGTCCCGCCGGGCCTTCTCTTGGGCCACAAGGGTTTTACACATAGGGGGTGCGGCGCATGCGCGCAAACATTCGTTCGGGGAGTTGTCCTAGCTCGGCTCTTAGTGTTTCCTCAAGAGAAACGTCGTCACAATGAGATAAAAGGCGGCAGCAAAGGGGTTAGCGGGTGAGCCTCAACATGCGTCCTCTCATAGGTCTTGTGACATCCGTCGCGCTTGTCCAATTCTCCGTTCTCACCGCTCAAGCGATCGAAACTCCTCCCGGCCCGCCGGTACCGGCACAACCCACCGCCCTGGAAAGCTTCGTGCCCACAGCGCCGGTGCCGGGAGACCTGGATCACTTGGCCGGGATCTTCAAGGCCTATCGGGACAACGATCTGACCGAGGCTCAGATCCTCAAGACCAAGCTCACCCAGCCCGCCGCCCACGCCGCCGTCGAATGGTTTGCCATCCGCAGCGGGCTCACCGCGGGTCTCGATCGCATCCTCTCCTTTCAGAGGGAGTACCCGGACTGGCCGGTGACCAGCCAGCTTCGGAGACGGAGTGAGGATGCGCTGCTGGCCGAGCGCAGGCCTCCGTCCCAGATTCGCGCCTTTTTCGCAAAGCAGCCTCCTGGAACCCCCGCCGGGCGGATCGCTCTCGCCTTCGCTCTGCAGGCGGAAGGCCTCGCGCAGGATGCGAACGAGAAGATCCGCCATATCTGGCGGGAGGATACCTTCGGCGCGGACGCGGAGCGCCGCATCCTCGACCGCTTTCCGGATGTTCTGACGAAGGCCGACCATCGCTTCCGCATGGAGCGGCTTCTTCTGAAGGAGAACTGGGGCGGAGCCCAGCGCGCCGCCGGCCATGCGGGCAAGGAATACGAGCTGCTCGTGAAGGCCCGGATGGCTGTCTTCCAGGGCAAGAAGAAGGCCGAGAAAGCCTTTGCCGCCGTTCCGGCCTCCCTGCGGAGCGACCCCTCCTACCTGTTCTCCAAGGCGCTCCTCCAGCGCCGGAGCAACAACCTGGTGGAAGCGGCCGCAATCATCATGCAGGCGCCGCGAGACCCCGAGCTGCGGGTCGACGGCGACGAATGGTGGGCCGAACAGCGCCTGATCACCCGTGCCCTGCTCGACAAGGACAATTCCAAGACGGCCTATGAGGTGGCAAGCCATCATGCGGCCGAATCGCCTGCCCAGCAGATCGAGGCGGAGTTTCATGCAGGGTGGATCGCACTCCGCTTCCTGAGCGATCCGGCAACGGCCTCGAGACACTTCGCGACAGTCGCCAAAACGGCCTCCACGCCGATCTCCGTTTCCCGCGTCGCCTATTGGCAGGGGCGCGCGGCGGAGGCCGCCGGCGAAGCACAGAACGCCAGACTCTTCTACGAACGAGCCGCCGAGCAGCCGACGACCTATTACGGGCAGTTGGCCCAGGCGAAGCTGGGGCAGTCCATCTCGTTGCGAAAAGTCGATCCCTTATCGGAGGAGGAGCGCAAGGCGTTCGATGCTCTCGTTCCCGTTCAGGCGGTGAAACTGCTGCAGCAGAGCGGCGAGCAGGATCTCGCCCTCGGCCTCTACACCGACCTCGCCCAGTCCCTGAGCGATCCGGGGCAGCTCGACGCTCTGGCCAGTCTGGCCACGTCGCAGCAGAATCCTCGCGCGGTGCTCTCCATCGGCAAGATGGCCCTGCAGCGCGGCTTCCCGCTCGATCAGCATGCCTATCCGCTTGCGGCCATTCCCAATTTCGTGCCCGTCGGCGACGAGGTGGAGTCAGCCATGGTCTATGCCATCGCCCGGCAGGAGAGTGCTTTCAACCCGCGCGCCATCTCGAGCGCCGGAGCCCGCGGACTCATGCAGCTCATGCCCGCCACAGCGAAGAGAACGGCGCAGCGTTTCGGCGTCGGATTCGATCTGAAGCGGCTGATCGAGGACCCGTCCTACAATGCGAAGATCGGCTCGGCGCATCTCGGCGAGCTGATGGAGGACTGGAAGGGCTCCTACATTCTCGCCTTCGCGTCCTACAACGCGGGCGGCGGCAACGTGATCAAGTGGATCAGAAGCTATGGCGACCCTCGCAAGCCGGACGTTGACGAGGTCGACTGGGTCGAGCGGATTCCGTTCTATGAAACGCGCAACTACGTCCAGCGCGTGCTCGAGAACCTGAGAGTCTACCGGCAGCGCCTGAACGACAAGCCCGCGCCGCTCATCCCGGCGACGGCGGATGCGACGAGTACCAACTGATGATGCAGGATGCGGCTCGTCAAAGATCGGTCGAAAGCGGACAGAGATGAGCCGCTCCTACCGCGATCTTTTCGTATCGGCCGCTGACGGGCTGCGGCTCTACGCCCGTGATTATCGCCCGCAGACGGGCGACGGGCTGCCGGTCATATGCCTTCCCGGGCTTGCCAGAACGTCCGAGGATTTCCACGATCTCGCGGAAGCCCTGAGCCACGATCCCGCGCGCCCTCGCCGGGTGCTGTCTCTGGACTATCGCGGGCGTGGGCGCTCCGAATGGGACCGCGACTGGCGCAACTACGACCTCAAGGTCGAACTGGGCGATACCCTGCAGGTTCTAACAACCGCCGGAATCGGGAAGGCGATCTTCATCGGCACCTCTCGCGGAGGCCTGATCACGATGGCCTTGAGCGCGGCGCGACCCGAACTCGTCGCCGGCGCGGTTCTGAACGATGTCGGCCCGGTCCTTGAAGCCCAGGGGCTGATGCGGATCCGGGGCTATGTCGGCAAACTCCCCAAACCTCGGACCATGAGCGAGGCCGCTGACATCCTGCGTCAGAGGTCGGAGACCCAGTTTCCCGGCTACACCGACGAGCAATGGGAGAAGATGGCACGAGGGACCTGGCGTGAGGCCGAAGATGGGCTCGTTCTGGATTACGATCCCGATCTGGCAAAAACCCTCGAAGGTCTCGATCTCGAAGCGCCCCTGCCGGATCTGTGGCCCCTCTTCGCGGCCATGAAGCCGTTCCCCGTTCTCGCCATCCGGGGCGGCTATTCCGATCTGCTGACGGCTGAGACCTTGCGGATGATGCAGGAACGGCATCCGCGCCTCACGGCCATCACGGTGGCGGACCAGGGCCACGCCCCCTCCCTCGATGGCGATCTCATTCACATCGTCAGAGATTTCATCGCTGGAGTCGATCCTCGGGGTTGAAAGGCAGCGCCCTCTCCCTCGGTTTAGTGGAGTGGCTTGCAGCTCTATTCTACCGGCGGGATCCGATCCCGCTCTTTGATCTGCGCCTCTCTGACGGCTCACGACGTCGACTTCATCCGAGCCTTTCAAAATCCAAGCTTTTCAAATGCCTGAGCGGACCTGTTCGACGGTTGTCCGACACGCCAAAATGAAAAACCCCGGTGTTGCCACCGGGGTTTTCCGATCCAATCAGGATGAGCCGATTAGAAGTCGCGCTGAACGCGCAGGCGGCCTTCCCAAACGTCGTTCTTCAGGTTGACCGGATCCGGACCACGCGGGTCAATGTTGGCGTAGAGAACCTCAACACCGAGGTCCAGGC
>NZ_JAHAMK010000085.1 GCF_018383585.1 Microvirga sp. 3-52
GTGGCCGCCCGCGCCGATGACGGCTCCCTGCCGGTCAGCGCCTTCCTGCGCCCGGCCAGCAGCAGCGACCTGATCGACAAGGGCGCCGCCGTCGGACGCGCCTACGTCGGCACAACAGCAGACCTCGGCGCGTTCGAGTATGGGTCCAGCGCTCCCCAGCCTGCGCCGACGCCGACCCCCACGCCGACCCCCACCCCCACCCCCACACCGACCCCGACGAAAACCGTCACGGGCACCAGCGGCAACAACAAGCTGACTGGCACGACGGCCATCGAAAAGATCGATGGCAAGAGTGGCAACGACTACCTATGGGGCAAGGGTGGCAGTGACATCCTCACGGGTGGTGCAGGAAAGGACTCCTTCACGTTCGACACGAAGCTTGGCTCCAGCAATGTCGACACCATCACCGACTTCAGCGTGAGGGATGACACCATCCGTCTCAATGACTCGGTTTTCACCAAGCTCGGAACGACGGGAACCTTGGCAGCCAGCAAGTTCGTGATCGGCGAGAAGGCCTTGGATTCCACCGACCGTATCATCTACAACAACAAGACGGGTGCTCTGTCGTATGACGCTGACGGTTCAGGCCGCGGCGCAGCGATCCAGTTCGCCAAAGTTGACACTTACCTAAAGATGACGGCCGCGGACTTCGTGGTTATCTAACGATAGCCATGTTTCCTAGTAGCCCCGGTAATCCGGGGCTACTTTTCTTGTAGACAAGGCATGCGAGCGCGTCATCGGCTCGTGAGCGCCTAGTGGTATCCACCTAACAAAAGAGTCCGCTGAAGGATTCCCCTCAGCCGGTGCGCATGCGAGTCTGTGGTATGCGGACTGGCATTTCGATCACTCTTACCCCGTCTGACCGGCATCGCCTTGAGGCGCTGACCAGCAACCGGAACACGGCTCAGAAACATGTCTGGCGGGCCGCCATCGTGCTGTTGAGCGCGGATGGCATCGGCACGACCGAGATCATGCGCCAGACCGGCACCTCCAAGACCTGC
>NZ_JAHAMK010000086.1 GCF_018383585.1 Microvirga sp. 3-52
TAAAGCGCTTTTGATCTGGACTTGAATCCATTCGGGTGGGCTGTGCGTTGACAGGCATATGGCCCGGGAGGCAAGCCATGCCCCAGCCCTATTCCGCTGATCTGCGTGCGCGTGTTCTGGTCGCCGGTGCGCGCGGCGACCTTCCTCAAGTTGAGATTGCCCGCCGCTTTCAGGTCTGCCCCGCCACCGTGTCGAACTGGCGCCGCCAGGAGCGCGAGGAAGGTCGGCGTGCTCCTAAGCCGCACAGCGGCGGCGTGCCCTCGCGCCTGGACGCGGCGGTGCTCGAGGTGCTGCGCCAACTCGTGATCGATGACAACGACGCACTGCTGCGGGAGTACCGCGAGCGCCTGGCCGAGCGAACGGGCGTGACGGTGTGTCTGGCGGTGATCTGCGAGGCGCTCAAGCGCCTTAAGCTGCGTCCGAAAAAAAGACCCTCCGGGCGGCCGAGCAGGAGCGGGCCGAGATTGCCGCCGAGCGCGAGGCTTACCGCCGGCAGATGAGCACGCTTCCCGTGGAACGCCTGGTGTTCCTGGATGAAAGCGGGGTGACGACCAAGATGGCCCGCACCCATGCGCGAGCCCCACGGGGGCAACGCGCCTATGGATCGATCCCGCTCGGCTCCTGGCAGCGATTGACGGTGTTAGGCGCACTCGCCTGTGACGGGCTGGTCGCTTCGATGAGCATTGAGGCGTCCACCTCAACCTCCGTGCTGCTGGCTTATCTCGAGCAGGTGCTGGTGCCGGCCCTCAAACGCACGAAGCCCGATGCCATTCTGGTGATGGACAACTTGCGCCCGCATCATGCCACAGAGGTGCGGGAGCTGCTTGAGCAGGCCGGGATCGGGCTTTTGTACCTGCCGCGCTACTCGCCCGAGTTCAACCCAATCGAGCAGGCCTGGGCCAAGGTGAAAGA
>NZ_JAHAMK010000087.1 GCF_018383585.1 Microvirga sp. 3-52
CTAGTGGATGGAATCTAACGCTTGGTGCCCACGCCTGACGGCGGCGATGATTTCATCTGGATCAGCCGTCCACGTGAAGGGCTTGGGACTGGCGTTCGTCTCGGCAACGTAGCGGTTGATGGCCGTCTGAAGGTCAACCACCGAATGGAAGACGCCGCGCTTGAGCCGCTGACGGGTCAGTTTGGCAAAGAAGCCCTCAACCGCATTGAGCCACGAGCATGAGGTCGGGGTGAAGTGGAAGGTGAAGCGCTCGTGGCGATCCAACCAGGCTCGAACCTTCGGGTGCTTGTGGGCAGCGTAGTTGTCGAGGATCACGTGCACGGCCTTGCCAGGGGGCACTTGGGCCTCGATGGCGTTGAGAAAGCGGATGAATTCCTGATGCCGGTGGCGCTGCATGTTGCGCCCGATGACGGAGCCATCCAGCACGTTCAGAGCGGCAAAGAGCGTAGTGGTGCCGTTGCGTTTGTAGTCGTGCGTCATGGTCCCCAGCCGACCCTTCTTCAGCGGCAGGCCGGGCTGGGTGCGGTCGAGTGCCTGGATCTGGCTCTTCTCGTCGACGGAGAGCACGATGGCATGGGCCGGAGGGTCGACATAGAGCCCCACCACGTCGCGGAGCTTTTCGGCAAACTTGGGATCGTTCGAGAGCTTGAACTGGCGATAGCGATGCGGCTGGAGACCATGAACCCGCCAGATGCGCCGCACGGCACTGGCACTGATGCCACTCTCCTTGGCCATCATGGTGGCGGTCCAGTGGGTTGCCTCGACCGGCGGATCAGCCAGCGTCAGGGTGACCACCCGCTCGGCAACGTCAGGCCCAAGCGGCTTGATCCGGGACGGGCGGGTCTTGTCGCGCAGCAACCCGTCGACCCCCTCCTGCATGAAGCGCTCCTGCCAGCGCCAGA
>NZ_JAHAMK010000019.1 GCF_018383585.1 Microvirga sp. 3-52
CGGCTCAAGGCAAAAGCCCCACGTAGCCTTGAAGCCTTGGAGGCAGAGCTCAAACCAGCCCTCGACACCATCAGCGCAAAGGATGCTCAAGGCTGGATCAGGCATGCCGGCTATGCTCTACACTGAGACCAAAAGCGCTTTAGGGTCGCGACGGCCCCGTCGGGTTGCCGGACATAGGCCGTGGTGTCGCCGAAAGTCCAGACATCGAGAGCGCTGCCTCTGCGGCGCACCAGCGTCATCGCTCCGAGAGGCCAGGCGACGAAATCGTCATGCCGCTCTGCGGGCGCGACGGCTCGATAAGCCGTGCGAGCCTCCTCCATGACGTGCCGCAGGAGGGTGGCGCCGTCCTCCGCCTGAGGAGCAAGATTCGAGAGCCGCTCGTCGGCGAACCTGGCGAGCCAGGTGGCGTCGCTCTTCTCGTGCATGACGGGCGTCGTGCCGGGGAAGATCGACGTGTCGATGACCCAGGCCCAGTCGCCCGAGACGCCGCAGATGTCCTCGTTGGGCTTGTCCGGGCGCCCCGGCCAGCTGATCCGATCCAAAACCGTGAACATTGTCGCGTCGCCCCTCGCCAAACCGGCCCGATCACCCCATAACGCAAAGCTTGCAGGAAGGTCCAGCCGATGCTCCTCGACTACATCTCCGCCGCTCTCGTGACCCTGCTCGTCACCCTCGATCCGGTGGCGCTGGCGCCGATCTTCGTATCGCTGACCCGGGGGATGACCGCCGGGGAGCGCCGCAGGGTCTCCATGCGGGCATGCCTGATCGCCTTCGGCATCCTGGCCTTCTTCGGCCTCGGCGGCGAGGTCCTGCTGCGCCTTCTCGGCGTCGGCATTCCGGCCTTCCGCATCTCCGGTGGCCTGCTGCTGTTCTGGATCGCCTTCGAGATGGTGTTCGAGCGCCGCAATGAGCGCAAGCAGCACACGGCCGACATCGCCATCACCGAGGATCACATCCGCAACGTCGCGGCCTTTCCGCTGGCCATCCCACTGATGGCCGGCCCCGGCGCCATCACGGCCGTGATCCTGCTGGCCGGACGGGCGGACGGCAACATCGTCTACCTGACCTCGCTGCTCATCCTGATCGCCCTCGGAATCCTGAGCTGCTTCGTGGTGTTCTCCGCCGCCGAGCGCGTGGCCCGCTGGCTCGGCGTGACCGGCAACGTGGTGCTGACTCGCCTGCTCGGCGTGATCCTGGCGGGCCTCGCGGTGCAGTTCATCATCGACGGGGTGCTGGCGCTGCTTCGGGCACCGCCGGCCTAAGGGACCGTCGAGCCTCCGGGCTTGTCCTTGCTCATGATGAACATGCCTTCCTCCGGCACATTCTCCTCGAGAACCGACCATCCCAGGCCTTCATAAAAGTGTCGCCTGTGGGCCCGCGAGAGCAGGTAGACCCGCCCTGCCCCGGCCGTGAATGCGAATGTGCAGGCCCTGTCGACCAGGGCGGCTCCCGTTCCCTTTCGGTGATGCTCAGGCTCGATCCAGAGCGCCGCGATCCATGGCGTGTACCGGGGTCGCGAGGCCTCATCGCAGGCAATGACGGAAACAGTGCCGATGAAGCACTCGCCGTCATGGGCGACGAAGGCGGACGGTATCGGACATTCCCCGAAACTCTCCTGCACGAGTCCGGTGAGAAGGCTCAGAGGGTGCCCATCCTTCTTCCAGAAGGCGCGCCAGACCCGATCCGCGACATCGTCCGCAAAGTCGGGCCGGTCGCGCAGGTCGCTGACGATCACCCTGCTCAGCGCAAGGTCTCCAGGAGGCGCGCCATGAGCTTCTGGCGCGGTGCTATGGACGAGATCAGGCCGTATTCCTGGAGCGTGTGCGCCCCATCGCCGTCGATGCCGAGCCCGTCGAGGGTCGGGATGCCCAGCGCCGCCGTGAAATTGCCGTCCGAGCCGCCGCCGACGCGCGGCGCGGAGACGAGATCGAAGCCGATTTCGGCGGCAAGCGACTTGGCCCGGTCGAACAGCCTGGAGGTCGCCTCCGTCCGCTCGTAGGGCGGCCGGTTCATGCCGCCGGTGACGGTGAGCCTGAAGTCGGGATTGTGGGATGTCAGCCCGAGGATCGCGGCCGTCACGGCCTCGCCGTCGGCCACGGTCTCGACCCGCAGGTCCACCGGGAAGCGGCAATGCTGCGGAATGGTGTTCACCGCCGTGCCGCCCGAGACCATGCCGACCGTGGTGGTGATCCCGCGCGAATAATCCGTCATGGCCTCGATGGCGAGAATCTGCCGCGCGGCCTCGTAGACGGCGTTGCGCCCGTCCTTGTGGCGCGAGCCCGCATGAGCAGGGCGGCCCTCCACATGGACGTCGAAGCGCCCTACCCCCTTGCGCGCGGTGACGATCTGGCCGCCGTCGCGGGCCGGCTCCGTCACGAGCGCATAAGCCGAACGGCGCCCGAAATCCTCGATCATCGGCTCCGTGATCGGCGAGCCTATCTCCTCGTCGGGCGTCACCAGGAACACGATGGGCCGCGCCGCCGTACCCGTGCGCGCCACATCCTTGAACGCCTCCAGGGCGAACCAGGCGCCGCCCTTCATGTCGTAGACCCCGGGTCCGTAGAGCCGGTCGCCCTCGATCCGCAAGGGCAGATCGTTCTCGATGGTGCCGACGGGGTGCACCGTGTCGAGATGCGACATGACGAGAATGCCCGGCTCCGACGTCTGCGGCCCGGCTCGCAGCACGAGAACATCGCCCAGGCCCTGCTCGCCCGAGATCCGCTCCACCGCCACCGGAGCGTCCTGCATCTGCGAGACCACGAGATCCATCATCAGATTGACCCCAGCCCGATCGTGGGTCGGGCTTTCGGTGCGGATCCAGGTGAGGAGCGTGTCGAGGGATGGGGAGGAGCGGCTCATGATGTCTTCGTTCCGAATGACCATGCCCGCTGGCTAACCACTCCTCGCCCGAAACATCAAGCCTGAGATGAGAGCGTCCTGGGCTCGGGCGACACAAAGCTACGGCCATATGACGCAGCGGCTCCGTATGGATATCCTGTAACAGGAAAATAAGCTAGATGCATCAAAGTTACAGACACATTTGGATTCGAAAAGAATGGCATACAAGATTGGTTCTCCCGGCAGGAATTTTCTCGAAGGCACCGGTGTCTCCGACAGCCTCTACGGCGACAGCAGCGGCACCCTCACGTCGCGCGCGAGCGGGGGCGACTCGATTCACGGCTACAACGGGGCGGATTACCTTTACGGCGACGCGAGGAACCTGAGGTTCACAGCGCGCGGCGGATCGGACACGATCTGGGCGGGCTTCGACGGGGATACCGTCTATGGCGATTCCTACACGATGAGCTCCTCGTCCGCCGGCGGCTCGGACAAAATCTGGGGCGAGTACGGCTACGACAGGCTGTATGGAGACACGCGCACCATGTCGGGATCCGCAAGAGGCGGGTCCGACTGGATCTATGGCGGCTATGACGACGACAATCTGTTCGGCGACGCCTATACCATGTCGTCGGGAACGACCGGTGGCGCCGACAGGCTTTATGGCGACAACGACAGCGATTCCCTCTACGGCGACGCGTACACCATGGCCGGTTCGTCCCTTGGCGGCGGCGATCTCCTGTATGGCGGCAACGACGACGACCGACTTCACGGGGATGCTTTCACGTTGAAGAGCGGAGCGAGAGGCGGATCCGACACGCTCAGCGGCGACGGAGGACGGGATACGCTCTATGGGGATGCACGCTCCTTTGTCCACTCCGCGGTCGGTGGGCATGACACGCTCAAAGGCGGCAGTTCCGAAGATAGCCTCTATGGCGATGGCTACGAGATGCGCAACGGTGCGGTCGGCGGCGGCGACCGGCTCTACGGCGGCTCGAGCAACGACCGGCTCTACGGCGATGCCCATACGCTCTACGACGGCGCAATCGGCGGGGCCGATTACCTGGCGGGAGAAAGCGGCAACAACATTCTTTATGGCGACGCCTATACCATGTTCGCCTCTTCCGCCGGCGGAAACGACAGTCTCTATGGCAGCTCGGGAAGCGACACGCTCTATGGCGATGCCGTGTCTTTGAACGATCAGAGCCGCGGCGGGCACGATTTCCTGAACGGAAGTTCCGGCAACGACGTGCTGTACGGCGATGCCCAGGCCACGAGCGCCTTCGCGGGCTACGGCAACGACACTCTGCTCGGCGGCAGCGGGAACGACCGTTTGATCGGCGACTCCGCCTATGGCGGCACCGGTGCGGATTACCTGAACGGCGGCAGCGGTAACGATACCATGGACGGCGGCGGCGGGCGCGATCTCTTCGGGTTCGATCCGTCCTCGGGCAAGGACACGATCCAGTACTTCCGCCCGGGCGAGGATCAGATCGATCTTCGCGCCTGGCGCTTTGCCTCCTTCGACAGCCTCAGCATCGCCGATCGGACAGGCTATTCCGTCGTCTATCTCTCCGGGACGAGCCACTACATCAAGCTCGAAAACGTGCTGAAGGCCCAACTCTCGGCCGCCGACTTCATCCTGTGACGGCAGATGGCCCGGATTCTTCCGGGCCTTTCTCTCAGAGCATCCTGCGCCCTGTCGTCGCATTCATGCGGGTAACCGATTTTCCGGTAGCCGGCGTCGAAGGAAACCGGCGAAGCGCTCAGTGCTGCGCCACGTTCAGCGGGATCGACAGCAAGACATTGCCCGCCTCGTCGACGACCTCGAGCTGCCAGCCGCTCCAGTCGACTTCGTCGGCTTCGCCTTCCTGCCTCAGTTCCTGAATGGCTTTGAGTGCCTGATAATGGGCGGCTTCCAGATCCGAGACCTCAATTCCTGCCTCGTCGACGATCCGTTCGTGCGTGTGCACAAGGTGAAAGTAACAGTGCACGACAGGATACCTTGGAAATCTTCACTCAACCACCGGGCTTCCGCGAGACCCGGAATCTACTGTTAGATGATCAGCTTCCAGGATCTGACGCAAGGTAAGTTTTCGGCTTCCCATCGGTCGGAACACCAAGCTGGAGAATATCATCCTGAACAATCCGACCGCGCGGCAGCGGCCAAGCTTCGTGAAGACTGCATTCTCAAGCTGCCTCGCTTTTCTCGAGAATGGCGTCCAGGCATTGCTCCGGAAAGGCCGCCCAGGATAGCGGCCTTTCCTGTTGGATGATCGACGACTAGAACGGGATATCGTCATCGAGGTCGTTGTAGCGGGAACCGCCGCCGCCTCCGTCATTGCCACTGCCGCTACCGCCGAAGGACGGGGCCGGACGGCGCTCCTGAGAGGACGATCGTCCGAAATCTCCGCCTCGGGCGATCTGTCCCGGCTCCTCGTCGCCGTACTCCGCCGCGCCGCCGCCCTGGCGGCTGTCCAGGATCGTCAGCTCGCCGCGGAAGCGCTGCAGCACCACCTCGGTGGAATACTTCTCCTGGCCGGATTGATCGGTCCATTTGCGCGTCTGCAGCTGGCCCTCCACGTACACCTTCGAGCCCTTCTTCAGGTACTGCTCCGCCACCCGGGCCAGGTTCTCGTTGAAGATCACCACCGAGTGCCACTCGGTCTTCTCCTTGCGCTCGCCCGTGCCCTTGTCCTTCCAGGTCTCCGACGTGGCAAGGCGCAGGTTCACCACCGGCTCCCCGTTCGACAGACGCCGAACCTCCGGGTCCCGCCCCAGATTCCCAACCAATATCACCTTGTTCACACTGCCTGCCATCAGGGCGCTCCTGTTCATCTCGGGCTGTTCTGGGGCCGAAGCCGACGGGGAACAAGCCGGCCGAGAGGTTCTGCACAGGTCTGTCCCCAGATTAGATTTCCCGACATTTTCCGCAGGTCGGAAACGAAATGGAACGGTTCTCCCGTGCTTGGCCAAGCCAGGGCTTCTAACTCTAAACAGAAAAAAGGCTGTACACAGCGCCTGCAGCCTCTGGTGGGATCATCGTGCGCCGATCAGATCTCGAAGAAGTCGCCGGCATCGACGAATTTCAGCACCTTCTTGTCCAGCTTGGCGACCACCACGGCCTTCGCCTTGCCCGTGCCGTCCACATCGTAGAGAACCTCGCCCGACGTCTTCACGATGATCCGGTCGTTCTTGTCGTGCGCCGCCTTGCCCTTCCAGAAGGCCTTCTTGTCGATCTTCACGGGCGCGTCGAGCGAGCCCACCTTCTTGGCAAGGCCCTTGAAGATTGTATCGTCCAGGTAGATCTTGTCGGCCCGGCCGTTGAAGTCGGCGATCCGGTCGATATGCTTGGCCCTGCCGACCACCGGGGCGGTGTCGAACACGAAGGCGTCGGAGCCGTCTCCGCCCGCCAAGGTATCGCGGCCGCCCTGGCCGAGGAGCACGTCGTTGCCGAGACCGCCCGCGACGACATCATTGCCCTCGTGACCAAAGAGTCGATCATTGCCGGCCTCGCCCTTCAACGCATCGTTGAAGCGCGAGCCGTAATAGCGGTCGTCCGCAGCCGTCCCGGTGACCGTCACACCGGACTGGCGCAAGTCGACGATCTGGCTCTGGACGCCGGAGCCGAAGTCGTCCCAGTCGCTGACCAAACTGTCCCAAGCCACGGCCAGACGGCCATCGGCCAATGTCGTGATGCTCAATCCGTCCTCGTTATTCGCATAGGAGCGACCAAGAATGGCATCGGCGGTGACGCGAACACCGCTTCCGTTGAAGGCGGATACGTGAACATCGAGGGAATTCCGGCCCTCAGCGCGATCCAGGTAACCAATGGCGAACCCGCCATTGGCCAGAGCCGTAACGGAAGCGGCCTGCGAACCGGCCAAGCCGGGAGCACTCAACAGCAGCTCGCCGCCGCTTTTGGTGCCATTCGCATTCAGGATCTGGCCTTTGATCTGATGAAGATCGGGATCGGATTGGGAAGCAGGTCCGCTTGTCCACACGACGATGACGCGGCCATCCGCGAGCTTGGTTGCGGTTGGATCAACGTTGTCGCCACCCGTTGTCGAGATGTCAAACGTCGCCGCGCTGCCGTCGTTGTTTCGGATCGTGCCGACGATCTTTCCAGAAGCGCGGTCAATGACCATGTACCGATCCTGCAACCCGACGATTTCCGTATCGTCGCCCTTTGCGTTAATCGTAGCCTCGGCACCGCTTACCTGGAGGTTGGCATCGAAACTCTGAATGTAGATGCCGTCGATATCCCCACTGGAGACGGCAAAGCCGCCATTCGTCAGAGCTGTGAGCCCAAAGTTCTCCGACGAGGATGAGATCGCCTTGAAGTCGTTTCCGATGGCCGATCCGTTCGCGTTGTAGGCACGGGCCCACACATAGCCTCCGCCCTTCCACGCCACGACGAAGCGGCCATCGTTCAGCACAACCACATCAGGTGAAGACTGATGCCAAGGTGTGGTGGTATTGATCAGGAATTCTCCGCCCTTCCTGCTGCCGTCCGCATGGAAAAGCTGACCTCGAACAGCCCTTCCGTTCGTGTCCGCACCGGTTCTGCTTTGATCGGTCTAGGCCGCCACGAAGGAGCCATCGTTCAAGGCACGGATCTCGGGTTCGTATTGGCTTGATTTGATTGTGGAGTTGACGGGGAAAACAGCTCCCCATGCGATAGGTGTCGTCATTGTAGTGCCCTTTGCTCGGGCCCCGATTATTCTCGTTTTGTTATCTCGTTGCGATTCACCTAGACGAGCTCGGCCGTTCGGCAAGGAGCGCGAAGTGTGCAACTTCGCAACAATGTGCCAAATCGCACATCGTTAGGCGTCGATTCCCAAGCATTCCGGGATCAAGGACGAAAGCTGCCGCTCGATCCGCGTACTTTCCTCGTTCTGAGCAAGGAAGGTGGGTCTATTGCTCAAGCTGGATCTGCCGCAGCGGCATCCGATAGCTGCCCATTCCTATACAGCGAAAAACCGGCGGCGGCCGCAAACGTTGGTTGATTGATATGTAATGCTATACAATCGGGCCGGGATATTCTGGAGGAACCAAAGCTTCGGACTTCGTCTTCGTGATCTGAGTCCGGCTCTCCGTCGCTCAAAGGCCCGCTACGGCGGGCCTTTTCTTTTTCCGGGAATGCACCCACGGCTCCGCTTGCTCTGCGTACCCCCTTTGTTCTAGGATCAAACACCTGGAATCATCCGCCGCATTGCACCGGAGGATGAGGCATCACATATGCGGGGACCGGCCGGCGAGGCTGGTTTTCCTCAAAAGGCTTGCGGGCAATGGCTAAACTCGACGACCTGTTCAACCGCGCGAAGGCGGGAGACCCGGATGCACGCGTCATCTCCGTCCGGGGCGCGCGGGAGCACAACCTCAAGAACGTCGACCTCATGGTCCCGCGGGACAAGTTCGTGGTGTTCACCGGGCTGTCAGGCTCGGGCAAGTCGTCGCTGGCCTTCGACACGATCTATGCCGAGGGGCAGCGCCGCTACGTCGAGTCGCTCTCGGCCTATGCCCGCCAGTTCCTGGAGATGATGCAGAAGCCCGACGTGGACCAGATCGACGGCCTCTCGCCGGCCATCTCCATCGAGCAGAAGACCACCTCCAAGAACCCGCGCTCGACGGTGGGCACCGTCACCGAGATCTACGACTACATGCGCCTGCTCTGGGCGCGCGTCGGTATCCCCTACTCGCCCGCCACGGGCCTGCCCATCGAGAGCCAGACCGTCTCCCAGATGGTCGACCGGGTGCTGGATCTGCCGGAGAAGACCCGCCTCTACCTGCTGGCCCCCGTGGTGCGCGGCCGCAAGGGCGAGTACCGCAAGGAAATCGCCGAGTTCCAGAAGAAGGGCTTCCAGCGCCTGAAGATCGACGGCGAATACTACGCCATCGACGAGGCCCCTGCCCTCGACAAGAAGTTCAAGCACGACATCGACGTGGTGGTGGACCGCATCGTGGTCCGCGCCGACATTGCCGCGCGCCTGTCGGAATCCTTCGAGACCGCGCTGGAGCTCACCGACGGCATCGCCGTCGTCGAGTATGCCGACGAGAAGGACGCGAAGGGTCAGCCGAAGCGCATCGTCTTCTCCTCCAAGTTCGCCTGCCCGGTCTCCGGCTTCACGATCCCGGAGATCGAACCGCGCCTGTTCTCGTTCAACAATCCCTTCGGCGCCTGCCCGACCTGCGGCGGCATCGGGCACGAGATGCGCATCGACGAGGCGCTGGTGGTCGACGAGGCGCTTTCCTTGAAGCGTGGTGCCATCATGCCCTGGGCGAAGTCGACATCGCCCTATTATGGCCAGACGCTCGAGGCGATCACCAAGCACTACAAGGCTTCCATGACAAAGCCCTGGACCGAACTGTCCGAAGAGGTGCGCGACGCCATTCTCTACGGCTCCGGCGGCGTGTCCATCCGGATGGCCTATGACGATGGAATGCGCGCCTACGAGGTGAAGAAGCCCTTCGAGGGCGTGATCCCCAACCTCGAGCGCCGCTACAAGGAAACCGAGAGCGACTGGGCGCGCGAGGAAATCGGCCGCTTCATGAGCGAGACGCCCTGCGAGGCCTGCGGCGGCAAGCGCCTGAAGCCGGAAGCGCTCGCGGTGAAGATCGCGGGCTCCGATATCGGCGACGCCACGGCCCTCTCCGTGAAGGATGCGCATCTCTGGTTCGGCGACCTGTCCAAGAAGCTGACCAAGAAGCAGAACGAGATCGCCGGCCGCATTCTCAAGGAGATCCGCGAGCGCCTCACCTTCCTGGTCGATGTGGGCCTGGAATACCTGACGCTGGCCCGCGCGTCGGGCACGCTGTCGGGCGGCGAGAGCCAGCGCATCCGCCTCGCATCCCAGATCGGGTCCGGCCTCACCGGCGTCCTCTACGTGCTCGACGAGCCGTCCATCGGCCTGCACCAGCGCGACAACGAGCGCCTTCTCGTCACCCTCAAGCGCCTGCGTGATCTCGGCAACACCGTGATCGTGGTGGAGCACGACGAGGATGCGATCCTTCACGCCGACTACGTGTTCGATATCGGCCCCGGCGCCGGCATCCATGGCGGCGAGATCGTGGCCGAGGGCACCCCTGACGAGATCATGGCGAACCGCAAGTCGCTGACCGGCAAGTATCTCACCGGCGAGATGTCCGTGAAGGTCCCGGGCAAGCGGCGCAAGCCCGACCCGAAGCGCAAGATCAAGCTCGTGGGCGCGAACGGCAACAACCTGAAGGACGTGACGGCGGAGATCCCGCTCGGCACCTTCACCTGCATCACCGGCGTGTCCGGCGGCGGCAAGTCCACGCTCGTCATCGACACGCTCTACAAGGCCGTGGCGCGCAAGCTCAACGGCGCGCTGGAGCATCCGGCACCGTTCGACCGTATCGAGGGCCTGGAGCATCTCGACAAGGTCATCGACATCGACCAGTCGCCCATCGGCCGCACGCCGCGCTCGAACCCGGCGACCTATGTCGGAGCCTTCACGCCGATCCGCGAGTGGTTCGCCGGCCTGCCCGAGGCGAAGGCACGCGGCTACCAGGCCGGGCGCTTCTCCTTCAACGTGAAGGGCGGACGCTGCGAGGCCTGCTCCGGCGACGGCGTGATCAAGATCGAGATGCACTTCCTGCCCGACGTCTACGTCACCTGCGACGTGTGCAAGGGCAAGCGCTACGACCGCGAGACGCTGGAGGTGAAGTATCGCGAGAAATCCATCGCCGACGTGCTCGACATGACGGTGGAGGAGGCTCGTGACCTGTTCAAGGCGGTGCCGTCGATCCGCGAGAAGATGCAGACGCTCGCCCGTGTCGGCCTCGATTATGTGCATGTGGGCCAGCAGGCCACCACGCTTTCGGGCGGCGAAGCGCAGCGCGTCAAGCTCTCGAAGGAACTGTCCAAGCGCGCCACCGGGCGCACGCTCTACATTCTCGACGAGCCGACCACGGGCCTGCATTTCCACGACGTGGCGAAGCTGCTCGAGGTGCTGCACGAGCTCGTCGACCAGGGCAATACGGTCGTCGTCATCGAGCACAACCTCGAGGTCATCAAAACGGCCGATTGGGTCATCGACATGGGCCCCGAAGGCGGCAACGGCGGCGGTCAGATCGTGGCCCAGGGCACCCCGGAGGACATCGCCGAGTCCAAGGCGAGCCACACCGGCCGCTTCCTCAAGGAAGTGCTGGAGCGCAGGCCCCTGAAGAGGGAGACACCTGTCAAGGAAACCGCCAGGAAGGCGACCGTGAAGAAAGACAAGAAGGTGACGCGGCAGGCGGCGGAGTAAGCCTGCCGCTCTTCACCGGGATGAGAGCTGTGCAAGAGCCTCCGCTGCGAGCCGCTTCGTGAGCTCGCCGGCGGGCAGTTCACGGCTCAGGCGCGCAGCCTGCCCCGACCAGAGGGACATGAAGTCTCCCGAACCGAGAGGCTCGGACTTCTGACGCAGCGGTGCGAGCGCGCCGCCGGCAAGCGGAAAATCGGGCGCCAATTCTGAGATTGTCCCGATCTCGCGCATGACCCGGTTGACGATGCCTCGGGCCGGGCGTCCGGTAAAGAGGTTCGTCAGCGCGGTGTTTTCAGCACCGGCGCCCTTCAACGCCTGCCTGTGAACCGGGGAGATCGTGGCTTCCGGAGTGAACAGGTAGGCGGTTCCGATCTGCACTGCCGATGCTCCCAGGGCGAAGGCCGCGACGATGCCGCGCGCATCGGCAATTCCGCCCGCAGCAATGACAGGCACCCTGACCGCATCGACCACCTGCGGCACCAGCGCCATCGTGCCGACCTGGGTCGAGATATCGTCCGTCAGAAAGATGCCGCGATGACCGCCGGCTTCGAAGCCCTGCGCGATGACGGCGTCACATCCCTCGCCTTCGAGCCATCGCGCCTCTTCGACCGTGGTCGCAGAGGACAGGACCTTGGCCCCGGTATCCTTCACGCGGCCCAGCAGATCGTGTCGGGGCAGCCCGAAATGGAAGCTCACGACCTCCGGCCTGAACTCCTCGACCAAGCTCAAAAACGCCTCGTCGAAGGGAGCGCGCGCGGACGGTGGCGTCGGCATGGCCGGATCGAGCCCGAGCTCCATGTAGTAATCCTTCAGGCGCAGCTTCCACGCCGCCTCACGCTCCGGATCGAACACGGGAGCCTGATGGCAAAAGAAATTGACGTTGATGGGCTTCGAGGTCTTCTGCCGGATCCTGGACAGTTCTTCCCTGGCCTTGTCGACGCTCAGCAGCGCACAGGGGAGCGAACCCAGACCTCCAGCCTCCGAGACCGCAACGACCATGTCGGACAGGTTGGCTCCTGCCATGGGAGCCTGAATTATCGGAAGCTCGATTCCCAGGAGATCGAGAATTCGCCGATCGTTCCACATGGCTGCTGCCTTTCCTGCCTTTGAAGAAACGAGTCCTGGAGCATAGTCCGGCGCGACCCGACGGTCCGTACTATTCGCTCAAGTATACTCGGCAGAATGAGGACGGACTTTTCGGATCACTTCATTCTCCACGAAACTCTCCGGGAGGAGAACCGTACGCGTTCGATCGGTGGATCCGCTAGAGCATCGGACCCAAAAGTGGACTTGGACTTTTGGGATCCATCCCGATGCTCATCCCTCTGAGCTGGCGCATCGTTCGGAGCGGACCCGGAGGGCCGCCCGTTGTGCTAGTCCGGCTTCAGCTCGTCCTCGAGCACCATTTGATAGACCGACGTGTCGATGGATGCCGGACCCGTATAGGGGTGGCTCAGGGCCAGGATGAAATAGAGTGCGAGGCCCGTATAGGCTCCGTAAACGGAGAGAATGGCGATGTGCACGAGGTTGGCCGGGAAGACGAGGAAGAACCCGACGATGATGGCGAACCCGGTCAGGGCCATCCACCAGAACAGGCTGGGCAGACCACGATGGGCCAGTGAGAGTCGCGCCGTACGGTGGTCCTGAAGCTCGTCCATGTTGACGATCATCCGGGTCCGCAGGGATTGCTGCGGCGGCGTCTCCGCCTTGAGGTTGAGGATGCCCATGTCGAGCACATTATAGGCATGCCTCGCCTCCCTGCTCCCCCTGAGGCTCGCGGATGCGTGCCACTCGTTCTGCAGCACGGCTGACACATAGGCGGCAAGGTGGCCGCGCAGAACGCCCTGCTCCGGGCCATTCCACTGATCCAGTTCCAGCGCAATGTGCTCGATCGTCGTGAGTTCCTTTGAAACCTCCTGCTGCAGATTCGTGTGGGTGGACTGCGCCTCCGCGAAGACAAGCGCCAGGATGAGGCTGTGGATCGTGCCGATTCGAACGGCGACCGTTTCAGCCACGTCGCGGGTCTTCGTCGGCAGATCGTCGCTCAGCAGCCGGCGCAGCAGAACGAAGGGAACAGCCGAGGCTGCGATCGCGAGCAGCATCGCGAGGATCGCCCCCAACCAGGCCGGAAGTTGCAGAATGGCCGTCATGCGTGCTCCTGAATCCTGCGTGCCTCCCGCTCGCCGGCAAAGGTTGCGGCGAAGCACAAGAGAGCACGCGATATCCGCACATGCCATGGCTTTTCCGGCGTATGACGGTCGGTCGCCGAGGACACCCGTCGCGCATCTCCGTCGGACGGTCCTGGCTCTCAACTTCTTCCGAGACACTTGCTCTTCTGAGACACTTGCGTGCCTTTGCCTTCGGCGCGATCATCCTGCCTTCCGCCGTGGAGAAGACGATGGGCGCCACCGATGCCGCCTTTGCGGGCTCGATTCCGGCAATCTACGAGCAATATATGGGGCCCATGTTCTTCGAGCCTTATGCCGAGGACATGGCGGAGCGCCTGCGGGATGTCCGTCAGGGCCGCATTCTGGAAACGGCGGCCGGAACGGGGATCGTGACCCGCGCCCTGGTCAGGTCGCTGCCGCCCCAGGTCGAGATCGTCGCGACCGACCTCAACCAGGCCATGCTCGATCTCGCATCCAGGCGGCTGCAGGCGCCCAACGTGAAATGGCAGCAGGCCGACGCGCAGAAGCTCCCTTTCGAGGATGCCTCTTTCGACGCGATCGTCTGCCAGCTGGGCGTCATGTTCTTTCCCGACAAGCTCGCAGCCTACCGCGAGGCCCTGCGTGTGCTCAGACCCGGCGGGCGCTTTGCCTTCAGCGTCTGAAATTCCCTCGATCGCAACGAGGTCAGCCGCATCGTCTCCGATACGGCGGAAAAATTATTCCCCGATGATCCGCCACGCTTCATCGAGCGCGTGCCCTTCGGCTACTCCGACCCGGACCGGATCCGCGGAGAGGTGCAGCAGGCGGGGTTCGAAAACGTCGACATCACGGTCGTCGAGAAGGTGACGCAAGCCCCTTCGCCCCGCGAGCCCGCGTTGGGGCTTTGCCAGGGCACGCCCCTGCGCGCCGAGATCGAGGCCAGGGCCCCGGAACGCCTGGAGGACGTCACCGCGCAAGTGACAGAGGCACTCACGGCCCGCTTCGGCGCGTCTGCCGTCGAAAATCGCATGAGCGCTCTCGTGGTGACGGCTTGGCGGTAGCGCTCGGCATGTCACCTTTCAAAACAAAAGCGCGAGCCATGGGGGCCGCGCTCTTGCTCCTCGCGAGACGATTTTCAGCGTGCGGACATCCGGCTCATCAGGCGGCAGAGCGCCTGCATGTCGGAATCGTATCCGTCGGGTGACGCTGAGACCATGGCGCAGCTTCATGCGCTCATCCTCGCTCATGGTGCGCAGCTCCGCCCTGAGACGCTCGGTCTGACCAGGGCGCCCCGGCCGGTTCGGGCTGACGCTGCCGGTCGAGGATGGGTTGCGCACGCTGCCTGTTCCCGTGGGGCCGGGATTGAAGAGGCCACCGGTGCTACCGGTCCCGCCGCCCAGATCAACGCCGTTGGAGCCGCCAACACCAGCGCCGACGCCGGCGGTTACGCCGCTCGATCCGCCGACATTCGCACCCACGCCCGCGGAGATTCCGCTGTCGCCACCGATCCTCACGCCGAGCCCGCCACCAAGACCATCGGAGCGACCACCACGGTTGCGGGCGAAGGTCGGGCGCCTCGTACGGGAAAGTGGACCGGGTTTTCCGCGAGGAACGATGCTCACTTCAAGACAGGAGCGTCGAATGGATCCCTGCAGTGCATTCCACTCTTGGGCCTGAGGCTCTAGTGGAGTGTGGTGTTCAGGGGCAGGGAATGGAGAAGCGTGCCCTCAGGGCAGACGATATCGAGCCGCCAGCCGGACCAATCCTCGATTTCCGCGCCGATTTCATGGCGCAGTTCGGTAATGGCAAGCAGAGCCTCGACCTTGGCGCCCTCCAGGTCCTGGACTTCAATCCCTGTATTATCAACGATCTCCTCGTGATCGTTCACAAGGTGGAAGAAGCAGCGCATTTCGGGACCGTCACCCCTGGATAAAAGGATGGTGTCTGCTAGCGGTTTTCGGCCGCGAAGTGAAGAGACCTTCGGTCCCGGATCGTTATTCGTCTTTGGTCGGCGCTTCCCCCACGGGATCGAAACTGTCCAGGGCAACCCAGCCGATATCGGGCCGTGGCGACGGAACGAGATATGCGCGCCCGCCTTCGAGCCGCTCGATCCGGCAGCTAATCGCTCGCTGGTCTCCCGGGGGACGATAAACCACCGTCGCGCCGACATGAATCCGGTCCGTATCGCCCGCGATCAAATGCCCAGGCTTCACTGACGGTTCCGGGTGGGTCTGGCTGCCATTGCCGGCCCTTACCCTGTCGAGCGCGGCGATCGCCAGTCTCGCCCGGTCCCGGTATCGCTCGCTGACGGATCTCAGGAGAGCACCGCGCGTGCGCCCGGGATACCAAGAGGTGCCTCCGGCCTTTGCCAGCTCCTCTGCGACGGCTTCAATCTCTTCGTCTGTCACGCCTGCCCCCAGACATCGTGTCCCACCCGTCGGAAATATGGCCTAATCTGCTTGAAGAGAGCTTAACGCACAGTAATGCACAAATTAAAAGGCAAGAATGGCGGTTCACTAGAACTTTAGTACTTAGCTTGAGCACACCGCCCATACGGTCACGGCTATTATGGTGTTAGGTCAGCACTGTTGAACTATGTTTGCCTAACGCTCCGATACGAAGGGTCGGAGCGTTCTCAGGAACGAGGTGCAATCGCATCATGCGGAGAAGGACCCGACTGTCCACCCGACGCGGATCTTCGGTGCGAACCGAAAACGAGGCTCCAGCCGGGGATGAGCATTTCTGATCGAAATGCGCCTGTTTCGGCACCAGGAATACGGCGGCTCAAGGCGAAACTCTATCCCACGCTCTATCCTACGCAGATCGGAATCGCCCTAGAGCGACGTGACATGAATGAGTTCATCGCCCTCATCCGTAACTGCCACAACCCAACTGCATGCATGCGTGCTTTCATGCAGCAAGCCCCCACGGAGCTCCGCCGCAGCCTTGTCGGCCGCTCCCCGGGCGATGGTGGGATCCGGCAGATCGACCCCTTCCTTGTCCCAGATAAATTGCTCCTTGGACCGAAGATGGAAGTAGTACCGGGGCATCTCGTTCCCCTCCGTTGCAGCGGTCACCTGACAATGGTGGAATTCGCACCCAGACCGCATTTTGCGGTGTGGACGCACAGGCTACAGAGAAACAACAAAGACAATCCGGCCCGACTCGTCCGTAATGACAGTCGTTCTGTCGGGAAAGTTCTGGATAAAGCGCAGCGCGTGATCCCAGGACGCGCAGGCGGCCTGAGACTCCGCTCCTCGCACCGTTCTCAGGTTCGGCAGATCGACACCTTCCCTGTCCAGGACAAAGCGATCCCCATGCTGAATGTGGAAATGATAGCGAGGCATGGCAGATCCTCACCCTTTTCTGCCCGCAGACTACGCGCCTTGAGCTTGAGCGCCTTAACACAGGTTACGAGAGTTAGGTTTTAGGGTTGTTTTCCGGGAACGAATACTTTCAATCCGTCATCTATACGGAAAATTCTCACTCACGAATTCATCACACCCTGATCGACCGTGATTACCACAACCCTCCGCTGCGCCTAGGGTGCGGCAATGGCCGCCGGGACATGGAAAGGTCCCACAGAGCTCAATGCCGAGTTCTTCAACGCGGGAAACAGGCCCAAGGATGAGAACGATTACGTGCTCTACGATAGGAAGACCGGCATCCTCTCACACGATCCCGACGGCTCGGGCTTACGCAAGCCCGTGGAATTCGCGCAGCTCAAGAAGGGCCTCGCCCTGACCTGTCACGATTTCTTCGTCGGCTGAGCGGTTCAGGCCGCCCGATCAGGCTGCGATGACGATGTTGCGGCCGCCCCGCTTGGCTTGATAGAGCGCAGCATCCGCGCGTCGGAGCAGCGTTCCGGCATCGACGCCTGCTCCCGTGATGCAGCCGACGCTGACGGTCACCGTGGCCGAACCGCCCAGAGTGTTTGCACCGGCCACTGAAAAGGCGTGCCGGATCCGGTCTGCCAGAAGAGCCGCCTCACGGGAATCCAGCGTCAGGATCGCCCCGAACTCCTCTCCTCCCAGCCGGCCGAACGTGTGCTGCGGCAGATGACCCGTCAGCACCTCACCGAAGATCGTGAGAATGCGGTCACCGGCATCGTGGCCGTAGCGGTCGTTGATGGCCTTGAAGTTGTCGAGGTCGAACAGCAGGCAGCTCACCGGCCGGTTGCCGAGCCGGGCGAGGAGCTTCGAAGCGTTCTGCAGGAAGGCGCGCCGGTTGGGAACTCCGGTCAGCGGGTCCACGAGAGCTGCCTGTCTGTACTCGAATTCGACGCACTCCTTGGCCATGGACAGAAACATGAAGGCCAGGGTCGGCCCGAACATGACGAGCAGGAGCGCCATCGACGGCGACCACCGGCTGGCGAAGCTATCGATCCAGGAGACGGACGTCAGGGCAACTCCGAGCATTCCACGGGACAGATTGAAGGTGGCAAGCCCCAGCAGAAGCACGACCGCGACACGAGAGGACGCCAGGGGCCGTGGCGCATGGCGTCCGAGCTCCCACGCCGAAAGTGCGGAGTAGGCGCAGGTAATCAGTGAAGCAACGATGAGCCTGTAGCCGTGCGAGGTGTAGATGAACGGAAACGCACCGACCCAGACCGCTACACCGGCAAGCGTCGCCGTCAGCGGCGCGGAACGACCGTTGAAGACCCGGCAGCCCGTATACAGGACACCATAGCACAGCAGGGCCAAAGCGTTCGCCACGAGGAGGATCGCGTAAGCCGGCTGGCCCTGCGCCAAATTGGCCGATCCAATTCCCACAGCGATGAGCCAAAAGGCGCTGCCCCACCAAGCAAGTGCCTTGACCTTGCGGTTCAGCACCCAGGAGAAAAGCAACAGGGTTCCGAGCACTGCCGAAAGCAGGACGAAGGCAACGGTAAGCGTGGCAGGATCAAGGACCATCGAAGCGGCTGCCATAGGGTTCGTCGGGACGGCAGCAGACGAATCCCTACGGCCCATCCCGCAGGGGAATGTATGCCTGCGCTATCCTCCATCTGTCCCGTGTTGTCCAGAACCCTGCGCTGCGGCGGATCGGGCAGACCGGGGAGAAAGCGCCGGGAACGAAGACATGGCCGGAGCATTTTTCCCTCACACGGCCTCTGAAAGGGAGAACTTCATGGGCATGTACCACCGCCATGGCGTCCAGAGCACGGCGGCCATCGCCGGCCACCCGCTTCATCACATGCTGATCGTTTTTCCCGTCGCATTCCTGATCGGGGCCTTGGGAACCGACGTCGCCTTCCTGGCGACCCAGGATGCATTCTGGGCCCAGGCCTCCTATTGGCTCCTGATCGCCGGCATCGTCACCGCCCTTGTCGCGGCCGTTCCCGGCCTGATCGACTTCGTGACCATCGACCGGGTACGCAACGTATGGGTCTCCTGGGCGCACATGGTGGCCAATCTCGTGGTGGTAGCCCTGGCCCTCATCAATGTCGGCGTCCGCCTCGATGATCCGGCAGCCGGCGTTCAGGGTTGGGGCATCTGGCTGTCAGGCATTCAGACCGTCCTCCTCCTGTTCAGCGGCTGGCTCGGCGGCGAACTTGCCTACCGCTACGGTATCGGGGCAATCCGGGACTACAGCCCCAAGGCCGAGCAGTTTCACGTGGAGGTTGACCGGTCAGACGTCGCCGAATCCTATGGACGCCGGAGAGGCTCTGGAAGCCTCTGAAGCAAGCCAGACGATCGCTTGCCATGAACGGACGGCGGCCGCTAAATTCACGTTTGCCATGACGCGCTGTGTTCTCGCCCTCGTTCTTTCCAGCCTTGCCCTGACCGGACAGGTCCGGGCGGCCTCGTCCTGCCCGCCTGGCTTTGCAATGCTTCAGGCGTCCGATACCTGTGTGCGGATCAGCGGACGGGTGAGAGCGGAGACGGCGCTCGGCACATCGCGTGTTCGCTCCTCCGACTCTTTCGAGACGCGGGCGACTGGCCGTGTGCAGCTCGATGTGAGGAAACAGACGGAATACGGCCCCTTCCGGGCCGTCGTCTCCGTCGGCAATCTGCGGCGCTGACGGTACAAAGAAAGAGCGCCCGGAGGCGCTCTTTCGATCCGGGTCAGTACCCGTCATCGTAATATTCTTCCCGGTAGTAGCTTCGCCTCGGGGCCTCGTAGGTCCTGTAGCGAGGCCTGTCGTAGGTCCGGTATGCGGGCCGTGCCGTCGTGGCGAGCGCTCCGCCGAGGATCGCTCCGGTCACCCCGGCGGCGATTGCGGCATTGTTGTTGTTTCGCCTCTGCACATAGTACCGCTGGGCCTTGTGGTTTTTGTAATGGCCATACGCATGGCCCTTGCCTTTGCCGGGACGGGCATCCGCTGCACCACCGAAGGATGTCGCCGCCAAGAGCGCGACGCTGATCGTCACCAGAAGCTTTCTCATTGTCATGATCCTGAGTTTGAAGCAGGTGGATCGGGAAAGAGACCGTTGCGCCGGCGCCTTTCCCGACCATTGCAGGTGCTGCGATTACTGGTTCGGGCTGCTGCCCTCAGAGGAGGAACCACCCTGCCGTGGCAGGCGCATGTTGGTGGAACTGCTGCCGGAATTCGACGTATTTCCGCCGATGTTGCTGTTCACATCGGTCCGGCTGCGGGTCGAGACGGTGCCGGTGGTCTCGGGTGCGCTCGAGCGCGTCCGGCTCGTCGACACATTCACGTCGTTCGAGCGGCGCTGTTCGACAGACACGCCCACGCTCGGCGAGGTGTCCCGGGTCCGGCGAACCGTCGTGCGGCTCCTCACCGAGACGCTCGGCTCGTTGACTTCTTCATAGCGGCGCACGGTCCGGCGACGAACCTCCACGGGCTCCTCGACCACCTGATAGCGGCGCTTCTTCGACACGACCTTGTTGGTCCGCTTGGTCTTTTTCACCGCGACTTTCTTGGTCGGCTTCTTCTTCACGACCGTACGGCGGATTTCGGTATCGGGCTCCTCATAGGTGGTCACGCTGCGCCGGCGGGTCACCGAGACACTCGGCTCTTCGACCTCGCGGACAGTCCGGGAGCGGACGGACACGCCCGAGCGCTCGCGGGTCTCGACGCCGACGCGGGTACCGGTTTCCTCACGGTTGCGGACGTTGATCTGTGCACCGGAGCTCTCGCTGCGCGTCGCGCCTGTGGTTTCGGTCTGGGTTCGGTTGCTGCCGCCTGACTGATTGCGCAGCAGCGTGTTGGAATCCGAGGACGATTGCGACGTCGTGTTGGTGTTCGTATTCGTCTGCGTGGATGTCTGGGCGTAGGCCGCGCTGCTCAGCAAGAGAAGGGCGGCACCGAGAGCAATTTTCTTCACGGGACCATCTCCATGATAGTAAAGGTGCGAGATGAACGCCAACCCCTGGAGAGTGTTCCCAATAACTTCAAGCAATTGAACTTAAACGGGGATTGAGATGCGAAGATGAACATCCGTTCAAAATCCGACGCCGCAACAACGCCTAGTACAGAAGCGTCGCGACAGGCGACGAGGCATTCAACCAAATCTTTACCATCGCCGTGAACGCTGGTCTTCACATCCATACAGCTTAAGTTCACGTTTAGCGTTCTAGCTTAGCGCTATCGGTCGTTCATCGGGAATAGCGCAGCCATGGCAGTTTTTCAGGCGTACAATGCAGCGGGCGTGGGCTTCGACATGTCCAGCACCGGCAGCTCGGGCTGGGCGTTCATCGGGGCAGATCCCTCCGTCACGACGGACTTGGTCTATGACAACGGCACGATTGCCGAATATGAAATTTTTGGCAGCGCCCTGGTGGATTACTTCACCGCCCGATACTGGAGCGACGGCTATACCGTCATCGTCGACGATCTGCTCTATGAGAATGGCGGCTACACGATCCTCTCCATCAAAGACCTTGATCTTTATACGACGGTCGACGAGCTTCAGGGCTATGCCTGGTATGTGACCCTCAATAGAGGTCACGACACCTTCTACGGCAACGATTACGACGACATCATCCGCGGCGGGTCGGGCAATGACATCGTCTACTCCTATGGCGGCGACGATATCATCCGCGGCGATGCCGGCACCGACACGCTCTATGGCCTCGGGGGAGACGACGATCTGTACGGGGGCGCCGGCCGCGATGTCCTGACCGGCGGTTCCGGCAGCGACTACCTGAGCGGGGGAGCCGACAGCGACCGACTGACCGGCAACTCCGGCAAGGATTATTTCGTCTTCGACACGCGGCCATCCAGCAGGAATGTCGACCGGATCGTCGATTTCCGGCCAGCCGACGATACGATCATGCTCGACAACCAGATCTTCACCCGGATTGGACGGGACGGGTGGCTGACGAGCGGAGCCTTCGCGACCGGTTCGAGCGCCCGGGACTCCTCGGACCGGATCATCTACCAGAAGCAGACCGGCGCCCTGCTCTACGATGCCGACGGCGTCGGCGGAGTTGCCGCCGTGAAATTCGCCCAGCTGAACGCCGGCCTGACTCTCACCAAGGCGGACTTCTTCGTCCTGTAGGCCCGAACCCTTCTTCTTCGAGGCGGCCCTGGTTTCAGGGCCGTTTCCATTTCCGAGCCTGCTTGCCTCCCCAATGGCAAGCCATTCCTGATCTGCAGTACGGTTAACGTGGCATTAGGACGTTATGCTACTAAAGCATGACAGCCCTACATTATCACCACTCCTCTTTTGCGCTGCACACACTTATATCCGCACTGCAAACGCAAGAACAAAGGCCACCGGTCAAAGGGGCCGGTAACTGATTAGGAGCTTCCCATGTTCGTTTCGTACATCCTCTCTAAGGTCCGCAGCTATATGCGTTATCGCGAGACCGTCCGTGAGCTGTCGCTGCTCTCGGACCGTGAGCTCGACGATCTCGGCATCTCTCGCTTCCAGATCGAGAGCATCGCTCGTCAGAACGCTTTCGCGTAAGACTTCGCTGCACTGCAGCAAAAGGCCCTAGCCCGCCTCTTCGGCGGGCTTTCGCTTGTCTGAAGCACTATCGCCCGCCCGAAACCGGGATATTGGCGCCGGTGATGTAGGATGCGGCGTCCGACATCAGGAACAGCACGGCCTCGGCAATCTCCTCCGGTTCTCCGATCCGGTTGAGGGGAATAAAGGGACGCAGGCGCTCCAAACGTCCCGCATCCCGGGTGCTGCGTTCGTGGATGTCGGTTTTCGTCATGCCTGGGGAAACGGCATTGACCCGGATCCCCTCGCCCGCAAGTTCCTTCGCCAACCCGGTTGTCAGCGAATCCACCGCTCCCTTCGAGGCGGCATACCAGACATACTCGTTCGGACTTCCCAAGGATGCGGCGACCGACGAGATGTTGACGATGGTCCCGCCTGGCCCGCCCCGTCCCCTGGAGAGTCTTCGCGCGGCCTCACGGGCCACCCAGATGGCTCCGAGCACATTGATGTCGATGCAGGCCCGTATGGTGTCCGCAGAAGCCTGCTCCAGCCTGCTGGACTTGCCCGTGATCCCGGCGTTGTTGACCACGTGGGAGACGGGACCCAGGGCAGCCTCCGCTTCGTCAAAGAGACGCACCACATCGGCCTCGACGGCCACATCGCCCCGACACGCCACCGCTGTCGCTCCGGACGCGCGGCACGCGGCGAGCACCTGCTCGGCCGCCTCGCGCTCGGACCGGTAGGTGATGGCCACGTCATGGCCGCGGGCTGCCGCAAGCTGCGCCACCGCAGCCCCTATGCCGCGGCTTCCACCTGTAATAAGGACGACGGGGCGCCTGGATTGCATGGCGTTCAAGACCCTTTCAAATGTAAACCGGCTCAGCTTGACCAGGGCTCCCGAGGGAGTCAACAAAGCCGCTCGGGAGAACGACCATGAGCACCATCGAACCCATCCATATCGTCGGCGGCGGCCTCGCGGGATCCGAAGCAGCCTGGCAGATCGCCCAGGCGGGGGTGCCCGTCGTTCTCCATGAGATGCGTCCCGTCCGTGGGACCGACGCCCACAAGACGGAAGGTCTCGCGGAACTGGTCTGCTCCAACTCCTTCCGCTCGGACGATCCCGAGACCAACGCGGTCGGCCTGCTGCATCAGGAGATGCGCTCCTTAGGCTCCCTGATCATGGCTAAGGGCGATGCGAACCAGGTCCCGGCCGGCGGCGCTCTTGCCGTCGACCGCGACGGCTTCTCCGATGCCGTGACGGCGGCGCTCGAAGCGCATCCGCTCGTCACCATCGAGCGCGGCGAGATCGCAGGCCTGCCGCCGGAAGAATGGTCCTCCGTCATCGTCGCGACGGGTCCCCTCACCTCGCCCGCCTTGGCCGAAGCAATCCTGTCCCTGACCGGCGAGACGTCGCTCGCCTTCTTCGACGCCATCGCCCCCATCGTCTATCGCGACTCCATCAACATGGACATCGCATGGTTCCAGTCGCGCTACGACAAGGTCGGGCCGGGTGGCACGGGCAAGGATTACATCAACTGCCCCATGACCAAGGAGCAGTACGAGGCCTTCGTCGATGCCCTGATCACGGGCGACAAGACCGAGTTCAAGGAATGGGAGGCCAACACACCGTACTTCGACGGCTGCCTTCCGATCGAGGTCATGGCCGAGCGCGGCCGCGAGACCCTGCGCCATGGGCCGATGAAGCCCGTCGGACTGACCGATCCGCGCAATCCCGACAGGAAGCCCTATGCCATCGTGCAGCTGCGCCAGGACAATGCGCTCGGCACCCTGTTCAACATGGTGGGCTTCCAGACCAAGCTGAAATACGGCGCGCAGACCGGAATCTTCCGCATGATCCCCGGCCTGGAGAATGCCGAGTTCGCGCGGCTCGGAGGCATTCACCGCAACACCTATCTCAACTCGCCGAAGCTCCTGGACCCGACCCTGCGCCTGAAGGCGATGCCGCGCCTTCGGTTCGCCGGCCAGATCACCGGCTGTGAGGGCTACGTGGAGAGCGCGGCCGTAGGGCTGATGACCGGCCGTTTCGCCGCGGCCGAGCGGCTGGGCCGGCCGATCCAGCCCCTGCCGTATACCACGGCGCTCGGAGCCCTGATCAACCACATCACGGGCGGGCATATCGAGACCATCGACGAGGGGCCGCGCTCCTTCCAGCCGATGAACGTCAATTTCGGGCTGTTCCCGCCGCTGGCCCATGCGCCGAAGGACGAGGACGGCAAGCGCCTGCGCGGTCCCGCCAAGGCCGCCGCCAGAAAGAAGGCGCTGACCGACAGGGCTCGGGCGGATCTGGCGGCTTGGCTGTCAGGTCGTGAACTGCCTCAGGCGGCGGAGTAAGTCACCTCTCGCCGTCATGCCAGGATGCGCCGCCGAGCCATAAGGACCATCCTCCTCACGTCATGGCCGTGCCCGGACTTGATCCGGGGATCCGTCCCGGCCATCCCGGTCCTGTGAGGCGCGGCGTTCCAGGCAATAGGGATCACCGGCACAAGGCCGGTGATGACGTCGTGATGCAACTGGAGCATCGTTGCGGCCATGGGTGCCCGTCCCAGCGGGGGTGACAGGAATGAAGGCTAAAACGGCCCGCGCCAGAGCGCCCAGATTCGCCGCCATTGCGGCAGGTCCACAGGCGTTTGGAACGGATCGTAGTCCCGCCGCTCCATGGCGCTGAGATAAGGCTCGACCAGGGCAAGCGGCCGGAAAGCCGGCTTTGCCGCGCCGGGGATGGTCGTCCGCAGGATGCGCGCCTGTTCGAGGTGTCGGCGGGCCGTTGCCCGCAGATCGGCCAGCGCGCCCCTGAGCCCGGGCCCGCCGCGCCCGGTCACGATGTCCTCGCGCACCACCCCATGACGGGTCAGGATGTCGGCAGGCAGGAAGATCTGCCCCTGCCGCGCATGATGCGGAAAGGCGCGCAGAAGGCCGGTGATCGCGTAGGCCACTCCCGCATATCCTGCGGCATCCGCCGTGCCGGGATTGGAGCCGTTGGCGAGAATGAGGCACGAGAGCTGGATCAGGCTCGACGAAGTCTCGCCGCAATAGCCTTCGAGATCGTTCAGGCTCGGCATCGGATCGTCGTAGAGATCGAAGATCCGGGCATCGATGAGGTCGACGAAGGACTGTCGCGGCAGACGGAACTGGACGATGGTGTCGTCAAGCGCCGCAGCCACGGGATTGGCGCGCACGTCGCCTCGTGCCTCGCCCTGCAGGGCATCACGCCACCATTGCAGGCGGATCTCGCCGACAAGCGCCTCACGCACCGCTTCACGAACGCGCGCAATCTCGAAGTTGAAGGCATAGAGTGCGTAGAGATGCGGCCGTTTGTCGGCCGGCGCGAAGAGGCTGGCCCAGTAGCGGTCCGGATCAGCCTCGCGCACGAGCGCTTCGCAATGCGCGAAGTTGGAGATCGCCTGCGCCATATCAGGGAACGGCGATCAAGGCGGCGCCGACCTTGCGGTTCTCGGCGAGGAGAATGTTGTAGGTGCGGGCAGCGGCACCTGTCTGCATCACGTCGAGCCCGATTCCAGCCTCGCGAAAGCGCGTCCGAAATGCGGTCGGAATGGCCGCGATATCGGCGCCTGTGCCCAGGAGCAGAAGCTCCAGCGCGTCGCCCTCCGCAAAGATCGGATCGAGTGCCTCGTCCGTCAGCTCGGCCACGGACGTCACAGGCCAGGCCCTGATCCCCGAAGGCAAGGCGAGCAGGGATCCGCGATGGGACATGTCGGCGAAGCGAAAGCCGCCATTGCCATAGGCATCGAACGGATAGCGTCCTGGCAGGAAGCCTTCGTAGAGGCGACCATTGCTCATGGTCTTACTCCGCTGCGGCGGCCCTGCCCTCCGGCACCTTGACGGTCTCCGATCCGCGCAGACCGATATAGATCAGCATGGGGGACGAAATGCAGATGGCCGAATACGTACAGATGACGACGCCGTAGAGCATGACCTGCGCGAAGCCCTGGATCGCCTGCCCGCCGAACAGCACCAGCGCGAGAAGCGAGAGCGCCGTGGTCGCCGCCGTCATCACCGTACGGGACATGGTGTGATTGATCGACAGATTCAACAGCTCTTCCGCCGGCATGGTCTTATAGCGGCGCATGAGCTCGCGCGTTCGGTCGAACACCACCACCGTTTCGTTGAGCGAATAGCCCACGATGGTCAGGATCGCCGCGATCGAGGTCATGTTGAACTCGTGGCCGGTAATCACGAAGAAGCCGATGGTCAGCACGATGTCGTGGAGCGTACCGATAATCGAAGCAACCGCCAGTTCGCGCTCGAAGCGGAACCAGAGATAGAACAGCACCGCGATGACCGAGAGCACGATGCCGATCGTGCCGGACTGGACGAGTTCGCCCGAAACGCGGGGCCCGACGGTCTCGACGCGACGGAATTCGTATTCATTGCTGAACGTATCACGCGCCTTCTGCACCACGGCAGCCTGTGCGGCCTCGCCGCCTTCCTGGATGGGGAAGCGCAACGAGACTTCTCCGGCCGAGCCGAACTCCTGCACCTCGACGTCGCCGAACCCGAAGCCCTCTGCGACCTGCCGGATCTGTCCGACATTGGCTTGGCCGGACTTGGCCTGGATCTCCATCAGCGTGCCGCCTCGGAAATCGATGCCGAAGTTGAGGCCGCCGGTCAGGAGCATTACCGCCGTCAGGATCGAGATGACAGCCGACAGCGGGAATGAGAAGCGCCTGAAGCGCATGAAGTCGAAGTGTGAGTTTTCGGGCCAGAGGCGAACGAGGCGCACGATACGCACTCCTTAAAACGGAAGAACTTTGGGGCGCATCCAGTGGTACCAGAGCGCAATCATCATGCGCGTCAGGGTCACGGCGGTGAGAACCGTCGTCAGGATGCCGAGGATGAAGACCACGGCGAAGCCGCGCACCGGACCGGAGCCGAGGAAAAACAGGATCACCGCCGCGATGGCCATGGTGCTGTTGGAGTCCACAATGGTCGCGAAGGCTCGGTCGAAGCCCGCCTGAATGCCCGAGACGATGGACCGGCCGGCACGCACCTCCTCGCGGATGCGCTCGTAGATCAGCACATTGGAATCGACCGCCGTGCCGATGGTAAGCACGATGCCAGCGATTCCTGGCAGGGTCAGCGTGGCTTCGAGCACCGACATGAGACCGAAGATCAGGCCCACATGGACAATGAGCGCGATATTCGCGAACAGCCCGAAGAGGCCATAGGTGACGAACATGAAGATGATCACGAAGATGGCCGCCACATAGGTCGCCATCTTGCCCGCCTCGATGGAGTCGCGTCCGAGGCCTGGGCCGACGGTGCGCTCTTCGACGATGGTGAGCTTGGCGGGCAATGCGCCGGAGCGGAGCAGAACCGCCAGGTTGTTCACCTGCTCGACCGTGAAGCTGCCGGAGATCTGGCCCGCACCGCCGGTGATCGGCGACTGGATCGTCGGAGCCGAGATCACCCGGTTGTCGAGAACGATGGCGAGCTGACGCCCGAGGTTTTCCGTGGTCGCCTGGCCGAAGCGCTGGGCGCCGCGGATGTTGAAGCGGAAGTTGACGATGGGCTGGTTGGTCTGGCTGTCGAAGGCCGGCTGGGCGTCGGTCAGGTCGCCGCCCTCGGCGATCACCCGGCGCTCGACGGGAACGCGCTGGCCACCCTGGTCCTCCATGGGAAGCATGTCGACATCGGTGGCGCCCGGCTGAGCCAGGAGGCGGAACTCGAGGTTGCCGGTTTCGCCCAGAAGAGCCTTCAGCTGCTGCGGATCCTGGAGGCCGGGAACCTGGACGAGAACGCGGTCGGCGCCCTGGCGCTGGATACTGGGTTCCGTGGTGCCGGTGGCATCCACGCGGCGGCGGATGACTTCGATGGACTGATCGACGGCGCGGCGCACGCGCTCGTTGATCCCGGCTTCCGTGTAGGTCAGCGTGATCACGCCGTCCGGTGTGGTGTTGATGTCGATGGCATTGTTGCCGGTCTGGCCGAGCACGGCATTGCCGATGGGCTGAGCCAGTTCCCGCAAACGCGGGATCAACCGGTCACGGTCTGCCGCGTCGGGGACGCGGATCTGTACGCCCCGCGGAATGGTCTGAATGCCGTTCTGAGACGAAACCCGGGTGTCGCGCAGGATTCGGCGCACATCATCGCGGAGAATCGTGATCTGACCGCGCAACAGATCCTGCGCGTCGACCTCCAGAAGGACGTGGGACCCGCCCTGCAGGTCGAGGCCCAGCACGATGGCGCGGGACGGAACGAGCCAGGAAGGAACCCAGCTCGGAACGGCATTCAGGAAAGCCTGACGCTGCTCGCGATTCATCGTGCTCGGAACCGCAAGAAGCAGGCCGATCACAATGATCGCCACGGTGGCGATGATCTTCGACCTCGAGAAGCGCAGCATCGTCAGCTCAACCTTTCTCACACACCTGCCGCATCGTTCTGCGGCGAACCGGCCCCCTCGGATACGAAAAGGGCCGGCTTCTTGTCACATCAGGCTTTGACCGGCTCGCTCTTGGAGCGAACCTCGGAGATCATGGCCCGGGCCACCTTCACCTTCACGCCTTCGGCGATCTCGACCTCGACATCGGCCGAATCCTCGAGGACCTTCGTCACCTTGCCGATGATGCCGCCGGAGGTGACGACCGTGTCGCCGCGGCGCACGTTCTTGATCATCTCCTGATGGGCCTTCACCCGGCGCTGCTGAGGCCGGATGATCAGGAACCACATGATGACGAAAATGAGGATGAACGGGACGAATTGAAGGATCATCTCCATTCCGCCCCCGGCAGGGGCCCCTTGTGCGAAGGCTGGTGAAATGAACAAGCGGCTCTCCATGGATAAAGGCGCGTGGCGGGCACCTCTTGGGCCCACCCGCGCCATACGGGATTACAAAGCGTGGCGGACTATACTCATCGACTCGCCGAAATCAATGAAGTTGAAGGCCTTTCCCAAAGCTCCTGCAGGTCGAAGCACCCGGGCCACGGACCATGAGGCGTTTTTTTTGCGCGAGAGCGTTCCCACCGGGGTGGACTCGGTCCTCTTCTTTGCCGGGCCGCATTTTTTGACCGCGAACCGGATCCCCTTCGCCGAAAAATGCGCTAAGCACGGCTTCCTCACCGTTTCTTGAAGTCAGATGCCCATGCCCGCCGACCTCACCTCCCCCGAATCCCTAGCGCTTTTGACGCGCATCGCCGATGCCCTGGAGCGACTCGCGCCCGCCGGCACGGCTCGCGCCGATTTTGCCGCAGCCGATGCCTTCGTCTGGCAGGCTGCGGGCCGAAGGCTCTCACCCGTTCCGAAGGTGAACCGGGTCGAAATGAGCCTTCTGCGCGGCATCGACCGGGTTCGGGATCAGCTGGCGGAGAACACGCAGCGCTTCGCCGGAGGCCTGCCGGCCAACAACGCCCTGCTCTGGGGCGCCCGCGGCATGGGCAAGTCGTCCCTGGTCAAGGCGGTCCATGCGGAGATCAACCACGCCAAGCCCGCGGGTTCGCTCCCCCTCAAGCTGATCGAGATCCACCGCGAGGATATCGAGACCCTGCCGGACCTCATGGGCCTGCTGCGCCCGGATCCGCACCGCTTCATCGTCTTCTGCGACGATCTTTCCTTCGACGCGGACGATACCTCCTACAAGTCGCTCAAGGCCGTGCTCGAAGGTGGGATCGAAGGGCGGCCCGACAACGTGATCTTCTATGCCACCTCGAACCGCCGCCACCTGCTGCCCCGCGACATGATGGAGAACGAGCGCTCGACGGCCATCAATCCGGGCGAGGCCGTCGAGGAGAAGGTGTCGCTCTCCGACCGTTTCGGCCTCTGGCTCGGCTTCCACAAATGCAGCCAGGACGAGTATCTCGACATGGTCTTCGCCTATGTCGATCACCTTGGCCTGCATGCGAACCCTGACGCCATCCGCGCCGAGGCGCTGGAGTGGGCCACCACCCGCGGCGCCCGCTCCGGGCGCACCGCCTGGCAGTTCATCCAGGACCTCGCCGGGCGGCTGGGAAAGGCGATCTGACAGAGCGGAATGCCGGCGGCAGTGCCCGGGTCGTCCTTGCGGGAACCGGGGCTATGCGATCCGCTCGGCCCTCGCAATCACCAACGTCATCACCGGGCTTGTCCCGGTAATGACGTTGGCCTGAAGCGCGGCGCTCGTCCGATCGGGATGGCCGGCACAAGGCCGGCCATGACGTGGTGGGTGTGATGACGGCCGTGGGGGGATGATCGTCTCCTGTCCAAGAGCCAGCACCTGTGGGCCCGGAGCCGGGGGCTCCGAGCCGTCAGGTTGATCGAGGGAGGTGCGACGGGCCGCCCGGTTCAATGACTATGGGTGAGATGGAAGAGCCGGACGGCGCTTCGCACGCGGTACTTTTCAGGCGGACCTCCTGCGCTGTCAGCCCAGGGTCGGCCTCCCGCGATCACAGGCGTGCGAGGCCTGCGGCGGGACCGCTCCCCGCCCCACATCTGCGACGCCTCGCGAGCGCGCCCCCCGTCGGGCCGGGATGAGCACCGGTCTAGCCCAGGTGATACATAGTGTCAAGAACAAAGTGAGAACATAGCGTTACATCCGCTCTCCCCCGTCATCACCGGGCTCGTGCCAGTGATCCCGATCGGAAAGGCACAGCGCTCTTCACATCGGGATGGCCGGGTCAAGCCCGGCCATGACGGCAGTGGGTGTGGCCAAGGCAGGTGCAGGACCAAGGCAGGTGCAAGACCAAGGTCGGTGCAGGACGAAGGCGGGTGTGGGGCAGGACAGGTCGTTCCCGACCGAAGACGGCGAAAGCCCCCGCACGAAAAGGGGATCCATCACGCGGCTCTAGCACTGAATTCCCACCCTGGCCAGCGGCGGCCGCGGCGACACCCGCTCGCCATGACCGGGCCCGTTCCAGCTATCCAGGTATGGAACCGAAAACGACAAAGGGACGGTGGCTGAGCTCCACCGTCCCCTCATTCGATCGGCCTCGACATCCGAGAGCCGACCTAAACTGTTGGCCTCGATCAGCCGCCGAGATGCTTCAGCGGGTCGACGGGCTGCGCACCCTTGCGGATTTCGAAGTGCAGTTGCGGTGAGGTCACGTTCCCGGTCTGGCCGGAGGTCGCGATCACCTGACCGCGCTTCACCTGCTCGCCGCGCTTCACGTTGAGCGAGCCGTTATGGGCATAGGCAGAGACGTAGCCGTTCTCATGCTTGATCAGGACGAGGTTGCCGTAGCCCTTCACCTCGCTGCCCGCATAGGTCACGGTGCCGGCCTCCGTAGCCTTGACCGGAGTGCCCTCGGGGACGGCGATGTTGATACCCTCGTTGCCGCCATTGGCGCCGAACCCGGCGATGACGCGGCCGCGGGCCGGCCAGCGGAAGTCGCCGGAAACGCTCGCGGTCTGCTCGGGCTCCTGCACGGGAGCTTTTGCAGCCTCAGGCTGCGGGGCCGGAGCAGGCGCCACCGGCTGAACAGCCGCGGGCTTCACA
This sequence comes from Microvirga sp. 3-52, assembly GCF_018383585.1. Taxonomy (GTDB): domain Bacteria; phylum Pseudomonadota; class Alphaproteobacteria; order Rhizobiales; family Beijerinckiaceae; genus Microvirga. The sequence continues at coordinate 31,556 of NZ_JAHAMK010000019.1, forward strand.
GGTTCGGGCTGGGTCAGAGCCGCAACCTTGGGCTGCTCGACGACGGGCTTGGGAGCGGACACCAGGGGCTTCGGCGCGGAGACCAGCGGCTCGTTCGTCGCGGACGCAACCTGCATCGGGGCGGACTTCACGGGGGCCGGAGCCTGAGCCGTCGAGGTCATGCCCGGGCGAACGCGCTTGGTCGGCTCGGCGGCGGCAACCGGGGTGGTTGCGGCGGGCACCTTCGAGGTGTCGACGAGGCGGAACTTGGGCTGGCTGGCCGGCTGGGCCGATGCGGTCTGAGCAACCGGCACGGGGCGCGGCTGGATCGGAGCGGGAGCAGAGGCGATGCGGGTGGGCTGCGGCAGGGGCTGAGACTGCACGGGGGGCAGAGCTTGCGCCTGAACCGAAGGCGTCGGCATCGGAGCCGTCGCGTAGGACGGGGACGATTGGGGAGGAGCGGCAGAAGCGCTGGTGTCCATACGCTCGCTGGCCGCGAAGGGATTGGAGAACGGGTTCTCCGCGAACCGCGCGCTATCCGTACTGCAGGCGGCCGCCGCACTCCCGATCAGCCCGACCAGAGCGATCCGCGACACCGCAACCAAATGCCCAGAACACACACGCAACCGCATCACTCAACCCCAACCGAACGCAACTCGATGGAGCCATTAAAAGCCTGTTCAGGTTAAGCAACGGTTGACGTTGCGCGCTTTGCCGTAACCTTGTCCGAAAATATTTCGATTCGGTCAGAGAGTCGCCGCAATGCCGGTGACGAGCGGCGAAATGCGCAGGGCCGCGCCGACCGTTTGCGTCAGCTCACCCTCGGCATCGCGCTCAATGCGCACGAGATGCGGCACACCCCGGATCGAGATCGCTCCGACCAGACGGCTGCCGGGTCCGAGGAGCGCCGTCACGGTCTCCGGGATCTCCGGACGGGCGCCGTTGAGCAGGATGCGATCGAAGCGATCGCGCACCCGCGCGGCAAGGCCGTCGCCCACCTCCAGGCGGACCTTGCCGGCCTCCACGATCTTGAGGTGCTGGCCGGCGCTTTCCGCCAGCGTGTTGAAGCGCTCGACACTCGTCACCTCCGCGCCGAGCCTCGCGAGCAGCGCCGCCACGTAACCGCTGCCGGTGCCGACTTCCAGGACTCGCTGGCCCGGCTGGACACCGAGGGCCAGCAGCATGGCGGCGACCGTGGTGGGGCCCGTCATGGTCTGGCCGCAGGGCAGCGGCAGCGCGACGTCGGTACGGGCGAGATCGGTGAAGCGGCGCGGGGCGAACACCTCGCGCGGTACCAGTTCCATCGCCCTCAGGAGAGCCGTGTCGCGGATGCCTTTGGCGCGCAGGGACAGGATGAAGGACGCGGCACCGATCGCCTCCTGCTCGTCGCGGGCTTCCGCTTCAGACAGGAAAGGCATGTCCTGGTTCATCGCATCCGCTCTCCATCAGCCGAAGGCCTGCGCGTAGCGCGTCAGCGTCGGCTCGTCGGTCATGTCGATGCGCAGCGGCGTGACGGCAATGCGCCGACTGGCGATGGCCCAGAGATCGGTGCCGTTGCCGGGCGTGAAGGGGCGGCGCTCAAAGGCGATCCAGAAGTAGGGATTGCCGCGCCCGTCCCGGCGCTCGTCGAGGCGCAGGAGTTCCTGCGTGCGCTGGCCCTGGTTGACGAGGGACGTTCCCTCGACCTCCTCGGGCTCGCAATCCGGGAAGTTCACGTTGACGAGAATCCCCTTGTCGACGCCCGCCTCGAGGATCCTGCGCACGACCTTGGGGCCATGATGCTCGGCGCATTGCCAGCGCGGCGCATTGCGCGTCCCCGGACCGTAAGCCTGAGAGAGCGCAATGGAGGGAATGCCAAGGATCGTGCCCTCGATGGCGCCCGCCACCGTGCCGGAATAGGTCACGTCCTCCGCCACGTTCTGCCCCCGGTTGACGCCGGAGAGAACGAGGTCGGGCTTGGCGTTCTGCATGAGGTGGCGCACGCCCATGATCACGCAGTCCGTCGGCGTGCCCTTTACGGCGAAATGCCGCTCGGAGATTTCACGCAGGCGCAGCGGATCGTTGAGGGACAGCGAATGGGCGACGCCGCTCTGATCGGTCTCAGGCGCGACGACCCACACGTCGTCCGACAGATTGCGGGCGATGGCCTCCAGGGTTTTCAGCCCCGGAGCGTGAATGCCGTCGTCGTTGGTGCAGAGAATGCGCATGGTCAGGCCTCACGCTCGATGCGCGTCGTCCCGCCCATATAGGGCTGGAGCGCCGACGGGATCGTGACGCTGCCGTCCTCGTTCTGGTAGTTCTCCAGAACGGCGACAAGCGTGCGGCCGACCGCGAGGCCGGAACCGTTGAGCGTATGCACGAAGCGCGGCTGCTTCTCGCCGGCTGCGCGATAGCGGGCATTCATGCGGCGCGCCTGGAAATCGGAGCAGACCGAGCAGCTCGAAATCTCGCGATACGTCCCCTGCCCCGGCAGCCACACCTCGATGTCGTAGGTCTTGGTCGAGGAGAAGCCCATGTCGCCCGTGCAGAGCGTCATCGTGCGAAACGGCAGCTCGAGCTTCTTGAGTACGTTCTCGGCACTGACAAGCATGCGCTCGTGCTCGTCGGCAGAGGTCTCCGGCGTGGTGATCGACACGAGCTCGCATTTCACGAACTGATGCTGGCGGATCATGCCGCGCGTATCGCGCCCGGCCGAGCCTGCTTCGGCGCGGAAGCTCGGAGTGAGCGCGGTGAATCGCAGCGGCAGCTCCTCCTCGGAGAGGATCTGCTCACGCACGAGATTGGTGAGCGTCACCTCCGCCGTCGGGATCATGCCGTAGCGGGTATCCTTGAGCATCTTGCCGATGGCGTCGCGCGGCTGGCCTTCGAGAGCCGCAGCAACGATCTGCTCGAGCGAGTTGCCCGGGAAGGCCCAGAACTGATCGTCCTCGAACTTCGGCAGTTGCGCGGTGCCGAACATGGCATCGTCACGCACCAGCAGAGGCGGGTTCACTTCCGTGTAGCCGTGCTCATTGGTATGGAGGTCGATCATGAACTGACCGAGCGCGCGCTCGAGGCGGGCCAGGCCGCCTTTCAGAACGACGAAGCGCGAGCCCGAAAGCTTTGCCGCCGTCTCGAAATCCATGAGGCCCAGGGCTTCGCCGATCTCGAAATGCTGCTTGGCGCTGTTGAGCGTCGGTGGCCTGCCGAAGCGGTGGCGCTCCACGTTGCCGTGCTCGTCGGCCCCGACCGGCACATCCTCCTTCGGAATGTTGGGAATGGCCGCAAGGGCTTCGAACAGCGCCTTCTCGGCGGCGCGCTCCGCCTCTTCCAGCTCCGGCATCGATTCCTTGATCCGGGCCACCTCGGCCATCAGTTCCTGGGCCCGCGCCTCATCCTTCTTCGCCTTGGCCTGGCCGATTTCCTTGGACAGGGCGTTGCGGCGCTCGGTGGCGGCCTGCAGGGCCGAGATGGCGCTCTTGCGCCGGTCGTCGAGAGCGATCAGCTGCGCCGACAGGGGCTCCATGCCCCGGTTCCGGAGGCCTTGGTCGAAAGCCGCGGGATTCTCGCGGATGGAACGGATGTCGTGCATGGGATGAGGACCTGCTTCGTCAGACGGCCCTGCCCTTCGACAAAGCCGCCCCTTCAACTCTTGCCGAGGATGGCGGCCGATGCGGAGGCCTCCTCGAGGCCCTACCCCTCTGCCGCGCGCGCGGCCTCGGCTTCCGCACGCTTCTTCTCGACCATGCGGACGGAGAAGATGGATGCCTCGTAAAGAAGCAAGGTGGGGACCGCAAGGGCGAACTGGCTGATCACGTCCGGCGGAGTGAGAACCGCGGCGATCACGAAGACGATCACGACCGCATAGCGGCGCTTGTCCTTCAGGAACTGGGAGTCGATGATCCCGGCGCGGGCCAGCAGGGTCAGGATGACCGGCAGCTGGAAGCAGATGCCGAACGCGAAGATCAGCGTCATGATCAGCGACAGGTACTCGCTGACCTTGGGCAGGAACTCGATGGACGGGCTCGTGTCCGTCGCCAGCTGCTGCATGCCCACGGAGAAGCGCATGAGGAGCGGCATGGCGACGAAATACACGCAGGCTGCACCGATCACGAAGAGAACCGGGGTCGCCACCAGGTACGGCACGAAGGCCCGGCGTTCGTTCTTGTAGAGCCCCGGCGCCACGAACTTGTAGATCTGCATGGCGATGACCGGAAAGGCCAGGAAGCCGGCGCCGAAGGCCGCGACCTGGATCTGCGTGAACAGGTATTCCAGGCCGTGGGTATAGACGAGGTGCGCCTTCTCGGGCGAGCCGACGGCGAGGACGTAGGGCCACACCAGCGCGTTGTAGATATACTTCGCGCCGGCAAAGCAGACGAAGAACATCAGCACGAAGGCGACCAGCGCCTTGATCAGGCGCGAGCGCAATTCGGTCAGATGCTCGATCAGAGGCGCGCGCGATGCCTCGACCTCATCCTCTTCAACGGCGGTGGTCATCCGGCTTTCGCGTCCGATTTTTCTGAGAGTTGTTCGGCAAGGGCGGCCTGTTGGGCCTCGTATTCGGCCTCGCGCCGCAGGGATTCGGCGATCTCCTTCGCCGGGTCGACAATCGGCGGAGGCGGCAGGTCGATGAGCGGGTCGGCGGGATCCGGTGCCCGACCCTCCACGACGGCCTGGATCGAGGCATCGGAGGCGGCCTGGGCAGAGGATGGGTCGGAAGTCACATCGGAAGAAGTCGCTCCGTCGGAGGTCATCTGTGTGACGCCCTGCACGGCGCCCGGCTCAGGAATCGTCCCGGGAACCGGCGCGGGCGCCTCGATCGAGGTCTTCAGTTCGTCGCGGATCGTCTGGATCGGGTTGAAGCTGGTACTCGTCACCGACGAGACGGAGTCGTTCACGCCTTGAAGCTGCTTCTTGACCTCGTCCAGCTCGGCCTCGCGCATGGCCTCGTTGAACTGGCCCTGAAACTCCGCCGCCATGCGGCGGAGCTTTCCGGTCACCTGTCCGATCGTCCGCAGCGCCTTCGGCAGGTCCTTCGGGCCGATCACGATCAGCGCAACGGCGCCGATCACCATGATCTCACCCCAGCTCATGTCCAACATGACGTGGCCTCGAACCTGCCTCTTAGGTACTCACGCGTACTGAAACGCCACACGATGGCTGCGCACAAAAGCTTAGCCGACCTTGTGATCCGTGGTCACGGTTGTGGTCGTCGTACCGTTCTGATGGTCGATGGTCCGGACGGGCTCGGACGGCTGCACCGGCTTGGCCGGCGTCTCATCCTCGGACATGCCCTTCTTGAAGGCTTTGATGCCCTTTGCAACGTCGCCCATCATGTCGGAAATCTTGCCGCGTCCGAACAGAAGGACGACGATCAGACCCACGACGATCCAGTGCCAAATACTCGTGCCACCCATGGCAATTCCTCCTGCGCCCGAGAAGGCGCGGTTCTTCAATATGAACTCGTCGCCAACCTATGCGTCGGAGGCGGCGAAAACAAGGACATCCTTCGTATCGATCTCGATGCCCACATCCTGTCCCTCTGTCACGCCAGCGGGATCTTGAACGCGGGCCTGCAGGGGGCGGTCCACCCCCTGCACGTCAATGTGCACGAGATCGACCTCGCCGAGAAAGCGACGAGACACCACACGTCCCGGCAGGCAGAACCCTGCGGGCCTGAGCTTCAGTCCCTGCGGCCGCACGCAGACGATGGCCGGACCATCCCCCATTTGCGGCGCCGGAAAGACCCCCACGGGGCATGAGACCTGGCCGTTGCGAACCACGCCCTCAAGCTCGTTGAAATCGCAGAAGAAGCGGGCAGCGAACAGGTTCGCCGGGCGTCGATAGATCTCCTCGGCCTCGCCTTCCTGGATGACCGCGCCGGCACGCATGAGCACGATCCGGTCGGCAATCCGCATCGCCTCCTCCGGATCGTGCGTCACGACGATGGTCGTAGCGCCGTTTTCTCTCAGGATTGCGACGGTCTCGTCTCGGATGGCATCGCGCATGCGCCGGTCGAGATTCGAGAACGGCTCGTCCATGAGCAGGACGCCGGGGCGCGGCGCGATGGACCGGGCCAGGGCCACGCGCTGCTGCTCGCCCCCGGACAGGGTATGGGGGTATTCGTCGGCATAGTGCTCGAGCCCGACCCGGGACAGGGCCCGTCGCGCGGCGATCCCGGCCTCCGAGGCCGAGAGATCCTTGAGGCCGAACATGATGTTCTGCAGGATCGTCATGTGCGGGAACAGGGCGTAATCCTGGAACATCAGCCCGATGCCGCGCTTCTCCGGCTCCAGGAAGGCCCGCGGTCCGGTGACCTCCAGGCCGTCCAGCAGCACCCGGCCGGAGGTCGGAGCCTCGACGCCTGCGGCGACCCGCAGCAGGGTGGTCTTTCCGCAGCCGGAATGACCCAGCAGACAGATGATCTCCCCCGGCTCGATGGTGAGCGAGACGCCGTCGAGCGCCCGCTGGCTGCCATAGGCCTGGACGATGTTCTCGAAGGTGAGCTGGGCCGGGATCGAGGCGCCCGCCGTGCCGCGCTGGCCCCAGCGGGGCAGGCGAAACCGGTCGAGCGCAGACCCGGCGGGCTTTGCGATCATTCCTCGCCCGCTTCGGTCTGGTGCATGTCGAGAGGCTGGAGGAGATCGTCCTCGAGCGGGTCCTCGTCCTCGCGCAGGGCATCCGCATCCGAGGGAACCGGCACCGAGAAGTCCGAGGGCACGCGCCCTTCTATGAAGCCAGCTCCCTTGAGTTCCTCGAGACCGGGCAGGTCCTCGATGGCGTCGAGACCGAAATGCTCCAGGAAGCCGGCAGTCGTACCATAAGTGACCGGACGACCCGGCGCCTTCCTGCGCCCTCTCAGGCGGATCCAGCCGGTCTCAAGGAGGGTGTCGATGGTGCCCTTGGAGGTGGCGACGCCGCGGATCTCTTCGATCTCGGCGCGGGTCACCGGCTGATGATAGGCGATGATGGCGAGCGTCTCCATGGCCGCGCGGGAGAGCTTGCGCTGCTCGACCACGTCGCGGGCGAGCACGAAGGACAGGTCGCTCGCCGTGCGGAAGGTCCATTTTCCGGCCACCCGGACGAGGTTGACGCCCCGCAGCGCGTAGAGCTCGGTCAGGTCCTGGAGGATCTTCTCCACATCGGCGCCTTCCGGCAGGCGGCCGCTCAGCTCCTCGGCGCTCAAGGGTGCGGCGGCGGCAAACAGCAGCGCCTCGGCGATCCGCATGGCCTCGCCATGGTCGGGCCGATGATCGGCCCCTTGGCTGACCTCGGGAGCCTCCGCTTCCGGCGCATCGGCTGTATCGTCTTGCATGTCGGGCAGCATCTTAAACTCCTGCCTCGGCCGGGTCTGCGACGGGCTTGACCCAGACCGGGGCGAAGGCCTCGTCTTGCCGGACCGTGAGCTTGCCCTCGCGCACCATTTCCAGGGTGGCGGACAGGGCCGAGGCCAGAACGGTCGGGCGCATGGCAGGCTCGACCATGTATTCCACCAGATAGGTGTCGAGGGTCACCCAATCGCTCAGGTGGCCGACCAGGCGTTCCAGGGCCTCCCGCGCATCGACCAGGGACCAGACGTTCCGCTTGTGCAGGGACACCCGGGCGTTGAACTGGATCTGGCGCTGCTGCGCGTAGGCCTTGAGAAGATCGTAAAGGGTCGCCTCGTAACGGGAATCCCGGTTGATGATCACGGGCTCCGGCGCGGCGCGGGCGAAGACGTCGCGGCCGAGCCAGGCGCGCTCGCCCATCTTCCTGGCCGCCTCGCGGATCGCCTCCAGGCGGCGCAGGCGCAGGGCAAGGGCAGTCGCCAGTTCTTCGGCGCTCGGCTCCTCGCCCTTCGGCGGCTCGGGCAGCAGGAGGCGCGACTTGAGATAGGCGAGCCAGGCCGCCATCACGAGATAATCAGCCGCCAGCTCGAGGCGCATGCGCCGCGCCGCTTCGATGAAGGTGATGTACTGCTCGGCGAGAGCCAGGATCGAGATGCGGTGGAGGTCCACCTTCTGGCGGCGGGCGAGTTCCAGCAGAAGGTCGAGCGGTCCTTCGAACCCGTCCACGTCGACGAGCAGAGCGGGCTCGCTCTCGGCCCGCTCGGTGCGTTCGACATCCTCGAAGGGTAAGGGGTTTGCCATGGACCGTACTCAACTCACAGAGTTCGCAGCTTCATAAGCTTCAGGCGATTATCGCAAGAGCAGAATCGAGCCTGGCCCGGGCATCCACAGGATCCAAAGGCTCCGGATCATGGGCGATGCGGGCTAACGCAGCGTTAGCCCGGCGCAGGGATTCTCCGCTTAAGCTGGGGGCAGCCTCAGCCACGGCGCTCATTTCCTCCATGTTGCCGTTGCAATGAAGGGCCATGTCGCAGCCGGCCGAGAAAGCGGCTTCAGTCCGATCCCGGAAGGAGCCGGAGAGCGCATGCATGGACAGGTCGTCGGTCATCACAAGCCCGTCATATCCGATGTGGCCGCGGATGATCTCGTCCATGACGATGCGGGAGGTCGTCGCCGGCCGCTCCGGGTCGAGCGCCGTGTAGACCACGTGGGCGGTCATGGCGAGCGGCATGTCGGTGAGCATGCGGAAGGGTGCGAAATCGTGCCTCTCCAGCTCCTCACGAGAGGCCTCGACCACGGGAAGTGCCTTATGACTGTCGGCCCCAGCCCGGCCGTGGCCGGGCATGTGCTTGACCACCGGCAACACGCCGCCGGCCAGCAGCCCCTCGGCGGCGGCCCGTCCCAGAATGGCGACCTGGCTCGGCGTCTTGCCGTAGGCCCGATCCCCGATCACGTCGTGGGCGCCCGGCGACGGCACGTCGAGAACCGGCAGGCAATCGACCGTGATCCCGACGGAGCGGAGATCGTGGGCGATCAGCCGCGCTCCGAGGCGGGTGATCTCGCGCTGGACCAGCGGATCGTTGGCATGAAGGCGGCCGTAGGTGCTGCCGGAGGGGTATTTCGGCCAGTGCGGCGGTCCCAGGCGCTGAACCCGGCCGCCCTCCTGATCGATGAGGATCGGGGCATCGGCCCGTCCGACCGCATCCCTCAAGGAGGCGCAGAGCGCCCTCACCTGCTCCGGGCTTTCCACGTTTCGGCGGAACAGGATGAAGCCCCAGGGATCCGCCACCTTGAAGAAGGCGACCTCGTCGGGGGTGAGCTCGGTGCCGGAGCATCCAGCAATAAAGGCGCGGGTTTTCATACCCGCGCCTTTATGTCCCCTGCCGGGCAGGGTCAAGAAATCTCAACCGCTAAGCCGGCGTCAGTTCTTGGCAACGAAGCACTGCCCCCCCTGGCCCTGCAGCTTGGAGCAGAGGGAGGAGGCCTCCTCCTTGGACAGGGGTCCGACCCGGACGCGATAGATCGTATTGCCGTTCACCTCGGCCTTGCGGATGAGAGACGGCAGACCTTCGAGGTCAGAATACTTGCGCTGGAACGACGCGAAGGCCGTCTGCGCCGCGGCTTCCGAGTTCGCCAGGCCGAGCTGCACGGCGAAACCGCCGGTCGGCGTCGTCTCCGCTGCCGCCGGGGCAACCGGCTGGACCGAGGCGACCTGTTGCGGTGTAGGCGTGGACGTGGGAGTCGATGCGGCCGGGACCGGCTTCGGAGCGGGTGCGGCAGGGGCCGCCGCCGGCGTGCTCGCGGCCGGCTTGGGCTGGGCCGACGCGACCTGAACCGGAGCAGGCTGGGCCTGCGGCGGCAGGGTCATCGCCGCAGCCGAGGTCGCAGACTGAGCGGCCGGCGGTTCCGCTCCCGCCACGGTGCCGTCGGGACGGATCGTGACGGTGCGAACCTTCTTCGGTTCGCCGAGGTTCAGGCTGGCGGTCTGCTGAGGCCTGATCGCGCCGCTGGGAACGGTTCCGCCCGTCGCATCGGCCACGGCGCTGCCGCTCATGCGCACGGCCTGCTGCACGTCGACCGGCTGCTCTTCGCGGTTCACGACCTTGGTCGCGCCGCTCTGGTTGGCGCGCTCATAGATCTGCTTGTTCTGGTTCGGAATCTCGACGCCGCCCGGATTCTGCGGCTGCACCTTGGTCGGCTCGTTGCTGGCCTTCACGAGCGGCGGCTCGCTCCCGGTGATCGCCGCCGAACCCGAGGCGAGGTAAGCCCCGGCACCGCCAAGCACGACGGCGCCGACGACGGCCGCGATCGCGACTACCCCCTTGCGGGAACGACCCTTCTCGACCGGTGCATAGTCCTGGGACTGGTCGTAGTCCTGCTCGGCATAATGCCCAGCCTGATCGGCATAATAATCCTGAGCATAAGCCTCGTTGCCGTAGGCATCCTGGTCCTGGGGAGCATAGGCAGGCTCGGGGCTGCGGACGTGGCTCCGGGCATAGGAGCCATGATCGAAGGACGGGGCGGCGTGCCCCCCATGGGGAGAGCGTGCCAGCGTCTCTCGCGCGCCTTGCGGCATGGTGTCGCGGACGGCGAAAATGTCGTCGATGGAAGAGCTTTGCTGGCGCGGACGGGCGGAGCCGTCACTGGCCAAAATCGACTGAAATGGATCGTCTTGCCCCACGATCCGGGCCAATTCCGCGAGCGGATCGCTCCGCCCGGTGGAGGCCGGCTGGGATTGAGGGGTGCCCGCCTGGGCGAGTTGCCGCTCGATCTCGTTGAGATCGATGGCAAAACGGGGCTTCACTGATTCGCTCATGCGCCGGATCTCCAGTTACGCGACAGGAGCACCTGCTGCTCCGCCGGCACGACGTAACAGAACCCAACGCAATGTGGTCCTAAGCGGTTGATCCGCCTCAGGAAACACTATCGCATTTCGTCGGGTGCCGTGACGCCCAGGATTGCGAGACCAGATGCGAGCACACCCTTCAGGGCATGCACGAGAGCGAGTCTCGCCTGTGTTGAATCTTCATCAGTTAGATTAACAAAGCGTAATTGCGGCAAGTCTTTGCCCTTATTCCATAAACTATGGAAGGCGCTCGCCAGATCGTAAAGGTAAAATGCAACCCGGTGAGGCTCATGAGCTTCGGCCGCGGCCTCGATCGTCCTGGGGAACTGGGCGATGCGATGGATCAGGTCCATTTCCGCTTCGTCACGCAGGATCGAAAGATCAGCCTGCTCGAGCTGGGCTGCCGAGAAGTCGGCACTCGGGAACGCCTCGGCCGCCTGCCGGAACACGGAGGCACAGCGGGCATGGGCGTACTGGACGTAGAAGACCGGGTTGTCCTTGGACTGCTCCACCACCTTGGCGAGGTCGAAGTCCAGGGGCGCATCGTTCTTGCGGAAGATCATCATGAAGCGGGTGGCATCCCGGCCCACCTCATCCACCACCTCGCGCAGGGTCACGAAGTCGCCCGAGCGCTTCGACATCTTCACCGGCTCGCCGCCGCGCAGAAGCTTGACGAGCTGGCAGAGCTTCACGTCGAGCTCGGCTTTGTTGTCGGACACAGCCCTGACGGCGGCCTGCATGCGCTTCACGTAGCCGCCATGGTCGGCGCCGAGCACGTCGATCATCGACAGGAAGCCGCGCTCGTACTTGGAGCGGTGATAGGCGATGTCCGAGGCGAAATAGGTGTAGGACCCGTCCGACTTCATGAGTGGCCGGTCGACCTCGTCGCCATAGGCGGTGGCGCGGAAGAGAAGTTGCTCCCGGTCCTCCCAGTCCTCGTCCTTCTGACCCTTGGGAGGCGGAAGGCGGCCCATATAGACGAGATCGCGGGACTTCAGCTCCTCGATCATCTTGGCCACCTGATCGCCCCCCGCCCCCTTCTGGAGGGAGCGCTCGGAGAAGAACACGTCGTGGTGGATGTTGAGCGCGGCGAGGTCGGCCCGGATCATGTCCATCATGGCGTCGATGGAGGCCTCGCGCACGAGCGGCAGCCACTCGGTCTCCGGCTTGTCGAGCAGGCTCGGGCCGTACTCCTCGGCAAGACGCTCGCCGACCGGCTTCAGGTAGTCGCCTGGATAGAGCCCATCCGGAATGGCGCCGATGTCCTGGCCGAGGGCCTCCTTGTAGCGGAGATAGGCGGAGCGGGCCAGGACGTCGACCTGCGCACCCGCATCGTTGATGTAGTACTCCCGGGCGACCTTGTAGCCGGCGAAATCCAGAAGACCCGCGAGGGCATCGCCGAACACCGCGCCGCGGCAATGGCCCACGTGCATCGGGCCGGTCGGGTTGGCGGACACGTATTCCACGTTCACCGGAGAACCCGCCCCTTGCCCGCTCCGGCCGAAGCCGCTGCTGTCGACGACGGCGGCGCGCAAAACCTCGTGCAGGACCGCAGGTGCGAGCCGGATGTTGATGAAGCCCGGACCGGCGATCTCGACCTTGGTGACGCGCGGATCGTCCTGAAGGTCGGCGACGAGAAGCTCGGCCAGGGCGCGCGGGTTCATGCGCGCCTCCTTGGCCAGCACCATGGCGGCGTTGGTCGCGAGATCGCCATGGGAGGGATCGCGCGGCGGCTCGACCACGACGCGGCTGACGTCCAGCCCCGATGGAATCCTGGCCCCTTCGGCCAACCGGCCGAGCGCGTCCGCAACCCGCTTCTCAAACAGCCCGAAAATGTTCATGGTACTTTGTCTCTGAAGGGCCCTGGCCCTGAATTCTGTGGTGCGCTCGATCATCGGACCCGAAAGTGGAAGCCACTTTTGGGGCTCATCCGATGATCTCATCCTAAAATGAGCGCATCGGATGAGCGGAAAACCGAGGCCACTTTTCCGCACGATGCGCTAGCGCAGGTCCGGCGTTACGTCAAACAGGCGCCGGTGTTCGAGGATCGCGTATCGGTCCGTCATGCCGGCGATGTAGTCCGCCACGCGCCGGGCAAGGCGCGGCTCGTCGTCCCTCGGCAGATCCGCCTGCCATTCCTCGGGCATCAGGGTCGGCTCGGCCTTGAAGCGCCTGAACAGATCCCGCAGCACGTCGTCGGCCTGGGCGCGAACCCGCATCACGTCCGGGTGACGGTACATGCGGGCATAGAGAAAGCGCTTGATGGAGGCATCGGCCTCCTTCATGGCCTTCGAGAAGCACACCATGGTGTCGCCCGCCTGCCGGATGTCCTCGGCTTTCTGCGGAGCCAGGGCGGCCATCCTGCGCTCTCCCTCAGCCACCACGTCCTCGACGAAGCGTGTGATGACGCGCCGGGTCAGCTCATGGATGCGCCGGGAGAGGTCGAGGGTCGGGTATCGTGCGTCGATTTCCGCCAGAAGCTCTTCGAGAAACGGCACCTCGCGCAGTTCCTCGATCCGGAACAGCCCGGCTCGCAGTCCGTCGTCGATGTCGTGAGCATCGTAGGCAATATCGTCGGCGATCGCCGCGGCCTGTGCCTCGCCGCCGGCATGGGTGGCGAGTTCCAGGTCCTGCTGGGCGTTGTACTCGAGAATCGCCAGGGGCACGCCCCGCGCGGCATAGCGCAGGGTCGGCTGCCCGCTGGCATCGAGGAGCGGGCCGTTATGCTTGACCAGCCCCTCCAGGGTTTCCCAGGTGAGGTTCAGCCCGTCATATTCAGCGTAACGGCGCTCCAGGCGGGTCACAACCCGCAAGGCCTGGGCGTTATGGTCGAAGCCGCCGAACCCGGCCATGCATTCGTCGAGCGTATCCTCGCCGGTGTGGCCGAACGGGGTGTGGCCAAGGTCGTGGGAGAGCGCCAGCGCCTCGGCGAGATCCTCGTCGAGTCCGAGAGAGCGGGCGAGCGCCCGGGCGATCTGGCTCACCTCGATGGTGTGGGTCAGCCGGGTCCGGAAATGGTCGCCCTCGTGATAGACGAACACCTGCGTCTTGTGCTTGAGCCGCCGGAAGGCGGAGGAATGGATGATCCGGTCCCGGTCACGCTGGAACTCGCTGCGGGTGGGCGAGACCGCCTCAGGGAACAGCCGGCCGCGGCTGCCCCACGGATCGCTGGCATAAGGGGCTCGCCATCTCTCGCCAAAGGGCCGCACAATCATCCCCGGGTTGAAGCCTTGTCAGCGCGCACTTACCTTGCTCATAACATCTTATGCAAGAATTGCGTCCTCCCGAGGACTGGAAGTGCCCATGACCGGTATCACTCTGACTGACCGCGCCGCCCGCCGCATCAACGAGATCATGGCTGCGGAGCCTGCAGGCTCCCACCTGAGAATCAGCGTCAACGGAGGCGGCTGTTCGGGGTTCCAGTACGCTTTCGACGTGGACCGGACGCGGCAGGATGACGATCTTGTCATCGAGCGAGATGGCGCGACCGTCGTAGTGGACGAGGTGTCGATCCAATACATGGACGGCTCCGTCATCGACTTCGTGGACGATCTGATCGGCCAGTCGTTCAAGATCGAAAACCCCCATGCCACGGCCTCCTGCGGCTGCGGAACATCGTTCTCGTTGTAAAACCGTTACGTAACGTCCTATTCGATGCGCTAGCACTTTCATCCAGGGTTGGCCGGCGCTGGATTCGCCGGCTTGGGGGGATCATATGGGACTTCGTTACCGCGCAGGGGTCTGCGCACTCGCCTTGGTGGCCGGCTCCGCGGCTTTGCAGTTCGAGCCTGCGGTTGTCCGTGACCTCGTCATCGACAACGGCGGCCAGCGCATCACCGTCGAGGCGGTCAGGGCTTCGCTCTGGAGCGCGGCTTTCGCGCAATCAGCCGACAGCTTCAGCCTGGACAATGTGAGCTTCACCTTCGGGTCCACGACCTACGAGGCCAGGCGGATCGAGTTTTCCGGGGTCTCCTCGTCGCGGGCCGATATCGAAGCGCTGTTTTCCTCGACCTCCACGGAGCCGATGGAAAGCCGCCTGAAGCGCATCACCGTGAAGCAGGTCACGATCCCTGAAGTACGGGTGAAGCAGACCATCGGCAAGCAGACGCAGACCACCACCTATCGGAACGCCACCCTGGGCGATATTTCCCAGGGCCGGATCGCCTCGGCTCTGATCGAGACGAGCGCAACGGAAACGAGCGGCGCCAAGAGCAACGTGCTGATCAGCACCGGCCGCACGAGCATGAGCGAGCTCGATCTGCCCGCTCTCGCGCGTCTCTACGAGACGAAAGCCGACAGCGTCCCGGCTCCGTTCACCAGAGTCTACGGGGCCTTTGCCATCGACAACATGGAATTTGCCGACACCGAGACGGGCGTGACCTTCAAAATCGCGCAGGTCGGCGGCAAGGACTTCCAGGGACGCCCAACGAAGCATTCCTGGGCGGGAACCCTCGGAATCTTCACGGACATGGCCGACCGCACGGATCTGTCCTCCGGCGATCAGGCTCGGCTCCTCTCCGCCATCGCCGATTTCCTCGATGCGTTCCAGATCGGCTACATGGAAGCCTCTGGCATCGAAGCGACTGCAAAAGGCAAGGACGGCTCCGGTCTGACCCGGATCAGCCGAATTGCCTACACGGGCGGCACGGATGCTCGGCCCGCCGATCTGCGGTGGGAAGGTTTGGAGTTTTCCGGCAAGGACAATCGCGTCAGGATCGACGGATTCAGCCTGACGGGCTTCTCGTTCCGCCAGACGATCGATGGCTTGAGAACACTTCAGGGCAAGTCCTTCGACGACCTCGACCCGGCGGTCGTGCGGAGCCTCGTGCCGACCTTGGGCACGCTGCGCCTGTCGGGATTCTCCATTGACGGGACCAGTGACGACGAAGGCAAGAAGGTCAAGATCGAGGCAGGACTGAAGGGCTTCGAGCTGACCGCCGACAAACCTGTGAACGCCATTCCGACCAATATCCGGATCGGGCTGCAGAACCTGACGATGGCGCTGCCTTCAAACAGCACCGACGACGGCATCAAGGAACTGGTGGCTCTCGGCTACAAGAACATCGACGTATCCCTCCTGGCCGCCGCCACCTGGAACGAAGCCGCGAGCGAAATCGCTCTCGACGAGGTCTCGTTCCAGGGCCTCGACATGGGCAACATCGGTCTGACGGGTCGCATCGGCAATGTCGGCAAGGACCTCTTCAACGCCGATACGGCGATTGCGACCGTCGCGTTGGTGGGAGCCAGGGCGAAGGCACTCGACCTCACGGTCGAGAACAAGGGCCTGTTCGAGCGCTACATGGCCCAGGCCGCCAAGGAGCAGAAGACGACGCCGGAATCGCTGCGCCGCACCTATGCCGCGGCCGCCGCCTTCGTGGTGCCGGCGATGATCGGCAGTTCCGAGCAGGCCCGGACCTTAAGCCAGGCCATCGCCCGCTTCATCGCCAAGCCCGGGAAGCTCACGGTCAACGCGACGCCCAAGGATCCGTCCGGCTTCGGGATTGCGGAAGCGGTCGTGCTGCCCGAGCCCAAGGCGATTCTGGACAAGCTGAATATCAGCGCGAAGGCGGAGTGACGGCTGCCCGTTCGCGCAGCATCTCGAAGCCTACCGGCCGTTCCTCTCCGCCGTCATCACCGGCCTTGTGCCGGTGATCTCGTCTCGAAAGGTGCCGTGCTTTTTCAAAATCGGGATGGCCGGGACAAGCCCGGCCATGACGTGGGAACGGTGTGGCAGCCTGAGAAGGCCGCCGTGTCGCCGCCGCCCTTCAGATCAGCGTCGGCTGATCCTCTTCCGCCGCCTGCGCCTCCACGACCGCGATCGCCGTCAGGTTGACGATGCCGCGCGCCGTCACGGATGGGGTCAGGATATGGGCGGGCTTCGCCGGGCCGATCAGGATCGGGCCCACGGGCAGCGAATCCGCCAGGACCTTGGTGAACTGGAACG
This sequence comes from Microvirga sp. 3-52, assembly GCF_018383585.1. Lineage (GTDB taxonomy): Bacteria > Pseudomonadota > Alphaproteobacteria > Rhizobiales > Beijerinckiaceae > Microvirga. The sequence goes on from NZ_JAHAMK010000019.1 coordinate 48,132, forward strand.
CGATGTTGGCGGCATCCAGGTTCGGCATGATCAGCACGTTCGCCTCGCCCTTCAGGCGCGAAGCGGGGTTCACCCGGTCGCGGATCATCTGGGACAGGGCCGCATCGGCCTGCATCTCACCGTCGACCTCGAGATCCGGCGCGCGCTCGTTGATGCAGGCGAGCGCCTCGCGCATCTTCAGCGACGAGCGGGTATCGGCGGCGCCGAAATCGGCATGGGACAGCAGAGCGATCTTGGGTTCCATGCCGAAGCGGCGCACGTGGCTGGCGCAGGCGATCGTCATGTCGGCGATCTCTTCCGCCGTCGGATCGACCTGCACGTGGGTATCGGCGAGGAAGTAGGCGCCCTTCGAGGTGATGACCAGCGACAGGGCCGCCATCTCGTGCACGCCGGGAGCAAGCCCGATGATGTCCTTGATGTGCTTGACGCGGGACTGGAAGCGCCCTTCCAGGCCGCAGATCAGCGCATCCGCATCCCCCCGCCTCACCGCGAGGGCGCCGATGACGGTGGAATTGGTGCGCACCAGGGTCTTGGCCGCATCCGGCGTGATGCCCTTGCGGCCTGCGGCCTCGACGTAGGTTGCGACGTAATCGCGGTAACGCGGATCGTCTTCCGGGTTCACCAGCTCGAAATGGCGTCCGATCTCCATGGACAGGCCGAAGCGCTTCATGCGCGCCTCCACCACGTTGGGACGCCCGATCAGGATCGGCTTGGCGATGCCTTCCTCGACGATGACCTGCACGGCGCGCAGCACGCGCTCGTCCTCGCCCTCGGCATAGATCACGCGCTTGGGATCGGCCTTCGCCTGCGAGAACAGCGGCTTCATGATGAAGCCGGAGCGGAACACGAAGCGGCCGAGCGATTCCGCATAGGCTTCGAGATCCGCCAGCGGCCGCGTCGCGACGCCGGAATCCATGGCGGCCTTCGCCACCGCGGGCGCAATGCGCAGAATGAGGCGCGGATCGAACGGGCTCGGGATCAGGGACTTGCGGCCGAAGGGATGGGCCTCGCCGCCATAGGCGCGCGCCACCACCTCGGACGGGGCTTCGCGGGCAAGGCCCGCGATGGCCTTCACGGCGGCCGCCTTCATCTCCTCGTTGATCGTCGTCGCGCCCACATCGAGCGCGCCGCGGAAGATGTAGGGGAAGCACAGGACGTTGTTGACCTGGTTCGGATAATCCGAGCGCCCGGTGCAGATCATCGCGTCGGGACGCGCGGCCTCCGCCTCCTCGGGCATGATCTCCGGATAGGGATTGGCGAGCGCCATGATCAGCGGGCGCGGCGCCATCTGGGCGAGCAGCTCGGGCTTGAGGACGCCGCCGGCCGAGAGGCCGAGGAACACGTCCGCGTTGGGGATCACGTCGGCGAGCGTGCGCGCCTCCGTGTCCTGCGCATAGACTGACTTCCAGCGGTCCATAAGCTCGTTGCGGCCCTCATGGACGACGCCCTTGATGTCCGTGACCCAGATGTTCTCGCGCTTGGCCCCGAGCGACACGAGGAGATTGAGGCAGGCGAGCGCCGCAGCGCCGGCGCCCGAGGTGACGACCTTCACGTCCTCGATGCGCTTGCCGGCAAGCTCCAGGGCGTTCATCACCGCGGCACCCACGATGATCGCGGTGCCGTGCTGATCGTCGTGGAAGACCGGGATGCCCATGCGGGCCTTCAGCCGCTCTTCGACCTCGAAGCATTCCGGGGCCTTGATGTCCTCGAGGTTGATGCCGCCGAAGGTGGGCTCGAGCGCGGCGATCACCTCGACCAGCTTGTCCACGTTGTTCTCGGCCACCTCGATGTCAAACACGTCGATGCCGGAGAACTTCTTGAACAGGACCGCCTTTCCCTCCATCACGGGCTTGGAGGCGAGCGGGCCGATATCCCCGAGACCGAGCACGGCCGTGCCGTTGGAAATCACGGCGACCAGGTTCTGGCGGGAGGTGAGATTGGCGGCCTGGGCCGGATCGGCGGCAATCGCCTCGCAGGGGGCGGCCACGCCGGGGGAATAGGCGAGCGCCAGGTCGCGCTGGTTGCCGAGGGGTTTGGTCGGCTGGATCTCGAGCTTTCCGGGGCGCGGATACTGATGGTAGAACATCGCTCCCGATTTCAGATCCTGCGAGATGTTGTCTCCCATCCCCGACGCTCCTTGCACTGACCAAACCGCTTCGGAGGCCCTTGTGCGCGCGCTGCCCCCCTGCCGTCAATGTTCTTCTCTGGTCAACGGAGCCGGACAATGAAGCTCCGGCACCGTCTGAAGAACTGGCGCAACCCGCACAACCAGACCCGCGTGCACCTGGCCCGCATGGCCGGGCGCCACGGCTACGAGATCGGCGAGTTCACCTACGGCAAGCCCAAGGTGCGCTTCCCCGAGTCGGGCCGGAAGCTGACCATCGGCCGCTACGGGTCCATCGCCGACAAGGTCGAGATCCTGCTCGGCGGCAACCATCGCACCGAATGGGGCACCACCTATCCCTTCTCGGCCTTCCGGGAGCTCTGGCCCGCGGCACCGAAGAGCGAGGATTACCACACCTCCCGCGGCGACGTGACGATCGGCCACGACGTCTGGCTCGGTTCCGGCGCCATCGTCATGTCGGGCGTGACCGTGGGGCATGGCGCGGTGGTGGCGGCCCATGCGGTCGTGACCAGGGACGTGCCGCCCTACGCCATCGTCGGCGGCAATCCGGCTAAGGTCATCCGCTACCGCTTCGACGAGGAGACCATCGCGGCGCTCCTGGATGCAAAATGGTGGGACCTGCCGCGGGAGAAGATCGCAACCCTCATCCCGCTCCTGCAGAGCGACCGGGTCCGGGAACTGGTCGCGGCCGTGAAGGTGCTGCGGACGCAGTGTTCGTGAGACCCATCGCTCACGTCATCACCGGCCTTGTGCCGGTGATCCCGACTGCAAAAGCGCTGAGCCTCACAGGATCGGGATGGCCGGCACAAGGCCGGCCATGACGCGGGAGGAGATATAGCAGGAACTCAAAACGCCTTCCGGCCCCTCATGGCCGCCCAGGCGCCGGCTGCCGAGCCGCCATAGCGTTCGACGAGCTTGCGCCGGAACGTCAGGCTCGCCCCGATGGCCTTCAGCGCATTGATCGCGAACATGCCGGGCGCCGGGTTCGGCAATCCGTATTTGCGGCTCACATAGGCACGTGACCAGGCCTGGTGCCAGCGGGACGCGAAGATGCGGCCGGGCTTTTCGCCGCTCGACTGCCCGCGTCCATGCCGCACCACGGCCTGCGGCACGTAGATGAGCGCCGAGCCGGAATCCGCCACGCGGCGACAGAGGTCGTCGTCCTCGTAGAACAGAAAAATGTTGTCGTCGAAGCCGCCGAGTTTCAGGAAGACGTCGCGGCGCATGAGAAAGCAGGCGCCCGAGAAGAATGGTGCGCAGGCCTCGCCTTCCGGCAGCACGAGCTTGCCGTCGGGATTGGTGAGAGAGGCCGCGAGCAGCGAGCGCGGCTGATAGAACACGCGTCCGCTCGGCTCGACGATCTGCGGCGCGAAGAAAGCCGCATCCGGATAGCGCCGCGCTGCGTCGACGAGCGCCGCGACCGCGCCCTTGTCGACGATGCAGTCCGGATTGACGACGAGGATGAACTCCGCATCCGCCGCCCGCGCGCCGACATTGTTGGCGCGGCCATAGCCCTCGTTGCGGGCATTGCAGATGACGCGCGCGCCCCACCTTTCGGCGACGGCGACGGTGTCGTCCGCCGAGGCGTTGTCGACCACGATGACCGGTACGTCGTCCGCCCGCAACGCGCCGAGACACTCCGGCAGCGCATGGGCGCTGTCGAAGGTCACGACGATGGCGGCCACATCGCTGCTGCTCATTTCTCCGGCAGGTTCGTCCGGATGTGCAGCTCGCGCAGCTGCTTCGGCGTCGCCTCGGAGGGTGCGCCGAGCAGGAGGTCTTCCGCCTTCTGGTTCATCGGGAACAGCGTGATCTCGCGCAGGTTCTGCGCGCCGCAGAGCAGCATCACGATGCGGTCGACGCCGGCTGCCATGCCGCCGTGGGGCGGCGCGCCGTACTGGAACGCGCGGTACATGCCGCCGAACCGCTCCATGACCTCCTTCTCGCCGTAGCCGGCGATTTCGAAGGCCTTCACCATCCGGTCGGGACGGTGGTTGCGGATCGAGCCCGAGGCCATCTCGTAGCCGTTGCAGACCATGTCGTACTGGAAGGCCGTGATCTTGAGGATCGTGTCCTTGTCCGACGGGTCGAGGGCCATGAAGGCGTCATGGTCGAAGTTCGCCATGGAGAACGGGTTGTGCGAGAAGTCGATCTTCTTCTCGTCCTCGTTCCACTCGTATTGCGGGAAGTCGACGATCCAGCAGAACTCGTACCGGTCCTTGTCGATGAGGCCGAGCTCCTCGCCGATGCGGGTCCGCGCCTTGCCGGCGAGAGAGGCCGCCTTGTCTTCGGCGCCGGCCGAGAAGAACACCGCGTCCCCCGCCTTGATGCCGGCCTTCTCGCGGATGACGGCCTGCGCGGCCTCCGGGATGAACTTGGCGATGGGCCCCTTGCCGAGGATCTGGCCACCCTCTTCCTCGAACACGATGTAGCCCAGGCCGGGCGCGCCTTCCGTGCGGGCCCAGTCGTTGAGCTTGTCGAAGAAGGAGCGCGGCTGGGAGGCGGCGCCCGTCGCCGGGATGGCACGCACCACGCCGCCGGACTTGATCACGTTCTTGAACGCGTTGAACGTCACGTCCTCGCGGGTGAACACCTCGGACACGTCGGCGATGACGAGCGGGTTGCGGAGATCCGGCTTGTCGTTGCCGTATTTCAGCATCGACTCGAAATACGGGATGCGCGGGAACACGTCGGTCACGGGCTTGCCGTCCGCGAATTCCTTGAAGGTGTCGCGGATCACCGGCTCCATGGTCTGGAACACGTCTTCCTGGGTGACGAAGCTCATCTCCACGTCGAGCTGGTAGAACTCGCCCGGCAGGCGGTCGGCGCGCGGGTCCTCGTCACGGAAGCAGGGAGCCATCTGGAAATACCGGTCGAAGCCGGAGATCATGATCAGCTGCTTGAACTGCTGCGGCGCCTGCGGCAGCGCATAGAACTTGCCGGGATGGATGCGCGACGGCACCAGGAAGTCGCGCGCGCCCTCCGGCGAGGAGGCCGTCAGGATCGGCGTCGTGAACTCGAAGAAGCCGCTCTGCTGCATGCGGCTGCGCAGCGAATTGATGATCGCGCCGCGCTTCATGATGTTGTTGTGCAGCCTCTCGCGGCGAAGATCCAGGTAGCGGTAGGTGAGCCGGGTCTCCTCCGGATACTCCTGGTCGCCGAAGACCGGCATCGGCAGCTCGGCCGCCGGGCCCAGGACCTCGATGTCCGTGATGTAGACCTCGACCATGCCGGTGGGCAGTTCCGGGTTCTCGGTGCCGGCGGGGCGCTTGCGCACCTTGCCGTCGACCCGGATCACCCATTCCGACCGCGCGGCCTCGGCCTGCTTGAAAGCCGGAGAATCCGGATCGATCACGCATTGCGTCATGCCGTAATGGTCGCGCAGATCGATGAACAGCACGCCGCCATGGTCGCGGATCCGATGGCACCAGCCGGAGAGCCGGGCGACCTGGCCGACATCGGATTCGCGGAGCGCGCCGCAGGTGTGGGAACGGTAACGGTGCATGGAGGCGGACATTGAAAAAGCCTGCTGGTTCGGTTTGAAGCGCAAGATCCATGGGAGCCAGGGGAAGTCAAGGCAGAAGGACGAAATGGAGCCGCGCGGCCCCTGCCCCGATCCCGGCCCCGGACAGGGGATCGCTCCTTTCCGTCCGGCCCGCCTCTGGCCAGTCCGGGATTCGGCGCACGGGATCCTCGCCCTCTCCCGCCCCGTCCTCATCCTGGGGAGGCGAGCCTCCCGTCGACTCTCTTCGGTCCTCATCCCGAGGAGCGTCAGCGAGTCTGTGTCGCGAATGACGAGGGCGCTTTCGGTGCCTCCTTAGGAGGAGAACGGGATCGATGGGGCAGCCTCTTGGGATGAGGGCTATGTGTCCGACAGCGTGAGTCGCTGGAGTGTGTTCGGCCCTGCCACCCTCGCCGTCATCACCGGGCTTGTGCCGGTGATCCCGATGCTGAGAAGCGCAGCGCTCTTCCGATCGGGATGGCCGGGTCAAGCCCGGTGATGACGGCGAGGGTGTGACGAAGGCAGGCGCAGGACGAAGGCGGGTGCGACCCCGGGATCGTGGCATGCCCCACCGCGTCATCACTGGTCCCGCCCGGTCATCACTGGCCCTCGGACCCTCCGACGTCATCACCGGGCTGGTCCCGGTGATGACGATGTGAGAAGCGCCNCGGGTGCGACCCCGGGATCGTGGCATGCCCCACCGCGTCATCACTGGTCCCGCCCGGTCATCACTGGCCCTCGGACCCTCCGACGTCATCACCGGGCTGGTCCCGGTGATGACGATGTGAGAAGCGCCGCGCCATTCACCACTCGACTTCCAATCCTTCGCGCAAACCTCCTCCTTGCGGGCCCTCAATGGATCGTCAAGCCCAGAACGGGACCCGCAAGGTTCGTCAGGCTGACAACCAGCACGAAGGTCGTCAGGGTCACGCTCAGAAAGAGGGAGGCGATAAAGAGGACCTGCATGGCATCACCTGTCAAGAACACGACGGGAATTCTGTCCTGTCAGCAGGCTCCTCACAATCGTCCCGCCGGGAGTACTCCGTTCTCGTGTGCGCCCGGACACATCCAGCGATGGCGGTCCTCACCGTTGGACGAGCATAGGCCCCGAGGCGCGGCTCTCCTCTGCGAACCGGCCGCGTCCGGTGTTCATCCCTTAACTATCGGGATGGCTTATGCCGTAGCCTTAACACAGGTGAACGCTAGCCGGCGGCGCCCTCTCTAGAAGAATTCTAAAAGAGGGTTTCATGAAGCTGTCGCCTGACGATCTCGTCGAGTACCTTTTCCGGCTCATTTTGATCGCAAGCGGGATCCTCACCACAATCCTGCTGATTTCAGCGCTGGCCCGATTGCTGGACGCAGACGCGGCGGGCCTGGGGCAACGGCCCTAGTGTCCCCGGTCAGCTCCTGCCCAACATTTCGTTCGGGAGCGATCAGCAGCCGATACAGATGCTTCTGGTGGTCTTTCTCAGCTTCTCGTCCCGCGAGCGCTCCAGAGCTTCAGCCTTCTGCCGTATTACCTCGATCCTGGCGGCGCTCTCCTCGGCGCTGAGAGCCTTTTCTGCCGGCGCCTCTGGAGCTGCGTCCCTTGCGGCCGGCGCCTGAGCTTGAGCAGTCTGGGACGCAAAACCGAGAGCTAGGATCGAGACGGCCGTGAGGATGCGCATGAGTCTGCCCGTTGATTAGGAGAGTTCCGAGTGTGCCAGCGTAGCACGTACGGTTCTCCGCGTGGCTGCCTATTCCGCGGCTAATTATGCGCTTAAGGCGAATGCCTCTTCGTGCGTACGAGCCCGAACCGCTCGGCAACACTTTCCTCCGTTCAGCACCCGAGCCGATCTCTCGTCAGCGAACACGGGATTTCCATATTTTCCACGATTTTTTCGGCCTTTCAGACCTCCGGAATCCTTGCAGAACAAAGGGTGAATTACCATATTCTTCTTATGGTTAGCACCCTTGCAACATCCCTGTTGAGACCGGCCCGGAACGCTCCCGTCGAGGAGCGCATCGAAGGCAATTGGCACGTCTATCCGCTCGAGGGCGCGCTGGAGCTCGACTACATCGACCAGACCGGCCGTGCGAGCCGGCGCTGGGTTCTGGCGCGCGAGCTGAAGGTGGGTCCGGGCAAGATGCTGCTCGGCGGTATCGATATCCTGACCGACGACGGCTATCGCGGCTTCCGGGTCGACCGGATCCAGCGTCTGGAGGACGCGGAGACCGGCCTCGTGGTCGAGCACAACATCCTCGACTGGCTCATGAAGCTCGCCGAGCGGCAGGCCAAGGTGCGCAGGAAGCACCTCACCCGCATGCAGGCCAGCGCCTGAGCGGCTTAGGTTTCGCCATCGGCTGAGACCAAGCCGCCGATCGGGTCGTGACGCCTGCTTTCTCTTGTAACGGCCCAGCCTTTCTGCAATATTGCATCGATATCACGTTGCCTTGAGGGGCCGAGGTGGCTCAGCAATCCTTGTTCCGGCCACAGGCCGTGGCGGCGGTCACGGGCGAGCCGTCGTCTGTGTCGCTTCCGGTTGCGCCGATCTCCTGGCATGTCCTCGGCGGCTTCCTCGTTGCCTGCTTGGCGGTCGTCGTCATTTTCCTCGGCACGGCCGGGTATGCCCGCAAGGAGATGGCGATCGGTGCCCTCTTAGCCCCAGTAGAGGGGCGCACCGCCGCGCTGCAGGCGACGCCCGGCCTGAGGGTCGATTCCAGCAAGCCTCGCCGCCCGCCTCTCACCGTCGATTCGGCCCTTAGGGCCGAACTCATCCTGCCGAGCCGCGCCATCGCTTTCGTCGAGCCGGGACAGCGGGTGCGGCTGATGGTCGATGCCTTTCCCTATCGCCGCTTCGGAACGCTGGGCGGTACGGTGGAAACCGTGTTGAAGGCCGTGCTCTCGCCCGAAGCAATCATCGGCAATGTCGCCCTCACCGGGGCCGCCTCTCGCGTCACCATACGTCTCGACCGGCGGGACATCGACGCCTTTGAACGATTCGCGCCGCTCAGGCCCGCCATGACCCTCAGGGCCCACATCGTGCTGGAGAGCCGTTCCCTCATGGCGTGGCTATTGGAGCCGCTCTTCCGCATCAGGGGGCGGAGATGACGCTTTTCGCCCGTCCCAGTTGTTTCGGCGCCCCGCGCCTGCCGGTGATCATTCAGTCGGAGGCCGCCGAGTGCGGTCTCGCCTGCATCGCCATGGTGGCGACCTATCACGGGCACGAGGTGGACCTCGCGGCGTTGCGCCGCCGGTTCTCGATCTCCCTGAAAGGCGTGACCCTCAAGGACGTGCTCGTCATGGGCCAGCGCCTCGGCATGACCGGGCGGGGCCTAAGGCTCGAGCCCGAGCAGCTGGCCCGCATCAAGCTGCCCTGCATCCTTCACTGGGACATGAACCATTTCGTGGTGCTGAAACACGTCGGCGCCCGCAAGGTCACGATCCACGACCCGGCATTCGGCGTCCGGACCCTGACGCTCGACGAGGTCGGACGCCGTTTCACCGGGATCGCCCTGGAGCTGACCCCGACGAGCGCGTTCGAGCGGAGGACGGAAACGACCCGGCTGAGTCTCACCGCCCTCTGTGGCCGGATCCGCGGAATCAGGCGGGCGCTCGCCCAGGCGCTCGTCCTGTCGGCGGTGCTGCAGCTCGTGGTGCTCGCCGCGCCTTTCTGCATGCAGCTTGCCGTCGACGAGGCCCTGATGAAGGGCGACGAGGGTCTGCTGACGGCCTTGGCCCTCGGCTTCGGGCTCCTGACCCTCATCCATATCGGGGCCGAATGGCTGCGCTCCCACGTGCTGCTGTTCCTGCGCAGCGTGCTCAATCTCCAGATGGGCGCCAACCTGTTCCATCATCTTGTGCGGCTTCCCTTAAGCTGGTTCGAGAAGCGCCATATCGGCGATCTCGTCGCGCGCTTCCGCTCGGCGGAGCCGATCCAGCGGCTGATCTCCGAAGGACTCGTCGCCGCCTGCGTCGACGGGGTGATGGCGACGGTGACTCTCGCGATGATCCTGATCTACAGCCCGAAACTCTCGGGCATCGTCGCTGCGGCGCTCATCCTGTACGCGCTTCTGCGCCTTGCGCTCTACCGGGCCCTGCGCCGGCGGCAGGAGGACCTGGTCGAGGCCGCCGCCAGGGAGCAGACCACCTTCATCGAGACCGCCCGGGCGATCCAGAGCATCAAGATCTTCGGGCGGGAAGGCGACCGGGAGGCCCTGTGGCAGAACCGCCATGCGGTGGCGATCAGCCGCGGCATCCGGCAGAGCCGCCTCACCATCGGCCTCAAGACGGCGAACGACCTGATCTATGGCATCGAGAACGTGCTCGCGGTCTATCTCGGCGCGAGAGCTGTCATGGCGGACGAGCTGACCATCGGCATGCTCTACGCCTTCATGGCCTACAAGGAGCAGTTCCTCCGGAAAGCCACTAACCTGATCGAGTCCGGCATCCAATACCGCATGCTCGATCTTCATCTCGACCGGCTGTCCGACATCGCGCTCGCCGAGCGCGAGCAGGACCGGCAGGGAGAGAGCCTCGTGACCCGCCAGGTTTCCGGTGCATTGGAGATCGAGGGCGTGAGCTTCCGCTATGCCGATACGGAGCCGGAGGTTCTGTCCGGCGCGGACCTGACGGTCGAGGCCGGCGAGTTCGTTGCGCTCACCGGCCCCTCCGGCGGCGGCAAGACGACACTTCTCAAGATCATGCTCGGGCTCTTCGAGCCGACGCAAGGGCGGGTCCTGATCGACGGCACGCCTCTCGATGACTTCGACATCCAGGGTTTCCGCTCGCAGATCGGCGTGGTGATGCAGGACGATCAGCTTCTGTCGGGCAGCATTGCGGACAACATCTGCTTCTTCGATGCAGCGGTCGATCTCGACTGGATGCGCGCCTGCGCTCGTGTCGCCGGGATCGACGACGAGATCATGGCCATGCCCATGAACTACAACACGCTCGTCGGCGAGATGGGCAGCGCCCTCTCGGGCGGTCAGCGACAGCGGGTGCTGCTGGCGCGCGCGCTCTATCGCCGCCCGCGCATCCTCTTCATGGACGAGGGCACCTCACAGATCGACCTCGACAAGGAACGCGAGGTCAATCGGGCGCTGGCGCAGCTGAAGATCACCCGCATCGTCATCGCCCACCGCCCGGAGACGATCCGCGCGGCGGACCGGATCGTGGTCCTGCGCGACGGCCGCGTCTCCCCGCCCATGGACGGCGACGCCCTCGTCTTCGCCGGGGCGCCGCGGCAGCCGCTCGGCACGGCGAGCCTCAATCGGGCATGAAGGCCACGACCTGAAGACCGGTCCCGACCCGGGCCCGGCTCTGCTCGATACGCAACAACAATACGCCGGTGGCACCAGACAATGGGACGGGCTTTACCTTATCCTCCGACAATCCTCCGATAAGGCGACGGCGGACTCGCGGGCCCTCTCCCAATGAGTTATGTACGCTTCATGGACCTGATCACCTCCACCGACGCCTTGGCCGCCGCCTGCGATCGTCTCAGCCAGCATCCGTTCGTGACCGTCGATACGGAGTTCCTGCGCGAGACCACCTATTACCCGAAGCTCTGCCTGATCCAGGTGGCGAGCCCCGACCCTGCGGAAGCTCACCTGATCGATCCCCTGGCCGAGGGCATCAGCCTCGAGCCCTTCATGGCGCTGATGGCCGACCGGAATGTGGTGAAGGTCTTCCATTCGGCCCGGCAGGACCTGGAGATCATCTGGAATCTCGGCGGCATCGTTCCCGAGCCGCTCTTCGACACCCAGGTCGCCGCCATGGTGTGCGGCTATGGGGACTCGGTCTCCTACGAGCAGCTCAGCAACGATCTCGCCAAGGCCAGGATCGACAAGTCCTCCCGCTTCACCGACTGGTCGCGCCGCCCCCTCACGGATGCGCAGCTCACCTATGCCCTGTCTGACGTCACCCATCTGGTGAAGGTCTACGAGGCGCTGCTGGCCCAGCTGCAGAAGAACGGCCGGCTTGAATGGCTCGCCGAGGAGATGGGGATCCTCACCTCGCCCGAGACCTATCAGGCCGATCCGGACAATGCCTGGCGGCGCCTCGCCGGCCGCCTGCGCAAGCCGCGTGAGATCGCCGTGCTCATGGAGGTCGCCGCCTGGCGCGAGCGCGAGGCGCAGGCACGCGACGTGCCCCGCGGCCGCATCCTCAAGGACGATGCGGCGATCGACATCGCCACCTCCGCCCCTCGCAGCGTGGAGGCGCTCGGGAGACTGCGCACGATTCCCAACGGGTTCGAGCGCTCCCGGACCGGCGGCGAGATCCTGGAGGCGGTGGAGCGGGCGCTGGCCCGCGATCCCGCCACCATTCCCGTGCCCGAGCGCAGCCGCGGCCGCTCCAATACCGGCTCCGTCGTGGATCTGCTGAAGGTCCTGCTCAAGGCCGTGGCCGAGCAGGAAGGCGTCGCGCCCAAGATCATCGCCACCGTCGAGGAACTGGAAGCCATCGCCGAAAGCGACGATGCGGACGTGCCCTCCCTGCACGGCTGGCGGCGCAAGCTGTTCGGCGAGAAAGCCATCGCGCTGAAGAGCGGCGAGCTTGGTCTGGTGCTGGAGCGCGGCCGGGTGAAGATCAGGGCGCTTGCTCAGGGCTGAACGTCAAAGAAGCCCTTTCAGCCTCAGCAGCCCCAACGTGGCCACCGTGGCAGCATCCTTGATGGTACCGTCGGAGATCATCGCCAGCACCTCGTCGATCGGGAAGGCGCGGCTCACCATGTCCTGCTCGGTCTGCTCGCGTCGGGCGTCACCCGGTGGGAGGCCGTGCGCGAGATAGATGTGGAAGCCCTGGTTCGAATAGCCGTAGCATTCGAACAGGTGGCCCACATGCAGCATGGTCTCCGCGGTCAGCCCCGTCTCCTCGCGCAATTCGGCGCGGGCGAGTTCCAGCGGATCGGTGCCCGGTGCGTCCTCCCAGGAGCCCTGCGGCAACTCCCAATAGCGTCCCTGCACCGGATAGCGGTACTGCTCCACCAGATGGATCACGCCGTTCTCGACGGCAGCGATGACGGCGAGTCCGTTTTCTCGACGACCCCGTAGATGCCGGGAGAGCCGTCCTGGCGGACAATCGCGTGCTCTCGAACGCGCATCCAGCGGTTCTCGTAGACAATACGCGTTGCGGTGGTTCTTATATCCGGCGCCATGGATCCCCCGACGGCAGATGGCCGGGCGGAACCCGGCCATCGCTTATACACGATCGCCGAGATGTGCGGCGCCTACCGCCCGAAGATGCCCTTGAACACCTGGGCCAGCCTTGTTGTGCTTCTTCTTGCGGTCCACGTCCGCCTGGCTCTTGACCCAGGCGATCTGGACCACGCGGCGCTCTCCGGCGAAGGGCAGATGGCCATGCCAGGAATTATCGGAGCGCAGGAAGGTGAACATAGTGCCCATGACCGGCGGCACTTCGAGCTTGAAACGGTCGTAGTTCTTCTGGTCGTAGAGCACGCGCAAGCGTCCACCTTCGTCCTGCTGCCATTCGTCGTTCATATAGACCAGCATGGTCATGACCTTGGACGGGCCGTCCGTGTGGATGGCGCCGTATTTGGGCTGCGACTTCTTCATGATGGTCGTCAGGCGCGGATATTGGTGCAGATCCAGGCCGAACTTCTTGGAAAGCTCCTCGGACAGCTCAGGACCTTCCAGTTCTTCGATGAGCTGCTTGAACCGGCCGTGAAGCCCGACCTCGTCCACGGTCAGGTAACCGGGCTTGTCGATGGCGGGAAAGTCCCGCCGCAGCTCGTCGATCTTGTCCTGCTTCAGGAGGTTCGAGGCGAGAACGTAGTCATAAGGCTCGCTCGACCGCTCCGCATTGCGAACGGCACTGAGATCGATCAATTCCATGGATGCTTCCCGCTGAGGCGACGTATTCCGCAATCCTCAGGGTAACGCAGCGTCATCTTCTGTAAACTCTAGTCGGCGATGACTTTCAGACGCAGTGGTTGTCTCACCCAATCTCGACCACCGGCTCCATGTTGAGAAGCTTGCCCAGGGCGCGAAGGCGGCCGTTCAGGCGCTCGTTGGCGAGCGGCCCCATATGCGAGGGCAGTCGCAGCACGACCTGGTTGCCGCGAGGCATGAGAGGCGCCTGCGGCAGAACGCCCTCCATAGCGACGGAAACCGGATAGGCGATGCGCATCAGGGCCGCAAGCAGGCGGGCCCGCTCCATGAGCCGCGGACCGGCCAGGGTCTTGATGCGCGAGCCCACCTTGTCCGGAGAGAGGCCCTCGTGCCGGAAGAAGATCGACAGCGCCAGATAGGCGCGGCCCGGATGGTCGAGCCCGGCAAAGGCCCCGTAGGCGATGAGGTTGAGGCTCTGCTCGCCGCGGTAATCGGGATGCGCGCGCCAGCCGATATCCGCCAGCAGGCAGGCCGCGCGGCGCAGACGGGTCTCGTGCTCGGTTTCCGGCAGGTTGATGCTCCGGATGAACGCCTCGGTCCACTGGCACAGCTCCACCCCGTGGCGCGGCGAGCGGGAGCGCAGAAGGTTGAGATCGCTGGCCGCGGCGAGAAGCGGGTCCCGCTCCCGCGTCTGCGGATCGAGCCTGTCGAACAGAATGCCCTCGCGCACGCCGAAGGCCGAAATGGCGACCTGCTTCGGCTCGCCGAGACGAATGATCTCCTCCAGCACGATGGCCCCGTAGGCGAGCAGTGGCCGCCGGGCCTCGGAGACGCTCTCGATGTCCTTCAGGGTCTTGGAGTCGGCTTCCTCCACGAGGTGCAGGAAATCGAGCCCATCATCCGGGTCGATTATGTAGCCGTGCATGACGTGCAGCGGATAATCCCGCGCCGCCTGATGCAGCCGTGCCAGGGCGCGCCATGTGCCGCCGACCGCATAGAAGGTGCGGCCGTGCAGGTTCTCGAGATATTCCGGTGCGCGTTCGAGCGCTTCGCGCACGATGCGTTGCGCCTTCCGCAACGAACCGCCGCTGACGTCCTGCAGGGCGAGGCCGCCGAGGGGCATGGTGATCCCCTGCCCCACCTGCGAGCCCTGGACGTCGACCAGTTCCAGGCTGCCCCCGCCCATGTCGCCGACCATGCCGTCCGGCTCGTAAAACCCGGCGATGACGCCGAGCGCCGAGGCCCGGGCCTCTTCCGCGCCGGAGAGCAGGCTGATCGGCTGGCCGCAGGCCTTGGCCGCCGCTTCCAGGAAGGCGGGGCCGTTGGAGGCGTCCCGCGCCGCGGCGGTGGCCAGCACGAACACCTCGGAGACTTGCATCGTGTCGCAGAGGACGCGAAACCGGGCGAGCGCACGCAGGGCCCGGTCCACGGCCTCGTCGTCGAGGCGGCCGGTGGTCGCCACATGGCGGCCGAGGCCGCAGAGGACCTTCTCGTTGTAGATCGGCGTGACGGCCCGGGAGAGGCCCTCATAGGCCACGAGGCGCACCGAATTCGAGCCGATATCGATGATAGCGACAGGACGGCCGATCTTGAGCCGTCCCTGAGCCTCCTGGCTTACGGCCTGCATGTCAGCGCTGCCCGCGCTTGGCGAGCGCTTTGGGACTGGAGGTCTTGAGGGATTTGCCACGGCCCGACAGACTCGGATTTGTCATGAAATACTTGTGTGCGTTGAATGGTTCCTCGCCCTTGGCCGGCACCACCCGCTGGCTCGAGCCGTCGGGGAGCACCGTCCAGCTCTGCTCGTTGTCGAGCAGGTTGGCGAGCATGATCTGGTCGAGCACCTGCTGGTGCACCGTCGTGTTGACGATCGGCATCAGCGCCTCGACCCGGCGGTCGAGATTGCGCGACATGAGGTCGGCGGACGAGATGTAGACATGGGCCTTCGGATTGGGCAGGCCCTGCCCGTTGCCGAAGGCATAGATGCGGGTGTGTTCCAGGAAGCGCCCGACGATCGACTTGACCCGGATGTTCTCCGAGAGGCCCTTGATGCCCGGCCGGAGGCAGCAGATGCCGCGCACGATGAGATCGACCTGCACGCCCGCCGCGCTCGCGTCGTAGAGCGCATCGATGATATCGGGATCGACGAGCGAATTGCACTTGCACCAGATGGCGCCGGGCCGCCCGGCCCTGGCATGGGCCACCTCTTCCCCGATGTGTTCGAGCAGGCGCTTCCTCAAGGTCAGAGGCGAAACCGCCATGCGCTCCAGTTCGGCCGGCTCCGCGTATCCGGTCACGAAATTGAAGATGCGCGACACGTCCCGCCCGATCACCGGATCGGCGGTGAAATAGGACAGGTCCGTATAGATGCGCGCAGTGATGGGGTGATAGTTGCCCGTTCCCACATGGCAATAGGTGATGAGCTGGCTGCCCTCGCGGCGCACCACCATCGACAGTTTTGCGTGCGTCTTCAGCTCGATGAAGCCGAACACGACCTGGGCGCCGGCGCGCTCCAGGTCGCGCGCCCAGCGGATATTGGCCTCTTCGTCGAAGCGTGCCTTCAGCTCCACGAGAGCGGTGACCGACTTGCCCGCTTCCGCCGCCTCGGCAAGCGCCGCGACGATCGGGGAATCGGACGAGGTGCGGTAGAGCGTCTGCTTGATCGCCACCACGTTCGGGTCCCGGGCGGCCTGCCGCAGGAACTGGACCACTGCGTCGAACGACTCGTAGGGATGATGGACGATGATGTCCTTCTCGCGGATCGCCGCAAAGCAATCGCCGCTGTGCTCGCGGATTCGCTCCGGGAAGCGGGGATTGTAGGGCTTGAACTTGAGATCGGGCCGCTCCAGCGCGACGAGCTGGGACAGGTCCCGCAGGCCCATCATGCCCTCGACTACGAAGACCTCGTCCTTGGATACCTCCATTTCCTCGGCCACGAAGAGGCGCAGGTCCTCGGGCATCGCTGCCTCGACCTCCAGGCGGATCACGCTGCCCCGGCGGCGCTGCTTGAGCGCCGTCTCGAACAGGCGCACCAGATCCTCGGCCTCTTCCTCCACTTCTATATCCGAGTCGCGGATGACGCGGAACGCGCCCTGCCCCTGCACCTCGTAGCCGGGGAACAGGCGGCTCGTGTAGAGCACGATCATCTGCTCCAGCGCGATGAAGCGGGTGGCCCCCGTCTCAGCGAAATCCGGCAGGCGGATGAAACGCTCGGCGCGCGACGGCAGGCGGATCAGCGCGTTCAGCACCTTGCCGTCGCTCTGGCGCACCAGCTTCAGGGCGATGGACGAGCCGAGATTGGGGATGAACGGGAACGGATGCGCCGGATCGATGGCAAGCGGCGTCAGCACCGGGAAGACGTGGTTGAGGAAGTAATCCTCGAGCCAGGAGGCCTCGGCCTTCGTCAGGCCGGCCCCTTCTGTGAGGACGATGCCTTCCTCGAGCAGGAAATCCCGCAGCTCGCGCCAACGCCGCTGCTGGTCCGAGGCGAGGTGCGAGACGGCCACGGAAATCTTCGCCAGCTGCTCGTGCGGCGTGAGCCCGTCCTGCGAGGCGGTGGCGATGCCCGAGCGCACCTGGCCGATCAGGCCGGCGACACGGACCATGAAGAACTCGTCGAGGTTGTCGGCCGAGATCGACAGGAAGCGCAGTTGCTCCAGAAGCGGATGGTTCCGGTTCGAGGCCTCCTCCAACACCCGGCGGTTGAACTGCAGCCAGGACAGTTCCCGGTTGATGAAGCGCTGAGGAAATCTCCGCAGCACCGCGCCGTCGAGTTCGATATCCGGCGGGGCCTTCGGCAACGGCGCTTCGCTGACGGTCTCCACCTCCTTCAAGGCAATCGCACTGCGCACATCGATCTCCGCCGTTTCCTTCTTCGGCGATCGTTTTGCTCTGGGCTTCGTGACGGTTTCACGACGGTTCGATAACGCGGCGTCGGTGTCAGACTTCACTCGCTCTCATCCGTTTCCTGTGCGGCCCCAAGAATCTCCGCGGCGATCGCCCGGGACACGCGCCGGCCCCGGCTCAGGGCCTCCCTATCGAGGAGCGCCACAAGCTCGGAGGCCTTCGCCAGTGACCGTTCGATCCGCAGAGCAATATAATCGACAACGGAGGTATCGACCACGAGTTGCCTGTCGACGAAAAGCTTCACCAGAACGGCCTTGAGCAGCGCGTCGTCCGGCGCTTCCAGCGATACGCTCGGCGCGAGACGCAGGCGCGACAGCAGATCCGGCGTCCTCAACGACCAGCGGTCCGGCGGCGTCTCGCAGGTGATCAGGAGGGACGCCTTCCTTTCACGGGCGAGATTCAGGAGGTGGAACAGGGCCGCCTCGTCCCGCTCGCCACGGTCCATATCCTCGATGGCAAGCGCACCGTTCGAGACGAGATGCGGGACCTTGTCCTGGGTGATCCCGGAGGCGTCGACGGTCCAGGCGCGGGCGTTCGTCGCCCAGATGGAGGCCAGATGGCTCTTGCCGCTGCCGCGGGGACCGACGAGGAGCAGGATCGTATCCGGCCAGTCGGGCCAGCTCTCGACGAGGCCGTAGGCGTGCTCGTTCGACGGGCTGACGAGGAAATCCTCGGCTCCGAACCGGGGATCGAGCGGAAGATCGAAGGCGAGCTGCTTGGGCGTCTCACGCATCGAGATCGACCTTTTCGGGCTCGACTTTCGGTTTCAGGATCACCGGCTCCGTGCCGCGATAGAGGGGGCTTGCCAGATATTGCCGCAGGGCGAACCGCGCGATCACGCCGATGGCGGCGGCGAGCGGCACGGCGAGCAGCAGGCCGACGAAGCCGAAGAGAGCCCCGAAGGCGACCAGAGCGAACATGAGCCAGACCGGGTGCAGGCCGACGGACTCGCCCACGAGCTTCGGCGACAGGATGTTGCCCTCCACGAACTGGCCGAAGATGAAGATGCCGAGCGTCGCGGCGATCATGGTCCAGTCGGGCCAGAACTGCACGATGGCCACCCCGACGGACAGGATGAGGCCGGTCAGCGATCCCACATAGGGGATGAAGCTCAAAATGCCCGCGGTCATGCCGATCAGCGCGCCGAAATTCAGCCCGATGAGCGCCAGGCTGACCGCATAGAAGGTGCCGAGGATGAGGCACACCATGGCCTGGCCCCGGACGAAGCCCGCGATGGCCCGGTCGATATCGCGGGCGATGTCGCGGATCGTGTCCCGGTTGCGCGTCGGCATCCAGGAATCCACGGTCCTCACCATGCGATCCCAGTCGATGAGCATGTAGAATGCCACGACCGGCGTCACCACCAGCAGCGAGAAGATGCCGAGCAGGGCCTGTCCGCCGGACCACAGCCCCTGCAGGAAGGCGGCGATCCAGGCGATACCCTGGCTGATGAGGTTGCCGACGGAGGGCGGCGCCGCCGGCAGCGCATCCTCGAGCCCGAGCTTCCTGATCAGCGGGCCGAGCTGCTCGGTCCCCAGTTCCTGAAGCCTCGTCACATAGCCGGGCAGCCTTTCCACGAAGGCCGCCACCTGCTGCGCCGCGAAGGGGACCAGGATCATCAGGCAGATGATCAGGATCAGGACGAACAGGATCAGGATCAGCAAGCTGGCGCCCAGGCGCCCGATGCCGACCTTCTGCAGCCGGTCGGCCAGGGGATCGAGCAGGTAGGCCAGCGCGAAGCCCGCCACGAACGGCAGGAGGATGCCGCGCAGGACGAACAGCAGCAGGACTGCGGCGACCAGTGCCGCGATCCAAAATCCGATCTGCCGTTGGACCGTCATCGGCTCTCCATACCTTATCTTTTTGGCCATCAGGTGGTCATGTGCCGCAGCCAGCCCACGAGATAGGCCCCGGCGGACGCTATGGTCAAGGTGGCGACCAGAACCATGGCAACCTCCTCGAGTCCCGCGAGGTCCGCCCCGAAGGCGTTAGCCGCAAGCGCGAAGGCCGCGAAGGCGATCTGGGCCGCGGTGTTGAGCTTGCTGACGAGGAGCGGCTTGATCTCGACCGGACGGCTCATGACCCAGGACAGGAGCACGGCGGCCACGATCATCACGTCCCTGGACACGACGACGATGGCGAGCCAGCTCGGGATCGCTCCCACGATGGCGAGCGTCACGTAGATCGAGACCAGCAGGGCCTTGTCGGCGATCGGGTCGATATAGGCCCCGAATTCGCTCCGCATGTCGAACCTGCGGGCAATGAACCCGTCGATCCCGTCCGAGATCCCGGCCACGACGAAGAGCACGAAGGCCGTGCTCCACCGCTGCTGCATGATCATGACGATCACGATGGGCACGATGATCAGGCGACCGATGGTGATGATGTTCGGAATGGTCATCGGGACGATGATGGCGGGTTGAGAGGCGGAGTTCAATCGTCGGACCGGGAGGATGGGGATAAGATGACTGCTCCCCCGACGTCATGGCCGGCCTCGTCCCGGCCATCCCGATGCTGGAAAGCGCCGCGCCTCACCGCGTCGGGATCACCGGCACAAGGCCGGTGATGACGTGCAGGGTGTCATTCCCGGCCGGAGCGCAGCGAAGGGAAGCCACTTGCGCGCACACCACTATGGATCCCCTTCCCTCGCTTCGCTCGCCGGGGATGACACCCGCCGAATCCGCTACCATCACTCAAATCCCCTTGCCTCCCGCCCCCTCTCGCCTTACTGCCCGAGCCAACACGGGGTGAGCCATGACGACCGAGAAGCCCGAGAAGCAGACGAACGGCCTGACCTATGCCCAAGCGGGCGTCGATATCGACGCGGGCAACGCCATGGTCGACCAGATCAAGCCCCTGGTGCGCGCGACGCGCCGGCCGGGCGCCGACGCGGAGATCGGCGGGTTCGGCGGCCTCTTTGACCTCAAGGCGGCGGGCTTCAAGGACCCGATCCTGGTGGCGGCCAATGACGGCGTCGGCACCAAGGTGAAGATCGCCATCGACACGGGCATCCACGACACCATCGGCATCGATCTCGTGGCCATGTGCGTCAACGACATCATCGTGCAGGGCGCCGAGCCCCTGTTCTTCCTCGACTATTTCGCCACCGGGAAGCTCAGCCCCGACGTCGGCGTCCACATCGTCAAGGGTATCGCCGAGGGCTGCCTCCAGGCAGGCTGCGCGCTGATCGGCGGCGAGACCGCCGAGATGCCGGGGCTCTACGCGAGGGGCGATTACGACCTCGCGGGCTTCGCCGTCGGCGCCGCCGAGCGTGGCACCCTGCTCCCCAAAGATGTGAGCGCCGGCGATGTTCTCATCGGCCTGCCCTCCTCCGGCGTCCATTCCAACGGCTTCTCCCTGGTGCGCCGGATCGTCGAGCATTCCGGTCTCGCCTGGGATGCGCCCGCGCCGTTCGCCGCGGGCAAGACCCTCGCCCAGGCGCTGCTGGAGCCGACCCGGATCTACGTGAAGGCCCTGCTGGAGGTCCTGAAAGGCGGCGACGGGATCAACGCGCTCTGCCACATCACCGGCGGCGGCTTCCCGGATAACATCCCGCGCGTCCTGCCCGACGGTGTCGGCGTGCGCCTCGACCTCGATGCGATCGCCGTCCCGCCCGTCTTCGGGTGGCTCGCCAAGGCTGGCGGCGTGGCCGAATCCGAGATGCTGCGCACGTTCAACTGCGGCATCGGCATGATCGTGGTGGCGGGCGCCAACAAGGCCGAGGCCGTGATGGAGCGCCTTCGTCAGGCGGGTGAGACGTCGGTGCGCATCGGCGAGACCGTGGCCCATACCGGCGGCGAGCGCGTGCAGACCTCGGGCACCCTGAAGCTCTGATGACCCGCCGCCGCGTCGCCATCCTGATTTCCGGGCGCGGCTCGAACATGGTCTCGCTGATCGAGGCTGCCCGGGCCCCGGACTTCCCGGCCGAGATCGCCCTCGTCCTGTCGAACCGCCCCGATGCGGCGGGTCTCGATCGGGCGAGGGAGGCCAGGATCGCCACCTGCGTGGTCGACCACAAGGCCCATCCGACCCGGGAGGATTTCGAGCAGGCGATGGATGCGGCTTTGGCCACGCACCACATCGCCTTCATCTGCCTCGCCGGCTTCATGCGGGTGCTGACCGACTGGTTCGTGGCACGATGGGCCGGCCGGATGGTGAACATCCACCCCTCCCTCCTGCCCCTGTTCCGTGGCACCCAGACCCATCGCCGCGCGCTGGAGGAAGGCGTTCTCGTCCACGGCTGCACCGTGCATTTCGTGGTGCCTGAGCTCGACGCCGGTCCCATCATCGCCCAGGCGGCCGTGCCGGTGGTGCCGGGCGACACCGAGGAAAGCCTCGCGGCTCGGGTGATCGTGCAGGAGCACGTGCTCTATCCGCACGCCCTGCGGATGATCTGCGACGGGACGGCCCGGCTGGAAAACGGGCGCGTGGAGTTCGCACGTCCCTGGGATGCGAGCGGCACGCTGCATTCGCCGAGATAAGGGAAGGGCCGGGGCTCTCAGGATTTCCGCCGCCGACGAACTCAGCGGAGCGCCTGGACCAGCGCCGCATCGGGAAAACAGGTCTCGTCGCGGCCACTCTTGCTCTGCCATTGGCCGATGGCCGTGCGCGTCGCAAAGCCGACCAGGCCATCGACCTTTCCGACATCGTAGCCCTGGCTCTTCAACCGCTCCTGCATGGCCTGGATATGGCCGCGTCGGAGGGCATCGATCGGCTGCCATCGCCCCGCGAAGGCCGGGGAGCCACCCATGCGATCGGCCAAGTGACCGATGAAGAGCGCATACAGGTCGGACTCGTTGTACCGCTTCAGGACGTAGAAGTTCTCCGACACCAGGAAGGCCGGTCCCAGGCGGCCGGCGGGCATCAACAGGAAGGCGCCTGCTTCGCCGCTCCACCCGGGCAAAGTGCCGCCGGCCGGCGTCAGGCCGAGCCGCAGCCATTCCTGCATGGGCCTGCCCTGTCGCGGGCCTTCGAGCGTGCAGGAAACAGCCGGCGGCAGGCTCACCTCGAAGCCCCAGCCTAGACCCGGCTTCCAGCCGTGCTCGCGCAGATAGTTCGCAATGGACGCCAGAGCGTCCGGGGCCGAGTTCCAGACGTCCCTCCGTCCGTCCGCATCGGCATCAACGGCATAGCGCAGGAACTTCGAAGGGAGGAGCTGCGGCTGCCCCATGGCTCCGGCCCAGGACGACTGCAGGGTCTCACCCGAGAAATGATCCTCTTCGAGGATCACGAGAGCGGCCAGAAGCTCCGGATAATACAGGTCCCGTCGGCGTCCCATGAAAGCCTGCGTGGCCAGCACCCGCAGAGCCTGGTGCCGGGCCGCGACGCGGCCGAACTGCGACTCCCGTCCCCATATGGATACGACGATCTCCCGCGGCACGCCGTAGCGCCGCTCGATCTCATCGAGCGTGGAGGCCCAGCGCAGCAGCAATTCGCGCCCGTTCTTCGCAAGGGAGGCCAGCTGGGCCTCGGCGAAATAGCGCCCTGGTCGCTGGAACTCCGCTTGCCGCTGATCGTCGGGCGGGGCCGCCCGGCCGGGCGGCTGAAGTTCCGGGAGGTCCCAGTCGAGCCTCACCGCAGACAGGCTCCGCTCGAATGTCCCGCGGGAGACACCCTGTTTCTGCGCATCGGGCCAGACGGTCTGCGCGAGCCAGTCTCGAAACCGCCCTTCGGTGGCGAGACGCATGTCCTGAGCTTGAAGCGTCGAAGCTCCCGGCATCGGAATGGCACTCGCGACAAAAGCCGCGAGTGCGACGGACGCGAGGCGGGAGAGGCTGACGGATGCGCGCATGGCGAGAATCTAGAGCATTGAACCAAGTCCGGCAAAGCGCGGAGAATGCTCCGTGATGTTAAGGCTCGACTGGCGAGTGGAGGCATGGTGCGCTCGTGGACGAGACGCGAGTGGTGCACCAACGCAATAGATCCGTAGACGTCGATTGACAGGCACTTGGAACGGGCGTGGAATCCAAAGGGCTGGGGTGGCTTTTTGACGGGAGAAAGCCATGGAACAGCTTAACCGTCGGACCTTACTCAATATTGCCGTAGCGTCCGTTATTCTTCCGGTCCAATCCGTCGGCGCCCAAACGTCTGGCTCACCGGAGGGTCGGGAAGTGGCTCCGGGTGTTCGCCGCGTGGAATACTCGAAGCGTGACACGATGATTCCGAACTACAGGACTGTCTCGATGCGCGACAACATCTATCAGCCGGGCGCGAGCACCAGCGGTTCGAGCATGGCCAACGACATGGTCTGCCACATGCTGGAGGGCGAACTGACCGTGGATACCGGTTCCGGCGACACCCTCTACAAGAAAGGCGACGTATGGTCCTGCGCCAAGGGCATGCCCGAGCGCAGCACGAATACGGGAAGCACGGTTGCCATCATGCGGGTGATCGACCTGCTGCCCGGATAGCGTCGAATGCCAGGCCTCTCGTATCTTCAATGGAAAGGCCGGGCTCGCTCCGGCCTTTCTACATGATGCCGGGTCCAAATTAGATCTGCGGCCGCGGCAGCTTGCAGGCGTCGAGGGCCGAAAGCGCCTTCTCGCGGGCGGTGTCACTGAACACGCCCGTGTTCCGATAGGCCTGTAGTTCGTCGGCATTCAGCGAACGCATCGTGCGGCCGGCATAGCAGTCGCAGTTGCGGCTCAAGGACGCCTCGCTGACGCCGCTCTGGAGCCTCGCTTGCGTGATGGAGCAGGCTTGGCTCACCCGAGCGCGAAGCTGGGCGACGCTTTCGGTCTTCAGTGCCGGGTCGGGCTGGTATTGGGTCGGCGTGTTGGACGCGGCGGCGAAGGCCGAAGTCGCGCCGACGGACACGGCGGCTGCCACGAGCAGCGCGCGGACGATCGAGGTCATGGATGGCTCCCAGAGATGAAATCACGTTCGGCCTTAAGAATAGGCTTGGCCGTTCAGGATCAAGGGAGAGCTGCAAACAGGCTTAAGAAGCTCTGACCGGACCACTCCAGAAACGCGATCGAGCCCTCATCCTTCAAGACGCGGACAGATGCCTGCCCTTCCAAGGTCTGCTCATCATGCGCTTCCCCGGCCGTCATGGCCCGGCCATCCCGGTCCGGTGACGTGCGGCGCTTCAAGCCATCGGGATCACCGGGTCAAGCCCGGTGATGACGGGGTGGGCGTGACACTGTCCTGGGTCACGCACATTTTCGTCCCGCACCCACCTTCGCCCTGCACCCTCCAACGTCATGGCCGGCCTTGTGCCGGCCATCCCGATCAGAAGAGCGAGGCGCTTTAAGCCATCGGGATCACCGGCACAAGGCCGGTGATGACGGGGGGTGGGCTTCAGCGGGCTCTTGAGCGGGCTCTTGCAATTTCACCCCACGACCGCCTCGGCACGATGGTGTTTTCGGGCAATCGGCAGTTCAAGGGTCGGATCGAGATCGGCCCTTTCCAGAGAGACCCGGTTGTCGTGGAAGGCGGCGCCGCCGTAGGGCGCCACCTGGTCGCCGCCGGTGAGCGTGTTGATGCCGCGCCCGTAAGGATGGGCGGCATTGGGCCAGATGCCCTCGGCGATCAGCACGCCTCGCCGCACGCCGTTGAAGAGCTTGGCGCGGAGATAAACCTCGCCACGATGGTTCCTGAGCTTCACCCAGTCGCCGTCAGCGATGCCCCGCCGCTCGGCATCGAGCGGGTGGATCATCACCTCGGGCCGCCGTTCCTTGTCGAGGGAGGTTGGCGTCTCCGTGAAGCTGGAATTGAGGAAGTTGCGGGCCGGGCTCGTGGCGAGGCGGAACGGATGTTCCTCGGTTGCCGCCTCGATCACGCCCCAATGGTCCGGGAAGGCCGGCATGCTGGCCCAGGGGCCCATGGGGCCGTTGTTGTAGGACGGGATCCCGGTCCAGTCCGGCTTGAAGCGGAACTTGCCGTCCGGGTAGCCGAAGCCGTTGAGGAAATGCGCCTCCTCGAAGGGCGGCTGCGCGTCGAAATGAACGTGCGCCTCCAGGTTCTCGAGGCTGCCCCAACCGGAGTTCTGCAGCGTCCAGTCGATGATCTCGCGGGGCTCCATGGTGAAGCCCCGATGCTCGGCGCCAAGGCGCCCGGCCAGCCCACGGAAGACCTCGTGGTTGGAGCGGCATTCGCCCGGCGGATCGATGAGCTTCGGCCCAACCTGGAAATGCTGGTGCCCGCCGCCCGAATAGAGATCGTCATGCTCCATGAACATGGTCGCGGGCAGGACGATATCGGCCATGAGGGCCGTCTCGGTCATGAACTGCTCGTGGACGCAGACAAAAAGATCCTCGCGAGAGAAGCCCTGCTTCACCAGCTCCTGCTCCGGCGCGACGGAGACCGGATTGGTGTTCTGGATCAGCATCGCCTTGACCGGTGGTCCGTTGTAGAGCGCCTCCGCATCGCCGGTGAGCACACGGCCGATCTGCGACTGGTCGAGAATGCGGATCGACCGGTCGATGGCGTCGTGGCCTTCGATCAGAGCCTTGTTCCAGCGATAGATGCCGCTGTTCGAGTGGAGCGCGCCGCCCCCTTCATATTTCCAGGCGCCCGTGACGGCCGGGATGGACAGCGCGGCATGCATGTTGACCACGCCGTTGCGCTGGCGCCCAAAACCGAAGCCGAGGCGAAAGTAAGTGCGCTTGGTCGTGCCCACGAGCTTCGCGAAGGCCTCGATCTCCTCCACCGACAGGCCGGTGATGGCGGAGGCCCAGGCCGGATCGCGGGTGCGCAGGTGCTCCTCGAGCTCGCGCGGATGGTCCGTATAGCGCTGGAGATAATCCCAATCGGCATAGCCGTCGCGGAACAGCACGTGCATGACCGCGCAGGCGAGCGCGCCATCCGTGCCCGGGCGCACGAGCAGCGCCATGTCGGCCTGCTTCATGGTGGCATTGTCGTAGATGTCGATGACCACGATCCTGGCGCCGCGCTCCTTGCGGGCCTTCATCGCGTGGGTCATCACGTTGACCTGGGTGTGAACCGCGTTCGTGCCCCAGATCACGATGCAGTCGGAGACCGCCATCTCACGCGGATCGGCGCCCCGCAGATGGCCGGTGCCCGCCACATAGCCGGTCCAGCTCATGGCCGTGCAGATGGTGGAATACTGGCCCGAATATTTCTTCACATGGCGCAGACGGTTGATGCCGTCGCGCATCACATAGCCCATGGTGCCGGCATAGTAATAGGGCCAGACGGACTCTGACCCGAACTCCCGCTCCGCCTCCAGGAATTTTTGGGCCACGATATCGAGGGCCTCATCCCAGGAAATGCGCGCGAACTGGCCCGACCCCTTCGGCCCGGTGCGCTTCAGCGGATAGAGCAGCCGGTCTGGATTGTGGATCCGCTCCGCATAGCGCGCCACCTTCGCGCAGATCACGCCCGCCGTGTAGGTGTTGGATTTCGCCCCATGCACCCGGCCGATGGTGCGCCCGTCGATCACCTCCACCTCGAGGGAGCAGACCGAGGGACAATCGTGCGGGCAGACGGAGGCGCGGCGTTCGATGCGGGGAGCTTGGTTCATGGCGGGCGCATGATGAGGGAAAGGGCCGGAAATGAAAAGGCCGCCCGATGGGCGGCCTATACGTTAGGTCAGCAGGCTCGTGAGAGCTTAGCCGACGATCTCGTTGCCCGAGAAGAACTGGGCGATCTCGATCTTGGCGTTGTCGAGGCTGTCGGAGCCGTGGACCGAGTTCTCGCCGATGGACTTGGCGTAGAGCTTGCGGATCGTGCCCTCGGCGGCACTCTCCGGGTTGGTGGCGCCCATGATCTCGCGGTAGCGAAGAACGGCATTCTCTCCCTCGAGAACCTGAACGACGACCGGAGCGGAGATCATGAAGTCCACGAGCTCGCCGAAGAAGGGACGCTCCTTGTGGACGGCATAGAAGGTCTCGGCCTCGCGGCGGCTCATGAGGATGCGCTTCTGCGCCACGATGCGCAGGCCCGCGCTCTCGATGACAGCATTGACGGCGCCGGTGAGGTTCCGCTCGGTCGCGTCGGGCTTGATGATGGAGAAAGTGCGCTCGATGGCCATGACAACTCGCCTTGAATGGGGATGGGAAATGATGAAGTGCGGCGCTTATAGCGGCGAGCCCCCCTGCCCTCAAGCGCCTTTTACCCTAGTTGCTTGGAAAGCTTAACCGCCTTCCCTAGTCTTTCTAATGATCGGTCCGGCGAAGACCGACATAGAGGGAGCTCTCGATGAAACAAGCGATCCTGGCCGCCTTTGGCCTTGCCCTGCTGGCGCTTCCCGCACAGGCCCAGTCCACCGATCCGAGCGGCACATGGCTTACCCAGAGCGGCGATACCCGCGTGAGGATCGCCAAATGCGGCGCCGTCTACTGTGGCACCATCGTGTCCTCCACCTATGAGAAAGACACGAACAATGCCGACCCGAAGCTGCGGAGCCGCAACATCGTTGGGGTTCGGATGATCTGGGACGCCAAACCGGAGGGAGACGGCCTCAGCGGCCAGCTCTACAATCCCCAGGACGGAAAGACCTACACGGGCAAGCTCAAGGTGATGAGCCCGAACACCCTGCAGCTCTCGGGCTGCGTCTTCGGCGGCCTGATCTGCCGGTCGCAGACCTGGACCAGGGCGAATTGAGGCATCTCTTCCTCCCCCTGCGGGAAGGATCAAGGGTAGGGTCGCAAGATCGAGGCGCAGCGCTCTGCCGATTGCGATGGCCGAGAAGGTCCCACCCGGTCGCATGACCCCTACCCCTCCCCGCAAGGGGAAGGGAAACGGTGGTAGGCTTCACCTTGCCCGCTGGCCGAACAGCACGGCCTGAACCTTCGGGTCCGTCAGGTCGGTCTTCTCCCGGTCATCGGAGCTCACGGCGATGCCGCGCTGGACCGCCGGACGGGCGAGCACGGCTTCCAGCCAGCGTCTGGCGTGGGGAAATTCGTCGATGTTCTGGCCCTGGCGCTCCCACAGCTTGGCCCACGGGGCGATGGCCATGTCGGCGATGGAATACTCGCCGGCCACGAATTCCCGATCCTCGAGGCGCTTGTTCAGCACGCCGTAGAGGCGGTTGGTCTCGTTGGTGTAGCGGTCGATGGCATAGGGCACCTTTTCCGGCGCATAGATGCGGAAATGGTGCGTCTGGCCGAGCATGGGGCCGAAACCGCCCATCTGCCAGAACAGCCACTGGTCGACCTCGACCCGCGCCCGCTCGCCCTGTGGATAGAATTGTCCGGTCTTGCGACCGAGATACTGCAGGATCGCACCGGATTCGAAGACGGAAATCGGCTGCCCGCCAGGGCCATCATGGTCGATGATGGCGGGCATCTTGTTGTTGGGCGAGATCGCCAGGAACTCAGGCTGGAACTGATCGCCCTTGCCGATATTGATCGGGTGGATCGCATAAGGCAGCCCGCATTCCTCGAGCATGATGGTGATCTTCCACCCGTTCGGCGTCGGCCAGTAATAGAGATCGATCGGTTGCTGCGTGGAAGCCGCCATGGATTGCCTCTCCTTGCGTAACGCACAGGTTCGTGCCGGACGTTAAGACATAAGATCGGGACTGACACCACCGCTTGCAATGAAATTCCGTGGAAAGCCTGCAGGGCCGTCGCTGGACCCTTGCATGTTTCATTGTTTCGTTATGAGATGCCCCATGCGTTCAATGAAGCGCCAGGGGAACCCGATGACGAACCGAATTGTAAGCTCCGCTCTTGCCGCCGCGATGGCCCTGTCCATGGCCGGCGCCGCTCAGGCCGCCGCCGAGATGAAGCCGAAGAAGGAGCCGACCGCTGCCCAGCTCGCGGCCCGCGAGCGCATGAGCAAGTGCAGCACGGAATGGAAGGAAGCCAAGGCCGGCGGCAAGCTCGCCAAGGACGCCAAGTGGCCGAAGTTCTGGAGCGAGTGCAACGCGCGCCTCAAGGGCGGCACGAAGGCTTAAAACCTCTCCCCGAACGGCATTCCCGTCATCGCCGGCCTTGTGCCGGTGATGACGGCCCGAGAATCGCCGCGCTTATCCAATCGAGATGGCCGGAACAAGTCCGGCCATGACGCGAAAGAGCCTTGTCTCACAGCTTCTTCTTGAAGCCCTCGTGGCTGCGGGCGAATCCCAGGCGCTCGTAGAAGCGGTGGGCGTCCTTGCGGGTCTTGTTGGAGGTCAACTCCATCGCGGCGGCCCCGTTGGTGCGGGCATGGTCCTCGGCAAAGGCCATCATCCGCGCGCCGATGCCGCCGGAGCGCCGGGCCGCCTTCACCTTCACGCTCTCCACCTTGACGCGCGTGGCCCCGCGGCCGGTGAGATTGGGAATGAAGGTGAGCTGGAAGGTGCCGACAACCTCATTGCCGTCAACCGCCACAAAGAGCTTGTTCTCCGGGCTCATCCGGATGGCCGCGAAAGCGGCCTCGTAGGCCGGCTGCGTCTCGGCCGACCAGACGTCGCCGTGAGAACCCAGCTCATCCTCCTCGTGCAGACGGATGATCGCCTCGAGATCGCCGGCCTGCGCTTCGCGGATCGACAGGACGCTCATGCCGCCTCCCGGGATTCCATCGGCAGCAGATCCGTCCGCGCCTTGAAGCCGGGCAAAGCCTCGATGCGCTTCGCCCATGCGCTCACCTGGGGATACTCAGCCGCATCGATGCCCGCCTCGCCGGCGAAGGCCACGACCCCGTAGATGTCGATATCGGCAATCGTCACGCCCTCCCCGACCAGCCAGGTGCGGCCTGCCAGATGGCTCTCCAGAACGCCCAAAGCGTTCTTGGCGGCGCTGATGCAATCCTCGACCACTTCGTCAGGGGCCTTTCGGAAGCCCAGCTTTATCACGCGGGCCTTGTACAAGGGCGCGGCGAGACGGTCGAAATCCCAGTACATCCACTCGCGCACCTGCAGGCGTTCGTCGAGATTGGCGCCGCCGAACCGCCCTGTCATGTCGCCGAGATATTCCAGGATCGCCGCCGACTGGCACAGATGGCGCCCGTTGTTGCGATCGACCAGCAAGGGCACCTGACCGTAGCGCTGCCGGGACAGATGAGGCGGCTGCTTATGCTCGTCCGCCATCATGTTGAGATGCACGTAATCGAAGGCCCCGCCCATGAGCGACAGGGCGAGGGCGACCTTGTAGGTCGGCCCCGAAAAGGCAAAACCGTGCAATTCGAACCGTGCCGGCATGATGCGTTCCCTTTATGAGAAAATTCTGTGGCCCGGGAACCTAATCGATTGTTTCTCGCTCGGGAAGGAGCAGAATCTCACGCAACGGGGGGATGTGATGGCCAGCATGGAACGTGAGCGGAAACTGTTGCAGCAGAGCGTGGCCATCGTCGCGGCCATTCCCGTTGCCGCGGGGCTCTACGGCGTCCTGTTCGGACAAGCGCTGACGGGGGATGCGGTGAGCATATCGGCGGAAAGCCATTTCCGGTTCCTGTCCGGTCTGCTCCTCGGCATCGGCCTCTGCTTCTGGAGCACCCTGCCCTCCATCGAGATCAGGACGGGCCGCTTCCGGCTGTTGACCCTGCTCGTGGTCATCGGCGGCTTGGGCCGTCTGGTCGGCCTCGGGCTCACCGGCCTGCCCTCGCTCTTCATGATCGGCGGCCTAATCATCGAGCTCGTCGTCGCGCCGGCGCTGTGCCTGTGGCAGACGCGGGTCGCCAATCTCTATGCGGAGGAATACGGGGTCGCGGAGACTTGAGATCGGCAAGGGTAAGGGATTATCCAGCCTGACCCTGTCCCGGCCATCCCGATCGGACGAGCGCCGCGCTTCAACAACCGGGATCATCGGCACAAGGCCGGGGATGATGACGGCAGAGGGGAATGGCCGGTCGGCCTTCGAGATCTGCTTTGCCCTTACATTGCCGGATTAAGAGCCTATCTCTTTGCATCATAAGGATTTGTAGCCAAAGCGTACCATCGTGATCCGTGCGGTTCCGCAGCGTTGATGGTCTTCAACGGTCTGTTCCGCACCTCGAAGAAGGTCGCATTATGAGCGAAGACCAGAAGTTTCTCGCGGTTCTGCGTCAGTCCGCTGATCCGAAGATTGTCGATGCCATCGAGACGCTGATCCGTGACGCACCGGATCACGAGTTGAACCGCATCAACGTGATGACCTTCGCGGCCAGGAACAAGCTCGACGAAGATCGCACCATCGCGGCGTTCCTCCATGCAGCCCGGCTCGGCATGTTCGAAATGTCCTGGAACATTCTCTGCCCTGGATGCGGCGGCGTGCTCGAGTCGGGCATGAGCCTCAAATCGATCAATCAGAGCGAGTATAGCTGCGCCCTCTGCGCTGCCGGATACGAGCCAACCCTCGACGAAATAGTGGAGGTCACATTCACGGTGAGCCCGCGGGTTCGCAAGATCGCGGCCCACGATCCGGATACCCTTCCCATGCATGAATACATGCGCCAAATCTTCTGGAGCTCGGGGATCGACCTCCCGGATGATTTCGAACGCCTGCTCGACGAGATCGTGCTCGATGCGGTGGAGCTCCCGCCCGGCGAGAGAGCGATCCTGTCGCTGCAGCTCCCGGCGGAATTCGTGATCGTCTTCGAGCCGGTCACGCATGCCGCCCAATTCATCGACGTGAAGGGCGAGCCCACCCGCGAGCGCCAGAGCCTGTCGCTCGTCCTGAACGAGAGCCATCCGCAGAACGATACCCTCGTCATGCAGCCGGGGCCGCTGCGAATTTCGCTCGAGAACCGCACGAACCGGCGCGCCCTGCCCTCCGTATGGGTCGCCGGCAACGAACTGCACCACATGCTGAAGCAGCGACGTCCCTTCCTCACGGCGAAACGCCTGCTCACGAACCAGACCTTCCGCGACCTCTATCGCACCGATACGCTCGACATCGATCAGCGCCTGAAGATCACCAGCCTCACGTTCTTGTTCACGGACCTGAAAGGCTCGACGGAACTGTACGAGCGCGTCGGCGATCTCGTCGCCTACGATCTCGTGCGCGAGCATTTCCGCGTTCTCCACGAGATTGCCGCGGCCGAGACCGGAGCCGTCGTCAAGACCATCGGCGATGCCGTGATGGCGACGTTCCCGACACCGGATCACGCGATTTCGGCGGCGCTGCGGATGCGCGACGCGATGCGCAGCCTCAACGAGCAGCGCGGAAGCGAGGACCTGCTGCTCAAGATCGGCATTCACGAGGGCCCGTGCCTCGCCGTGACGCTCAACGACCGGCAGGATTATTTCGGCCAGACGGTGAACATCGCCTCCCGCGTCCAGGGACTTGCGGTCTCGCGCTCGATCTTTGCAACGGACACCGTCGTCGAAAACCCGGAGGCCTCGCACGTCATCGCCCGCCAGGGTCTGCAGCCGACCCTGCAGAAGACGGCGCTTCGCGGGATCAGCGACGAGTTCATGGTCTACGAGATCCCGTGAACAATTGACCTGCCATTATTTCTGGTAAGGAGCGGAAGGATACGGGACGATCTATCCTTCCGAACAATTGTTGATCATCGTCAGTCGCGCCCGCTCACGTCCTCGCCGATGTCCTTGAGCAAATGCGGACTGAGTCTTGCGCGAAGGGAGGCCTGCAACTCGGACGGAGGGAGAGCTTTGGCGGATGTCTGGCCGCGCCCGCGCGCGGTCGGGATCAGATCAATGCGAACGGTCAGCCAGACGAGGGAAAGCGTAATCTGCTTCATCGAAACCTGCAGCGTTGTTGGATGGAAGGATTGCGGCGTGGGTGCATGGGACAAAGAGCAAAACCATGTGACGCCTCCTTCGGCTGAGGTTGATGAAAAAGCGGCTGAGAGGTCAGCCGCGGACGAAGTATACTCCGACTTGAGCGAATTCGCCAGACGAAGATCTCAGAATGTCTTCTCGAACCGGTATTCAGCCGATTTGGAGATATCGGCGAGCTGGCGCTGCCCGTCGACCTGCGTGTAGCCCAGTCGCCGGTAGAGTCTGTGCGCGGTCCTGAAGCGCGTGTCCGACCAGAGGACGATGCGGTCCGCGCCCCTTGCGCGGGCATGGTTCTCAGCCTGGCGCACGAGCAATGAGCCGAGCCCCTGTCCACGCCGGTCGGAGCGCACGTAGAGCCGATGCAGTTCCGCCGCTCCGCGCTCCGGGAAGTCGACGGCCACGCAGGCGCAGACGCGCCCGCGCTCATCCTCGACGGCCCAGAAGGCGCCATCGGTCGCCGCGTAGGAGGAGCCGGCGGCACGCAGGTCCGGAAGGTCGTCGTGCGGGTCGACGAAGCAACCCGGATATTCCGCGTAGCACAGCGACAGGAGACCGAAAAGATCCTGTGCGTCGGCATCGATCACAGGCCGGAAGACCGGCTGGTCCTCAACTTTTCTCGCGCGTTCCGTCATTGCCCCTCCGCGCCGTCGTTGCGGCGATTGTCGTTTCAAGCATGTCGTGCAAGAGCCTGTAGGCCTGCGCCGACAGATGGATGCCGTCGGTCGTCATCCCTTCCCTCGCCGCGCCGGTCTCGTCCGCGAATTCCTTCTGAAGATCGACGATGGCAGCCGCGCGGTCCTCTGCAATCTCCACGATGCGACGGCTCAGGGATGCCATGGCATCGGGGGAATAGAAGCTCGTCAGGCGCTTCGCCTGCTCGATGGGCGGCGGCGTGAGCACCACGACGGGAACCTGCGCGTCGCCGAAATGTCGGACGATCCGCTCGAAATGCTCCGCAGCGCCATCGAGGGCGCTCTCCGTGCAATCCTTCTTGGCGTCGTTGGTGCCGACGAGCAGTACGGCGATCCGGGGCTCGGCCGATGTCAGCAGAAGTGGCACGCGCCGCTCCAGCGCCTCGGTCCAGATGCCGGAATAGCCGGCATTGAGCACAGGCAACGGGCCGATGCAGTTCCAGTAGAAACCTTCGACGATGGAATCACCGATGAAGAGCAGGCCGCCCGGCCCCACGGCAGACTTGTGCGAGCTGATCACGATGTCGCGGATCAGCCAATGCGGCGCGAAGGGGTTGGGCTGCGAGGTCACGGGATGAGGCGCCTTGCAAGAGCCCGGCGGAAGCTCTCGCGTTCCGCCGGTCGGCCGAAAGGCCTTACTCGATCCCGAGCTTCTGCTTCAGGATCTCGTTGAGGGCCTGCGGGTTGGCCTTGCCGCCCGTGGCCTTCATGGTCTGACCGACGAACCAGCCGAGCAGGGTCGGCTTCGCCTTCGCCTGCTCCACCTTGTCCGGGTTGGCGGCGATGATCTCGTCCACGGCCTTCTCGATCGCGCCCGTGTCGGTCACCTGCTTCATGCCGCGCTTCTCCACGATTTCGCGCGGGTCGCCGCCTTCGGTGAAGACGATCTCGAACAGATCCTTGGCGATCTTGCCCGAGATCACATTCTCGCCGATCAGCTCGATGATGGCGCCGAGCTGCGACGCTGAGACTGGGGTTTCGGTGATGTCCTTGCCTTCCTTGTTGAGGCGGCCGAACAGTTCGTTGATGATCCAGTTCGCCGCGGCCTTGCCGTCGCGGCCTTTCGCCACTTCCTCGAAGAAGTCGGCGGAGGCGCGCTCGGCCACCAGCACGCTCGCGTCGTAGGGTGAGAGGCCGTAATCGGCCATGAAGCGGGCCTTCTTCTCATCCGGCAGTTCCGGCAGGTGCTGGGCGAGATCGTCCACATAGGCCTGGTCAAATTCGAGCGGCAGCAGGTCCGGATCGGGGAAGTAGCGGTAATCGTGCGCCTCTTCCTTGGAGCGCATGGAGCGGGTCTCGCCCTTGCCCGGATCGTAGAGGCGGGTCTCCTGGTCGATCCTGCCGCCATCCTCGAGGATCGCGATCTGGCGGCGCGCCTCGACCTCGATGGCCTGGCCGATGAACCGGATGGAGTTGACGTTCTTGATCTCGCAGCGGGTGCCGAGCTCCTCGCCGGGACGGCGCACGGAGACGTTCACGTCGGCGCGGAGGTTGCCCTTGTCCATGTCGCCGTCGCAGGTGCCGAGATAGCGCAGGATCGTGCGCAGCTTGGTGACATAGGCGCGCGCCTCGTCGGCGGAGCGCAGGTCCGGCTTCGACACGATCTCCATGAGGGCGACGCCCGAGCGGTTGAGGTCGACGAAGCTCAAGGTGGGGTGCAGGTCGTGGATCGACTTGCCGGCATCCTGCTCGAGATGCAGCCGCTCGATGCGCACGGTGATGGTCTCGCCGCTCTCGGGCACATCCACGATCACCTCGCCCTCGCCCACGATGGGGCTCTTGTACTGGCTGATCTGGTAGCCCTGCGGCAGGTCCGGATAGAAGTAGTTCTTGCGGTCGAAGGTGCTGCGCAGGTTGATCTCGGCCTTGAGGCCCAGGCCGGTGCGGATGGCCTGGCGCACACACTCCTCGTTGATCACGGGCAGCATGCCGGGCATGGCCGCATCCACCAGGGAAACGTGGCTGTTCGGATCGCCGCCAAAGGCCGTCGAGGCGCCGGAGAACAGCTTGGCCTGGCTCGTCACCTGGGCATGGATCTCCATCCCGACGACGATTTCCCAATCGCCTGTCGCACCTTTGATGAGCTTCTTAGGGTTGACCGGAGCGTTCATGAACCTTGCGCCTTTATCTCTCGCCTATGCTGAAGCATCGGACCCAAAAGTGGATCTGCACTTTTGGGACCCATCCGATGCTTTCTCCATAAAATGAGAGCATCGTTGTGCGCGGAAAAACCGGGTCCACTTTTCCGCACGATGCTCTACCCGGAGTAAGAGCGACCCTCGGACGGGTCAACCCCCTTCAACATGAACGGGTGTTCAGATTGCTTAACCGATCGTTAAGATTAGAAACAATTTATGCACAGATATCGAAAATAATTGCCACGCTCGGATGAAACCCCATCCGACATACGGCGTTGTTCGGGAGGTAAAACGGTCAAGGAGTTTCAAAATGGCTATGGATCCTATGGATCGCGAACCGAATGTCTACAATCGCGAGACCAATGTCTACGATAACACGAAGCGCGGCTCGAACACTCTTGCTTACGTGATCGGCGGTCTTGTTGTCGCGCTGGGCCTTCTGGCCTTCCTCTTCTACGATGGCGGCAGCAACGAACCGAGCACCACCGGCAGCACCGGCACCCAGACGGAGAGCTCGTCGCCGAGCACCGGCTCGACCGCTCCGGCAACCCCGACGACTCCGTCGTCCCCGGCGGCTCCCGCAGCCCCGGCAAGCCCGTCTTCCCCGGCCGCTCCTTCGGCTCCGGCGAACCCGCAGTAACTTCGCGTCTCGCGTAACGCTGCGCATGGTGGGTCTGACCTCCGGGTCAGACCCATTTTCGCGTGGAGCACCATCCGACCCGCGAGGAACCAAGCCGAAGCGGCAACGGTTAGGCTTGAAGAATTCCCCGCTACCGGCAGAGCACGAGGAGCATTGCGATGGCCAGCAAGTCGAGCTTCACCCCTGAGGAATGGTCCCGTCTCGTCGCAAGCCCGGTCGTCGCCAGCATGGCGATCACCGCGGCGGATCCCGGCGGGCTCTGGAGCCTGCTGCAGGAATCCATGTCGAGCGGCTGGGCGCTCCTGGAGGCGAAGCAGGACGCGCAGGCCACGCCTCTCGTGAAGGCCGTCGCCGACGACATCGCCAACACGGAAACCCGGAACGCGGTCCGCGAGTCCTTTCAGGCTCAGTTCAAGGGCAGCCAGTTCGTCGACATCAAGCGCAAGGCCATCGAGGAGCTCCACGCCGTCTCGACCCTGCTCGACGCCAAGGCACCCGAGGAGGCTCCTGCCTTCAAATCCTGGCTGTGGAGCGTCGCCCAGAAATCGGCGGAGGCCGGCAAGGAAGGCGGCTTCCTAGGCTTCGGCGGCGTGACCGTGAGCGATGCCGAGAAGGCGACGCTGGCGGAGATCGCCACGGCGCTCGGCAATCCGGCCGGGGCTGGGGCAGGATTGGCCGAGACCTGATGCCCTGCCCTCATGCCGCTTGAATGATCGTCTTCCGCTTGCCTTGCGGGATCGTCATGGCGGCCACGCCTGCGAGGATGAAGAGAAGCCCGATCCAGGCCGCCTCGCTGAGGCTCTCGCCCAGGAAATAGGCTCCGATGGCGATGCCGATCGGCGCCCTGAGATAGGCCTGAGCCGTCGTGCCGACCGAGCCGAGGGTATGGATCAGGCGGAAATAGATGACGAAGGCCATGGCCGTCGAGAACACGGCGAGGCCGAAGAGCGCCATGACCGATGCCCCCGACGGGGCCAGGGTCCAGGGCCGGTCCACAACGAGGCTCAGGGGCAGCAGGATCATCGCTCCTGACAGGAGCGAACCGGCCGCCGGAGCCATGGGATCGAGATTCTTGAAGTTGCGCCCGAAAATCGCGGCACCGGCATAACAGATCGTGGCCAGCACGACGGCGAGCTGTGCGGTCAACTCCTGGCCGACATGAGTGAAGGCCTGGCTTCCGACGATGATGCAGGTTCCGGCAAGGCCGAGAATGACCCCGGTGAATTTGCGGAAAGACGTCGCCTCGTGGCGGGACCAGAGCCACGTGATCAGGAAGGTGAAGACCGGGGTCATCGAGTTCAGGATCACGGCGAGGCCGGCATCGATGGACTTTTCCGCCCAGGCAATGAGCGTGAAAGGAATGACGCTGTTGAGGCATGCTTGTACCGCAAAATTCCGCCAGCTCGCCCCGTCCCGGGGAAGGAGGATTCCGCGCCACCGCATGATCAGAACGAGGATTCCGCCCGCGATCAGCGTGCGGGCGGCGATCAGGGTCACGGGCGGAATCGTGTCGATCCCGATCTTGATGAAGGTGTAGGACGAAGCCCAGAGCGTCGCGAGGGTCGCCAGGAGCGTGAGCTCGATGGCATGGTTGGGCCTGAGGGGGTTCGTCGCCATGGTGGAAGGTCCGTGCGTCTCGATGGAAAGCGGCACGAACCTGGCACAGCCTGCGAAGACTGTCGCCGTATGAAGCTTCGGTGTAGGCCGAACTATCGCGGCGCAAAAATGAGGGCTGCCTTAGCGCCTCGCCACCCGCCGCGCGGCATAGGCGCCGCTCGCCCAGAGCATTGCGGCGACGAAGCGCACCGGGAACAGGGTCAGGCCATCCGACCGAACCGGCGCGATCCAGGGCAGCCCCAGGCTGCTGATTGCCCAGGAGACGAGCGCCGACACCGCCAGCGCGACCATGCCGATGATCAGCACCTTGCCGAACTGGTCGGCCTTCCAGCCGAGCCAGACGGCGATGAGGATCAGGACAGGATCGAAGGCCGCGGGCAGCCAGTCCCAGAGATGGATGACGGGAACGGTGGGGTGCACGCGATTCAAGCCCACCAGGCCTGGGGCAGCTCGATGCGGCCGGCGGAATCCTCGATCACCTGACCGGCGGCGAAGAGGGTCTCCTCGTCGAAGGCGCGGCCGATGAGCTGAAGGCCGAGCGGCAGGCCTTGCGCGTCGAGCCCGGCCGGAACGGCGATGCCCGGCAGGCCGGCCATGTTCACCGTCACGGTGAAGATGTCGTTGAGGTACATCTCGACCGGATCGCCCGAGCCCTTCTCGCCGATGCCGAAGGCGGACGACGGCGTGGCCGGGGTGAGGATGGCGTGCACTCCTTTAGCGTAGACCTCCTCGAAGTCGCGCTTGATCAGGGTGCGCAGCTTCTGGGCCCGGACGTAATAGGCGTCGTAATAGCCGGCGGAGAGCACATAGGTGCCGATCATGATCCGGCGCTTGACCTCGCGCCCGAAGCCGGCGGCGCGGGTCTTCTCGTAGAGATCGACGATGTCCCGGCCGTTCTCGCGCAGGCCGTAGCGCACGCCGTCATAGCGCGCGAGGTTCGAGGAAGCCTCGGCGGGAGCCACGATGTAATAGGCGGGCAGCGCGTATTTGGTGTGCGGCAGCGACACCTCGACGATCTCGGCGCCGGCGGCGCGAAGCCATTCGGCGCCCTGGTGCCAGAGCTGCTCGATCTCGGGCGACATGCCGTCGACCCGGTATTCCTTCGGAATGCCGATCTTGAGGCCCTTGACGCCGCGGGAGATGGCCGCCTCGAAATCAGGCACGGGTAAGTCGACGCAGGTGGTGTCCTTGGGATCGGGGCCGGACATGGACCGCAGCATGATGGCCGAATCCCTCACCGTGCGGGTGATCGGGCCGGCCTGGTCCAGGGACGAGGCGAAGGCCACCGTGCCCCATCGGGAGACGCGCCCATAGGTCGGCTTGATGCCGACGGTGCCGGTGAAGGCCGCCGGCTGGCGGATCGAGCCGCCCGTATCGGTCGCGGTGGCGCCCAGGCACAGATGCGCGGCAACCGCTGCCGCCGAGCCGCCCGAGGAGCCGCCGGGGACGAGGTGCGTGCCCTCGATGGCGCCGGACGCGCCGGCGCTTACATTCGAGCCCTCGCGCCGCCAGGGCGACACGACGGGCCCGAAGGCGCTGGTCTCGTTGGAGGAGCCCATGGCGAACTCGTCCAGGTTGAGCTTGCCGAGCATCACGGCGCCGTCATTCCAGAGATTCCGGGTGACGGTGGATTCATAAGCCGGGTTGAAGTTGCCGAGGATCTTGGAGCCGGCGGTTGTGACCGTACCCTCGGTGCAGAACAGGTCCTTGATGCCGAGCGGAATGCCCTCGAGCGCCCCGCCCTCGCCCCTGGCGATCTTCTCGTCCGAGGCCTTGGCCATGGAAAGCGCCTTCTCCGGCGTTTCGACCAGGTAGGCGTTGAGCGCCCTCGCCTTCTCGATGGCATCGATATGGGCCTGTGCGAGTTCCACGGCAGAGAAGGTCTTGGCCTTCAGGCCGTCGCGGGCCTCGGCAATCGTGAGATGGGTCAGTTCGGTCACGGGACTGGATCTCTTCTTCGGCGCCGAAACGGCGCCA
Organism: Microvirga sp. 3-52; assembly: GCF_018383585.1. Taxonomy (GTDB): domain Bacteria; phylum Pseudomonadota; class Alphaproteobacteria; order Rhizobiales; family Beijerinckiaceae; genus Microvirga. The sequence goes on from NZ_JAHAMK010000019.1 coordinate 88,166, forward strand.
TAATCTTCTCGGGATCCCCAGGTCGCGCTGCGCTTGCCCGGGGATGGTCGAACGAGGCTGCGCTCTATTCGACCACCTTCGGTACCAGGAAGAAGTTGTCTTCCGTGGCGGGGGCGTTCTGGACGATCTTCTCCGGATAGCCGCCGTCGGTCACGCCGTCCTGGCGCTTCTTCATGACCATCGGCGTTACGGACGTCATGGGCTCCACGCCCTCCACGTCGACCTCGTTGAGCTGCTCGACGAAGGAGAGAATTGCGTTGAGTTCACCCTGGAGATGAGGCACCTCCGCATCCGTCACGGCAATGCGCGCCAGATGGGCGATGCGGCGGACCGTTTTCTCATCGACCGACATGAATGGTCTAACCTCTTGGAAATAGCTTCCGCGGCCTATAGCACCCGCCTGCCTCGGGGGGCAATGTTGGATGTGCGGGGAGGCCTTCCTATGACACTGCCGGTGTGCGCGCCCTCGCGGGAATAACACCTCCCCGTCATGGCCGGGCCTGTTCCGGCCATCCCGATTGGGCGGGGCACGGCGCTCGAAACCATCGGGATCACCGGCACGAGGCCGGTGATGACGTCGGAGGGTCCGAGGGCCGGTGATGACGGGGCGGGAACGGTGATGACGCGGTGGGGCAGGACACTGTCCCGGGTCACACTGTCATTGGACACACCCTCCTTCGTCCTGCGCCTGCCTTGGTCACACCCTTTGCCGTCATGGCCGGGCTTGACCCGGCCATCCCGATGCTGAGAGGCGCGGTGCTTCAATCCATCGGGATCACTGGCACGAGCCCGGTGATGACGGGGGAGAGCGGATGTAACGCTATGTTCTCACTTTGTTCTTGACACTATGTATCACCTGGGCTAGACCTGTGCTCATCCCGGCCCGACGGGGGGCGCGCTCGCGAGGCGTCGCAGATGTGGGGCGGGGAGCGGTCCCGCCGCAGGCCTCGCACGCCTGTTGGCAGGAGGCCCTTGGCAGCCGGGTGCTGGTCCAAGTCTCAACGCCTAAAAGTACCGCGTGCGAAGAGGCATCCTGGCTCTTCCATCAAACCCTAGATCATCGAGCCGGGCCGCCACTCGCGCCACCCTCGATCAACCTGACGGCTCAGGGCTCCCAAGCTCTGGGCCTACGGGTGCTGGCTCTTGGACAGGAGACGATCATCCCCTCGCAGACGTCATCACACCCTCCCACGTCATGGCCGGCCTTGTGCCGGCCATCCCGATCGGACAAGCGCCGCGCTGTTCCACATCGAGATCACCGGCACCCGTCCCCGGATCAAGTCCGGGGAGGCGATGACGGCGGGTTACTTTTGCACCGTCACGCCCACGGTCTTGTGCGGCACCACGACCTGAATGCCCTTGCCATCGAGAGCCGCGACGAAGCGGTCGGCGTTGGGCACCAGCGGCGGGAAGGAGGCGTAGTGGCAAGGGATAGCGGCCTTCGCGCCGCTGAAATAGCGCTCGACCGCCAGGGCCGCCACCTCGGGCCCCATCGTGAACCGGTCGCCGATGGGCACGATCACCACGTCGGGCTTATGGATCTCGGCGATCAGGGCCATGTCGCCGAAAATGTCCGTGTCGCCCATGTGGTAGATCGTCGGCTCGCCCGGCGCCTTCACGACAATCCCATTGGCGCTGCCGAGCGGGAAGTTCACGTCCATCTCCACGAGGCCGGAGGAGTGATCCGCCCGCACCAGGGTGACGGTGAAGCCGTCCTGATCCGTCGTGCCGCCCGTGTTCATGGGATCGAAGTTCTGAACGCCCTGCTTGGCGAGATACATGCAGAGCTCGAAATTGGTGACGACCTTGGCGCCCGTACTCTTCGCAATGTGGACGGTGTCGCCCACATGGTCCCCATGGCCGTGCGTGAGGAGGACGTGGGAGATGCCCTCGGTGATCCTCGCCGTGTCGCCTTCGAAGGCTGGGTTGCCGGTGAAGAACGGATCGATGAGCACGGCCTTGCCGGCGAAGTCGAGCCGGAAGGCGGAATGACCGAACCATGTGATTTTCATGAGAATTCCCTTGTATTCGGCAACATGAGATGGGGCAGACGCGGGCCGTCGACCACGTTCCACAGGAACAAAACGGCAGGTCGGGCTTTAAGAAGCTAAGCAATAAACATCAAGTCTGCAGGAGGATAGCCATGCCCCGCCTCATCGCCAGCTTCGCGGCAGCCGCCGGACTTCTCGCATCCACCAGTGCCTGGGCTGTCGAGATCTCCATCTCGTGCAGCGCGCTCGGCAAGGAATACGAGATCTGCAAGCAGGGCGTCGACGCCTGGGCGAGCAAAACCGGCAACACGGTCAAGATCGTCTCGACGCCCAACTCCGCCACCGAGCGTCTCGCCCTGTTTCAGCAGCTTCTCGCCGCGGGCGCCGGCGACATCGACGTGTTCCAGATCGACGTGGTCTGGACCGGCACCCTGGGCAATCACCTGCTCGACCTGACCTCCAAGGCGCAAGGCACGATCGGCGATCATCTTCCCGCCATGGTCGAGACCAGCCGGGTCGAGGGCAAGCTGATGGCCGTACCGTGGTTCGCCGATGCGGGCCTGCTCTATTACCGCAAGGACCTTCTGGACAAATACAAGCGGCCCGTGCCGCAGACATGGGCCGATCTCAACGAGACGGCCCGCCTCATCCAGGAGGGCGAGCGCAAGGAGGGCCGCGGCGACTTCTGGGGCTATACCTGGCAGGGCCGCGCGTATGAGGGCCTGACCACCAACGCGCTCGAATGGATCGCCTCCTACAATGGCGGCACCATCGTCGACGAGAAGGGCGAGGTCACCATCGAGAATCCGAAGGCCATCGAGGCCCTGAAGATGGCCGCTGGCTGGGTCGGCACGATCACGCCCGAAGGGGTGCTCAACTACACGGAGGAGGAGGCGCGCGGCGTCTTCCAATCCGGCAACGCCGCTTTCATGCGCAATTGGCCTTATGCCTGGGCGCTGGCGCAAGGAGCCGATAGCACCATCAAGGACAAGGTCGGCATTGCGCCCCTGCCGAAGGGCGGCGCGGATGATCGCCATGCGGGCACTCTCGGCGGGCAGCTTCTCGCCGTGTCCAAATATTCCAAAAATGCCGAGGCCGCGACCGATCTCGTGATGTATCTGACGAGCGAGGCCGAGCAGAAGCGCCGTGCGGTCGAAGGCTCCTTCAATCCGACCATCGTGTCGCTCTACAGCGACGCCGACATCGCCAAGGCCAATCCGTTCATCGGCGATCTCGTCGACGTGTTCAGCAATGCGGTCGCGCGCCCTGCCACCGTGACGGGACAGAACTACAACAAGGTCTCGACCGAGTTCTTCAATGCGGTGCACCAGGTTCTCTCCAAGCGTGCGGAACCCGCGCAGGCGCTGAACCGCCTGGATCGTGACCTGAAGCGGATCAAGCGCAACGGCTGGCAATGATCATGAGCGGTGCCGTCGCTCAGGACGGCGTCCCTGTTCAGCAACAGGTGCAGGGACGCCGCTCATCGCTGACGCGCTCGCGCATCAGGGCGGCGTGGCTCTTCATCGCGCCGAGCCTGATCGTCGTTGCGCTCATTGCCGGCTGGCCCCTGGTGCGGACGATCTGGTTCAGCCTCACCGATGCCGACCTCAACAATCTGAGCGATTACGACTTCATCGGCTTCGAGAATTATCTCGCCAACTACGACGGCGAGTGGTTCGGGATCCTGACCGAGCCCGACTGGTGGCATTCCGTCTGGAACACCCTGTGGTTCACCCTCGTGTCGGTTTCCATCGAGACGGTGCTCGGCATCGTCGTGGCGCTGATCCTGAACGCGGCGTTCCCGGGCCGCGGCATCATGCGGGCCATCGTCCTGATCCCCTGGGCGATCCCCACCATCGTGTCGGCCAAGATGTGGAACTGGATGCTGCACGACCAGTTCGGCGTCATCAACGATCTCCTGCTGCGCATCGGCCTGATCGCCGCGCCCGTCAGCTGGACGGCCAATACGGACACGGCGTTATGGGCCGCCGTCATGGTGGATGTCTGGAAGCACACGTCCTTCATGGCCCTGCTCATCCTGGCCGCCCTTCAGATGCTGCCGCAGGATATCTACGAGGCTGCGAAAGTGGACGGCGTTTCTCCCATTCGCGTCTTCTTCCGAGTGACCCTGCCGCTCATCAAGCCGGCGCTGCTGGTCGCGGTGATCTTCCGTTCCCTCGATGCCCTACGCGTCTTCGATCTCATCTATGTTCTGACGTCGAACTCGAAGGACACGGCCTCCATGTCCGTTTATGCGCGCCAGCAGCTCGTCGATTTCCAGGAGGTGGGCCTCGGCTCCGCTGCCTCGACGCTGATCTTCCTGATCATCGCCCTCATCGTCGTGATCACGCTCGCGGCCGGGCGTGTTCGGCTCGGGGAGGATCCGCGATGAGGTTTCTCGCGCGGATTGGCTTTTGGCTGCTCGTGATCGTCATTGCGTTCTTCGCGGTTTTTCCGTTCTACTACGCCGTCATCTCGTCCTTCCGATCCGGAAGCGAATTGTTCTCGGTGGCCTATTGGCCGGAGCGGTTGGATCTTTCGAATTATTTCGCCGTGTTCGAGCGCCAGCCCTTCGGCCAGAACATCCTGAACTCGATCGTCGTGTCGGGCTCCGTGGTCGCCCTGTCGCTGGGCCTGGGGATCACGGCGGCCTACGCCTTCGGGCGCATCGCCTTTCGCGGCCGCTCGCTCCTGCTCATGACGATCCTCGCCGTCTCCATGTTTCCTCAGGTGGCGGTGCTCGCCGGTATGTTCGAGCTGATCCGAGCTTTTGGCCTCTACAACACCCTGCCTGGGCTGATCCTCGCCAATCTCATGCTCACCCTGCCCTTCACGATCTGGGTGCTCACCACCTTCATGCGCGAATTGCCGAAGGAGATCGAGGAGGCGGCCTTCGTCGACGGCGCGACGCCGTGGATCGTGGTGCGGCGCGTGTTCCTGCCGCTCATGGCGCCCGCGGCCGTGACGACGGGGCTTCTCGCCTTCATCGTGTCGTGGAACGAGTTCCTCTTCGCCCTCACCTTCACGCTCACCAACGAGCGGCGCACGGTGCCGCCTGCCATCGCCCTCATGAGCGGCTCGACGGCCTATGAGCTGCCCTGGGGCACCATCATGGCAGGCTCCGTCATCGTGACGATCCCGATCATCGCCCTGGTGCTCGTGTTCCAGCGCAAGATCGTGGCCGGCCTCACGGCCGGGGCCGTGAAGGGCTAGTTCAAGGAATGCTGTTCAATGGCTGATGTCGTCCTCAAGAATGTCCAGAAATCCTTTGGCCGGATCAAGGTCATCCACGGCGTCGATCTCGACATCCGAGACGGCGAGTTCGTCGTCTTCGTCGGCCCGTCCGGCTGCGGGAAATCCACCCTGCTGCGCCTCATCGCTGGGCTCGAGGACATTACCGCCGGCGATCTCTTCATCGGCGGCGAGCGTGTGAATGATCTTGCTCCTGCCAAGCGTGGGATCGCCATGGTGTTCCAGTCCTACGCGCTCTACCCGCACATGAACGTCTACGACAACATGGCCTTCGGCCTGGAGCTGGCGAAGTCCTCGAAGGCTCAGATCGACGCCAAGGTGCGCGAGGCTGCGCGCATGCTGCAGATCGAGGCGCTCCTCGATCGCAAGCCCCGGCAGCTCTCCGGCGGCCAGCGCCAGCGCGTCGCCATCGGCCGCGCCATCGTACGCAACCCCGAGGTGTTTCTCTTCGACGAGCCGCTCTCCAACCTCGATGCGGCGCTTCGGGTTCAGACCCGCATCGAGATCGCCACGCTCCACCATGACACGCGCGCAACCATGATCTACGTGACGCACGACCAGGTGGAGGCGATGACGCTCGCCAACCGGATCGTGGTACTCAACGCCGGACGGATCGAGCAGGTCGGCACGCCGCTCGAGCTCTATCACCGCCCGGCCAACCTGTTCGTCGCCGGCTTCATCGGCTCGCCGCAGATGAATTTCATGGAGTGCCAGGTCGCTGGCATTGGGCCGAACGAGGTGCTGGTGAGCCTGCCCGGCGGCGGAACCCTGGCCGTTCCGGTTGCGCCGGCAGGTATCGGGCCGGGCGAGCCCGTCACCCTCGGTGTCAGACCCGACCACGTGCGTGTGAGCCCTCAAGGCTCCCTCAAGGGGCGGGTCGAGTTGGTCGAGGAGCTTGGCGAGAACCATCTGCTCTACGTCGATGTGGGTCAGGGCCGCCGCCTGACCGTACGCGAGCCGGGCGATGCACGGCACGAGATGGGAACCACCGTCAGCCTCGATCTCGCCCGCGAGTTCTGCCACCTGTTCAATCGCTCGGGGGAAGCTTTGCCGTCACGCGCCGGCGCCACAAGCCCCGCCCCGTCATCGCCCGATCTGACAAGCGCTGCGTGAGGCTGAGCGGCCGGTCCTCTACCGCGTCATGGCCGGGCTTGTCCCGGCCATCCCGATACGGGAAAAACTCGGCGCCTTAAAGAATCGAGATCACCGGCACAAGGCCGGCGATGACGTCGAGGATTATCGGAGATGGCGGCGTCTCTCCCGTCTCGACGCCGGGCGACTTCCCCTATACTGGCTGGGATCCGGCAGGAGTACGAGGTGGCAGCCATGATCTCACGAGACGATGAACTGGTCGCCTTCATCGACGGCCTGGCGCCGCGGGCACGCCTTATGGGCGTCGATCTCGGCACCAAGACCATCGGCCTTGCCCTCTCCGACGTGGAAAGGCGCATTGCAACCCCGCTTGAGACGATCAAGCGGATGAAGTTCACCCCCGATGTGGGCCGCATCAAGGATCTTGTCGCGCGCTACGAGGTCGGTGGCCTGGTCTTCGGCTTGCCGCTCAACATGGACGGCACGGAGGGCCCGCGCTCGCAGGCCACGCGCGCCTTCGTGCGCAACATGAAGCCCCTCCTGCCTCTGCCCATCCTGTTCTGGGACGAGCGCATGTCCACCATGGTGGTGACCCGCACCCTCCTTGACGCGGACGCCTCCCGGGCCAAGCGGGCCGACGCCGTCGACAAGATGGCTGCCGCTTACATCCTTCAAGGCGCTCTCGACCGCTACGAGAGAATCGCCGCCGCTGCGGAAGCGGCTGAGGACGAGGCGGCGTTCAGATCAGGTCTCGATATGGATACGCCAAAAGGCGGGGCGGTGGACGAGGAAATCTAGGCTGCCGGACGAGAGCAGTTTTCGGCGAAGTCGATCCGGTTCATCGTCAAATACAGTGCAGCACCATACTCGAAAGGTTTGGCGAAGCGGTACAGTTCCTGGATCCGCAGCCAATATGATGATATATTACTTCACAAGATCAAGTCATTCATCTTCGCAATCCACCCGTTCGTTTACCGACACGCCTTCTTGAAGGCTTGACGCGGCGGCAAAAGCCCCCTATCTCACCGCGAACCGCGACGCCGGTTTCGAATCCCTGCCCGAGATGCTGAGATAAGTTTCAGAAAAGGCAAAGGATTTCAGAGGCTTCGGTGGGGGATAGTTTAATGGTAGAACAGCGGACTCTGACTCCGCTAGTCTTGGTTCGAATCCAGGTCCCCCAGCCATCTCAGATTTTTGACAACTTCTGATTCGAGAGTCTTGATCGACAGGACGGTTTTAGAAGCGTTTTCAATGTTCGTTCTGGAATTCCCGGCTGCGGGTCTATGAATGGCCCTTCCAGTCTCCGTCGCAGGTTCGAAAGCTGCCGCCATCACCGAGCTCGCCGGACAGCCCGTCCGCCCCACCTGGAAAAGCCGGCTCCACAGAATGGCCCAATAAACTGCGAAGCTAAGCCGCATTCCAGCCAAGGTTAATCTTTAGCTAACAGCCTCCCGTAGGGGCAATTACGGGCCGGGGCCGCGCCTTGAGCCGTCATAAGGTTCAGGCGCGGCTTTTCTTCACGCCCGCTCGTCGATGCCGTTACAAACTCATGCCATCTCCAAGTCGGGGACGTCCAAACGGATCGAGCGATAAACTTCGACGCGCTCAAGGGTTTCAGCGCGAGGGACGACGCCGTCTGGCTCGACAACATGATCTTCACGAAGTTCGGCAAAGGTACGCCTTCCAAGCTGGTTCAGCTTCAGGATCGGTTCCTTGTCGTCGACTCCCGGTCAAGTGACAAAGACGACTACGTCTTGTACGACAAGAACTCGGGTATCCTGTCTTACAATCCAGATGAATCCGGCTCCAAGATCCCTATCGAATTCGCGCAGTTGAAGAAGGGGACGATATTGGCGTACCAGGATCCGTTCGTTGTCCGAGGAATGAATGCGACAGGCATTCTACTCGGTCTCTTCGGTTTCATCGTCCCATCCAATGGCAGCCGGCAGCACTGATGTTGCGTCGATAGCCTCCTTCAATCCCCGGACAGCCTTGATCTGCTCGTCCGTAAACTTCAGCGCGATATCCATGCCGTGGGCCCAGAAATCGAGAACCATCATCTTCTCATCTAAAGCGCTTTTGATCTGGACTTGAATCCATTCGGGTGGGCTGTGCGTTGACAGGCATATGGCCCGGGAGGCAAGCCATGCCCCAGCCCTATTCCGCTGATCTGCGTGCGCGTGTTCTGGTCGCCGGTGCGCGCGGCGACCTTCCTCAAGTTGAGA